>NZ_RSFE01000009.1 GCF_004025325.1 Pseudidiomarina gelatinasegens | reverse complement strand
CGATAGCCAGTGCTGTTGTGAGTTGCATAAAAAAATCCGTAGCTAGAATTAACTAACTACGGATTCTGATCCATTGGGAGGATCGGTCAACCGATCGCTAAAACATTTCTTAACTGATCGGCATTAGGCTATATGCCGGTGTTTTTCTTCGAATAAGCTTCCTGAAACTCTATTCGTTTATAAAGTCAGCCAGCACATTCGCTTTCGATTGAATGTTATATACCCCGTCAAGGTGACCAAAAGTACCGTCAATTTCATCGTACTGGGGTGACTTGCCTTGAGCTTTCAAAATCTCGACCGTCTGCTTAGCTAAATAAGGCTGCAGTAACAAATCGTTTTTGGCTGGTAAAAAGAGCGTTTTAGCTTTAATTTTTTCTAAGCCGGTGGCTAAGTCTGTGTCATGCCCAGCAACAAAGAGTTGATTGGCTCTAACCAGATAGAGCAAGTGATTCGCATCGGCCAGTGGGGCATTTTTTGCAGCTGCGCCAAACCAAAAATCAGTTGCGGGTAAGCCGTTCATAACACTTTCAAGCGCAGATTTTGGCAATACCTCTTGTTTAGGTGAGGTTTGATTAAAAGCTACAGGGTGCATCGCTTGTTGCGTGATCATCACGAGCGTATTCGTCACACCGGTTAATGGTGCCTCGCCATCATAATAATTACCTTGGTTCCAGTTCGGATCCAGCTTAATAGGTCGTGCCCAGTGCTCCAAGGCAGTTATTGTCCAGGCATCCATAGCACCTGTACCAATAACCGATACCATGCGCTCTACCATATCCGGATAAGCTGATGCCCATTCAATGGCCTGTAACGAGCCCATTGATGCGCCAACCACGGCATGTAACTTTTCAATACCAAGGCTTTGCAGCAAGGCATGCTGCACATTAACGAAATCACGAATAGTCACCACGGGGAAATCGAGACCATACGGCTTCCCAGTTGCTGGGTTCGTTGAGGCTGGTCCCGTTGTAATAACGTGCGGTAAATGTGGGAAAGCGTTGACTAAGGTGTCTGAACTAATCACATAGTACTTATCTGTATCAATCGCTTTGCCGGGCCCAATAATCGCATCCCAGTAACCTGGCTGAGGATCATTCGCCGTATACTTACCCGCGGCGTGACTGTTGCCGGAAAAGAAATGCGTAATCAGAATCACGTTATCTTTGGCTTCGTTAAGCTCACCGTAGGCTTCCCAGCCAACGGTAACATCAGCAATAGTTTCACCACTTACTGTAGTGAAGTCTTTGGTTGTGAACGATTTCTTTTCGACCATTAAGTCAGCCTGAGCAGCACCACAGGCTATCAGGCTGGCGCTAAGAAGTAGGGCTGTAAGTGTTCGCAAAATCATGATGATTGCTCCACAAGGTAATTGAAGTACTGCTTACGCAGTTCGTTTTTAATAAGTTTGCCAGTGCCGGTATGCGGTAAGCTTTCCACCACAACAATGTCGTCAGGTGTCCACCATTTCGCGATTTTACCCGCCATAAATTGATAGATTTCCGCTTTATCTATGGTGTGTCCGCTATTCGCCACCAACAACAGTAAAGGACGCTCGTCCCACTTTGGATGTTTTACACCAATGACACAGCTTTCATTGACAGCCGGATGTTGGCTGGCAATATTTTCGATCTCCAACGAGCTGATCCATTCACCGCCGCTTTTAATCACGTCTTTTTTCCGGTCCACAACCTTCATGTAGCCGTTCGCGTCAATTACCGCGATATCGCCAGTGGCAAGCCAACCACCAGCAAAGGCTTCGGGATCATCCCGTTGAAAATAGCTTTTGGTAATCCAAGGCCCGCGAACCTTCAACTCACCCGAGGTAACGCCGTCATGCGGTAACGGATTGCCGTCAGCATCAAAAACCTCCATGTCGACCCCAAAACAAGCGCGACCAGCAGTGGTTTGAATGGCATAGCGTTCAGCTTTAGGCAAGGCGAGTAGCTGCGGTGTAGGCGGCGCAGAGCTGGCCAATGGGCCTGTTTCAGTCATGCCCCAGATTGGCTGCCAGTACACATCGTATTTTTCATCGTAGGTTTTCACTAACCCCAATGGCGAGGCCGCACCACCAACACAGACGCGCTCAAGGCTGCGTACGGTCAGGTTATGGGTACTCAAATGGTTATGCAGCGTAAGCCAAATGGTGGGCACCCCAAGGCTAACAGTAACCTGTTCTTCGCTAATAAGCTGATACATGGCTTCACCCGACATACCATTACCGGGCAATACCAGTTTGCAGCCAGCTAACGGCGCCGCATAGGGCGCACCCCAAGCGCCCACGTGATACATAGCAACCATCGGCATCAGCACGGTGTCGTTACGCAAGTCGAGCAATTCGGGCCCCATAGTGGCTTGGGCATGCAACACTGTTGAGCGATGTGAGGTGAGCACACCTTTGGGGTTGCCGGTCGTGCCCGAGGTATAGCAAAGCAGCGCCGCACTGTCTTGATGGAATGTCGGCCAGTCAAAATGATTTGATTGCGCAGCAAGCAGGGTTTCGTAGTTATGAACGGGCAACCAAACATGGTCGAGTTCAGGCTGCCTATCGGTGTCCGCGAGTACCACCACACCTTTTACGGTTTTCAACTCATTGACAAACTCATCGAGCAAATCGACAAAGCACAAATCAATAAATAGCCAGCTGGCTTCGGCGTCATCTAAAATCCAGCGAATCTGGTCAGCCATTAAACGTGGATTAACCGTGTGCACCACAGCACCCGTTCCACTTACGGCGTAATAGAGTTCCATGTGCCGGTAGGTATTCCAAGCCAAGGTTGCAACGCGTTCACCCGGCTCAATACCAAGGCTCTGCAGTGCATTCGCCAACTGACAACTGCGTGAATAACAATCGGCGTACGTATACCGGTGTATATCGCCTTCAAGCCTGCGTGACACAATTTCTTGTTGTGGGTGGCGCCGCATGGCATGACGCAGTAAATCAATAATCATCAACTGACTATTTTGCGCTTCGCCCGCTAATATCGGATTCGGTTGTGTCGTTGTTTCAAACATATAAGTTCCCTGGTACTACTACCACCAAATAAACAAGCCAATTGCCACAGCTAACCCAACAAATGGCACCACAACAGTTACTGCCGCAACTGGCCAATAAGCTGCTTGATGGGTTTCTTTACAGATGCCGCGAATGGTTGTTACCACATAGCCATTGTGCGGCAATGAGTCGAGTGCGCCTGATGAAATCGCCACAATACGGTGCAATTGATCAGGGTTCACACCAACGTCAATGTAATGCGGGCCAAGTACCGGCAACGCAATTGCCTGACCGCCTGAAGCAGAGCCAGTTAAACCGGCAATAACACTTACAGCTACTGCGGCGCCGACCAGTTCATTGCCGGGTAAGTTGGTCATAACGGCAACGGCTTGTTCAAATGCCGGCGTTACTTTCGCAATGCTACCGAAGCCAACTACCGCAGCTGTGTTACCTATGGCAACCAGAGCTCCGGTTGAGGCTTCCGTCAGTGCTTGTGAAATATTCTGAAAGTATTTGTGGTTTATGATAGCCAGCGATAAAACGCCGCCTGACAGAGCAATAATCAGCGCGTTTTGCTTCAGTTCTTCGTGAAATAGAAAGCTTAATGAGAGCACCACCACCAGTGGTACCAGTCCGCTGATAGGGGACGGTAATTTGCGCTCAATGTTCTTTGGGTCATCAGCACGCACTTCAAAGCTCTCGCCATTAGCGACCGCGCGGCCAATTAACTGGCTGAGCCACCAATAACCGAACAAGGCCATTAGCACCGCAACGAACAAGCTGACTTCCCATGCTGCGTAAGGTGAGGTGCCAAGGTATTGAATTGGAATCCAGTTTTGTATTTCCGGCGAGCCCGCTGATGTCATGGTAAAGGTTACTGAACCGAACGCGAGAGCGGCAGGAATAAAGCGCCGTGGTAAATTGGCATCTTTAAAGAGTGCTAAGGCCATCGGGTAAACCGAAAATGCGACCACGAATACACTAACGCCGCCATAGGTAAGAATGGCACAGGCTAAGACCACAGCTAACATGGCACGTTTACGGCCAAGCTTAGTGATAATCCACTTTGCGACACTATCGGCGGCTCCAGTGTCTTCCATGAATTTGCCAAAGATAGACCCCAGCAAGAACATAAAGAACCAAGCGGCAACAAAGCTGGCAAAACCATCCATGTAGGCACTTACGAAGTTGAGCTCACCTTGAAACAGCGGAACATTACTGCATAAAGCGACCAAAACAGCGCACAAGGGCGCGCTTATAAATAAATTCATTCCACGCAAAGTTAGAATGATAAGTAGGACTAATCCGCCTACGAGTCCAATCATGCTTAACATGCATTACCTCTTTGAAGGTTGTTTCAGGGGGTACCATGACCTGAAGCGCTGCGGTGATGGAAAGTATCATGCGGCAATCGCTGTTTTTTTTACATAGTACTAACGTACAGAATACAAAAGCAAAACTTTAAGCTAGGGTACATAAGCCATGACAACAGTTTGCTTTCGTTGCACTGATATATAAATAAAACAACAGCATACAAAACAACTTAACAATCCGGGAGAACGACATCATGAGTCAACCCATTTTTCGCCGCTCGCTGCTTGCAGCCACTATCGCCTCAGTAATGGCGGTGCCTGCATACGCTCAGCAAGAAGAGCAAACAAATGAAAACGAATTTAAAGGGCTTGAGCGTATTCAAGTTACAGCGCGTCGTAAATCGGAAAGCATTCAAGATGTTCCGGTTTCAGTCAGCTCTTTCAGCGCCGATGACCTTGAAGAAATCGGTGTCGAAGACATCACTGAATTGCAACAGCGCGTGCCGAACACAACCATGCAAGTTAGCCGTGGTACCAACTCAACGTTAACTGCTTATATTCGCGGTGTTGGTCAGCAAGATCCGCTTTGGGGTTTTGAGCCAGGCGTTGGTGTTTACATTGACGATGTTTATGTTGCGCGTCCGCAAGGTGCGGTATTAGAAGTATTCGACATTGAGCGTATTGAAGTACTGCGCGGCCCACAAGGCACACTTTATGGTAAGAACACCATTGGTGGCGCAATGAAATACGTGACCAAAGAGTTAACGGGCTATAACGAGTTAAATCTGCAAGGTACAGTTGGTACCTTTGGTCAACGCGATATCAAAATCTCGGGCCAAACAGCTCTGTCAGACAACTTCTTTGTTGGCGGTGCAATTGCATCGTTGCAACGTGACGGTTACGGCGAGTTCGTTAATACCGGTGACGAGAACTACAACAAAGACGTTATG
Source organism: Pseudidiomarina gelatinasegens (assembly GCF_004025325.1). GTDB lineage: Bacteria > Pseudomonadota > Gammaproteobacteria > Enterobacterales > Alteromonadaceae > Pseudidiomarina > Pseudidiomarina gelatinasegens. Next base: position 74,371 of record NZ_RSFE01000009.1, on the reverse strand, counting down.
ACCGGTCGTTTAAGTGCAAAATGGCTAGTGACTGACGACTTGTCAGTGAAGCTCTCTTATGACAAAACCAAAGATGAATCCAACCCGAAAGGTGGCTACCGCTTAACCAGCAGCCAGTTAACAGGTGAAGAGCCATACGATGATGTTTATGATTCAAATATCGCAATGCCAGTTGAAAACTTGGTTGAAACCGAGGGTTGGTCAGCGGTTATCGATTGGAACGTCAATGAAAACCTAACGCTTAAGTCAATCACTGCGGGTCGTGAAGGTTATACTGACACTAATATCGACTTTGACTCAACCGGCGCTGGCGCACTGTTAGTGCCTGCAATCTATCAAGATGAGCAGTTCACCCAAGAAATCCAAGCTTTGTACACCAACAATGATAATTTCGACTTCGTTGGTGGCTTGTATTTTTATGACGGTGAAGCATGTGGTGACTTCGGTACTGTATTGCCGCAGTTAGGCCTAACATTGGATACCGGTGGTTGTGTTGATACCGAAAGCCAAGCACTTTATGGCCAAGGCACGTATCGCTTTAACGATGCACTGACCTTAACTTTAGGTGGTCGATACACCAAGGACGACAAAGCTGCAGACGTATACCGCTACACTTATTTGGGCATTCACTTCTTGAACCAGCCGGGTGATTGGGGCGCGCCATTAATCGTCAATTCAGATTTTTCAACTGAAGCTGACTGGAGCCGTTTCTCGCCACACGCAAGTTTAAGCTATCGCTTGAATGACGACATGATGCTCTATGGTAGCTACAGCAACGGCTTTAAGTCTGGCGGCGTAGATATGCGCGCCGATGTGTCACTGAACCCTGACGCACAGAACCCATATGACCCAGAAATTGTTGATACCTTTGAGTTCGGTATGAAATCTGATTTGTTGGATGGCCGCATGCGCTTAAATGCTGCAGTGTTCTACTCCGACTATCAAGATATGCAAGTAACGGTTCAGCGCGCTGTAACCGCTGGTGTTGCATCGCAAGTGCTTAACGCTGCTGAAGCGACGGTTTCAGGTTTTGAAATCGAAACGGTATTAGCAGTTACTGATAGCCTGAATGTGAATGCCGCTATTGGTCATGTAAATGCTGAATTTGATTCAGTTATTTTCTTTGACCCAGTCGCTCAAGAAAATACCGACGTATCAGATGTTTGGTCGTTTGCTAATACACCTGAGTGGAGTGCGAATGTTGGCTTTAGCCAATCATTTGATAGCAGCATTGGTCAATTGGTCTGGAACGGAAACCTTGCGTATCGCAGTGAAACGCAAATTTTCGAAGTGCCTTCAATGCTTGATATGGGCGGCTACAGCCTCGCCAATACCAGCTTGAATTGGTTATCTGATGACGGAAAATGGAACGTTGGTTTGCATGTGAAGAATATTGGCGACAAGATTTATCGTCTTGCTGGCTACAACTTCGCAGCGCCACGCGATGCTGACGGAAACCGCACTGGCCCAGGCCTTGGTGGCGAAGACACAATCGTTGGTTACTACGGTGACCCACGTACTATCTCCCTGTCTGTGGGGTATAAGTTCTAACGCTATGTTCTAACCCCATACAGTGGTTACCTGATATTGATTGCAGGTAACCACTGACTTTTTTCTTTGGACGCGCTAGCATGACCACTTCAGTTTCAATCCAATCAGGTTCAGGCATGGCGCGTGCAATTATCGCTGATGATCATCCATTATTTCGAGCTGCACTAAAACAAGCACTGGCAGAAACGCTGGATGCTCCTATTCTTGAAGCTGCCTCATTTGAGCAATTATTAGAATTAATTCAAGCACACCCACAAATTGAACTGGTGTTACTAGACTTAACCATGCCCGGTAACAAAGGGCTGACCGGTCTAACCTCACTGCGTAGTCGCTATCCAGATATTCTCGTTGTGATTGTCTCCGCGAACGAGCAAGTGCCGACCATTCGCCAAGCGATGGCGTTCGGAGCCAGCGCATACATTCCGAAATCGATGCCACTGGTGGAATTGCAACAAGCAGTGCATAGCGTGCTGGCGGGTGATACCTGGTTACCTGAATACTTGCGCGATACAGTCGACGCAGAGTCGCCCACAGAATATGTCGATTTCGCACAGCGACTGGAGCAGCTTACGCCGCAACAGTTTCGCGTTTTAGAATGTTTGGCAGACGGTTTGCTCAACAAGCAAATAGCGCACGAGCTAAATGTTCAAGAAACCACCATCAAACAGCACGTTTCGGCTATTTTGCGTAAATTGAATGTAATTAACCGTACTCAGGCGGGGATTATCTTTAAACAAATGCTTAATTCGTCAGGATTCAACGCCGAAGCAGACGTTTAATCAGCCGTTTCAGTGCGGCGGTTTTAATTGGTTTTGGCGTGAATGACGCGTGGTTAGCAATCACTTGCTCACGCACGTTCTCGTCAGGGTCGGCTGAATTAATTATCGCGGGTAGCTGCCAATTGCCAAAGTGTTCGCGTACAGCATGTAACACGTTAATTCCCGTATCGTTATTATCAAGATGGTAATCAAACACCAGCAAATCTGGCTGAGCCGACTGCCACGGTAGCTGATCTCTGTTTGCAGCCGTCGCAACCGTTGCTCCCCAACTTTCAAACAGCTGCGCCATGGCTTGTAATACGCTCGCGTCATTGTCGAGCAGCCACACGCGAATATCTTGTAAGAACATCTCAGAAGCCACCGGGGCGTTTGCTCGGGTGCGCGATAATTGGCGTTGCCAAGTAACGTTATGAAAAGTAAGTGTGAACACGGTGCCGCGCTCAACTTGAGATTCGAGCGACAAAGGAATATCTAACAGCCGGCACATGCGCTCCACAATGGCGAGGCCAAGACCTAAGCCGGGATTGTCGCCACTTTGATTAACCTGATGAAACTCTTTGAAAATTTTATTGCGCTGATCATTAGGTATGCCGCGCCCGGTATCGATAACTTTAAGCTGAAGCGAATTTCCCCGGCGTTTTGCGCCGATTAAAATTTTACCCTGGTCGGTGTAACGAACGGCATTGGACAGCAAGTTTTGCACGATACGGCTGATCATTTTGCGGTCGGTGGTTAGTTGCGCGCGGGTTGGTACATAGCGTACTTGAATGGCTTTATCGGCAGCAATAACCTGCTGGCTATCCACCAAGGGTTGAATAATGTCATGCAACGCCACCAACTGCTGATTAACTGGAAGGTTGCCGGCTTCCAGGCGCGTCATTTCCAGTAGCATGGTTAGCAATTCTTCCGCATTGTGCAGCGACTGCTGTATTTGCCGAGCAAGTTGCGCGGGCTCGTCGGTTAGCCGTTGGGCCAACATATCGCAAAATAGGGTTGCAGCGTTAAAGGGCTGCATTAAGTCGTGACTTACCGCCGCGAAAAAGCGCGATTTACTTTGGTGAGCCCGCTCTTCGGCTTGTTTTGCTTCCAATAACTGCGCGGTTCTATCTGCAACGCGTTGTTCCAGCTCAACGTTTACTTTTTCAAGCGCGCGTTGGGCCTGCACCAACTCGGTGATATCGGTATAGGTTGTCACAAAGCCGCCACCCGGCATCGGCGCGCCTTGCAGTTCAATAACATGGTCGCCTTGCTGGCGCTGGTAGCGGTAAGCACTGCCTTGACGCAAATAATTGATGCGCTTGTCAACTTCATCATCAAGGTCAGAATTCGCATCAGCATGAATCAAGCCGCGCTTCGCATTGTAGCGAAGCAAGTCAGCTACCGGCATGCCTGCTTGCAAGAAGCCGGGGGGATATTGAAACACCTCAACATAACGGTGGTTCCATGCCACTAACCTTAAGTCTTGATCAATAACGCTAATGCCTTGCGGAATATTCTCCACCGAGGCTTGCAGCAGTTCACGGTTGAACTTGTAAAGCTGTGACGCTTCGGTGGCCCAGGTTACAACTTGCGCGATGGGCACAGTCGGTTGCTGTGTGACAGTATCAAGTAAGATGCGGCTGGCGGCACTACCTATGACTGCAGAAAGCTCGCGCTCTATGCGTGCCAATAGGGTTCCTGGTACCAATTCATCGGCGGGGGCGGTGGTTAGGTCATGGTTTAACCGTTCACTTAAACGCTCCAGTTCAATGGAGTCAAAAAATCGTGCTAATAACTGGCGCAACCGGCCCCACGAAATCGCTTGGTGTTGATACAGCTCCGGGTGACCCCCGGTTGGGTCGGTAAACAAACGGTGCTGCTGTTGCTCAACAGAATTCACCTTGATGAGCCAAGAAAATACGATGTAGATAACGAGGTTGGCACCTAAGCTGGCGAGTACGCCTGAGCTTAAGTCGACATCTGACAAACCTCGGTTTAATTGGATAGACGGGATAAACAGCAACCATAACCACATGGCTGTACCAACCGCTATACCGATACTTGCTCCCGCTTTGTTACCCCGTTGCCAAACCAAGCCACCAAGCAGCGCGGGCGCAAGTTGTGCCAGCAGAGCCAAAGACAACAAGCCGGCGTTCACTAAAGGTAAATTGGCTTCGGTGAGTTTATGAAAACCAAACGCCAACAAGATAATAACGGTGATGGTGGTGCGGCGAATGCGCAAGATACGTTTGGGGGTGAAGGTAACATTACGCAGTTTGCGCTTGGTTGCGCGCAGCCAAAACGGCATCACCACGTCGTTAGACATCATAATACTGAGTGCCAGGGTTGCGATAATAACCATGCTGGTGGCAGACGCTAAGCCGCCAATGAACGCAACTGTGGTTATCCACGGCGTATCGGCTTGCAGTAATACCGAAATCATAAAGGTGTCTGACTGAGCCGCTTCTGGCACCAGCAATAAACCGGCAAGTGCGATAGGTAAGATAAATAAATTAATCGCGAATAAGTAAAGCGGAAAGGCCCACCGTGCGGTCCGTAGCTCTTCTGGGTCAGTATTTTCGATGTAACTGACATGAAATTGCCGGGGTAGGCAAAACATTGAAATGCCGCCCAATAAAATATGGGTTAAGTAAACAAATCCACCACTTGGCTGGCCTTCTAAAACCGTGCTGACCTGGACGGACTGAGCTGCCTGCAAAAACACATCGGCCACGCCATCAAATAATGAATAACTCACGTAGATACCCACACCCATAAACGCGAGCAGTTTCACCACGGACTCAAATGCAACAGCATCCATAAGTCCTGAATGCTGCTCGGCAAGGCTCATGCGGCGGGTTCCAAATAGTATCGCGAACATCATCATGGCCAACGCGACGAGAGCGGCGATATCACCAAACCAGGGCAGCGGTTTGTCGGCTAAACCGGTGACTGCAGCAAAACTGCCGGTTACCGCGCGTAATTGCAGCGCAATATAGGGCACAATACCGATAAGGGCGATGAGCGCCACAGCCAAGGCCAGCGTTGGTGATTTGCCATATCGGTGGCTTATAACATCGGCAATTGAGGTAAGATTTTGTTGCTTACACACGTGCAGTAAGCGCATCTGAATACGGTGCGCAAACAGAAACACCAGCATGGCACCCACATAGGTTGGGGCTACCGACCATCCGTAGTAGGCTGATTGCGTGATGGTGCCGTAGAATGCCCACGTGGTGCAGTGAATGCCTTGGGCTAGCGCGTAACGATAGGGCTTAACTTGGTTCGGTGGTTTGCGTTCACCACGGTAGGCGATGCTGTAAAGAATTGCGATGTAGGCAACAGCAAGCAATATAGCAACGCCAGTACTTAGCATGGTTAACGGTGCCCGTCGTTGTGCTCATGAAATACAATGAGCGACCATTGCCAACGAATTGCGCCCAGCCGAATGAGAATGGTTGTTACCCCGCCGACCACAATTGCGAGCAGTTGCGAGTAGGGTGCAATAAACACAAAAACGGTAGCGCCTATCAGGCACGTTGTGGCGTACAGCTCACCTTTTAGTACCATGGGTACATCGCGCGCCAATACATCGCGGAGCATACCGCCGAAACAGGCAGTCATCGTGCCCATAATGATGCAGATTAACGGTGAAAAACCAGCTTCTAAAGCTTTTAACGCACCCATGACGGTGAAGAAGCCAACACCCACAGCATCGGCTAAAAGTAAGGTTTTTTGGTGAATATAATCTTTGTAGCGCAGCCACAGAATAGTGACTAATGCGGCTAATGCAACGGTGTATAGATAGTTGGGGTCATACACCCAAAATACCGGCATATCGAGAATAAGATCGCGCGTGGTGCCACCGCCAATGGCGGTTACAGTGGCAAGAACAATCACGCCGAAACCGTCCATGTTCTTGCGAAAGGCTAATAGGGTGCCAGAAACCGCAAAAACGGCCACACCTAAATGGTCAATCCAATAAAATAGCGTCGCTAGGTCCATATTATCGTTGTTCTTCCAATTATTTGCGCTTACTGAAGGTTCAGTGTACGTCAATTTTCTCCCTATTTAAGCAGAAATTCGTTAGAATGCCCGCCATTCATTAAAAAATAGAGAATTGGGCTTGTTTGCACTACATTTAGCCCCATCTCTAACCTCAACAACTTAAAAATACAGAAAGGGGATATTCATGGATTTCTTAATTCCAACGGCATACGCACAAGAAGCTGGCGCACCTCAAGGCGGCGGTATGGAACTTGTTTTCATGCTGGTTATGTTCGGTTTGATCTTTTATTTCATGATCTACCGTCCACAAGCCAAACGCGTTAAAGCGCATAAAGAACTTATTTCAAACATCGGTAAAGGTGATGAAGTATTGATGAACGGTGGTTTCGTTGGTCGCATTACTAAAATCGCTGAAGACAAAGACTTTATGGTGATTGCAGTTGCGGAAGGTATGGAAGTAACTGTGCAAAAATCAGCAGTTACCGCAGTACTGCCAAAAGGTACGATGAAATCTCTGTAACATGAGATAAGGATTTAACGTGTTAAATAAGTTTCCGCTCTGGAAAAACCTGATGGTCATCGCCATTTTGGCGGTGGCTGCCTTGTATGCGTTGCCGAACATTTACGGTGAAGACTATGCGGTGCAAATTTCCGCCAGCCGAAATGCCTCGATTACAACCGATACGCTAGGCACTGTTGAACAAACCTTGGAACGGCTCGAAATACAACCGAAAGGTGTCACGCTTGAGAATGATCAAATCTTGGTGCGTGTTAACTCTGACGTTGAGCAGTTACAAGCCCGTGATGAGATTTTGCGTGATTTAGGCACCGATTATATCGTGGCGTTAAACTTAGCGCCGGCCACACCGGATTGGTTAGCTGATCTTGGTGCTGAACCAATGAAATTGGGCCTCGACTTACGTGGTGGTGTTCACTTCTTAATGGAAGTGGATATGCAAGAAGCCACACGCAAAATTCAAGATCAAATGCGTGACACAGTGCGTACCGAGCTGCGTGAAGAGCGTATTCGTTCTACCAATATTCGTCGTCAAGACAGTGATGTGGTGGTCGAGCTGCGCAGCAGTGAAGACTATGCCGCGGCAGAGCAGTACTTAGATAACCGTTATCCGGGTTATACGCTCATTGAAGAAGAAAGCAGCAAAACACTGCGCCTTCGAATGACCGACGCGAAATTAAAAGAAACCCAAGACTACGCAATTTCTCAAAACGTAACGATTTTGCGAAATCGTGTGAATGAGCTGGGTGTTGCAGAACCTGTGGTTCAGCGCCAAGGTGCAGACCGCATCGTGGTGCAACTTCCGGGTGTTCAAGACACTGCGCGCGCCAAAGAAATCCTTGGTGCAACCGCAACCCTGGAGTTTCGTCTGGTTGACGATGAAAACAGCTTACGTGACGCCGAAATGGGTCGTGTGCCTTTTGGCGCTGAGTTATTCCCGAATCGCAACGGCGGTAATACGCTATTGCGCGAAGACGTGATTCTTACCGGTGACCACATTGTCAACGCTAGCTCAGGCTTTGACGAAAACCAACGCCCGCAAGTCAGTATCTCCTTAGACGGCGCAGGTGGTGACAAAATGTCTTTGGCCACGCGTGATAACGTAGGCAAGCCAATGGCAACCTTATTTATCGAGTTTAAGGCCACTGGCGAGCGTGACGAAAACGATCGCATCGTGTTTGAACGCCACGCCGAAGTCATCAACGTTGCAACCATTCAATCACGCTTGGGCAGCAACTTCCGTATTACCGGCATCAGCTCGCAGCAAGAAGCGCAAAACCTCGCGTTGTTATTGCGTGCTGGTGCATTGATTGCACCAATTCAGATTGTCGAAGAGCGCACCTTGGGTCCAAGCTTGGGTAAAGAAAATATCGCGCTTGGCACACAAGCAATTATCTGGGGCTTTTTGCTGGTCGTTGCCTTTATGATGGTGTACTACAAAAAGTTTGGTTTGGTGGCAAACCTTGCGCTTACTGCAAACCTGGTACTTATTATTGGCGTGATGTCGATGATTCCAGGCGCAACGCTTACCTTGCCGGGTATGGCGGGTATTGTTCTTACGGTTGGTATGGCGGTTGACGCCAACGTACTTATATTTGAGCGAATACGCGAAGAAATAAAAGCGAAGCGCAGTCCGCAGCAAGCGATACACCATGGTTATGACAGTGCATTTTCAACCATTATGGACGCGAACGTAACCACTTTGATTGTTGCAGTTATCTTGTTTGCTATCGGCACTGGCCCAGTTAAAGGCTTTGCTGTGACGCTAGCAATCGGCATTATCACCTCGATGTTTACCGCAATTGTCGGTACCCGTGCAGTTATTAACGCTGTTTGGGGTGGCAAACGCATCGATAAGTTGTCGGTATAAGGGGAATTTATGCACGAGCTAATTAAAACAAACAAAACACTTTCATTCATGCGCTTTCGTTTTGGCGCATGGATAATCAGTGGCCTCCTGATACTCGCATCGATTGTGAGCTTGAGCGTTAATCAATTGAATTGGGGCTTAGACTTCACCGGCGGTACCGTTATTGAAGTGGGTTATGAAACCTCAGCTGATTTACCAGCGATTCGTAAATCACTTGATGCCAATGGTTTTGGTGGTGCAGTAGTTCAAAACTTTGGTACCCAGCAAGACGTGTTGATTCGCGTAGAACCGCAAGAGGGTGTGAAAGCGCAGCAGTTGGGCAACGAAATTCTATCGATATTGCGCAGTGAAAGTGACGGTGCAGTGGAAATGCGCCGAATTGAATTCGTTGGACCGCAAGTGGGTGATGAATTGACGGAGCAGGGCGGTTTAGCCATGTTGACCGCTCTAATTTGTATTCTCATTTATATTGCTATTCGCTTCGAATGGCGATTAGCGCTTGGTGCGGTAGGCGCCTTGGCGCACGACGTTATTATCACGCTGGGTTTATTTTCCGTTTTAGGTTTAGAGTTTGATCTTACCGTATTAGCAGCTTTACTTGCTGTAATTGGTTACTCGATAAACGATACCGTGGTGGTCTGTGACCGAATTCGAGAAAACTTCCGTAAGTACCACAAAGGTACTTCTGAAGAAACCATCGATGGCGCACTAACCGATACCATGAGTCGTACAGTAATCACGTCATTGACAACGGTGCTGGTACTAACTGCTTTATTCTTATTAGGCGGTCAGTTAATTCACGGTTTCGCTACAGCATTATTATTCGGTGTGGTAATTGGTACGTATTCATCAATTTACATTGCCAGTTCACTCGCCTTAGCATTGGGCGTTAGCCGCGAAGACTTAATGCCACCAGAAGTAGAGAAAGAGGGCGAAGACCTCGAACCAATGCCTTAACAGGCAGGGCAAGACTTAAACGGAGATAATTATGCTGGTAGTGATTTCACCTGCTAAAAATTTGGATTACGACAGTCCTTTACCGACTGACAAGCACAGTCAGCCGCGTATGTTGGAGCGGGCCCAAGAGCTGGTGGATCGTTGCCAAGCTTTATCTCCGCAGCAGCTCAGCGAGCTGATGAAGATTAGTGATAAGTTGGCAGGACTAAATGCCGCTCGATTTACCGAGTGGCATACCCCGTTTACAACCAATAACGCTCGCCCGGCAATTTATGCTTTTGACGGCGATGTCTATTCCGGACTCGCCGCCGAAAAACTTTCTGAAGATGCAATTTCATATGCTCAGGAACATTTACGCATATTGTCGGGTCTATATGGTGTATTACGGCCATTGGACTTGATGCAACCATACCGTTTAGAAATGGGTACCAAGTTAGACACCGCGCGCGGGCGTAACCTTTACGAGTTTTGGGGTGACGAAATCACCGACATGTTGAATGAAGATTTAGATGCGATTAAGTCTGATCTTGTCATCAACCTGGCTTCGCAGGAATATTTTTCCAGTGTGCAACCGAAACGCTTGAATGCACGTGTCATTACACCAGTATTCAAAGATGAGAAAAACGGTCAATTTAAAGTAATTAGTTTTTGGGCGAAAAAAGCACGCGGTATGATGGCTCGGTACATTATGACTGAGCAACCAAAAACAGTGGCTGAACTGCGCCAATTTAACGCCGGTGGTTATCGCTTTAATGCAGATGAGTCCACCGAGAGTGAGTTGGTATTTTATCGCGCTGAACGCGACCAAAAGTAACACTGTTAAGGGGTAAGCAATGAGAGATTTTGGGCAGGAGCAAGGGCAGCCAGCAGCGACATCTACGCATAAAGGTAAGCTTATCTTAAGCGTCATTGCGGTTATCGCAATTGCGATTGTCGTGGTCTTTTGGTTAGCACAGCAGCAAGAGAAGCAGGTAGAGCCCGAAATCAAGCAACCTGACCCTGTGTCTCAGCAAGTTCCTGAGCAGCAACCTGAGCCGGTTGAACAATCTGAAATTGATGAACCAATACCTGAAATTAGCGAGACGGTTGAGTTAGAACCTGAACCAGCGCCAGAGCCAGCCAAGCCGCTACCAGCGTTGGCTGAGAGCTCTGAGGTTGTGTTGGCCGAGCTGCAAGAAGCCGAGCAGGATATCGCGCCAGTTGTTAGCAAGCAGATTATTCGTGACGCCGTGGTGTTTGTCGATAACCTGCGTCAAGGCATGGTGATTCGTGAGAAGGCCGTTATCGAAGGTCCGAAAGCCCAATTCCGTGTACTGGAACAGAACGGTAAAATCTATATCGATCCGCGCAGCTATGACCGCTACAACCCGATTGTGGACTGGTTTGTAAGCTTGGACACTGAAGTTTTGGTGACTATGATGGACCGTTATCGCCCATTAATCAGCGACGCACTTGCCGAGATTGGTTACCCTGATCAGAACCCGAACGACGTGTTGCTAGAAGCTATCGACACGTTGTTAGCAACGCCTTCGGTCGGCACTGTCATTGAGTTGAATGACGACAGTGTAATGTACCGTTATGCAGACCCTACCTTAGAAGAATTGCCTGCTGCGCAGAAGCAAATGTTACGTACGGGCCCAGATAATATTCGCCGTATCAAACTGAAACTTGAGTCAATACAACAGGCTCTCATGCAGTAATGAAAGACGCTTCATCAGCTCAAATCCCTGCGGAAATTCAAGGTGACTTTCCGCTTCGAGGAAACGCTTTTAGCCGTTGGGTTGGGCGTACCGGCCTATTATTATTGGGTGGTTGGAAAGTTGAAGGTGACCTGCCTCAGGTACGCAAAGCCATTATTCCGGTTGCGCCGCATACATCGAACTGGGACTTTTTCATTGGCGTGTTTGCAATGCTAGCATTGGGTTTGAACTTAAGTTTTTTAGGCAAGCACACCATATTTCGTTTCCCAGTTAATAGCTTACTGCGCTGGCTAGGTGGCATTCCCGTCGATCGACGCGCAGCCAGTGGTGTGGTGGAGCAGATGGTTGCTCAGTTTCAGCAGCGTGAGCATCTGATTTTGGCGTTGTCGCCAGAAGGCACACGCAAAAAAGTTGCTGAATGGAAAAAAGGTTTTTTACATATAGCCCAGTCCGCGAAGGTTCCCGTAGTGCCTATTGCGTTAGACTTTTCCCGTAAAGTCATTGAGATTACCCCAGCACTTATGATCCGTGGCGAAATTGACGCCGAATTGTTACGCGTTAAGGCAGCTCTAGCGCATGCGGTCGGAAAACATCCAGAACATGCCTGATCGGCAAATTTGTGCTATTATCGCGCCGATTTTAAGAAAAGGATTCAACCATGAAAGTTATTGAAGGCGGAATTGCCGCTCCCGGTAAGAAATTTGCGATTGTCGTCTCTCGGTTTAACCACTTTGTGGTTGATAGCCTGTTAGAGGGCGCTTTAACAACGCTGAAGCATTATGGCCAAGTAAATAGTGACGATATCACTGTAGTACGCGTGCCTGGTGCCTATGAAATTCCACTGACAGCGAAAAAGCTGGCGAAGTCAGGTAACTACGACGCGATTATCGCTGTTGGTGCAGTTATCCGTGGCGGTACGCCGCATTTTGATTTTGTTGCTGGCGAGAGTAACAGTGGCCTTGGTCGCGTTGCCCTTGAGCACGAAGTACCCGTTGCATTCGGTATTATAACCACCGACAGCATTGAGCAAGCCATTGAACGTAGCGGTACCAAAGCCGGCAATAAAGGCTCCGAGGCGGCACTCAGCGCACTCGAAATGGTTAATGTTCTGAGCCAAATTTAAGAGAGTAGATAATGAAACCAGCTGCACGCCGTAAGGCTAGAAAACTTGCCGTACAGGCGATTTACTCATGGCAATTAACGCAAAATAGCATGAGTGATATCGAAGCACAGTTTTTAACCGATAACGACACCAGTAAAATTGATGTGGATTACTTCCTTGCGTTAGTGCGAGGCGTAGCCGGTCAATCGAATACATTGGATGCGTCGCTTGAGCCGTTTTTAGACCGCCCATTGAAAGATCTCGATCAAGTAGAGCGTGCGGTACTGCGGCTAGCTGCCTATGAACTACGTGAGCGTTTAGACGTTCCGTATAAGGTCGCGATTAATGAAGCGATTGAGCTTGCAAAAGCTTTCGGTGCTGATGACAGCCATCGATTTGTAAATGGTGTGCTCGATAAAGCAATTGATTCCCTCCGTGCTGCTCGCCAGTAGGTGAGAAACGATATGGCCTTTGGTGAGTTCGATCTCATTGAAACCTATTTCACGCACCGCTTACCCAAGCGCGATGATGTTGAAATAGGCATCGGTGACGACGGTGCTGTTACGCGAGTTCCAGATAATTCTGACTTGGTTATTGTAACCGATACCATGGTGCAGGGTGTTCACTTTGATGAGGACACGCCTGCCCGAGCCGTTGGCCATAAAATTGTTGCGGTTAATTTAAGTGATTTAGCTGCCATGGGCGCTGAACCAGCTTGGATTAGCTTGGCGATCAGTTTGCCGCAGGTTAATCAAGAGTGGTTAACAGGCTTCGCGCACGGATTGCGTGAAATCTGTGACTACTATAGCTGCCAGCTTATTGGTGGCGACACCACACAGGGGCCGCTATCGATTACCGTGACAGCGCATGGTTTTGTGCCGCGCGGTAAGGCCGTTCGTCGTGATGGGGCCAAGCCCGGTGACTGGCTTTATGTAAGCGGCACCCTAGGTGATGCAGGCTTAGCTTTAGCTGCCCGTCAACATCGCCGTAAACTTAACCCTGATTACCAACGCCGCTTAACAGAGCGGCTTTATTTCCCTTCACCACGCGTTGCCCTAGGGCAATCTTTACGCGGCATAGCTAGCAGCGCCATAGACGTGTCTGATGGCTTGTTGGCTGACATCAAGCATGTACTCAAAGCCTCCCACGTAGGCGCGCGTATCAGCGTGGATGAATTGCCACTGTCTATGGCGCTAACCGAAAGCCTTTCGGCTGAAGATGCTTTAACGTATGCGTTAACTAGCGGTGATGACTATGAATTGTTATTTACTGTGCCAGAGTCTCAACGTGGACTGTTTGACACAGTAACCGCACACAGCCCCAGCAAACCGGTATGTATTGGCAGAATTACCAGTGACGCTGAAGTGCTGCAGCTACGGCACGGCGATGAACCTTGGGAACTACCGGAAACAGCACATGGCTTTGAACACTTTAGCGCCTCAGCCATTGAGTCGGACTAAGCTATGAAACGCTTATTGCTGCACCCCGTTCACTGTTTAGCGCTTGGATTCGGTAGCGGCCTGGCACCGAAAGCACCTGGCACCTTCGGCACATTGGCGGCCATTCCGCTCGTATTTGCGATGCAGTATTTAAATATTGTTGGCTACGCTTTGGTGACAATCATCGCGGCAGTGGCGGGGCTATGGATTTGTGGGTTTACCGCAAAAGCGCTCGGTGTACACGACCATCCTGCGATAGTCTGGGACGAAATTGCCGGCTATATGATTGCAATGTTTGCATTGCCATTTACCTGGTACAACGTGCTTGGCGCGTTCGTGCTTTTTCGGTTTTTCGATATCTACAAACCTGGTGCAATTGGCTGGTGCGATAAAAATCTAAAAGGTGGGGCGGGGATCATGGTTGATGACTTGCTGGCCGGCGTGGCCAGCGTCACCGTATTACACTTACTTCAGACGGGCTTTAATTTGTTCTTCTAAGCCCGCTGCGTCAAGTTTCAGTTCGTGGCGAATCTCGTCTTGGCTACCGTGTTTAATGAAGGCGTCTGGCAAACCTAAATGCAGGAGTTGCATGGCTTTCCCTTGCGATGCCAAATACTCACTCACCGCACTGCCAGCACCACCAGCAATGACGTTCTCTTCAACCGTTACGATAAGTTCATGCTCCGCGCAAACGCTATCAATTAAGTCAGTGTCGAGCGGCTTCACGAAGCGCATATCAACAACCGTCGCATTGATTGCTTCGGCGCAGGTTTGCACCTCTTCAAGCAGGGTACCGAAATTTAAGATAGCCACGCCTTGCCCATTTTTCACAATTCGGCCCTTGCCAATTGGCAATTGTTGCATGTGCTCGTCCATTTTAACGCCAATACCATTACCACGCGGGTAACGCACAGCGGCTGGGCCCTGATGCAGATGCCCGGTATAGAGCATGTTGCGGCATTCGTTTTCGTCGCTAGGCGCCATAATCACCAGGTTAGGCACGCAGCGCATGTAGCTTAAATCAAATGCGCCCTGGTGGGTTGGGCCGTCAGCACCAACGATGCCCGCACGGTCTATGGCGAACAACACCGGCAAGTTCTGTATCGCCACGTCATGAATCAATTGATCATAACCACGCTGTAGGAACGTTGAATAGATAGCGACAACTGGGTTGTACCCGCCAATTGCTAAGCCAGCTCCAAAGGTAACCGCATGCTGTTCGGCAATAGCTACATCGAAATACTGGTCAGGATATTTCTGCGAAAATTCGACCATGCCGGAACCTTCGCGCATGGCTGGCGTAACCGCCATGAGTTTGCCATCGGTTGCCGCCATTTCGCACAGCCAATCGCCAAACACTTTGGAATACGATGGGGTGCCTGGCTTCTTGCTTGGCAGCGATGTTTGTTTCGGGTCAAATTTAGGCACGCCGTGATAACCGATAGGGTCTTTCTCAGCTGGCCCATAGCCTTTGCCTTTGCGGGTAACCACATGTAAAAACTGTGGGCCTTTCAAGCTGCGCATATTACGCAGTGTATCCACCAGCAAGTTCACATCGTGCCCATCAATTGGGCCAATGTAGTTGAAGCCAAGTTCTTCAAAAATAGTACCTGGTGCAACCATGCCTTTCACATGCTCTTCAGCACGGCTGGCAAGATGCGAGATACCAGGCATGCCTTGCAGTAACTTTTTACCCCCTTCACGAATGGAGGTGTAAACCTTGCCGGATAAAACGCGCGCAAGGTGATTATTCAGTGCGCCAACGTTTTCGGAAATCGACATGTCGTTGTCATTAAGAATCACTAACATGTCGGGCTTAATATCCCCCGCATGATTGAGTGCTTCAAAAGCCATGCCGGCAGTAATCGCGCCATCACCAATTATAGAAACGATTTTTTGCTGACTGTTATTACGTTGCGCGGCAATCGCCATACCTAAAGCAGCACTTATCGAGGTGCTGGAATGGCCAACGCTTAGCGTGTCGTATTCGCTCTCTTCACGCCATGGGAACGGGTGCAAACCATCTTTTTGACGAATGCTGTGCAACTGATTTTTACGGCCTGTCAGTATTTTATGCGGATACGCCTGGTGGCCAACATCCCAAACCAACTGATCATGTGGTGTTGAATACACATAATGCAGTGCCACGGTGAGTTCCACCGTACCTAAGCCCGAAGCTAAATGCCCGCTGCTCTGGCTAACCGAATTAAGCAGAAACTCACGCACCTCCGCACATACCTGCGGTAGCTGACGCTCATGAAGTAAGCGTAAGTCTGCCGGTAGGTTGATAGTGTCCAACAAAGTTGCTGAAGACGTTGAGTGACTGCTAGGTGACGACATGTATTAATGATCCCGGTTCAGCAGATGATCTGCGAATGCTTCCAATATATGGGTATTGTAAGGAATTTTGCTCAGCGCATGAAGCGCTTTATGGTGTAAATCGTGTAACCGTTGCTTCGCGCCGTCTATTCCAAGCAAGCTTACATAGGTTGCTTTGTTGGCATGCAGGTCGCTGCCCTGGGTTTTACCAAGCGCTGCGGTATTACCAACAACATCTAAAATGTCATCCTGCACCTGAAATGCCAGACCCAGATAATGCGCGAACGCATCAAAGTGAGCACGATACGATTGGGCTTCTGCATGCCCCGCCAAAACGCCGAGTTGCACAGCGGCACGAATTAACGCACCGGTTTTATGAATGTGTATTTGGGCCAGCTCAGACTCAGGCAGCTTCATACCCGTTGCGGCTAAGTCTAATGCCTGACCACCGCACATACCACGGTCACCGCTGGCATCAGCAAGCACATGAATCATTTCCAGTTGGCGGGTAGGGTCCAAGGCTTTGTCGTTGGTACTGAGCAATTCAAAAGCAAGGGTTTGCAGCGCATCGCCAGCTAAAACGGCCGTAGCTTCGTCAAATGCAATGTGGCACGTTGGTTGACCGCGGCGTAAGCTGTCGTTATCCATGGCGGGTAAGTCGTCGTGGATCAATGAGTATGCATGCACGCATTCAACGGCGGCCGCAGCCCGTTCTAAGCTATGTTTATTAGCACCGCATAATCGGCCAACCTGCAGCGTTAAGAAAGGGCGCACACGCTTACCACCGAGCACCAAAGCATAATGCATGGCCTCATTGAGGCGCGGTGCCAGCGCAGTACGCTGCTCAAGTAAACGCGTCAGTTGTTGATTAAATTGTTCCCGCGTTTCATCCAGCAGGGCTTGCAGGTGTTCGCGTTGGTTCACGCGTCGTCCTCAGCTGCTGGCTGAAATGGTGCAAGAGTTTCCGCGCCTTGCTGTTGCAATAGCTGACTGACTTTCTGCTCAGCTTGCTGCAATTTCTGTTGGCTTAAGCGGGATAATTTCACGGCCTGCTCGAACTGTTCAAGCGCTTGTTCTAACGGCAGTTCGCCTTGCTCAAGCTGAACCACAATACGCTCAAGTTGTTGCATGGCTTGTTCAAATGATAAATCGCTCATAAGGCTAGTGAATCCAGTGGCTGTGCTGTTATATGGCGCACAAGTTACCTTGATTCCGCAGTGCGGTCAAATCAGGTATAATGCCGCGTTTTTACACGAAGTAACATAAACGGCCGTAAATAATATCATGAAATTTATAGTTCGATTGCACGCAGAAATCACCATTAAAAGTAAAGGCGTTCGTAAACGCTACGGTAAGGTACTGGTAAATAATCTGAAAAGTATCTTGCGACGTAACGAAGTAGACGCCAAGGTTATCTGGTGTTGGGATAGAATCGAAGTGGTTGTTGCGAACGATCAGCAGCAAGGCGCCGAACAAATCAGCGAACTCTTACAACGCATTCCGGGTATCTCGTGGTTTAGCCGTTCACATGAGCTGCCTTTGCCTTACGGAAATGCGAGCGGTGACCCAACCGACTTTGAGCCGATTATGGCGGAAGTATTGCAGTGTTGGCAGTCCTCTTTGCCGAACAAGAGTTTCGCTGTTCGCGTAAAACGAAAAGGGACACATCCTTTTCGCTCAATAGATTTAGAGCGTTACTTAGGTGGCGCCATTTTACAGCATTGCCACAATAGCCGCGTGAACTTAGGCCGGCCAGACGTTGAGGTACGTGTTGAAATCGATAATGACGTGGTTCGTGTATTCGGTGACAAGCAACAGGGCTTAGGTGGCTTCCCGCTGCCTACCCAAGAAACCGTGTTAAGTCTGCTTTCGGGCGGCTTTGACTCAAGTGTTGCGAGTTTTCAGCTGATTCGCCGCGGTGCGCGTGTGCATTTTTGCTTTTTTAACTTAGGCGGGGCACAACACGAAACGGGTGTCAGGCAAACTGCTTATTACCTGTGGCAGCAATATGCCAGTTCACATCCGCTTAAATTTATTAGTATCGACTTCGCACCTGTGGTGGAAGAGATTCTTACCAAAATAGATAACGGCTTAATGGGCGTGGTATTAAAACGCCAAATGTTGCGGGCGGCAGAAATGGTTGCTGATAAACTGCACACCGCAGCAATCGTAACCGGGGAAGCACTTGGTCAAGTGTCGAGCCAGACGCTTAGTAACCTTAGTGTAATTGACGAAGCCACCAATAAACTGGTGCTGCGCCCGTTGATTACTATGGATAAACAAGAAATCATTAACATTGCGCAACAAATTGGTACCGCCGATTTTGCGCGAAGTATGCCAGAATACTGTGGTGTGATTTCTAATAAGCCGACAGTGAAAGCACAACGTGATGCGTTGATTGAAGCTGAGGCTGCATTGGATGCGAGCCTGCTGGAACAGGTTGTGCGGCAGTCGCGCGTTGAAGAAGTCAGCCAAATTGGCAGTGCGACGGAAGAACAAATTCAAAAAGTTGACTCGGTCAGCACGGTCGACGGTTCAACCAGCGAAATTATCGATATTCGCAGTAGCGATGAAGTTGAGCGAAGAGCTTTTATTGCGCCAGGCGCGGATATTCAGGTACGCCATATTCCGTTTTTTAAATTGGCAGCGGCGTTTGCTGAACTTGATCCGAGTAAAACCTATTTGTTGTATTGTGACAAAGGGGTAATGAGTAAATTACAGGCCCTGTATTTGCAAGAGCAGGGGTACAAAAACGTTGCAGTGTTCCAGCCTGAAAGCAAGGCAAACAAGTCGTAAAAGGATACTAAATGACGCCAAGAAATGTTGCTCGAATTATATTTTTAATTGTACTGATAGGGTTGTCGGTTGCTTTTCTCGTGCAAATTTCTGGCAATCAAGTACCGCGGTTTGAGCATGCAGATAAAGTTGTTCATTTCGGTGCTTTTTTTGTTTTGGCCCTTACATTTCATCGGGCCTTTCCAATCCCGATATGGGCAGCGTTGGCTATTTTGACGTCTTATGGTTTGGCAATTGAGTGGGCGCAAGACTTATTGCCCTATCGGCAGGCCAGCTTAGGTGATTTGCTTGCTGATGCGGCTGGCGCCGCAACCTATTACGCGTTCGCCTATTGGCGCTTTCACCATAAGAAAAAAGCTAAGTAGTTGCCTACTTAGCTTTCTTTTTCTTTGCTTTTTTCTTTTTCGACTTGCCTGGCGTAGGGAATTTATACTGCGGGCGTAAGTCATCTATTACACGACGTTCCATTTTGACCTTTTGGTAGCGCTCAATCCGCCCAAGTAGTTCGGCATCATGTGCTTCTACCAAGGCAACGGCTACACCCGACTTACCGGCGCGGGCTGTGCGGCCAATGCGATGCAGGTAAACGTCTGCCTGCTTCGGCAAATCAAAGTTAATAACCACTTCAATATCGTCAATATCAATACCGCGCGCAGCAACATCAGTTGCAATCAACGTACTGTCTTCGAACTTTTCCATGCGCGCGATAATGCGTTGGCGATCTGACTGCGGCATATCGCCACGTAAGGTCAGCGTTTTAACGCCGGCAGACTGCAGTTTCCCGGCCAGCTCTTCAACACGCTCGCGGGTACGAACAAAGATAATACGGCGCCCTTTGTATTCGCCCAGAATTCGCTCAAGAAGCTTGAATTTGTGCGCCGCGGTATCTGCCTGATACCAGCGTTGGACTATTTTACCGCGCTCGCGCTTCGGCGGGTCGATGGTAATTTGCTGCGGCTCTTTTTGAATCTCCGCAGAAAAACGTTGCACCCCAGTGCTGTCTAACGTGGCAGAAAACAGCAGAGTTTGCTTAAGATTGCGTGCTTCGTTAACGAGCTGTTTCACGGCACTGGTGAAGCCCATGTCAAGCATACGATCGGCTTCGTCAATCACCAACCACTCAACGCTTTCAAGTTCATATTGGTCAGCACCAATCAGGTCCAGCAAGCGGCCAGGCGTCGCCACCACAATGTCATGGTTGGCTTGCAAAGCTTGATGCTGTGAGCCGTAATTGACGCCGCCGGTAATTAATACCGTTTTCAGGTTGGTTGTTTCACCAAACGCATCGGCTTGTTCTGCTATTTGCTGCGCTAATTCGCGCGTTGGCGCTAAAATCAAGATGCGTGCAGACCCTGGGTGCCGACGTGGGAAATCCAGCAAATGCTGAATAGCTGGTAGCAGAAAGGCGAGTGTTTTACCCGTACCCGTCGGCGAATTAACCAATAGGTCGTGCCCTTCAAGGGCCGCTGGAATTACGGCTTGCTGTACTTTAGCGGGCTTGTTAATGTCAGCTGCTCGTAGAACGTCGATGAGTTCATCGTCCAGTTCGAGTTCATCCCAATCGGGTGTCATGCGTTATTCCTGTAGTTACGGAGAAGCCACGGAGAAGCCGATGGGCTTTCAATGCCAGCAATTTTACCTTAAAGATGACCAATGTGCGATGCTTGAAAACATTAAGTCTGCAGAGATATTTATTGGTATAGTTGTGGCGAATCACAAAAGGAGATGTGTATGATTTTCGAACATTCTTTTACTTCGGGTATCGGCATTTTTTATTTACTTCTTACGGCTATAATTCATGTCGTATTAGCCGTTGCCGTGTATTCAGATGCGCTTTCAACCCGACGAGCCGGTAAGAATATTTATTTATTGAATGGATTCTTTTGGTTCATTTTAACGCTTGTTGCTGGAATACCGAGTGCAGCGCTCTACTGGTTTGTTAATAAATTCGACCGAGCGTGATTGGCGAAATTGAAAGGTGAGAGAAAGGGAGCCAAAAACCTTGGCTCCCTTTAAATGATTATAAACCCAACACGTCTTTGCCTTGACGGAAGGTTATATCAACTGGAATGTCGGCAGCTGACAGGCGATCAAGATCAGCTTGTAACTGCGGCCCAATATTCCCCATGGTATCAAATAACTCACCAACACCCGCGTAGTCACCGTCGCCCTGCAGGGTCAGAATTTTCTCTGACAGGCTATTCATCGCTTCGCGCATGGCATCCATGTTTACTGAATACTGGCCTTGTTCATTGCGTGAAAAGGCACCCGCTTGCTCAAAGTAGTTGAAGCGAATCATGTTGGCTTTGCCGTGTGCGCTGGAAGCTCCGAAACGCACTGAGCGGAAAATGCCCGCTAAGAACGTGGTGTAGTAATCTTCCAGTGTGCCTTCTTCAATCACCCCAGCTTCAAGCAATTGGGTGACCATGTACAAGCCCAAAATGTCAGCTTTGCCTTCTTCTAGCGCCGAGGCATGCTCTTTTAAGGCTTCACGCACGGTTCCTTCTTGGCCAATAAGGTTTTTAATGCCTAAACCATGTGCAACTTCATGAAACATGGTATTGGCAAAGAATGCGTCAAAGGTAATATGCTGGCGCTGGTCCGGCACAATCAGCTCGTTTGCGATAGGCACCAAGATGGCATCAAACTTTGCCTGCATCGCGTTTTTGAGTTGTAAACGGCGCGTGCCTTTTTGCAGTTGAACTTGCTCATCATTCGGCAAGTTAATCGCGATGGTTTTACTGCCTGCGTTGGAGTGGCCAGCATAGTAGACCACGTCGTAGGCATTCAACTGAGCACCCGAACCAGGCACTTCCGCTTTGTACTCGGCCGGTACCGGTAAGTTACGTTGCAGCTCAGGTAAATACTGTGCGTAAACGGCGAGTTTTTCACTCCAGGCCAAGTCTTTGATCAACACGTAAGACTCAAACCCTGCACGATAGCCATAGAGTTGGTCTTCGTAGCTTTCTATAGGGCCAATGACCACATCAATGGCGTTCTCGGTCATGTCCATCCATGCAAAGTCAGACGGCTGGTAGTTATTACTTAAAAAGGCATCCGCGCGCATGGTTAGATAATTTTTGAAGCCTTCATCTTCGGCGAATTCGGCAGCTTCGCGTAACAATGCGGCCGCGCGCTCTAATTCACTGCGGTAGGCTTCGTTATAGGGAATCGCATAGAGTTCACCTTGGTCGTTGCGACGAACCAACGTGTATAAATCTATTTTCCCTGGAAACTGTGCTTGTTCAAACTCAGCTTTGGTCATATCAGCAGGATAAAAATTTGCGCCTGCAGGCTTATCACCAAACCCCGTTAAAAACGGTTTATTGTTATCTAAGCGGTCCCAAGGGCCGTAGTTTATATCTGCAAATCGGCGCACTTGCTCATCATTGATGCGGCTCAACAAGCTATCTTTACTTGCGCCGTAGGCCTGATGCCAAAATAAGTTATCCATGATTTCGGAAGCTTCAATGAGTAGCTCCACAACATGCCGTTGGCGATCAGACAAGTGACTTAAGTCAGCTTTTAAATCAACGGGATAGTAAATGCCTAAGCGCGACTCAGCACCGGCAACTAACGTTGTTTCGGCAACCTCTGTGTTAGCCGGTTCGACCGGCGCTGGTTCTTTGCTGCAACCGACCAAAGCGAAGCTGATGGCCAGTGCTGTCATGGTGATGCGTAATGTGTTGTTCATTGTTATTCCTTAAATAAGCTAACTAAGTCTGGATACAACGCGCGAATTTCTCCGGCCAAGAGCGCAAAGTCAGCATCAATTTTTTGTTCCGGTGTCGCATCAACGAGCTTGTCCTGCTCGTCGATGAGCATGTCGGTTGGCTTGAAGCGTTTTATTGCAAGATCATGTTCAAGCACAAACGTCATTCGATCGTTCCAGTTTAGTCCTATTTTTATAGCTTGTTTACCATGTTCAAGGTGGGTATCTATCTCGGTACCTGTCAATGCATGTTTACGCACACGAACAATGCCGCCTTCATCGGCAGCGTCATGCAATTCAACTTCGTCACCAAAATCAAATGAACCTGGTGCTTTGCCGTCTTTCAGCCACTGAGTGAAGTAAAGCTCACTTGGGTTTTCGCTAAACAGGGGTTTCACCGGTAACGAGCCGAAGCTGCCGCGTAATAAGCCCAGAAAATCTTCAGCGCGGTTAGCTGCTGACGCATCAACCACAACAATACCTAACTCAGTGTCAAGCATGCCCCAGGTTAAACGAAAGCGCGTAAAGGCTTGTGGCAGCAAACGATGAATAATGTCTTCTTTCATGTTTTGCTTTTCTTTGCTCGGTACTTTACGACCTTGCTCACTTTCGATTTGAGCAACGGCCTCATCAAGTTCTGCAGTCACCACCGCAGCAGGCAATACTTTTTCTTCTTTGCGGGCGCAAAATAAATAACTGCTGCCAAGCTGGTGTGAAAGCACCTCGCTATTTTGACCAAAAGGTGAGCTCCAGCCGAAAGTTGCGAGTTCTTGGCGTCCGCACGGACGAAATGCATGCTCTTCGAGGCGCTGTTCAATATTTTCTGGTAATGCAAAGTCTTCTGCGAGCGTGTAAATACGCAAGTTCTTAAACCACATGTTTGTTCCTTGAATCAATCAATGCGACATGTATCCGTTACGTTCATTACCTTGTTTAAAATTAGATAAACGTAACTGACAGTGTCATTCGATAGGTTAAGCCGTGTCCGGGCTTGCTCTGTGCTTCAATCGTGCCATTTAGTGTTTGGGTAACTAGGTTGCGAATAATATGCGTACCCAAGCCACTGCCACCTTGTTGCACTTTGGTGGTGAAGAAAGGGTCAAACAGCTGATCAAGCTGCTGCTGCTCTAGACCCTTTCCGTTGTCGTTATACGTAATTTCAAGCTTGTCATCGATTCGCTTAATGGCGATATCTATTTCGCCATCTTGCTTATTTTCGAAGCCATGAATCAATGAGTTTATGATTAAATTTGTGAAAATCTGGGCAAATGCCCCAGCTGGGCAACGCACGTTAATGTCATCGGCACAGTCAACGTGAATATTTGGCTTAAACGGCTTAAAGCGTGGGTTAAGGGTTTGGATAACGCCTTGCACATATTGCTTCATATTAATGTCGCGTATGGCTTCCGAGGTCTGATCAACAGCGACTTGCTTGAAGCTACTAATTAAATCGGATGCGCGTGCTAAATTACTTTCAAGCAAGTCGAGCGACTCTTTACTCAGGGCAAACACTTTTTTCAGCTGGGCCTGGGTCAGCTCTTTATTACCAAGCGCGCGCTCTGCCTCGGCGAGCTGATCGCGAATGTAGGTTGCGGCTGTTACTGAAATGCCTATCGGTGTATTTACATCGTGCGTAATACCCGCCACAAGACCGCCCAGCGAAGCCATTTTCTCAGATTCAATCAATTGATCTTGGGCGCGTTCAAGCGCACTTAATGATTCTTGCAAACGACTATTAATTTCACGCAAATCGGTTTCAATAACGCGGCGTTGGCGAATTTCGTTTTCCAATGATTCCTGACGCAATTCAAGGTCGTTCTTCTGGCGCTCAAGATCAACCAGAACCCGACTCAAGTTACTGGTTTTACGGGCAACTTCTTGCTCCAGAATGCCGTTTTGTTCATCCAGTTTGCGATTGGCATGCAGCAGTTGTTTTTGCGTGCGGTCAAGGTCGTCTTGGTAATCTTTCAGGCTATCGACCAGCTGGTTATAAGCTTGTTCAAGCAGCAAGAATTCAGTGTTGCGTAAGTTGCGTAAATGCAACTTAGAGTGGTCAAGGTCATCGAGACGGAAGTTTTTAATCTGCCCAATCATGTCGCGCATCGGGCGGTTCAGCATGCGATGAAAGGCAAAACTAAAGAGCATGATGAGAAATGTACTTTTGATAATGGCGGAGCCAATGATGAAGTATAAGCTTACTTTAATCCGCTCAATGGCAATGTCTCGGGTGGTGTAGAGCGTTACATCGCCAACTTGGGTGGAGTCGCCTGAGAACTCAAAAACTAACTTTGCGTAGTAACCGAACACACCCTCGCGTTCCGGCAATTCATAACTGTCAGCCGAGATAATTGGGAATGCGCGAAGCGGCGGGGTGCGGCCAAGTTGACTAACAATCCGACCGGTATCATCGCGAATAACCAAGCCAGCAATGGCGGGAATATTGATAAGCCCGTCGGCGATTGCATCAATTTGCGGCGTGTTATATTCCCACAACGAGCGGGCAAGCGAGTGGCTGAACGTGCTTTGTTGGTTGTTTAATTCCTGCACCAACATGTTTTTGGTGTCGTAGTATTCACCCACAACCTGCACGGACGTAACGATCAGTGTCAGTACAAAGTACACTGAGAGTACATTCGTCAAAAGGGATTTTGAAATACTCGACGTTGCCATGTGAGGTCCTATAAAACTTTCACACAAGGTACTGGAATTTAGCTAGATTCGCAATATATCAAGCATTGCGAAAACGACCCGCTTCAGCTATGTTAGGGGAAGTTTAAAACCCTTCGCCAATACGGTGTCGCACAGAGATAAAACCGCATGCAAGAGCAATTTCAGCAGTGGCAACAATGGCTTTCAGAGCACCCTGATACGGACACTATCGTCAAACTCGTCCTGTTACTGGCTGGTGCCTGGCTCGCAAATTTCATTGTCAAAAAAGTGCTGATGCGCGGTGCCATGACCGCACTTTCGTACACGCCAGCCGGAAAAGATCGTCAGTTATTTGAGCGCAATATCATTGCGCGATTGGCCAATGTCGTTCCTGCTCTGGTTATTTCCTACGGGATTAGCGCGGTACCGGGGTTGCAAGAGGAAGTTGCGATAGTTGTCACCAATGTGTGCAATGCCTTTGTGGTGCTCACCATAGGGCGCGCGCTTAGCGGCATACTTACCGTGGTGAATACAGTTTATGAACGGCAGCCCGACGCACATGAAAAACCCATCAAAGGGTATATTCAGGTGGTCAAAATTGGTATCTACGCCGTTGTCACCATCCTTATTGTTGCAGCATTGATTGACCGCTCACCCATCATACTTTTATCTGGCCTCGGTGCGATGGCCGCGGTACTGATGTTGGTGTTTCAAGATACGCTATTATCATTGGTTGCCAGTGTTCAAATTACCTCGAATGACATTATTCGTGTGGGCGACTGGGTAGAAATGCCTAATTTAAGTGTTGATGGTGATGTGATTGATATTGCACTGCATACCGTAAAAGTGCAGAACTGGGACAAAACCATATCAACCATACCAACCAAGCGTTTTATCTCTGACCCGTTTAAAAACTGGCGGGGCATGCAAGAGTCGGGCGGTCGGCGCATTAAGCGCAACTTGATGCTTGATCAAAACAGCGTACATTTTTTGTCAGAAGATGAGCGCGACAAGCTGCACCGTTTTCGTTTGTTGAGAGATTATTTGAGTACCAAGCAACAAGAAATTGATGACTGGAACCAACAGCTGAAAGATGAAGGCAAAGAGCCGGTTAATACGCGTCGTATAAGCAATTTGGGAACCTTCCGCGCGTATGTGCTGCAGTACCTAAAAAATCATCCACGGGTGCATCAGAAAATGACCTTAATGGTGCGTCATTTGAATCCAACCGCCGATGGTTTGCCACTTGAGATATATTGTTTTACCGCCACCACTGAATGGGTGGCGTACGAGGGCATCCAGTCGGATATTTTCGATCACTTGATTTCAATCCTGCCCGAGTTTGGCTTGCGTGTGTTCCAGCACCCTAGCGGGGTGGATATGCGCGAGATGGTCACACAAATCAAACAAAACCGTCATATTGACACATAACTGACACAATAGAGTCACCAAGCTGTCACATAACTGCAGTATCGTGCGCATCATCACTCATTAGATGCGCAGGGTATTGTTATGAAGCATTCCTTTATTTCCTCGGTCGCGGCACTGGCGTTGCTAAGCGCACCGCTTGCCGCTCAAGAACATTCGCTTGAGCCGGTTGTTGATGCGGCCAACAAAATTAATGCAGCGGCGAAATCGTCACAACTTACTGTTGAAAAAATTGCAGACTCTACCCAAGAGAGAATCCAGCAATATAAGCAAATAACACGTCAAATTCAGGGGCTGGAAGTTTATACCCAGCAACTGCAAAAACAACTTAACGCCCAAGCCACCGAAAAAAACGAACTCAATACATCGATTGATGAAGTGAGCGTGGTTGAGCGTCAAATTACCCCATTAATGTTGCGCATGATTGATAGTCTGGCGAAGTTTGTTGAGCTTGACGTGCCATTCTTGCCAGAAGAACGCGCTGAGCGCGTCGCTGGCCTACGTGACTTGATGGACCGCGCCGATGTTGATGTTTCAGAGAAATTTCGCCGCGTTATGGAAGCCTTTCAAATTGAAGCTGATTACGGCCGTAATATCGAAGCCTATAACGGTGAAATGACTGTTGACGGTCAGCAACAAGATGTCGAGTTCTTGCGCATGGGCCGCACGGTACTTGTTTATAAAACCCGCGACGGCAATCAAATGGGTGTTTGGAATCAACAACAAGGCGATTGGCAGCCTTTAGATTCCAGCTATGCCAGCAATGTGCAAGAAGCACTGCGCGTTGCGCGTAAACAGCTTGCACCTGACCTTCTGATGCTTCCCGTTTTTACTAACACCACCGGCGCTGGAGAATAACCATGCTAAAACAATTGTTCACCACCACTTTAGCAGCAGCCGCAATGGTACTTTCAGCAAGCACCGCTGCCGCGCCGCAAGACCCAATAAATTTGGACCAGTTGTTACAACAGTTGCAACAAGGTCAGTTTGCACAGTCTGAAGAGAACCAACAGCGTGAAGCACGCTTTCGCGCAGAAGCCAATGAGCAGGCGCGCATCTTGCGTGAAGCCATTGCTGAACGTGATCGTTTGGAACAACTCAGCGAAACGCTAGAAACCAATTTTGAAAAGAACGAGATCGAACTTGCCGGGCTTACCGACACATTAACCCAACGCATGGGTTCACTACGTGAGCTATTCGGTGTATTGCAACAAGTTGCGGGCGACACCAGCAGTAAGCTGCAATCTTCGTTTGTGTCAGTTGAATTTCCTGGTCGCAGTGAGCAGTTGAGCGATTTGGCCCAGAAAATGGGCAGCAGCTCGAAGTTAGCATCGATAGAAGAAATTGAATCAGTGTGGTTAGCACTTCTGCAAGAAATGACCGAGTCTGGCAAAGTCAGCCAGTTCGACACGCAAGTGACACTTGCTAACGGTGAAAAGGTGCAGAAACCGGTAACCCGTGTGGGCACCTTTAATATGGTCGCGGATGGCCGTTATTTAGAGCTTGTACCAGGCACCGATACCGTGGCGGAGTTAATTCGTCAGCCATCGGGCCGCTACCTTGACACCATTGGTGCCCTTGAGTCGGCAGACAACAATCCGGTTAAGTTTGCGATGGACCCAACGGGCGGCTCAATTCTTGGCCTTTTGGTGCAAGCACCAGATCTTGGCGAACGCATCGACCAAGGTGGCACGGTTGGTTACATCATTCTGGCCTTGGGCGCTATCGGCTTACTGATTGCATTAGAGCGTTTTGTCACCCTGATTCTGATGGGCGGCAAAGTGAAACGCCAGATGAAGAAAGTAGAGCCAGCCAATGATAACCCGCTCGGTCGTGTTATGGCGGTACAAAGTAAATACCCTGATGTTGATACGGAAACGCTGGAGTTGAAACTCAGCGAGGCGATTTTGCGTGAAATTCCGAAAATTACGCGCAACTTAACCTTTATTAAGATTATTTCAGTGGTCGCGCCGCTAATGGGCTTACTCGGTACCGTAACCGGTATGATTAATACCTTCCAAGCAATTACCTTGTTTGGCACCGGCGACCCGAAATTGATGGCTGGTGGTATTTCACAAGCGCTCGTAACAACCGTATTGGGTCTGGTCGTTGCCATTCCAATGACGTTGTTATTCGCCACCTTGAACACGCGCAGCCGTAACATCGTGCACATACTGCAAGAACAAGCGTCTGGCATTATTGCGGAGCGCTCTGAGCGGAGTCATTAATCATGTTTCTGCTTGAGTTCACCAACGCAATTCAAGACTTCATCGAAACCGGCGGCAACGTGCTGCTGGTTATCGGTGTACTCATTTTTGTCATGTGGTTAATGATTCTCGAGCGTATTTTCTATTACTTACGTGGCCATAGAGAAACCACAAAAGCAGCGATGCAGTCATGGAAAAACCGTGCGGATAAGTCATCGTGGCAGGCTGAACAAATTCGCGAGGCCATGATTTCACGGGTCTCGTTAGCTTTAGGTGGCAACTTACCTATTTTGCAGGCAATGGTCGCATTGTGCCCATTGCTCGGCTTAATGGGCACCGTAACCGGCATGATTGAAGTTTTTGATGTCATGGCCGTGGCTGGAACGGGCAATGCACGTTCGATGGCAGCCGGCGTTTCCAAAGCCACCATTCCAACCATGGCAGGAATGGTTGGTGCGCTGTCAGGCGTATTTGCCACCACTTGGCTACAACGTACGGCAAAGCGCGAGCGGCTCAAACTTGAAGACCGCTTGCTGCTAGACCATTCAAATCAACAGACGACTGAACACTCATAGAGGTAGCGCGCAATGAAACAGCATTTTGCAAATTTGATTGATGAAGAAGAAGCGCAAATTGATATGACGCCGATGCTCGATGTGGTGTTCATCATGTTGATCTTCTTTATTGTTACCGCGTCTTTTGTCAAAGAGTCAGGCATTGACGTGAACCGTCCAGAAGCTGCTACTGCGGTGCAAAAGGATCGCGCCAATATTCTTGTTGCGATTAGCGACAGTGGTGAAATTTGGATTAACAAACGTCAAGTGGATGCACGCGCCGTGCAAGCCAACATTGAGCGCCTGTACGCGGAAAATCCGCAAGGTTCAGTGGTTATTCAGGCTGATAAAAAAGCCACCACTGAAACCCTGATCAAGGTGATGGACGCTGCCCGTGCTGCGGGTGTATTTGATGTCTCGATTGCAACCCAAGAAGACTAGTTATGAAACGTTTTTTAGCTGCTTTAGTTGTTGCTTTCGCTGTTACCGCCGGGCTGTTTTATTTAATGCAGTCATTAATAGCCGGTGGCGAAGGTGCAATGTCGGAACCACCCAAAGGCAGTGTGCTGGACTTTGTCCGTGTGAAGCCTGAAGAAGTGGTACAGGAAAAAGAACGCAAGCCGCAGCGCCCGCCTGAGCCGGAGCAACCGCCACCGGATATGCCGCAACCGCAAATGCAAAATGATGTGGCGGAAAGTGATGGCGCTGGCTTAGATTTCTCCACCGATGTTCAAGCGGATACAAGCTTGTCAGGCGGTGTTGGGCTCGATACCAGTGATGGCGAGTATCTGCCGATTGTAAAAGTTCAGGCCGTGTACCCGCGGCGCGCACTTCAGCGCGGCATTGAAGGGTATGTGGTGGTGGAATTTACAGTGACCAAGCAAGGCACGGTGCGCGACCCTTATGTGGTTGAGGCGCAACCTGAAAGCATTTTTGATCAGGCAGCGATGGATGCGGTTTTGAAATTTAAATATAAACCCCGCGTGGTTAACGGCGAACCTGTTGAAGTGCAGGGTGTTCAGAATCGCCTCACATTCGCGATAGATGGTTAGAGGAGATAGGTCATGCGTTATTTACTATGGGTTATCGTTATATTGTCGGTGCTTGCTAACGCCAGTGCCATTGCGCAAGAACGCAAAAAAACACCGGCCTTACGCGAGCAAGTGTATAGCCAGCTAGCCCGCGCGCAGCAGTTAGCTGATGAAGGCGATGTGCAAGCCGGCTTGCAGGCGTTAAACAATGTTGAAAGTAAGCTCAGTAGCATGAACAGCTACGAACGCGCCATGCTCTGGAATTTCTACGGTTACATGTATTACGGTCAGGATGACATCGCCAAAGCAATTAGCTACTTCGATAAAGTGACCAAAGAAGAAGCGATTCCTGAATCGCTGGAACAAAACACCTTATTTAGCCTTGCGCAACTTGCTTTGGGCCAAGGCGATTATGCCAAAACGTTGGCGTATTTAGACCAATGGGAACAGTTGGTTGGTGCAGATCAAAAGCAAAAAGCTTATGTGCTGAAGGCGCAAGCCTTGTATCAGAAAGGCGATTATCAGCAAGCCTTGAAACCAATCTCAACTGCAATTAATGCTGTTGAAGCGAAACAGCAAGTGCCAGAAGAAAACTGGTTGGTGCTGCAACGCGCTGTATTTTTTGAACTGGAACAAACTGACAATGTCGCCAAAGTGCTCGAAAAAATGGTGCGGTATTACAATAAGCCTGAATACTGGGTGCAGTTAGCGGGTGTGTATGGTCAGTTAGGTCAGGAAGAAAAACAGTTAGCGATGTTAGAAACTGCATTTCAACAGGGCTTTTTAACCAAAGGGCAAGACCTGCTGAACTTAGCCCAAACCTACTTTTTTAGTGATGTGCCTTTTAAAGCAGGGCAAGTTCTTGAACAAGGTTTAGAAACAGGTGCAATTGAACGCAGCTTGCGCAACTTAAAGTTACTTGCTCAGGCGTGGGTTGCTGCGCGTGAAACCGACAAAGCGAACGCAGCATTGCAAGCGGCGGCCGAGTTGAGTGACAACGGTCAGCTCGATGCGCAGCGTGCAACATTGATGCTCAATGCTGAGCGCAACCAAGAAGCAATTGCTGCAGCTGAACAAGCTCTGCGTAAAGGTAACTTGGAGCAACCGGGTTCAATGCATTTAGTCATAGGTATGGCTGAACTGAATTTGGAAAATTTCAATGCGGCTCTGAAAGCCTTTGCAGAAGCGAAAAAATTTGATGATTCGCGCCAATCTGCAGCGCAATGGGAACGTTACGCGCAAGCCGAGCAGAAACAACAAGATAGCTTAAATGAGCTGAAGGCTGACATAAAAAAATCATAGAAGTGAAATGTAAACGACATGTAAACGACATATAAATGCCAAAAAACTGACACATAGTCATGAAACTGTAATATTTCTGACATAACATACCGCCAATATTACGAGGGTGTGGTATATATCCACTTGTGTTCTCCGAAAATTGGGCTGCTATGTTATGAAAAACAAATTATTCCTTACCTCAGCAGTTGCGGCGGCAGTAGCAGTACTTACTCAACCTGCGTTCGCCGAAGAGAAGCCATTAGCTTGGGACATTTACGGTAAAATAAATGTTTCTTTGCAAAGTAACGATCTTGATGACGGAAACGGTTCGCAAACCGATATGGTATCGAACGCTTCACGTTTCGGAATTCAAGGTGGCACGCAGTTAAATGATGATCTTGAAGTTATTTATAAGCTTGAATGGCAAGTGGATGTAGCCGATTTGGGCGGGTCAGACAATTTAAAATCGCGCAATCAATATATAGGTTTGAAGGGCAATTTTGGTGAAGTCACCATTGGCCGCCGCGATACCGTGTTGAAAACAATTCAAGGCGATATTGACTTATTCAGCGACTATGAAGGCGACATTAAAGCCATTTTTGAAGGTGAAAACCGCTTAAGCAGCAGCGTAAGCTACTATTCACCAGCGTTTAACCATGTGCGTTTCGCAGTAAGCTATATTGCTAGCGATGATCCATTGGTTGATGATGGCATCTCTACTGGCGTGAGTTACGGCGATGAAGGTCTTGACGACACACGCTTTTACGTTGGTGCCGCTATTGACCGTGAAGTTGACGGTTACGATATTGAGCGTTTAGTCGGTTACACCAAGGTTTCTGAAGCAGTTGTCGGCTTAATGTGGCAACAACAGGAACAAGTAGACGGTACTGCTGAAGCCGATGGTTATGTTGCGAGTATTAAATATCCGTATCAAAACTTTACCTTCAAAGCGCAGTATCAAATGATGGATTTCAGTGTTGATGGCGAACAAACATCATTGGCTGCAGGCGTCGACTATAAACTGGGTAAAAACACCAAAGTTTATAGCTGGTATACGGGTCGTGATCTAGAAAGCATCGACGTGAATCAGAGTTATCTTGCGATTGGTATCGAACATAAGTTTTAAGCAAGGTACACTATTGCCATCTTTCTTAACGAACGCGATTGATGGCAAACTTCATCTTTATTGCTGG
Organism: Pseudidiomarina gelatinasegens; assembly: GCF_004025325.1. GTDB lineage: Bacteria > Pseudomonadota > Gammaproteobacteria > Enterobacterales > Alteromonadaceae > Pseudidiomarina > Pseudidiomarina gelatinasegens. The sequence continues at coordinate 41,299 of NZ_RSFE01000009.1, read as the reverse complement.
CTACGTTGTTATCGGCTTATTGCTGCAACGTAGTCGGCAATTTCCACAAAACACGGGGCAAATTCTTAATGCCTACGTGATCTACGTTGCACTGCCGGCCGTGGTGCTGCAAAAAATACCCAGCCTGACATTTGGCAAAGAGCTGTTGTATCCGGCGTTAATGCCTTGGTTGCTGCTGTTATTGACGGTTCCGGTCATACTGGCTCTGGCAAAGTGGCTGAATTGGTCACGCTTAACCACCGGTGCAATGTTGATTGTGGTGCCGCTTGGCAACACATCGTTTGTCGGTTTCCCGATGATTGAGGCCTTTTTCGGTACTGAAGGCATCCCTTATGCGTTGCTTTACGACCAACTGGGCTCGTTCTTCATCTTATCGATTTACGCAACCATCGTTGCCGCTATTTACAGCCATGAACCGGGCACCAGTGCACAACGCCCAAGTGCCGGTGCTATTGCCTGGCGCATAGCCAAGTTCCCGCCTTTTGTGGCATTGGTTATCGCTTTTGCGGCGCGTGGCTTTAATTACCCTGAAGTTTTAAGTCAGTTTATTGATTCGCTGGCAATCACGTTGGTACCCGTCATCATGGTCGCGGTGGGCTTTCAGCTGAAATTCCGTCTGCCGCAAGAAGATCGTGCACCGCTATATTGGGCTCTAGGGCTAAAGTTAGTTGCCACGCCATTGGTTGCATTGGCTGTGCTCTACGGTTTTGGGTTGGAACAGCTGGCCGTGCAGGTGACAATTATGGAAGCAGCAATGCCAGCCATGATTTCGGCTGGCGCGTTAGCAATTATGGCGGGGCTGGCGCCGACATTATCCGCCGCTATTGTGGGTTACGGCGTAATTTTATGTTTTGTCACCTTGCCACTTTGGTATGCGCTAATTCAGTTTCTAGTAACTATTTAAGTGCTTTCGTTGCCAGTTTTCGTGGCGGTAAAATCACCCTGCGCAACTTTCACCTGAAAGGCTTCACCTGCTGCTAACTGTTCTGGGCTACGCACCACGCTGCCATCCGCTTTTCGCACCACGGCGTAACCACGATCAATGGTTTGCAAGGGGCTAACCATATGCAATGCTTGGGTAATCCCTTGATAGTGCTGGCGCTGTTGTTTAACAAGTTGCTGCATCGCCAACTGTAATCTCTGCTGAAGTTGCTGTTGCTGTTGTTTCAATGGGGCAATGCGTCGCTCTGGATGCACGGTTTGCAGGCGGTTCTGAATCTGCAGTTGATTACGTTGTTGCTGTGACACGAGACGTTGTACTGCGCTGCCCGCACGCAAAGACAACTCATCAAGGCGTTGATTGTTTTGCTGCAGTTGTCGCTGCGGATCGCGTTGTTGCAGGCGCTGCACCAAGTAATTTGCTTGTTGCTGCCATTGCCGGAGTTGGCGCTGCCACGCCTGCTCAATACGGTGGCTTAAGTGAGTTACCCGTTGCAAGTTTTCGCGCTGATCACGGCTGACTAACTCTGCAGCGGCTGACGGGGTTGGGGCGCGCACATCAGCAACGAAGTCACAAATGGTAAAATCAACTTCATGACCCACCGCAGAAATGGTTGGAATAGGGCAGCTGTGCAGTGCATACGCCAACTGCTCGTCGTTAAAACACCAGAGATCTTCCAGTGAGCCGCCACCGCGCGCCATAATCAATACATCAACTTCATTACGCGATATCGCACGCTGCAGCATATTTAATAGTTCACCAGTGGCCGCTTGGCCTTGCACTGAGCTCGGGTAAATAATGACCTCAATACTTGGGTCACGGCGATTCAACACCGCTAAAATATCGCGCACCGCCGCACCCGTAGGCGACGTAATGACGCCAACTTTCTTGATTGATTCGGGCAGCGCTTGTTTTTGCTCGGCATCGAACAAACCTTCGGCCTGCAGTTTCGCTTTAAGTTGTTCGTACTTTTGCTGCAACAAGCCAGCACCGGCATCTTCCATATGCTCAATGATAAGTTGGTAATCGCCCCGCGGCTCATACACCGTTAATTTGGCGCGAACCAGTACCTGCATGCCATGTTGCGGGCGAAATTTGACGCGTTGATTAGTATTTCTGAACATCGCTGCACGAATCTGCGCGCGCTCGTCTTTTAGGGTAAAATACCAATGACCGGAGCCTGGTGCGGCGAAGTTTGAGATTTCGCCAACCAGCCAAATTGAACCGAAGCCTTGCTCAAGCACCTGCCGCACCTCGGTATTTAAGCTATGAACAGTAAATATGTGCGGTTGCTGCATGTGAAAACCTCGGTAAGAATTGAAAAAATCAGTTTACTGAAAAGCGGTTTGCGAGTAAAATCTGCTCGCAACATTAAGTCAGCCAGTGAGATGTTGCCATGCTACGAATTGCTCAAGAAGCCCTTACCTTTGACGACGTTTTGCTCGTCCCTGGACATTCAACTGTATTACCCCATACAGCCGACCTACGCACGCGGTTAACGCGCTCAATTGAACTCAATATTCCGATGGTTTCCGCCGCAATGGACACCGTTACCGAGGCAGCGCTTGCTATCGCTTTAGCGCAAGAAGGCGGCTTAGGCTTCGTGCATAAGAATATGACAATTGCAGAGCAAGCTGCGCACGTACGCAAAGTGAAGAAGTACGAAAGCGGCGTGGTTTCTGATCCTATCACAGTTAGCCCAGATACATCGCTTGGAGAAATTCGCGCGCTAGCGGTTGAGCATGGTTTCCACGGTTTCCCAGTGGTTGAAAAGTCAGGCGAACTGGTTGGCATTATTACCGGTCGCGATACCCGTGCAGAGCGTGACGATAATCGTCTGGTAAGCTCAATCATGACGCAAAAAGATAAGCTCATCACGGTAAAAGAAAATGCCGATAGCGAAGAAATTCTGAATCTGATGCATCAACATCGCATTGAAAAAATTCTCGTTGTCGATGAAGCGTTCCACTTGCGCGGCATGATCACCCTAAAAGACTTCACTAAAGCAGAAAATAAACCCAACGCCTGTAAAGACGAGCTAGGTCGCTTGCGCGTGGGCGCCGCTGTAGGTGTAGGCCCAGGCACTGACGAGCGTATTGAAGCGCTAGTTGAAGCTGGCGTTGATGTGTTGTTAATTGATACCTCGCATGGTCATTCACAAGGCGTTATTGACCGTGTTGTGTGGGCGCGTAAAACCTACCCTGATTTACAGATTATTGCCGGCAACGTTGCGACAGGCGCTGGCGCAAAAGCACTGGCCGATGCCGGTGTTGATGCCGTTAAAGTTGGTATTGGCCCAGGTTCAATTTGTACCACGCGTATTGTTACCGGTTGTGGCGTGCCACAAATCACAGCGATTAGTGATGCGGTTGACGCATTGAAGGGCACCAATATTCCGGTAATCGCTGACGGCGGTATTCGTTTTTCAGGCGACATCGCCAAGGCGATAGCCGCTGGCGCTGACTGCGTAATGGTTGGCAGCATGCTTGCTGGTACCGAAGAATCACCAGGCGAAGTAGAACTCTACCAAGGCCGCTACTACAAATCGTATCGCGGTATGGGCAGCATTGGCGCAATGAATCAACGCCATGGCTCATCAGACCGTTATTTCCAAGCCAGCAACGAAGCTGAAAAACTAGTGCCTGAAGGCATTGAAGGTCGCGTTGCCTACAAAGGGCCAATTGCCACCATTATTCACCAGCAGATGGGTGGTTTGCGTTCGGCAATGGGCTTAACAGGTTCTGCGAATATGAAAGAAATGCGCACCAAGCCACAGTTTGTGAAAGTTACTGCAGCGGGCATGGGTGAATCACACGTTCACGATGTGCAAATTACCAAAGAAGCACCAAACTACCGGATGGGTTAAGTAATCATGCAAGATATTCATGCACATCGAATTTTAATTTTAGACTTCGGTTCGCAATACACTCAGCTGATAGCACGCCGCGTTCGCGAATTGGGCGTTTATTGTGAATTGTGGGCGTGGGATGTTAGTGACGAAGACATCAAAAACTTCAACCCAAATGGCATTATTTTGTCGGGCGGTCCGGAATCTGTTACCGCGGAAAATTCACCGCGCGCACCGCAGTATGTATTTGAGGCGGGCGTACCAGTATTTGGTATTTGTTACGGCATGCAAACCATGGCCGCGCAACTTGGCGGTAAAGTTCAAGGTTCGCTAGAGCGTGAGTTTGGTTATGCACAGGTTGAGCGCACTGCGCCATGCCCGTTGTTCCACCACATTGAAGACAGCGTGCACGAAAACGGCAATCCGCAACTTGACGTTTGGATGAGCCATGGCGATAAAGTCATTGAAGCACCTGAAGGTTTTGACATTGTTGCACAAACGCCAACCTGCCCAATTGCAGCAATGGCTGATGATAAGCGTGATTTTTATGGCGTGCAGTTCCACCCAGAAGTAACGCATACCCGTCAAGGCATGCGTATGCTTGAGCACTTCGTGGTTGAAATATGTGAATGCGAACGCAATTGGACACCCGCACACATTATTGATGATGCAGTGGCGCGAATTCGCGAACAAGTTGGCAGCGAAAAGGTCGTGCTTGGTTTATCCGGCGGCGTTGATAGCTCAGTAACCGCAATGTTATTGCATCGCGCAATTGGTGATCAGCTAACGTGCGTATTTGTCGACAATGGCTTGTTGCGTTGGCAAGAAGCTGAGCAAGTAATGGAAATGTTTGGTGACCATTACGGATTAAACATAGTACACGTTGATGCCGAGGATCGTTTTCTTGATGCGCTTGCTGGCGAGCAGGACCCAGAAGCAAAACGTAAGATTATCGGCGGCGTATTTATTGATATCTTTGACGAACAAGCAAGCCGCATTAAAGATGTTTCATTTTTAGCCCAAGGCACCATTTATCCGGATGTAATTGAATCTGCCGGGTCTAAAACTGGCAAAGCACATGTGATTAAGTCGCACCACAATGTTGGTGGCCTGCCAGCAGACATGAAACTTAAGCTGGTTGAGCCGTTGCGCGAACTGTTTAAAGACGAAGTACGCAAAATTGGCTTAGAACTTGGTCTACCGTACGAAATGCTATATCGCCATCCGTTCCCTGGCCCAGGCTTAGGTGTTCGGGTGCTGGCCGAAGTTAAGAAAGAATATTGCGACCTGCTGCGCCGCGCCGATCATATCTTCATCACTGAACTGCGTAATGCTGGCATTTACCACGATGTGAATCAGGCGTTCGCGGTGTTCCTACCGGTTCGTTCGGTTGGTGTAATGGGTGATGCCCGTAAATACGATTGGGTTATCGCGTTACGTGCAGTAGAAACCATAGATTTCATGACCGCGCGTTGGGCTCATTTACCTTATGAGTTACTCGAAAAAGTGTCGAACCGCATCATTAATGAAATCGATGGTATTTCGCGCGTGGTTTACGATATATCCGGTAAACCACCTGCAACGATAGAGTGGGAATAGCGCGTGCTTCGTTGGCTGGCTAGCTTATTGCTTGTCGGGTTGTTGCTTGGGTGTGCACCTGAGCCACAGCCCAGCCAGCTCGACGCTATAAAAGCACGTGGGGTGCTGCGCGTTGGTACCCTGCTGGGGCCAACCAGCTATTATCTCGACGCCGAAGGGCAGGCCGGTATTGAATTTATACTGGCCCAGAACTTTGCCGACGAGTTAGGCGTTGAACTCGAAATGGTGTCGCGCTACAACGTCAAAAATTTACTGAACCTGCTCGACTCAGGTGAGGTTGATTTATTGGCTGCCGGACTTGACCGAACGGCTAAACGCGCCGAACGATTTCGTTTTGGCCCGCCCTACATGGAAGTGGCCCAGCGCATTGTATTTCGTCAAGGTTCGCGCAACCGGCCTCGCAGTTTAGAAGAACTGGATGCCGAACTGGTGGTGGTGGAAGGTTCCAGCCATCAGGACTGGTTGGAAAGCGTCGCCCCGGACTACCCAGACTTACAGTGGCGTACAACGGACGACCACGATGCCAGTGAGCTGTTACGTCAGGTTGTTGAAGGTGATATTGCCTACACCATCGCCGATAGCAACACGCTCGACATTCAACGGCGCTATTACCCCGATTTAAGTGTTGCGTTCACCGTGCGTGATAACGTCGACATTGCTTGGCTGGTGAACCAACAAGTCGATTCTTCTTTGTATTCTGAAGTGATCGACTTCTTTGGTAATTTGCGCCATTCAGGGCAACTGTCCCAGTTGCTTGATCAGCATTATGGCCATGTATCGAGTTTTAACTACGTTGATACCAGTTTATTTATCAATGCAGTACAAACCGTGTTGCCGAAATACCGTGATTCGTTCGAAAAATATGCTGGCGCACTCGATTGGCGCTTATTAGCTGCAATAAGCTATCAAGAAAGTCTCTGGAATCCGCGCGCGTTATCGCCAACCGGTGTGCGCGGTATGATGATGTTAACCCTGCCCACCGCAAAAGCAATGGGGGTTACCAGCCGATTGAATCCCGAACAAAGCATTGAAGGCGGGGCGCGTTACTTTGAACGCATGTTGGAACGAATTCCAGCCAGAATACCTGAGCCTGATCGAATTTGGTTTGCCTTAGCTGCTTACAATATTGGCTACGGGCATTTAGAAGACGCACGTATTCTAACCCAGCAACAAGGTGGTGACGCCGATCGTTGGATAGATGTGCGAAAACGACTACCTTTATTACGTCAAAAGAAATTTTATCGACAAACCCGATTTGGGTTTGCGCGTGGTGATGAACCGGTGCGATACGTAGGGAACATACGTCGCTATTTCGACACGTTGGTTTGGTTGGACGAGCGCGGACGCATTCCAGCTAAATCTATGGAAATCACTATCCCTGAGGGAAGTGGTGATGGAGTGAAATAATGCGCAATAAGAACCGCCGATTAGTATCACCCGAGCGCCGCCGCGCTTGGTTGCGAAAGCAACGCCATTTGCAGACCGAGCGTCGGCAGAAATGGTTTCGATTAACTGAGAAACAAGAATAATTTCCCCATAATTTTTGGAGACATGTCTGTGGAAATAGTACGCGGTGCCCCCGCTTTGTCTGATTTTCGAACTGAAAAGTTATTGCAACGTTTGCAAAGTGCCGGTCTACCTGTCGCTGAAGTATACGCCGAGTACATGCATTTTGTTGATGTTGAGCAAAAGCTTGATGATGACTCAAATGCGGTATTAGCGAAGCTACTCACTTATGGTCCTGCACTGGCTTCTCATATTCCGGAAGGGCAGTTGCTTGTTGTCGTTCCTCGCCAAGGAACAATCTCTCCATGGTCGTCTAAAGCTACTGACATCGCTCATAATTGTGGCCTAACCCAAATCCATCGAATTGAACGTGGCATAGCCTATTACCTCTCTGGCGACCTAACCACAGCGGAATTGCAACAAGCCGCCGCTTTGGTTCATGACCGCATGACAGAAATGGTACTCGAGAGCCTTGATGAAGCTGCGGTGCTATTTACCGAAGCTGAGCCAGCGCCGCTGCAAAGTATCGATATATTGCAAGGTGGCCGCGATGCGCTGCAACAAGCCAACGTGGTTATGGGGCTGGCATTAGCAGACGATGAAATTGATTACTTATTTGAAAACTTCAGCGCATTAAAGCGTAATCCGAACGACATTGAACTCTATATGTTTGCGCAAGCGAACTCAGAGCATTGCCGCCATAAGATTTTCAATGCCGATTGGACCATAGACGGAAAGGAACAACTGAAATCGTTGTTCAAAATGATTAAAAACACGTACGAGATTACTCCTGACAACGTGCTTTCGGCTTACAAAGACAATGCCGCAGTTATGGTCGGTTCAGAAGCGGGTCGTTTTTATCCGTACCCGACCGGTTCAAATGCTGCAGGCGAATACAGCTATTTCCATGAGCCGATTCACATTTTAATGAAGGTAGAAACGCACAATCACCCAACAGCCATTTCACCATACCCTGGTGCGGCGACCGGTTCAGGTGGCGAAATTCGTGACGAAGGCGCCACCGGTCGTGGTTCTAAACCAAAAGCCGGCTTGGTTGGTTTTAGCGTTTCTAACTTGCGTATTCCGGGCTTTGAACAGCCGTGGGAAGAAGACTTTGGTAAGCCTGATCGTATTGTGACTGCGCTCGATATTATGCTCGAAGGCCCATTAGGCGGCGCAGCATTTAATAATGAGTTTGGTCGCCCTGCATTAACGGGTTACTTCCGTACCTATGAAGAAAAAGTTACCAGCCACAATGGCGAAGAAATTCGCGGTTACCATAAGCCAATTATGATTGCTGGTGGCCTGGGTAATATTCGTGAGCAGCACGTCGAAAAAGGCGAGATTCCGGTCGGTGCAAAGTTGGTTGTGCTTGGCGGGCCAGCTATGAACATTGGTTTAGGTGGCAGTGCTGCCTCATCAATGACTTCGGGTACCTCCACTGAAGATCTTGATTTCGCATCGGTACAACGTGACAACCCAGAAATGGAACGTCGTTGCCAGGAAGTGATCGACCGCTGCTGGCAGATGGGCGATAAAAACCCGATAGTATTTATTCACGATGTTGGCGCTGGTGGTTTATCGAACGCAATGCCTGAGCTGGTGAGCGACGGTGGTCGCGGTGGTAAATTCGACCTGCGGAAAATCCCCAACGACGAACCAGCCATGTCGCCGCTGGAAATTTGGTGTAACGAGTCGCAAGAACGTTATGTGATGGCAATTGCGCCAGAGCGAATGAGCGTATTTGAAGACATCTGCGCGCGCGAACGTGCGCCATTTGCGGTTATTGGTGAAGCTACCGAAGCTGAGCACCTCAGCCTTACCGATGCGCATTTTGAGAACAAGCCGATTGATTTGCCGCTGAATGTACTACTCGGCAAGCCGCCGAAAATGCATCGTGACGTGAAGTCACAACAAGTCAGCGGTGAAGCACTTGCTCGCGAAGGCATTAAGATTAATGAAGCGGCAAAACGTTTATTACGACTGCCCGCAATTGCTGAGAAAACATTCTTAATTACCATTGGTGACCGCACCGTGACAGGTCTTGTTGCGCGCGATCAAATGGTCGGCCCGTGGCAAATTCCAGTAGCCGATGTAGCCGTGACAGCAGCCAGCTACGATACCTACGCTGGCGAAGCAATGGCCATGGGTGAACGCACGCCACTGGCGCTGTTAAATTACGCAGCATCCGCGCGGATGGCCGTGGGTGAGTCACTGACTAACATTGCAGCTGCTGATATTGGCGACCTTAAAAACGTCAAATTATCTGCAAACTGGATGGCCGCAGCGGGTCACCCAGGTGAAGATGCCGGCTTATACGAAGCAGTAAAAGCCGTTGGCGAAGAGCTATGTCCAGCGCTTGGAATTACTATTCCAGTTGGTAAAGACTCAATGTCGATGAAAACCCAGTGGCAAGACGAGCAGGGCAAAAAAGCTGTTACTGCGCCGCTAAGCCTGGTGATCACCGCATTCGGCCGCGTGCGCGACGTGCGCCGCACGGTAACGCCACAGCTACGTATGGACAAGGGTGACAGCAAACTGTTGCTGATTGACCTTGGCAGCGGGAAGAACCGCCTGGGCGGGTCGGCGTTGGCACAGGTGTACCGTCAACTGGGCGATATGACCCCTGATGTTGATAACGCTGAAGTTTTGAAAGGCTTCTTCAATGCAACCCAGCAATTAGTTCATGATAAGAAACTTATGGCTTATCACGATCGTTCTGACGGCGGACTATTTGCGGCAGTAGCAGAAATGGCCTTTGCCGGTCACTGCGGTGTTGAAGTTGCATTGGATACACTCGGAGACGATGACTTAGCCGCATTATTTAGCGAAGAACTCGGTGCTGTGGTGCAAGTAAGCGTTGAGCAATTGGACGATGTGCTGGCAGTTTATGCCGAACATGGGTTGGAAGATTGCGTACACGTTATCGGGCGTCCGGTTCGTGAAGACGTGGTGCGCTTTAACCGAAATGGCGAAGAAGTACTTTCGCATTTGCGCAGCCATTATCGTGCGATTTGGGCAGAAACTACGCACCAAATGCAGCGGTTACGCGACAACCCTGAGTGCGCTGATGAAGAATTCGAGGCGAAACAAAACCTCAATGATCCAGGCCTATTTGCCGACTTAAGCTTTGATGTCAGTGAAGACGTTGCTGCGCCATATATCAATACAGGACGTGATCCTATAGTTGCCGTTTTGCGCGAGCAAGGTGTTAACTCGCACATTGAAATGGCAGCAGCGTTTGACCGCGCCGGCTTTGCCGCAATTGATGTGCACATGAGTGACATCTTAAGTGGCCGCGTTAGCCTTGAGAAATTTAATGGCTTGGTCGCTTGTGGCGGTTTCTCTTACGGTGACGTACTTGGCGCTGGTGAAGGTTGGGCAAAATCGATTCTGTTCAACAGCCGCGCACGCGATGAGTTCGCTGCTTTCTTTGAGCGCAACAAAACCTTTGCATTAGGCGTGTGTAACGGCTGCCAGATGTTGTCGAACCTGAAAGAACTGATTCCAGGTGCAGAAGCATGGCCACACTTTGTGACGAACCGTTCTGAGCGTTTTGAAGCGCGCTTTAGCTTGGTTGAAGTTCAGAAAAGTAATTCACTGTTCTTTGAAGGTATGGCCGGTTCACGCATGCCAATCGCGGTATCACACGGTGAAGGCCGCGCTGAGTTTAAAGGCAGTAACCTTGCTACCGTGAATAACGAAGGGCTGGTGACCATGCGGTATATTAACAACCGTGGTGATGTTGCGAGTGCCTACCCGGCGAACCCGAATGGCTCGCCAGAAGGTATCACCGGCTTAACCACACAGGATGGCCGCGTATCTATTATGATGCCGCACCCTGAGCGGGTATTCCGTACTGTGGCGAATAGCTGGCATCCAGATGAGTGGGGCGAAGATAGCCCGTGGATGCGCATGTTCCGCAACGCACGTGTTTATCTTGGTTAAATAGAAACAGCACGTTTAAAACAAAAACCCGACGCAGATATCTCCGTCGGGTTTTTTATGCCTGTTTATCGCCGTTTACGGAAGAAGTTTCGCAAAATGTCGCCGCACTCTTCCGCAAGAACACCGCCAATAATCTCCACCTTATGATTCATAGAGCTATGATTTAGCACTTCAATGGCAGTACCTGCTGCACCGGTGCGAGGATCTGTTGCACCATAAACCAGCGTCTTTATGCGCGCATGGGTGATTAAACCTGCACACATAGCACAAGGTTCTAGCGTAACGTACAAGGTGGTGTCGACGAGTCGATAGTTACCTAATGCTTGTCCCGCTGCTCTAATTGCCAGAGCTTCCGCGTGCGCAGACGGGTCATTCAGGGTGATGACTTGATTAAAGCCTTCACCGATAATTTCATTATTCAGCACAAGCACTGCGCCAACGGGCACTTCGCCATATTCCTCGGCGGTTTGAGCAAGCTCTAGCGCGCGGCGCATAAAATCTTCGTGGTGCATAGTTTGATTCAGTTTTAGTTAGGTTATTGGCTATGATAAAAAAAAGCCCCCGCATATGCGAGGGCTTTGATGTTTTCGAGTAACTTCTAACAATTAGAAGTTGTAACGAACACCTACTTTTACTTGCCACGTTGAAGCTTCTGCACGATAGCGCGTTGGTGCATAGTCATCTAAGCCGCCAAACACTGGTGCGTAGATGTACTGACCTTCATCAGTCAAGCCACCGAAGTCAACAATACCTTGGGTCGTATCTGCGAATGGAATCACGTGTTGTTGCGCTGAATCTTTATCGAATAGAGCAACCACGTTTTTCACGTCAAGATACAAGGCACCTTTGTGACCTTCCCAGAAGCCTGGAAGTTCTTGCTCGAAACGTAAGTCGATGTTGGTGTTCCATGGACCACGTGCTTCGTTACGACCCGTATAACCACCAGCATACTGCTCAAGGCCTTTATCAGCGATGATTTGTGCTAAGTCGTCATACGTTAAGCCACCTTCGTACACAACATTCGGATCGTTTGGACCCGTTGGGATGTACGCTAAGTATTGGCTTGAACGGTTAAACGCTGATTGGTCACCAAGGTCTGAGTCGCGGAATGAGCTCATTACGTAGCTAAATGGACGACCTGATACACGCTCAAAGAACATTGCAAACTTCGACTCGTAACCAGCAAACAACTCAGTGCTGTATTGCGCAGTAATTACGAAGCGATGTTCAATTTCGTAGCCAGCAGTTGCAGGCAACGGATTTTGACGATCAAGTGCGGTTACGTATTGATAGTTCGACGCTGCTTGCGATGAACCACCATTAACTGCTTCGTTTACGTCTTGATGCGTGTATGAAGTGTTCAATGAGATACCGTTATCGAACGCTTTACCAAGCGAGAAGGTGTAAATATTACTATTACCACCATAGCCGTTGGTTAACATCACGTCATAACGGTCAACACCACCGAATTCGCCTGGCTCAGTTGGGGTGAAGTTATCTAATGGGTCATCAACAACATAGATGATACGACCGCCATCAGAAGTTGTTACCACATTGCCATCAGCATCCGTTAATGGACGACGGGCTAAATCAACCCAGCGAACATCGTTTTGCTTACGGGTGCGGATATATTCTGCACTTGCGTACCAGTCTTCACCTAAGAAGCCTAAATCACCTTCGTAATCCAAGCCAAGGCTGTAACGCCATTCGTTTGGCAGTTCGAAGTTCGGGTCGATAGGTGTGGTGTTACCGTCACCAGCAGTTAAGCTGTCACGCACTTCTTGTGGAATAGTGGTGATGTCAACGCCTGACTGATAGTTGCTTGTAACACTGAATGGTGCGTCAACAATAGTTACACCGTCAACAGAGTAGGCATTTGAAATCCAAACATTTGGACGACCACCAGCGTAGCGACCGAAGCCACCGCGTAAGCGATAGTTGTCGTTAAGCTGATATTTGAAGCCAGCACGTGGCATCCAGATGTCGCGACCGTCTAAGTTTTCAGTATTCGCGAAGCCGTAACGGTCTTCGAAGTTTTGGTTGTAACGTGGTGTACCGTCAACAGACTGACGCTCATAGCGTAAGCCAAAGCTTACTTCTAAGTCCCAAGATGGCGTCCACGTGTCTTCAATATAGAACGCGTGAGTTGCAGGCGTTAAGCTAGCAGCACCGTCGTTTGCGTTGTTCGTGAAGGCATTGCGATAAGCAAAGTATGCAGCTTCTTGGTTTTCGAAGTCAGCAATTGTATCGAAATCCCAAACACCTAATGAAGCAGGTACGAACAAGTTGAAGATATCGACTTCTTCATATTCGTAACCGAAACCAATAGCGTGGTCGCCAGTCAAGTATTCACCGTTGAACTGGAATTCAGTTGTGGTGTTCTCTAAGGCATTCGCGTGACGGTATTGATCCGGACCAATTTGCACAGTGCCGTCTGCAGTACGGATGTTAACCTGACCGAAGTTTAAGCCAAGCAAAGGTGCTTGCGCAGTTTCAACGTTCTTGCGTGATAATTTGATGTCACTTGAGAAGTTGCTGGTCCAGTTTGAATAAACTTGTAACGCCATAGCGTCAAGCTTTTCGCTCTTATCGTACCAACGTGAAGACAACGGTAAAGTGCTCGAGCTGCCGCCGTTATTGTTGGTCGCGTTGCTTTCAGCTGTTTGATAAGTAAAAGCAGCACGGTGATTGTTATTGATGTTCCAGTCGAGTTTAACGAGAATTTTTTCGTCTTCTTGCACTGGGTTTGCGTTCCAAGTACCCACATCAACGCCATAAACATCACGCGCGATTTGAGTGATTTGGTCAACTTCATCTTGTGTTACTGAAGCTTGTTGGTTAGCCGCTGCGCCAATTGGCCCGCGCTCTACAGATTTTGGCTCTTCATACTTTTCATAGTTAACAAAGAAGAATAATTTATCTTTGATAATTGGACCGCCAACCGCGAAGCCCCACGTTTTTTCAGAAAAGTCTAAATCAGGTGCTGCTGCATCTGGCTCATAACGAGAAGCATCTGGGTTACCAGTTAATGAATCGCTGGTGTATTCATAGAATACTTCGCCTTCAAATTCGTTGGTACCTGACTTCGTTACAGCATTGATTTTAGCGCCACTGAAACCACCGTCTTTTGCAGAGAATGGCACAACGTCAATTGACAACTGTTCAACAGCAGCCACAGAAATAGGTGAACGCTGAGTTGGATAACCATTACCATTCAAACCGAAGTCATCGTTTTGGCCGATGCCGTCAACAGTAATTGAGTTGTATTTCGGGTTGCTACCAGCAACAGTCAAAGAGCTATCTTCGTCAGCCAAGTTTACTGCAAGTGGGTTTTGACGAATAATGTCTTTCAGGTCGCGGTTAAAGGTCGGCATGTTACGAATATTGTCTTCGCCGAACGAGCTGGTTGAACCGCTGTTCATGCTGGCTGGGTTTAGCGCCGCGCCAGTAACAGTGATACGCTCAACGTTTGATTGCTCAAGCTGAGCGGTTAAGCGGTAAGTTTCGCCAAGTTTCAGAAAAACTTCGCTGTAAGTTGTGTCGCGGTATAGGTCAGAGTCAAGAGTAACTCGGTACGGGCCGCCTACACGCAAGCCACTTGCAATGAAATTACCAGTTTCGTCAGTGGTAACTTCTAAACGGCTGCCTGAAGGAACGTGCTCTATGATGACTCGAGTATTCGCTGCGCCTTCACCAGTAGGGCCAACGATAGAACCACGCATAGATGCCGAAGTATCTTGTGCAACTGCTGATGCTGAAGCTAGGCCTAAGGCCACGGCTATTGCACTAGCGGTGCGAGAAAATCGCATTGAGGTGCTCATTTTATTTTCCTGGGTTGTTGGTTGTACTTAAAATTTACTCAAAGCTATACCGCATTTATTACGCCTTGATGACAATTACAAAAAATTTTTCACAAGAAGATGTCATTTATATGACAATATTTTACGCATTTTCTAAGTAAATTGCATAGATTAAATTGAACCTTTATTCTTTTAGGACATCTAATCGCGACCCTAATAGGACCTCCCACCCTGATGAAATTGTATACAGCCCTTGTCTTGTCTGTATCTGCGCTTACTTTAGTAGGATGCGATATGCCCAAAGAAAAAATTAATGAGCCAGTCGCATTGCGGGTAGCTACCTTTAACGTGAGCATGGATGCGAGTAATTACCTTGCTGCGGAAGAGCTTCCACACAAAGGCGCGAGCGCTTTGCGTGATGCATTAGCGCAACAACATCCACAAATTCAGGCAATCGCCGAAATTGTTCAGCACACACGCCCTGATGTGCTCGTACTTAATGAATTTGACTATGTTGATCAGCAGCACGGCGTTGATGTATTTAAGCGTGATTATTTGGCCGTGAGTCAAAATGGCGAATCGCCCATTGATTACCCGTATGTGTATATTGCGCCGGTGAATACTGGCGTGCCGAGCCCTTATGATTTAAGCGGCGATGGCGAAGCAACGGGCACCGGCAATGATGCTTGGGGTTTCGGTTTTTATCCGGGCCAATACGGTATGGCGGTGTTGTCCAAATACCCAATCCAAACCGATGCAGTGCGTACCTTTCAAATGTTCAAGTGGAAGGATATGCCAGGTGCGCTTGCCCCGTTGAAGCCAGGTACCAGCGAACCGTTTTACAGTGCCGAGGCGTGGCAAGAATTTCGTTTGAGCTCAAAGTCGCATTGGGATGTGCCTATAGCCGTCAAGCAACACACCTTGCATGTGCTGGTCAGCCACCCAACGCCGCCCGTATTTGATGGCAAAGAAAATCGTAATGGGCGCCGTAACCACGATGAAATCAGATTCTGGGCAGACTACATACAGCCGCATTTGAGTGACTATATCTACGATGATAATGGCAATTTTGGCGGTCTTGGTGAGAACCAAGCATTTGTTATTGCTGGTGACTTGAATGCTTCGGTTGAAAGCGACGATAACGTGCCAGGCGCCATTACCCAGTTGCTAAAGCATCCCAAAGTAAATGCCGAAGTAACCCCAGAAAGTCGCGGTGGGGCCGCGCATTCACCGGATAACCCGCAGGCATCAACGCACACAGCCGGTTGGCGCAAGCGCGCGGATTATGTTTTACCGTCGGTGGCTGGAATCAGCCTGATTCAAGCGGGCGTATTTTGGCCGGAGCCCAACGCAGCAAAGGCTGAGCTCGTGCGTAACCGTAAGGTTTCGTCTGACCATCGGCTGGTTTGGATAGACATTCAATTAAAATAAATGAAACAAATTTGCCGACTTTCATAAAAGTGTCATAAAGTATCTAGATAATCGGCGGTGCTTGAAATCAATAGGTGACGCACATGTCCAGAAAGATACTGATTGTAGAAGATGAAGCGCCAATTCGTGAAATGCTAAGTTTTGTCATGGAACAACATGGCTATCAAGCTGTTGAAGCAGGCGATTACCAGAGTGCACTTGATAAAGTTATCGAGCCGTTCCCCGATATGATCTTACTGGATTGGATGATTCCAGGTGGTTCCGGAATCCAGCTCGCTAAAAAATTAAAGGGTGATGATTTCACCCGGTCAATTCCAATCATTATGCTAACCGCCCGCGGCGAAGAAGAAGACAAAGTTCGCGGTTTAGAAGTTGGTGCTGATGATTACATGACCAAACCTTTTTCGCCGAAAGAATTAATGGCGCGTATGCGTGCTGTATTCCGTCGCGTCGCGCCCACCGCTCTTGACGAGCCGCTGGAAGTGGAAGGCCTGCGTTTAGACCCCGTTTCGCACCGTATTACAGCGTTTAATGAACGCTTGGATATGGGGCCTACAGAATTTAAGCTACTGCACTTCTTTATGACCCACTCAGATAGGGTGTATAGTCGTGAGCAGTTGCTTGACCATGTTTGGGGAACAAACGTTTATGTCGAAGACCGAACCGTTGATGTGCACATACGCCGCTTGCGTAAAGCACTTGAAACCCACGGTCATGACCGCTTGGTGCAAACCGTTCGCGGTGTCGGCTATCGTTTCTCAAAAAGCTAAACAAGGCGGGTTCTGAGCATGGATCGCCGCTATTCGGTGCTGTTTATTCTAAAAGGCCTGCTGTGGTTTATTATCCCAGTGGGCTTTTTCGGTTGGTTGTTCGATTATTTTTGGGCAACGTTAGCCATTGTATTGTTTGCATTGGTGGTGTGGCATTATTACTACCAATACAAGCTGGTGGACTGGCTATGGCATCGCCGTACAGTGCTTCCACCGAGCGCGCCGGGTAGCTGGAGTTACATCTATGACGGCATTTACCGCACCCAGCGCCGCAGCCAGCAGCGCCGTCGCGCGTTGGCCAGATTACTGCGCCGTTTTCGTGAAGCCTCAGAAGCAATCCCTGATGCAGCTATCGTGTTTCGTAAAGACGGTGGCTTAATTTGGTGCAATAAACTGGGGCAGTTCTATTTTGGTCTGAAATGGCCAGCAGATACTGGCATTCGGCTTTCAAACTTAATTCGACACCCTGAATTTGTCGCTTACTTGCAAAAAGGCGATTTCAGCGAAGACATTCATATACCTTCACCGGTGCGTGAAGACATCGAGCTTGAAGTTCGCATCATGCCCTACAGCGACGACCAATACTTGCTTATGGCACGCGACGTGACGCAGCTGAAACAGTTAGAACAAATGCGTAAAGACTTCGTCGCGAACGTTTCACATGAATTAAAAACACCGCTCACCGTGCTGCAAGGCTATTTGGAAATGCTCGATGAGCCAGCCTCTATGCCGCCAGCGATGCTTACCAAAGCCGTGAGTGATATGCAGGGCCAAAGTGACCGCATGCGCAACCTGGTTGATCAATTGCTGTCGCTGTCGCGAATGGATGTACACCGCACCGACATGTTTGAACGCGTTGTCAACGTGCCCAGTATGCTGGAGACGGTGAAAAATGACGCGGAGCGGCTTAATCAAGACAAGCAGCACACACTCGAATTTGATATCCAGCCAATTCAAATTCACGGCGTTGAAGATGAACTGCGTAGCGTGTTTTCAAATTTAGTTTCTAACGCAATTCACTACACGCAGCCCAACGGCGTCATTCGCATAACCTGGAAAATGGTTGGGCAAGACGCAGAATTCAGCGTTCAGGACAACGGCCCCGGCATTCCAGCGGAGCATGTAGGGCGTTTAACGGAGCGTTTTTATCGCGTTGATAAAGACCGCAACAGCAAGAAAGGTGGGTCCGGTCTTGGCCTGGCAATCGTGCAACAAGCTTTGGAACACCACCATAGCCGCCTGCAAATTGATTCTGTTGTTGGGCGCGGCTCGCGGTTTTATTTCCGTATCTCTGAAGAGCTTGTGATAAAAAAATGACAGCTTTGTCATAATTGTCACAATACTGTCACATTGACCTACTAGAATAGATTCCAGTTACTGATTAAACGGTTGGTTTGCGCCAACACACATTAACGATTGGAGTCTATTATGAAATTCAAATCGGCATTGATTACCGCAGCAGTTGCAGGCCTATTGAGCTTTTCAGCAACCGCGCAAAAAGCAACTGACAACTTACCTGAATATGAAAAAGTAAGCGGCCTATCTGGCAACTTATCTTCAGTGGGTTCTGACACCTTAGCGAACATGATGACCTTCTGGTCTGAAGAATTTAAGCGCATGTACCCGAATGTGAACATGCAAATTCAGGCGGCTGGTTCATCAACTGCGCCACCAGCGTTGACTGAAGGCACCTCAAACTTTGGCCCAATGAGCCGCGCTATGAAAGCAAAAGAAATTGAAGCTTTCGAAAAGCGTCACGGTTACAAGCCAACCGCAGTTCGTGTTGCCATTGATGCTTTAGCAGTATTCGTACACAAAGATAACCCAATCGAAGGCATGACCATTGCTGAAGTGGATGCTGTGTTTTCAAGCACCCGTTTATGCGGTGCAACCGAAGAAGTACGTCGTTGGGGTGATTTAGGCCTTACCGGTAGCTGGGACGCACGCGACTTGCAAATCTATGGTCGTAACTCAGTTTCAGGTACTTACGGTTACTTTAAAGAAACCGCACTGTGTGACGGTGACTTCCGTAACAACGTAAACGAACAGCCAGGTTCTGCATCCGTTGTGCAGTCAGTATCAACTTCACTGAACGCAATCGGCTACTCAGGTATCGGTTACATGACCTCTGGTGTTAAAACCGTACCATTAGCGGTTGAAGCTGGTGAAGAATACGTTGACGCAACCACAGAAAATGCACTTGCTGGTAAGTACCCACTATCGCGCTTCTTGTATGTTTATGTGAATAAGCATCCAAACAAGCCATTAGACCCAGCAACAGCTGAGTTCTTGAAAATGGTATTGTCAAAAGCTGGCCAGGAAATAGTCGACAAAGACGGCTACATTCCATTACCACGCATTGTGGTTGAGCAAGAGCTTGAGCGTTTAGGCTTAAGCTAAGCAAAACGAACCATGAAAAAGCCCGCTAATTCCTAGCGGGCTTTTTGCTGCATGACAGAAAAATTTCACTAATATGACAGTACTGTAACAATACTGTCATAGAACGCGTCTATACTATGCGGCATCATAAATATATTCGTTGGTTTATAACGTAAGAGGCAGCAATGGCGGCATCACAACGCTCTGAGTTGGGAGCCAGTAATGTGCGATTATTCAAAGACAGAGCCGCGCGTTGGGGGGTAACCTTTGGCGGCGGATTAGTCTTAATAGCACTGCTACTGATCTTCTTTTATTTGTTATATGTGGTTGAGCCAATTTTCCGCGGTGTGGAAATTGAGCGGCAACAGTCCTTTGCCATTCCAGGGCAGGGCCAAACCCTCGCCATGGGCATGGAAGAGCAGTCAGAAATTGGTTTTCGATTCAGTGATAAAGGTGATTTGACCTTTTTCGCCCTGAAAACTAAACCGGGCACAGATTGGCAGCCTGGTGAAGTGCTTTTATCTGAACGTGTTGCTGAACAGCCTACCGCCTTTGCTTCCACGCAGCCGCAGAAGAAGCGTTACGCCTATGCTGTAGCTAATGGGCAAGTGCGCATCATCGAACCGAAATTCCGTTCTAAATTTACCGCAGGTCAGCGCTTAACAACGCCATACGTTGATTTTGGCAATGACGGTGAACTGATTCAGGTTGACCCACAGCAACGCACACTCACGCAGTTGGCTTATGAATATGATGGTGACTCGTCGTTGTTCGCTGCGGTAACCGCCGATAACACCGTGATTGTTAATTACGCCATGGCAACCAAGAGCTTCTTAACCGGGGCCGTTGAGCTTGAATCAAAGTTCACTGAATTGCCGCTAACCGGCGAAGTAGACAACATTCTCGTGCAGCCAAACTTAAGCCAAGTTTTTGTACGCCAAGGCAATCGTTTTTACGTGTTTGATGTGTCGCGTACCGGTAAAGTAACTGAGCGCCAGCTACTGAATATTGAGCGTCGCCGTTACGGCGAAATAACTAGCATGCAGTTGCTTGCTGGTGCCAGCTCGGTCATGTTTGGTCACGCCAATGGCCTGGTCACACAGTGGTTTGAAGTGGCGGGTGAAAATGGCCGTCAGTATCAATACATTCGTGAATTCAAAGCCGGTGACGATGCCATTGTTGATATCGTTGCTGAGTATTACCGCAGAACCTTCTATACCGTTTCAGAAAATGGGCAGGTGGGCGTGTTTCACACCACTTCAGAAGCTGATCTGTACCTTGAGCACCCTGACAAACTGCGTGCCGACCGTGTGGTGATAGACCCACGCGCAAACACTTTGTTGATGCAGAGTGGCGGTGAATTGCACACCTTCAACCTTGAAAATGAACACCCAGAAGTAAGCTGGAGTGGCATTTGGCAAGAAGTTTGGTACGAAGGGTATCCTGAGCCGCAGTACGTTTGGCAATCCACGTCTGGGTCAGATGACTTTGAACCGAAATTTAGCTTGGTGCCGATTTCATTCGGTACCATAAAAGCAGCCGCCTACGCCATGCTGTTTGCGGTGCCGATTGGTTTAGCCGCTGCGGTTTATACGGCCTACTTTATGTCGCCAAGCGTGCGCAAAGTGGTGAAGCCAACTGTCGAAATCATGGAAGCATTGCCAACAGTTATTTTGGGCTTCCTGGCAGGTTTGTGGCTAGCCCCGATTATTGAGAATTACTTGCCCGGAATTGTCGCAACCATCATTTTGGTGCCAAGCGCGATTATTTTGGTGGCGTTTCTGAGCAGCCGCTTACCAAAAACCTGGCGCAACAAATTCACAGATGGCCGAGCCGCTTTGATTCTGTTGCCGGTGGTCGCACTGGTCAGCTGGTTCGCATTTGAAATGTCGCCATTTATAGAGCGGGTGCTATTTGACGGCAACGTGCGTCAGTTTATTACCAATGAATTAGGCATCACGTTTGACCAGCGTAACTCGTTGGTGGTGGGCATCGCGATGGGCTTTGCGGTCATTCCGACCATCTTCTCGATTGCCGAAGATGCTGTATTTAGTGTGCCGAACCATTTATCGAATGGCTCATTGGCGCTGGGCGCAACCACGTGGCAGACGCTTACTAAAGTGGTGTTGTTAACAGCCAGCCCAGGTATTTTCTCGGCGGTAATGATGGGCCTTGGCCGTGCCGTGGGTGAAACCATGATTGTACTTATGGCCACAGGTAACACGCCGATTATGGATTGGAACATTTTTGAGGGCATGCGCACCTTGTCTGCAAACATTGCCGTTGAAATGCCTGAATCGGAAGTGGGTAGCTCGCATTATCGAATACTATTTTTGGCTGCCTTTGTTCTATTTGTATTCACGTTTGCGTTTAACACGTTGGCAGAGCTTGTTCGCCAGCGGTTACGTGAAAAATACAGCTCGATGTAAGCTAGAGGATTTCCATGAACAAATGGTTTAAATCAGGAAAACCGTACATTTGGCTCACCGCCGGTGCAGTTAGTGTGAGTCTTATTGCCGTACTCGGGCTACTGGCACTTATTGCCTGGCGCGGCTTGTCGTTCTTTTGGCCCGCACAAATTCACGAAGTGGAAGTGCAAGCCAATGACGGTTCGACCCGAGTTATCATTGGCGAAGTATACGACCGCGAGCAAGTTCCGATTGAACGCTTGCAAGAGTCGGGCGTAAAGCTCGATGGCTTTGACGGCGACACGCTCGAGCGTCAACTGTTTAAAGTCGGTAACCGTGAGTTTGTACCGCTCGACTTTATGTGGGTAATGGAACCGCAAATTATTCGCGACGAAACGCCAGCCGACTTAGGCGTGCTAGAGCGCTCTAAAGACGGTAACTTTTACGGTTACGTTGTCGATGTGCGGGAGCAGGGCGAGTCGGTCGTTAACGACCGTGATATCCGCGACGTGCTATTCGAGCGCATCGAACGTGCAGTAGAGCTGAATGAAAAAGCCACTGATTTGCAGCAAGGCGAAATTGGTGCAATCAACCATGAACTGAACCGCTTGCGTTTGGAAGCCCGTGCGTTAGACCTTGAAGGCAAATTCACAGAAGCTGAAAAACAACGCATTACTGCACAAGAGCAGGCGCTCAATGAGCAATACCGTGAGCTTGAAAAGCAGCTGTTCACATTTCGCGAGCAAGCGAGCCGTGACAGCGTAGTGATGCGCGACATGCGTGGCATGGAGGTTTCAATACCTTTGTACCGCGTACTCGATGCCACGTTCCCGAATGACATGGGTATATTGAGTAAAGTCGGTCACTTCTTTGTGCAAATTGGTAAGTTTGTATCGGAAGACCCGCGCGAAGCCAATACGGAAGGTGGGGTGTTCCCCGCAATCTTCGGTACGGTATTCATGGTATTGCTGATGTCCGTTATCGTAACACCGTTTGGTGTGGTCGCTGCTGTGTACTTGCATGAATACGCCGGTAAAAATGCCATCACACGCTTGATACGCATTGCGGTTATCAACTTAGCCGGTGTGCCGTCAATTGTTTACGGTGTATTTGGTCTTGGCTTCTTTGTTTATATGGTTGGTGGCTCACTGGACCAAATTTTCTATCCAGAAGCGCTCCCAAGCCCAACCTTTGGTACCCCAGGGGTTATGTGGTCAGCAATTACTTTGGCGATTTTGACGTTGCCAGTAGTTATTGTTTCTACTGAAGAGGGCCTGTCACGTATTCCAAGCACCTTGCGTGAAGGCAGCTTGGCATTGGGCGCAACCAAAGCCGAAACCCTGTGGCGGATCATTTTACCGATGGCCTCACCAGCAATTATGACTGGTTTAATCTTGGCCGTGGCGCGCGCAGCAGGTGAAGTTGCACCGCTGATGTTAGTTGGTGTGGTGAAGTCGGCGCCAATGTTGCCAGTTGATGGCAACTTCCCGTACTTCCATTTAGATCGGAAATTTATGCACCTTGGCTTCCACATCTATGATGTTGGTTTCCAAAGTCCAAACGTTGAGGCAGCGCGTCCGTTAGTTTACGCCACCTCATTTTTATTGGTTACCGTAATTGTCGGGCTTAACCTGACCGCTATTGGCGTGCGTAACCATTTACGTGAAAAATATCGCTCGCTTGAACACTAAGCTGTTAAAGCGTTAACAAATTTTAGGGCAGAAGGTTAAACATTATGATTTCGGTAACCCCGAGCACAAGCAATGTCGAATCATTAGACTTAGCAAATTTGACGCCTGAGCAAACTGCGTTAGAAATTCGCAATTTGAACTTGCACTATGGTGATGCACAGGCTTTATACGATATTTCGATGAACATTCCGAAAAATCGTGTAACCG
This sequence comes from Pseudidiomarina gelatinasegens, assembly GCF_004025325.1. Lineage (GTDB taxonomy): Bacteria > Pseudomonadota > Gammaproteobacteria > Enterobacterales > Alteromonadaceae > Pseudidiomarina > Pseudidiomarina gelatinasegens. Next base: position 17,772 of record NZ_RSFE01000009.1, on the reverse strand, counting down.
CCTTCATCGGGCCGTCAGGTTGTGGTAAATCAACACTGTTGCGTTGCATTAACCGTATGAACGACTTGGTTGAAATCTGCCGTGTAAGTGGTGAAATTCGCTTGCATGATAAAAACATTTACGAAAAAGACGTTGATGCAGCAGCATTACGCCGCCGTGTTGGTATGGTATTTCAGCGCCCGAACCCGTTTCCTAAGTCAATTTACGAGAACGTTGTGTACGGGATGCGGTTGCAGGGTGTGAATGACCGTCGCACCTTGGACGAAGTGGTTGAGCGCTCGTTAAAAGGTGCCGCGCTTTGGGAAGAAGTGAAAGACCGACTGAACGAATCTGCATTCGGTTTATCAGGTGGTCAGCAACAGCGTTTGGTTATTGCCCGTGCAATTGCGATTGAGCCTGAAGTGCTATTGCTTGATGAACCAACCTCGGCATTGGACCCAATTTCGACGCTTACTATTGAAGAGTTGATCACGGAATTAAAAGAGCAGTTTACCGTGGTGATTGTTACCCACAACATGCAACAAGCCGCCCGGGTTTCTGATCAAACGGCGTTCATGTATATGGGTAAGTTGATTGAGTACGCAGATACCAATACCTTGTTTACCACGCCAGAACAGAAGCAAACGGAAGACTACATTACCGGACGTTACGGTTAATAGGAGAAGGCTATGGATAAAAACAATATGAGCCGGCATATCTCCGGTAAGTTTAACGATGAACTTGAAGCGGTTCGTAACCAAGTACTCACTATGGGTGGCTTGGTGGAACAGCAACTGCGTGATTCGTTGCATGCCATTGAAAAGTCTGATCACGAAATGGCAGAAAAGATTCTGCAGCGCGATTACAAAATCAACGCGTTAGAAGTTCAAATTGACGAAGCGTGTGTGCAAATTATTGCCAAGCGTCAGCCAGCAGCTAGCGACCTGCGGTTAGTGATTGCCATCTTCAAGACCATTTCTGATCTTGAGCGTATTGGCGATGAAGCTGAGCGCATTGCACGTGTCGCGCTTGAGAGTTTCAACAACGACCAGCAGCAGTTTTTGGTGAGCCTGGAAAATCTAGGCCAACAAGTACTCGCCATGCTGCAAGGTGTGCTGGATGCATTTGCGCGTATGGATCTTGATTCAGCTTATGAAGTGCATCAAATGGATGCTCAAGCTGACCGTCAATATGAAGCGCTCACACGCCAATTAATGACCTACATGATGGAAGACCCACGTGGTATTCCGAAAGTCATGAATGTGTTGTGGTCGGCGCGTTCACTTGAACGTATTGGTGACCGTTGCCAGAATATTGCGGAGTACATTATCTTCTTCGTGAAAGGCAAAGACGTACGTCACGTGTCGCCAGAATCGATGGAGAAAACGGTTAAAGGCAACCGCTAAGCCTTAAGCCTTATAGCAAAACGCCGACACAAGATGTCGGCGTTTTTGTTAGTAGAGTACGCGCGCTTTAATCGTGCCTTCAATGGCGCGCATCTCAACCAAAAGGTCGTCGGCAATGGTGCTTTTCGGTGGTGTGTCGATATCAATCACCACATAACCGACTTTGCTGTCAGTCTGCAGATACTGGCCGGAAACGTTGATGTTGTTGTCGGCCAACAATTGGTTAATGCGCGTTAGCATGCCCGGGCGGTTTTGGTGGATATGCAGCAACCGGCGTGCGCCAGCATGGGTTGGCAAGGCCACTTCAGGGAAGTTAACCGCAGACAACGTTGAACCGTTATCGGAATAACGCACCAGCTTGCCCGCCACTTCAATGCCAATGTTTTCTTGTGCTTCTTGGGTCGAGCCGCCGATGTGCGGCGTCAAAATACAATTATCCAGACCACGAAGTGGCGACTCAAACTGCTCGTTGTTGCCTTTGGGTTCAACTGGGAATACATCGATTGCAGCCCCAGCTAAGTGCCCTGATTTAAGCGCATCAGCCAATGCATTAATCTTCACCACAGTGCCGCGTGATGCATTGATCAATACCGCGCCAGGCTTCATTTTGGCCAGTTGCTCTGCGCCAATCATCCACTGGGTTTGCGGGGTTTCAGGAACGTGCAGCGTAATAACATCCGCCTGGCTAAGCAGCTCATTTAAGCTGCGCACCTGTAGAGCATTACCCAGCGACAATTTGGTTTCGATATCGTAATAACGCACCTGCATACCAAGCTGTTCGGCGAGTATGCTCAGTTGGCTACCAATATGCCCGTACCCAATAATGCCTAAAATTTTGCCGCGGGCTTCAAATGAACCTTTCGCAGCTTTATCCCAGCCGCCACGGTGCGCTGACGCGCTCTTTTCCGGAATACGCCGCAACAGCATGATAATTTCTGCAAGCACCAACTCGGCCACACTGCGGGTATTTGAAAATGGCGCGTTAAATACCACCACGCCATGGTCGCGTGCAGCTTCTAAATCAACTTGGTTGGTGCCAATACAAAAGCATCCAACCGCTGCCAGTTTCTCGGCCGCAGCAAACACCTTCGGCGTTAACTGCGTGCGTGACCGAATACCAATAAAGTGCACATCTTTAATTGCTTCGCACAGTTCATCTTCATTGAGCGATGTTTTGAGTGCCCGAATGTTGGTATAGCCATGCTGTTTAAGCACTTCAATAGCACTGTCATGCACACCTTCAAGCAATAAAATTTGAATACGCTCTTTGGCCAGTGAAACCTGTGGTGCGGTCACGTCGTTCATTGCTACTCCATAAATTTTAAGCCTGCGGGGCTTGCGATAATTGCTTTATTGGCGCCGCGTTTGGCGAAGAGGCCATTGGTGACAACACCTACAATACTATTCAATTGTTGCTCCAGTTGAACAGGGTCTAAGATATCAAAGTTATGAATATCCAGAATGACGTTCCCGTTGTCGGTGGTAAACCCTTGTCGCCAAACAGGGTCACCGCCGAGCTTTACAATCTCGCGGGCAACGTAAGAGCGAGCCATTGGAATCACTTCTATCGGCACCGGGAAATTACCTAAGCGCCCAACCACCTTGCTTTCGTCTGCAATGCAGATGAATTTATCGGCTACAGCAGCGATGATTTTCTCGCGCGTCAGTGCGCCGCCGCCACCTTTCACCATGCGCAGGTGCTCATCAATTTCGTCGGCGCCGTCAATGTAAACGGGCAGGTTGCCAACATTGTTGAGCTCAACAACTTCAATGCCATGGGCTTTCAAACGTTTTGTAGATTCTTCCGAGCTTGAAACCGCGCCTTCAATGTCATTCTTCATGGTCGCGAGTGCGTCAATGAAAAAATTTACCGTTGAGCCGGTACCAACGCCCACAATGGTGTTGGGTTCTACATACTTTAGTGCGGCTTCAGCGGCTTGCTTTTTGAGTAGGTCTTGAGAGGTCGTCATACGGATTCCCACAGTCAGTTATCTATGGCCTTTGAGTATACAGTCTTAACTGCGAAAGTCCCATGTTTTCGCGGGTGTAATCACCATCGGTAGCGGCACATCCCAAGGGTTTTTGGGCAGTTCATCCACCAACTGACAATCAAGTGCTAAGCCAATAGGCAGTAGGTTTTTGATATGCCCCTTGTGCCAGGCGCTTAAGGTACGATCATAAAAGCCACCGCCCATACCCATGCGGTTGCCACTGCGGTCGAATCCCACCAGCGGCACTAGCAGTACTTGCATCTGCTGCAGCGGCACAATGTGCTGCGCGTTTAATTCGGGTTCAGGTATACCGTATTTGTTGTGGGTCCATTGGGTGGTTTCGCTGAGCTGCAGAAACAACAAATGCCCCGCAAGAATAGGGTGCAAAATGGGTAAAGCAAGTTGATGCTGCGCATCCATAAGGTGTTGGTTTATGGCATGGGTGGGTAGCTCAGCACGCACGCTAAAATAGCTGCCGAGTGTGCAAGATTGCTGCAGCTCAGGTAAGTTACGTAAGTGTTCACCGACCTGTCGCGCCGCATCATCGCGCTCTGCGGCAGATAGGCTAGCGCGTGCGTTAAGAAGGTGGCTGCGTAATTGCTGTTGCGACACGGCGCTGATATCCTTAGTTGCATAATAAATCGAATAACAGTGAGTTATACCATGATACGCCAATTACTGACCACGTTAACCCTGACCTTTGTGATAGCCAGTACAGCTGTCGCTGCACCGCCAAAAGCACCAGCTCGGGGCGACCAAGGCGACGGCCCATACACGCGTTTAATTCTACGCGGGGCAACCTTGATAAACGGTGAAGGTGCACCTGCGCAAGGGCCGGTTGATATCGTTATCGAAAACGATCGCATTGTGAATGTGGTGAGTGTCGGCAACCCCGGAGTACCAATTAAAGCGCAAGGGCGGCCGAAAGCTGGGCCTAACGACACCGAACTGGATGTAACCGGTAAATACGTATTGCCGGGCTTTATTGATATGCACGGCCATATTGGTGGCTCTGCTGAAGGCATTCCAGCCGAATATGTGCTGAAGCTCATGCTGGCACACGGGATTACCACGGTGCGCGAACCGGGCAGCTTTAACGGTCTGGACTGGACCAAGTGGCATCAGCAACAGGCTGAGAAGAATTCGATTGTTTCACCGCGACTTATCCCATACGCAGGTTTTGGAATGGGCGCTGACGCTCCTATTTTTAATGGCGAACAAGCACGTGATTGGGTACGCGGTATCAAGAAACAGGGTGCAGCCGGGATAAAATTCTTTGGTGCAACCCCGAAAGTGATGGCGGCGGCGCTTGATGAAGCCAACCAGCAAAAGCTTGGCACCATGATGCACCATGCACAGTTGAACGTGGTACGTACCAGCGTTATTGACTCTGCCCGTTTAGGCTTGGGTAGCATGGAGCACTGGTATGGTTTGCCAGAAGCGCTATTTACCGGCCAGCAAATTCAAAATTACCCGGCCGATTACAACTACAACAACGAACAAGATCGCTTCCGTGAAGCAGGTAAGCTCTGGGCACAAGCTGCAGAGCCGGGTTCAGAGAAATGGAATCAGGTACGTGATGAGTTGATAGCGCTCGACTTTACCATTAACCCCACGCTTACTATTTATGAAGCAAGCCGTGACTTGATGCGGGAGCGTCAGGCAATTTGGCACGACGAATACACCTTACCGCAACTGTGGGACTTCTTTACGCCAAGCCGTTATGCGCACGGTTCATACTGGTTTGACTGGACCACCGATGAAGAGATTGCATGGCGCAAGAATTACCAATTGTGGATGACCTTCTTAAACGACTTTAAAAACCATGGTGGTCGCATCACCACAGGTTCGGATGCCGGTTACATTTACAAAATATACGGCTTTGGTTACATCCGCGAGTTGGAATTATTACGTGAAGCAGGCTTCAATGCGCTTGAAGTGATTCAAGCTGCAACGCTTAACGGCGCCGAAGCGCTTGGCCTTGAAGATGAAATTGGCAGTGTGGTGCCGGGCAAAAAAGCCGACTTAATTGTGGTTGACGAAAACCCGCTAGCAAACTTTAAGGTGCTGTACGGTACCGGCCACTACAAGCTCGACGAAAACAATGAGCCAATGCGCACCAAAGGCATTCGCTACACCATCAAAGATGGCATCATCTACGATGCACAAGAGCTGCTATCCGACGTCCGCACCATCGTGCAAAAAGAAAAGCAAAAACGGTAATAGATATTAGATATTAGATATTAGATATTAGATATTAGCGGGTTGGACTTTGACTAATATCTAATATCGCTCTTCAATATCTAATTGCGTACTGGTTTTTTCGAAAGGGTGACCACCCAGAATGCCGCTGCGTGCCTTGGCCCTTGAACCCACTGGTTCAAGGCGGGGCGCAATTGAAACGACCGCAGGCTTCTCGATACATGTCGAGCTTGCACAATAGTCGCCCAGTGAGCCCCTTTACTGCTAGCATCGGCTCAGGGACATCGGCGTGCTGGCGCACATCCCAGGCAGTCATAATTCTTTGTACTAACGTCCGGGGCGTTGCTCGGCCATTACTTGCTCAAGCGTTTCTTGCAACAACTTCAGCTTTTCTTCTAAATCAACAATGTACTGTTGTTTACGTTGTTCATCTTGCGCAAATTCATGGCATAAATTCAACGCCGCCATAACCGCAATTTGTTCAGGGTTTGATAACTTCGTTGCCCCGCGAATAGTTTCGAGCTTTTTATTTAAGCGGTCGGCGGCCTGTTGCAACGCCACTTCTTGTCCAGCAGGACAATTCACCTTGTAGTGACGTTCCATCAATCTTATGTCCATGGTGCGTTGACTCATGCCGCTTCCTCTGTGCTTGAACTATTCTTATTAATTACACTGCTAATATTATGACACGTCCTACCGGCCTTTGTCAGCTAGCCTGAATAGCTTTGCAATGGTAGGATGTGCGTAAAGAACGTAAAGAGAATATGGTAGGATGTGCGTAAAGAACGTAAAGAGAATATAGCTATGTCTGAAACGGGTAGCAGTAATGCTAAACCACTTAATTACGACCAGTTAAACGAATTCTTCGAGCAGCAAGGAATATTATCCAGTGCGGCCGAAGTTCACGGCATTTTAACCGGAATGGTTGCGAGCGGCGCCAGCCTGAAAGGCGAAGATTGGTTGACGCTACTGAGCGACTTAATCCATGAAGGTCAATCGTTTAAGCCTGTCGTCAAAGAACAGCTTATCGAGATGGCCGCAGACGTATGCGCCAGCATGCGCGATCCGGATTTAGGCTTTAACCTGTTATTGCCGAATGACCACGAAGCTTTAGTTGAACGCCTTGGTAGCATGATCGGTTGGGTACAGTCCTATCTGGTTGGTTTTGGTGTGAATCAAACTAACTTGGCGGGGCTATCTGACGATGTTCGCGAAGTTATTGACGACATGGTCGAAATTGCAAAACTTGATTTTGCCGTGGATGACGACGAAGAAGGCGAGCGCGCCTACTATGAAGTGGTGGAGTATTTACGGATTTCCGCCATGTTGTGCTTTAACGAGTTGGGCCAGCGAGCCGGCACCGATTGTGTCACCAATAAGATTTTACATTAATTCACTGACCCGTTTCTGATGTAGGTTCACATGTCACATACCCAAGTTTCTGCCGAATTCAAAAAGCGACGCGCCCACGTATTAAAACTTTTAAAAAAGTCGTCGCCTGCGGCTGTGGCCGTTATTCCAAGTGCACAATTGCAAACGCGTAGCCGCGATACGGAATTTCCATTTCGTCAGGACAGCGACTTTTTCTACCTTACTGGCTTTAACGAACCCAATGCACTGTTGATTCTTGCGCCAGATAGCGAAACCCCGGTGCAGTTATTCTGTCAGCCGAGCAGCCCAATCGATGAAGTGTGGCACGGCCGTCGTCTTGGTGTTGACCGCGCACGGGAAACTTTGGGCGTCGACTTTACCGCCAGCATTGACGATGTGGACGATCACTTATTTGCCATTCTTGATGGCGCGGAACAAGTTTATTACCCGCATGACAAGCCAGAACTCGCCGGGCAACTGCACGCGCTGGCCGATGAGCTGCGTGCCTCACCGAAAAAAGGCCATCAAGCGCCGCATTCGTGGGTTGATATTAACCCGTGGTTAGCCGATATGCGCATAGTAAAAAGTGCCGCAGAGCTTGAGCTTATGCGCCACGCCGCGCGTATAAGTGTTGATGCACACAAGCGTGCGATGAAATTTGTGAAACCGGGTAAATTTGAATACCAGGTTGCAGCAGAAATTCACCATGAATTTGCCATGCAAAACGCGCTTTCGCCAGCCTACGGAACCATTTGTGGCAGCGGTGAAAATGCTTGTATTTTGCATTACACCGAAAACGAAAGTGAGCTGCGCGATGGCGACCTGCTATTGATTGACGCAGGCGCTGAATATCAAGGCTATGCCGGTGATATTACGCGAACATTCCCCGTCAACGGACGCTTTAGCGCCGATCAGAAGGCGCTGTATAACGTTGTGCTTGCCGCTCAGCAGGCAGCGCTTGATACGTTAAAGCCGGGCAGCGACATGCAAAAAGCTATGGTTGCGGCGGGCAAGGCGTTAACCGAAGGCTTGCATGAACTTGGCATTATTAAGGGCAACCTAAAAGAACTGATAGCAAATGACGCATTTCGGCCGTTGATGATTCATGGGTTAGGCCATTGGTTAGGGCTTGATGTGCATGACGTAGGCACCTACACCCAAGCCGGTAAAAAGCGCAAGTTTGAACCGGGTATGGTGTTAACCATTGAGCCGGGTATCTACATTCCCAAAGGCACAGCCGATGTTGATGAAAAATGGCATGGTATAGGTATTCGCATCGAAGACGATGTCATTATTACCGAACAAGGTTATGAAAACATGACACAAGGCGTACCTAAAACAGTTGAAGAGATTGAGCAATGGATGGCTCAGTAGCACAGCAGCCAGTAATCATCGCTGGCGGCGGTCTGGTTGGCGCTTTGACCGCATTGCTGCTGGCACGTGGCCGGCCCGATTGGCGTATTCGCGTGCTTGAACCGCAACAACAAGGCCCCGCCCAAGACAAGCGCACCATTGCGCTGGCAGCCGCCACCGTATCGCTATTGCAGCGCCAAGGTATTTGGCAAGCTATCGCGGACAAGGCGAGCCCGATTGAACACATTCATGTGAGCGATCGCGGCCATTTAGGGATGACACGACTGCACGCGCACCAGCATGGTGTGCCAGCAATGGGGCAAGTGATTGCCGCAGCAACGCTGAACAAGGCGTTGTATGAGGCGTGTCAGGTGCAGGACAATATTGATTGGGTTGGCGGTGCGTGGTTTGTGCGTGCGGAACGCCAACCTGCCGCCATTCAAATCACCTACACGGTGAATGACACCGAGCACACAAGCTCAGCGCTGTTGCTGGTTGGTGCCGACGGGCAGCGTTCTCAAGTACGCACCGATGCCGGTATTACCATGCAACACACCGACTATAAACAAGCCGGTATTATCGCCACACTGACTTTATCTGAGTCATTACAAGGCTGGGCCTACGAACGTTTCACGGAAACCGGCCCCATTGCGTTATTGCCTTTACCGAATAACCAAGCCTCACTGGTTTGGAGCTTAAGCCCTGAAGAGTCTCAACGCACATTAACAAGTGCCGATGATGACTTTCTGGCAGCTTGTCAGCAGGCCTTTGGCTACCGTGCCGGTCGCTTTTTAGCGGTTACCGACAGGGTGCAATACCCCCTGCAATTGCACTTGGCAGATACCAGCATTGCCCATCGTACGGTCATTATTGGGAATGCCTCGCACACCTTGCATCCAATTGCCGGGCAAGGGTTTAATTTAGGGGTGCGTGACGCCATTGAGTTGAGTGCAAAACTCATCAATGCCACCGACCCCGGCAGCTACGCAATATTAAGTGGTTACAACCAAGCGCGCCAAGCCGACTACAAGCATATTATTGGGTTAACGGACAGTTTAGTGCGTGGCTTTTCCAACCACTATGCACCATTGATTATGGGACGTAATTTAGCCTTATTTGGGTTAGATAACTTACCGCCGTTGCGCCATGTTTTTGCGCGACAAACGATGGGGTTCCGTGACCTATGACAACTCAAACGAATGCCCTGACAGTCATTATTGTTGGTGGCGGCATGATTGGTTTAAGCGCTGCTTTAGGCTTACGCCAGCAAGGCCACCGCGTGCACATGGTTGAGCGCTCTGGCCGACCGACCTATAGCGAACAAACCGAGCTGCGCGTAAGCGCACTGGCGCATCATAGCCGGGCATTACTGCAAAACCTTGGCGTGTGGCAGAAGCTTCCGAGCGAACGCTTGGGCCCGTACACCGGCATGCAGGTGTGGGACCACGACAGTTTTGGTGAGATTAGCTTTGCCGCGGCAGAAGTTGATGCGGATGACCTTGGTGCGATTGTTGAAAACCGCGTGTTAGAGCAAGCATTATGGGATGCCGCTGAAGCAAGCGGTGTGGTCATGCACGCCGAAGAAGAAGTGACCGCGCATCAGGTTGATGCCGAACATGCGCACGTAACCTTAAGTTCAGGCCAGCAATTGCACGGTGACTATTTAATTGCCGCAGACGGCGCGCGTTCAGCCATTCGCGAACGTGCGAAGTTACCCATTAGCTTTTGGGACTACGAACAAACCGGCATTGTCGCCGTCATTGAAACTGAGCAACCGCATCAAGGCGTAGCACGGCAGGTGTTCTTGCCGACAGGGCCGGTGGCCTGGCTGCCGTTGCATGATCCACACCATGTGTCATTGGTATGGTCGGCCGACTCGGATTATGCACAGCAGTTGCTTGCCGATGACGACAAAACATTTATACACCAGTTGCAAGCCGCGAGTGATCAGTGCCTTGGCACCCTGCAGTTAGCGTCACAGCGGGTTGGCTTTCCATTGCGCATGCAATATGCGCAGCGGTGGCTGCAAGACCGCTTGCTGATTATCGGCGACGCCGCGCACAGCATTCACCCGTTAGCGGGGCAGGGGGCTAACCTGGGTTTTGGTGATGTTATTGATTTACTCGCGGTATTTGAGCAATCGCCGTCCCAGCGCAGCTTGCGAGGCTGGGAGCGCAAGCGCAAAGCTGCCGCGCTTACCATGATCACCGCAATGGAAGCCTTCAAACGTGGTTTCGGCAGTGCCAATCCGTTACTTAAATTGGTGCGCGGTGTGGGCTTTAAAGTGGCCAATAGCACGGCGCCTATCAAACGTATGCTGGTAAAAGCAGCGCTGGGCGAATAGCCGCTAGATGCGTTCTTGAATAAACTGGGCAAGCTGCGTGGCGGCTTGATTGTCGGCATCGGCTTGCCACATCGCAACGCTTACCTCGCCAAGTTCAGGCAGCGCATGGTAGTGGCTACGTTGCAATCGCGCTAAGTTGTCCGGCACCGTACTTTGCGCCAACACCGTTAACCCCAAACCGCTTTCAATGGCGGCCGTGAGGCCCGAGAAATCCGCGTTGGTGTAACTGATGCGAACCGGCGTATTGGCTTGTCGTAGCACAGCTAAAGCGCGCCGCCGATAAATACAGCCTTCGGGCGCCACAACCAAAGACAGGGCTTCACTGCTACCACCGATTTCGCTGTGGCTGCCCACCCAAACTAAAGGTTCTTGTTTTAAGATAATCAAACCGGGACGGGTAACGCGCTTATCGGGCTCTTTTAAGGCAATAACTAAGTCAAAATGCGCTTGTTCGTCTTTGAGTAAGTCTTTGCTAAGCGCCGATGTGACCGACAGCGAAACATTCGGATAGGCCTGCGCAAACTGACCAAGCACCTGCGGCAACAGTTTACTGGCGAACTCGCTTGGAATACCTAAGCGCACTTGCCCCGACACACTGGGCTCGGTAAAGCGCGCAAAGATTTGATCATTCAGGCCGAGCAACAGCCGCGCTTGATCAAGCAGCTCTGCGCCAGAAGGGGTCAGATGAATACGGCCACCGCTGCGACTTAATAACGACACGCCAAGTAAGTCTTCAAGGCGCTGCAATTGCAAGCTTATTGCCGGTTGCGAACGATTCAATTGTTGGGCGGCAGCGGTATAACTCTGCAATTCATAAATACTTATAAATGCACGTAGCGCTTCTAACGGGAGATGTTGCATGCTGCAGCCCCTATTCTCATGGGTTTCATTACTGAATCTTATATGAATATCAAATATATTTAAAATATTTATGAATGTATAAGTAATATTCATTTGTTGCGGGGGCCTTAGAGTTCTATAATTCGCCCTAATTTTTTGAATGCGCAAGCACTGTGAAAACTTCGGCGCATCGACACCAAAAAAGGACAACTAGCTCATGGCAAATCGCACTCCTTTATATGACGCGCATGTGAAAGCTGGCGCGAAAATGGTCGACTTCCACGGCTGGGACATGCCGCTGAATTACGGCTCGCAAATAGAAGAACACAATGCGGTGCGCAACGACTCAGGCGTATTCGATGTGTCGCACATGACAATTGTTGATGTGGCCGGTATTGATGCGAAACCTTTCCTGCGCTACCTGTTAGCCAATGACGTTGCAAAACTCAGCATTCCGGGTAAAGCCCTTTACAGCGGCATGCTGAACGAACAAGGCGGCGTAATTGATGACCTTATCGTTTATTTCTTCAGTGACGAGTCGTATCGCCTGGTTGTGAACTCCGCAACCCGCGAGCGCGACATGGACTGGATTCACAGCGTTGCGGCAAGCTTCAAAGTAACCATCACAGAACAACCAAGTTTCGGTATGGTGGCGTTGCAAGGGCCAAAAGCTGCAGAAAAACTTAAGCTAGTACTGGGCGACGAAGCATTTGCGCCAGTGGCAGACATGAAGCCGTTTATGTCTGTACAAGCAGGTGACTACTTTATCGCGACCACCGGCTACACCGGTGAAAAAGGCTACGAAATTGTTGTGCCTGGCGACAAAGTTGAGAAGCTGTGGGACGACCTGTTAAATGTTGGCGTACAACCATGTGGGCTCGGCGCCCGTGATACACTGCGTTTAGAAGCAGGCATGAACTTGTACGGTCAAGATATGGACGAAAGCGTTACACCACTAGAATCAAATATGGGGTGGAGCGTTGCCTTTGAACCGGCTGATCGCGATTTTATTGGGCGTGCAGTGCTTGAACAGCAAAAAGCTGCGGGCCACGATAAGTTGGTTGGCTTGGTCATGAAAGAAAAAGGCGTGCTACGCCACGGTCAAAAAGTAGTGGTTGATGGCGCAGAAGGCGTGATCACATCAGGTACCTTTTCACCAACCTTAGGCTTCTCGATTGCTATGGCCCGCGTGCCGGCCACAGTCGGTGACAGCGTTGAGGTGGAAATTCGCAAAAAATTAGTTACAGTAAGCGTGGTCAAACCAAGCTTCGTCCGTAACGGTAAGTCAGTACTTGCCTAAGCATTTATTACCTTTCTGAAGAACAGAAAATGAGGAACAGAACATGAGCAACATCCCAAAGGAACTTAAGTACGCATCAACGCACGAATGGGTGCGTAACGACGGCGACGGCATTTTTACTGTCGGCATCACTGAGCACGCGCAAGATTTGTTAGGCGATATGGTGTTTGTTGAGCTGCCAGATGTTGGTGCCAATGTTGCTGCCGGTGATGATGTTGCCGTTGCAGAATCAGTAAAAGCAGCTTCTGACATTTATGCACCAATTGCTGGTGAAATTGTTGAAATTAACGAAGATTTAGAAGATGCACCAGAAACTGTAAATAATGACCCATTTGGTGACGGCTGGTTGTTCAAAATCAAAGCCGAAGACCCAACTGAAGTTGAAAGCTTGCTTGATGCCGAAGGTTATCAAGCAGTTATCGACGAAGAATAACAGCTCGTTTTGTTGCTAAGCCCCGGTCATTTGCACCGGGGTTTTGTGTTTCAAATGTCTTGTATCAACCCGAAAGCTAGGGGATCTGAAGTAAATGACTACGACCACGCTGAAGCAGTTAGAAAATCACGGTGAATTTATTGCGCGTCACATTGGCCCAAGTGCTGATGAAACGGCAGCAATGTTAGCAGAGCTGGGTGTTCATTCACTCGAAGAGCTCACGCAAGACACCGTTCCTGGCGCGATTCGCCGCGACCCATTCTTGTCAGTTGGCGAACCAATGACCGAGCGCGATGCGCTGGCTAAATTGAAAGCCATCGCCGGCAAGAATAAAGTCTACAAGTCATTTATTGGTATGGGGTATTACGACACCCTAGTGCCCAACGTTATTCTGCGTAACGTGTTAGAAAACCCAGGTTGGTACACCGCTTATACGCCTTATCAGCCAGAGATTGCGCAAGGTCGTTTAGAAGCTATTTTGAACTTCCAACAGATGACCATGGACCTAACCGGCCTTGAATTGGCCAGCGCCTCGTTGCTTGATGAAGCAACCGCGGCTGCCGAAGCCATGGCAATGTCCAAGCGCGTAAGCAAGAGCAAATCAAACACCTATTACGTTGCGGACAACGTTTACCCGCAAACAATTGACGTGGTTAAAACCCGCGCCGAACAGTTTGGCTTTGAAGTTTTAGTTGGCCCAGCACGTGACGCCGACAGTCAGGACGTATTTGGTGCATTGCTGCAATATCCAGATCGCAACGGTGAAATTCATAACATTGAAAAACTGATTGCCGACATTCAAGCGAACAAAGGCGTGGTTGCCGTTGCTGCAGATATCATGAGCTTGGTGCTGTTGAAGTCACCGGGTGAAATGGGCGCAGACATGGTGCTGGGTTCAGCCCAACGTTTCGGCGTACCTATGGGCTATGGTGGCCCACACGCTGCATTCTTCGCAACCCGCGACAAGTACAAGCGTTCGTTGCCAGGCCGTATCATTGGTGTGTCAAAAGACTCGCGCGACAACCAAGCACTGCGTATGGCCATGCAAACGCGTGAGCAACACATTCGCCGTGAAAAAGCCAACTCAAACATCTGTACCGCGCAGGTTCTGTTAGCCAATATGGCTTCGTTTTACGCGGTATACCATGGCCCGCAAGGCCTGAAAACAATCGCTTCACGCATTCATCGCTTAACTGACATTGTGGCGCTGGGCTTGAAAGAAAAGGGCGTGAAACTGGTTAATAACCATTGGTTCGACACGCTAACCTTCAAGCTGGAAGGCGATACCGATGCCGTGTTAGCACGCGCTGACCAAGCAGAAATTAACTTACGTGTTGATGGCAACGGCCAGTTTGGCGTAAGCCTTGATGAAGCCAAAACCCGTCACGACGTCGCTGCATTGTTTGCAGTGCTATTCGGTGATGACCACGGCTTAGAAGTTGACGTACTGGATTCACGCGTTGCCTCAGGCGACGTTGAGTCAATTCCAGCAGCATTGCGCCGCGAAAGTGCAATTCTGGAACACCCAGTGTTCAACAGCTACCATTCAGAAACTGAAATGCTGCGTTACATCAAGCAGCTTGAAAACAAAGACTTGTCGTTGAACCACAGCATGATCTCGTTGGGTTCATGCACCATGAAGCTGAACGCAACTGCAGAAATGATTCCGGTTACCTGGCCTGAGTTTGGTCAGTTGCACCCGTTCTGCCCAGCAGACCAAGCACAAGGCTACGCAGAATTGCTGAGCACCTTGTCAACGTGGTTAGTGGATATTACTGGCTACGACGTGATGTCTATGCAGCCAAACTCGGGTGCTCAAGGTGAATATGCTGGCTTGCTGGCGATTCAGAAGTATCACCAGAGCCGCGGCGACGCGCACCGTAACATCTGCTTGATTCCAAGCTCTGCACACGGCACCAACCCAGCTTCTGCACAAATGATGAGCATGAACGTGGTGGTGGTAGATTGCGATAAGAACGGCAACGTTGACCTGAACGACCTGAAAGCGAAAGCCGCTGAAGCCGGCGACAATTTGTCGTGCATCATGGTTACGTATCCATCAACGCATGGTGTGTACGAAGAAGGCATTAAAGACATTTGTGAAATTGTGCACGCGCACGGTGGCCAAGTGTACCTTGACGGCGCCAACATGAACGCACAAGTAGGCGTTACATCGCCGGGCTATATTGGTGCTGACGTTTCGCATTTGAACTTGCACAAAACCTTCTGCATTCCACACGGTGGCGGCGGTCCAGGTATGGGCCCAATTGGTGTTAAACAACACTTAGCACCGTTTTTGCCGAATCACAGCGTGATTACCATTGAAGGTACCGACAAAGCCAACGGCGCAGTTTCTGCAGCACCATTCGGCAGCGCAAGCATTCTGCCAATCTCGTGGATGTACATTGTCATGATGGGCAGCCGCGGCTTACGCGAAGCAACTGAAGTGGCAATCATGAACGCCAACTACATTGCCAAGCACTTAAGCAAGCATTACCCAATTCTGTACAAAGGCCGTAACGACCGCGTTGCGCACGAGTGCATCATTGACTTACGCCCATTGAAAGACGCCAGCGGCGTAACTGAAATGGACGTAGCAAAACGCTTGCAAGACTATGGCTTCCACAGCCCAACCATGAGCTTCCCAGTAGCGGGCACCTTAATGGTTGAGCCAACCGAGTCAGAGTCAAAAGCTGAGCTAGACCGCTTCATTGAAGCCATGATTAGCATTCGCGAAGAAGCAAAACGTGTTGAAGCAGGTGACTGGGCGCAAGACAATAACCCATTACACAACGCACCACACACGTTAGCAGACATCGTTGACGCCAACTGGGAACGCCCATACAGCCGTGAAGTGGCTGCATACCCAGTAGCTGCGGTTAAAATCAACAAGTTCTGGCCAAGCGTGAACCGTATTGATGACGTATACGGCGACCGAAATTTGATGTGTAGCTGCCCAGCGGTTGATAGTTATCGTTGATTGGTTTTGATGTGATGAAAAAGGCGAGCTTTTTAGCTCGCCTTTTTTTATGTTTGACTGCTTAGCGGTTCTATGGCGATATATTAGCCAGTCACGAGACGAAAATGGAGAAAATGAATATGGATATTCTGCTGTCAGCGTTTCAGCAAAACACCGATATGTTTAAGTATCTTGGTGCTATGGCGTTGCTGCTTGTTGTTATCAAAATCTTCAATACGTCGTGGTTCAAAGGAAAACTCGGTGAGTTTTTAGTGAACCTTGCCGCGAAAATTCATTTAGATAAAAACCAATACCACCTCATAAAAGATGTGACGTTACCTACTGATGACGGCACTACACAAATTGATCATATTATTGTCTCGATTTATGGCGTATTTGTTGTTGAGACAAAGTACTTCCGCGGTTGGATTTTCGGTTCTGAGAAGCAAAAGACATGGACTCAGGTTATTTACCGCAATAAATATAACTTTCAAAATCCGTTGCATCAAAACTACAAACATACCCAAGTACTCAAAGAAATACTGCAACTAACCGATGAACAGATTTACTCGCTGATTGTATTTATCGGTGATAGCCAATTTAAGTCACAAATGCCGGACAATGTTTTCTTTGGTGCACGTTATATTAATTTTATTCAAGCCAAGAAAATGCCTGTGTTGAGCACTGAGGAAGTGCGTGTAATTAGAGATAAGATTGAATCAAATGCGCTAACACGTTCAATTCAAACTTCTCGTGCGCATCGCCAGCACGTTAAAGAAATCATTGAGCAGAAGACCAATAAATCAAATTCCGCTGATGAGGGCGTTCAGTGCCCAAAATGTGGTGCACAGATGGTAAAGCGATTGGTTAAACGAGGTGAACATCAAGGGCGGCAGTTCTGGGGATGCTCGGCATTTCCTAAGTGCCGAGGTGTGGTCGCTTGAAAGGCTTACAGAGGATAGTGAAATGCCACGTCGCCTAACTCAAACGCAAAAGGGTACGCATCAAGCTCTAAAAAATACTTCATTTGAAAGCATGGTGGTTTCATGGCTAATGCAGGATGGATGGCAAGTATTCTTACCTATTTTAGATCACGGACATCAAACTGATTTATTGATTTCTGATGGACCAAACTACTATCGAATTCAAGTTAAAACAGTCGCCGCTTCTGATCTCAAACACGACGTCTCGAACCAATGGAAAGAAAGTAATGTCGATTGTGTCGTCTACTTCGCAAGGAATTCGAACTGGGGGTGTGTCGCACCAGCATTTCTTGAAGAGAAACGCTCAATAAATCATCCAGACCATAAAATATTCGAGCAAAACAAAAAGAGCTTTCTAAAGGCATTCCACCTCATGGATGTAAAGGTTTAGGTTTTTAGTACCTGGCCGAAATTTTCTTGGGGAAAAGGCATTTGCATTTTTTTGAAAAATTAGCGCTGGAATTAATGTCAGCTTTGAGCGAAGTATAGTCATTCGTACCCTGAGAACTACACTTTGATATGCATCAGGGTATGCGCTTATTGGATACGAATATTGAGCGAGAATCACTCGACGATCACCGCTTTTCTTTCGATCCAGTAAGTGCTCCATT
>NZ_RSFE01000008.1 GCF_004025325.1 Pseudidiomarina gelatinasegens | reverse complement strand
GAGATTGCAGAGCATTACGTCTTACCTATAAGGCGAACCGAGCGGATTTACCCACGAGAAGTTCGGTCAAAGCCGCAAAAATATGCGCGAAAAAAATGCCAGTCAGCTCTTAACTGACTGGCATTAGGCATATAGCCGGTGTTTTTTTTATCAGTGCGTTACGTTAATTACCACCAATCACGCCTTTTAAACGATCTTTGAGCTTGTCTTCAATTGCACTCTCAAATTTTGCTTTCAGCAGTTCCTGCAATTTTGCATCTCGCTGTTCGGCGTTGCTAAGCAGCTCTGAAATACCGTTAAGATCACCTTCGTTGGCACCTAAGAAGCCATTCGACTGCTCTTGCAACTGGCTGCGTAAATCGGCCAATTCAGTTTTACCAGCCTCTAGCGCAGACGCTTGTAACGCACTACCAAGCTGGCGGTCAAGATCTGAGCGAAACGCAAACTCAGGAGCTGTTAGCGCACCACTAATATCCGCATTGATATCAAGGCGTGACAATTGACGTAGCGCTGAGGCAATTACTTCTGCCCAGCGGTTTTCCGCAGAAGCGTCTAACTGCATGTCAGACAAACGTACCGTACCGCCGCCATCAAACATGCTGTCACGCAGCGACACGGCACCTTCTGAATCCAGCAAAGCGGCAACAATGTTTGCCATAAATTCGCTTTGCTCACTCAATTGCACACTATCAAGTCGGATGCCTTTAACCTGCCACTGTTGTTTCGCATCAATACCTGCCGCTGTGAGGGCAAGTTCGCCATTTAAATTCAGTGATTGCCATAAATTGGAGTTATCAGCTCGCGCCACAAACGTAGTGGGCTGCCCCAACTGTTCGTGTTGATGGGTAATATTCGCCCAGTTCACATCCAGTATGGTCTCGTTCCACGCAAACTCAGTTTTCGCTTTTTTGATAAGAAACGAAGGCGGTTCATTCGCGTCACTAAAATCAAACCAGATGCCCTCGCCACGTTGCGGCTTAACTAAGGTTTCATCCGCAGAACGCGCCAGCATTGGCGCTAACTGTTCATACGCCAACAGAATATACTGGCTCCACTGACGCATTTGTTCACCAAATAATACGGCTGTAATTTCAGTTAAACCCGCACTATTAAGCTGCATCAGTTCTTGCGCCCGCTCCATGTCTTGTCCAGGCGCTGAGCTAACGGCAGAGAACTCAGCCTTAACCTTATCAAGCGCTGTTGTCGCTGTTTCTTTAATGGCTTTCAGTTGTGCTCTATCCGCCTCAAATTTTTCCTTAAGCGCTTCAAACTCCTCTTTCTTCGCTTGCAACTGCTGCGGCGTTTTAATTTCAGCACTGGTAATTTTTTTCAGTTCAGCCTCATAAGCTTTTAGATCTTCGGCGGTAGGTATATTCCCGCGAACCTCATCGATACGCGACTTCTGTTCAGCCAACGTGGCTTTTGCCTGCTCGATTGCTGCGGGAGTTTTTAATTCCAGCCTTGCCACAATGTCATCGACATTGGGCATGCTAAGATTCAAAGCGGCAAGGCCGTCACTCGCCCAGCCTTTCATTGCTTCCTTGTCAGGCACTTGGTACACATCACCTGTCGCGGCGCGAGGTTGATGCACGCGGATACCGGTACTCACCACATTCTCAAAGTGAAAACGCCCCATCAAAAGCTGCTCAACATTCAGATCAGCGGTCACATCACGAATCACCAAACGGTTAAAATCTGGTTGCGCAGGGTCGGTCACCTGAATACCCGTAATTGTCACACCAAGCGGGCTCCAACTGTGGTCAACCGATTCAATATTCACTTCAGCACCATTTAACGTGCCCACAGAGCGCTCAAGTGTCCATTTGATTATGGTGTCGAGTAACAACCAGGAAAATGCCGCTAACAACGCGCAAATAATCAGGAATGCCGCTAACCCAGGCCAGCGTATTGCACTGCGACGTACGTGAGTTGGGTTGGTCTTTGTTGTCGTCATTTTCATTACCCCCGTATGCCAGAGTAAATGGCCCAAAATCGATTAGCTTTAAGCATTTGCACCAGCTTCAATCGGTTGAACCAAGCCTGAATGCGCTTACGATATTGCATGATAATAAAGAAGCTGGCGAACAACAAAATAGGGGCAAATGCCAAGCTAATTAATACACTCCCCAAAGTGAGGCTATGTTGAAATTGCAGGACGCGCCAAAATGCTGATTGATAAAGTGATTGCCACAGCGGCTGCCAACTCTCATGCGCGAGCAGATAAAAACCTACTTGGTGAAACCACGGGTCAAGTAAGTAAGCAACGCCAGAACAAATGACAAAACTCAATATAAAGCCGGTTAAATTAATCCGAAACAACAATGCAATGAGTAGAATCACTAAGTTGTGTACGCGCCAAAGTGGCGTAAAGCCCATCATCATGCCGAGTACAAAGGCAAATGCTAATGCCCAAGCGCCAGACTCGGAATTCAGTGCCTTTAAAAATTTTGCCAGTAGTGTAAGCATAACAACGTACTCCGAACTATATTTGTAGGAACAAGAATAGCTTACCCGCCGTCATTCGGCTATTTTTGTGACGTTTTTTTGCATTTAAAATATATTTTTTGAAGCCCTTGTGTTTTGATCAAAATAGGAATAAAAAGGCGCGGCAAACACGCATTGGAGCACACATGCAAAACTCAGCTTTAATCATTCTTGACGACATTACTGATTGGCAGCCGTACTACCCAAGTCAGTCCACTGTTACCTCGAGTGAGTACTTACTTCAGACCTCAAGCAAAAGCCGTACACAAATTCTAAATTTATGTGGTGACTTGAGTTATTTATCCACTGGCTACTACGTTAGTTTGCTTGCTGAGGCTCGCGGGCAACGTGTGCTCCCGTCCGTGACAACAATTAACGACTTGGCGAACTTCAACCATTACCAATTGCTGTTGGCTAATACCGACAAACAGCTCAGTAAGTTTCTTGGTAATGTGGATAAAACAGCCCCTGTGCGTATTCTCATTTGCTTTGGCCAAACCCAAGAGCCGCTGTTAAGTAGCTTTGCCCGTCAGATTTTTGACCGTTACCCGTGCCCTATCATCTGGGTTGAGTTTAGTTATCAAGGTCGCTGGTTTATTAATCAACTTGGTGGTGGTGCTCTGCCTGACTTATCAGACGAGCAGCAAACCTTTTTTGGTAACGCTCTGGATAGTTTCAGCAAGCGGGTATGGCGTAAAGCGCGCGCCCCGAAAGAGTATCGCTATGACTTGGCTATTTTGCACGACCCAAATGAGTTTATTCCAACCAGCGATAAAAAGGCCCTTCAGCGCTTTATCAAAGCCGCAAAAGAAGCCGATATTGATGCCGAGTTAATCACTGCCGACGACTACAATCGCCTGCTTGAGTTTGATGCATTATTTATTCGTGAAACAACGCGTATCAACCATTACACCTATCACTTCGCTAAAAAGGCTGAAGCTAATGGCATGGTTGTGATTGATGCACCGCATTCAATTTTGCAGTGTGCCAACAAGGTATTTTTGAAAGAGTTGCTGGATAAACACGAAATACCAACGCCCCGAACCGAGCTACTGCTTAGCCAGCAGGAAATTGATTACGCCCAAATTGGCGAGCGCTTAGGCTATCCGGTGGTACTAAAAATTCCGGATGGGTCGTTTTCGATTGGTGTTGAAAAAGCGGAATCAGAAGAAGAGTTACGTCGCGTTGCCAGCGAACTATTCGATAAATCGACGATCTTGCTGGCACAGGAATTTGTAAAAACCGACTTTGATTGGCGTATTGGTATCTTAAACAATCGCCCTATCTACGCCTGTAAGTATTTTATGGCGCGGAATCATTGGCAAATTTACAACCATGCTAGCGGCACCAGTCGCTCAAAGTCAGGCGGCTTTGAGACAGTTGGTGTGCATCAGGTTCCTAAAGATGTCGTGAAAACAGCTCTGCAGGCTACCAAACTTATTGGTGATGGTTTGTATGGGGTTGATATGAAGGTTACCAGTAAAGGTCCTGTGATTATCGAGATCAATGACAACCCGTCGATAGACTCGGGCGTTGAAGACTTATTACTCGGTGATGAGTTGTATCACATTATCATGCGAGATTTTGCGCGGCGCTTGGACGAAAAATAAGATGAGCACAGCATGGCAGTTTCGAGAAGCGACACTACAAGACGTTGATAATCTGGTCGCTCTCGAACAACGTTGTTTTGATTATAGCCGCATGGGAGCGCGCAGTTTTAAACGGTTATTGGTGGCCCCCAGCGCGCATATTTACGTTTGTGAGCAAAACAACACGCTAATCGGGTATTACTTGTTGCTAACACGCAAAAATAGCCAGCGCTGGCGCTTATATTCCATAGCTACTGCGCCCGAAGCGCGTGGAACTGGGCTTGGGCGCGCGTTGCTGGAGCACGCCATTGAAGTTGCTCGGGTTAATGCAGCCATTAGCCTCGGCCTCGAAGTGAAGACCGATAACACAACTGCGATTCGACTCTACGAGAAGTTGGATTTTGCAGTGATTGATTTGTTACCGGGATACTATGACGATGGCACTGACGGCTATCGCATGCGCTTAAGCTTTACCCATTAAACTATAAATCGGGGAAGTCGGTAAAAAAGCCATCAACGCCAAGGTCCGTTAACCATTGCTTCAACTGCTGGTAGCTTTCGACGCCCTCGGGAAGGTCGTCAGCGCGCAGTGTATACACATGAACTTGCAGACCCGCAGCCTGAGCATTTTTTACCACGTCAGAAAATTTTGGTTTGCCGTTTTCATCCAACCCCAGGTAAACATGATTCACCCACACGCCGATACCCTGCGCATAACTACGGAGCGTTTCCAAGCCTGCAGCGGTGCGCATTGTGTTGTAGTCGACCTCACTCTCATTCCAACTATTTTCGGCAATTAATTGAATCAGTGGAATTGAAGTCCTGAACTCGCGCTTCAAGCGGCGCAGCACTTCCGGGTCAAAACTTTGTAGGTAAATTGGTGCCGGTGGTTCTGCGTCGCTGAATCCGTAACGCGCCAATACGCCCATGGTTGAGTTGACTACATCGTATTCATGTTTTTTATGCCAACGCGCACTTTTAAACTCAACATATAAGCCGCTGTCGTGGTCGCGACTTCGATTGAGCCCCAAAATCAATTCAATTTGCTGCCCAAGTGACATGACGTGGAAGTGCCCTTGATCGCGCGCAAATCGCTTCGGGTAGCGCTGTTCACCTTCTTTATTGCTGCGCTCAACCAGTTTAAGTTGTTGCAGCTCTGAAAAACTGAAATCCATAACGTAATAATGCCCATTGGGGCGGTGCTTTTCGGGAAAAACATCACGGACATTACTGATCCGATCGAGTACCAGGTCGTGCAGAACAACTGGCACGTGATCGCGCGTGAGAACGACGTCTTGTTCGATAAAATCAGCATTTTGCGCATGGGCAATGGCTACTGCTGCCATCGAATGTTCCGGGGCATAACCAGAGGCCCCCCGGTGCGCAATAATTAACGGCTGTTTTACCTTCTCTTCAGGCTCTGCCGCAGACTGTGGCGGGGGCAAAAGCACAGGTATCGGCTCTACGTCGAGCTCTTGAGCAGCAATTTTCGGTGCAAACATTGCTGCAAATAAAACAACCGAGATTGCCATCAATAATCTGAACATTATTGTTTGTACCAAACTTTGTCACCTTGCTCACGATAGCGCTTCAGCAATGCCTGAATTGGTTCAGCTTCGGTGCGCGCACCACGCTGCGTTAAGTAGTCGAGATTGTATAACTTACTGGCCGAACGTTCACCAAGGTCACAGGCAAAGGTCACAATTGTCTTACCCGGCCCGTGCAAAAGTGCTGCCTGTAACGCGCCAGCAACGTTCAAACACGAGCTGCTACCCAATACCAGCCCTTCTTCTTCAACGATATAACGTGACAACGTCACCAAATCATCATCAGGTAAGTTAACGGCTGCATCAATACGCGCCTGTTTGAAGTTTTCTACCAAACGCATGATACCGATACCCTCGGTGAACGAGCTGCCATGGCTAACATATTCGCCTGTTTTTAAGAAACTATAGATACCGGACCCATCAGGGTCAGACAGCCAAACCTGCACTTGCTCATTGCGTTCTTTTAAATACTGCGACGTGCCCGCAATAGTGCCTCCGGTGCCTGCAACAGAAACCAGAATATCGATATTACCCTTGGTTTGCTCCCAAATTTCAGGGCCTGTTGTTAGGTAATGGGCCTTCGCATTACTGGTGTTTTCGAACTGATTCGCCCACCAGTAATCGTCGCGCTGCTCAGCAAGACGGCGCGCCGTATGATAAAAGTGATTTTCGTTTTTAAAAGGTACCGGATCGACCGTTTTCAGTTGCGCACCGTGCAGCGTAATCATGCGCTCTTTTTCTTTACTTTGGTCATTGGGCATAACGGCTAACATGTTCAAACCAAACGAACGTGCCACCAGCGCCAGACCAATGCCTGTATTACCAGCCGTGCCTTCTACGACGGTCATGCCCGGTTTCAATTCACCGCGAGCCATCGCATCTTGAATAATTTGCAGTGCGGCCCTGTCTTTAATGGAACCACCGGGGTTTTGTGATTCTAGTTTCACCCAAATATCGCAGCCCGTAAGCTCCGATAGAGAATTCAAGCGCAATAAATCAGTCTTGCCAATTAATTCGGCCGAGCGCTTAGCAACTTGCATGATGACTCCTTATCTATCAGCAATAATTAGCGTAACGGTTGTTCTTGGTATGCATCACCGATGCATACCCAGCGCGCTGAACATTCATCGCTGGAGCCCTGCGTACACGAGCGCAACACAACGCGATTTGCACCCAAGTCAGCCGCAGCTATTTTCATTCTTAGTAAGGCTTCTTCCTGGGTCGGTTTCTCATTAAAGAAACGCGCTTGGCATGACGCGCCCTGCACTTCACCAAGGCTAACAAAACTCACATCGTTTCGTGATAGTTCGTAAGGGCGCATAAACTCAACAGTATCTGCCGCGCCTAAATCAAAATTGGATTGCTGCGCAGACCCCGCGCAACCGCTAAGAACCAACACTGACAACGCCCACAGTAAATATTTCATAGATGTACCCTAGTCAATTTTATTCCACATTACGGCGCTACAGGCGCCATGTAAAGTTTGAATCATTATAAGTTAGTTCCAATTAAACCACTTATTAATTTGTGTTTGCTACACTTAGTCTCAAGCTACATCAAAGGAGATTTGCATGGCAAACGCGCAAGCCTTTATCGCAGAGCTACTGGCACCCGCCGATATTCAAATTAATGGCAATCGGCCTTGGGACATGCAGGTACGCGAAACTGACTTTCTCAACGATGTTTTAGCACGAGGAAACTTAGCTCTCGGCGAGGCCTATATGGCTGGAGACTGGGACTGCAACCAACTTGATGTATTCTTTTGCCGCCTGTTAGCTCATAAGGTTCATGAGCATATCAAACCGTCGCGGCTGCTCTGGCATCATTTAAAAGGCCGATTATTCAATCTGCAAAGTAAGAAACGTGCTTGGCAAGTCGGTGAACATCATTATGATCTCGGTAATAGACTCTATCGCGCCATGCTCGATGAACGCATGGTGTATACCTGCGGTTACTGGGAGCACGCACAAGACTTGAACCGCGCCCAACAAGATAAACTCGAATTGGTGTGTAAAAAGCTACAGCTTAAACCCGGTATGAAAGTTCTCGATATTGGTTGCGGCTGGGGCAGCTTTATGAAGTATGCAGCGGAAAACTATGGCGTTGAATGCGTGGGCGTTACTGTTTCTAAAGCTCAAGTCGAATTGGGCGAACAGCTATGCCAAGGCCTTCCCATTGAATTTCGTTTACACGACTATCGCCAACTGAACGAATCCTTTGATGCAGTGGTTAGCATCGGCATGTTTGAACACGTCGGACAGCGTAACTATCGCGAGTATATGAACGTGGCAGCCAACTGCCTAAACCCTGATGGATTATTTCTCTTGCATACCATAGGGCGCAATCGCGACGTACGCGGCACCGACCCATGGATTAGCAAATATATTTTCCCCAACGGAGACTTACCAAGTTTAGCGCACATTGATACCGCATCCAGAGACCTCATGTGCGCCGAAGACATACACAATTTTGGTGCCGATTATGATCCCACTTTGATGGCGTGGTATCAAAACTTTGAACGCGCCTGGCCCGAGCTTCAGCAGCATTATGATGAACGTTTTTTTAGAATGTGGCGCTATTACCTGATGTCTTGTGCGGGCGCTTTTCGCGCCCGCGACTTACAAGTTTGGCAATGGGTATTCAGCAAAAATGCATACATTGGTGGCTATCGCCGCCCAAGCCTCAAATTTGATTAACGTTTAAGGCGCGTCATTAAAGTCGGTCATGAATATTTGCCACACCGCCATAAATAGTGCAGCAACCAAGGGCCCGATGACGAAGCCATTTATACCAAACAGCGAGATGCCGCCGATGGTGGAAAACAGCACCACATAATCAGGTAACTTGGTGTCACGACCTACTAAAATTGGGCGTAACACATTGTCTGCCAAACCAATAATAATGGCCCCATACGCCATCAGTACGGTAGCGCTAACCCACTCGCCTGTTGCATAAAGATACAAGCCAGCCGGGAACCATACTAAGGCCGCACCCACTGCTGGAATCAGTGACAGGAACGCCATAATCACACCCCACAACAGCGGCGCCGGAATGTCTAATAGCCAGAAGATGAAACCACCTAAAGCACCCTGCACGATAGCGACAACTAAGTTACCTTTAACAGTTGCGCGGGTTACCTCTACGAACTTAGCAAACAGCGCTTGTTCACGATCATCGCCAATCGGTAATGCTTTGATCATGAGTTCTTTAATTGTTTGGCCGTCACGTAGCAGGAAAAACGCCAAGTACATCATTAGCGCCAAGCTAATTAGAAAACCAAAGGTGTTCTGACCGATAGTCAGCGTTTCTTTCGCAAGAAATTTCGACGTTACCTGCACGCCGCTGATAACTTGGTCGCGAATGTCGTTGGGATTAATTCCAAACTCAACTAACAGCTCGTCGATAATGGGGAATGCATCGCGCAGCTTTATCAGCATCTCGCGTGGGTCGATATCACCTGAATCAAGCCGCTGATAAAGCAGGATACCTTCTTGAACAAATGCAGTTGTTAAGAAAATAACCGGTATCACCACAATCGTCATGCAAATCGCGAGCGTCACTAATGCGTTAGTGTTAGGCCGATGGCCCCAGTAACGCACCAATAGGCTTTGCAGCGGAAAGAAAATAACCGCAACAGCACATGCCCAGAAAATGGATGACCAAAACGGCTCCAAAATAAAACCAAAAGCTAATGTCACTGCTGCCAGTAATAATAAAAAGGCACGACGTTCCAATTGTTCGCGCATGCGTTGTCCTTGTTCTTTATTAGAATCGCGTTAATATTGACAACAAAACAACAAGTGAGCAAGCCATGAAAACAATTACAGACCACTTAGCCAGTTACGCAGCGTATCATCGCGATCGGCGCAATATTTTGACGCACTTAGTTGGTATTCCGATGATTGTGGTTGCGATTATGATTTTACTGTCGCGCCCGACCTGGCTGATCAGTGACTTTATTCTGTCACCTGCGATTATTGTCAGCGCCGTTGCGGCACTTTTTTATTTGAAGCTTGATATTGTGCTCGGTGTCATCATGACACTGTTGCTTGGCCTTTGTGTCTGGCTCGGTAGCCACGTTGCGCTGCTTGAAACATCACTGTGGTTGGCGTGGGGCATTGGGCTCTTTGTCGTGGGCTGGATTTTTCAGTTTATTGGGCATTATTTTGAAGGCCGCAAGCCCGCATTTGTGGACGACATTATGGGTCTTGCGATAGGTCCTTTATTCGTCGTTGCTGAAGTCGTGTTTATGCTTGGCGGTAAAAAAAAGCTGCATCAAGCTATTGAAGCCCGATTTAAATAAATAAGGTGGTGTGGGCGATTAGAAATTCCACATCGTCCACAACCCAATTTCATGTTGCTGCTGGTCAATGATTAAACTGTCAATCTCGGTTTTCTTTGCGACCAAAGCAACAGTGACAAAACGAGTCGCTTTCCAGTCCACACCTAATTGAAAGTAATCTTGCTTTAACTCAGGGTTTAAGCGCCGACTTGGGTGGCTCACATCATAGCGAACAAACGCAGAATAACCGGGTTTAAAACCATAGCTGGCCCAAACGCTCCAGCCGTCGCTGGCATCTGGCGCAAGCTGATTAACGCGTGTCCAGTTGTCATTGTAAGCGTATTCAACACCCAAGCGGGTGTTGTTGAGTAAATAGCTTAACGCTAAGTTCCAACGCTGTGCATAATGAAATCTCGGGTTTTCGTCCTTATCTAGTGTTCGAGTGCCCTCATACCAGCCTGTCGCAACATCAAGCCCTGGCAGAACGTGCCACACGCCCATCAACTCGAAGTCGACACGCTCGCCAATGCGCGGTTTCTTGAATCCTCCGCCCGAGATAGCTGCTGCGGCGACGGTGAAGTTATCTGTATTCATACTGTAGTGAACACCAAGATCTGTCGGCCCTGCGAATTGATTTTTAGGGTTCAAACTCGGGTCGATATAACGATAACCAACACGGCGTGCAATATAATCAATCCAAGGTAACTCAGCGACACCTAGTTTCAATGTCTGCTGTTTATTCACGCGGTGTTCAAGATAAGCGTGACGGAACCAAACATCCGTTGGGTCTTGCTGCCGTTGCCACTGAACGTCGGTGGTCAGTTTTAACGTCCAATCGGCACTAAATTGGTGATCAAGATTAAGGTAGAAACGCTTTAAGTCAAGTTGCCAGCCTTCGCGGTCAGACCGCATATCACGAACTTGAAGGTTGCTGAAATTGGTGAAAATTTGGCTCGAAATCTGCGTATTATCATTAGCAAAAGTTACTTCGCTAACACCTATCCCTGCAAAGACTAAAAAAGCACCTATAATCTTATTACACGCATCGCGTTTCATGCAGACCCCGTACAGTTAATCCCTACTAATTTTATGGATTATAGATTAGAATCTTCTAAAATACGATGTTCACCCTACTCTCGAGAGGCAACAGTCAGTCATGAAGCTAACTACAGCTATTTTAATTTGCGTTACTGCACTCGTGGTTCTTGGAATACCGACCATGGCAGTTGCGGATAGTGATCGGGGCAAACAGCTCGCCATGCAAGGTGATGGCAGCGGTGCACCTTGCTCAGCTTGCCATGGGCCTAACGGCGAAGGGAACGCAGCAGGCGCATTTCCCGTGATTGCCGGCCTCAATGAACGTTATTTGTTTCGCACCATGCAAGCCTATCAATCGGGTACTCGGGTTAATCCAGTTATGAGTATGAATATTGATAATTTTGCCGAGCAAGACCTGCTTGATTTAGCCGCCTATTACGCGAATTTACCGTCACCGGCCCCCGCGGCGCCTTCTGCAAGTGCTGAACAATTAGCTTTGGGCGAAAAAATTGCGTTGCAGGGCGACTGGGACGCATATATTCCGCCGTGCGCCAGTTGTCACGGCCCGAATAATCAAGGCGTGAATGAAAACTTTCCTGCTATAGCTGGCCAGCACGCAAGTTACATCAAACAACAAGTTCAAGCATGGCAACAAGGCCAACGCACATCAGACCCAGTGCAACTCATGGAAGCCATTGCGAAGCGCTTAAGTGACGAGCAACTTGACGCAGTTGCTGCGTACCTAGCCAGTCAACCCGCAGCACAGCAGTAACAGGAGAGGCACCCATGCATTCAATCAATAAGTTAACGCTCGGCTTTGCCACGCTGTTCGCCACCAGTTTTTCTGTTGCGGTTATTGGCGCGCAGTCGTCACCTTCTACAGAAGTTAAATTGCCCGCGGCAGCAGCGGGTCAATACCAACACACAGCACCCACGCTTGCTGATATCGAAAGTGATAGCGATTTGCATCCTGAATTACGTAAAGTGATTCTAAAGGGGCGTGATTTATTCATGAATACCCAACAGTTGCGCGGTGAGTACGTTTTTAATGACCTAAACTGTAAATCCTGCCACATGGGTGAAGGACGTATGGCTTGGTCTGGCCCAGTTTGGCCTGCAGCCACAACCTTACCTGATTTTCGTGGTAAGAATGGTCATGTAAATTCACTTGAAGAACGTATTGCGGGCTGCTTTTCATTTTCAATGAACGGCAAAGCGCCAGAGTATGGTAGTGACACCATGTTGGCTATATCTGCCTATCATCAATACATGGCCAAAGGCGCCAAGATGTACGACAAAAACATTGCTGGACGGGGCTTCAACCATTTAGGAAATAAAATTCCTGAAGCCACAAGCTATGCGAATGGACAGAAAGTTTACGAAGAAAATTGCTCAGTTTGTCATGGTAGCAACGGTGCTGGAACCAAGGTTGATGGCACTGTGGTTTACCCACCACTATGGGGCGACGGTTCATACAACTGGGGCGCTGGCATGACACGTGTTTTTACGGCTGCGTCCTTCATCCAGAATAATATGCCGCTGGGGCAACCCGGTCGTTTAAGTGACCAAGAAGCTTGGGATGTTGCCTATTTTGTGAACGCACAAGAGCGCCCACAAGACCCGCGATATACCGGAGATGCCAAAGAAACCCGCGAGAAATATATGAATTTTCATAAAGCGACGCTTTACGGCACTGAGGTTAACGGCGCAGTGTTGGGGCAGCATGACAATACTGGCGATAAGCCTTTTTTAAAACCAGACGTGCTGAAGCCGCGCAGCTTTAACTAAACAATTTAATGTGCAAAAACCAAGCCCGCGTTTATAAAAACGCGGGCTTTTTTGCGTCTAATCCACTATTAATTGGTTAAATTGCTCACGCGCCGATGTGCGAAAAATACCGCCCCTGTCGCAACCCAGCTAAAATTAAGGCATTAAAGTATGGCCTATAATTTGCATGATGTAACAAAGTAGTTAACTATTAATCATCAACCAATAGGGAAATAACGATGCCAGTTAAATTAGAAGATCGCCCAATTGAGCAGGTTCGCGAAGAGACGGTCGATAAACTCATTGTAAATTATAGCCATGCCATTATTTCAGCTGAAGCGTTTGAGCGTAGGCTTGATGAAGCAATGGCAACTGACTCTCACCAACAACTGATCGATTTGGCCGCAGATTTACCGCTTGAAGCTGACCCAAGCTACGATGCGAAGAAAGAGCGATCCTTTACACCAAATTACAGTGCCAGCGAAGAAACCGAAGACGACAAACTGATCAGTATTTTAGGTTCTAACGTAAGAGAAGGTCAGTGGTTAGTACCGAAGAAAATTGTTGTGATTGATGTGGTTGGCTCAGCGAAACTCGATTTTACCGACGCAGTTTTTCAACATCAACACGTTGAAGTAAACGTAACCAATGTGCTTGGTAGTCTTGAAATCTTTGTGCCTGAGAACGTTAATGTGAAGACCCGTATGTTCAACATTATTGGTTCTTCTGAGAACAATGCGCCTTCCATGGGCGGACGCCAAGCGCCACAGATAACCATTACGGGTTACTCTGTACTCGGTTCACTTGAAGTGTCCGTGAAGCGCACCATGAAAGAGAAACTGGTCGCTTTTGCGAATAGCATGCGTGAAACCTTCGGTATGGAGAAGCTTTAATACATTCAATGAGGTTGTTCATGGTTAAAGGTCTGGTGGTATCGGTATTCGTATTATTAATTAGCGCCTGTTCGTCTGGTGATTATCGAACAGCTTCCCGCGAACCTGCGGGCATCGCCCCCAACCCAGCCATTGAACAACAAGCTGTTATCGAAGTTTATGCTGCAGATGCTTTCGGTTGGCGTGGCTGGTTTGCCGTGCACACCTGGATTGCAGTAAAGCCTGAGCAAGCTGATGAATACACGGTGTATGAAGTAGTAGGTTGGCGTTTGAATCGCGACCAGCCTGCGCTGTACAGTTATCAAACCGCCACACCTGATCGCTATTGGTATGGCGCTGAACCTGAACGTATTCTATCCATACAAGGCGAACAAGCGGCCGCGCTAATTCCGCGCATTATCGAAGCCGCCGATCGCTATCCATGGGCCAATGAATACGACGCAGTACCGGGCCCGAACAGCAATACCTTTCCAGCTTGGATAGGCCTGCAAGTACCTGAGCTGGGCTTAGAGCTGCCGTTTAGTGCAATTGGTAGCGGTTACGCGGACAACGAAAAGTAACCGGGCCGGCCGATTTCCAAGACAAACGCCGTCAAAATCGGGATAATGGCTATCAAGATTTGAAATTCATAACCTCGGTAGCCTGTTCATGGAAATAAAAGTTAACTTTCTCGACAATCTCAGACTTGAAGCCAAGTTTGATGATTTCACTGTCGTCACTGACCAACCTATTCGTTATAAAGGCGATGGTTCGGCACCGAGCCCATTTGATTACTTCTTAGCGTCATCAGCCATGTGTGCGGCTTATTTCGTGAAGGTTTATTGTGTCGCGCGTGATATTCCAACCGAGAACATTCGGTTGTCGCAAAACAACATTGTTGACCCAGAAAACCGCTACAACCAAATATTCAAAATTCAGGTGGAATTACCTGATGATATCTCTGAAAAAGACCGCCAAGGTATCTTGCGTTCTATCGATCGTTGCACCGTAAAAAAAGTTGTGCAAACCGGTCCTGAGTTCCAAATTGAAGTGGTAGAAAACTTAGACGAAGATGCGCAAGCGCTATTGATGGGGGCTCCTGAAGGTGGCACGCGTACCTTCATTGAAGGCAAAGACCTGCCGCTTGAAGAAACCATCGCCAACATGTCTGCAATTTTGGCCGACCTCGGCATGAAAATCGAAATTGCCTCATGGCGTAACATTGTTCCGCATGTGTGGTCACTGCACATTCGCGATGCTGGCTCACCGATGTGTTTCACCAACGGCAAGGGCGCAACCAAAGAAAGTGCCCTGTGTTCTGCCCTTGGCGAGTTTATTGAGCGTTTAAGCTGTAATTTCTTTTATAACGATCAGTTTTTTGGCGAAGAAATTGCACAGGCTGATTTCGTGCATTATCCAAACGAGAAGTGGTTTGCGCTGCGCGATGACGATGAACTTCCGCAAGGTATTTTGGATGACTACTGTTTAGCCATTTATAACCCAGATGACGAGTTACAAGGCTCCCATTTAATTGACACCAACTCGGGGCGCACCGACCGCGGCATTTGCGCATTGCCATTTACCCGTCATTCAGATGGCGAAACGGTGTATTTCCCGTCAAACCTTATCGAAAACCTTTACCTCAGTAATGGTATGAGCGCAGGGAATACTCTGCAAGAAGCACAAGTGCAGTGCCTGTCTGAAATTTTCGAGCGGGCTGTTAAAAAACAAATCATCGAAGAAGAAATTGCGTTGCCTGATGTACCCGAGGCCGTGCTGGCTAAATACCCACACCTGGTAGAAGGCATCAAAGCACTGGAAGCACAAGGGTTCCCTGTTTTGGTTAAAGACGCTTCGCTTGGCGGGCAATTCCCTGTGGCCTGTGTGACGCTCATGAACCCGCGCACCGGCGGTGTATTTGCCTCGTTTGGCGCCCACCCGAGTTTTCATGTTGCGTTAGAGCGCAGCTTAACTGAGCTGTTGCAAGGCCGAAGCTTCGAAGGGCTTAATGATTTTCAACCGCCAACTTTTAACTCCATGGCCGTTACGGAACCCAATAACTTTGTCGAACACTTTATTGATTCCTCCGGCTTAGTTTCGTGGCGCTTTTTCAGTGCCCGCAGTGACTATGCGTTTTGTGAGTGGGACTTTTCCGGAACCAACCAAGAAGAAGCTGATTACTTATTTGGCATTCTTGCGGAGATTGGCAAAGAGGTTTATGTCGCAGTTTATGAAGATTTGGGCGCGCCAGTTTGCCGCATGTTGGTGCCTGGATATTCAGAAGTTTATCCAATTGAAGACCTGGTTTGGGATAACACCAACAAAGCCTTGGAATTCCGGGAAGACATTCTCAACCTGCACCGCTTAACCAACGAACAGTTGGCCGATTTGGTGGAACGTCTCGAAGAAAGCCAGCTGGATAACTACATCGATATCATCACGCTGATTGGCATCGAGTTCGACGAAAATACGGTGTGGGGACAACTCACGATTCTTGAGCTGAAGCTGCTTATTTATCTTGCCTTGCAGCAGCATGAAGAAGCTTATGAATTGGTTGAAGCGTTTTTACAGTACAACGAAAACACGGTCGAGCGTGGTTTATTCTATCGCGCCATGAGCGCCGTGCTGGAAGTTACACTGGACGACGAGCTTGAATTGGACGATTACCTGCCGAACTTCCGCCGCATGTTTGGTGAAAGCACCATGGATGCAGTTGTTGGTTCGGTAAATGGCTCCGTACGTTTCTACGGGCTGGCACCAACCAATATGCAGTTAGAGGGCCTAGACAAGCATCTACGCCTTATTGAAAGCTACAAGAAACTGCATGCTGCGCGTGCTGCAAGCGCGAAGCTCACTTGAGCCTCGCGCCGTTCGCATAATTAATCAGCTTGACCGGTCTGCGCCTTAATAAACTGGCGGGTATCTTCAAGTAACGCCTTTCGTGCTGGCTCATGCACATACATCATGTGACCACCGTGATAGTAGTGGTAGACGATGTCATCACGCGCAATACCATGGCGATTCAGCGTGTACTCAGCGTCAAAAAACGGGGTCACAAGGTCGTAATAGCCCGAGCCAACCATAACTTTCAGGGTCGGGTTACTGCGTAATACCGCGGCCAAATCTGGCGTGGTATTCACGTAGTGCGGCTCCCACGAACGCCCTTCAGGCAACGGGCTCCAGCGCCACTTGCCCGACAGCTCAGGGTCGGCAGGATTCAAATAGGTGCGATTCCAGTCAATGCCTAAGTCATTACGCATGTAATGCATAAGCGCAGCCTTGTAGGCTGGCGAAATCGACCGCGCAGCGTCTTCACGCGGGCTTGCCGCAACATCATCGCGTTCGTCTTTAATGTACCGGCTATCAAGACGGCCCACGGCAATGCCTTCGTCGCGCCGCAACTCTTTGGCAAAACGAAATGCATTAATACGCAGGTCAACACGCTCAATGTATGTCTTGCTCAAGCCTGTAAAACGGTGCAGTTCACTCACAAGCTCAGCGCGCTTATCAGCACTTAGCTGGTTGCCCTGAAACAACGCCGGCAGCAGTTCTTGCGTTGCGAACTCGCGGCTTTGCTGAATAAACGCTTCAAAATCACCCGAGTTATCAACTTTTCCGTGATACCAAGCCGTTGCAGCCATGGTCGGAATGTAAGTAATGTAGGAAATAATATTGTCATCGATATACGGCGTAGACCCTTGATAATCAAGCGCCTGCGACACAAACACAATGCCGTTAACGTTAATCACGTAGTCATCAAGAAGCACCTTCGCAACCGCAGCGGCGCGGGTGGTACCAAAGCTCTCACCTAACAAAATCACCGGTGAGTTCCAGCGATTATTCTTGGTGAGCCACTCGGCAATGAAAGCAGCCATAGAGTTGGCGTCTTCCATGAGCCCCCAAAAGTCTTCTTTTTTACCCTTACCCACTGCCCGTGAGAACCCTGTGCCTACCGGATCAACAAACACCATGTCGGTTGCATCAAGAATGGTTTCAGGTGCATCTTTCAAGGTATATGGCGCAGCGCCAGGGTGCTCTGCATCACTTGGCACCACGATGCGTTTCGGGCCATAACCGCCCATATGCAACCAGTTTGAAGACGAACCGGGGCCGCCGTTCCAAATAAATGTAACCGGGCGCCCTTGCTTACTTTTCGCCACATAATCAAACGAGAATATTGCGGCAGTTGGCTCACCTTCAGCGTTGCGAATATAGGTTTCGCCAGCGTCAACGGTATAGCTTAATTTGGTGCCATTAAATGTACCTTTGTGTTCCGAGCGAAAACGCGTCGGTTCAGGCACTGGCTGTGCTGTTTGTTCGGCTTCTAGCTTAGTTTCGGCAGTTCGTGCCGATGCACTTGTGGGCAACGCCACCAGCAAAAGAATAGATAAAAACGCGATATAGTTGTTCAATGGTTTCACTGTTTCACTTCCTGTCAGGGCTAGTTCATCAGGTTACCACAAACAGGAAAAGCAAAGCCATGCATGGTTTGAATGGTGGCCCCTCCCAGACTTGAACTGGGGACCTACCGATTATGAGTCGGGTGCT
Organism: Pseudidiomarina gelatinasegens; assembly: GCF_004025325.1. Classification (GTDB taxonomy): domain Bacteria; phylum Pseudomonadota; class Gammaproteobacteria; order Enterobacterales; family Alteromonadaceae; genus Pseudidiomarina; species Pseudidiomarina gelatinasegens. The sequence goes on along the minus strand of NZ_RSFE01000008.1, from coordinate 74,942 downwards.
CTAACCAACTGAGCTAAGGGGCCATACAGATTGAGGGTGTGCTTTGGCCAACTCGATTGCGTTAACCAAAAGCGGGCGCAAGTATATGAAATTTCGGCCCGCTTGTCATGACCCCGTACGAGGTTTTTTACAGGTTAATGTGATAGAAGTCTGCGGCGTTGCCAGCAAACACTTTATCAATTGCTTTTTCGTCACCGAGTGCTTCGCAAACGGTTTCAATGTCACGTACGTTAAATGGACGCTCGGCACGTGTTGAAGGTAAATCAGTACCGAACATCAAACACGCCGGGTTAATTGCGTACAGTGACTTCACGGCCTTGCTGACATCCACTTCAGTGCGACCGAAGCCACTGGCTTTAATCTTCACGCCGTTTTCAGCCAGTTTCTGAATTTGTGATAGGCCTGAGCGTGCCATACCTAAATGGTCAATAGACACTTTCGGAAGCTTGATGAGTTTTGGTGCGACTTCATCCAGCTCACGGCTATCAACGTACATTTCCAGGTGCCAACCGGCTAAATCCCAAATGCGTTTACCAAAGTCGACCAGGTTATCCAGCCCACTTACAACGCCACGTTTTAAGTTCACGCGAATACCGCGAATACGGTGGTCGCGCAGCTTTAATATTTCTTCGTCGGAGACACTGCTCGGTAAGTTGGTGATACCAACATATTGGTCACCCATTTCAGCCAAGGCCGCTTTTAAGTAGCTTTGGTCAAAACCTTGTACTGAACCCGAAACAATTACGCCACCAATGACATTGAAGTCTTTAGTGCGATGAATATAGTCTTCGATTGAGAATTGCGATGGCAAAAAGCCTTGGTTCTCAATCAATGGAAATGAATCGTTATAAATGTGAAAGTGCGCGTCGATAATGCGACGCGGATGCTGTCTTTCGGTGTTATTCTGATCAACTGCGATCATATTTCATCCTTTTCAGCGAAGTTAGGCACATATTAACAGATTTTGGGCGAAAAATAAAAAAAGCCCCGCCCGCATGGGCTAGAGCTTTTTTAGACGTTTTTTACATGCTTTCGTTCAGAAAGCGTTTAAGTTTACTCGTCTAGGAACGATTTCAACTGCTCTGAACGGCTTGGATGACGCAATTTACGTAGCGCTTTCGCTTCAATCTGACGAATACGTTCACGCGTTACATCAAACTGCTTACCAACTTCTTCAAGCGTGTGGTCTGTGTTCATGTCGATACCAAAACGCATCCGCAAAACTTTCGCTTCACGCTGAGTCAGGCCGCCAAGAACTTCACGAACCGCATTGCGTAAACTTTCTGAAGTAGCAGAATCCACTGGCAAGTCGAGGGTTGTGTCCTCAATGAAATCACCAAGATGCGAATCTTCGTCGTCACCAATAGGTGTCTCCATAGAAATCGGCTCTTTGGCAATCTTCAGTACCTTACGGATTTTGTCTTCTGGCATAACCATGCGCTCAGAAAGTTCTTCTGGCGTTGGTTCGCGGCCCATTTCTTGCAGCATTTGACGTGAAATACGATTCAATTTATTGATCGTTTCAATCATGTGCACAGGAATACGAATGGTGCGCGCCTGGTCAGCAATTGAACGTGTAATTGCTTGGCGAATCCACCAGGTAGCATAAGTTGAGAACTTATAACCACGGCGATATTCGAATTTATCAACGGCTTTCATCAAACCGATGTTACCTTCTTGGATAAGGTCCAAGAACTGCAAACCACGGTTGGTATACTTCTTCGCAATTGAGATAACCAAACGCAAGTTCGCTTCAACCATTTCTTTCTTGGCGCGACGTGCTTTGGCTTCACCAATCGACATGCGGCGGTTGATGTCTTTAACTTTGGCGATAGTTAAGCCTGTTTCGACTTCAACTTCAGCAAGTTTGTGAACGCAACGTTCTAGTTCTGGCTGCAATGCAGCGACAGAGTCTGAATAGCTCTCACCGTCGGCAATTACTTTATCCAACCAAGCTTTGCTATTTTCGTTACCAGCAAACGCTTTCATGAACGCGCGCTTCGGCATGCCTGCCTGCTCAACGCACATCTTCATGATTAAACGTTCTTGCACACGCACACGATGCATCATGTCGCGCATGTCTTTTACAAGGCGATCAAACTGCTTCGGCACCAAGCGGAATTGTTTAAACAAATCACTCAATGCTTCAATTTCTTTGCGTGCTTTCGGGTTATCGCGACCGTGTTTGCTTATCGCAGTACGGGTTTTCTCGTATTGGTCACGTAACTCACCAAATTTCTGACGTGCAAATTCTGGGTCAATACCGCCCTCGTTTGCGTCGTCATCGTCGCTGTCGTCGTCATCCGCGTCATCGTCTTCGTCTTCGAGTTGGTCTTTGCTCAACTCCGAACCAATGTGCGTGGCAACAACTGGCGCTTGATCAACTTCGTTTGGATCGATAAAACCTGAGATAATATCTGTTAAGCGCATTTCTTCCGCTTCACAGGTATCCCATTGATCAAGAAGGAAGTTGATTGCTTCAGGATATTCCGCAACTGAGCACTGAACTTGGTTAATACCATCTTCAATGCGCTTGGCGATATCAATCTCGCCTTCACGGGTAAGTAGTTCAACTGTACCCATTTCGCGCATATACATGCGCACAGGGTCTGTGGTGCGCCCTAATTCACCATCAACACTGGCTAATGCCTGTGCTGCGGCTTCGGCTGCGTCTTCATCAGCGGTGTCTTCGCTCATCATCAATTCATCAGCATCGGGTGCGTTTTCAAACACCTTAATACCCATGTCATTGATCATGCTGATGATGTCTTCAATTTGATCCGAATCAACGATCTCAGAAGGTAGGTGATCATTCACTTCCGCAAAAGTGAGATAACCTTGCTCTTTGCCTTTGGCAATAAGAAGCCTAAGCTGTGATTGACGACTCTGCTGCATACAGATCTACCACCTGTTATTAAATAGAAAAGTAACCGGTCTTAAACTTACGGCGACTTAGATAATGTGTGAACTTTCACACGCTTTATATAAGTGCGTGAGGTATAAAATTCAAGACCGGAAATTGTAGCAGATACTGTCGTTTTCAGCCAGAATTTAATCAGTTATTGTGCGGAATTCGCGATAGGGCCAGCTCGCCGGTGCCAATCAGTTTACCGTCAGCAAACACCAGTGGTGTGCATTCATCACGTGTGGTGTTGCCGTCAGCATGCACGCGCTGAGTGCGATAATAGAGTACGCGATAGCGTGTGCCATCAACAGTCCACAGGTCTGAAAAATCTGGTGTTCCAAGCTCATGTTGCGCAGCTTGCACAGTCATACCATCGGTAAACGATGCGATGGTTGAACGGTTATTTTCCTCTAATTTCGAGTAACTGCCTTTATCGCCATAGCCTTCGCCATCACCGTTAACTGCGATTACACACCCTTGTAAGCTTGCAACGCTAATTAATACAGCGCCAAATGCCGCAGCCTTTACAAAACCCATAGTCATCTCCTGATCATTATTTTTTAAGGTTGGTTTAATTCTTACATCACTTTATTACATGACTTTATTACACGAATAGTGATGCAAACAAAATGCCAACTATGTAACAGATTGTTTTTACGGGTTATATTCCAATTACTCGAACCAAGATTTGAATAGAAGCACTAATAGTTAGCGAAATTAGTCACGCCGATTAGCGTTTCCCGCGATCTTTCAAATATTGCAGCAAGGTAAGGTACTCTTGCTTTTCAACCTTATTGAGCGGTGCCGTACGTTCTTTTTCCAACAATTCATTTGCGCGCTGCTCAACAAATTGATCAATAAAGTAAGCGAATATATCAAAAAATTCTTGGGTTACTTTTTCAGAATCTAAATGATGTTGCCAGCGTGCCAGCTGGCGCAGCGGCTTTTCTTCAGGCTCTCCGCGCCATAACTCAAGCAACTGCGCGCTGGTTAGTTCTTGCGCTTGAGTTTGCTCGTGCAGCTTCAATAGCAGTTGGATGCCAGGCTGCTTTAACGCGCTTAGTTCACTATGGAGCGGAATTTCCCGCCCTAGCTGAGGGTGTTGTACTAACAGACCTATCGCACGACGCATTGGCGTCATTTTTAAACTATCTTGAGGTGCTTTTTGCGTGGCAGGAGCTTTAATCTGCGCGGCCAGTTGCGATGCCTCTCGGCGCAATAGCCGTGCCAGGCGCTCCATTAACGTGTCACGATAAAACTCGCTGCCCACACGCTCTATAAGCGGCTTTGCTTGTTTGAGTAACAACGACTTACCTGAGTCTGAATTCACATCAATGGTGTCGGTCAGATGCGCGAAAAAGTAGTCCGTAAAACTCTGAGCTTTATCTAAGCGTTTGCGAAACTCGTCGGCACCTATTTTTCGTACCAAGGTATCCGGGTCTTCACCATCGGGTAAGAATAGGAAGCTTAACTCAACACCATCGTTAAGTAGCGGTAACGCATTTTCTAGAGCGCGCCAAGCAGCATCCCGGCCGGCTCTGTCGCCGTCATAGCAGCAGACAACGCGGCGCGTTGCGCGAAACAGCATTTGCAATTGGTCGGTGGTGGTCGCGGTGCCTAGTGACGCAACAGCATAGCTTATACCCGCTTGCGCGAGCGCCACCACATCCATATAACCTTCAACAATCACGACCTGTTCAAGTTCACGATTCGCTTGTCGCGCTTCGTAGAAACCATAGAGTTCGCGGCCTTTATGAAAAATCCGCGTTTCGGGTGAGTTTAAATATTTAGGCCCATCGCCGTCGAGAATACGGCCACCGAATCCAACCACCCGTCCGCGCCGATCGCGAATCGGAAACATCACTCGGTCACGGAAAAAGTCATAGTAACGCCCCTGCTCGTTGCGATTGATCAGTTTCAGATCAACCAACTGATCTTTACTGCGCTGATCTTTCGCCAATGCGCTTAAAAGGCCGTCCCATGCATCCGGGGCATAGCCAATTTGAAACTGCTTTACAATTTCACCGCTTAAGCCACGTCCCTTCAGATAATCAATAACAGCGGCAGAGTTTTCATGGCGGCGTAACTGGTGCGCAAAAAACTTCGCGGCGCGTTCCATTTGTTCATAGTCACTGGACTCTTGCGCACGTTTCTTGGCATCTGCTGCTGGGTCCGCTGTGGTTTCGCGCGGTACTTCAAGCCCCATCATGTGGGCAAGCTCTTCAATTGCTTCGGGGAATTCAAGACCATCAAATTTCATCAGAAAATCGATGGCATTACCGTGTTCACCGCAACCGAAGCAATGGTAAAACTGCTTGTCAGGGGCTACCGTAAAACTCGGAGACTTTTCATTGTGAAAGGGGCAACACGCTTGATAATTCCGGCCAGCCTTTTTCAGCGGCACGCGGCTATCCACAACTTCAACCACGTCGGCACGTTCAAGTAAATCATGAATGAAGCTCTTAGGAATTAAACCTGCCATGCCCTGCCTGTGTTCGCGTTGCGAAAAATGAACTAAGAATTGTACCCTGAGTTGAGATTCGTTCAAGTTAGATTAGTGAACGGACATGAAAAAGCCGGAATGAGAAAACTCAATCCGGCTCTTCGAGGTCTGTCTTGTAGTGACACCGCTATCGGCTGTGCCGCTACGGTACCAGTTTTTTAATACAGACGAGTGCGACGTGCATTTTCACGCGACAATTTTTTCGCGTGACGCTTAACCGCAGCAGCTTTTTTGCGCTTACGTTCAGAAGTTGGCTTCTCGTAAAATTCGCGACGACGAACTTCTGATAATACACCTGCTTTCTCGCAAGAGCGCTTAAAGCGACGTAACGCTACGTCAAACGGCTCGTTTTCTTTTACTTTAACAACTGGCATTAAAATCTCACCTCAATGAAAATTCTGTTGTTGGATTAACTGTGGGTTATCAATGCTGATTCATAGAAAAGCACTATAGATAACCACTGCAAATAACCACTACGTTTAAATTTGGTGCTGAATTGTAGCGATTTCAGATCCTGATGTAAAGCCTAAGATCGATTTTAATACTGACGTTGGGAAGGAAGCGCCGCCGCTGCGAGACAGGCTGAAAACAGGGCTCGCACGGGGTGCGACGACACTTCCAAGAGCATAATGAAAACAATCCGATAACAGCAACGCCAGGGAGCCGCCACTTTTTTTCGTTATCGAATTGTAAAGAAGTATCGCATAACAATGCGACAGAACGCGTCGTTATGATTTAGTCATTTCTAAATTACAATAAATATCATGAAGTTCCTAGAATTAGTTTGTACACTGTACCTACTTTATTAATGCTCGGAGCAACTTCGATGCTAGACACGTTTTTATTTCAGTTTACCTCGCTATTTACCATGATTAACCCGATAGCTGCGGTGCCTATTTATATTGCCCTCACCGAAGCGATGACGCCTAAAGCCGCGCGCTGGGTTGCGATGCGCGCTTCCATTACAGCGTGCATAGCGCTATGTGTATTTGCTCTGTTGGGTGAAGTTATCTTCAGTTTCTTTAGTATCTCGGTAAATGGGCTGCGCGTTGCTGGCGGTATTTTGTTCTTCGTAATGGGTTTTGAGATGTTACGTGGTAGAACGGTACCTAAGCGGGTTGATGGCGAGACCGAGAGCGATTTTGGCTCGGATGTTGCCGTAACGCCAATCGGTATTCCTATGGTTGCTGGCCCTGGCGCCATCACTATGGTGATTTTGTTTATTCAAGAGAGTACAGCCACCACAAATTCTATTAGTTTGTTCGGTGCGATTATCGCTGTATGCGCGTTAACTGCTGTAGTACTTGCCACTGGCCGCCAATTGTTAGCTAAGTTGGGGCGCAGCGGAAGTAAGATATTGATGCGTTTAATGGGCTTGATTGTGATGCTGATTGCAGTCGAATTCTTCTTTGCTGGCATTAAGCCTTACATTCTGGATATTGCCCGCGCTATTTAAGCGCGGGAACGTCCAAATTACGTTTCGCATAAAACTCCGCAACATGCTCTTCCAAGCGATCCTGCTCAATTGCGTCACGTAGATCCTGCATAACCTTCTGATAGAAATGCAGGTTGTGAATGGTATTCAGGCGTCCACCTAACATCTCATTCGAGCGATCTAAATGGTGCAAATAGGCGCGTGAGTAGTTTTTACACGTGTAGCAATCACATTCAGGGTCAAGCGGGCCAGTATCGGTGCGATGCACAGCATTTCGAATTTTCACCACGCCAGTACTAATGAATAAATGCCCGTTACGCGCGTTACGTGTAGGCATCACGCAGTCAAACATATCAACGCCACGGCGCACAGCTTCAACGAGGTCTTCCGGTTTTCCCACGCCCATGAGATAGCGCGGCTTATCAATTGGCATTTCGGGCGCAATATGATCAAGAATGCGCATCATGTCTTCTTTAGGTTCACCAACTGATAACCCACCAATAGCATAGCCGTCAAAGCCAATGTCAGTCAGCCCTTCAAGTGAAATGCTACGCAGCTCTTCGTACATGCCACCTTGAATGATGCCAAATAATGCCGACGGATTGTCGCCGTGAGCAGTTTTGGAACGCTCGGCCCAACGCAATGACAACTCCATTGAACTACGCGCTTCTGCCTGAGTGGCTGGATACGGCGTACATTCATCAAAAATCATGACAATGTCAGAACCAAGATCACGCTGCACTTCCATCGATTTCTCAGGCGTCAGCAAGATTTTTTCGCCATTGATAGGTGAGCGGAAGGTTACGCCTTCTTCGGTAATTTTACGCAGCTCACCGAGGCTAAATACTTGAAAACCGCCTGAGTCCGTTAAGATAGGCTTGTCCCAGTTCATAAAGTCATGCAAGTCGCCATGCTGCTTAATAATTGCAGTACCGGGGCGAAGCATTAGGTGGAATGTATTACCTAAACAGATTTGTGCCCCCGTAGCTTTTACTTCTTCGGGGGTCATGCCTTTTACGGTACCGGCAGTACCAACAGGCATAAATGCTGGGGTGTCAACAACGCCGCGGGCGAAGGTCATACGGCCTCGGCGCGCTTTGCCCGAGGTTTTTAATAATTCAAATTTCATTTTTTCACCGAAAAATTAACACGGAAAAACAGTCCGAGGTGCACATTATACCCTAGCGTGCTGTTCGGGTCACAAACATCGCATCGCCGTAGCTAAAGAAGCGATAACGTTCGGCGACTGCTTCAGCATACGCATTCAATACGTTTTCACGGCCAGCAAACGCGGACACCAACATGATCAACGTTGACTCCGGTAAATGGAAATTCGTGATCATGGCGTCAACTATCTGAAACGCGTAGCCTGGATAAATAAAGATATCGGTGTCGGCGAAGAATGGTTGTAACTCCTGGCCTTTCATCTTCGACGCTTGAGCAGCTGATTCAAGCGAGCGCACCGACGTGGTGCCTACGGCAATAACTCGACCACCGCGCGCGCGCGTCGCTTTTATAGCCTGCACAACCTCTTCTGGAACTTCCGCATACTCACTGTGCATGTGGTGTTCTTCAATGTTGTCGACTCGCACTGGCTGAAAGGTACCCGCCCCTACATGCAATGTCACGTAAGCGAACTCTACGCCTTTGTCTTGTAGCTGTTTTAAAATTGCATCATCAAAGTGCAATCCTGCAGTTGGTGCCGCCACAGCGCCAGGCTTTTTGTTGTAAACCGTTTGGTACCGCTCACGATCGCTATCTTCATCAGGTCGGTCGATATAAGGTGGCAGCGGCATGTGACCATGTGCCTCAAGCACATTCAAGACCGGTTCAGAGGTGTGAAAATACAATTCAAAAAGCGCATCTTGGCGGCCTAACATTTCGACCTCGACGGCTCCTTCCAAAATCATACGCGCACCAACTTTCGGTGAACGATTGCTGCGCAAATGCGCCAGTACACGATGCTCGTCGACAATGCGTTCAATTAACACCTCAACCTTTCCGCCGGAAACTTTTTCGCCCAACATTCGCGCTGGAATAACACGCGTGTCATTGAATACCAATAAGTCACCAGCATTCAGATGACTGACGATATCTTTAAACTGCTGGTGCATGACTTTACCGCTTGCACCATCAAGGTTGAGCAAACGGCTCGCGCTGCGCTCCGGTTGGGGATAGCGCGCGATTAATTCATCGGGAAGTTCGAAACTAAAGTCTTTAACGTTCATATTGGCTTCATCGGTGCGTTGTGAGCGCGTACTTTACCGTTTTTGTGCTGTGAAAAAAAGCACAGGCAAAAAAAAGCGCGCCTAAGAAGGCGCGCTAAAACGAGATGACAACCGATCAGGGAGACCGGTTAAAATGAATACGTCACAGCCTTGGATAAAAGATCACTTATGCCGTCATTTCCTTGGCAATTAGATAGCGAATTTTTATTGAATATATAAATCTTATCCCGCCCACCGGCATCTTTATTACCAGCACCTTCTAGAACGAAACTTACGCTTTCGTTATTGGGCAATGCTTTCAGCGTTACGCCATAGTCGCACAGCGTTTCAGCCATGGTTTGTTCAAACGCAGCAACCTGCTGCTGCAACTTTTCGTTACGTTGCTCACGTCGCTCTTGAATGTTGTTACGAATTTCTAGGGTTGCAGTGCGCAGCTGTTCTTTTGCTGCATCAAGTTCCGAGCGCGCCGCTTCCAAATCTTTACGCGCAATTTCAAGCTCTTGTTCTAATTTCTCACGTCCATTAGCTTCTGTTGCTTGAAGTGAATACTCAAGATCACGAATTTTGCGTCGGTATTCGTGTACAGCGAGTGTTCGCTCACCAACTTCTTGCCCACGCTCAGCCACCGCTTCATAGGCTTCACCCGGTTCTTGAATAATCTCAATGTCTTCGCCGTCGTCAGTTTTGATGACGCGTTTTTCAATAAACACGTTCGGCGTTGGAGGCGGCATTGGCACGCCTGGAGCGTGCGGCGCATCAACATCAAAGTCGAAATCGAAGTCAAAATCAAATGCGCGCCCAAACTTCACACGGTAGACAACACCTTGTCCTGCCAAGTAGTCGTAATTCAGACGCTGTTGTTGCCAGTGGCCCATGCGACGTTGGCCAGAATCCTTATTTTGTTCCAGCTTCGTTGTCAAAATGCTGTTCATCACTTCAAGTTGCTCTTTTAGAGCCTTACGTTGTGAAGCGTCACTTTCTTGCGATGCCTGCGCGGCAACGGTGGCACAACCTGCGATAACCGCCGCAGCTAAAGACACTGTCAAAATTTGTTTGCGTAACATATTTATCCCCTACTCAGGTTTCTATTGATTGGTAGAGACCGCTGGTTGAATCCAGCCGTCCGAAAATTGTTGTAACTGACTGGCAAAGTAGTACTGATCGTCCTGACGTTGTTCGTTGACATAACGGATCAGTTCAGCCAAATCGCCCTCTCGTTCTTGGCGGTTTACCGCGAGCATGTAATCTGCAAATTGCTTGTTCGCTTGCGCCATTTCGGTGCGGAAGTCCTCACGAAAATCAGCGCGCAAGTTGGTGGCATAATTAGCGAGCGTTATTTGTTGCTGTGCACCATATTCATTGAGTCGCTGTGCCATCATGGCTTCAAGCTTCGCTTCGTCGGTGCCACCAAACTGCACCGTAAAGCCATGCTCATTGCTGCTCACCTGAACTTGCCCCAGCACCAGTACCATGGCAAACAAAGACACTGCTAAAGAACCAACGGGTAGCCAAGGTTTCTGCCACCACGCAGTGTACTTCGACTGCGCTGTGTAGCGCGGTCTGAATGTTGATTCCCGCGGCCACTCAGGCACTGACTCTTCATTGAGCTGGGTTGCCGTATCGGCTAGCCAACGTTCAAAGTCTTGTGGTTTACTCATACAACCTCCACCCATTCTTGTAATTTCGTGATCGCGCCATATAGGCGGGATTTTACGGTGCTAAGCGGCACGTCGAGCTGCTTCGATATATCACCCAACTGCAAATGCTGAAAAAATTTAAGTTCAACAACCATGCGCTGTTCCACCGGTAACTTTTGCATGGCTTTAAACAACTGTTGCCCACGTTGCTGTCCGGCATAAACTTGCTCAGGGTTGTGCCACGCATCTTCGCTAACTTGCTCGTTAACATCAGAGTCGTCGCTGATAATTTTGCGGCGACGAAAGTGTTCGATACAGCGATTATGTGCAATGGTCATCATCCAGTTTTTAAATGAGCTCTCGCCACGCCAACTTTCTAAGTTTCGAAACACTGAGATAAATACTTCCTGCATCAAGTCCAGAGCATCGTCACGGTTGCCAACCATACGCAAGGCATAGTTATATACCAGCCGCTCATAGCGACTTATTAGCTGCAGCCAAGCTTGTTTGTTGTTATCAAGCGCTCTTTTTATAAGTCGCTCATCCGATGGTGCAAACACGATTGTGGATATCCTTTATTATGGTTACAGCTATAGTCGTAACGCCGTATAAAAAAGTTTTATCACAGGCAAAAAAAAGAGCACCGAAGTGCTCTTTTTATTTTCATCTCATTATTACGCGCCAAATGCCGCTTTAATGATGAAGTAAAACAGAATCGACATGATTGCGCCGGCTGGCAGCGTGACAACCCAAGAAACCACGATGTTACGAACAACACCAAGATTCAAAGCTGCAATTCCGCGCGCCATACCTACGCCCAACACAGCACCAACCAAGGTTTGCGTGGTTGAGATAGGTAAACCAGTACCCGATGCGATAACAACAGTGGTTGCCGCCGCAAGTTCTGCCGCAAAACCACGGCTAGGTGTTAAGTGAGTGATGCCCTTACCAATTGTCGCGATAACGCGGCGACCTAACATCGCCAAACCAGCCACAATACCTAAGGCGCCTACCGGAAGCACCCACCAAGCCAGAGCTGCTTTAGAAGAAATCTCGCCACCACTTTGTACAATACTAACGACCGCAGCTAAAGGCCCAATCGCGTTCGCAACGTCGTTAGAACCGTGAGCAAATGCCATGGCACAAGCTGTTACTATCATCAGCACAGCAAATACTTTTTCGACGTTGGTGTAGTGCATGTTCTTATCTGCCGCCGGGTCAAACTTGAGGCGTGAAATAAGAATTTTACCAAGAATACCAACAGCAATAGCGATACCGATAGCGAGTGAATAACCTTCGAGACTGGTTAATTCAATACCAACGTGCTTTAAACCCTTTTTGATGGTAACCAGTGAAATCATGAAGCCGGTCATTGCCATGTAAAATGGCACGTAGCGTTTTGCCATATTGAGCGGATTATCACTGTCAAATATCAGTTTCTGCGCACTAAGGAATATAAAGTACGCAATCAAACCCGCTATCATCGGCGTAATAACCCAGCTACCAATAATACCAAGTACTGAGCCCCAGTTTACGGAATCAACACCAACGCCAACCGCCGAGAAACCAACAATCGCACCAATGATTGAATGCGTGGTGGAAACCGGCCATCCAGCCCAAGAAGCCAGTAGTAGCCATGTACCTGCTGCAAGCAGCGAGCCAATCATACCGAACACCAGAAGCTCTGGGGTGTCAACGAAGTATCCTGAATCAATAATGCCCTTACGGATAGTTGAAGTTACTTCACCACCCGCCAAGTATGCACCGGCGAATTCGAAAATCATCGCTACAATGATGGCTTGTTTGATGGTCAGCGCTTTTGAGCCAACCGATGTTCCCATTGCATTGGCAACGTCGTTGGCGCCAATGCCCCAGGCCATAAAGAAACCAAAAGCAGCGGCCAGCACGATCAAGGTCATGCTATATGTGCTAATAATATCCATTTAATCTACCCCGACTTAGACACGTGCAAGCATGAGTTCAAAACGTGCACCCACGCGCTCGGCTAGGTCTGCGAGATCACCGACCCAATCCAAAATTTGATACAAGAACATGGCGTCAAGCGGATTCATATCCTGCTCAAGCGCACGCAGTTGACGGCGCAATTTCACCTGCAACGCGTCGGTATCCTGTTCGATTTCATCGAGCTCTGAAATCATCTTATCAACAAGATTACGCTCGCGACCTTTAAAACCGACTTCCAGCAAGTCATCAAACTCACCGATGGTTTCTTTTGCTTTATCGGTGGCATCGAGGCAACGTGACAAATAAGCGTCAAACCCTTCAACCATGGAAGCAGGGATCTGCATTTCACGACCTGTCATAAGGCCAGAAATGTCTTTCGCTTTGTTTGCAATGCGGTCCTGCTGGGAAACCAGTTCGAGTAAGTCAGTCCGTTCCACCGGCATAAATAAGCCACCAGGGAGGTTAAGACGGATATCACGTTTGAGATCGTCAGCGGCTTTCTCTTTTTTGACGATTTCTTTGCGGTGAATTTCTGCTTCTCCCCAATTTCCATCGTAAACAGCTTGGAAAAATGGCTTCAGCGTCATAGCGCAATCATGCACTTGGTCGATATGCTCAATCATCGGCTTGATTGGCGACTTGGCAAATACACCAAGAAACGAATTTGCAGACATAAAAGTTCGCCTTTGTTGCTGCGGAAATAAGTGTTTTGTAAACCTGTACTCAGGTGCGCGAATACTAACGAAGAACGAAACGTCGCGCAAAGACTAATTTAACAGTTGTGGTTAACCAGTAACCTACTTATTGTAGTTTACTAAATTATTGTTCGTAAGAGGGATGCATAATGTTTGAATGGATTATGATGCCAGAAGCTTGGTTGGCGCTGCTTACACTAACATTGCTAGAAATAGTGCTAGGCATCGACAACATTATTTTTATCTCAATATTAGTCGGCCGACTGCCTGAGGCTCAGCGCCAAAAAGCGCGGCAGGTTGGCTTAATGCTCGCAATGGGAATGCGTATTGCGCTGCTGTTGGCAATTGTTTGGGTGATGGGGCTTACCAAACCGCTATTCGCAATTTTCGCGTTTGAGTTTTCTGGGCGTGATTTAATTCTGCTTACCGGTGGTTTGTTTCTACTCGCAAAGAGTACGCTTGAAATACACCATGCCCTTGAAGGTACTGAAGAACAGAAAAAAGGCACTAAGGCGGCTACCTTTGGCGGCATCATTACGCAAATAGCTGTTATCGATATTGTATTTTCATTGGACTCGGTGATTACTGCGGTGGGATTAGTTGATCATGTCAGTGTCATGATTATTGCGGTGATTGTTGCGGTATTAGTGATGTTGTTTGCGGCTAAATCGATTGGCGATTTTGTTGATGCGCATCCAACCATTAAAATGCTCGCTTTAAGCTTCTTAATTCTGATTGGTTTCACGCTTATCGGCGAAGGCTTGGGCTTCCATGTACCGAAAGGCTACGTTTACTTTGCGATGGCATTTAGCTTAGGTGTCGAGCTTTTGAATCTGAAGATTCGCAAACGCCGCGAACCTGTGCACTTGAAAAAACGCTTAGGCGACGGATAAGATTCCGCCGCCTCGCTGATTTATTCAGTTATTAGAATGAATAAACAAGTGTTACTGCAGTTTCGGTATCGAGCTTTTCTTTACTTGTGTCTTCTAAGTAAGAGTTGTGCGTACCGGCTACTGAGAATTTAAGAGCCAACGAGCTGTTCACGTTTGCCGACACTGAAACTTCAGCACGTGTTTTGGTGTTATCTTCACCAACCTCGGTAGAAGCCAACGCATTGAACTTCGAGTTTTTGGTGATGTCCCACACCAAGTTACCCGCTAAACGCATAATCGCACTGCTTTCTTGCGCTTGAGCGACACCGTCAACAATAGGTTTATTCACTGAGTAACCAGGACCTATCTCGTAGTCAGTATAAAGCGTCTCGCTATAACGATAGCGGGCACCGTAACCAACCGCGACAGTACCTTGGTACTCATAACCACTGAATTGGTCTTCTTCATAAGAACCGAAGACAAATACCGATGAACGGCTGTCAGGGCTAAACTTGTAGTTACTCTGCGCCGACAAGAAGGTTTTATCGCCGGTAAGAATAGTATCCCCGGTCGCTTGGTCTTGCTGCTCAGAACGGTAGTAATCAATTACACCTTTGTGACGCCAATTTTCGACGTCACGGGCGAGGTTCAACTTCGCTTTAAAGGTTTCTGTTTCAGTATTACCAGAAGTGAAAAGAAGACCAAGTTCTGCACTTGCATCCCACTCTGTCTTTTTCTCTGTATCCAAGTCACTCGCATCGTCATACATAAAGATGCTGGCTGACGCGGGTACAGTTACGAATGTTAGTACGGCTGCCAAAGCCATAGATGTAGTTGTTAAGCGCACGCGAATCCCCCACTCCTTTTTTAAACCAAAATTTCTTGCGAAGCCTTATTGTTATTATACAGACTAAGGCCTCGCGAGCTAAAGGGCTGTTACTTCACTTTAGCGTCTAATTCGCCCCGTTCATAGCGCTTGAACATTTCTTCAAGCGAAAGCGCCTTAATTTTGCTTGCTTGACCAGCACAGCCAAACGCTTCATAACGCGCCTTACAGATTTCGTACATGGCATCGGTTGACGCTTTGAAATATTTACGCGGGTCGAAGTTACTGGTGTTTTGAGCCAAATGGCGACGAATAGCGCCCGTTGATGCTAAACGCAAATCGGTATCAATGTTTACCTTACGTACGCCGTGCTTAATCCCTTCAGCGATTTGCTCAACTGGCACGCCATAGGTTTCTGGAATTTCACCACCAAATTCGTTAATTACTTTCAGCCATTCTTGTGGCACCGATGACGAACCATGCATAACAAGGTGCGTAGTAGGAATCCGTTTGTGAATCTCTTTAATGCGATCAATCGCTAAGATATCGCCAGTTGGTGGACGCGAGAACTTGTAAGCGCCGTGTGAAGTACCGCAAGCAATTGCCAAAGCATCAACATTGGTTGCACGCACAAATTGTGCAGCTTCTTCAGGATCTGTGAGTAACTGATCGTGGGTTAACTTGCCTTCAGCGCCAACGCCGTCTTCTTCACCCGCTTCACCGGTTTCTAATGAACCGAGTACACCTAATTCACCTTCAACAGATACGCCACACGCATGTGCCATAGCTACTGTTTGCTGGGTCACCTTCACGTTGTAATCGTAATCAGCCGGCGTTTTACCATCTTCGCGTAAAGAACCATCCATCATCACTGAGCTAAAGCCCAATTGAATTGAACGTTGGCAGACAGCAGGTGATGTACCATGGTCTTGATGCATAACCACAGGAATGTGTGGCCACTCTTCAATCGCGGCTAAAATCAAATGACGCAAGAATGGTGCGCCAGCGTAGCTCCGTGCGCCTGCTGAGGCTTGCACAATCACTGGGCTGTCCATTTCATCTGCGGCTTCCATAATCGCGCGCATTTGTTCTAAATTGTTCACATTAAAGGCGGGAACGCCGTAATTATTTTCAGCTGCATGGTCAAGCAACTGACGTAATGAAATTAGTGCCATGAATAAATTCTCCTAATGTCCTATTGGGTTTGGCCTGTTAGCCATTTAACGCGCGTTCTTCCAGAATCGCGACTGCTGGTAATTTTTTGCCTTCTAAAAACTCTAAGAAAGCGCCGCCGCCCGTTGAGATATAGCTGATTTTATCAGCGATACCATACTTATCAATGGCGGCAAGTGTATCGCCGCCACCGGCGATAGAAAATGCTGAACTATTTGCAATAGCATGCGCCAGCGTTTTTGTTCCTTCGCCAAACTGGTCGAACTCAAATACACCGACCGGGCCGTTCCAAACAATAGTACCAGCTTGTTCCAAAACTTTTGCAAAGGCAGCCGCCGTATCTGGACCGATATCAAAAACCATATCGTCATCCGCAATGGTTGCAACTGATTTCGTCTCGGCCTGCGCTTGCGCGCTGAATTCTTTCCCTGTTACCACGTCTGACGGTAACGGAATGTCGCCGCCTTTGGCTTTCGCTGCGGCAACTAAACGCTTGGCTTCTTCAAGAAGGTCTTCTTCGTACAATGATTTGCCGACATTGTGACCTGCTGCAGCAATAAAGGTATTCGCGATACCGCCACCAACGATAAGTTGGTCAACAACATTCGACAATGACTCAAGTACGGTAAGCTTAGTTGATACTTTCGAACCACCAACAATTGCTACAAGCGGCCGTGCGGGGTTCGCTAACGCTTTACCCAATGCATCAAGTTCTGCTGCCAACAACGGACCTGCGCAAGCAACGTCTGCGTACTTGGCCACGCCATGCGTAGAGGCTTGAGCCCGGTGCGCCGTGCCAAATGCATCCATAACGAATACATCGCACAATGCGGCGAGCTGTTGAGCCAGGTCATCATCATTTTTCTTCTCGCCTTTATTAAAGCGAATGTTTTCAAACACCACAACTTCTCGGCTATTCACATCAACACCGTCAAGATAGTCTGGCGCTAAACGCACAGGAACACTCAAGGTGTCATTAAGATAGTCAACCACTGGTTGCAGTGAAAACTCTTCATCAAAAACGCCTTCTTCTGGGCGCCCTAAATGTGACATCACCATAACCTTAGCGCCAGCTTCAATTGCAGCTTCAATGGTTGGTATTGCCGCACGTAAACGCGCATCTGATGTCACTTTGCCGTCTTTAATCGGTACATTTAAATCTTCGCGAATCAGAACTCGTAATCCCTTGAGGTCTAAATCGGACATAGTAATTACTGATGACATAACTGTGCCTCATTAATGAATTTCATTTTACTGCGCCAACATCACTTGGGCAGTGTCTAACATTCGGTTTGCAAAGCCCCATTCGTTATCGCACCAACACAGCACTTTAATTAAGCGCTTGTCAGCAACACGGGTTTGCGTGCCATCGACAATGCTTGAACGCGGATCATGATTAAAATCAATCGACACCAGCGGTTCATCGACAAAGCCGAGAATTTTTGCCAAAGGCCCTCGAGCTGCATCGGACAATACTTCATTAACGCGGGTCACGTTCACGGCAGTATTGACCGTTACGCTTAAGTCCATAGCCGTTACATTGGTGGTTGGAACGCGCACTTGAATGGCCTCAAAGCGACCTGCAAACTTAGGCAGGATTCGCTCAATGCCTCGCGCTAAACGCGTATCGACTGGGATAATTGAACGCCCCGCTGCACGCGCCAAGCGCAAATCGGTATGGTACGCATCAATAACTTGCTGATCATGCATCGCTGCATGAATCGTCGTTATCGCGCCACTATCAATACCGAATGCTTCGTCTAAAACTTTAATGACCGGGATAATACAATTGGTTGTGCACGAGCCATTCGATACCCACCGATGCTGCGGTGTCATATCGTCACTGTTCACGCCATAAATGGCGGTGAAATCCAAATCGGCGCTGCCCGGTTGCGAAAACAAGACCTGTTTAATGCCAATTTTGTCGTAGGCTGCGCCATGCTCTCGTGTTCCATGCACACCGGTGCAATCGAGCACCAAATCGACGCCTAGTTCGTGCCAATTTAGGTTTTCAATTTCACTATTTGCGGAAACAGCGATTGAATCACCAGCTACCTGTAACTGCTGTTCATTCAATACCACCACAGGACTTTGAAAGCGCCCGTGGCTGGTGTCGTATTTGAGCAAGTGCGCCATGGACTCAACTGGTGCCAATTCGTTAATTGCTACCACTTCTATATGATGTCGGTAGCCACGCTCGTAGAGCGCCCGCAAAACACTGCGACCGATACGGCCAAATCCATTTATCGCGATGCGTGCGGGCTTGGTGCTCATGCGTTTAATAATTCCTTTGCGGTTGTCACAACATTTTCTACGGTAAATCCAAAGTGTTTAAACAGTTCACCGGCAGGGGCTGACTCGCCGAAACTTGTCATGCCGATAATACGCCCTTGCAAACCAACATATTTAAACCAGTAATCTGCAATACCCGCTTCAATCGCGATACGATTCGTTTGGGTACTTGGTAATACCTGCTCGCGGTAGGCGCTATCTTGCTGATCAAATACATCGGTTGCCGGCATCGACACAACACGTACCTGATGGCCTTCAGCCTGTAAGGTTTTTGCTGCGCTTACTGCCAAGGCAACTTCAGAGCCTGTCGCAATCAGGATTAAATCTGGGGTACCGTTGCTATCAAGCAGCACATAACCACCGCGCTCAATATTAGCAACTTGGTCATGGCTACGTTCTTGCTGTGCTAGATTTTGACGGCTAAAAATCAACGAGGTTGGTCCGTCTTTGCGCAACAATGCGTACTTCCATGCCACGGCTGATTCAACCTGATCACATGGGCGCCACGTGCTCATATTTGGCGTCATCCGCAAGCTCGCGATTTGCTCTACCGGCTGGTGCGTTGGGCCATCTTCGCCCAAACCAATCGAGTCATGTGTGTATACAAAAATGCTTTGTTGCTTCATGAGTGCAGCCATACGAACCGCGTTGCGTGCATATTCCATGAACATTAAAAAGGTTGCGCCGTACGGTGTAAAACCACCATGCAACGCAATGCCGTTCATGATTGCTGACATCGCAAACTCGCGCACGCCGTAAAAGATGTAGTTACCGCTGGCGTCAGTTTTAGTAATACCTTTCGAGCCACTCCAGATGGTGAGGTTGGAACCCGCCAAATCGGCAGAACCACCCAATAACTCCGGCAATAACGGGCCATAAGTATTTAACGCATTTTGTGACGCTTTACGGCTGGCAATATCGGCTGGCTCCGACTGCAACTTAGCAATATACGCATCGGCTTGTGCAGCAAAATCTGCTGGTAAATCGCCATCTAATCGACGTTTGAGCTCCGCAGCAAGTTCTGGGTAAGCTTGCGCGTAATCATTAAAGCGCTTATTCCATGCTGCTTCAGCTTGCGCACCTTGCTGCTTGGCTGACCATGCTGCATAAACGTCCGTTGGAATTTCAAACGGCCCATGCTCCCAGCCCAGCTGTGCACGTGCTGCAACAATTTCATCGGCACCCAATGGTGCGCCGTGGCAACTTTCAGAGCCTTGTTTGTTCGGTGCGCCAAAACCGATAATGGTTTTACAAATAATCAGCGTTGGTTTGTCTGACCGCGCACGCGCAGCTTCAACAGCCGCTTTAATCGCTTCAGCGTCATGACCGTCAACATCGGCAATCACGTGCCAGTTATAGGCTTCAAAACGCTTTTGCGTATCGTCAGTAAACCAGCCTTCAACTTCACCATCAATCGAAATGCCGTTGTCGTCATAAAATGCGATCAGTTTGCCCAACCCTAGCGTACCGGCCAGTGAGCAGGCTTCATGCGAAATACCTTCCATTAAACAACCATCGCCTAAAAACGTGTAGGTGTAATGGTCAATAATGTCATGCGCGGGTTGGTTAAATTGTGCTGCGAGTACTTTCTCGGCAAGTGCCATGCCCACCGCGTTGGTTACGCCTTGTCCAAGCGGACCTGTGGTTGTTTCGATACCTGGCGCATAACCGTACTCTGGGTGACCTGGGGTTTTTGAATGAAGCTGTCGGAAATTCTTTATTTCATTAATATCGAGGTCATAACCGGTAAGGTGCAACAGTGAATAAATCAGCATTGAACCGTGTCCGTTTGATAAAACAAAACGATCGCGGTTCGCCCAGTCAGGGTTTGCAGGGTTGTGATTAAGGTAGTCACGCCACAGAACTTCGGCAATATCAGCCATGCCCATTGGCGCTCCTGGATGGCCAGAGTTAGCCTGTTGAACCGCATCCATGCTGAGTGCACGAATGGCATTGGCGAGATATTTTCGCTCCGATACTGCTGCTGTCATAACAAACCCCGAAATTTAGCGTGTGGAAAAATGCACAAATGGTGCGCGTATTCTCCACATTTCGGGGCTTTGACGCAAATTAGATATCAGCGCGAAGTGCTTCTACCTTGTCTGTTTTTTCCCATGGGAACTCATTACGCCCGAAGTGGCCATAAGCTGCTGTGGCTTGATAAATCGGCTGCTCAAGGTCAAGCATTTGAATTAAGCCATAAGGGCGCAAGTCAAAATGCTTGCGTACCAGTGCAATCAATTTTTCTTCGCTATGCGGGCTGGTTCCGAACGTTTCGATGCTAATCGAGGTTGGTTCGGCAACACCAATCGCATAAGAAATTTGCAGCTCAACACGGTCCGCTAAGCCTGCTGCAACCAAATTTTTCGCGACATAACGCGCAGCATATGCTG
This sequence comes from Pseudidiomarina gelatinasegens, assembly GCF_004025325.1. Lineage (GTDB taxonomy): Bacteria > Pseudomonadota > Gammaproteobacteria > Enterobacterales > Alteromonadaceae > Pseudidiomarina > Pseudidiomarina gelatinasegens. The sequence continues at coordinate 54,018 of NZ_RSFE01000008.1, read as the reverse complement.
CACTGCGGTCAACCTTGGAAGGGTCTTTACCCGAGAATGCACCACCACCGTGACGCGCCATACCACCGTATGTGTCGACAATGATTTTGCGACCGGTTAAACCACAGTCACCCATTGGCCCACCAATCACGAACTTACCGGTTGGGTTAATAAAAATGCGTTCTTGATTTTTCGGGAACCATGCCTCCGGCAGAACCGGTTTAATGATGGTCTCAATAACCGCTTCACGGAGGTCTTTTTGGCTAATATCTTGATGATGCTGCGTTGACAAAACCACCGCATCAATACCTACCGGCCGGCCATCTTCATAAATAAAAGTTAATTGTGACTTCGCGTCAGGACGCAACCACGGCAAGGTACCGTTTTTACGTACTTCAGCCTGACGTTGCACCAAACGATGCGCATAAGTGATTGGCGCAGGCATCAGCACATCAGTTTCGTTTGACGCATAGCCAAACATAAGGCCTTGGTCACCGGCGCCCTGTTCTTCTGGGCTTGCACGATCAACACCTTGATTAATATCTGGTGATTGCTTGCCAATGGCATTGAGTACAGCACATGAATCAGCATCAAAACCCATATCGGAATGAACATAACCAATATTACGTACGGTATTGCGCGTGATTTCTTCAATATCAACCCATGCATTGGTGTTTATTTCACCACCAACGAGCACCATGCCCGTTTTTACATAGGTTTCACAGGCAACCCGTGCACGCGGATCTTGCTTAAGAATTGCGTCGAGTACCGCGTCCGAAATTTGGTCGGCGATTTTGTCTGGATGCCCTTCTGATACTGACTCAGAAGTAAATAAATGCTGTGCCATGCTTTGCGATCTCTAGTCAAAGTTAGGAATAAAAAAGTGGGCGTAGTTTAACTGAACCATGCCCACTTTTCTACATTTAGACGTCTAAAAGTCTTTATTTCTGTTTTAGTGTTGCCATATCAATCACAAAGCGATATTTCACGTCGCTTTTCAGCATACGTTCATAGGCTTCGTTGATTTCGTCCATGGCAATCATCTCGATATCTGAGGTGATACCGTGCTCGGCACAGAAATCGAGCATTTCTTGTGTTTCGGCAATACCGCCAATTAACGAGCCAGCCAAGCTGCGGCGTTTCGCGATTAAATTAAATACTGCCGGTGACGGGTGCGACTCAGCCGGAACACCGACTAAGGTCATGGTGCCATCAAGACGCAGCAAGGTTAAGTAAGCATCCAAGTCATGCGGTGCAGCAACCGTGTTTAAAATAAAATCAAGGCTATTGCGCCATGCCTTCATTTGCTCTTCGTCTTTAGAGATCACCACGTGATCAGCACCTAAGCGCTTCGCATCGTCGACTTTGTTCGGCGAGGTGGTAAATAGTACCACTTCGGCACCCATCGCTTTTGCGATTTTGACCGCCATGTGGCCTAAACCACCGAGACCAACCACCCCAACTTTATGCCCTTTGGTAACGCCCCAGTGGCGCAGTGGCGAATAAGTGGTGATGCCAGCGCACAGCAAGGGTGCAACACCGGCCAGGTCCAATTTGTCAGAAACTTTCAATACGAAGTCTTGAGCAACCGTGATGCGGTTTGAGTAGCCACCAAAGGTAACGCCACCCATGTGCTTGTCTTCGCCATTGTAAGTACCAACAAACCCGTTATCACAATACTGTTCATAACCGTCTTCGCAATTTGCACAGGTACGGCATGAGTCCACCATGCAACCGACGCCAACGGTGTCACCAACTTTATATTTACTGACTTTGCTACCTACGCGGGTCACTTTACCTACAATTTCGTGGCCAGGTACGCACGGGAAAACGGTGCCGCCCCATTCATTACGGGCTTGGTGCAAATCTGAGTGGCACACACCACAGTATTCGATTTCAATCTCAACGTCGTCAGCGGTTGGATCGCGACGCTCAAACTCAAAATATTCGAGCGCTTGGTCGGCTGCTTGGGCAGCAAATCCGATTGCCTTTGGCATGTTTTACTCCTTAGTTTTTGTCGTACAACAAAGCCTCGTTGACCGTTTGAGTAAGCGGGTGATATCCCGGTTTTGCCTGCTCGTAAACTTCTCGAGCCCATTTCAGGTTATCGGGTGTCTTCGCTAACTCTCGGTACAGCGGGCTTACCAACTTATTGCGACCAATAGTTAGCAAGTAACTACGTAAACGCTCGCGCGCTGGTTCATATTTTTTCACAATAGATAACTTCAGCCAGGCGTGCGCAATTTCACTATTTTGAATCTCGGTAAGATTAAACACCCGATCCAAACGCGCCATGTTTTCGGCCGAAATATCGAGTGGCAGATTATTAATGAAGTGCAACCATTCGTGCGTTGTCCACTTTTCAATTTGTAACTGACCACCTTTAAGCCAGCGCTGCATCTGCTTTTCGACATTTGCAAAAGCATCCGATGTAGGTTTTGGAGCGTCGGCAGGTAGGCCCGGTTCGTGCAACCATTCATTTACTTTACTGGTGCTTACCGCGTCCGGGTTTTTAGCCAAGAGCTCACGCTGCAAATAGGTTTTAAATTGCGCGGTTGAAATACTTTGGAAAGCAAAATCATCAAAATATTTACGCAAAAATTTATCAAAGGTTTCACGACCAAACTTTTCTTCTAAGTACACTAAAAATAATTGGCCTTTCACGTAAGGTACTTGCGAGAAAACATCGTCTGGATGGCGTGTTCCCAAGTCAATGTTTAACACCGTGTCTTTTGGCTCCAGACGTTCGATATTCGCTAAGAGGTCCTGATAACCGAGTGCGAGTTCCATTTGTGCGCGTCGTTTGCCAAACAACGATTCCATGATGCGGTTTTCAACGTAACTGGTGAAGCCTTCATTAATCCATAGATCGCGCCAGCTTGCGTTGGTTACCAAATTGCCTGACCAAGAATGAGCCAATTCATGGGCGATTAAGTTGATTAAGCTACGATCGCCTGACACCACGGTTGGCGTGATAAACGACAACCGTGGGTTTTCCATGCCACCGAAAGGAAAGCTTGGTGGTAAAATCAATAAATCATAGCGGTCCCAACGATAAGGACCATACATTGCCTCGGTCGCTTCAATCATTGCCGGCGTATCTGCAAATTCCCACGCAGCGTCATCGAGAATGTACTGCTCAGCAAATACTGCAACGTTGTCGCTGATAGACTTCACTGCTAAATCGCCAGCAGCAATTGCAATCAGGTATGGTGGTATCGGCTGTGGCATGGTGAAGTGATATTCGCCCCCACGCTCTTCACTCAGGCTATTGTCGGCACTCATAACTGCGAGTAGCCCTTCTGGTGTCGTTACCGTTGCGTTGTACGTTAATCGCAATGCCGGTGAGTCTTGAATTGGTATCCAACTGCGCGCATGGATTGGCTGCGACTGACTAAACATAAATGGGTGCTTTTTACCGGCAGTTTGTGCGGGCGTCAGCCATTGCAAGCCGCTTGCGCTAGGAATGGTTTCATAATGAATACGAACCTTGTCCGCAATACCACCAATATCAACAATCAGCTCTTGCCCTAAGCTAGGATGAATGTCGCCTAAGGTAAATTTAGTTGGCAGCCATTGATCATTCACGCGTATTTCGGTGCGCTTAATCACGAGTTCACTGCTGTCTAAATAAATCTGATTGGTGTCATCATGCCGTTGTAAGGTATAAGTGGCATGCCCTTTTAACTTGCGTGCTTCAAAGTCAACGGTTAAAACTAAATCCAGATGCGGCGTCGACACTTGGTCCAAACGCGCATAACTGTGCACATCCTCAGCCTTCACCACGCTGCTGGAAAGTACCGCAGCCAAACTAAAACACCAAATAACTAAAGCTCGCGAGAGATGCATTTATTTTTCTCCTTAATGATCACGCTGCAGCCATGATCGGTCGGATATCTGACAAAATCAAATCTTTTCAAGCTGCCAAAGATTTCCACGCGGTGTTAAGATGTTCGCATATGCATTATTGATGAAAGGTTTAACACGGCATGCGCATTCCTCGCATTTATGAGCCAAGCTCATGCATTTGGGCTGTGGGTAGCACGGTGACACTCTCTGAAGATGCAGCCAACCACGTTGGTCGTGTATTACGGATGTCAGCTGGCCAATCCCTTGAGCTATTTAATGGTGATGGCAACAATTATCAGGCAACGATTACTGAGGTTCACAAGCGCTCTGTTACGGTCTCTCTGACGGCAGTCGCACCGAACACCTCAGAATCGTTTGTACATGTGCACCTCGCACAGGGTATATCGCGCGGTGATAGAATGGACTTCGTACTGCAAAAGTCTGTTGAACTTGGAGTAACCGAAATTACACCTTTGTTCACCGAACGCTGTGGCGTTAAGTTAACCGGCGAACGCTTGGCAAAGAAACAACAACAATGGCAAAAAATAGTTATTGCCGCTTGTGAACAAAGTGGCCGCAGTTACGTACCTAAAGTACATGCGCCAATAACGTTTCAGCAGTGGTTAACGCAATTGCCCGAAGGCATGCGACTAACCTTAGACCCCTATGCCGCAAAACCATTGCGAGAACTTGCGGTCGAACCTAAACAGCTTACGTTATTAATTGGCCCTGAAGGTGGGCTAACCGACCTTGAGGTGCAAAGCGCCAGCGACCATGAATTTTTGCCGGTTCGTCTCGGCCCTCGAATTTTGCGCACTGAAACCGCCGCGTTAACGGCGCTGAGCGTAATACAATATCAATTTGGCGATCTTGCCTAAGGACATTTGATGAAACTTGCGATGATCATGGACCCAATTGAGTCGGTCAAAACATACAAAGACACCAGTTTTCGTCTATTGCTTGAAGCTCAAGCGCGAAATTACGAACTCTATTATTTGACCATGGATGACCTTTCTATTGCAGCGAGTGAACCAATGGGTCGAGCGCGCAGCGTTACAGTGGTGGATCAGCCAACCGATTTTTACACTTTGGGTGAGCCTACTGAAATGAACCTGGGCAGCTTTGACGTGATTTTAATGCGTAAAGATCCGCCGTTTGATACCGAGTTCGTGTACGCCACGTATATATTAGAATTAGCTGAACGCCGCGGTGCGCTTGTAGTAAACCGCCCGCAAAGCCTTCGTGATTGCAACGAAAAGCTGTTTACTGCATGGTTCCCCGAGCTGACGCCGCCCACTATCGTGACACGTCGTGCTGAGCAAATACGCGCATTTCATAAAGAGCACCGCGACATCATATTGAAACCTCTCGATGGTATGGGTGGTGCATCAATTTTCCGCGTTCGTGAAGATGGCACAAACTTAGGTGTCATCATCGAAACGCTCACCAATCACGGGCATCAATTTGCAATGATTCAGCGCTATCTACCAGAAATTAGTGACGGGGATAAGCGCATTTTAATCATTGATGGTGAGCCTATGCCTTATGCGCTAGCGCGGGTTCCTTCTGCCGGAGAAACACGTGGTAACTTAGCTGCAGGTGGCAGTGGACGCCCCCAACCACTGAGCGATAGCGATTGGGAATTAGCACGAAAAGTTGGGCCTGAATTAAAACGTCGTGGGCTAACTATTGTGGGCCTCGACGTAATTGGTGACCGCGTGACTGAAATAAATGTCACCAGCCCCACTTGCATGCGCGAAATTGAATCCGCATATGATATCAATATCGCCGCGAAAGTATTTGAAGCTATCGAGCGGCAGTTGGGTTTGTGCTAACGGGGTAAAAACCGGCGTTTTCTCATTGGAGTTGTAACAGTCATGGAAACATTAAATAGCCTACAGAATCATTTCTTGATTGCCATGCCCAGCATGGACGATCCGTATTTTGCACGCACGGTAACATATATTTGTGAGCACAATGCGGAAGGGGCTATGGGGTTAATTATCAATCAACCGGTGGAATTAAGCGTCGAAGATCTACTCGAGAAACTGGAAATTATAGTACCCGATAATTCCGTTGGCCTTGACGGCCCTGTGTACTCGGGCGGCCCCTTGGCACGCGATCGCGGCTTTGTTTTACATTCTACCGACCATAGCTGGCGCAGCTCTGTACAGCTTAGCGATGATATTGTCATCACCACGTCAAAAGATATTTTGGAAGCCATGGGCAAAGGAAACTTGCCGGATGACTACCTGCTGACTCTTGGTTATGCAGGCTGGGAAGCAGGTCAACTTGAACGTGAGCTGGCAGAAAATAGTTGGTTAACCATTCCAGCGGATAGTGACATTTTATTTCATACCCCAAGCAAAGAGCGTTGGCAGCGTGCTGTTAAAAAGCTCGGCATTCAAACTTGGCAGCTTGGTCCAGACGTAGGACACGCATGAGCCAGGTTATCGGGTTTGATTTTGGTACACATAGCATTGGCGTCGCAGTCGGCCAAACCGTTACTGGCACCGCTTCGCCGCTAACCGCACTTAAAGCAAAAGATGGTCAACCCAATTGGGATGCAGTTGCAAAGTTACTCTCTGATTGGCAGCCGGAACTGCTGGTGGTTGGCTTGCCGCTGAATATGGATGGCACGGAGCAACCGCTGACTGATCTTGCCCGCAAATTCGCAAATCGGCTGCATGGCCGATTTGGGATTAAAGTGGCATTGCAAGATGAGCGCTTAACAACCGTTGCGGCAAAAGAAGATTTGTTTGGCCGCGGCGGCTACAAACAATTGCAAAAAGGCAAAGTTGATAGTGCCGCGGCGCAATTAATACTCGAAGACTTTTTGAGTCAAAACTCTTAGTTAAAGGTTCTCTTCTGCGTACTGCGCCAATGAACTGCGCACCACCCCATTTAAGTTAACTGTTGCACTGCCTGGATAATCTTTAAAGCGCTCCACAATATAGGTTAACCCAGAAGTCACTGCCGTCAGGTAGTAACTATCGATTTGCGCCAAGTTACCCGAACAAATAATTTTAGTTCCGGTACCACAGCGGGTAATGATTGTTTTCAATTGCGATGCAGTTAAGTTTTGCGATTCGTCCAAAATTACAATCGCATTTTGGATGCTGCGCCCGCGCATGAAATTGAGTGATTTAAACTGGATATTCGCCTTTTTCATAATGTAGTTCAGGCTTGATTCCATACTCTCATCTTGTTTGTGCAGCACTTCCAACGAATCGGTAATGGCCGCTAACCACGGCGCCATCTTTTCTTCTTCGGTGCCCGGTAAATAACCAATGGACTCGGCAATTTCAGGCGTATTGCGCGTTACAATGATTTTTTCATAAATGCCCTGCTCAATAACGAGCTCCAGTGCTGAGGCAAGCGCCAGCAAAGTTTTACCGCTGCCCGCAGGCCCAGTGAGAATTACCAAATCGATACTCGGATCCAATAAGGCGTTCATTGCCATAGCTTGGTAGATGTTTTTAGGGTGAATTCCCCAGGCTCGGTAACTCATCATGCGTTCGAAACCAATGTCATGCAGCCGAATATTTTCTTTGTCGTAACCAACAACTTTTGCGGCAAAATGCTCGGTATCATCAATAATGTATTGGTTGCGGAATACTGTCGGCAGCACATCGCGCGCAACCTCATGAAAAGTTTCCCGGCCCTCTTGGGCGCTGGTAACGTCACCAACATGGGCCCAAAAATCACCTTCAACTTCAACAAAGCCTTTGGACAAAAAGCGAATATCGTCGATAAGCTGATCGGTTCGATAGTCTTCAACGCACTTAACCCCAGCCCCCTTTGCCTTCAAGCGCATGTTGATGTCTTTGGTCACCAACACCACTTTCGTAGATTTATGTTTGCGCTGCAGTTCCAATGCTGTTTGAATTATCCGGTGATCATTTTCAGACAAATTTAGCGCTGCATCCTGTTGTTTTAGTTGATAATCAGGATAAATCGCTAAAGTACCTTCTGCATGATGCGCACCTTCCATATTGCTCAGCGGTACGCCTTCAAGAATTTCTTCGGGGGTTGCGTCCTTCAACGCATTTTCGAGTGACCGAATCGCCACTCGAGCCTCACGGCTTACGTCTTTATGGCGATCTTTGATGTTGTCCAACTCCTCTAGGACAACCATTGGTATCACAACATTGTGTTCATCGAAGTTTAAAAAAGCGAGGGGTTCGTGCAGCAGGATATTAGTATCAAGTAGATAAAACTTTGGAACGGTTTCGGACATGTTGTACCTCAAGCTACGTTGGTATTTTAATGATTTTGATAACGTGCCATTCATTTCTAAGACTAGCCTAACTTTCGTGAAAATGGTGTGAATATTGAAATAAATTTCGCTACCATGTGCGCCCTTATTATCGACTATGCTGTTAAAGGTCTTATTTGAATGGTAGCGAACACAACGTCAATGCGATTTATTCCGGGTCAACGATGGCTCAGTGAAACTGAGATGGAACAGGGACTTGGTATAGTTAGCCAACTGCAAGGACGAATGGTTACTGTACTATTCCCAGTTACTGGTGAATTTCGACAGTATGCGATAGCTGACGCTCCGCTAGCGCGCTACCAGTTGTTAGTTGATGAACAGGGCCAACATGGTGATGGTTGGCACTTCCGCGTCAATCAAGTCGACGAACACAACGGCGTACTGACTTATCATGGGGTTCGTGAAGACTCCGATGAATCTGTGACCGTTCCTGAGGCGCAGCTAGCCGCACAAGTTGCTACCAACCATCCGTTAACACGTATTCTGGCCGGCAAAGTTGATCGCTTAGACATGTATCAACTGCGCTTACAGGCTCACCATCATTTAAGTGCATGGCAAACAAGCCCCGCTGCAGGCTTGATTGGCGCGCGCGCAGAATTACTGCCACATCAACTCTATATCGCTGCGACTGTAGCCGATCGCCACCATCCACGTGTGCTACTGGCTGATGAAGTGGGTTTGGGTAAAACCATCGAAGCCGGCTTAATTATGCAGCGCAGACTACTGACCGGACGCAGCGAGCGCGTTCTTATTGTGGTTCCTGACAGTTTGGCGCATCAATGGTTGGTTGAGTTGCTGCGTCGGTTCAACCTTCGCTTTAGTCTGTTTGATACTGAACGCTGCGAACAAGCTGCACTTGACGGTGGCGCTGTATTTGCCAGTGAGCAACTTGTCGTTATCCCGCAGTCGTTGTTGTCGCATCCAATGTGGTCCGCGGAATTACTCGAAGTGGACTGGGACTTGTTAATCATTGATGAGGCCCATCAAATTGCGCCTCAAGATCAACGTTTTGCCTTGGTGCAACAATTATGTGAGCAGATATCGAGCGTGTTACTGCTTACTGCAACACCTGAACAAGCAGGTTTAGAAGCGCACTTTGCACGGCTTCAACTGCTTGATCCCGACCGCTTTGATAGCTTTGAAAAATTCAAATCGGATCAAGCCAATTACAAAGCCTTGGCGCCACAAGCTGAAGCGCTTGCAAGTTCCGGCGACAATTCCACGCTGGATGAGCTATTAGACAGTTATGGCACCGGCCGGGTTATGTTTCGCAATAGCCGTGCTCATATTGGTGGATTCCCTGAACGGCGCGTGCAAATGACAGCGCTCGAGGCGGGTGATGCATTAACGCGCCGTTTTGCTTGGTTGGTAAACCTGCTGAAAGAAAACAAACAGAACAAGTTTGTTTTAATCTGCCGCAGCGCTGAAATGGTGCTCGCATTGCATGAAATGTTACGCATACAACACGGTATTCACGCAGCCGTTTTCCATGAAGGTTTAAGTCTGATTGAGCGGGACCGTGCCGCGGCATTTTTCGCCAGCCCAGAAGACGGTTGCCCATTGTTACTGTGTTCCGAGATTGGCAGTGAGGGGCGCAATTTTCAGTTCGCCCAACATTTGATTTTATTTGATTTGCCGCGCCACCCGGATTTACTTGAACAGCGCATTGGGCGTCTCGACCGAATTGGTCAGCAAGACGAAATCACGATTCATGTGCCGGTTGTTGAAGGCACACCTGAGCAGGTCTTATTTGCTTGGTACAACGCGATGAACGCATTTACACAAACCAACGGTATCGGTGCGAATTTGCATCAACAATTTGCCGAGCAGGTTAATGTGCTTATCGACGAGCTCGATACCGGTGATTTTGATTTGGACCAGCTTGAAGATCTTGTCGAAGACACGCAGGAAGCCAGCCAAGTTTTACGGGCTGAAGTTGATGCCGGCCGAGATCGCCTGCAAGAACTGAATGCTTTTCGCCCGCATCAGATTGCACAACTGCTAGAAACCATTACCGAAATTGAACAAGCGAGCGAGCTTGAATCCTTTATGGTGTCGTTTTGGGCGCGTTTCGGAATTGAATTCGACCGCCTCAACGAAGATAGCGGTTGGCTACGCCCGTCAGAGCAAATGCGCGTGCCGATGGAAGGCTTACCCGACGAAGGCATCACCGTCACTTTTTCACGGGAGTATGCACTGACTCACGAAGACGTTGCTTATTTGAGTTGGGATCACCCGCTGGTGCAGCAAGCGTTAGAGTTATTGACCAACGACACTTATGGCAGCACCGCTGTTGGACTCATGCAAAATCGCGCCCTGCCTGCCGGAGCTTGGTTTATTGAGCTGCACTTCAGTAGTTTTGCCATGGCACCGAAACAACTGGTGATGAGCGAGTTTTACCCGCGCCATAGCTTTCGCGTATTGCTCGATAGCAACGGCCGCGACTTAACCGATAAAGTTGCAGCCGGTGTGCTGGATAAGCAACTGCAGTTCATTGATAAAAAGCAAGCGCGGCAACTGCTCAAACAGCTACGCAGTGCCTGTCAAAAAGCCATTCAAACCGCTTGGAAACCCGCGGAGCTAGGCCAGCAACAACAGCTTGAGCAGGCTCGACACCACGTGAAAGAAGCGATGTCGTCACAACAACAACGCTTGATCAATTTACGGGAACGCAACCCACTGGTACGTGACAGCGAAATCGAAGCGGTAGCGTTGCGCCAGCAAGGGCTGCTGGAAGCCCTTGAACAACCTGTTCTGCAGCTTGATTCAGTGCGCGTGATAGTGAACATGTCTGCATGACGCTGCTTCACTACGCACCCCCCATGCATCCGTTTGTGACAATTGTTTACAGCGATGCTGACCTGGTGGTGGTCAATAAGCAAAGCGGCTTGTTAAGCGTGCCTGGTAAAGCACCAGAACACCGCGACTCGGTGTGGACACGGTTAGAACGCGTGATGCCTAATCTACGCGTAGTACACCGCTTGGACATGGCAACGTCGGGCTTGATGGTGTTTGCTCGCGACAAGGTAACGCAGGCTGGACTACAGCGGCAATTTGAGCGGCGCACGGTGACAAAACGCTATCGTGCTCATGTGTGGGGGCACTTACCTGCAAATCGCGGTTTAATTGAATTGGCAGTGCGCTGCGACTGGCCAAATCGGCCACGGCAAATGGTCGATTTGCGTCTGGGCAAACCTGCCGCGACGCTTTACCGAGTTATTGCCGAACATGCTGCCGGTGATGTGGTTGAGTTGACGCCATACACCGGCCGCTCACATCAACTGCGGGTGCATATGCAAGCCCTCGGAACTCCGATTCTCGGCGATAAGTTTTACGCCGGAACCGAAGCCTATGCGGCTGCAAACCGGCTGTTACTGCACGCTGAAAAACTCGCTTTTACGCACCCAAAAACTGGCGTTGAGCTTACCTTTAATTGTCCTGCCGACTTTTAATAAGCTCGTACGCTGCCTGAATTTGCTGTGCTTTTGCCTGAGCAGACTCACGCATTTCAGGCGGTAAACCCTGTGCTGCTAGCTTATCTGGATGATGTTTATTCATCAGCTTGCGGTACGCTTTTTTCACGTCAGAGAAACTTGCTGAGCGGGCAACCCCGAGCACGGCGTATGCATCATCAATTTGACTCGCTGAGGCCTGCGCATTTTGCTGACTTGAGCGCCCACCACCGCCAAACCGTTGCCCGGCTTGCGCCATTTGCAGCAAGATATCCAGTTGTGCGCGACGAAAACCAAGTGCTTCGGTCACTTTCACCAAAACATCGTATTCGGCTTGATCAAGCTGGCCATCGTGCAAGGCGACTGTGAGCAACTGCTCCAGGAAAAACTGCAATAAATCACGTCGCCACGCAAGCTGTGCACGTAACTGTTGCACCCGTTGCGTTAACGGAAAATCAGCTTCTTTACCCTCACGAAAACTTTCTTGCGCTTGCGCGCGCGCGTCTTCAGAGAGTTGCAAATGGGTCATGAGTTGTGTGACGTAATCAATGTCTTGTGTGGTGACACGGCCCTTTGATTTCGCCAAGTGCCCGAGCACACCAAATAACGTGCTCACAAATTGCTGAGGCTGTTGTGCTGCGCCCTGTTGCATGGCGCGCGTCAACGACTTATCAAACCAATGCCCAATTAAAACACCGAGTAATAGGCCAATAAATCGCGCAAATAGAAAACCAAAAAAACCACCAAGAATCTTACCCCAAATCATGGGTACTCCTGTAATTCTGCTAAACGTTCGGGCGTGCCAACATCTGTCCATGCGGCGTCGATGATTGTTGCTGCTAACTGTTGTTGCTGTGCGCCTTTATCTAAGAATGGGCGTAACCGAACAAACTGCTCACTGCCAGGATTATACATGGAGAACATTTCTGGTGAATACAAGCCCATGCCCGTGTATGTGTAACTGGTTTCACCTTCTTCCGCACACTTTAATAGACCATTTTTTACCGTAAAGTCGCCCTGCCGATTATGGGGGGGATTCTTCGTCAACAACAGGTGGGCTAAATGTCCGGTTGATAGCTGTTGCGGCAGCTGAGCAAAATCAAAGTCTGTGAATATATCGCCATTGATGACCCAAAAGGGTTCAGTACCCAAATAAGGTAACGCGCGGATAATCCCCCCGGCTGTTTCCAGGCCACCAGACGGTTCTGCCGAATAGACAATGCTCAAACCAAAGCGGCGGCCGTCTCCTAACTGTGTTTCGATTTTTTCACCCAGCCACGCATGATTAATTACTACACACTCGACACCTTGCTTGGCAAGTTGATCAAGGTGATATTCAATCAGCGCTTTGCCGTTTACTTCCAGCAAAGGTTTTGGGGTGGTGTCGGTCAGCGGGCGCATACGTTCGCCTCGGCCCGCTGCTAATATCATGGCGCGCATCAGATTAGTTCCTGCAGCGCGGGTTGCACCCGCTCGGCCAACCAATGGCGGTAGTCGTTAAACTCCGGATAAAACCCAGCGATGTCGTACAGATAGTCCACTGTGCGCGGTATGTCTTGTAAGTAGCCTGTTTTGCCATCGCGATGATAAAGCCGCGCAAAAATTCCAGCCGCTTTGGTGTGACGCTGCAGGCCCATCAAGTCAAACCAGCGTTGCCATTGCTCAACGGAAACCGCAACGGGAAGTAATTGTTGATGCTGCAATTGATTATACAAATCATGGCTAAGCTGTTGTACCAAATCATGGGGCCAACGCACGTAACAGTCGCGCAGTAAGCTCACCGCGTCATAGGTTATCGGCCCACGCACCGCGTCCTGAAAGTCGATATAAGCTAATTTCTGGTGTGCTTGCACCATAATATTGCGGGCATGGTAATCGCGATGAACGCCAACTTGCGGCTGCTCAAGTGCATTAGCGGTTAGCGTGTCGCAAAAATTCGCCCACATCGCTTTTTCTTCATGAGACAGGCTCAGCCCAAGATGGGTGCCGACCAACCAATCATGAAACAAGTCTAATTCGCGCCGCAACAAAGCCTCGTCATAGTTGGGTAATGAGCCCAGTTCGGTGTTTTGCACACGCATTATCGCGGTTAAATCAGCTAATGCTTGCCGATACCAACCGCTCATTGACGCTTCCGTCAGCTCGCTGAGTAACAACGTTGACCCTAGATCTGACAACAACATGAAGCCTTGCTTCTCGTCTGCAGCAATAACTTCGGGGACATTTACGCCCTGCTCTGCGTAGGCTTGAGCAATCGCAATAAATGGTTGTAACGATTCCTGCGGTGGCGGCGCATCAACAGCAATCAAACTGCGGTGCCCGTCAGAGGTGCGAAAATAACGACGAAAACTCGCGTCGCCTGACACGGGCTGTAATCGCTGTTGACGGTAACCGGTGACAGCCTCACACCAGGCTTGTAATTGTATTTCTCGTTGTTCGTTCACATGGCCCTCGTGGCGATTATTTATTCATCAAATCATGCTGCCGCTGACAGATAAGTGAAAAACCCAGTGTAGCAAATGGCAGCAGAATAAAAATTGCTTTATCATAGCCTGCACATTGTGAAGGAAAACTTGGGTATTTGGCTACATGCATAAAAATTTTCGGACCTCGTTATGGACGGTAGCACTTGCGATCAGCAGCTATTCTGTTCATGCGCAGCAACCAGCGAACGCGCAACTGTCCGAAGTATGCCCGCTTCCTGCTCCGTTATTTGATGCCCCAACCCACCCAATCACGGGCCTACCCACTGGCGCCATTGGCGTGCGAGCTAACCGCGCAGATATCGACTCAACCACACAGGTTGCATCTTTTTACGGCAATGTTGAAGTGCAGCTTGATGCGCAGCAACTGCGTACCCAACAAGCACAGATAAACCAGCAAACCGGAAATATTAACGCCAGCGGTGCAACACGTTTCACTAATGGGTATGTGCAGGTCGCGTCTGAGAATTTCCGCTTAAACTCAGGTGAAAATCGTGCCTTTTTGAGCGGCGCTCGGTATCAACTCACAGCAACTGGCGCGCATGGCAAAGCCGATGTGTTGTCGTTGTCACCCCAACGCGTCATTCTAGAGGGTTCAACATTTACCACATGCCCGGGTGACAACCCTGCATGGCAGATGAGCGCGCAAGAGATTTCTTTAAGTGAAGACGAAGAATGGGGTGAAGCTTGGCATGCCAAGTTTGAACTGTTTGGGCTGCCGGTTCTTTATATTCCATATATCAATTTTCCTGTGACTGACGCGCGAAAATCTGGATTTTTGTTCCCAACGTTCCGTTCATCACAGAAGAACGGGTTCGAGGTTGAAGCACCTTATTACATCAACATCGCACCTAATATGGATGCAACTATTGCGCCACGATACATGGCCGAACGTGGCCTACAGATGCAAGGCGAGTTTCGTTTCTTAAGTGAAACCAGCGAAGGCCAATACAATCTCGCTTATTTGGAAAACGATGACAGCACAGTTGATAACAGTGCACGCTACTTATGGCGTATTGAACAATCACACATTTGGGGCGACCATTGGCGCGGTTACATTAACGGCACCTTTATTAGTGACGATGACTATCTGAATGATTTGGGCAGTGATTTTGCGGGGCGTGCCGATGCGCAGTTGTATCGGCATGCGCAGCTCGATTATTTAACCGATGACTGGCAAGTTACTTTGCGTGCGGAAGACTTTGAACTGCTCGGCAATTACCGTTCGCCTTATCGAACCATGCCGCAAATAACCAGTCACTATAGCCATAGCTCACCGCTCGATTTAGATTTCACCTTATTTAGTGAGCTCTCGCATTTTCGTAATCAGGATGACAGCACCGACACGGCCACGCGTGTGCATTTAGAGCCACAGTTACGCTACCACCTTGAGCACCCCGGCTTTGATTGGTTGGCAGAGCTCAGTTATGCCTACACTTACTACGATCAAGAGCAAAATTTAGCTACCGGTTTAACCGCGAATCCAACTCGGAGCTTGCCAACGTTCCGCTGGCGTGGCCGTGTTAATTTAGAGCGCTCGGTGGAAATTGGTGATGAAGCCTACCTGCATACTTTGCAACCGCAGATTCAATACTTGTATACCCCCTACCGTGATCAGTCAGGCATTGGCATCTACGACTCAACGTTGATGCAGGACGATTACCAAGGCTTATTTCGTGCCCGGCGTTTTTCCGGTTTAGACCGAATTGCCGACGCCAATCAGGCAACGGTTGGGGTATCAACAAGCTTGTTCGATAATCAAGCACGCGAACTTGCCCGCGTCAGCTTTGGCCAGATTTATTATTTTGAGAATAGCCAAACACAATTGCTAGAATCCGCAGACGAAAACCTCGCCAGTCGCTCTGATTTAGCTCTGGAAACGCGTTTTCGCATCAACAACAACATGTACTTCAATAGCTCAATTCAATATAACTTGGAGCTACATCGCACCCGTAAGAGCCAAACGACGATTGAATACCGAAAAGACGAATTTAATTTGATTCAATTCAGTCACCGAACGGTTACCAACTTACTTGAAGAAGATGTGGAACAAGTTGGCATGATCGGTGTCGTAGAACTCAGCCCGCGCTGGCAAATGGCGTCAAATTGGTATTACGACCTTGCAAACAGTCGTACCAACGACGCGCTCATTGCGTTACAGTACAGTGATTGTTGTTGGGCAATGCGAATTAGTGGGTATCGACGCATTAATCGCAATTTAGAATTTAATACTGGACTGCCACAAGTCGGCGCTCCAGAGTTCGACAACGGTGTAAGCATTCAATTTATAATAAAAGGCTTGGGAAGCGATAACCGCAGCTTGCTTGATCTACTAGAGCAGAGCTTGTTTGGCTACCGTCACCCATTCCATTTAAGCAACTAGGTAGTATTCATGGGTAAAATTGTAAAAGTTCTCGCGGCAACCGCATTGCTCTCGCTAAGTGTTACAGCATGGAGCCAACAGGTGCTCGACCGCATCGCAGTGGTTGTTAACGAAGGTGTTGTTTTAGAAAGTGAAGTTGAGCAACTTGTTCAACAAGTGAAACGTAATTCAGCACAAAGCGATACTGCCTTGCCTTCTGACAAAGTATTACGCATTCAAGCAATGGATCGGTTGGTACTGTCGGAATTACAAATGCAGATGGCCGAGCGCATGGGTATAACCATCTCTGATGCCCAACTGCAACAGACGTTAGTGTCAATTGCACAGGACCAAGGTATCACTGTCGACGAACTGCGCGCACAAAACGAAGCCTCAGGTGTTAACTGGGAAAACTTTCGCGAATCAGTTCGTAAGGAAATGATCATTGGTGAAGTTCAGCGAGCCGCTGTGCGTCGTCGCGTTGCTGTCTCACCACAAGAAATTCAAAACCTGGTAAACGCGATGAACCAGGCCACAGAGCAAGAAGTTGAATATCGCTTAGGCCATATTCTTCTTGGCTTCCGTGATGGTGCTTCTGCCGATGAAGTGCAAGCAACCCGAGCGCGCGCTGAGCAACTTATCGAGCGTTTAGCTGAAGGTGCCGACTTTTCGCAAGCGGCTATCACATCATCGTCCGGCCCACGCGCCCTAGAGGGCGGTGACTTGGGTTGGATGAACATTAATGCAATGCCGACCCTATTTGCTGATGCGGTACGTAACAAGTCAAAAGGTGAATTGGTTGGCCCACTGCGCAGCGGCGTTGGCTTCCATATTCTGCAAGTCTCTGATGTACGTGGTATAGAACAAGTAGAAATTGACGAAGTAAAAGCACGTCATATTCTTATTAAACCATCGATTATATTGTCGGAACGACGTGCACAAGAAAAGCTCGCCGAGCTACGTGCAGAAATTATGGCCGGTGAATTAAGCTTTGAAGATGCCGCGCGCGAGCATTCAGCAGACCCAGGTTCAGCAGCCAATGGCGGCGACTTAGGTTGGTCTGAACCGAGCGCATATGCAGAAGAGTTTAAGCGTAAAGTTGAGCGTTCACCCATTGGTGAAATTACCGAGCCCTTCCAAACTCAATTCGGCTGGCACATTCTTGAAGTGCTCGAACGTCGCAAGCTTGATGCAACCAAACGCAGCAAAGAGAATCGTGCATACCAACTTCTGTTTAGCCGCAAGTATCAAGAAGAGTTAGAGAACTGGCAGCAAGAAATGCGCGACCAAGCCTATATCGAAACGCTGATTGAGTAATAACTATGACTGCAGTGCGAATTGCATTTACACCGGGTGAGCCAGCTGGTATTGGCCCTGACCTTGCGGTGCATCTCGCGCAACAGGATTGGCCGGTTGAGTTAGTTGTTGTTGCTGATCCTGAGTTACTTCAGCAGCGCGCCGAATTACTTGGTTTACCGCTGCACATTATTCCCTACAGTCAACAGAATCCAGCCCGCAGACACACTGCGGGTTCGTTGACTGTTTGCTCCGTGCCCTTGGCAAAGCCAGCTATTCCACAACAACTCGATGATGCCAACTCCAGCTACGTAATCGCCACGCTCAAACGTGCCGGTGAGGGCTGCATGCATGGTGAATTCGATGCATTGGTTACAGGCCCGGTACATAAAGGCATTATTAATCAAGCCGGTATTTCATTTAGCGGGCATACAGAATTCTTTGCCGAATTAAGTAATACGCCGCGTGTTGTGATGATGCTTGCCACAGAAGGTTTACGTGTCGCCTTAGTGACCACTCACCTACCGTTAAGCCAAGTACCTGCGGCAATCACGCGTGAGCGCGTAGAAGAAACCCTCGAAATTATTGCGCACGATATGAATGCTAAGTGGGGCATTGAGCAACCGCGCATTTTTGTTTGCGGGCTTAATCCACATGCGGGCGAACAGGGACATCTTGGGCTAGAAGAAATTGAACACATTAGCCCAGCACTTGAGAATTTAAGAAATAAGGGCCTGCAAGTTTCCGGCCCCTATCCGGCAGACACCATATTTCAACCTCATTATTTAGCCAATGCCGATGTTATCGTTGCGATGTATCACGACCAAGGCCTGCCTGTGTTAAAATACAAAGGATTCGGCAACGCAATTAATATCACCTTGGGTCTGCCCTTTATTCGTACTTCGGTCGATCATGGCACCGCTCTCGATCGCGCCGGCACTCATAACATAGATGACAGCAGTGCGTTGCTCGCTTTACGTACTGCAATCGACATGGTAAATCGATGACAAAAACACATTTGGGCCATCGCGCTCGCAAACGTTTTGGACAAAACTTTCTTCATGATCAGTTCGTAATCAACGATATTGTCGATGCTATAAATCCACAACCCGAAGAGAATCTGGTCGAGATAGGTCCCGGCTTAGCTGCTCTGACTGAGCCAGTTGTTGAGCGTGCCGGAAAACTAACGGTTGTTGAGCTTGATCGCGATCTTGCGGAGCGGTTAGAACGGCACCCGTTTCTACAAAGCAAATTAACAGTATTTCGCGGTGACGCATTAAAAACCGACTTCCGCCAATTTGCGGTAGAAAAGCCGATACGGGTGTTTGGTAATTTGCCTTACAACATCTCAACTCCGTTAATTTTTCATTTGCTTGAGCACCTTGAAGTCATTCAAGACATGCACTTTATGTTGCAAAAAGAAGTCGTTGAACGCTTAGCGGCCGAGCCCAACAGTAAAACTTACGGGCGCATTAGTGTCTCTATACAGCAAGCGTGTCAGGTTGAATTAGTTCTCATGGTTCCGCCAGGCGCCTTCACGCCGCCGCCAAAGGTTGAATCTGCCGTTGTGCGACTGATACCTTATAAAGAGTCGCCGTACCCGGTAAAAGATCGGGTAGCACTGCATAAAATCTGCTTGATTGCATTTAACCAACGTCGTAAAACCATACGTAACAACCTCAAGCAAATAATGAACGACGATCAGCTCGAGGCTCTTGGCATTGATCCTAATGCCCGTCCAGAAACATTGTCAGTAGCGGATTATTGCCGCTTAGCAGACTGGTACAGCGAACAGCAAGGTGACCATGCGTAATATCGATATTGAGGTTAAAACTCATTTCATTGCATCCCATTCCGATGAGACCGTCGGCGAGTATGCTTTTGCCTATTCAATTACCATTACAAATCAGTCGGATGTTTCGGTTCAGTTACTCAAGCGGGCTTGGAAAATAACCGATGCCGATCATAAAATCACACGGGTCGCTGGCGATGGTGTGGTTGGCGAACAACCGCATATAGCGCCTGGCGAAAGTTATAGCTACACCAGCGGCACAGTAATCGCCACGCCGATAGGAACTATGGAAGGCTTCTACACCATGGTAGATACTACGGGTGACCGGTTTGATGTCGAGATACCGTCGTTTCGCCTCGCCATTCCAAACATAATTCACTAAACAGGCCATTTATTATGGCGCGTTATCTGGTTGGTGATATTCAAGGCTGTGCAGAGCAGGTCTCAAAAGTTCTTGAACAGGCAAGTTTCAACCCGAAATTTGACGAACTCTGGTGTGTTGGTGATTTAGTTGGCCGCGGACCTGCTTCACTACGAAGTTTAGAGATAGTTCGTGAACTTGGGGCCTCAGCCCACATCGTACTTGGCAATCACGACTTAAACTTACTGGCTGTTTTGTGCGGCGTACGCGAGGCTGATCCAAAAGATAAGTTAGGTGCGATTCTCGCTTTAACCGATGCAGAAAAGCGTGACTGGATAGGCTGGTTAGTTCAACAACCGCTGCTATTGCGCAGCAATGATAACTTGGTCATGACCCATGCCGGAATTTATCCCTGGTGGACCATCGACCAAGCTGAAAATTACGCCAATGAAGTATCTACAGCGCTGCAGACTGCGTGGACAAATGACCAGTTACCCGGATTTTTGCAAAGCATGTATGGCAATGAGCCAAGCCAATGGACTGATGATTTGCAGGGTGATGAGCGTATTCGATTTATAATCAACGCCTTCACACGGATGCGCTTTTGCGATACCGGCGGGCACTTAAACTTTTCCGTTAAAACTGCGCCAAATGACCCCAATGTGCCTGAGCATCTGGTGCCATGGTTCGAGTTGTGGGATGTCAGTGATACAACCCTTGTGTTTGGTCACTGGGCTGCTTTGATGGGAAATACTCAACGTGATGATGTGATTGCGCTTGATACCGGATGTGTTTGGGGTGAGCACCTCACGCTGATGCAATGGCCTAATGGCCAATGCATCAGAGCGCCAGGTGTTTAGCTTAAAGTAATGCGCGCGAACTTGCGTTTGCCCACCTGATAAACCGCTGTTGATCCTGATACAACAACCATTTTCGTATCAGTTACCTTATCGCCATCTACTTTAACCGCGCCCTGCTTAATCATGCGCAAGGCTTCTGAAGTGGATGCTACGAGCTCAGCTTCACGCAGCAGATTCCCAATAGCCAACTCACCGTTTTCACTGGCAACCGTTAGTTCCGGCATATCGTCCGGGATAGCATTCTTACTGAACCGTTGAATAAAGTCTTGCTCAGCTGCATCGGCAGCGGCTGCATCATGAAAGCGTGCAATAATTTCCTTAGCCAACAGAACTTTGTAATCACGTGGATTAGCGCCATCTTTCACGGCCTGCTTGAACGCTGTTACTTCATCCAATGGGCGGAAGCTTAATAGCTCATAGTAACGCCACATTAAGTCGTCAGAAACCGACATGACTTTGCCGAACATCTCGTTGGCCGGTTCAGTAATCCCAATATAGTTGCCTAACGATTTAGACATTTTCTGAACGCCATCAAGGCCTTCAAGCAACGGCATCATCACCACGGTTTGTGGCTTCTGGCCTTCATCTTTTTGCAGTTCTCGGCCCATTAATAAGTTAAAGCGCTGGTCGGTTCCGCCCAGTTCAACGTCGGCCTTCAATGCTACTGAGTCCCACCCTTGCACGAGTGGGTACAGAAATTCGTGAATTGCTATCGGTTGTCCGGTGCTATAACGCTTCTTAAAGTCGTCCCGCTCAAGCATCCGCGCCACTGTTTGACGTGCTGCAAGCTTTATCATGCCCGCCGCACCAAGGTCGTTCATCCACTCCGAATTGAACCGGATTTTAGTCTTAGCTGGGTCGAGTATCTTAAAAACCTGCTCTTTGTAAGTTTGAGCATTCGCCAATACGTCGTCGCGGGAAAGCGGCTTACGTGTTACATTTTTGCCGGTTGGATCACCAATCATGCCGGTGAAATCACCAATCAAAAAAACAATTTCATGGCCTAAATCTTGAAAAGCGCGCATTTTATTAATCAAAACCGTGTGACCAAGATGCAAATCAGGAGCGGTAGGGTCAAAACCAGCTTTAATTACCAGCGGCTTGCCACTAGCAAGCTTTTCTTTAAGCTCTTCTGCTAAAAGAATTTCTTCGGTACCACGCGCAATCTCTGCAAACGCATCCGCAGCTGATAATTTCATAGTTGACTTTCTCCTGATATCGTTCAATTTGGCCACGAACCCCGCATTGTATGCTATTTCTCCAGCCGGTTTAAGCGTAATTAAACGTAAATTGACTGGAAAATCGCCATACTTCGTATTATTCTGCAATCAGATCTAACGATACTCTAACAACTAAAGAGCGCTAACACGTCGGAAGGTTATGAAGTCGATTCCAAAATATATGGCAAGATTTATCGCTGCGTTACCGCGGCGTCACCAAGTGCTGCTCAGCTCCGTCTGTGCGGCAACGTTGCTGGTTGTGTTGCTGCCATCTGAGTCAGCAACAGCATCTCGTCATGTCAGTGAGCCACAATTAGGGCAATCTGAACTTATTCTAGGCCAACGCTACCAATTAGAGATTAGCGTTGAAGCGCAGCAAGGTGCTGCGAACAATAATGCTGAAACAAGCGTACGCTGGAGTGGCTATGAAGTGCGTTCTGGTGATTCGTTAGCCCGTATATTCGATAAAATGGGTCTTTCTCCACAACAACTTTATCGCGTCACTCAAGATAGCCAGGCCGACAAGTATCTGCGCAAGATTCACCCTGGTGATACATTGCGTATTGCACGTGACGAAAACGACGAACTTATCCAGATTGCTTATCAGCTAAACCCAACGGATACCTTGGTGATTACCAAGACAGAACAAGGTTTTGTCAGCGAAATTGAAGCAAAGAGTGTTGAGGTTCGCACAGAAACCGCTCACGCACGCATCCAATCAAGTTTCTGGAACGCCGGTATTGATGCCGGTCTGACAGAAGGTCAGATTATGAGTATTGCTGATATTTTCGGCTGGGACATCGATTTCGCGCTAGATTTACGCGAAGGTGATGAATTCAGTGTTATGTTTGAGAAGCAATACGCGGACGGCGAGTTTGTCGGGTACGGCCGTGTGTTAGCCGCCGAATTTGTTAATCGTGGCGAGCATTACCAGGCTTTCCTGCATGACAATGGTGACTTCTACAACGCTGAAGGTCGTGCGATGCGTAAGTCGTTTTTGCGCTCGCCGGTCAAGTTTACTTATATCAGTTCGAGCTTTAATCCGCGCCGACTGCATCCGGTGACTGGCCAAGTACGCCCGCATAACGGTATTGATTACGCAGCCAAAACCGGAACACCTATTATGTCGTCGGGTGCTGGCCGCGTTATCGCAAGTGCCTACAACAATTTGAATGGCCATTATGTTTTCATCCAGCATGGTGAACGCTATGTGACCAAGTACCTGCACCTGAGTAAACGGCTTGTCAAAAAAGGTCAGCGCGTTAAGCAGGGTGAACTCATTGGTCGAGTTGGTGCCACCGGTCGTGTCACTGGCGCGCACTTGCACTATGAATTCCTTGTTGATGGTGTGCATCGCAACCCTCGCACGGTTAAGTTCCCGCAAGCTGAATCATTGATTGCAGCGGAATTACCGGTGTTCAAAGAGACCGCCCAGCAGCGGCTCGCAGTTCTGAACGACAGCAAACGGTTATACTTGGCGATGCGCTGATGTCGCAACGTGAACTCTACTTAGGCCTCATGTCTGGCACCAGTATGGATGGGCTGGATGTGGTGTTAGTTGAGTTTGATGGTGAGCAGCCTGAATTACTGAGCCACCAACACTTTCCGCTTCCGGATAATTTACAACAACAACTGCATCAATTGTGTCAGCCAGGAGCCGACGAACTCGATCTTTGGGGTTCGGCTGACCGATTGTTTGGCATGTTTAGCGCCCAGTGCGTCACTGAATTCCTGCGCCATATTAATGTGTCGCCCAACGCGATTAAAGCGATTGGAAGTCATGGGCAGACAGTACGCCATCAGCCTGATGCAAAGCCCCATTACACCCTTCAACTTGGTGATCCAAACACCATTGCAGCGTTAACTGGTATTCCGGTTGTCGCCGACTTTCGGCGTAAGGATATTGCCCTGGGTGGACAGGGAGCGCCTTTGGTACCAGCGTTCCATCAAGCCATTTTTAGCAGTTTTGATGAATCACGGGTTATTCTTAATCTCGGCGGCATTGCGAATATCACATGGCTTCCGGGCACACCCGCGGGAGTGACTGGTTTTGATACCGGCCCGGCGAATACCTTAATGGACCGCTGGTTTAAAGCATGCCACCCTGAACATTCTGACGAATTTGATCGACACGGTGCATTCGCAGCCAAAGGCGCCGTGCTTGATGATGTGCTTGAAAAGTTAGTTGCGGATAGTTACTTCAGCCGACCGCCGCCCAAAAGCACAGGCCGCGACGACTTCAACTTGGAGTGGTTGCGAAGTCACGTGAAGAACCTAGATAGTTATCAACCTGAAGACATTCAAGCAACCTTAGTAGCTCTAACGGCGCACACAGTTGCGGATGCTATATCACAATGGCTTCCAGAGCCGCCCGAAACTATTTTCGTCGCTGGCGGCGGTGCCTATAACCCAATTCTTATGAGCGCTTTGAAATCAGCACTTCCACATCGAGGCTGGCATGCCACATCAGTGCTTGGCGTGTCGCCGCAGCATGTTGAAGCTATGGCGTTTGCTTGGCTGGCACGCTGCTATATGCAGCGTACCCCTGGCAATTTACCCGCAGTAACCGGCGCCAGCCGGCCTACGGTACTTGGTGGTCTTTATTTGCCGTGAGTAATTAAACTCCCAAAGCGGCAAAGGCGTCACGCGTTAGATTTTCATTACGGCCGTTTTCACCAACCACAATGCTATCTTCGATACGCACCCCACCATATGGGCGCAACTCATCAATGCGTTGCCAATTAAAATCACTATTGCCTTGATGCGCTTCCAGTAACTGGTCGACAACATATAAGCCCGGTTCAATGGTGAACGCCTGCCCCACCTCAACATCACGCAGCAGTCGCAAGAATGGATGGCGCGAGTCACGGGCAATCGTGTCACCACGGTCATTGGCTAAGAAACCGCCAACATCATGAACTTGAAGCCCAATAAAATGGCCCAGCCCATGCGGGAAAAATGCGCTGCTATAGCCCTGCTCGTAAATACTTTCCGCCGAACCTTTTACAAATCCAAATTCACTAAGAATCTTAGCAATTTTTAAATGTTGGCTAACGTGCAGTTCATAATAGTTAATGCCAGGTTTAATCTCAGTCAGCAGTTCTTGCTGTGCAACGTCCATCGCTGCAATCAAATCTGCAAAGAAACCAGGTTTCCGTGCATATGTGCGCGTTATATCGGCACAGTAACCTCGGTATAAAGCACCTGCATCAATTAAAAATGAGCGTGACTCAGCTGGGGCTTGGGTTTCGTATACATCGTAATGCAGCACCGCGCCATGTTCATTCAAGGCAACAATACTGTTATAAGGAACTTGGCATTCACGAAAGTTTATTGCGGCAAGGTACGCGTGGTGAATTTCTAATTCGCTAGCACCGCTCATGAACGCATCACGTGCAGCAATATGTGCTTTAGCGGCTAATTTATTCGCCTCACGCAGATTCCCGACTTCCCACTCAGTTTTAATCGCACGGTGGAAGTGCAGGTGGTCAATCAAATTTGCCGGGTTGCGTGCCTTAACTGGCCAACTGGCAACAGGTTCAGCGAAGTCTTCACCAATAAATGCGGCTGACTTTAACTTATCGCCAAGCCAAGCTGTCATTTTATCTTGCTCGTCAATCACAACCAGCTCAACATGTTCCTGCCATTCTTCAACAGGGATTTTGACTTCAGCGTGCCAAAAATCGCGTGGCTTAAACAGAAAAACCACCGGTTTATTACCTGGTTCGTAGAAGATTGCACTTTTGGGGCTTTCAATAACCGGAACCCAATATTTAAACAAAGGGTTTACTTTATAAGGGGCTGGGTTGTCGTCTAGAAATGCAACGCGCGGTTGGCCCGCGTAAATAAGAACTGAGTCGTAACCCGTCGCGGAAAGTGCCGCGTCAAAACGGGCACGGACCGTGGCGATATGATCTGCGTATGCGCTCATAAAAACCTCGCTTAGAATGTGTGGGAATATTCTAACCGAAAGCGCGAGTTAACTCATCCTCAGATCGCGAAGCTAGACCCACAACCACAGGTAGTGGTCGCATTTGGGTTATCAACGAAGAATCGGGCGCCTTGCAAACCTTCTTCATAGTTTACAGTTCCGCCGACCAGATATTGCAAGCTCATTGGATCAACCACCAAGGTGACACCATTTTTTTCTATTTCCATATCCCCAGGGTTGGCTTTCTCATCAAAAGTAAAACCATACTGGAAGCCAGAACACCCACCACCTGTTACGTACACACGCAGTTTTAACGCCGGATTTTCTTCTTCGGCGATAAGTTTCTTTACTTTGTTTGCCGCAGATTCAGTAAACTGAATAGGCATCGCTTGTGCTGCGTCGGTCATGATGTTTTGGTACCTCTTGAAAATTCAGCTGCTATTTTCGCTTACCTGACTAAAAGGGTCAAGTATTGACCCTACTATAACACGTAATTATTCCACGCCCTGCTTTGCGCGTTCCTGCAACAATTGACTCCAGAAAAAACTACGAGTCAGGGGTTGCTTCGAGCCATTGATATTTACTTCAACATCAATGCGCTCGGGCAGGAAATCATCCGGTAACACAAAGTCGCCTGCCTGAACGGTGAAATAGCGCATACTGAATTGACGATCTTTAGCCTCAATGTTCGCTAAAGCCAGTAAATCAAAGCTGGCTGACTTACCCTCCTTCCGGCCATGCAATCGTATATTTAACGACCCCTTGGTGAGGTTTCGTAGTCGCTCCATTTGCACAATAGCCAGCCTGAAGTGGAAGTGATTCGCCGCGATATTCTTTTGTAGCTCCAGCGAGTCGATAACGACCCCGCTCGCCTCAAGTTCTGGCGCCATAATTTTTTGATAAAAAGTCAGTTCGCGCCGCAGGGCAAAGTTCTCGTCTTGTGCCATGAGCAACTCTTGTTGCAGGCTTTTACTTGCGGCACGCTCTATGCCAAGCTCGACAGTCGCAATATGTTGCTGATAGTCGAAGGTTTCTGAGCGTTCGTAAAGCTGTTCAATGAGCAGTTCTTTGCGCTCAATTTCATCCTGGAGCGCCAGCACATGCCAGTTGCCACCCCAGTATCCGGCCAAAGCGCCACAGGCTATTGCCAGAGCAAGCACACCCCAGCCACCAAAACGGTGAACCAAAGCGCTGATTATGATATTTTTCTTC
This sequence comes from Pseudidiomarina gelatinasegens, assembly GCF_004025325.1. Taxonomy (GTDB): domain Bacteria; phylum Pseudomonadota; class Gammaproteobacteria; order Enterobacterales; family Alteromonadaceae; genus Pseudidiomarina; species Pseudidiomarina gelatinasegens. Next base: position 26,942 of record NZ_RSFE01000008.1, on the reverse strand, counting down.
TCTTTCATCGATTCACTTCTTATCATGAGTTAGCGCCATGCTACGCAGGCGGTTATCATCACGCAACTAAAAATAGTCGGGTACAGGCGGTCATATGATTCTTTGGCTTAAAGCGTTTCACGTAATATTTATGGTGGCTTGGTTTGCCGGTATTTTCTATTTGCCACGGCTATTTGTCTACCACGCCCAGAACGACAACGAAAACGTTAGCGAACAACTCAAAGTGATGGAACGTCGGTTACTGTATTTTGTAACGCCATTTGCGATTCTCACCTTGGTTTTTGGTTTAGCTCTAATGTGGATATATGGGGCTGCTTGGCTTAAAGCAAGCGCTTGGTTGCACGTTAAGTTAGTGCTGGTTACTTTGCTTTATGTCTATCATGGCTACTGCTTTAAGCTTTTGTCGGACTTTAAACACAATCGTAATACCCGCAGCCACAAATTTTATCGAGTGTTTAACGAAGTGCCCGTGTTAGCTTTATTTGCGATCATTATTTTAGCTGTGGTCAAGCCGTTTTAATGGCTTGACCATTCTTTTTAGGCACACTTTCTGATAAAGTATTCGTCCAGTGTTTTCCATCACTGCAGGGCCTCTAATCATGAATTTTACCGGTGCCAACATCCTTTCTGTTGACCAATTCGATATTGATAGCATTCAAACTATTTTTGCGACTGCGGACCGCATGCAGCCCTACGCGAGGCGTCAAAAGCGCACAAAAGTTCTTGATGGTGCAATTCTTGGCAACTTGTTCTTCGAGTCGTCAACGCGAACTCGGGTAAGTTTCGGTACCGCATTCAATTTACTTGGCGGTGAAGTGCGTGAAACTACCGGAATGGAGAGTTCAGCACTGGCAAAAGGTGAGTCCCTTTATGACACCGCACGTGTACTGAGCAGCTACAGTGACGTCATTGCAATGCGCCACCCAAAATCTGGCTCAGTGGCAGAGTTTGCCGAAGGTAGTCGTGTTCCGGTTATCAATGGCGGCGACGGTGCCAACGAACACCCAACCCAAGCATTACTCGACTTGTACACCATTAAGCAAGAGTTGGCCTACCATGGTCACACGGTAGATGGCATGCATATATGCATGATGGGCGACTTAAAATTCGGCCGTACCGTGCATTCCTTGTCGCGACTACTGGCCATGTATAAAAATATTCGCTTCACCTTAATTTCACCACGCGAATTAGCCATGCCGGACAGCGTGTTAGAGGTTCTAGCACAAGCTGGTCATCAGGTGGTGATTACTGACCAAGTGAGCGGTATCTCCGATGCTGATATTGTTTACCAAACACGTATTCAGCAAGAGCGTTTTACAACACCGCAAGAAGCAGATTTATACCGGGGTAAATTTAGGCTTAACAGCGAAATTTATACCAAGCACTACAAGCCGAACACAGTAATTATGCACCCGTTACCACGTGATTCGCGCGCAGAAGCCAACGAATTAGATAATGATCTGAACCAAAATCCTAATTTGGCCATATTTCGTCAAGCCGATAACGGCGTTTTAATTCGAATGGCCCTATTCGCTTTAACATTAGGTGTGGCGGACCAGGTTGATAAATATGAATGCGATGTGAACTGGTACAGCGAAAAACGCACCGGTTATTAGTCCATCTACAATGAATATGAGGAAACGAATGTCACGTTCTGACGAATTATTTGCCCAAGCACAACATAGCATTCCTGGCGGCGTAAACTCTCCCGTTCGCGCATTTAATGGGGTTGGCGGCTCGCCAATTTTCATCGAACGCGCCGATGGTGCTTACATGTTTGATGCCGACGGCCAGCGTTACATCGATTATGTCGGTTCTTGGGGCCCAATGATTTTGGGACACAACAATGCCGCTATTCGCGAAGCAACGCACCAAGCAGTTGACCGCGGACTGAGTTTCGGCACGCCAACAGCCAATGAAATCACAATGGCTGAAAAGATAAAATTTTTAGTACCGTCCATTGAGAAAGTGCGGATGGTGAATTCAGGCACCGAAGCAACCATGACAGCCATTCGTTTGGCACGTGGCTTTACCGGGCGTGACAAAATTCTCAAGTTTGAAGGCTGTTATCACGGACATGCTGATGCGTTGCTGGTAAAAGCAGGCTCAGGCGCGTTAACTCTGGGCGTACCCAGCTCACCAGGTATTCCTGAAGACTTTGCCAAACACACACTTACCGTCACCTTTAATGATTTAGAGTCGGTACGCCAAATATTCGCCGAGTGCGGCAATGACATTGCAACGATCATCGTTGAGCCTGTTGCAGGTAACATGAACTGCATACCGCCGGCCCCAGGATTCTTAGAAGGCTTGCGTGAAATTTGTGACGAGTATGGCAGTGTGCTTATTTTTGACGAAGTTATGTCAGGATTTCGTGTTGCCCGTGGCGGCGCACAAGAACGCTATAAAGTACTTCCAGATTTAACCACCCTTGGCAAAGTAATCGGTGGCGGTATGCCAGTAGGCGCTTTTGGTGGTAAACGTGAAATCATGGATTACATTGCGCCGGTCGGCCCTGTTTACCAAGCGGGCACATTGTCGGGGAACCCAGTCGCTATGGCTGCTGGTTTGGCTGCATTAACCCAACTTGAAGACGAAGCCTTGTATCCAGGTCTGTATGCCAAGGTCGATCGTCTTCTGGATGGCTTGCAAGCTTTAGCTGATGAAGCCGGTATACCATTTACAACAAACCGGGCAGGTTCTATGTTTGGTTTCTTCTTTAGTGGTGATGGCCCAATTACCAGCTTCAAACAAGCAACCGAGTGCAACATGGCGCATTTCCGTTCGTTCTATCACAGTATGCTAAAGCAAGGCGTGTATTTAGCGCCATCAGCTTTTGAAGCTGGTTTTATGTCTGCTGCGCATTCTGATGCGGATATTGATGCGACCTTGGCGGCAGCAAAAGTGGCATTCGCAGCGCTAAAATAAGCGCTGCCACCACGACTTTTCCTCAATTTCGCCGGAGCAACCAAGATCTTCCGGCAACTGTTTTTTGCGCGCCGGTAATAGGCGCGCATGATTACACTCAACCGGAATACGAACACCCAGCGTTGGATGGAATGCAGCGGCCTGCACGTCGGTTGGGGTTTGCAATTCCAGCGGCGTTATTAGCAATTGGCTCAACACCCCCTGCACCACGCGCAACGCACCACTACTACCGGTTAACTGCACCGGCTGATTGTCATCACGCCCCAACCACGCCGCAATCACGTGTTTATTGTCGTAGGCCACAAACCAACTGTCGCGATAGTCATTGGTGGTACCGCTTTTGCCGGCCAGTTTATTGACCCCAAATGCGTCTGCTAATTTACTTCCTGTGCCTTCATTAATCACGCCACGTAAACCGTAATTCACGAGGTAACCTGCGGTAGCAGAAAACACTTGCTTCGCATCCGTTTGCTGGCGTTCAAAGAGTGTTAGGCCTTGATGGTTGGTCACTGCACGAATGCTTTGCAGCGGCCGGTGAGCCCCCTGCTGCGCCAGCATGCTATATATTTCAGTTACCGCCAGCGGCGACAATGGTACGGCTCCCAATGTTAGCGAGGGTACATTCGGTATCGGCGTATCTACCCCGCTGGCTTGCAACAAATCAACAATTCGGTCAATGCCGATTGATAAGCCAAGCCGCACTGCTGGAACATTACGAGACTGCGCCAATGCGTCATAAGCTAGCATGGCGCCCACATGCTTTTTATCGAAGTTTTGCGGTGACCACGAAGGCTGCCCCTGCTGTTCGTACAACAACGGTTCATCAAACAACAAAGAACCAAGTTCAAAGTCAGATAAACTGGAAAAGGCTTCAGCATAAATCAACGGTTTGATCAGCGAGCCGACAGGGCGCATCGCCGCTACAGCACGATTAAAGCCAACGCGACGCGGATTACGATCACCAACAACTGCGGTAATGCCTGCTTGCTCGTGATTCGCTATCACCACGGCGCCTTGCAACTCGGAGTCTTCACTCACTTTTGGTAACTCACGCGTCAGGGCTTGTTCTGCGGCCTCTTGCGCCAGAGGATCAAGATAGGTGAACACGCGCAAGCCGTCTTGCTGCCAGTTTTCTGGCAAGCGCATTCGCCCTAATTCAAATTGGACTAACTCCATATAATGGGGAATATTTTCGCTCACCAAACGCCCGCTGCCGTGCGGAATAACTGGTTGATTAACGCTTGCCACGTATTGCGACTGACTGATCAAATTTTCTGCGAACATCAACTGCAAAATAAGGTCGCGCCGTTCTTGCGCGCGCTCTGGGTAGCGACGCGGATCGTAATAGGAAGGGCCTTTGATAACCCCCACTAATAGTGCAACATCAGCGGGATCGAGTTCTTCAACTTGCTTGCCAAAATAGAGCCTGCTGGCAAGCCCTATACCATGAATCGCTGAGCCTCTATCCTGACCAAAGTAAACTTCGTTCAAGTACGTTTCTAGAATTTCATTCTTACTAAATCGGTAGTCCAGAACAATCGCCATGAGCGCTTCATTGGCTTTGCGCCATAAGGTACGGTCACGCGTTAGATACAGGTTTTTCACCAACTGCTGAGTCAGCGTGCTGCCGCCCTGTACGGTTCGCATTGCTGCAAGGTTAGCTAACGCCGCACGCCCAATTGAGGTCAATGAAATGCCTGAATGGTGGTAGAAATCACGATCTTCAATGAGCAACAGGGTTTCAATTAGCAAGCTTGGCACACGTTCCAGCCCGACTAATAAACGATCTTCCTTATTGCCACCCGATAAACGGCCCAAGTAAGGCGGCTCAAGTTCAACTCGGTTGAGTCTTCTACCGTTGGGCAGACTCATCACGGCCTGAACCCGATCGCCAGCAAAGTTGACTTGAACACGCTGAGCCATTTGTGGGCCTTGTGCAAAGTCGAACGGCCGACGGTAGAAATCAATGCCATACTCGGTGACGCTATACTGGCCCGTATCTGCAACCTTCGTGACACGTTGATAATTTAATCGATCAAGCTCTGCAACCACCATCTCACGCGAAATGGGCGCAGCTGGCTCCAAGGTTAAGCTACGCCCATAAATAAGCGCAGGAGCTTGATAACGATTGCTGCTAAAGCGTTCTGTTAGGCTTGCGTCGAGGTAAATTACATACCCGATTAATAGCACGACACCAATTAGCGCCAGCTTGAGCCCAAGCACAAGTAATCGACGTAATACAGATGGTTTCTTGACCTTCTTGGTCTTTGTCATTTCAACTGTCTCTTGGTTTTATGCGTTGCTTGCGCTTGGCGTGGGTCATCTGGCCACGGATGTTTTGGATAGCGACCTTTCATTTCTTTTTTAACGTGTTGATAGGCATTACTCCAAAAGCTAGCTAAATCGCCTGTGCGTTGCAATAATCTTCCGGCTGGCGAGAGTAAATCTATGGTAATAGTTGTTTGACCATGACATACCGTGGGAGAAATTGGCTCACCAAACATTTCTTGTAGCTTCACAGCAACCACTGGTTGCTGTGCGCAATAATCAATTTTTACCTGCCGTCCACTTGGAACCTCAAGGTTTATTGGGCAGGCCTGATTCAGCTCATTATGTTGTGTATAGGTCAAACGGGCTTGCAATGCGGTGCAGGGATTCCACGCCTTTATTTTCTGTAGACTATCGATGTGCTGCCAATATGGTGTGGCCCAACGTTCAAGCTCATTAACTAAAGTGGCTATATCAAAATTGGGCCAATGCTCTGGCTTAAGCTTTGCTTGGTAGAGGTTAACACGCGCCAACCACTGTCGGGCTTCATCGTTCAGCGTAAAGTACTCGAGCCCGTGTAAAGCGACCTGATTGCTCACAAAGCGTGTCAACGCAGCTAAACGATCAGCCGATGAAATAGCCGTTGGTGCGAGCTTTTCCGATAATACGATAGCCCCGATAGCTTCAACCTGAACGGCTTGTAACCGTTGTTGTGGTCCTTGCCAGCGCACCTCAGTGCGATGCTCTTTGTGAACTGCTGGGTGGTTCAAGTCACTTTCATTTAAAGCAATAGCAGCACCTATAATGGCATCGGTTTGCTGCTCGCTAAGCATCATATCAATAACCAGCAACCACGCTGAGCGCGAGCGCGTGTCTTCATGGTGGAAAACGGCACCGCCGCCGTAACTCAAAAGATAGCCATCTCCGCTGCGTCGTTGCTGTGCAATGCGGTCGCTATAACCCCACAGCAACAACTCAGCCACCCATGTTGCATCAGGCTGTGCAGGCTCGACCTGAAGGCGTCTGCACCAATATTGAAAGCGTTGACGGGCCGCGGGCACGAGGCGGCTTACGTCAGCTGGGAAGGCCTCTGCTGGGCCCGGTTGCTCAATTTGAGCTACCAGCCAAGCTGCTGTCACGCGCACTCCTGACGACTGTTCAGACGCATACGCCAAGATACGCGCAACTCGGGGTTCGGCACCGAATTCAGCAATTTTTGCCCCCATCGCAGTTAATCCACCATGGTCGTGGCTAATACCAAGCTGATTCAATAACTTGTCTGCTGCAGCTAAATTCGCGTTATTCGGTTGACTGAAAAATTTCAGCTGCGCAGGCGCTGCGCCCCAACGACGGCACTCTAATAGCAGCGAAGTTAAATCGGCCGTTTCCAAATCGGGTGCCTGAAACTCACGCATACCATGCTCTTCATTTTTTGCCCACAAACGCATACAGCATCCTGGCCCTAAGCGCCCAGCTCGACCAGCACGTTGCATGGCTGAAGCTTTACTAATACGTCGGGTGAGCAACCGTGTAATGCCATGCTGTGGGTAGAATTGAGCCTGCCGCTCACGACCACTATCGACCACAACGTCAATGTTTGGAATAGTAAGACTGGTTTCGGCAATATTGGTCGCAATAACCAGCCGACGCCGCGCTGGATTTGGTGAGAAAATTCGTTTTTGTTCCGTCAAAGGCACTTGTCGGTGCAGCGGCAAGACGTCCCAATTCGGCGTGTGCTCAAACTGCGCACACAACTTCTTGATTTCGCGCTGCCCCGGCACGAAAACTAACACGCCCAGCTGCGCCATATGCATCGCTTTTTCAATCACACTGGGTAGTTGTTGCAGCCATTGTTGACCGGAGGTTACTGGGTGATAGCTAATGTCGACCGGATATTGGCGCCCTTCACTTGTTAGTACCTGCGCATCCCCCAACCAATCTGCAATTGCCTGCGCCGGTAGTGTGGCAGACATGATGAGTAAACTTAAATCATTGCGAAGGTTGGCACTTTCTAACGCCATGGCAAGACCAAGATCGCTGGTTAAATTACGTTCATGGAACTCATCAAATATTACCAAGCCAACGCCTGTCAGCTCTGGGTCGTTTTGAATGTACTGGGTAAACATACCCTCGGTAACAATCAATAGCCGTGTGTCGTTACTGAATTTAGCTTCGCCGCGAATATGGTAGCCAATGGACTGACCAACGGCTTCACCGCGCTGACTCGCCAAAAAATTTGCGATTGATATTGCTGCTAAGCGGCGTGGTTGTAAAAGAAGAATACGTTGATTAGCCAGCACTTCGGCATCAAGCAGAGCTAAAGGCAAAACAGTTGATTTGCCAGCACCAGGCGGTGCTTCGAGCACCACACGTGCGCCAGGTAACAAGGCAATTACATCATCTATGAGCGCTGTTACCGGCAGCACCTGTGGTCGCGTCATGGCGTTACTTCAACAAGGTAGCCGCAATAGTACGGAAACCTAAGGCTGTTGCACCTGTTGGCCACAAGCCATTGGCACTGCCGTGATAAGCGCCAGCAATGTCAAAGTGCAGCCAACCTGCACCATTATTTGGCGCAAACCGCAATAAAAATCCAGCTGCATTGCTCGCACCACCTGACCCGCCACCTTTTTGTGGCCGGCTATTTGCGGTGTCCGCGAACGCTGACGGGCAGTTATCTTTATGCCACTGATTCAACGGCAGACGCCACAACAATTCGCGTTGCTGCTCCGCTATTGTTAACGTTTCCTGCGCCAGCTTATCATCAACACTAAAGAGTGCGTTGTAGTCAGTACCAACTGCCACTTGAGCAGCGCCCGTCAAGGTTGCCGCATCGATGATAAGCTTCGCATTTACTTCACCCGCATAGAGCAGCCCATCGGCAAGAACTAACCGCCCTTCAGCATCAGTATTTACGATTTCAACGGTTTGTTGGTCTTTATAGGTGATGATATCGCCAAGTTTATACGCACTACCGTCAATCAAGTTTTCAGCGCAGCACAGCACCAACTGTACGCGTTTATTGAGCCCTTGATGAATAGCATGAACCAAAGCCCCTGCCACGGTGGCAGCACCACCCATATCACATTTCATGGCCAGCATGCCTTCACTGGATTTGATGCTGTAGCCACCACTATCAAAGGTAATGCCCTTACCAATCAGAACGGCCTCGACCTCGGCGTCTTTATTTTTGCTAGGGTTATAGTCAACCACTAACATCAATGGTGGGCGTTCACTTGCGCGCCCCACCGTGTGAATTCCCATGCGCCCGTCTTGAATCAACTCATCCCCGACAATTGATCGGACTGTTATAGCATCGGGGGCAACGGCAGTTAACTTCTCGCTGACCATTTGGGCCAGCGATTCTGGATAGATTTCATTCGGCGGTAAGTTAATTAATTTACGCACCCAAGCAGCCGTATCACGCATCTGCCGAAGGGTTTCGGCATCACTCGCCCACTCAATTTGGTTCTTGGTTAAAGTATCTGTAAAACCGTTCGAAAACGCCCATTGACGCTCGATATCCCAGTCGTCACCCATTAATTTGACGGCGTTGATGCCTAAATTGTCGAGTTGTCGGCCAGCTTTTTGGATTTTACGGAGATTATCAGCTTCATTGTCACCAATGAAAATTGTCGCGCCTTGCTCACCCATAACCGCCGGCGTACTTGCTTTCCACGCCGATTGCTCGGTTTTCTTCGTCGAGACAAATACAGATACAGTGCTAGACATGCGAATATGCTCCCAGTATGTTTTCAGCTTTATATTTCTCTATCGTATCCGAGCTAGATGGGGCTTACAATGAAGTTTCTCAACCCTTTGCGACAAGCAGTGCTATTAAAACGCTACAAACGATTTTTAGCTGATGTTCAATTAGTTAACGGTGAGGTCATCACCATTCATTGCCCAAATACAGGAGCCATGACGGGATGTGCTGAGTCGGGTATGAAAATATGGATGAGCGACTCAAGTAATCCAAAGCGCAAATACCGTTACACATGGGAGTTAGCGCAAACCAATAACGGCGATATGATTTGCGTGAATACCCATCGTGCCAACCAACTGGCTGGCGAGGCGCTTGACAGTAACATCGTTCCTGCCCTGAGCGATCTTGCTAATTTGGTGGCAGAACGCAAGTATGGTTACGATAACCGCCGCATAGACTGGTGTGCCGAAGATGCTGTTGGACAAACGGTATTTATAGAAGTTAAAAGCGTAACGCTGGCCGAAGGTGCGCAAGGATTTTTCCCTGATACGGTAAGCAAACGTGCGGTCGATCATTTGCGTAGCCTGCAAGATATGAAATCTGACGGTCACCGCGCCGTTGTGCTTTATGTTGTCATGCATGAAGGTATAAAGAATGTGCAGGCAGCGCATCATTTAGATGCAAAATATGCGGCAATGGCTGCCCAGGCCGAAGCATTTGGAGTTGAGTTTTATGCGCTAAGCTGCGACATTTCAGAGCATGGAATTACACCAACTGGGTTGCTTCCGATGAATAAATAATTTGAGTGGGTCAACACGCACTGTTATTTCACAAATAAAATTGCGCACCCCATCGCTTTCTGGTATATGTACCGACCTTTTTAATAACAACGTCTCATACAGGAGATCCATAATGCCTCAAGGAACGCCGAAAAAAGCCCATGGCATTCTGGCGCAAGCTGGCTTGGAGCCTTACGAGCAAGGCCCTAGCGAAGAATACATGAATGAGGCGCAGCGTGCGCATTTTCGTAAAATTCTCGAAGTTTGGCGTGCTCAGTTGCGTGAAGAAGTTGACCGCACCGTACACCACATGAAAGACGAAGCAGCAAACTTTCCAGATCCAGTTGATCGCGCAGCTCAAGAAGAAGAGTTCAGCCTTGAATTGCGCACCCGCGATCGGGAACGTAAGCTAATCAAGAAGATTGAGAAAACACTGCAAAAAATTGAAGCCGACGATTTCGGTTTCTGTGATCAGTGTGGCATTGAAATTGGCATCCGCCGACTTGAAGCGCGTCCAACGGCTGACTTATGTGTTGATTGTAAAACACTGGCGGAAATCAAAGAGAAACAAATGACTGGCGCCTAACATGGTAGCCACCGCTGATTATTGTGGTCGTTTTGCCCCGACTCCGTCGGGGCCACTTCATTTTGGCTCTCTACTTGCAGCACTTGCAAGCTACTTAGATGCCCGCGCCCTTGGTGGTCGCTGGTTAGTTCGCATTGAAGATATTGACGAGCCTCGCGCAGTGTCTGGTGCTGATAAAGTCATTCTTGAACAACTTAAACAGCATGAACTGCATTGGGACGGTGACGTTTGGTACCAAAGTAGACGCACCAACGTTTATCAAGCCGCCTTACAGCGCCTCACTGACCAGCAATTAACTTACCACTGCGAATGTTCGCGCAAACAAATTAAAGCGCTTGGCCCGTTTTACACCGGGGTATGCCGCGATAAAAATTTGCGTGCAAAAAACACCGCCGTGCGGTTTAGAAATGATCACCCAATACGTTCCTTTGAAGACGGATTACTCGGTCATATTGACATTGAGCGCGAGTTTGCGGCTGAAGACTTTGTTCTATTTCGCCGCGATGGCCTGTTTACCTACCAACTCGCGGTCGTGATTGATGACATCGAACAAGGCATTACTGATATTGTTCGCGGCGAAGATTTACTTACCGCCAGTAGCTGGCAACTCAATCTCTGGCGTTACTTTACTGACAGAACCCCAAAGTTTAAGCATGTGCCTCTCGCTCTTGACGAGCATGGCAACAAACTGAGTAAACAAAACCACGCCCCAGCGCTCGATAAAGATTATGTGACCGCACAACTGTGTGCAGCCATGCAATTTCTCGGGTTACGGCCAGATGCAAACTTAGCGCCAGCTGATTTGGTCGCTTCAGCGGTGACGCAATGGCGAGCGATATACTTCCCTGAAAGGGCCTAGCAGGATACAATATAACCGTTTGCGAAATTAGCCGGAGAACCCCTTATTATTAAACGCATCAAAGCCTTGGCCGAACGCGCACTAAAGCGCACTGCGGACACGTCGAATTTACCGCAGAATATTCTTGCCAAACCACGAATTATTTCACGTGATCAACACCCTATATCGCGTAAAGACATTTCAGAAGCAGCACTGAAGGTTCTTTATCGACTCCATAACTCAGGTTATCAAGCCTACCTTGTTGGTGGTTGCGTGCGTGATCTCTTATTGGGGCTGCACCCGAAAGACTTTGATGTATCGACCAATGCGACTCCGGAGCAGGTGCGGAAGCTATTTCGCAACTGTCGCCTTGTAGGTCGCCGATTCCGATTAGCGCATGTTGTGTTTGGCCGGGAAATTATTGAAGTGGCAACTTTCCGTGGGCATCACGACACCAGCGACGATGAATCCACCGATAAAGTAGGTAAGCAAGACGCTGAAGGCATGTTAGTGCGTGATAACGTGTACGGAAGTATTGAAGAAGACGCACAGCGTCGCGACTTCACGGCCAACGCGCTTTACTACAATATCGCTGACTTCAGCATTATCGACTTTGCCGACGGCGTGAAAGATATTGAAGCGGGTTTGCTACGTATGATTGGCGACCCAGCAACGCGTTATCGCGAAGACCCTGTGCGGATGCTTCGCGCGGTGCGTTTTGCCACCAAACTGAACATGCGACTTGATAGCAGTGTGGCAACCCCCATTATTGAACACGCACCGCTGCTGCAAAACATTCCGGCCGCGCGACTATTCGAAGAAGTGCTGAAGTTATTCACTGCCGGCAAGGCGTTAGCGAACTTTGAAATGATGGTTGAGTATCATTTATTTCAGCAACTGTTCCCGTTGTTAAAGAATTACCTAAAAGCGCCAAACGAGGCGCCGTACCAGTTGATTCGACAAACGTTTTTGGATACTGACACCCGCATTCGTAACGACCAGCACATTACCCCGGCATATCTTTTTGCTGCGTTACTATGGTGGCCACTCCAGGCTCGCATGGAACAGTTAAGCGTAGAGAGCGGTTTACCGCCGGTGGATGCACTTAATATTGCTGCCGCCGATGTGATTGGCCGCCAAGTACAAACTATTGCCATCCCGAAGCGTTTCAGTTTGCCGGCGCGTGAAATCTGGCAATTGCAGCAGCGTATGGAACGCGCCAAAGGTAAACGCGTGCATAGCCTGTTGTCGCACCCTAAGTTTCGGGCTGCTTATGACTTTTTGTTGCTCAGAGCGAAAACCGCTGCACCAATTGAACAAAAGGTATTGGAGCAACGTGCACACTTCTGGACCAAGCTGCAAGAAAATAGCGACGTTACCCCAGCTCCTGTGCATAGCCCAGATGGAAAACCGGCCGCCAAACGACGGGGTCGGCGCGGTGGCCGTAGACGCCGCACCAAGCCGCCTAAACAGGCTGATTAATGGCAACGGTCTATATTGGTCTTGGCGCCAACCTAGGTAACCCCGAACAAACGCTCAAAGAGGCTATTTTTGAGCTTAGTGGCTTGAGTCAATTTGCGCGACTTCGTGCCAGCTCATTATATGCCAGTAAACCCATGGGCCCTGCTGAACAACCGGATTATGTAAATGCTGTGGTGTGCGCTGAAACTGACTTAGCCCCCTTAGCTGTACTCGATTTACTTCAGGCTATCGAACACCAGTTCGGTCGCCAAAGAAGTCTTCGCTGGGGGCCACGTACACTTGATCTTGATCTGCTGTTGTACGGCAATGAAACCATTAGTCTACCGCGTCTGACAATACCGCACCCGGGCCTCACCCAGCGTGATTTCGTTGTGGTTCCGCTAGCCGAACTTAATTCTGAGCTTGTTTTGCCGGATGGTCGCAGTCTGTTGTCTGTACAGGCCACAATGGCACATCATGACCTGCAAAAAATTACCTGATACAATCCAGAGCTATCTGATTGCCACAAGGAGTTCGCCATGGCGGGCATGACTATTTCTAAATTAACCAAAATGAAGGCCGCGGGCGATAAAATCGTCTCAGTGACAGCCTATGATGCTTCGTTCGCGAAACTATTCGCACAGGCAGGCGTGGACTTTATGCTGGTTGGTGACTCTCTTGGTAACGTTGTCCAAGGCCAAGCAACGACTTTACCGGTTACGGTTGAGCACATTGCTTATCATACCGAGGCCGTGCGCCGCGGTGCTCCCGACGCCTTTGTGATGGCTGACATGCCCTTTATGTCTTACGCAACGCCACATGACGCGTGCCTTGAAGCGGCCAAATTAATGCGTGCTGGCGCAAACATGGTGAAACTTGAGGGCGGTGACTGGTTACTTGAAACCATCCGCTGTTTAGTTGAACGCAGTGTTCCAGTGTGTGCACATTTGGGATTGTTGCCCCAGTCGGTTCATGTTCTTGGCGGTTATAAAGTACAAGGGCGCGAACAAAGTGCAGCTGAAAATACAGTGCGCCAAGCCATGGCATTGGAGCAAGCTGGAGCACAAATGTTAGTGCTGGAATGTGTTCCAACTGAGCTTGGTAAGCTGATCAGCGAAAAGCTAAGCATTCCTGTAATTGGTATTGGTGCTGGCGGACAAACTGACGGTCAGATTTTGGTTATGCATGACATGTTCGGCCTTAACAGCGACTATCTACCCAAGTTTGTGAAGAACTTTCTGGCCGAAGCAGGCGATCTTGAAAGCGCCGTCAAACTCTACATTGATCAAGTAAAAGAAGGCTCGTTCCCCGGGCCTGAGCATTCGTTCGAGTAGTCGCCCATGCAGCAATTAAAAAGTCTGGAAGAATTGCGTGCCTGGCGCAACCAAGTTAAGGGTACCGTTGCCTTAGTTCCAACCATGGGTAATTTGCATGAAGGCCACCTTAAGCTCGTTGATGTTGCTAAGCAGCATGCACAACATGTGGTGGTCAGTATTTTTGTTAACCCTATGCAGTTCGGAGCGAATGAGGACTTAGATAGCTACCCGCGTACATTTGAAGCGGACTGTTTAGCCTTAGCTGAGCGCGGAACAGCAGCTGTATTTGCACCCACAGTTGCTGACGTTTACCCGCGTGGGCTGCAACAGCAAACCTTTATCGAAGTACCGGGAGTGTCAGACATCCTGTGTGGCGCCAGCCGACCAGGCCACTTCCGTGGCGTAGCTACAATCGTCGCAAAGCTGTTTAACATGGTTCAACCCGACTGCGCTATTTTTGGCGAAAAGGATTATCAGCAGTTGCAAGTAATTCGACTGATGACGTGCGATCTTAGCTTGCCGGTTGAAGTTATTGGCATGGCAACGGAGCGTGCACCCGATGGCCTAGCTTTAAGTTCACGAAATGGCTACCTGAGTGCGCAGCAGCGGCAGGTGGCTCCAGTTATTTATCAGGCACTGCAGCAGCTTTCGCAGGCAGTAAAATCGGGCTCGGCTGACAGCATGGCACTAAGTAAAGCCAAAAATAATATTGAAGCGGCAGGGCTGAAGCTTGATTATTTAGAATTGCGCCGGCGCAGTGACCTCGCTAATGCCACTGCGCAAGACAACGAACTGGTTATTCTGGTCGCCGCATTTTTAGGCAAAACCCGGTTGATCGACAATTTACAGTTCAACCGTTAATTGCCATTTAAGTCGCGCACTAACCCTAATTCTCTAAGTTCTGTATACAAAGCTCCACGCAAGCTCATTGCCTGCGCAGCAATCTCACGCTGCTCCTGCAGCACTTCCTCGAGCATTTCTAGCGTAGTCAATGGATTCGCTAACACCACACGAAAAACGACAGTAGGCTCTCGATGGTACTGTGCTGGGGTTAGTTTTGTCCGCGAGACAAATGATCTTCCGGTTTCACGCTGCCGTTTTTGAATAAATCGCGTCAACGCATTGAGGTGCGGCATAATGCGACGAATCTGCTCTGCATTAGCTTGCTTCAACAAAGGCTTCACTTTCGCAGGAACAAAGCGATAGGTTAGTAAACACAATTGCGGTTCAGTAATCAGTTCAAAGTCATCTTGCTTTGCAATTAAGTCGGCAAACTTATGCGCGTTATCGATACTTTGATCGATTAACAGTTCATAGCCTCGGCGCCCCATAACATGCATGGCTGAATACACCATCATCGCCATACCTGGGCGTGAGCCTTCCATGGTATGCGCGCCTAAATCCTTTGAGCCATGACGGATAACATATTCCGCGTGATGCTCAATGGCGCGAACCATGCTTGGATCACGAAACAGCACCATACCTGCCCCCATAGGCACATACATCTGTTTGTGCGCATCAATGGTGACGCTATCTGCACGTTCAATCCCGTCTAACAGGCTGCGATACCGATTTGATAATAAGGTAGCGCCGCCCCATGCTGCGTCAACATGAAAGTGTGCGCCCACTTCTTCCGCCACATCGGCAAGTTCGTTAAGTGGGTCGATATGTCCAGTTTCCGTGGTACCGGCCACGCCCACAATTGCGAGAACCTTACCGCCGTCGGCAGTCACTTGACTGCACACTTCACGCAATTTATCGATGCGAATGCGGTTGTTATCGTCGGTTGGAATAGCAACTAAGTTACGCCGACCAATACCCAGCACATCAGCTGCTTTGCTGAGTGAATAGTGGCCGCGCTCAGAAACCATGATGGTTAAACGTTGGTAGTTATAGTGTGCCAAACCTGCTGCTAAACCTTCTGCGGCGATACCGGCAAAGTTACCTTCTGGCTTCAAAGCTAAATTACGCGCTACCCACAGCGCAGTGATATTGGCGATAGTACCACCAGAACACATAGCCCCGAGCGAATGCTGCGCACTGTGCATCCAACGCCGATAAAACCCTGCGTCTTGTTGGTAAACTAAATGATGCAGCATTCCTAAAACATTACGCTCGAGTGGCGTAAACGCCTTGGATGTTTCTATTTTTACCAGGTTCTGATTCAAACCCACCATCAATTTCGCTAACGGCAATAGAAAGTACGGCAGTGCCGAAGTCATGTGACCAATGAAGCGTGGTGAGGATGTATGAACCGAATGCGCAACCAGGTTATTGAGCAAAAATTCGGTATGATCAGAAACATACTGCGGGTCTTCAGGAATTTCGCTAACACTGAAATTTTGCTCAATTTCATGCAGCGGTTTTTCGCGTGCAACAATATGCTCGCCAAGAAAACCCATAAGGTTTTCTGACAAATGCTTTTCGATTTTTCCAAGCGTCGAGTCAGGCGCTTCTGGGATAGTAAATATCTTCAATAGCGCTTCTTGACTGACTTCCGCAAATATTTTGTCGCTCAAGCAGGATTCCTTATTAGGGTTGAACGGCGAATTTGTTTATTCTGCCTCGATTGCCGAAAAATATCGACCATCTTCGGGCAGCTCCGCGCGCAATTCCCATAATTGCTGTGCACTGCGCTGGTATTTTCGTTCGAACGGCGTGATGGCTTCGTGACGCGCCAGCAATGGCGCAATGTTAGCGCTGCAATTCACCAGAGCCAAACTACTAGCAACTTCGGTCAGGTATGTCACCCAATTCGACCGCATGACCAACTGACCACCCAAGCCTAACACATAAGGCCACACGGGGCTGCCGTGCCAACGTCGCCCGAGGTGCGCAGCTTTCGGCCAAGGGTTTGGGTATAAAATATAATGCTCATGCAATTGCCAGTGCGCCTCCACTGCAAGACGCCAAAAATCATGAAGGTCAGCACGCACCAAAATATAGCGCTGTCCCGCTGCTGCATTTTGATAGTGCGCATGCCGCCCGAGTCGGTGTGCTGACTTATCTACGCCAATAACGAGCGCCGATGGATTTTGTTCAGCTATCCACGCGGTGCTTTCGCCAACGCCACAACATGAGTCTAAGATTACTGGCCCTTGCCAATCGGCAACCAGTTTTTGTACTTGCTCAAAGGCTTCACGATTATGCGCTTGAATTGGCTTGCGAAACGGTGAACGTAAATGGCGCATCACAACCGATACAAGATCATCATGGTTGCCGTGCTGATTCGTAGTTACAGATTTTGATTCATGATTCACGAACGAATACCCACACCACGATTCAATAATGTATATGCAGTGATAAACAACACCAGGTTAAACCCAATAATCACCGCAAGTGCCACCGCAATGTTCACATCAGACACACCCAAGAAACCGTAACGGAATGCGTTAACCATGTATAACACCGGATTAGCCTGCGCAATGTGCTGCCAAATTCCTGGCAGCAACTGAATACTGAAAAACACACCACCCAAGTAAGTCAGTGGCGTTAACACAAAGGTTGGTACGATAGATATGTCGTCAAAAGTTTTGGCGTGAATCGCGTTGATCAAGCCGCCCAACGAGAACAACGTTGAGGTGAGAATGACTGTCGCAACCAAAATCGCAAAGTTGTGAATCGCGACATTTTGCACGAACAAGAACGACACGCAAGTCACGATAACCGCAACAATGAGAGCGCGCGCGAGACCACCACCAACATAACCACCAATAATAACCGCTGGCGACACTGGCGCTACCAGCATTTCTTCGATGTTACGCTGGAACTTGGCGCTAAAAAACGAAGACGCTACGTTGGAATAGGAATTGGTAATAACCGACATCATGATCAAGCCAGGAACAATGAATTCCATATAGGGCCGACCGCCCATATCACCGATACGCTCACCAACTATGCTACCGAAGATGACAAAGTATAGAGTCATAGTAATAGCTGGTGGCACAAGCGTTTGCACCCAAATGCGCAAAAAACGCGTGCACTCTTTTATCCAAATTGTTTGTAGTGCAATAAAGCTTATTGATGACTGCATATTAAGCCCCCGCCGCAGCTGGTTTACGGCCTTTCTCAACCAGATTGACAAAAAGTTCTTCTAAACGATTCGCTTTATTCCGCATTGATAACACCGTTATTTGTTGCGCGCTAAGTTGTTCAAAAACCCGATTCAAACCTTGGCTTTTTTCAACATCCACTTCTATGGTATGGCCGTCCATTGCTCGCCACTTAAAGCCTTCCAGCGTCATCGTTTCAGCGACCGGAGCGTCATTTTCGACTGACAAATCAAGCACGAAAGTTTCCATGTTCAACGTGGTGAGTAGACGCTTAATGGACGTGTTTTCGATAATGGTACCTTGATCGATAATGGCGATATTTCGGCACAACGACTCAGCTTCTTCTAAATAGTGTGTCGTCAAAATAATGGTAATTCCTTGCTTGTTAATGTCTTCAAGGTAATCCCACATGCTGCGACGTAACTCAATGTCAACGCCTGCCGTTGGCTCATCCAAAATCAATAGTTTCGGCTCATGTAACAACGCGCGCGCAATCATTAAGCGACGCTTCATACCGCCCGAAAGCATCCGCGCTGGGTTATTACGTTTATCCCACAAACTTAATTGCTTTAAGTATTTTTCTGACCGTTCTTTGGCAACTTCGCGCGGCACGCCGTAGTAACCAGCTTGATTAATCACAATTTGTTGAACGGTTTCAAACTGATTAAAATTAAACTCTTGCGGCACTAAGCCAATCTGTCGCTTCAAATCAACCAATTGGGTGTCGAGGTCGTAACCAAACACGCTGACTTTGCCTTCGGTTTTGTTCACCAACGACGAAATAATACCTATGGTGGTTGATTTACCCGCGCCGTTTGGCCCAAGTAGCGCGAAGAAGTCGCCTTCTTCAACGTCTAAATCAATACCTTTTAAGGCAACATGACCGCCTTTGTATGTTTTCTTTAATCCACGAATAGACAATGCTTTCATGTGTTATTTGTTCTCCTCGCCATAACCCCAGCGTGGTTGAAGTGTTTGCTCTAGTCCCAGATGGTCAAGTATTCGGGCCACCACAAAGTCGACTAAGTCATTAATACTTTTGGGCTGATGATAAAACCCGGGCGCGGCGGGCATAATTGTCACGCCCAGCTGGGCAAGTTTGTACATATTTTCCAGATGAATCGCTGACAGTGGCATTTCCCGCGGCAGCAAAATTAACTGCCCACGTTCTTTCATAACCACATCTGCAGCGCGCTCAATTAAGTTATCACTTGCGCCGTGAGCAATCGCTGACAGGGTTCCCGTGGAACATGGGCAAACCACCATTTTCGTCGGCGCTGCGGAGCCTGATGCCACGGGCGAAAACCACTCTTCTTTACCATATACGTGCAATTGCTCGGCACTCACACCAAAACGTTCTTGCATGGCTTTTGCCATTGCTTTTGGCGCTGCCGGCAGTTGCCAATCAATTTCAGTGGCGAAAACCACACGCGCAGCACTGGACATTAGCAAATGCACTTGCTGATTTTGCGCGAGCAAACATTCTAACAAACGGACCGCATAAGGTGCGCCGGATGCGCCGGTTATTGCTAAAGTCACGCTAGATTGCGCCATGCCTTGCTCCTTGATTACGCAAGCTGAAATAATTAAGACCCGCGTTGCTGCAATATTTCGAGAAAACGATGATGGATGTTACCAAAACCACCATTACTCATAATGACGACGTGGTCACCTGCTTGTGTATGCTGTTGTAACTGTGACAATAAGTCATCGGTGGTATCGCCGACATGCGCCCGCGGCACCTTATCGGAAACCAACCATTGTACCGTTTCTGGTTGCAGCATGAAAACCTCATCCGCTGCGCTCAGTGCATCAGCCAATGCGTCAGCCATGGTGCCCAACTTCATGGTATTCGAACGCGGCTCCAACACCGCAATGATACGTGCATTGCCAACCTTTGCGCGCATGCCCTGCAAGGTGGTGGCAATAGCCGTTGGGTGATGTGCAAAGTCATCGTATACAGATATACCTGCTACGTGCCCCAGTAATTCAAGTCGGCGCTTCGTATTTTGGTAGTGCGTGAAAGCCTCGCAGCTGACGTCGACTGGCACACCCACATGATGCGCAGCTGCAATAGCCATCAGAGCGTTGTATACGTTGTGATTGCCAATTAAAGACCACTCGACTGTTCCTGCCAGCTCGCCATGATGGTAAACATCAAACACACTGCCATCGGCTTGCTGCAGCTTTGCAAACCATTCCTGGCCTTCTCCAACTTGAACCTGCTCACTCCAGCAGCCTTGTTCAAGCACTTGCGCTAAATTGTGCTCATGGCTCGGAAAGAAAATACGGCCATACGACGGAACCACGCGCACCAGGTGATGAAACTGGCGCTGAATCGCCGCTAAATCAGTGAAGATATCGGCGTGGTCAAACTCAAGGTTATTGAGGACTAACGTGCTCGGACAATAGTGAACAAACTTGGAACGTTTATCGAAGAAAGCTGTGTCATATTCATCGGCTTCAATGACAAAAAAATCGCTCTCGCCTAAGCGTGCCGACTGTTGAAAATTAGCCAATACACCGCCCACTAAAAAACCAGGTTTGAGGCCTGCAAATTCAAGCAGCCATGCCAACATACTCGAGGTTGTTGTTTTCCCGTGCGTGCCCGCTACCGCAAGGACCCATTTATGCTGCAATAATGCATCATGCAACCATTGCGGCCCTGATATATAGGGGATGCGCTGGTTGAGTACAGCCTCAACCGCGGGGTTTCCGCGACTTAGCGCATTGCCAATGATAACGAGATCAGGCCGAGGGTTAAGCTGTTCCGGCTGATACCCCTCAACAAGCTCAATTCCCAACTGGCGTAATTGATCACTCATTGGTGGGTATACCTGCGCATCGCTGCCAGTTACGTGGTGCCCCAGCTCTTTTGCGAGCGCTGCAATACCGCCCATAAAGGTGCCGCAAATGCCCAAAATGTGAATGTGCATGATTTTACTCGACGAATCAGGGTTTTCGATAGTGTATCACGGGCTTTTGGCACAGCGACAATCTGGGCAGGCAATTTGCTTAAATTTGCGGTAAACTTAGCCGCGTTTAAAACAAGGTTTTCGAACAACCAGCAACTTCACGAGGGTTCCATGCAACGCCTAATTCCGACCTTACGTAACGACCAGGTCGACGAAGCTCTAATTTCCGTCATCAACACATTGCAAATATGCGCTAAAGAGATTTCATTTCGCGTTGGCCAAGGCGAACTTGCCGGCGTTTTGGGATCAACACTTTCTGAGAATATTCAGGGCGAAACGCAAAAGAAATTAGATATTTTGTCGAATCAGCTACTCAAAGAAATCTTGCTGGAATGCCAGCACGTGAGAGCGGTTGCGTCCGAAGAAGAAGAAGGTATTGTGCTTGGTAACGACAACGGCAAATACCTCGTTGCATTCGACCCACTCGATGGCAGTTCAAATATCGATATCAATAGCATGGTTGGTACCATATTTTCGATTCTGCCCGTACCAGAAAATAATTCTGGTGATGTCGATATGTTTTTACAGCCAGGCCGCAACCAAGTCGCGGCGGGTTATATTTTGTATGGTCCTTCCATTATGATGGCCTTTACCACCGGTAAAGGGCTGCGCATGTTCACGCTGGACCAAACCGTTGGTGAATTCTTACTCACGAAGAAAGACATCACCATTGAACCGGAAACGTCAGAGTTTGCCATCAACATGTCGAACTTCCGCCATTGGCAAGAAGGTATGCAACTTTACGTTGATGACTTACTGGCTGGCACCAGCGGCCCACGCACTAAAAACTTTAATATGCGCTGGGTTGCCGCAATGGTCGCCGATGTTCACCGTATTCTGTGCCGCGGCGGATTATTTGCATACCCATGGGATGCCCGCTCAGAGAACAAACCCTACAAACTGCGTTTGATGTACGAAGGCAATCCGATGGCTTGGTTAATTGAGCAAGCTGGTGGTGCTGCGCATAGTGGCGAAGAACGTATTTTGGATATTCAGCCAACTGATATTCATCAGCGAGTCGGCATAATTCTTGGCGCTAAACATGAAGTTGAAACATGTTTAGGCTATCTCAAGGGTTCGCAATCGGATAGCAAGCCCGTATAATACGAAAATCTCTTTTATATTTTGTCATACAGGAATACACATGAGCTTAAGTCACGTTAGCGCAGGTAAAAACTTGCCAGAAGAAGTCAACGTAATCATTGAGATACCTGCCAACGCAGATCCAATTAAATACGAAGTGGATAAAGACACCGGTACCTTATGGGTTGACCGTTTCATGTCTACCCCTATGTTTTATCCATGTAACTACGGCTTCGTAAACGAAACGTTATCACTTGATGGCGACCCAGTTGATGTGTTGGTACCAACACCGTACCCACTGCAAGCGGGTTCTGTCATCAAATGCCGCCCAGTTGGCGTGCTTAAGATGACTGACGAATCAGGCGAAGATGCTAAAGTTATCGCTGTGCCAGTAAGCAAGCTAACCAAAGAATATGATCATATTCAAAACGTGAATGACTTACCGGAGCTACTCAAGGCGCAAATCACACACTTTTTTGAGCGCTATAAAGAACTTGAAAAAGGTAAGTGGGTTAAGGTTGAAGGCTGGGGCGACATTGATGCTGCCAAAGCCGAGCTCGTCTCTTCATTTGAACGCGCGAAGCAGAAATAAAACTGATGCCTGGCACCTGTATTGAACTCAAACAGCTTGAGTTTCAGTGGCCAGGTGCCACGCAACCTCTGTTGCGTATTCCCGAACTACAGATTTCCCGCGGTGAGCGCGTTTTACTGCGGGGTGCCAGTGGCTCGGGAAAATCGACACTGCTTAGTCTTATTGCTGGCATTCATAAAGCTAAAGCACAGCAAGTGTTCGTACTTGACCACGATCTTGGCGACATGTCACAGCGCCAACGCGATAAGCTTCGAGCCAATGAAATTGGCTATATATTTCAGCAGTTTAACTTGTTACCTTATCTTAGCGCCTACCAGAATGTGCTGCTTGCGCAGCAGTTTTCACCAGCACGACGTCAGCGCTTAAATGCTCAGCAGTCATCACATAAACAGCAAGCGCAAAATCTTCTGCTCCAGCTTGGCCTCACTGAAAGCGACACTGAACGACCTGCGCATCAGTTAAGTGTGGGGCAGCAACAACGTGTTGCGGCTGCGCGCGCTTTGTTTGGCAGCCCAGCATTGATCATCGCTGATGAGCCAACGTCAGCCCTCGATGCGGACCATAGAGACAACTTCATCCAGATATTATTTGAAGCCTGTCGCGCAAACAACACAACACTATTATTTGTAACGCACGATGCCAGCTTAGCGCCCCATTTTGATCGTGCTATTGAACTTGCCGATATTAATACAGGCAGTGGTGGTTGGTCATGATTCGCCTTGCGTTCGCCAGTTTAGCCAACCGCAAATCAAGTGCTTGGCTCACGATTTTAGCTATTGCAGTCAGTGCTTTGCTATTAATCGGTGTAGAACGAGTGCGCACCCAAACTCAAGACAACTTTGCTAACACAATATCAGGTACTGACCTGATTGTTGGCGCACGCACAGGGTCAACACAACTTTTATTGAGCAGTGTTTTCCATATCGGTGCCTTGAATAATAGTATGACGTGGCAAAGCTATACGCATATTAAGGAGCTACCTGGCGTTGCCTGGAACATTCCTATGGCGCTGGGCGATAGCTTCTCTGGTTACCCCGTGGTAGGCACCAACGAGGACTTTTTCAAGCACTTCAAGTATGCCTCAGAGGCTGCTCTGGAATTTGCTGCCGGCCGTGTATTTAATGCCGACGAACACGCCGTATTGGGTGCAGAGGTTGCTCAGCGGATGCAGCTGAACGTTGGTGATGAATTCACCATTGCGCACGGCAGTGGCGGTATAAGCTTTTCAGACCATGATGCACATCCGTTTCAAGTAACTGGTATTCTGCAAAGAACTGGAACACCTGTAGATCAAGCTATTTATATTCCGCTGGCCGGCTTGGGACTTGTGCATGGTGAACTCATACAAGACGATAATGATGATTCACATGACCACGAACACGAACACGCGGACACCGAGCAACAGCCGGTATATACGCTTAGTGCAGTTCTGCTTGGTCTCGATAACCGTGCGCTGGCCTTACGCATGCAACGACAGATAAATACCTACCGCGAAGAACCACTTAGCGCAATTATGCCAGGCTTAGCCTTAACCGACTTATGGCGCACCTTGAGCCTATTCGAGAAAGCCTTGTTTACCGTTTCAATTTTAGTTGTTGCTACAGGTCTGTTGGGGATGTTAACAGCCTTACTTGCCAGCTTGCGGGAACGCCGACGGGAAATGGCGGTCTTACGCTCTATTGGCGCCGGACCTTTTACCATATTTGGCCTGTTGGTCAGTGAAGCCTTTATGCTTGCCTTAGCAGGCGTTAGCATAGGTGTTCTCATGTTATTTGCGGTGCTGCACTTTGGAGCCGATTGGCTACTGCTGCATACCGGTTTGTTATTACGTGCAACACCACTAACGATCACTGAATGGAGTCTCGTGGGCGCCATACTTGTAGCCGCAATACTCTTGAGTTTCATTCCTGCGTGGCGAGCCTATCGCAACGCATTAGCCGATGGATTAACAATACGCTTATGATGAAGTTTTTAACCGCATTGCTAGTAGTATCTATTAGCCTCTTTACGCCTGTTCATGCTGAAGACTACGTGACCACTCATTGGAAAGAACTGGTGCCTGAAGGATACAAGCCACCACCTGTGCGCAGTCAGGCGTTCTATGATGCGAATCCTGAGTTAGCTAACCAGCCAGAACTTGATGCACCCATGGTTGAGTCTTTAGACGGGAAGAAAATTAAAATACCTGGGTATGTGGTGCAACTCGAAGGCGACGCCGATAAGGTCACGCAATTTTTATTAGTACCCTATTTCGGTGCGTGCGTGCACGTGCCACCGCCACCGCCGAATCAAATTGTATTAGTAGATTTTGCTGAAGGTGTGAAATATGAAGATACGTTTGACGCTGTATGGGTTGAAGGTACCATTCACGTTGAGCGGGTTGAAGGCGATGTTGCCGTGGTCGGCTATCGTCTGACAGCCGCCACGGTTACGCCATATTATTAAAGCTATTATTGCGCTTAGAAATGGATTTCTAAGCCTAAATAAGGCCCTTTGAACTGTAAATCTGAATCAATGCTATCCAAATCATCCAGCTCTATGGTTACATCTCGGTAGCCCAGTTGCAGATTCAGATCGATCGCTAAATTTTCTACAAGACGATACTCAATACCGGCTTCCACATCACGGATGCTGCTGTCATCAATGCTGACTGCGTTCGCAATGCCGTACACAGTTAACGGAGTAGTCGGAATACCCACCCGAAGTTGCGCATAACCTGTTGGTATCCACCCATCACTTTCTAAGCGGTTCTCGCTTTGTGCGTCACGCACGGCCAATAACCCATCGACTTTTTTACCGGTGATACCGAAGTCAAACGACAGCAAATCGTTGTCGAACAACTCATAGTACAACGTAATATCGGTATGGCTTAAATCAATGGTGCTACCGAGCGTAGTACCTGCTGTATAGCCTTCGCCATTGTAGGTAAAGTCTTGTGACAGCAGAACCGAGCCTTGTGTAACGAGCTCATTTTCACGAATCTTGATGTTAGGCACCAGTGGAATTGGGTGCTCAAGTGCGACATAAAAGCTGTTTTGCTTTTCGTCAGCGAATGCAAACGACTGGTTACCTGAACCAGAGCCAAAGTTACCCGTATTTTCGGTGTCCCAAACTTGCCCACCAGCATAAATACCTAACAAAGTATCTGCTTGTGCAGCTCCAGTTAGCATTAGCGTTGGTGCAATCAATGCAATGGCGATCTTTTTCATTTCCGGATGTCCTTACTAACGTATTGTTTTTACTTCGGCGTCGAAGCTTACACTATCACCATCACTGAAATGAAGTTCAAATTCAACTTGATCACCCGGCTTAAACGCATTTTTTACACCAAACAGCATAAGGTGGTATCCACCTGGCTGAAACACGATGGTTTGCCCGGCTTCAATATTCAACTCCGGTACACGTCGCATCCGCATCATACCGTCCCGCAAGACATGCTGGTGCACTTCAACTGCGCGCGAGGCGCCCGTGTTGGCACCTACGACGGTGATCGCTTTAGTACCTGTATTACTTATCGTAAAGTAACCTGCGCCGTTCTCTGAACCAGGAATTGACTCTTTTAACCAAGCATTTGAGATTTCGACCTCAGCTGCAGTTGCAAGCAATGGTATAAAAGCCAAAATTAACGTAGACGTTTTGACCCAATACATAATCGTCTCCTCAATAAATGAAGATATTATTTTACACAGGTTTAGGACGTTTACGCAGTAGTAAATAGATCACCAGTCCAACTAATAAATAAGGCCACAACCAACTAAAGAGAACGAATGCTAACGTTAACATGGCCACAGCTATCGCGAACCCTACACTGCAACCGACGAAAATGGCAACAGCGAAGGCAACAGCGGCCATTGCAACAATGACCAATCCGGTAAAACCAACACTAAAGATCAGTCCAAGCACAGCACCAAGTACTGCGAATATTTCATCGGCAAACAATAAAAAGGCCACGACACCGATGAGTATCCATAACCAATTGCGATCGCTTTTCATACACTAACCTCGTCATAAAATTATACTTGATATAGTTAATGCAATGATCGTGCCTATTTTGTAGGTTACTGTTTTTATTCGCTATTATTAAATAAGAAAGTTTGTACTAATGCGTAAAGTGGTGGGAATCACGAAAAATTCGTTAATCGTTATTCGTTAATCGTTATTCGAAGTGGTCTTTTCTTTTTTCGAGTAACCAATAACGAATAACCAATAACGCTTTTGTTTTTCAGACATAAAAAAACCCCGAGCATTAGCTCGGGGTCTCGTCGTATTTAAAGCCTGGCGGTGTCCTACTCTCACATGGGGAAGCCCCACACTACCATCGGCGCTGAAGCGTTTCACTACTGAGTTCGGAATGGATC
>NZ_RSFE01000007.1 GCF_004025325.1 Pseudidiomarina gelatinasegens | reverse complement strand
GTGGCACGCTTTTTATCGCAAGTTATCGAGGCTCGTAAGAGGCCTGACTCGATTGTTTGCGACAACGGCACAGAATTTACGAGCAAGGCTATGTTCTTCTGGAGCAAAACTGAAGGTGTACGCCTGAACTTTATTCAGCCAGGGAAACCCACGCAGAATGCCTTCGTAGAGAGTCTGAACGGAAAGTTCAGGAATGAATGCTTAAACCAGCATTGGTTTAGAACTCTTGATGAAGCACGTTACGACATTGAGCAGTGGCAGCGTCATTACAACGAAGAAAGACCACACAGTTCACTGAATTATTTACCGCCAGCTGAATATGCAAAACAGGTGGCATAAAAACTGAAATCTCATTGAAAATATGGTGTTATTTCAGGGGAAAGGTCAAAAGGTTTGATAAAGCTAGAGACTGGGGAAAAATTTCAACGCTAACTCTCACTGAGTCAAAATCTGATAATAGGTCTAATCAGAAAACACTCGAGCCAGTGCCATTATGGGGACAGGACTCAAATAGTTCCCTTGAAAATCATCCAATAGCATCTCAACTTAACTTTTCGTTAGAAGGTAGTTTTCGGCAACAGGTATACTCAGTTATTCAGTCTTGAAGCCCCTAGCATAGAATTTTCGAATAATGTGTGTGAGTTTTTGACGTTTTGACGCGTCAGATAATTCGTATTTCCGCTCGTTCTCCTTTCGCAGTGCATGTTGCTAGTGTAGTTTTTCAAGTGACTCTCAATGCATAGGATGCAACATGTTATCAAAAAATATATCTCAGGCTCTAAACAAAGAGGGGTTCAGTCAAACAGCAATAGCAAAAGTATTAGGCTGTTCTCCTAGTTTAATTTCTAAAGTCATTAATCGAAAGGCAGTTTCAACCAGAGTAGCACTATCGATTTCCAAATTATTAGAGCTTCAATTGTTAGAGGTTTTTCCTGAATATTCTAAGTTAGCTAACGCTCATAAACGCGACAAAAGAGTAGTTGATTTACGAATTAAGCAACTTTTGGAGATTCCAGATTAAATATTTACAATACGCTCCATAGACACTCCTTAAAGATAGGTCTAAGCCTATCTTTAAGGAGTGTCCCTTTTAAAAAGGGGCTATTACAAAAGCACGTTTAGCTTTCCTAAATCTTCTAGAGAGATAGAGATTATAGTAGCGTTCGTTCCAACCGTGTTATTGTAGGATTTTTCCATGGCATTCTTTGAACCGTTTACCGCTCCCGCAATAACAAGGAGAATTCCTAGACAGGTTTTTAGGTGCGCTCAAATCACTTTCATCTAACATCGCAATTAATTCTTCAGCTGCAATCGCCTCACCAATCATAACTTGGGTTAAGCTCCTCATATGAACAAGAAGCTCGGCAACAATTTGTGATTCTACGAAGCTCGTTTTTTGCCCGTTTTCATCACTTGCGTGAAACACAACACCAGAATTATTCTTTGCCAAAGCCTCAATTGCCGATTGGTGATATTGACTTATTGGAGCATGCTTGCTAACAACAATTCCAATAACCTTGTTGTCTGAAGCCCTAAACAAAGCTCCTCCAGAGTTTCCCGAATTGAACGCACCATTAACTACCAAATGCTTTTTGACTCCTTTGCCGGTTCGATGCGAAATGAAACCCGCCAAATAACCGACTGATAGAAGTGGAGCAGGTCCATTATAACCTAATGGATACCCCCAGGTGGTAACTGACTCGCCAACTTGAAGTTTAGCTTCTCTAGCTATACTCAATCCCCCACATTGCGCGATGGATGGTCTTAAAATTGCTAAATCACGGTCGGAATCCAGCCAACCTTGAGAAACTGAAACTTGATCTCCGAAAGCTGATGTAATAGTTATTTGTTCTATTGAACAACCTCTTACGACATGTTCATTAGTTACTATAAGGCCATTTTCTAACAAAAAGCCTGAGCCTTTTGCCCCTGTGGCATGGCAATTAATCATAAAAACAAAGTTCATTGAAGAGCGGCCAATTTCCCCTACTGCATCTAAAGTCCACTGTGTCGATATCGGTATTTCGTTTGAGGCTTGTTCATTTTCTATTTTAGCCATATTTTATCCTCAATCGGTGCCGTGAAATATTCATTTATCTAGCGGCGGTTCTGGTCTTCCCCTTATTGCTTTCCAATAGCTTGGAAAAATGCTTCTTAACCTTTGTAGCCGAATAATCTGTTCGTTCACCAACACTTGGAAACTGTATAACTACCAATTTCTATAAGTACACTGGGATTTATGAACTTTGGGCGGATTATCAGGAAAATGCTCATATAAGAATAATTCGATTGATTTTTCGGCCCTCTTGGGCTCGACGCTTGGACCAATATAAATTGAATCAATTGCATGTTGATCAAATGCTATCTCAACGTAAGGTACCAAACATGAATCCGTGGCTCGAAATTTCACCTCTTCATCACCGGTAGAAGCATATGAAACCCGGTATTCTCGCTCCTCATGAAAACCTTTATCTTTGAGAAATGCAGCTCTGTTATACAGGTATATTTGAAGATCTGTAGCTAAGCGATAAATCGCGTCATGATTACTTGAATTCAAATAATCGGTATAAAGTTTGCGAATCTTCGCAGTGATCATCTCCTGTAAACCTTCGGTATCATATCGACATGGCTTCATACGACAATAAAGTTGATTGTGGGTATTTAAACTATTTTCAAAGAGCGCTTTATTAAAAACAATTCCTATCGAACCGTATGCCCGCCACTGACTTAATTGGTCGATATTTTTTGAAAACGAGGTTACATAATGCTGTTCCGCTCCGATATAGTCCATCTCATCCATGCATTGAGCAAGCCCTGAGAAAAATAGGGTATCTTTCTCTGATAAATTTTTTAACTCTATCTTGAGTTTCTCAACTTCCGCTTGGAAAACATCAAATGCATGAAGATACTCTTTCGTATCATTCAAGAACAGTACATTCGTGGCCCAAATCTTCTTGGACTGAATAATCGACTTAAAGCCTTCCATCGAAGTGTAATGACAAATTAAATCTGCGTTACCCACAAAAATGCCTCTCCTTTTGAATGAAGTCGCCTTTAAACGCAACGCAAAAACTAACCAGAGTCAATTAAAATGAGAACTAACTGTACTTATTTACGGTATTAGTTCTTCGTCTGCGACCCCGTATCGATTCAATATCATACTCAAAGCTAATAAAGATTAGTACAACTGTCTTATAGCTTCGCAAAGTGGGCTTTTACTTTCTCAATTTCGTCAAAAATATACCTGAACCTATCGAATTTGATAGATGATTTACTTGATCTAACAACTTTGGTTGAGAATACATGTTTGCCATAATGTTTGGCAGTATCAAAGCTACTCAGGGTTGAAAACGTTTTACCATTGATAGGCGTCGCTAGTGTCTTAGCATCGAACAAATCCTCCATCATGGAGTCTTTGCCGCCTGAATTAAGAGGGGTCAGAATTAAGTACAGGTTTTCAAAAATGTGAAGAAATCCTGATTTTTTGATGTCCGTTACGCTATTGGGGCAAGATCTATACTTTGGTTTTGCTAACTCCTTCAGAAGCTCTGACGGGCCGCTATCATTATCCAGGATCAAGATAGCGGGTGACGTTGCTTTCTTTCCGTGGAAGTACGCTAACTCGGTCTCGTACCTTTGAACCAACTTTGCAACAGGTGTTGCACCGTCTCCCAAATCAAGTAGGTACATCGTACGTTTGTTTAAGTTTGGAAATTTTAGTTTTGGACTATAGGCGTTGTCTTGTCCTTTTGGAGAAACTAAGCTAGGGTAAGACCCTTGAAGCTCTGATAACGCACTTTTCAAGTAAACATTATCCGTCTTGCCTTCAGTTAAAATAGTCGGGTACTCACTCGAGTAAAAATACTTATAGAAAAGGAAACGACTATAAACAGCCTCTCGTGAATTGTGCCGCCCTTTAAACGCATTTAAGCCAGTATGCTTAATTGTGCCCCACGGAGCTTTAGGGCGTCGTCTAGCTACGATATTATTGTAACGATCAATGGCATCAATAAAAGCTAACCGTCCTTCAAGCTCATTTAAAGTACCCATTCGTGGCTCGCCATTTACGTCAAGGATCTCGAACTCACCCTTTTTAAAAAGCCTAAACGCCATCGCTCTTACTAAACGCCAATATTCCGACTTTATGCTTACTTTGCGATTTACCACTAAGCCTGTGGCTTCCTGCCTTGAATCTTTGTATTGCAATCGCGTTTTTAAGGCGTTTACAGAAAAACCAGCTCTTCTGATTTCTCCAATCAACTTTCCTCCGAGTTCAAGTGGCTCGAGTACCTTAACTATGCTTGAAGGAAATTCTTTTTTGCGGGTCGAAAACGTAATATCGTCCGCATACCGCGAATAAGAACAACCGCAGCTTTTAGCTAAATTCAACAACTTCATATCAAGGCTGGCAGTTATAAGGTTGGCTATAACAGGAGAGCATGGGCTGCCCTGAGGAAGAGAGTTCTCATAACAAGCAATTTGAGCAATTACTGTAGCAATATGTGGGTCAAGTTCGAAATGCTTATTTGCTATGAAATAACCTCGAACACGTCCGAAGTTAAATTGTCCAAAAAAATCATCTAAATCCAAATTTAGTATGTTCCTCTTTCCTTTATGGATAGCAGCATTGGTAATTATCGAACGTTCTCGCTCAAAACCGTGAGATACAAGACATTCTCGGCTGACTTCGGTGTCGAAGCGGATTACATCGAGGCAATTTTGAAGGAGAGTAGATAATCGGCTCTGAATATCCTTTAGTTCATTCGAGGGAGCGCTTATTTTTCTTTTTCCACCGGATTTTTTATCAATTTCAAATTGGTGGTAATGGTCATTGGCACCAGGATGATAAAGCACTCTTGTTAGAAAGGCCGCAGTTATTCCGAGAAGTGACGCTAACTCAGGCTTCGTTTTTGCTTTTTTTAGCAGTTGGTAGTCTCTTCTATGAATCAAAATCACTCTCGCTATCAGCATTGAAGAGATGGCTCACATGCACTCCTACGCGCGGCTGGCGAGTAGTTCCAGGACGCTCAAACGAGTAGTCCGAAAGGCGAGTCTATCTAGCAATGTTGTCACAGGTTGCGAAGCGCAACCAACAAATCTGCATGTGAGCCGTAAGTCAATATATTAGAAAAATAACGATAGTCAAATCTAGAGCATCGTAAATATTAACTTTACTTGAGAAATCCACTAAATCCTTTAATACCCTAAAGCAAACACTTTTTTTCAGTATGATCACTCATTGATTCGCAAAAGCTTCATAGAGCTCGTCATATTCATACTGTAGCTCGCGAATTTTACTTTGCAGGCGCTTGCATTCATCAGGAGAGAAGCATCTAACAACTGCAGCATCTGCATGTTTAGAAATTTTCCTATCCATCGGAAATAAATTGTGTGCAGGGTCTATCCAAACAACGTAAAAAGTATTATTCCAAAGAAAACCGTGCAAACGGCCATGATTTTTCCCCAGACTAACCTCAAAAGCCCTCGAGGTTATCTCTAAAGCTCTATTCATTGAATCTTGATCGTCTCTAGTTTCAATATAAAGTTTTTGCTTTACGTTCTCAATTACACAATCAGGGAAAGAGTCTTTTATAGACGTCTTAGTATTGAATATGGATTTTGGAGATAAGCTTGGGTGTGTCTGCTGGGCTATTTCGGACTCTTTAGATCTTTGAAGCTCAGAAATACAATTAAAAAATTTTGAGTAATAGTGGGGATCTAAACCGTGAAAGAAAAACTCTTCAGAATTAAAGTCGATATTCTCGAAAGATACTTTGAGTTTCTCTTGCGATACGGATTCTGCATCACGATCTGCGATATCAGCATATTTGCTCTTACCCATGAGAGTTTCAGCTCTGGAGCTTACTCGTGAAAAACCGCTTCATAGAATCTTTTGATATAACTTCGTTACTACCGGATGACTCTGGCAAGTCACCTCTAGCATCAATCCATGGTTTTTCTCTATGAGTCATGGTACTTAGGGCAGCACCATCATAACGCCCATAGGCCGCTACGACATTTTCAATAAGATCTAATTGAGGTAGTTTTGGTTCACTAACATCACAGTCAATTTGACGCCATTTAAATGCTTGATATTCCCAATATAGAGATTGCAGCACAGGTCCATGTTGCCAAGCTTGAAAGTCTTCGGGGAACAATTCATGACCTTCAGCC
Source organism: Pseudidiomarina gelatinasegens (assembly GCF_004025325.1). Lineage (GTDB taxonomy): Bacteria > Pseudomonadota > Gammaproteobacteria > Enterobacterales > Alteromonadaceae > Pseudidiomarina > Pseudidiomarina gelatinasegens. Next base: position 124,169 of record NZ_RSFE01000007.1, on the reverse strand, counting down.
AGAGCAAACCCCTGAGCGTAATAGCAAAGCTTTTGGAGCTTCATCGGAGATGGGCTTTCATCGAACATTTTGCGATGAAGAAAGATTATTGCCTCTTGGACAGTATTTAATTCTTGAGAAAGCACCACGCTTAACTCCTTTTTCGTATAATTCGAAATGCGGCCGAATATACCACATCTTTGATATAAATATAACTCATAGTTCCACTTAACTCATGCCTAGCGCCGCTAGCACTTGGGCTCGAACTTCTTTCGGGTCACCTTTTTCCATAGTAGCCATCACAAAGACAGCTCTGCCGTTTGATGCTTTTGCCCATTGCTGGCCAATTAGGTTCTTCTCTCGCGAATCGCGGCTTTCGTCAGCCGAACGGTCTTTGCCTTTGTACTCTACAACTAGCAACCGCCCATCATCCATTAGCGCTACGAAATCGGGATAAAACTTATCCGTGGAGGTAGGCAACGAAAAGGAATTACGATGACGGGCGACATTGCGTGTCCAGTACTTCAGTCCTGGCAATGCATCAAGGGCAAGAGCACACATGTGTTCTTCACCGCCGTCTTTACTATCAAAAGAGGGAACTTCATCTGGCCCCATAAAGTGCTTCTTATACTTGAACTGACCACCACGATATTTAGGCACGTCATAGTACATGTCGTCAAAGAACCGGAAGCCTTCATCAAATGACACCTCAATACGAGCTGTCGGCCCAAATAAGTTACTTTGGTAAACCTTTTCACGTTCTAATAATCGGAAACTCTGAATTTTCTGTTTGAGTTTCCGCGCTAAAATAAACTTACAGCGCATCAATTGAGATAAAGGAATACCTCGTTCCTGAGTCAAGTTTTCAACGATATCACTTAACCACGCCAGTAATTCAGCCTGCCCAATCCACTGATCTCGAATACGACTATCCAACCAACGCACAAGACTGTTTGGTGTCCAATCCTCAACTGCAATATCGAGAGAAAGCTGCGATGAAGCATCCGAAACAGATACCGTTAATCGGTTTCCGTCCAAATCAATTTCAAAAGCATTGGTGGTCTCGACAATATCAAACTCTTTGGCACTTAGCCGAGCAGGGTAATCGTTTAACGACCAATCGTGATATTCCATCAGAATATCCGTATCGCCAAACACTAACTCGCCCTGAATATTAGTCATTAAACGCGGAACAATAAATTCTTCACCAAGATGCGCCGGCGCGAGCTCATTTGGATGTTGTTCTTTGAACTCCTTAAGCTTGGCACGCAAGACTTCATGCATGTTCGTTGGTGCCTTTTCGATAAGTGCTTGTTCTTCACGCGGTTTGGGTACGCCATAGAACTCAATTGTTGCATTCCCATTCTCGCCTGCAGAGACTTTAATTTTTCCTGGGGCAATGCTTTGCAATTCGCGTTGCTCTTGAGGCGTTGCTTTAACTTCCACGGACATTGTTGGACGACGACGTTCTGGCTTGCCAAATAAACCATCATCAAAACCAGGTTGTTCGGCTTCGATATTATCCTCCGCCTCACTCTCGTCAAATCCCATATCAACGAGCTTGTCTCTCAAAGTCATCGCCGCTTCAGAGAAGTGCTTCGAAACAAGTTTTGCGTAGGATTTATTCAATGCCGCTTCTTTTCGCTTTGTTGCATATGGCATTCGCAAAACTCGCCCTAATAGTTGCTCTGCATCTGTTGAGCTACGAATATTGGCCAGTGAACAGAAGACATAAGCGAATGAGCAATCCCAGCCTTCTTTCAATGCTTCTATTGTAATGACGTACTCTATAGGGCAATCCGGCTTGAATAAGTCGATTCCATCTAGTTCTCGTTGAGAGCCTGTTGCAACGGCAATTTTATGCTCATCAATATTTTCATTTTCAATTAAGTGCTGCTTAAGTACTTCAACTGTAGCTTCTCCACCTTTCTTTTCTGCTTGGAAGAGCACAATAGGCCGAATGTAGTCATCACGGTCGCGGTCTGCGTATTCCTGCAATTCAGCGCGTTTAAAAATCGCCGAGTTTACTGCGCCCTGCCAAGTTTCAGCCTCATCCAGAACCACTGGCATTTTTATCATTTCCTCATCTTTCAGCTCTTGTGCTGAAACGGTGTGGAGAATGTTATTAAAGCCTTTTGGTGTGGCAGTATATTCAATGCATGCCGACGGGTTGATGCGCTCATAAACCTCTTGGCTTAAATCTGACCCTGCCTTGTGTGCTTCGTCCATGATAACGAGCGGTCGATGCAAGTGCATTAAGTTGGCGAAACTGAAACGGAAGCCGCCTCTCGAATCATTATCAATGGGCTCTAAACCTGCTGTATTTGCTGACACACTAGAAAAATGAGATTCCAGATTCTCGTTGTGCGCATACACTTTTCGCCCATCGGTATTGGTTACACGCAACGTCTGAATGGTGCCAACGACGACACATAGGTTGGAGCTTAAGTCTTGCGTTGTGATCTGCGTAAAGTCACCAATATCAAAAATTCGCACCCTTCCTTCAAATGCTTCATCAAGTACTTGGCGATAGGGGTGACGCGGATTCTTAAGTGCTTCTGCAGTTTGCGTACGAATAGTGTTGGTTGGAACCAACCAAAGCACCATCGGATAATCTTTTTCAATCCATGCTTCTTTTGCAACGGTTATTGAGTGGGCGGCCAATATAGTCTTGCCGCCGCCAGTGGGTAAACGCAGACAAACGTAGGGCACATCCGGCGATGACTTTAGCGGTTTGTATTTTGAAGCAAACCCTTTCAACCGTTTTGCAAGCTCAGGCTCTGCTGTTAGTGCTGTATAAGCTTCTGAAGGACCAACAATTCGAGCTTCTTCAAGATACTTTCGTAAAGTCGTTAGGGAGGCTTTTTGATATTGTTTTAGCTTCATTTTCGCGCCTTTACATCGTATGGAGTTTGCTTGAATTCAATTTGCTCTGACTTCAATGTCGTTTCAGACAGAGCAGTTCTTTCGCCGTAAACGATTAGTGTTCCCTTAAAGTTGCCTTGGGCACTTCGAATTATTGAAAGTGTTTTGCGGGTAAGCACATTACCACCAGAAGCTGACTTATCTCCGAGAATTCCGTTATACAACAAGGCGTATCCTTTTTTCTCACATTCTCCAAGAAACGGAGATAAGTCGTCTGGTTGATGCCACGATTGGCCGGTTTCAGCAAACCAAATATGAGCTGCGAGTACCGGGAAGCGGATATCTGGCTGTATTTGCCCGTCCTCAGTAAAGACGGGTGGCCCTAAACGGTAAAAGCGAAAGCCACCGCCAGTCTTTTCAATTTCTGCTTTTTTATGACCTGAAATAACAGCTTTTAATCTTGATTGCGCAATTTCTTCTGCATTGCGTTTAAGCATCTCTATTGCAATAAACTTGCGATTCGCCCCATCTATTCTATTGGCTTCCAGAGTTGCGTGAGCTGTAGTTCCACTTCCTAAAAAACTGTCCAATACAAGATCATTGCCTGACGAAAAAACGCGAATTAAATAAGTTATCAAGTCTACAGGTTTTGGATAGGTAAAACTCAACCCTAGCTTTTCAAGCTTCATACGGTTTTTATTCGTTGTGCCAAAGCCGCGAAGTACAGAGACAATATGCCCTTTATCTTGTCTTCTTGTTTTAATGTACTCTATTGCGCCTGTATGCGTTATTTCAAAACGAGTATGTTGGCCTTTACTATCTAAAACAGGCTTAAAATTATTACCTATAAAGTCTTCAAGGATTTTTCTCGAGCTCCAACCTGATGTAGCAATCACATCGGTGATAGTTTTCCCGTCTTTAACTTGCAACGAGGCACTCCACTTAGGAAACGCAGATTTATCTGGTTTAAACTCACCATTAGGCAAGGACGTTGGGAATCCAGCTGGAATAAGTACCGGTTTTGATGGGTTTTTGGGACCATTCTTGACAACTGTATTTCTTATTTCTGGGTTATTAAGTTTACTCGACTCTTGAGTGTTTGGGTCTACTACTCCTGGTGTGACCGCCAATTGCCCCTTACAGTAAATAAGAATGTGTTCATGATAATTAATAATTTGGGCTTGATTATCTGTGTTACCCTCATAGTGCCAAATAAAGCTGCCTTTAAATGCTTTTCTACCAAAAATTTCGTCACATATAACTTTTAGATAATGGACCTCATCGTCATTTAAACTTATCAATAGAACGCCATTTTCTGTTAAAAGCTCTCGGAGCAACTCAACTCGTGGCCACATCATCGATAACCATTTGGAATGCTCAAGATTATCATCGTAGTGTTCAAACGCTGCACCAGTGTTATATGGTGGGTCGATGTAAACGCACTTAACTTGCCCTGCGTAGTATGGTAACAGAGCCTTTAAAGCGTCTAGGTTGTCGCCTTGAATGAGCATGTTTCCGGTTTTAACATCCCCATAACTTAACTCTGGAACTTCTTCAATTAGACGATAAGGGACTGCTGCTGCTGCTCTAACATCCTCATCTCTAGTGAGCCATTTCAAAATGGGCATTTTTAGTTATCTTCCTTAAGAAATATCTTTAGCGGCTTGGAGCCTGTAGCTGATTGACTTAATGCTTTTGCAATTTTCTCGAGTTCGTTTGCTGATTTTTTATCCCAATTGTTGTCTGAAGCATCTGTAGCCTCAAAGGACTGGATATCCAAAGAGCAAACGGTCGTCAATTTCTTCTGACCCGGCAAACCTATTCGGTCCCGTGAATATGTACAAATCACAGATACCGTATCGTCCCCCAACCCCTTTTGCAGGCCTCCGTATTGGCCCCATGTCAGAATTCGCTTCGCACCAGGCCCCAAAGAAGGGATTCCACGAAGCAAGGGCCCTTTGGTCATCGACTTGGGTTTTTCTGAATTATCAAATCCAAACGCGTCGGCAGGAAAGTAATCTGGAATTTTGAATGTCACATTTTTAGCTAAACCTGGACCAATATTTTCGATCACCAGATTTATTATAGAGGGTCGCCTGTCATCCGGTGTCGCATAAACGATCACTTCTGGGTCTTTTTGTGTTCTCAATAGCAAATAGTTAAAAAAAGTTGCTGTCACAGTAATTATAGCAAGTACAAAACTTGTCCAAAAAATCCCTGATTCAACCCAGGAAACTTGAGAAATCAGTTCGACATTTTCACTAACCATTAGATTTCACTCTTTGATTTGAACGATTAACCCTTAATAGCAGCAGACACAAATAAACAACAATAACGAAAGCAGAGCATCTTTGAAAGCTATTGTCGATTTGTTCAACGACTCCAAATGGTATGTCTTATCAGAGTTAGTTCTTTCCAGCTATATATACGGTCCACGCTTCTTCGTGCTTAACTGGCACTTTTTCCAAGCTCACTCTTCTGCATTGCCTCTCGAGGCAACATTCTCTAGTCATATTGTAATGGTTGGGACTACCTGCCAACGACTATTAGTTACTCTGGAAATCAGCGATATAATAAGCTTTAAACCAATTCTATTTAGTTTTTGTACAAGGACGCACTTAATATAACTAAATTAAACGACAATATTCTCAGCGATAATGCAGATTTTGCTCTCTACGCGAGTCACCGCGGTGTAAAACCAACTACACTCAAGCTATATGCCGCGTTCTAGTAATATACTGATATTTTCTGCTTGTGCCCCCTGTAGCTTATGAAGAGTTAAACAGTATGATAGCTTGGGGTCTTCAAGCCTTTTCCAATCAATCCTCACGACAATCAACTCTATTCTGGAGCAAATTCACGATTGCCACTTTTTGCAATAGAAATCTGGAAAACGCTTCAAAAAGAGAAAGAAACCAATAAATTTGGTAACAAATACCAAAAAATCTGGAAATACCGAGAGCACTCTGTTTAATTAGGTTTACAGATATTATCCTACATAAACCTGTGAGGGTAAGCCAATACGCTACGTTAACCTTTAACGTCAATTGTCATTGATAGTATCCGTGACAGATGACTGTAGGGTAATCCGGTCTCAGCATGCCATTGATTGAATGCCTGCTGAATTTGCTTGGCGCCTCGTTGACTGTACGGCGAGGCATCAAGTAAATTGTGATTGCGCATCGCGGTTAAATTATCTGGCGTCAGGATATAACCATCCCAACCCACGCGACGCAGCACATGATGCGCCGCAGTACCGCCTAGTCTCGCCCCGTGTTTTTTAAAATAGCGCAACAAATCGGCTTGTTCGCTTGACGGCCAATTCGCCAAAAACCGACCAAACCCACCGTGCTGCTCAGAGGCCTCAACAATCATGCGAGCGTTAATAGGCACCGTAGCAATTTTCTGCGGATTACGCACAATACGTACGTCACGCGCCAATTCATCAAGCCGCTCTGGTGGCACTTGTTGCCAGTAGACTGGTAAAAATCCAGCAAACGCAGCCTCAAAACCTTCCCACTTGTTCTCAATGACTTGCCAAGCAAAACCCGCCCGAAAAACACAGCGCGTCATTTCCGCTAAAAATCGATCATCCGATAGGCGGCTCAACGCTTCAGGTGAAGCCAGTTGCGGCATACGCGTTAGCAATGCCTGTTCACTGCCCTGTCGCGCTACCGCACGCTCGTAAAAATAGCTAAACTTCATGATGTTCTCTTTTTGATTATTCTTTGAACCAAAGCAAACCTTTCTATAGTATTCGTCGATTACACTAAGAAGACAACACGAGTTGCATGCAATAGGAATGAGATGTCACAGCCAACCCAATCAACAAAACTAACACAGCGCTCAGGCCGCTGGCGCGTGTGGCATCGCTGGTTATCGTTATTTTTCGGCGTGCAGATGGTGCTCTGGAGTATCAGTGGCGCGTATATGGTGTTTTTCGAATTAAGTTTTATTCATGGCGACCATTTAGTCCGGCCTGTGGCTCAACAGTTACCCGTAACAGCCCAGCCAGCACCGTTAAACCAAGTACTGAAAGCATTTCCGCGAGCTCGCGAAATCACCCTGCAGAGCACGTTAATACATGGCAGCATGGTACCCACCTATAAAATATTTGGGCATAGAACCACACAACTTATAAATGCACAAACGCTCGAGCGGTTGGAGTTTTCACAAGCAGATATTACCGCAATTTCCAATGTTTATTACGCCGCTACCGATACACCGAAAATTCGATCGGTTGAGTATCTCGAGAGCCAAGCGCCGAGCGAGATAAGCGCCAGTCTGCTGCCTGTGTGGCAGGTTAACTACGACGATTTTGCCAACACCAGTTTCTATATTTCGCCAAGAACCGGCGAATTGCTGACAAAACGCCATGACTTTTGGCGCGGTTTCGACTTCATGTGGATGCTACACATCATGGACTATGAAACGCGCGAAAATATCACCTCTTGGTTACTACGCATCTTTATTTTAGGCACTGGTGTGTTGATGGTTACTGGGATGGTACTGCTCATTTTCACCTTACGACAAAAACCGACGAAGGTGGCCTCATGATGCGTTTTATGCAATGGCTGCATCGCTGGCTGGGATTAGTACTGCTGATTCAGGTAATTTTGTGGCTGGTGTCTGGGTTCTACTTCGCCCTGCAAGGGCATCACGCAATGTCTGGGCATCAATATAAGACCAACCCAACGGGGCTCGTCCTACGACAACACCCACCGCAAATAGACCTACGCGAGATGTGGGACATGTATCCGCAGGCGTTATCGATAAAGTTGTATCGTATTGGTCAGCAGCCGCAATATCAGATTAATTTGCCTGAGCAACAGTTATTCCTTGATGGCAACACAGGTGAACCGTGGTTCACTAACGCTAAACAGGCCGAACAGCTGGCTCTAGCGACGTACGACGGTCCGGGCGAACTTGAACAAGTCAGTACCATCACAACCACCGAGGAAATCTTTGGGTGGCAAGGTAAAGGCTACCGCGTTGATTTTCGCGATGACCTCAACACCAGAGTGTACGTAGATGCCAATAATGGCCGCGTGCTTGACCACAGAAATACCCCTTGGTTGCTTGCCGATTGGGCCTTTAAATTGCACTTTATGGATTATTCAGGTGGCCGTAATTTCAATCACCTGTTGAACTATACCGCAGCATTTTTAGCGCTGTGGTTTACCCTATCCGGACTGCTCTTGCTGATACGCAATATTCGTCGGGGCGACTTGAACCCGCGTCGTAAACTATCCATTTTGGAAGCACTGCAGCGCAAGCACCAACCCATCGCCAGCGGCTGTGGTGGTGGGGGCACCTGCGGACTTTGCAAAGTCATGGTTGATGCCAACACGCCTATCACGGACGCCGAACAACGACTGCTGAGTACTGCGGAGTTGACTGATGGTATCCGGCTTGCATGCCAGCATCGTGACCACGGACAGGCTGTACAGCTTTTAGAGAGTAACGCCAAACGTTTCACCTTAAAACTGGCACAGCAACGATCTGTCTCGCCCTTGATCACGGAGCTTAAATTTACTGTGCAGGGCCACTTTAGCTATCAAGCTGGGCAGTTCATGCAATTCGAAATACCAAGTGATTCTGGCAGTGTGTTGCGAAATTACTCATTCGCGTGTGCGCCTGCTACCAAGAATTCTGATACAACGGAACTGGTATTTTTAATACGTGCTATGCCAGCACCATCATCTAACGTGCCGGCGGGTATTGGCTCAAGCTATTTGTGTCAGTTGCAGCAAGGCGACCCAGTGCATGCCACTGGCCCATTTGGTGACTTTCTAGCAACTGACCGCGCCGTTTCCAACCGCCCACAAATTTATATTGCCGGCGGCGTCGGTATAGCACCGATACGCGCACTGGTTCAGGCTGAATCAGCCCAAGGGCGACCTATGCATCTATTTCATGGTGCGCGCAGTACTGCAGAGCTTATCTACTGCGATGAGTTTGTGGCAATGTCTCATCTGCGCTATGTGCCGGTTATATCTGACCAAACAGATCAGGACATTGAGCAGATTCAGTTAGGGAATATCGATGTGGCGGTTGCGCAGTGGCTGCAGAACCATCCAGGGGATTATGATTTCTATGTGTGCGGCCCGCCCGCCATGTTGCAAGCAACATTGGCGATGCTGGCCTCACTCAATGTCGACTCAGCGCGAATTCGCTTCGACGACTTCGGTATTTAACACACCGCGTTTAAAAGTCTTTCATGCGGTTTTGCCCATTGCGAGCTGGTTTTGCAGCCGGAGTAGGTACATTTGCTCGAGGCGATGCACCAACCTGCGGCCGTGACGTTGGTGTACGGTTATAGCTCGGTTGTTGCACTGGCTTATACACCGGTGCTTTGGGCTGTGTTACAGCGCGCTGTGGCGCTTTAATTTGTGGCACTGCGCGCTGGCTACTCTGCGGCGTTGAACGATTCACCTTTTGTTGCCCCATATAAGGCTGGCGAACGTCATTTTTCCGCACTGCAGGTTCACGAACTGTTGGTGTGCGAACAATCGCATCACGCTTTGGTCGTGACGTTTCACGCACAACCGGATCACGCCAATTTGGTTGCGTAACACGACGTTGCGTTGGAACATTCTTAACCTCATTCCCACGCAGCGTGCGAATTACACGCTCTTTGCTTGGGCGTTGATCAAAACTGGTCACATTTCGTGTCGCGACACTCTTCGCCGGCATCGCACGCGAGCTTACCGTTGGGCGCACAGTTTGCTGCCCATTATTGACCATATAATACTTCGGCCGCTCAGGCTGCAAATCGCGATGGCGATAAACCACACCACGTCGATGATTCGGATTGTGATACCAACGTTTGGCATCTTGGCCCTTCATCCAGTAATCACGGCGCTTCTTCGGCGGTGCTTGGTAATAATGATTGTTAATCACCACATAACGTTGTGGCCAGTAGAAGTGACTGTAGTAATAATGGCTAGGCACATTGTAGCTAATGCCCCAATAGATACCGGAGCCAATACTTACAGTTAACGATGGGCGCGACCAGAACACTGGCGGATGGCTATTCCACCACCACGGTCCGTATACCACGCGGGTGTCATAGTAAGGTACATACACCACTTCGCGGCGAACGTTTTCGATGACAATGGTTTTGTCTTCGCGCTCAACGCTCACGTGTTTATTTGAACGCAAGTTACCTGCCGTATAGGCATGGTCACGCAGCGTTTGCACGCGCGCTAAAACATCTTCTTGCTGAGCAAGAAAAGCCTCACCAACGGCCTGCGTCCACTCTAGGTCATCGCTCATTTGTTTCAGCACTTCGGGCGTTCCCACCAGCGCTTTTACACTAGCATCCCACGGCTCATCTGCTGCCCGCTCCAATGCTTCCTGTGGCTGCAGATGGTCGTTCTTACTGACCCAACGTTCTGCTTGAACAACTTCTAACGGGTAGGTTGCTGCAATCAGCACATGTGAAAGCAAACTGTCCGGATACAGCGCAATTGGCGCCAGTAGCCTATCAAGCTCAGCCTGCGAATAATAAACGGATTGTGCTTGCACTGGCTCTGCTTGTGTAGCAACTGGAACCAACGCAGCGCCCATCATTGAGACTGAGCCAAGTAAAGCAACCGCACTCAGGCGGGCTTTTAAATTAAATTTTTGCATGCTTCTTGCCTCCAAACGGCAGATAGCAACAACCGCTATCAGATACTAGTTTAGTCGCTTTTTTGCACAGTTTAGTTGCGTAGAATTTTTTGTTTTTTGTAAAGACGTGCTAGAACAATGCTAGTTGACTGAATTAACTAGCATTTTAATTTGAGTTGTAACGACAAAATTCGTGAAATTAAACCAAACCTTGCTCAATCATGGCGTCGGCAACACGTTTAAACCCAGCAACATTAGCACCTAACACCAAATTTCTCGGTTGACCAAAGTCGTCAGCGGTTCGGGAAATATCTGTGTAGATGTTTTTCATCACCTGCTTTAAACGTTCATCAACCTGTTCAAAACTCCAACGCTGCATGCTGGCATTTTGAGCCATTTCTAATTGGCTCGTCGCCACACCGCCGGCATTGGCTGCTTTGCCTGGTCCATAGGCAATAGAGCTTTCTTGCACGGCATCAAAAGCAGCTTCGGTAAGTGGCATATTTGCACCTTCCGCGATACCCAAACAGCCATGCTCCAGCAAGCTTTCGATATCGGCTCGTGTCACTTCATTCTGCGTGGCACAAGGAAACGCCAAATCAACTTCATAACGCCATACTTGATGGCCATCCTCAGGATATTCTTCACGCGGCGTATATTCAGCTCCGGTGTGTGTTTCTAAATACTGCTCAAGTCGCTTGTGTTGTTGTTCTTTTAGCTGCTTTATCAAATCGAGATCGATACCGGCCTCATGGTAGATGGTGCCTGACGAGTCACTGCACGTTACCGGCTTCGCGCCTAGCTCATAAAGCTTTTCCATGGTGTAAATAGCGACATTGCCAGAACCCGAAACAGCGCACCGCTTACCGTCGAGCTCGACATCACGATCGGCCATCATATAATTGGCGAAGTACACACACCCATATCCAGTGGCTTCTTTGCGCGCGTGAGAACCACCCCATAATAAGCCTTTGCCCGTTAACACACCGTCAAAACGATTGACCAAGCGTTTGTATTGGCCAAATAAATAGCCAAGTTCACGTGTACCTACCCCAATGTCGCCAGCGGGAACATCCGTTTGTGGCCCAATATGGCGAAACAATTCAGACATAAAGGATTGGCAAAATCGCATAATTTCAGCATTCGACTTCCCTTTCGGATCGAAGTTTGCACCGCCTTTACCGCCACCTATCGGTAGACCTGTTAACGCATTCTTGAAAATTTGTTCAAAGCCTAAAAATTTAATGATGGAGCCATTTACGCTGGGGTGGAAGCGCAGGCCGCCTTTGTAAGGACCGAGCGCCGAATTGAATTCAATTCGATAGCCTTTATTGACTTGTACTTGACCATTATCATCCATCCAAGGCACGCGAAACATAATCTGACGCTCTGGTTCCACCAGCCTCGCAATGATGGCTTGCTCACGGTATTTTGGATTTTGTTCTAATAAGGGCTCGAGACTCTCGAGGACATCTTCAACTGCTTGATAAAATTCAGTTTGCGCTGGGCTTGTTTGCTGCAGTTGTTCAATCGTGTTACGGATGTATGTCATCGGTTGTCCTTAAGTCGTAAAAAGGGTAGAAATTTGGCGACCTCTTGATCACACTAGCTAATCACACTAACTATAATCTACGCGCAAAAAAAGCTTTTGGCTTAGGTAAAGCTAGTTTAGTTGACTCTTTAAGGATTGTAATGGCTGCATATTTCATTCAATTTAAGCGTGTTTATGATGCTGTGGACCCAACTGACGGCGAGCGGATATTGGTTGACCGGCTATGGCCGCGTGGTATCAAAAAGGAACAACTCGCGCATTCAATCTGGTGCAAAGAGGCTTGTCCCTCTAACCAGCTACGCAAACAGTATCATGCTGGAGATATTGATTATTCGACGTTCGCTAAACGCTATTTTTCTGAATTGGAAAATCATCCGGAAGCGCTTGTACCTATCATGCAGCGGCTACGCGAAGGCCCGGTGACCTTGTTAAGCGCAGTTAAACAGTTTGAACATTCTCACCTGCCAGTGTTAAAACATGCTGTGATGCAGGCACTTCACCTAGAAGACCAACAAGCCGACGGCAATGAGTTCAGTTCGGCTGTGTGTTTTGGTAAAGATTTTAATTACTGGGGATAATTGTGAATAACGACTTTATTGAAGTTTATGATGATGCGCTTTCAGCAGAGTTTTGTGACAAGTTTATCGACTTATTTGAAAACAGCCCGCATAAGCAACCTGGCCGCACTGGCGGTGGTGTCGATACAGACAAAAAATTAAGTGAAGACCTTTATTTAAATCAGCATCAAGATTATGCCAACGAGTTAAAGACTATTTGCGATGTAACCACTAAATATGCGCTGGAATATTTTAAGAAATATCATTTCGCATTGATCGCACCTGTTGCTTTGAAAGTAAAACATCCCGTTACCGGAGCGCCGGTAAATTTAACGCATGAAAATTTTGATGAAATTGCAGCGGGTAAAGAACAGGCCTACATGCAGTTGCTTTATCGCCTCGGCCCCATTCAAGCTCAAAAATATTTAAAAGATCAGGGCAACTATAATTATTGGCACTGTGAAGTCTACCCTGAGAAAAACAGCGTTGAAGCGCTGCATCGTAGTTTGCTGTTTATGTTCTATTTAAACGATGTAGAAGACGGCGGCACCACCGACTTCTACTATCAAAATAAAAGCATCAAGCCAAAGCGCGGCCGCATGGTTATAGCACCCGGTTATTTCACCCACACCCACCGCGGGACGGTGCCAAAATCCAATGATAAGTTCATTTTAACCAGTTGGATATTGCTCAACCCGGGACAGCAACTATTCGGCTGATTTGAGCACTTGGCCTGCGTCATCCAATACGGTTACGTCAACCTTGATACCATTTCGAACACTTTGCGTGACCACACAGAAATTCTCAAATTGCTCTAAAACGCGGTCAAGTTTGTCGATACTATCGGCTGCTTGACCGAGGTTTAACTCAACCTGCATGCTACCGATACGAAGGCGGCCATCAACGCGCTCCATGTCGCCTTGAACCTTCGCTGTCACCTTACCCGGATCACCTTTAAACTTGCGAATAGCAAACATCAAACTTGCGGCAAGGCAGTTGGCAACTGAGGCCGCGAGTATTTGACTCGGCCCGGGGCCTTCGCCATGCCCAACGGGTTCGGGTTCATCCGTGATGATTTGTCCAAACTCGCCAAAATCAACCTCAAACTTATAGTTGTCGATTAACTTAAGTTTCACTTCAAACGCCGGATTTCCCATGCCTTCCTCCCATTTTTCTGCAATAATTGCGGATTCAGTCACCAAACTGCCACTTAATTACGTCGCGCGAGGAGAATGATTCATGAAGAATCCGCTGTATATTCCTTATGCAGGCCCAAATTTGCTTGAAACACCGTTACTTAACAAAGGTAGCGCGTTTACTCGCGAAGAGCGAACTGCGTTCAATCTAACCGGTTTGCTACCACCGCGCTATGAAACCATTGAAGAGCAAGTAAAGCGTTGTTACATGCAGTATTCAAGTTTTGATACGGCCATTAATAAGCATATTTATTTGCGCGCAATTCAAGACAATAACGAAACACTTTTCTATCGTCTCCTGCAGCAGCATCTCGAAGAAATGCTGCCAATTATCTACACCCCAACAGTAGGCGATGCGTGCGAACAATTCTCTGATATATATCGTAGTTCACGCGGTTTGTTTATCTCATACGAAGACCGTGATCAGATGGAAGACATCTTGCGCAATGCAACCAAGCAGAAAGTGAAGGTGATCGTTGTTACTGACGGTGAACGCATTCTTGGTTTGGGCGATCAAGGCATTGGTGGCATGGGCATTCCTATCGGTAAACTCAGTCTTTACACTGCCTGCGGCGGTATCAGCCCTGCCTACACCCTGCCTGTGTGTCTAGACGTTGGCACCAACAATGAAAAGCTGCTCAATGACCCAATGTACATGGGCGCGCGCCACAAACGTATCGATCAAAGTGAATACAAGGCATTCGTTGACCGTTTTATGAAAGCCGTACATCGCCGTTGGCCAGCAGCCATGGTGCAGTTTGAAGACTTTGCGCAGCCTAATGCCATGCCATTGTTGCGTAAATATCGTGATGAATATTGCTGTTTCAATGATGATATACAAGGCACCGCTGCGGTTACTGTTGGCACATTACTGGCGGCCTCACGCAGCAAGGGCATGCAGCTAAAAGATCAAAAGGTCGCGTTTGTCGGCGCAGGGTCAGCTGGCTGCGGTATCGCCGAACAAATTATCCAGCAAATGGTCGCTGAAGGCTTAACCGATGCCCAAGCTCGCAGTCAAATCTACATGGTCGATCGCTTCGGTTTGCTGACCGAAGGCATGAGCGATTTGCGTGACTTCCAACAAGCCCTGGCACACCCCCTCGAGCAACTAGCCGACTGGCAGCACAGTGGAGAATACGCGTCGCTGCTTGATGTCATGCATTGCGCCAAGCCTGGTATTCTTATCGGGGTATCGGGTCAACCTGGTTTGTTTACCGAACAAGTTGTTCGCGCCATGCATCAATACACCGAGCAACCGATTATTTTCCCGTTGTCTAATCCGTCACGGCAGATCGAAGCGCATCCAGCACATGTCATCGAATGGACCGACGGTGAAGCCATCATTGCAACAGGCAGCCCGTTTGACCCGATAAAATATAAAGGCCAGGAATATGCGATAGCGCAGTGCAACAATAGCTATATATTCCCGGGTATTGGACTGGGCGTTATCGCCATAAAGGCGCGTATTATCTCAGACGAGATGCTGATGGCTGCAAGCAACACACTTGCTGATGAGTCACCGCGTGTTAACGGCGAAAGTGATAGCCTGCTGCCTCGCATTAGCCACATCGCTGAGTTAAGTAAGAAAATTGCCTTTAATGTGGCTAAAGTTGCCCAGCAGCAAGGTCTTGCGCTCGAAGTGAGCGACGATACTTTAAGGGAGCGTATCGAGGCCAACTTTTGGAGCCCCGAGTATCGCCATTACAAACGTGTAAGTATTTAATTAATCTAACTAGCGAATCGACCTATTTCCTTGTATGTTCAATACAACATGACGCAAGGAGGTCGAATGCGCTGGAGCATTTTTTGCCTGTGTCTGCTCATCAGCTCTGCTGTTCTTGGTCAAGCCAAAGAATCCGAAGAGCAGCCACCGGAAGAGGAGGCAATGATTGATGAATTCCGAACTGGCTTAACCAGTTCGGTGAATGCCACTGCAGCTTGGTTAGACTCCTTTTTTGCCGATAATATTGACCCAGAGGCCTACGATACTGCCTCGGGAAGCCTAACCCTTACACCCGTTTGGGATGAATATGATGGCTTTAAATTAGACTCAAGTTTCCGTGCCGCTGTGGTGTTTCCTCATGCTGAACGAAAATTCTCAGCAATTATCGGACGCGGTGACTTCGATGATTTCATTAACGACTCTCAGCAAACCCGCCCTTCGATAATAAGACGCAACCTATCTGACGAAGAATGGATGCTTGGCTTGGGTTTTGACCCCCACCTCAGCCAGAAACACAGTTTGTCTTTTGGCGCCGGTATTCGTGGAGGCTTAAAGCTTGACACCTACCTTCGAGCCCGCTACCGCTACGAATCGATCCTTGGTGAAAGCACAGAAGCATCGCTGCAAAGTGTCGGTTTTTGGCGCGATAGCGACGGCTTTGGTATTGCTCAAACTGCAGAGTTTGACTTTGTTTTGGCGCCAAACTGGTTTGCGAAAGTTTGGGGCCGAGCAACCTTTGCCGAACGAACCCAAGGGGTCCGCTGGAACACCTCACAAAAGCTCTATTATATTTATCATTATGAACGCGCTGTCGGCGCTGAAGTTTGGTGGTCGGGTGAATCTGAACATGAAGTGCCCCTCAGGGATTACGGCCTGCGGGCACTTCATCGTAGCCGGTTCAAACGCGAATGGCTGTTTATCGAGGGCTGGGTTGGACTTCATTGGCCACGAGAAACCCTCATTGAAACACGTAAACCGCGATGGATTATCGGCTTAGAAATGGAAATGTTGTTCGGCAAATAAAGTCACAACCAGCCCATAGCCGAGGCAATACTGCGAGCGCCAAGCCCGATGGCTACCGCACATACCAACCCACCAAGAATGTTCTGCAGCAGTGAGTTGCGGTGCTGCGCTAAACGTGGTTGATTGCATACCCAGACCAGAAATAGCGCCATAAATGGCAGCAGCAATCCATTTGCGACCTGCGCAAAAATAATAACTTCAATCGGCTTCAAACCCAACGAGGCAATGACAACACCCACAAGAAGAATCGTGAACCAAGTGGCCCTAAATTTTTTATCTTTGAGATTGTTTGAGTAACCCAGTACACCGCTTAAGGCATAGGCTGAAGCCAGAGGTGCCGTCAATGACGACGATAGCCCCGCAGCAAATAACCCTAATGCCATAAAGGTGGTTGCGCTGTCGCCAAACAAGGGTTGTAAGGCTTGCCCTAAGTCTGCTGCACCTTGAATAGTAATAGCCTTTCCGAAGAATGCTGACGCAGCAGTACCTACAATTGCCATCGAAATAAGCCCGCCCAAAGGTACCGATATATAAATATCTTTACGCGCAGCACCGAGGTCGTTTGCAGATTGCCACTTTTGCGCACAACTTGAAGAATGCAGAAACAAATTATACGGCACCACCGTTGTACCAATAAGTGCCACCACCATCAAGATGCCGCCGCTAGGCACTGATGGTATCAAGAGCCCGCTAAATAGCGCCCCCCAATCAGGCTGGGTGAGTAAAAACGTTGCCAAAAACGCGACACTCATCAGCAACACCAGGCCGATAAGCACTTTTTCGATAACCTTATAACTGCCCTGCCACAACACCACCGCGGCTAATGCTCCGAGAACAACGGGAATGTATTGGCCATCAATTGGCAACAAGTCGGCAAGACCAAGCCTTGCACCACTGATATTGCCACCCTGATAAACGCTGTTGCCAATAATGACCGCAGCAAAAATCAGCAGTACAACCAACCGCCGTAACCAAGGCCGTGAAATACCCGCACGAATATTCTCACCTAGCCCCTGTTGTGTAACCACCCCTAAACGCGCCGCCATCTCTTGCAAAATCATGGTGGCAACAACCGAGAACACCAATGCCCACAGCAAAGCATAGCCAAAGTTTGCACCCGCTAAAGACGCTGTAACAACTGTTCCTGGCCCGATAAATGCTGCCGCAACAAGGGCCGCAGGGCCCATCGTGAATCGTGCTTTTTGTTTCATTATTCACCTATTTCCTGTAATATCCGCGGCTTCTCGTAACAGCGAGTCAATCTTCGTCTATAGTTTTGTTTTACTCTATAAACAAAATCGATCCCAAGCAAAGAAGTGAATACTACATGCTAAAGTCTGTACACCAAAATTGGTTTTCGAACCTTCGTGGTGACGTGCTGGCAGGACTTGTTGTGGCCTTGGCCCTCATACCTGAAGCTATCGCCTTTTCAATTATCGCTGGCGTTGATCCTAAAATCGGCCTTTATGCCTCTTTTTGTATCGCTATTATAATTGCCTTTGTGGGTGGACGCCCAGGCATGATCAGCGCAGCAACAGGAGCCATGGCACTGTTAATGGTCACCTTGGTAAAAGACCATGGGTTAGAGTATTTGCTCGCTGCCACCTTGCTTACGGGTGTGCTGCAGATTGTTATGGGCGTGCTAAGGCTCGGCTCATTAATGCGCTTTGTGTCGCGCTCTGTTGTAACCGGCTTTGTTAATGCTCTCGCCATTTTGATATTTATGGCACAGCTACCAGAACTAACCAATGTAACTTGGCATGTTTACGCGATGACAGCAGCAGGCTTAGGTATTATTTATCTATTCCCTTACGTGCCGGTAATTGGCCGCTTGGTACCTTCACCGCTGATTTGCATCATTGCGCTCACCATTGTGGCTGTCATGCTGAACCTTGATATTCGCACCGTCGGTGATATGGGTGACCTACCAGATACGCTACCGGTATTTTTATGGCCAGAAGTACCCTTAACGTTCGAGACCTTAGCAATTATCTTCCCGTACTCAGCTGCTTTAGCAGTGGTTGGTTTGCTTGAATCACTCATGACAGCCACCATTGTTGACGACTTAACTGACACCACCAGCGACAAGAACCGCGAATGCCGCGGACAAGGCATTGCCAATATCGGTGCTGGCTTGATGGGTGGTATGGCTGGCTGTGCCATGATTGGGCAGTCCGTGATCAACATCAAGTCAGGCGGGCGCACACGCCTATCGACGTTGCTTGCCGGTGTGTTTTTATTGGTCATGATTCTAGTACTTGACGAGTGGCTAAAAATCATCCCGATGGCAGCTCTCGTTGCCGTGATGATCATGGTCTCTATTGGTACGTTCAGCTGGGATTCGATTCGCAATCTGAAGAAACACCCACTCTCAACCAATATCGTGATGGTCACTACCGTCGTGGTCGTTGTTGCGACACACAACCTGGCACTCGGGGTTGGTGTTGGTGTGCTGTTAGCGGCGATGTTCTTTGCCAACAAGATCGGCCACTTTATGGTGATTCAGTCACGCATTAATAATGAAGGTTCTGAGCGAACTTACGAAGTTATTGGCCAAGTATTTTTCAGTTCGGCAGACAAGTTCATTGATTCGTTCGACTTCAAAGAGGCCCTTGATCATGTCATCATCGACCTTCACAAAGCCCACTTTTGGGATATTACGGCGGTTGCAGCGCTTGATAAGGTTGTCATTAAATTCCGTCGCGAAGGTGCTGAAGTCGAAGTGCGCGGGCTCAATGAAGCCAGCGCCACTATTGTTGATCGATTTGGTGTACACGATAAACCGGACGCCGCCGACAACATTATGGGCCACTAAGGAGAACAAAAATGACAAACGTAGTCGCCTGTATTGATGGCTCAAAAGCAACTGCAGCGGTATGTGATTATGCCGCGTGGGCGAGCTTGCAGCTGCAAGCGCCGCTCACCTTGCTGCATGTGCTTGATCAAGGCCGTTATCCAGTCAATACCGATATGACAGGTAATATCGGCCTTGGTAGTCGCGAAATGCTACTTGATGAGCTCGCTGAACTCGATGCGCAGCGTAACAAACTGGCCTTGCAACAAGGGCACCATATGCTTGAAGCGGCTCAAAATCGCGTGCGTAGCAATGGTGCAGAACAAGTTACCCTGCGCCAGCGCCACGGCGACTTGGCGGATACCCTGACCGGTATGGAAGCCGACACACGGCTATTTGTATTAGGTATCCACGGTGAAGACACAAGCGAGCCAGATAGTGGTAAGAACCATATTGGTAGCCATTTAGAAACTGTACTTCGCAGTGTGCACCGCCCGGTTTTACTCACGCCTGAAAATTACAGCCAACCTAAAAGTGTATTGCTTGCTTATGATGGCAGTGAAACAACACGTAAAGGCGTGGATATGGTTGCGCAAAGCCCGCTGTTCCGCGGCTTACCCATTCATGTTGTTATGGTGGATGCTGATACTGCAGCCAATCAAGAACAACTAAAGTGGGCGAAAGAAAAGCTTGAGCAACATGGTCATGAAGTTCATGTTGCCTTGTTGGCTGGCGATGTCGAACCGACTTTACATAGCTATCAACGTGAGCATAAGCTCGATGTGTTGGTTATGGGGGCTTACGGCCACTCAAGAATTCGCCAATTCTTAGTTGGCAGTACCACCACCAACATGCTAAATAATAGTGACAGCCCACTGCTTATTTTACGGTAACTCTGGTGGTAACTATGGTGGTAACTATGTCAGAAACCATGTTTCAAGATTATTTAGATAGTCCCCTTGGCATTGTCACGGTCACAAGCCGTGACGGTGTCAGCATTTGTGATATTTCATTTGCACAGCCGCAGCAATATCCGTCCTGCGCCGTAACAAAAACCGCGCAGCAGCAACTTACCGAATACTTCTCGGGCCAGCGCAATCACTTCGACTTGCCATTAAATGCTCAAGGGACGCTATTTCAACAGCGAGTCTGGCGGCAATTGCAGACTGTCGCGTACGGCAATACCGCAAGTTACGCCGATATTGCGCGCGCAATTGATAACCCGAAAGGCGTGCGTGCGGTTGGCATGGCAAACAGCCGAAATCCTATCGCGATTGTGGTACCTTGCCACCGCGTTATTGGTGCCAATGGGACGCTGACAGGATATGCCGGAGGCTTGGATAAGAAAGAATGGCTATTACGCCACGAAAGAGCTCTCTGAAATTAATTCCTGCCGTTATAGCTTGCATGCATTCGCTCTACATGCGTTTCAATTTCGTCGCGTAAGGCGGGGGGCTCAAGAACCTCTGCATGCTCACCACAACTCAGTATCCACGCAACCAAATCATTACTGATAGGCATATCTACTGTTAAGTAAAAGTGGGACCCATTATGGTCAATTTTTTGATCCGGATGCAGTGGGTTGTTGGCGATCAGATTGGATAACTTCGCCGCGCATTTTAATTTCACTTTAGCAACGGCGCCGTTGCGCGTGTGTTGTGCCAAATTTAAAAACGGCAATTGCGGCGCGCCCTGCGCAATACTCCAGCCATACGGCTTCGAGCGTTCATCCGTGGTTAGCGGAAACACTTCAGATAACTCGTTCAGGTTACGTTGAATGGTGCGAACACTAATTTCGACACCCTTTTCAGACAAACGTTGTTGCAATGTCTTCGCATCAATTTTATGGGGTTGCCTGGGTACGTGCTGCAACATCATAAGGTATCGTAAAACACTCTGCACTGACATGCTCCTTGTCATTGGCGTCAGGGCCATAGCTTAACCCTAAGTTGCGACATATCATGTCGCAGCATTTCATTTTTGTAAAATTACAGCAAAATAACACTATGCTACATTGTATATTGTCGGCACTAGAGCTTTACTTAAACCAACCCGCTCGTCAAACTACTGCCCCAAACTACCTATTAGGAGGTCGTTATGATTCGATTCTTATTGGCTATGGTATTAGCTCTAAGCACAGTAAGTATCGCTGTGGCACAAGATCAAAATGCAAAGAAAGGTCAGGAAACTGCTGAAGAAGCCAAAGACAAGGCTGAAGAAAAACAAGATCAACGTGAAGCTTTACGCGCCAAAATGAAGGCAGAGAAGGAAGCTTTACAAAAAGAACGTAATGAACAAAGTGATAAATTAAAAGAAAAGCCAAAGAAGAAGAAAAAGGATAACGGTGACAACGGCGACAATTATTAATCGCTGTTCGCTCACACAATCGTAAAAAATGCCGACATTTATTGTCGGCATTTTTTTTAAACTCCGCTAAACTTAGTCGTTAATTCATTATCTTATGAAGAGAATATATGAGCGATAAAGCTTGGCAAAACCAGAATTGCTTAAATTGCGACGCCCCTCTGGAAGGTGAGTTTTGCCACCACTGTGGGCAGCATCACCGTGTTTACATACGAAGTATTTTTGCTGTTCTTGGTGATCTCATGGGCGAAATCGGTCATTGGGATTCACGCTTTTATCGCACCTTGCGCGGTCTCTTCCTTAAACCTGGTTTTCTAACACTTGAATTTATGCGCGGCCGTCATGCATCTTATGTGCCACCGTTACGCTTATATTTCTTCATTTCGTTATTCGCATTCGTTGTGTTCTCAAGCTTTATTCAAATAGGTTTTTCCCCAGAGGCAATGTCAGCCAACGACCCAACGAATCAAATAAAAATTGAGGACATGCAAGCTGATCTTCCCTTTCTGGACGCGGAACAACAGAGCGCACTGAAAGAACGCATCAAATACTTGACCGCCAACCCAGATGTTTTTGCGCAGCGCTTGACGCAACTTGCTCCTCAAATGATGCTGTTAATGCTGCCGTTTTGGGCGTTATTTCTTAAGTTGCTGTATATTTATCGTTCGCATTATTACCTTGAGCATTTAACGCTTGCGCTGCATACACATGCCTTCATCTTACTGTCGCTGCTTGGCATAACGCTAATCACGGAATTATTCGACTATCTGGCTTTAATCAGCGGCCTCCAGTGGCTCAGTGATTTTGGCAGTTGGCTTGATATTGGTCTATTTCTGTGGATATTTGTTTACCTATTATTAACGCAAAAAAACTTTTATCAGCAGTCGTGGCCAGTCACAATTCTGAACTTTGTTTTATGCATGCTGGCGTATCTGGTTCTACTACTGACAGCGTTTGTCGGCACCATACTTTACAGCCTATTAACAGCATAAAACCGTTGTGTGGTATGTTCTGTTTAATCATCGCATAGTTATATAATAGCCATCATTTTATGGTATACATAAACACGTAATTGACGATGTACAGTCGACATCGATGCGTTGATTTAAGGATGAAGTTCTAATGCACGTCGAACAACCGGTTAATTTACCGAACCTTCCGGGTATGTTGTTTCGCTCACTGTTTACAGTTGCGCGGAATGAACAAGAACCCGCCGATGCGAATGTTCTGGACGCAGAGTTCAGCGCACCTGCGTTTACGCCTGATCAATTAAAACGGTATCACGAGGCCTTTGGCGGCTTTGTGAGTGAAGTGCCTATCACGCTTATTTATTGCTTGGCACAACGCGTGCACCTAGCACAAATGCTTGGTGAGCACTTCCCATGGCCAGCACCAGGGTTAGTGCATGTCAGCAACCGAGTTGAACGTCATCAACCCATTGCTGCCGATATTGATTTTATTCTAAAAGCTTCAATCAAAATTCCTGCCCGTGGCCCAAAAGTATCAGCGCGTCGTTTACGCCCTTTATTTACCGTTGAGTTTTGGCAAGATGACGAACGGGTTGCAACTTGTGTCAGCGAATATCAAGTTATGCCCAAACAGCCTGAGGGGCCTCGTAAACCGCGCGAACAAAAAATTGCTGAAGCACCTGGAAGCGAATGGTTGCGAGTTAACTCGTGGCACATTGAAGCAAAAATTGCACGCGACTACGCGCGGCTTTCCGGTGATTTTAATCCCATCCATTTACACCCGTTACTGTCACGTTGGTTTGGCTTTGATCAGCCGATCATTCACGGAATGTACATGTCAGCGCGCGCACAAGCGGAAATTGAACGTGCCGCAGGCAGACCGATTGATCGAATTGACGTCAACTTTAAGCGCCCAGTGCCTTTGCCAGCCAAAATAGTACTGTGGCAAAAACCTGAAACTGGCGAAGGGACAAGCGGTGGTAACTATCAAATTTGCGGTGCTGAAGACCACCTCCAACGTTTAGAAGGCAGCTTCAGCTTCGCCAACGACTGATCATTTCTTAGATTTCAGTCGCTCAACACCCATAAAGCGCAGTGAAACGCGTTCATAGACCGGCTCAGATGTACCGCGTCGTATTTTGTACATAAAGTATTTCTCAAAAGCTACTTTTGCCCAGTGTACCCAGCGCCCGCTACCTGTCCAATTACGATTTCGTGGCGGGTTTTGCGGTACAGCCAAGAATGCTGCACCGGTATTGCCCATGTCAGCTAAGCATAAGGCGCTCAACGTTGGCTCGACAAAGTCAGTACCCCCGGCTTCATGCACCTCAATATTACTTACGATAGCGGTTGTCATCGACTCGATCATGAGGCCTGTTTTAGGCGCGCCAACGGGCACCGGTGTTGCTTCTATTGGCGGAATGGCCACGCACACGCCCGCTGCAAATATATTAGGATACTTCGGCGAGCGCTGGTGTTTGTCGGTAATCACAAAACCCTTCGGATTACAGAGCTCTGGTACAGCAGCCACCGCCGGTGAGCCTTTGAACGGCGGTAAAAACATTGAATGCACGTAGTCAAGCTGATGCTGCTTAGCCACCTCACCCTGTTCATTCATCTCATCAAAATGACAATGACCCTCGGCAAGTTTTGTCACTTTTGCGTTGCAAATCCATTTAATACCGTGCTCACGGAATTTGTGTTCCATTAAACCTTTCGAGTCGCCAACGCCCCCCAGCCCCATGTGCCCTATATAGGGTTCAGGCGTTACGAAAGTAATCGGTACCTGATCACGAATTTTGCGTTTTCGTAGTTCGTACTCAAGTGTTAATACATATTCGTAAGCAGGACCAAAACAACTTGCACCCGGCAACGCGCCAATGACAACAGGCCCAGGCGCTTCACACAGCTTTAAGAAGTCCTGATGTGACGTTACCGCGTGATCGACGGTACAAATGGACTGTGAACCACCAGCTTCGGGCCCAGCACCTTCAACGGCAGCAAAATCAAGCTTCGGTCCAGTACACAAAACTAAATAGTCATAATCGTGTTGACTGCCATCATTCAAGGTTAAGCGGTTTTCGGCGGCATGAATTTCTTTAACGCCCGCTGGAGAAAATTCAATATTTCGCTTACTAAAGAAGTCGCCAATTGGCATCACCACATCGTCGCGCTTACGCGTACCCAATGCGACCCATGGATTAGAAGGAACAAAATTGAACTCGGCACCTTCACCAACAACTGTGATTTGTGCCTGTTTGGGAAGTTTCTCGCGCAACTCAAAAGCCACCGAAACACCACCAAGACCAGCACCAACAACGATTACGCGAGCCATTTTAAACTCCTAGCTTTGCTTAATTATTGTGCAATAACTATGAGCTGATATGGGTATTTCGTCAATTGCTAAATTAAATTTTTTTACATTTGACTGTAAACAAAAAAAGGCGGCCGGCAATTAAATCGCGGGCCGCCTTCGCTGCAGAGGTGCTGTTTATCTTAAACTTGTACCACTCAAGTTTAGTGTGCTAGTTGCATTCGCTTCAATATCTTCATTAGTGAAGTGAAGCGGGCGCAACTGTGGTTCTGCTGAGTACAGCATGGTTTGATCAAGGGTATGATCAGAGAGCACATTGCCGCTCTGTGAGTACGTTAACAAACCTTCAGCCTGTGGGCCTTCGTCGGTAAATTCCATAGCGAACATCCAACTCGAACCATAAGTGATGTGGTAACCACCTGCTTCGGCACTCAAGTCACTGCCAGGTAATAATGGATAACGATGACGCGGCAATAGCGTACCATCGTTGCCCATATTGCTGCGGAATACGTTGAAACCACCTTCTATATTGTGTGCACCGGCCCACGGTAACTTAACACCTGATGCTGTTCCGGTCGGGTTGCTACGCTCAACAAACTGCACACTTCCTAGCGTTGCGGCAGGATCAAGGCCCGCATCGACAATGCGCTGCTGTGCTGTTGCCAGTTGCTGCAATACCGTATTGTTTGCTGCCAACGTATTTGGGGTTGTTGTTGGCAACTCTGGGTCATAAGCAACTTGCCATTGTGGCGCGCGATTGAATTCAAATGCGAACTCACGGAACATCATGGCACCCTGGCTGGCACGGTTCATACGCCCATCCCACAACGCTAAAGCATCACAAGCTGGGGTAATCACGACCTGACTTGAATCTGGCATATCAACTGGTGTTGCGCCCTGACTTTCACACAAGGCTAACAGGTCAGTCAGCACAGCTTCACCTAAGAAAGTACGATTGCCAATTAGGCGGTCAACCAAGTCTGCGCGGTTGAAACGGCCATCGACAGAGCCACCTTCAGCGAGCATCTTTTGACCCAAGCGCGAACGCAATGACTGCTGATTGCCAACCGGCCCCCACAATGGCGAAAGACCGTCGATAGGTGCTGCTGGGTTGGTTAACCAAAAGCTATCATTTGAATTCTGAACAAAATCGGTACGTTCAAGCTGTGGCGCCTGTTCGAAAGGCACGGTGCCTTGCGGAATAAACGCACTGTCGTCGCCAGGGAAAATGAATAAGTCAGCTTGCTGGGTAAGCGCTTGGTATAACGGGTCTTCTGCCCATTGCGCGAGTGCTTCCGGCAAAATGTTCGGCACCGATGAGCCATCGGTAAAGAACGCGTTGCCATCAGCATCAACGGCCATCGCATTGTTAAAGACCGTACCCGTGAAATCCACGAAAGTCTGTTTATAGGCGGCAATATCTTCCGCCATATTCATACCTAGCCAATGATCGAATAAGTCATAGTTCGGTAAGTTAGCATCATGCAATGCAAATGCTACATCGGTGCCTGTTTGATCCGTGCCCCAAGGCAATGCATTTGGAATCACAATCACTGGACCAAATTCACTGTAGTAACTGGTTTTACGCATGGTCACAAAAGAATCAGGGCCGGTTGCAACACGAATATCATGTGTTTTAGTTGTCATGGGTACACTTTCACCGTCCAACATGTAGCTCGTACCTGTTTCATCTTCAGGGTCAAGCGTGAGGCGATGAATGGTAAAGCGCGAAGCCGTCGAGAATGTGTGTGTCCACGCAACATTTTCATTAAAGCCAATGTTGATGATACCTGGCATACCTGAGAGTGAGCCACCAACCACTTTTAAGTGGCCTGGCACTTCAATACCAAACTGCCAAAAACGTTGGTTGCCCGTGTGAGGAAAATGCGGATTGGCTATCAACATGCCTTTATCTGTCGCACTCAAGTCGCTACCAATTGCCCATCCGTTGGAGCCTGCTTCGGTTGGGTTTGTATCAGGAATGCCAACAGTTGAAGCATCAAAGTTTAATGCCAACGGCTCGCCCGATTCTGAGGTCACGAAGGTTTGGTTGTTCGGTACACCCAAAAACAGTGGCCCGGTAAAGTTTGCTGCACCTGGCAACAAAGCAACGCCCTGTGCGTAGGTCATTACATCAAGTGGGGTAATTTCTTGAACCCATGGTTGCCCCGCACAAGCTGGGTCCATATCTGCGGTTGCGGTTTCGTTGATATACTTGTTATAGCCCGCAGCATAACCGGTTAGAAGTGCTTGAGCGTTCTCACTAATTTGTTCAAAACCCGCTTCCGCGTTCGCACGAATACCTAAGGTTAAAAAGCCGAAGTCGGTTAATAGGTTTTCTGAATCACCAGAGCCCGGCACTGCATCTGGGCCAAAGTATAAGGCGCGTTGAGAATTGAACTTAACAACTTGGTCCGCCAGAATGCAAAGGTTGTCTGTTGCAAATGCGAAGCCAACGCCAAACCCTAAACTTTCCATATTGTCTGCTTTCACATACGGCACACCATAATCCGTATAGGTGATATCGGCGCTGAGCTCACCACTTGGCGCAAAAGTTGCTAAGCCGGTTGGTGGTGGTGGCGTGGTCGGCTCGCCACTGTCTGGAGGCGTATCGCTTGAGCTGCTGCCGCACGCAGCAAGCACCAACACACTGCTAGACAACATCAACGATGTCAGCAAGTTACGTTTGAATAAATTATTTTTCATGAGCTTACCTACTTGTTGTTCGTATTTTTATGCTTTGTTGCAAACATGTAAATCAACAGCAGTATGGCCCGAACTGATCGGAGCTTCAAGCTCAAAAATTAATCAACTTTTCCTCTCATCGCTTTGATTGAACTGCGCTTTTTCTTCGAATCAACCCGCCGTTGCTTGGCTGCTTTGGAGGGCTTGGTTGGAATTCTCTTTTTTCGTGTTGCGCCGACACTCTTAACTAATGCGACGAACTGCGCCAAAGCCGACTCGCGATTACTTAATTGGCTTCGTGATTCTTGGCACTTGATAATAATTTTCCCACTTTGGGTTACCCGATGGTCACGCAGCATTAGCAGACGCTCTTTATAAAGCTCAGGTAGTGACGATGCGCGAATATCAAAAATTAGCTGAGCGGCCGTCGAAACTTTATTCACGTTTTGCCCGCCCGCGCCGGATGATCGAATAAATTGCCATTCAACTTCCCGTTCGGGGATAGTCACACGTTGGGAAATCACAATATCAACCATGAGCAAGTCCGCCGCTACGTTGGATGCGTCGTTTTATTGCTTTTATCACTAATTGCGGTTGCGCACTCACCAACGTAAAGCGCTCTTTTGCACGCGTGATACCTGTGTACAACAGCTCTTTGGTTAAAATGGGCACATCGTGCTCTGGCATGATCATAACCGTATGGGTGAACTCCGATCCTTGCGACTTGTGTATGGTCATTGCATAAGCCGTGTCCACCTGCGTCAATCGACTTGGCAGTATCCAGCGAATAGCACCATCGGCAGTCTGAAATGCAACCCGCAACGGGTCATTTGCACGCCTCTGGAGCACCATACCAATGTCACCGTTGCGCAAGTCCATACTATAGTCATTATGCGTCACCATAACGGGTCTTCCAACGAACCAGCCATGCTCAGTAACTTTATCGCCGTACAGCCAATAAGCGACGCGCTGATTAAACTGGTGCATGCCCCAATCACCATCACGTATCGCGGTTAGCAACTGAAATTGTGCCAACTGATTTAATACCGCAACCGCCCACTTGTCCAATTGTTGGTCGTCGTCACTGTCAGGTCTTGCCTCAATTAAAGCTTTCAATGGCGCATACCCTGCTTCTACCAAGTGCTTGATTGATGCATGACCTGGCAGTTGGGTTTGTACCACTTGTATATTATCAAATTCCGGTTGCGCGGCGGCAATCGCTTGGCTATTGCGTAACCACCCAGCCAGCCAATCGGTATCCTGAACGTTAACATCATGCGCCAACTTTCCAATGCCTTTATTAGGGTCAAATCGACGGCTTTCATGAAACATGGTGGTGTGTTGGAGGTAAGGCCAGAGTTCGCCACTGGAATCAATCTTGTCATCCGGTATCGAGTAATTCGATGTGGCATTTAGCCAACTCGCTAAGGCCGGCGTGTAGTGTCCGTACTCGGCTTGGTCGCACAACTGCCCCAAAATTGCACCAGCTTCTACTGAAGCGAGCTGATCTTTGTCACCAAGTAAAATAAGCCGAGCGTGAGCGGGCAAAGCAGCAACAACAGCTGCCATCATCTCGATATCAACCATGGATGCTTCATCGATTATTAACACATCGGTGTGTAAAGGGTTATTGCTGTTGTGCCGAAATCCACGCGAATTGGGTAAGGTACCCAGTAAACGGTGCAAAGTTACCGCTTCGGTTGAAATATCTTTACTCAGGTCACTACCCGGGGGTAATGACCCAAGCTCTTCGCCAATGGATTCGCTCATTCGCGCGGCAGCTTTTCCCGTCGGCGCGGCAAGCCGTATACGCAACGGTTCAGCTTGCTCACGAAGTTGTTGTAATGTGGCCAATAGACGCACGACCGTATAGGTTTTCCCCGTACCTGGGCCCCCAGTGACAATCGTAAACAAGCTACGCATCGCCATTGCACAGGCATTACGCTGCCAACTTAGTTCGCTCTGGGTGCCAAACAATGCATCTAACACCTGTTTCAGTGCTGCTGTATCAACGTTCTGTTGCGTACTCATACGTTGTGTTAAATCGGTTTTAATGCGCTGCTCGTAGGTATAATAACGGCGTAAATATAGTCGCGTTCCATCCAACACCAAGGGGCTGTTAGGTGTATTTACGGCAGCGCTTTGGCTCAGCAACTGCTGACATTGTTCTAATGAGGTTAAACCGGAAATACCCGCTAATAATTGGGCTGGCTTTTGACATTGCTCAAGACTCTCCGGCTGTGCATGATCTGGTGGGAGCGCCAAAGTCGCGTTAGCGTCCCGATACAATTGGGTAAGATCAAGGCACGGGTGCCCCAGCCCCAGTTGATAGCTAACCAAACCCGCCATGAGTGCGACGGCTTCATTGCCCTTACCAAGTTGGCGTTGCAGTTGTTCTGCCAAACTCACATCAATAGCTCGAATCCATTGGTGTTGGTACCACAGCTGAAGCTCACGAATCATACCATTGCCCCCTGTGCTACAAACCAATCAGCCAATTGTTCGATAAGTTGGCGTGGTGGCCGATCATAAAATGCACCGGCATTGGGTGCCTCTATACCGCGCAAGAATAAATACACAGCACCGCCCACATGAGTGTCATAGTCATACGCTGAACCTAAGCGAGACTGTAATAACTTGTGCAGTGCCACCAAATAAATTACATACTGCAAATCATAACGGCTGCTGAGTATTTTATCGCGCATGGCGGCGTGCGTGTAAGCAGCTAAATCAGCACCTAAGTAGTTCGACTTATAGTCTGCAACGTAATAGCGACCGTTATGTTCAAAAACAAGATCAATAAATCCCTTGAGCATTCCGTTGAGTTGCATCGGTAACACTTTGGGCCGATCAAACTCAGGCAACACGTATTGCCGAACAAGCAGGTCAAGCTGCTGGGCATCAATCTTATGGGCTGGAAACCAAAATTCCGGCTCGGCATGGTAATTCTTCAGGTCAGCCAAACAAATGTTGTCGTCAGCAACTGGCAGCGGCGTTGTTAACATCGACTGCAGCCAACCCGTTAACACCGCTTGATGCGGCTCCCATGGTGCAAGTTGCGCGCGTTCATGCACAAAGGCTTCGGCTAATGCGGGTTGCTTCGCAAGCGCTACAAAACCTTCCTCGGCGGCATCTTCTAACAGATTGTGCAAATAGGTACCGGCTTCAGCGCCTTTCGGAAAGCTATGAATGGTATTTTGCAACGGCGCAACTTGCGGTTGCGGTGTTGTGTCACGTTGTTCTTCAAGCGCATTTTCGCTGTCAGCATCATCAGCAGCGACCCAGTCACCATATTTCAGCGCGCTATAGCTTGCTACCCACCAAGGTTCAAACCTATGTTCTGCTGGCATTGTGCAGTATTGAATAGCCACGGCACCCTGCGATTCTGGGCAATATTTTGTGACTGCCACGTCGTCTGCTACAACAGCAACCGAGCAGCTATCTGGTGGCGTCCACTGGACCAAATCAAGCTGGTTGCCAGCGCTCAATAAATAATTTAACGCAGTATCTGCTAAAGTTTTAAAGGGCGCTAAGCCAATAAAGGTGGCGAATTGAGCCCGCGTTACCGCCACATATAACTTTCGAATATCTTCTTCAAGGCGTTCTTGGTCAAGTTTTGCTGCTACTGCATCATCACCTTTATCCAATGCAACTTTAATGCTGCCGTCCGCGTCATGATAAACCGCTGGGTACTTGACCCGTTTGTCCAACGTTTTGGTGCAGGCAATAAACGGCAAAAATACCAGCGGGTACTGCAGCCCTTTTGACTTGTGGATGGTGATCACTTGCACCAATTGACTATCACTTTCGAGTCGAACTTGCTGTTCCTTTGCATCGGTACTGCTGTTTCCCTCACGCGCCAGCTCAATATGCTCGGCCAGATAGCGCAACAGCCCCGCCATTCCTTCACTTACAGCGGCATGCTGCTGTAATAATTCTGCCATATGCAACAAGTCGGTTAGTTGCCTTTCGCCGTCTACGACACGCAACAAGCGTGCTGGCACATCATAGTCGTGTAACATGCGTTGAATCATTGCTAACACACCGCGCTGTTGCCAGCGATGGTGGTAATCGAGCACTTGCTCAGCAAAACCATCCCATTTCAATTCGTCATTCAAGACAGAATCAATGTCATGCAATGATAACCCCAGTAATCGGCTCACCAGCGCAGCACGCAACAAGCTTGGGTCACGTGGCTGTGCGCATGCTTGCAAAATACGAAGTAACTCAACCGCCTGTGAACTGGCAAATACAGAATCACGATCGGATAAATACACACTTTGGACTTCCCGCGCGCGCAGAGCCGCACGAATCATTTTGGCTTCGGTACCGCTATTCACCAATATCGCAATGTCGCTTGGTTGAATTCGCGTTAGTTCACCATTGTGTTCAAAGCCGGCATTCGGATTGTTCAGTAGCTGCGCAATTTGCTCAGCTTGATGCTCAGCCAAAATGGAATTTAGCGAATAATTATCAACTTTCTTATCCGTAATGTAGCAATCAAACTGCATGGCAGATGGCACGTCACCATTGACACTGAAACGGCTTTTTAAACCATTTGCTTCAACAGGTATAAAAGGCAGTGGGTCGTTCCCCGTGTCTAAATCTCGAAAATAGAATGCTCCGCGAGGCGTGTCTTTCGCCTGTAAAAACAAGTTATTACTGGCGGCTACCATTGACGCTGTCGAACGGTAATTGGTGCCTAGCGTATAGTGGCGGCCCGTGGTTGCTAAACGCGCTTTTAAATACGTATGAATGTCTGCATTACGAAAGGAGTAAATCGCCTGTTTCGGGTCACCAATTAAAAATATACCGGTATCGGGATAGGTGCTTTCAATGTTGTACACCTTGTCAAAAATTGCATACTGCACGGGGTCCGTGTCTTGAAATTCATCCACCATCGCAATCGGGAATTGGCTTCGAACAGTGTCAGCTAAGGCATCCCCAAACTCACCATGCAGGGCAAAACGCAAACGCGTCAACATATCATCAAAGCCCATTTCGCCGCGTTGCTGTTGAATAAAAGCGAAACGTTGTTGCATCCACTTTGCGGCGTGTTGCAGTAAACCTGCGCGCGGCTTGGGTAACCCATCAACGGCGCTTTTTAAGGCAGCGAGCTTATCCCATAATGGGTGCGCGGGCAGATCGGTCTTTAATGAATTGTGCTGCAGATCGTCAGCCGTTAGTTTCTGCCAGCCCGAAACGGGATCTAAAGGCGGCAATAAATCCGCATCTGGTGAAGAAATCGTGACCGCCCAATCCCGTATCTGAGCAAACCATTTCTGCACAGAATCTGCCCGCAATTTATTACCGTTAACCAGTTTTTGCGTCCGCAATTCTTGCAGCATATGTTCACATTCATCGGCCCATTGAGCCCAAGGGTACTGATAAAATTGCTCACGCACCTGTTGCTCAGCGCCAAGCTGTTGGTGCAACAGTTCAGTCGGCGCTGGCAACGTCGCTGACTGCCCTTGATTCAAAATTGAACGTACTGCTTGAAATAGTCGTTGGGGATCACTGAACTCTGTGGTTATTAACCGATAATGAGGTAATTCGTGATCAGCTAATGGGCTCACATAAGTTCGCCAATAATCTTCACTGACGAGCTCCCACAACGCTTGGGTGTCGGTATTTAACTGTTGTGTAAATAAGCTGCCACTCGCAAACGCGTGTTCACGTAGCATGCGGTTACACCAACCATGAATAGTATGCACCGCGGCTTCGTCCATTGCTTGTGCAGCCAAATCCAGAACGCGACCATGTTGCGCATGCTCAGCGACGGGAAATTCAGCTTTCAACTGGCACAAAAATTCATCGCTTGCGTCAATGTCACCGCGGAAGAAAGCCGCCGCTTCACTTAAGTTCGCGCGGATACGATTGCGCAGTTCTTCAGTTGCGGCGTCGGTAAACGTCACCACCAAAATTTCGTCAGGGGTGTAACAACGGCTGGTTCCGTGCCCTAACACCAAACGTAAATACAAAGCGGCAATGGTATAGGTTTTACCGGTACCGGCGCTGGCCTCAATTAAACGGCTGTCGTACAGCGGAAACGTAAGTGGTTGCAGGGAATTAATTGTTGTCATTGAGTCGCCTCGTTACCCACTGAGTTCGACAACAGTGCTTGCATCATTGGCTGATACAGCGCTTGCGCCAACTCATTGAAGCGTTCACTTTGTGTTAAACACTGATAGCTAGGGAAATACCGCGCGGTATACACCGCACGTAGTATCTGCGCGGTATGATTCTGTGTGCTTTCTTCATAGAACGTTTGCGCTTTGGGGTGAACAGCATTTACCTGCTCAAAGTCGAAGGATGTTGACCAGTCTTTATGGTTTTCCTTGATGCCGGCGAAAGCGGTTTCAAGCTCCATAGGTAATGGCTCTTGCAACCCAATAGCAACATAGTGCATGAGTTTATCCAAAAGATACTGAGCGTCCGCTTTTGGCATTGCGGCAAAAGCTATCACGCCCTCGCGCCCCAAAATTTTACTGTGGGTGGCGTGGTGGCTATTTAGTAATAAATGTTCAACCCAAATTTGCACGGCATATTTAGGCCGAGGTTTATAGCTTTTAACTTTATTATCCACTACCACAGACGGCGTAACATGCAGCCAAAGCCAGTCACCTGTTGCGCCTTGCTGTAGGTTCGAAAACGTTGCTTCTACCATCAGCCCAGATTCGAAATTCCGCTGAATTTGCACACTATCCACGGCTTCAGGATAGTCTGTGAATAGCTCTTCCGCACGCTCCAACAAACCGGTCGTGTCGTCATAAAGCGCTTGCTTCATGGCAACGCCAGCGGCCCCCGGAGGTATTTCACCAGCACGCTGAAAACGCTCTAACATCGCTACTATGGTCGCAGCGGCAGCACCTACGTCATGACCCGCGCGCAACCTTTGTATTGCCTGCTCTAGGGTTGGCTGCAGTAGCTGCCAACGCTCGAGGTTATCAAGTGCGAATCGTTCTTCATCACGCAAGTTCATGGTTCGATCACTGAGGTAGGTGTTGAAGCGCACTTGAGTAAATAATTTTGCTGGCTCCTTCATAAAATCGGCCAGTTGCTTCACCGTCAGCGCACGCGAAGGCATCCATAGCGGCAGCGCGGCACCACTCTCGGGCGTTTCCGCACCCTGATGATGCACTAAATGCCATTCATCCGCATAGGTAAACAACCCTTGAGATGTCGGTTTTGCAGCCGAAAAATAGGCATTGTTAAACGGTTGCAAGCGGTGCTCTAACACCCATGGTTTACCATTGCGGCGCGCGCCATAGGTATGTTGAATATGCTCCAGCAATTGACTCACCAAAACCGACGGTGGCTTTTCGCTGTTATCGCGAATATTGCGACCTTGCCAACTGATATAAAGGCAATCTTGCGCTGACAGGATAGCTTCTAAAAATAAATAGCGGTCATCTTCTCTGCGGGAACGATCGCCGGGCCGATAGTCGTGCGCCATCAAGTCAAAATCAAAGGGCTTTTGCGTACGCGGGTAATCACCGTCATTCATTCCCAATAAACAAACACACTTGAATGGAATCGCACGCATTGGCATCAACGTTGCGAAATTAACGCTACCCGCCAAAAACCGTTGATTCAGTGTTGGTTCATCCACGCTGCTCAGCCAGCTTTCTAGCACTACAGCTAATGAAATTGGGGTATCAAGATGAGCACTTTGCGTTGCTTCCAACCACTGCTGCAGGCGCTGCTGCAAGCGATTCATTAATACCACGTCGGCATCGATTTCAGGAGCAAACAGCCGGGATAAAAGTGTGTTCAGATACGTGGCCCATTGCTGTGGTGTATACGCTTGGCTTGCATGTTCAAAATGATCAGTTAACACTTGCACAAATTGCTGCAGAGCACCGACAATATCGGCGTCTAGCCCGCCGACATCGACTAACGGCTCAATCTCTTGCCAGGCTGAATCTAACGACTCCACGTCCCCAGTTGCGTACCCGAGCACCATGCGCTGCAGGCCAAAAAGCCAGGTGTTGGGGTGAGTTTCTGGTAACTGCAAGTGACGCCGGTGGTGCTCATCAAGTGCCCAGCGCACACCCGCCGCATCAATCCAATGTTGCAGTGTTGCCAATTGGGAAGGTTGCATAGCAAAGCGGTTTTGAATCGCGTTCACTTGTAATAGATCAAAAACTTCGCTCGCATTGGCGCGCTGTTGCCCTATCGTGAGAACGTATTCCAATGCAATTAACATCGGGTGCTGATGGCGCGCACCTTGGTCAGCCAAGCTATAGGGAATGTATCTTGGGTCACTGCGTTCTACCCGACCGAACACGGCTTCGATGTGCGGCGCATAACGATCGATATCTGGCACCATAACCATCACATCGCGCGGCTTTAAGTCGGGATTTTGCGCAAACTGCGCTAACAACTGATCATGCAACACTTCCACTTCACGTTGTGGACTATGCGCACTATGGAACTGCAACGCTTCATCGTTCAGTTGAATATCTGCCCACTGTTGCTTGGCATCTGCCGTTGCATTGAGCTGTAAGATATCAAAACGTAATGCTTCAAGCACAGTGGGCTCTGGCGGTAGCTCTTGCTCGAACATATCCAGCTTTAAGGTTGGAAATTCGCCGCGTAGCTGTTCGGTTTCATCAAACTGATCAAGTAACCGAATATAGTCGCGCCCCTGTTTCCCCCATGATGCCAATAATGGATGACTGTTTGCATGTAAATCAGCCGGACTAAGCTCGGCCTGATGGCGACTCCGGCGCCGCGACTTCATGTGCTGCTGGTAGATATCCCGACCATCAATAATATCCGCCCAATAATATTGGCAAGGGTTATGCACACAGAGCACCACCTGCGTAAAACGACTCAGTGCCTGCAGAACTTCTAAAGTTTGTTTGGGTAAGCTTGAAATACCGAATACAACCACCCGTTGTGGAATCTTTGAGGGTCGAGTCGCAACAGTCACTTGCTGGCATTGGTCAACGAATTGCTCATGCAAGTAAGCACGGTTGTTCCAACGAGAGTCGCCAACATCCGCCAACAAATAGCGCCATAACAATGGCTGCCACTGCTGCGTATCCGGGGCTGTGCTGAAATCGCCTTCGGCCCAAGCACTTAACCAATCGGCTCGATATATTTGATACTGATCGTACAAATCTGCAAGCCGTTCGCTTAACTGAAAACATTTACGTTGGTCGGTATCATCGGCCATGTAGCGCCGTAATGGCTCAAATTCCGGTTCGTTGAGATGTGCGGGTAATACACGCAAAATACGCCAGGTTAGTCGGTCTTTGTCGAACGGCGAGTGGCGCGGTAAATCATCGCCCAGCACTGCGCGGTATGCTTGCCATTGAAAACGTGCTGGCAAGGTGACATCAACCATTGCCGCAATTCCCAACCCAGCGGCAAGATGTTGTTTTAACCACTGCGCAATGCCATTGGACTGCACTAAATTGGTCTCAGTCGCCAGCGGCGCCAGCGGATACTGTTTGCTAATCGACACCACAAGGTCGGTTAAGTCCTGTAACCGATGGCTGTGGGCAACTATGAATCCTGGGGTAAGCGCGCTCATGACTGTTCCTCTGCATGTCTAGTTCTCATCCTAACGAAATACCGCGGCTTAAACCAGCGGATTACACCAATCTGGGGCGCTGTATAGTGATATTGTGAACTGTTCAATTTTATCTATAGTAACAAGCACATTCATTGCATTAGAAAACCAAACAAGGAGTTATCCATGCGCGCGTTATCACACTCATTTTTAATTGTATTTACGGCACTTGCACTCACTGCCTGCGATGCGGAACCAACTGTTAATCGTATTCCCATGGATGTTGCTGATGTACCCAATATCCACCATCCAACAGCACAACATTTTACTTCAGGTAAGCCCGCTAAAAGCGATCTGGTAAAACTCAAAGAGCAGGGCGTTACTGCTGTGATTAATTTACTTACAGATGCGGATATGGGTAACGATGATGAAGCCATCTGGGCACAAGAACTCAACCTGGATTATTATCGTGTTCCTGTCGCTGGTGGTGCTGACTTAACCCGCGACAATGTTGCCGAATTTGATCGTCTGTTAGCACTTACCGCGAACGAAACCGTACTCTTGCATTGTTCTAGCAGCAATCGCGTTGGCGCCATGATGGCATTGCGCGCTGCATGGCACCACAACGCCAACACCGAAGATGCGCTCGCAATTGGCCGAGAGTACGGTTTAAAAGACTTACAAACACACGTGGAAAAGCTGCTCAACGAATAAAGTTATGCTAAAATTCGTGCGCAATTTTTGACCTCGGATTTGCGATCCGATTCGCCAAAAGAAGGAAATAACTGATGTATATTTGCGCTGCAATGTATAAGTTCGTTGAGTTTAATGCGTTTGAAGCATTCCGCGAACCGCTATATAACTGCATGATTGAAAATGAAGTTAAAGGTACTTTGCTGTTAGCTCGTGAAGGCATTAACGGTACCATCTGCGGCACCCGAGATGGGGTCGACAATGTACTGCGCTTTATTCGCAGCAGCGATGCGTTTGCCGATATTGAACACAAAGAATCTCCGAGCGACAAGCAAGCGTTCTATCGCACCAAGGTAAAACTTAAAAAAGAAATCGTTACCATGGGTATCGACTGGGTTGACCCGAAGAATGTGGTTGGCACCTACGTTGAAGCGAAAGACTGGAATAGTCTGATTCGCGATCCGGAAGTGTTACTCATTGATACACGCAATGACTATGAATTTGCCGTGGGTACCTTTGAAGGTGCGATTAACCCAAAAACAGACTCATTCCGAGAATTCCCGCAATACGTTAAAGAACACCTTGATCCGGATAAGCACAAGAAGGTTGCCATGTTCTGTACCGGCGGTATTCGCTGCGAAAAGTCCACAGCCTACTTGAAATCAATCGGTTTTGACGAGGTTTACCACCTAAAAGGCGGCATTCTTAAATACTTAGAAGAAGTTCCCGAAGAAGACACAACCTGGAACGGCGATTGTTTCGTATTTGACCAGCGAGTCACTGTCCGGCACGGCCTGCAACCAGGTGATTACGATCAGTGCTATGCTTGCCGTATGCCCATTACGGAAGACGAAAAGCAATCCGAACACTATGTGAAAGGTGTGAGTTGTCCGCACTGTCATGACAAAACCACTGCTGAGCAAAAAGAGCGTTTTGCCGAACGTGAAAAGCAAATTCAATTGGCAAAGAAACGCGGCGAAGCGCATATCCGTGATGGCAAAGTCGATGAGCTTAATCGGGTTTAATCATTGCTACTTATTACTTGAATTGGTCTATACTGAACCTCAAGTACAAGTTAGAAATCAAATCCAAACAAGGAGTTAAACATGCAACAGTTAAACGTGATTGGTATGGACCAACATCATGCTGAGCAATTGGCAGAACGCTTAAATCAGCTATTGGCCAACTACCAAGTGTTTTACATGAACACGCGCGGCTTCCACTGGAATATCAAAGGCCAAGAGTTCTTTGAATTGCATGCTAAGTTTGAAGAAACCTACAATGACTTGTTATTAAAGGTCGACGAAATCGCCGAGCGTATATTAACGCTGGGGCAACGTCCTCTTCATGCTTATTCCACTTACATTAAGGCAAGTGAGATTCAAGAAGCAAAAGACATTCATGACGGTAAAGCCTGTGTTCGTGAAATTCTCGACAGTTATCGAATCGTGATTCGTCTACAACGTGAAATTCTTGAACTTGCTGGTGAATCGAATGATGAAGGTACATCCTCGTTGATGAGCGATTACATTAAAGAGCAAGAAAAAACTGCTTGGATGCTAACCTCGTACCTTGGTTAATCACTGCTACGAGCTCATTGAAAACCGCGCCCCATTCGGCGCGGTTTTTTTATGCTTTTCGCAAATTGCAGGAAGTTTGCTATGCTGATTAAGTAGTAACTTAATCCATGAAAATAAAAAGGAAAAATACTATGAACAAAGTCATTGGAATCGTTCTACTGGTGGTCGGTGTCATTTTGTTATATTTCGGCTGGGAAGCATATAATTCTATGGCTTCTGAAGCGTCTCAGGCTGTCACCGGCGAAACAACTGACGAAGCAATGTGGTACTTAATTGGTGGCGCAGTGGCTGTTATCGTTGGCTTGTATGGTGTAATTCGGGGTAAATAATCGACCGAACGATACCCTAAGAAGTTAATCTGAAAAAGGCGAGCCAAAGTGACTCGCCTTTTTCATTTATTCTTGCTGAGCTAGTCGTGCTGAACATTGGGCAAGCGCAGCGCTCGAACTGCTGCAATAGCGCCTAACACAATCAGTAAACCTACAACAGCTTCGACACCGGCGTAAGTTTCCAATACCCCCAGTAAAATACCGAGCAATAACACCACACCAATGACAGTATTTGAAACCGCCGTGAATTGTGCTCTGGTTTCCTGTGTGGCCATATCAATCAGATACGTTTTACGACCTACCCGTGCGCCATGATGTGCAACGGCGGCCATAAAAATCAGAGCGCCAGCCAACCCTTGCTGCGCCAAATAGTCCGGTTTCCAAATATAGAGCGCTAAGGCAACCGCCATAATTAATGTCGCTAAGCATGCGGCTGCTGCCATGACGTGGTGGCTGGCACTATCAGACCAACGCCCCCAGAATCGGCCAGCTAGCATACCGGCTAAACCGCTCGCCAACATCAGCCCACCGAGCCCGGTTAAACTGCCATCGCCACTGCGCTGAATCATGACCACAATATAGGGTATCGCAAATGCCGAGGCGACCAACAGTGCGCGCGTAAGTACAAATTGACCAAAATTCTTATCGGTCCATAGCAGGCGAATTGACTTTAGTGCCTCAACCAGAGCATTGCCGCCACCTTCGGTTGCTCCTGGCACCTCCGGTACACGAGCATAAATAAGTGCCGCAATTAGCCACAATGCAGCCGCAAAGCTCAGTAGCACCATGAATACCCAGGCTTCACCATCGCGTTCTGTGTTCGTTACTTCGGGGGCGAAAATAATCACCAGCGCGGTTACTAACGATAGTGAACCTGCAATCGATGCCGCCAGACCAGACAGCCTTCCCCGACGGGTCTTGGAAATAGTTTTGCCTTGTACGTCTTTAATAGCAACCGAGCACACCCCACGCGACAAACTAAACAGCGCGAGAAGAATCACAACCGCCCAGCCGAGCAATACCCCTTGGGTTATTAAGATAGCGACAACCATACCGACCAAAGCCAAGGCTTGGCCGATACTACCCACCACCCAGAACCATTTACGCACCGGTGTTTGGCGCATTTGTTGCGCAATAAATAGCTGGGGCAATAAAGCGAGCGATTCACGCAACGGAACTAAGGCACTAATAAAAATACTCGGGGCACCAAGCGCGGTAAGCATCCATGGCAATACCAAGCGTGCACTAACCAGCGAGTCACCAAGCTTCGTTAACGTTAATGACCACAGGTGTGCCAGAAATGCTTGGGGCTGGTCATTACAGGCACTCTCAGGAATATCCTTACAAACTCGAGCATCCTCATCCTCAGCTAAATAGCCGTACATACGATCGGTTAGCTTGGACATGAAGTCTCCTTGTTTGTTAAACCCGACTAGTGATTGTGCTGCAAGTGATGATGCAATTCATACCAGAGCTGGCTGATGGTGTTGGACAGCTCGAGCCAGTTCTGCAATACGGCGGTATTGATTCGCTCCCCAGAAGCACCTTCGTAAGCATTGATAAATGCACGCTGCTCAGTGCGTTCTAGCTGATTAACCTGAATGCAGTTTGCTAAATCAAAATAGCGCTCACCTAAACCAGCATATTCCCAGTCAATAACAAGGGCCGGCTTACTTAAAAACACGTGATGGAAAGCTAAATCGTTATGGCAAAAAACCGGATTGTTCCCAAAGCTATCTAATAACTTTCGCTGTTGCTGCAGGCGCTTCTCAAACTGACGCGCACGGTCAGGTTCAAACTGTGCAAGATTGTCGCAATAACGCTGCACACGGGTTCGCAAAGACCAAACGGGCACTTCCACTTGCAAACGATGAATATGCGCACTGATTTCACCTAAACGCTGAATTTTAGTGCCAAGCGATTTTTTGTCATGGGACAAATCAGGGGTATCAATGAATGCTTGCAGCATTAAACCTTGCACCGGGTCATAATGAAGCACTTCCGGTGCCACTCCATGCTCGGCTAACTTTTGCTGCACAGCCACTTCTTGATCACGATCTAAACCGTAGGGGTGATCAAAGCGGAAATGCTTTAGTACATACGTACCGTTGGTTGCCGTTATTTTATACACATCATTGGCGACACCACGCAGCAAAGGCTCCGTGTTCATCACACCGTGTATTGGTAAATTCGTTAACCAGTGCTGCTGCATAAATCCTTTTGACTCCGCCGCCAATTCCACATGGCGTATACTATCAACAATACATAAATGGCAAAAAGCCCGCTGGTTTTTTCAAACCCTTTAATGGCATACAAGTATATATATACGCTATCAATAACTAACCAATAGAGCCAGTTAGAAAATAATTTTCGGGTCAATAACCAGGTTGCAAACAAACTATACACGGTTGTAAAACTGTCCAACCAAACTTGATCAGCGTCTGTATAGAGGGTTAGCAACCACGCACAAAGGCTAGCAATTAATGCTAGCACTATAATCGCAGCGCCATGCCAATACCACGAATATTCCATTTGCTCACTGGCTGGTGCCTGCGCCACACCGTACCGCCATTGCCACCAGCCATATACGGCCAGAACAACGTAAATAGCCTGCAGCCCTGCTTCCATATAGAGCTGCACACCAAACATTAAGTACGTATAGATTGCACAACTGATTGCACCTGCAAGCCAGCACCACAGCGATTGGCGCGCAGCCAACCACAGGTAAATAAGTGCAAATACAATAGCGGTAACTTCCATTTAAAATGCCCTATTACATACTGTAATCAAAGGTGATGCCGAATCGGCGTGGCTCGCCCCATTGTACATAGGTGGTCGGCTCATACCCATCGCGTGGGTCATTACCAAAATAAAACCCACGGGTTGCGTAATCTTCATCGGCTAAATTGCGCCCCCATAACGTGATACGCCACGCATCAATCTGCCAGTTCAAGTTTGCATGCAGCAGAGTTAACTTATCACTTTGGCTGTTGTGAGAATCCGAAAAGTAAAAGCTGTCTTTGGCATCCACCTGAATACTTGCCTTCAAACTATCTGTGATCTGCCAATTTAACCCAGTATTGACTTGATAGCTTGGTGCCTGCGCTTGCTCACGCCCGGTCATATCAATCCCGTCTTCGGTGATAAAACCACGAATTTCACTATCGAGCAAACCAACGTTGGCAAACCACCATAACGACGGCTGAATTTGCATATTCAACTCAGCCTCAATGCCCCGCGTTGTCCCTGCCGCAGCATTTTCGATATACCCCACAAACGTTTGGGCGCGATTTACCCAGCTTTTCAACTGCACTTGATCTCGATTTTGATTAAATGCCGCCAAGTTTAGCGACAGCGTGTCGTCGCTATTGATAAATTTATAGCCCACTTCAAAACTTTCTAAATATTCTGGTGCGAACGTGGCGCGCTGCAATAAAAAGGTTTC
Organism: Pseudidiomarina gelatinasegens; assembly: GCF_004025325.1. Taxonomy (GTDB): domain Bacteria; phylum Pseudomonadota; class Gammaproteobacteria; order Enterobacterales; family Alteromonadaceae; genus Pseudidiomarina; species Pseudidiomarina gelatinasegens. Next base: position 80,965 of record NZ_RSFE01000007.1, on the reverse strand, counting down.
AAGTTCGGGGTTGTCCGTTACTTTTCCGAGTGCGTCGCCATTTACACCGCCTGTTTTATAGCCTTGTGACCACGTGACATACCATAGCTGGCCTACTTCAGGGGTGTAACTCACACTGACCCGGCCACCTGCCATGGTATTTCGTGGCTGCGCGTTTACGGCGTTGGTATCGCTATATTCGTTACGATAGCGCTCTAAACGCAAGCCCGTGGTCAGCTTCCAGCGCGGATTAAAATAGTGCGTTAGTTCGCCATACAAGGCATTACGCATACTGTCATAATCGCTAACAAAACGATCTTCCGCACCTAAATCCCAATTCATAAATTCGCGCTCAAGAGTTTCGTCACGCTGCAAGTGGTACCAGCCAACAACCCAGTCGGTTGGTAACCCAAACAAATCAAACGGCGTGTTACTTAACCACCGTATATCCAACGTGTGATCAAGGCGGTCGCGCCAATAGGCGTCAGTTGAAGAGTATTCCCAGCCGGGCGCAATGCCAACATAACTCCAATCCTCGTCATAACTGTAGAGCGTATCTGCACTAAGAGCACTGTAACTAACGCTCGTCTGGTGAGTATCCGCGCCGCTGTATGTTAATTCAAAGCGCGCAGCTTGCAGGCTTACATCATCCTCACCCGGCTCATCTGAATAGGTTTCACGGGTATTGTCTAACGAAAATGCGTCGTAGCCATTGTTTTGGCGGTAGGCATGCAAGGTACTACGCAGCTGCCAGTCAGCACTTAGCTCTGTCCACACATTTAAACGTGCTATACGTTCTGAGCGTGCTTGTGTGTCATCACGATTTAGATAAATATTGTCAGTGAAGCCATCATCACGCTGTTGATACACACTAAGTCGCACTCGACCAAACTGAGCAACCTCACCACCTGCGGCGAAACCACCTTCCAGAGCGCCATAATTTGCAGCCCCCAGTTGCCAAAAGCCATCGAAATCGGTGTTAGGTTGTGTGCTTTCAAGCACCAACATACCCGCCATACCGTCAGCACCAAAGCGACCACTTTGTGGCCCGCGATACACTTCCACTTGGCTAATATCGAATAACTGTGCGGCTTGGCCTAGGCCACTGTAATTGATGCCATCGATTAAAATACCCACCGATGGATTAATTGGGTCAACAAACTGACTGCGCTCACCGATGCCACGAATTTGCATAAAACGTGCGCGCGAACTGCCGCTCGAAAAGTTTAAATTGGGAATAACATTGAGCACGTCTTCCATGTGTGTGCCGTGGCGTTGCCCCATTACATCGGCCGTTAATACGGACACGCTGGTGGGTGCTTCATTCACATAAAGCGAGCGGTACTGACCTTGAACAGCAATACGTTCAATGGGCTCATCGGGAGAGATTGCGGCTAGCGCTACTAAACTTACAACAGTTGAAATCATGGATCATTTCCTCAAACACAGGGTCAGAAATAATCCGGTCGGGCAGGTTTTAAAATGGAGTATGATTGCTACCATCCCTACGCCAGTATTAACCGGATCAGGTGCAAAGGGTTTGCAAATTGCATCTCAGCCATCTGGGCATCATATTCGATGTCGCTGTGGCACCCCTTGGTAAAAATTGCGCGGCGAGTATAACAGAACTGTTTAGATAAACGCCAGTGCATCGCCGTAAAGTTGTGAAAGCGGTAAACCTTGTGCATGAAATGCATCGCGAATAACACGCACCATTTCAAACCGCCCCGCTACATAAATATCTGCTTCATTCAGATCTGACTGTTCAGCCATAACTGCGTTATGCACTAATCCTTGAGCGCCATGCCACGTTTCAGGTGCTTGCTCTACAACTGGGCAGTAATGCATGTTCGCATGTTGGTCAGATAACTTTTTTAACTGCGTATCAAGATACAAGTCTTCTGGTTTACGGCCACCCCAATATAAGGTTATAGGCCGCGTCGAGTTGCTGCGCAAATGCGCCTGCAAAATAGACCATGTATAGGAAAAGCCTGTGCCACCGGCAATTAATATTAGTGGGCGCTCACTATCCTCGCGATACCATGCATTTCCTAAAGGTACCTCAATACGCACCTCGCCAGTAGCGCGCATTTTATCAAGTACTTCCATCGCATAACGGTTGTCAGCTGTTGCGCCAATGTGTAACTCAAGTTGCTCCGTTTTCGACGGGCAGGATGCAATTGAAAACGGACGCTTATCACGTTCGCCCATAATGACCTGCGCATACTGGCCGGCCAAAAACTCAATCGGCTCTGGCAAAGTCAGCAAAACACGAAACACCGATGGCGTTAAATTTTCAATAGCAGCAACACGGCACAGCAGCTCTTTCATAACAACAAATAATCCTTAAATTAACTCATTGGTGTGCAATTAGAGAATGTTCAAGCTATCCCAAATCTCGTCGACACGTTGCTTGACCTTGGGATCCATCACAATCGGAACGCCCCACTCCCGATCAGTTTCGCCGGGCCACTTATTGGTTGCATCCATACCCATTTTCGATCCTAAACCAGAAACCGGTGATGCAAAGTCCAGATAATCGATTGGTGTATTCTCTATCAGAACCGTATCACGGGCCGGATCCATACGGGTAGTCATGGCCCAAATAACATCCTTCCAATCGCGAGCGTTCACATCGTCATCACAAACAATCACAAATTTGGTGTACATAAACTGGCGCAAGAAGCTCCAAACGCCCATCATGACGCGTTTTGCGTGCCCCGCATATTGCTTCTTCATGGTCACCACAGCAACCCGATACGAGCAACCTTCCGGCGGCAAGTAAAAATCAACGATTTCAGGGAATTGCTTTTGCAACAAGGGCACAAATACTTCGTTGAGCGCGACTCCCAAGATGGCCGGTTCATCGGGTGGCCTGCCAGTGTAGGTACTATGGTAAATCGGCTTATCGCGCATGGTCATGTGTGTCACGGTGAATACCGGAAACGCATCAACCTCGTTGTAGTAACCTGTGTGGTCACCATAAGGGCCTTCCGGAGCGGTCTCGCCTGGGGCGATATAGCCCTCAAGAATAATTTCAGCATGCGCCGGTACTTGTAAGTCATTGCTCAGACACTTGGCCACTTCCGTTTTACCGTCACGTAACAAGCCCGCAAACGCATATTCAGACAAGGTATCTGGTACTGGCGTTACCGCGCCTAAGATAGTTGCTGGGTCAGCACCCAGTGCAACGGCCACCGGGAAATTCTCACCTGGATGTTCGCGTTGCCACTCTTGGAAATCAAGCGCGCCACCACGATGCGATAGCCAACGCATGATTACCTTGTTCTTGCCCAGTAGCTGTTGCCGGTATATACCGAGGTTTTGACGCTCTTTATGCGGCCCACGGGTAACGGTAAGTCCCCACGTTATCAACGGCGCTACGTCACCCGGCCAGCAATGCTGAATAGGGAGCTTAGTGAGATCAACATCGTCGCCAGTAAACACTATCGACTGACATGGCGCCTTTTTTAATTGCTTGGGCGACATGCTTAAAACTTTTTTATACATCGGTAATAAATTCAAGGCATCGCGAAAGCCTTTCGGCGGTTCTGGCTCTTTCAGAAACGCCAGCAACTTACCTACATCACGTAAAGCCTCAACCGACTCTTGCCCCATACCCAAAGCGACACGGTCGGGCGTGCCAAATAAGTTGGCCAATACCGGAATATCATGTCCTTTAACATTTTCGAACAACAGCGCTGGCCCACCAGCCTTTAGCGTGCGGTCAGCAATTTCAGTCATTTCAAGGTAAGGATCGATTTCTTGTTGAATGCGCTTTAATTCACCGCGCTTTTCTAACAATTGAATGAAATCGCGTAAGTCTTGATATTTCACGCTGGCTCTCGCTTTGATTAATCAATTACCAATAAGTAAGCGCGCAGTATAAATGTTTTTGATATAGTTTTCAGCGCTGACTCGATGAACATATAGGGATATCGCCATGCTGGCGTTTTGGATCATAGCTGCTGTTACTGGATTATTAGCTCTGACGAGCCTATTACCCCGCTCAAATCGCACCGTATGGTGGGTGCGGGTGTGGGACTTTCCCCGTTTGCAACAAAGTGCTGTCGCCTTAATCTTATTGATTACTAGTGCATTTTTCCTGCCCGCCGACGCCTACAGCACTTGGTTATTGGTGAGTATTCAACTGTTATGTGGCGCCTGGCAGTTCTGGTGGATTTTCCCCTACACACCCTTTGCTGCACGCACCGTGAAACGTTACAAACGTAAGCGGGACGAAAAGAAAGTGGACGAACACATTCGTTTATTGACCGTTAATGTATTGGAGCACAATCGCCACGGTGTAGCACTTACACAGATTATTAATAACAACCGTCCGGATGTCATTGTAGCCGTTGAAACTGACGAGTGGTGGGAAGATCAATTTCGCGACATTGAGGACGACTTGCCGAATGTTGTGCGCCGACCGCAAAACAACTTATACGGAATGATGGTCTATTCGAAATGGCCCGTTACCAACCTTGAAGTTACTGAACTTGTGCAAGAAGGTGTTCCTTCTATGCATTTTGACTTACAGCTGCCAACACGCACCATTCGTATGCATTGTGTGCATCCTGCGCCGCCAAGCCCAACTGAAAATGAAAAATCAAAACAACGTGACAATGAACTCATGCTCGTGGCTAAACGCGCTCGCAACGAACAAGGGCCCGTTATTGTCACCGGTGACCTCAACGATGTTGCGTGGTCGAAATCCACGCGGGCGTTTTTGCAAGAAAGCCAGTTACTCGATCCGCGTATGGGCCGTGGCATCTACAATACCTTTCACGCAAAAATTCCGATTATGCGATGGCCTCTCGACCATGTATTCCATAGCGACCATTTCATGCTGGTTGAGCTCAAACGGCTACCGCCGTTTGGCTCTGATCACTTTGCCCTATTATCCGAACTTGCCCTAAAACGAGAAGAATAAGTTATCCAGCCGTGCGTACAAACCGGATGAAACGCGAAACGGCTGGGTTATCATTGAATTCACCACCATCATAGAAGTCAATATAACGGCCTATCGCAAGTGGCGCTGGGTCAACACCTTCAGCATCTGGTGTGTTCGTCCAAAATGGTGCGCTTGGAGTTTCAGGAAATACTTCAGTGCGAATGGCTGGGTCAAAACACGCATATTCAACCAAAGTCGCCAGCTCTTTTATGTTCGGTAGGCGCCAATCTGTTACGCCACCATGGCTAAAGTCATCTTGTGCGTTTAGCGCAACACTCCAGTCTGTTACCGCGGTCGGTGCGCCAGTGCAACTATTATTGCTTGCGTCATACGTTTGTCCATACAAACACAATGACCACGTTAAACCCGTACGTACATCAAGCACGGTGCCGTCGCGATTATCATAGAACTGATCAGGTGCAGTGTTTGGTTTAATCGACTCGTATTTACACGAAGCTTCTGCCACGCCTTGAAAGCCAACCACACAAGCTATTAGCGATAAGTAAGTTAATTTTTTCATAAATATCCTCCTTGATTAATCACTAACAGCGGGGTTACGTGCGGCACGAATACTGATGTAGTCGTTTTTATTACATAACATGCGTCGCGAATTTTCTATATCCCAGCACCACGCTGCCCCAGCGTTATCAGCTGCTGGTGAAGACGTCATGATTTTGGTTGAATTAAACTGCGCAACATCGGGGAAGTAATTCGCATCATAGGACAGTATCTGTCCAAACATTGAACTGCTCTGAACCTCGTTCACCGTAGGTAAACGCCAATCACTAAAGCCGCAGTAGCCCATTACATTAAGATAAGTTAGATAATTCTCGCTGGTACAGCCTGCTGAATAGTCGATAGGCCCACCCTCAATATTCGGAAACGCACACGTCGGTGCATTCCAATAAGTTTCATCAACATTTAATTCCAGCTCATATGGGCTTGCTGTGCCAGGATTGGTTGCATTATTGGCCGAATCGGAATTATACCAACGGTACAAATTCGCAGGATCATTCCAAGTACGAATGTAGTCTGGGCTTCCCCACACCGCAAAAACGGTTCCGGACAGGTTATCCCGTACACACTCAAATTCAACGGCATTGCGCGGCAACGCATTGCCATTAAAGTCCAATTTGGTGAAGTTTAAGTTGCCTTGGCCATCATCATCGAAACTCCCCTCCGCACCGGTGTCACGACCATAATCAGCATCCTGATAGTCATATCCTGCAGCAGGGGTTGCGGCATTATAATTGCCAGCATTGTAATAAGTGACATAGCCAGTATCTGCCAGTACTGCGTCACCAGAAATCATTACGGTAAGCGTACTTCGGGCGGCGTTGATAGCAGCCCCATCGGCATTATTTAAACTAAGAATAATAGTTTCACCACCTTCCTTTAAATCGTCCGCGAGCATGGTTAGTGGTATCTCGATTTGCGTTGCGAAAGCTGGAATGGAGAATGCTTGGTCGGCAAACGTGTAGTCGCTATCACGCGTTGCCGTACCGGCTAACCCAATATTAAAACTCACAGGCGTTTCTGAGGCTCGACTTAAACGGGCTAACACCTCCACTTCACCGGCTTGCTCTGACGTTTTAAATTGAGCTTGGCTAAATTGCACAGAAGGAATCGGGTCATCGTTTACAATTGTCACTTCAATGGATGAAGCACCCAATTCAACACCATCCGCTCCGGAAAAATTCACCGTAAACGACTTATCACTGCCGTAGTAGTTATTTGAAATTATCGGGATTGAAAATGACTTTGAAGTTTGCCCACTTGAAAATTCAAGTGAGCCAGAAGTGGAACGGTAATGCTCCGCCGCGAGGGCTGTGCCATTTTCCGTAGCGTAACTCAGCGACACGGTTGATTCGGGCACCTCAGATAGTGTGACAATAATTTCGGCTTGAACCGCATCATTGGGCGTTAATTCAGTAACTGAAACACTTTGCGAAGTCGCTACTGGCGTAGTTGTTGAACCGCCTCCGTCACCATCACCGCCGTTGGGATCTCCCCCAGGCGGCTGACCACTTTGGAACACTTCTCCGTCACCACAGCCCAATAAAGCCAGTGCTAAAACGGATGGAATGAATAAACGATTTATGCGCGCCATCTCAACAAATCCTTTTTATCGATTTAATGTTTTATCAACAAGTAATAACGATAAAAGGTTAAAGGCGCAAGTAAATTAACAATTTAAGCAGGGGTAAAACGAAGAGATTGCGACCTTACTTTTAAGAAAAAGTAAGGCCGCTACTTAACTTAGCTCTTTTGGCGTTTCATCGCCTCAAAGAATTCGTCGTTGGTTTTGGTCATCTGAAGCTTGTCGATGAGGAATTCCATCGCTTCGGTTTCGCCCATTGGGTGAACGATTTTGCGCAAAATCCACATTTTCTGAAGTTCTTCTGGGCTGGTAAGAAGTTCTTCGCGACGTGTTCCAGAGCGGTTGAAGTCGATAGCTGGGAATACACGCTTCTCAGCAATTTTACGGTTTAGGTGCAATTCCATGTTGCCGGTGCCCTTAAACTCTTCGTAAATGACTTCATCCATTTTTGAGCCGGTATCAATAAGCGCTGTTGCGATGATGGTTAAGCTACCACCTTCTTCAACATTACGTGCAGCACCAAAGAAACGTTTCGGCTTGTGCAATGCGTTGGCGTCAACACCACCGGTCAGTACTTTGCCTGAACTTGGAATAACGGTGTTGTATGCGCGCGCAAGACGCGTTATCGAGTCGAGTAAGATAACCACATCTTTCTTGTGTTCAACTAAGCGTTTCGCCTTCTCAATCACCATTTCGGCAACTTGAACGTGGCGGCTTGCTGGCTCATCAAAGGTTGAAGCCACAACTTCACCTTTCACCAAGCGATGCATATCAGTAACTTCTTCCGGGCGTTCGTCAATAAGAAGAACCATTAACACGCAATCCGGGTGATTAGCAGCTATTGACTGAGCAATATTCTGCAGTAACAAGGTTTTACCCGCTTTCGGTGGTGCCACGATAAGACCGCGCTGACCTTTACCAATCGGCGACGCTAAATCCAGCACGCGTGCGGTAATATCTTCGGTGGAACCGTTACCACGCTCCATCCGCAAACGCTCATTGGCGTGCAGTGGGGTTAAGTTTTCGAATAAGATTTTATTGCGGGAGTTTTCAGGCTTGTCAAAGTTAACTTCGCGGATCTTCAGGAGGGCAAAATAACGCTCGCCTTCCTTCGGCGGTCGAATTTTCCCTGAAACCGTGTCGCCGGTGCGTAAGTTAAACCGGCGAATTTGGCTCGGCGATACATAGATATCGTCGGGCCCAGCCAAATAGGACGAGTCGGCCGAGCGCAAAAAGCCGAAGCCATCTTGCAAAATCTCTAAGGCGCCATCGCCATATATGTCCTCACCACTTTTAGCATGTGCTTTTAAGATGGCGAAGATAATGTCTTGTTTGCGCATGCGCGCCATGGACTCGAGGCCCATTGTCTCGGCAAGCTGAACCAGCTCGTTGACAGGTTTGTTTTTTAATTCTGTTAGATTCATAGGGGGGTTATGACTTTTTTGGCCAATGGAAATAGTTAAAGTTTTTTAAGTTAAATCAGTTCGGGATTTGACTGCACGGGCGCCGGAAGGCTGGCATCCTGAAGAAAAGTTCTGCAGAGAAAAGTAACACTTAAATTGAAAAACGTCCAGTTTTTCAGCATTAATTGTGTGAAAGCACAGCAAAGGTTGTTGTGGATCAATCCCCAACAACCCGCTGCAACTGCTTAGTTTTTAGATGTTTTGTTCAATAAACTCAGCTAGTTGTGCTTTTGACAAAGCGCCTACTTTGGTGCCTGCAACTTCACCGTTTTTAAACAACAACAAGGTTGGAATACCGCGAATGTTGTACTTCGGTGGGGTTTGGTTGTTGTGGTCAACGTTCAGTTTGCCAACAGTGATGCGGTCGCCGTATTCATTTGCAATGTCGTCCAAGATTGGCGCGATCATTTTGCAAGGCCCACACCACTCGGCCCAAAAATCTACTAATACTGGCTTGTCAGAATTAAGAACATCGCTCTCAAAACTTTCATCACTTAGCTGAACAATTTTGTCACTCATGATAATCTCCGCTGCTGAATTCGCGTGAAATAATAAAACCCTATTATTTCTGTTTTTGAATGTTAGCGCAAACTGATATGCTTACGCCATGAGTAAAACACACTTAACAGAGACACGCTTCGCCGATCTCGACCTGCACCCGCAGGTATTGTCCGCACTGGAAAGTGCCGGATTTGAATATTGTACACCGATACAAGCATTGAGCTTACCGATTGCATTAATCGGAAAAGACGTTGCTGGCCAGGCCCAAACCGGTACTGGTAAAACGATGGCGTTTTTAATAGCAACGTTTACAACGTTGCTGAAAAACCCGCGTGTCGGTGATAAACGTTACCCGCGTGCCATTATTATGGCGCCGACGCGAGAACTTGCCATACAAATAGCCAACGATGCCGAATTGCTTGCTAAGCACTGCGACATGGAGCTTGGTATTGTGTATGGGGGCGAAGGTTATGAATCTCAACGGCAAAAACTTGAAGCCGGTGTAGATATCTTAATTGGAACAACCGGACGACTCATTGATTACTACAAGCAGGGTATTTATCAGCTTGATAAAATCCAAACCGTGGTGCTCGATGAAGCCGACCGCATGTTCGACTTAGGCTTTATTAAAGACATTCGCTACATGTTTAATAAAATGCCACCCCCAGGTGATCGCCAAAGCATGCTGTTCTCAGCCACGTTATCACAACGCGTTCAAGAACTCGCGTATGACCATATGAACTCACCAACAAAAGTTGAAGTCGAGCCACTTCGCAAAACCGGTGAGCGTATTACCGAAGAATTATTCTACCCGTCAAAACAAGATAAAATTAAGCTGCTGCTTACGTTAATCGAAGAAGACTGGCCAGAAAAAGCCATTATTTTCGCCAACACCAAGCATGTGTGCGAAAAACTCTACAATTGGCTGGAAGCTGATGGGCATCGCGTTGGTTTATTGACTGGCGATGTACCGCAACGTAAACGTTTAAAAATTCTTGAAGAGTTCACAGACGGTTCCCTCGACTTTTTAGTTGCGACCGATGTTGCTGCGCGCGGTTTGCACATTCCTGAAGTGAGCCACGTATACAACTACGACTTACCAGACGATTTTGAAGACTACGTGCATCGCATTGGTCGTACAGGTCGCGCCGGGGCTAGCGGTAAAGCCGTGAACCTTGCTTGTGAGGAGTATGTTTACAACTTGCCAGCCATTGAAGAGTACATTGGGCACAGTATTCCGGTAACGAAATACGACCCGACGGCCCTTCTCAGTGACCTTAAAACCCCTCGTCCAAGTCAGCGACGCTCGCCACGTGGTGGCCGCCGAAGTAGTGGTGGCAATCAGCAACGGCGCAGTGGCGGTGGTGGTCGTAAGCCGTCAAGGTAACGAAACGACATGACGCAGGACGCACGCTTCGCCGCAATCGATTTGGGCTCAAATAGCTTCCATTTGATTATTGCTACGGTGAAGCGTGACGGCGGTTACCGCATTTTGAGCCGGCATCGGCAAAAGGTGCGGTTGGCCGACGGTTTCAACACACATTTAGAAGTGAGTGAAGCTGCCATTCAACGCGGTATTGAATGCCTTAAAGGCTTCGCCGACAAACTTAAGAATATCTCCGCTGAACGTGTGCGCTGTGTGGCTACTGCCACGTTACGCAAGGCAACCAATCACGCACAAATATTACCCCGTTTCGAGCAAGCGCTCGGGCATGCAATTGATATCATCAGTGGCGAATGTGAAGCTGAACTGATTTATCAGGGCGCGACCCAACACCTGATCAACAGCGACAAAGCCGTTCTGGTGCTAGATATCGGTGGCGCAAGCACCGAAGTTATTGTTGGTAAAGGCACGCAACCTCAACACCTTGTTAGCCTCGATATGGGCTGCGTAACATGGCAAAACCGCTTTTTTCCAGCCAAAGTTATTAGCCGTGATGCCTGTGAACAAGCCATAGCAGCCGCAGGAGCGCTTATTCGTCCGCACGCCAAGCAGTTTGTGCAAGCCGGCTGGCAACACGTTAGCGGCGCTTCTGGAACCTTTCGTGCGCTACATGACATGAATGCCCGTTATGAGCAGTTACCTATGAGTGAAACGTGGTTGCGCGACGTATTAGCGCGCGCTATTTCACTTGGGCATGTGAAGAAACTCGGGCAACTTGGAATTCGGCGTGATCGGCAAGCCGTGTTTGTTGGTGGGTTGTGTATCTTGATCGCATTAGTGGAACATTTGAACATTCAGCATGTAAAAATTGCCGAAGGCGCGCTTCGGGAGGGCCTACTCATAAATATGCTGACCCGCCCGAACTTCTAGACCACATTCGCAGATGCTAGCTATTGCGCAATTGTTGCGCCGCATATTTGGCAAAATACGTCAAAATGCCGTCAGCGCCAGCGCGTTTAAAGCCTAACAATGACTCCATGATAACCGCTTCACTCAACCATCCATTCGCTATAGCGGCCTGCATCATCGCGTACTCGCCACTTACCTGATAAGCAAACGTTGGTACTTTAAAGGTATCTTTTACGCGTCGTACAATATCTAAATACGGCATGCCCGGTTTCACCATGACCATATCGGCGCCCTCTTCAATATCGAGTGCTACTTCGTGCAACGCTTCATCGGTATTGGCCGGGTCCATTTGGTACGTTTTTTTGTCGCCACCTTTTAGGTTACCCGCTGAGCCGACCGCGTCGCGAAATGGCCCATAAAAGGCCGATGCATATTTCGCGGAATAGGCCATAATTTGCACATGAATAAAACCATGTTCTTCAAGCGCTTCGCGAATCGCTCCAATGCGCCCGTCCATCATATCTGATGGCGCAACAACATCGGCACCCGCGCGCGCATGCGACAAAGCCTGGCGCACTAGAGCTTCGGTTGTAATATCGTTTTGCACATAGCCGTTATCGTCAATGATTCCGTCTTGTCCGTGGGTGGTAAATGGGTCAAGTGCCACGTCAGTAATGACACCCAGCTGCGGCACCGCAGCCTTAATCGCACGCACAGCGCACTGCGCTAGCCCATTGTCGTCCCACGCAGCGTCAGCTGTTAAAGACTTATCTGAAGCTGGAGTTACTGGAAATAGCGCGACAGCCGGAATACCAAGAGCCGCAATTTCTTGGCACTCAGCAACCAGCAAATCAATGGATAGTCGTTCCACGCCCGGCATGGAGGCAACTTTTTCGCGCGCTTGTTCACCGGGTAAAACAAACACCGGATAAATTAAGTCAGCGGCGCTAAGTTGATGCTCAGCCACCATGCGACGGCTGAAATCGTGGCGCCGTAAGCGACGCATACGGCGAAAAGGAAAGTGGCTGACATGCTGCATAGATTGTCCTTCGCTAAAGCTATGAACTTGACACTGAGCGTTCGCGCTCAGCAATAACCCGAATCTGGTCACGACCCGCGGCTTTGGCGCGGTACAAGGCCTCATCTGCGGTGGCTAATAATTGCGTGGGCTGATCATAGACGTCAGGGCTAGCAACCGCAACTCCAATACTCACGGTAATGTGCATAGGACCATGATCGGTATCAAAAGCATGTTCTCGAACCTTCTTGGCAAGGCTAACTGCCAAATCTCGTGCACCTACTTCATCAGTATCTGGGAGTAACAGGGTAAATTCTTCGCCGCCATAGCGGTAAAGGGTGTCGCTTGCCCGACGCAAATTACGTTTCAACAAATTGGACAGGTCAATCAGAATCTGATCGCCTAATAAGTGACCGTAACTGTCATTGAGCGCCTTGAAATGATCAATATCAAGCATCATTAGCGTCAAATTCGTACCGTTTCTGCGGCAACGACGAAATTCCCGTTTAAACTCTTGGTTCAAGAATCGTCTGTTGTATAAACCCGTTAAACCATCTTCATTACTACGCTGTTCCAGTTCTTGATTGGCTTTCTGAAGCCGAATCATCACCTTCTCAAGCTCTTCAGTACGTTGCGAAACCATATCTTCAAGCTGATGATTCATCTGTTCTTTTAAGGCGAGCTGCTCTTTGCGGCCATCATTGAAACGAATCGCCAATGCCCACGATAGCAATAACACTTCAAATGCCGAGGCCGCCATAATGGCATAGCGTTGCACAAATACGGACTCAAATAAGCCGAGGTAACCCAGCGCATTAATACAAATTGCTGCCAGTAACGCACTAAGCGCCAAGGTATATATTCGCCCATAAATAAGACCGCGCCGCCACAGCACAATGCCACTGCCAAGCAAGAACGTGGAGCAAACCACGGCTAAGATCAGTACAAATGGAATCAGCATTGCGTAAGGCAAGAAAAGACTGAGCACAAAGGTTAGCCCATAGACCATCATAAACCGGCGAAGCCACGTATGAATGGTGGAGCTGTGGATTTTAGTTTGCAGCACGCCCATGGTCACCAGCGTCGCGAACATGATCATGATACTGCCAATCATGGTGACGATTCGGTCTTGCAGCCATATCCAATTTGGCCATAAGTATTGGAAACCAACACCGTCAAGCCCTGCCATCAACAGGCCAATTGAAAGGGTGTACGCCGAGTAATTTAAAAAGCTAATGTCACGTGTGACAAGAAAGTTGAAAAGGTTATAGATAGCCATGCACAGCAGCAAACCGAAATAGAGCCCAGTAGCGGCTACTTGGTATTGATTTGCTTCCATAAATTCCAGTGGTTCCCATACTTCTAACGGGAAACGCAGCGAACTTTCGGTTCTTACCCGAATATATACTTCGTGTTCAGCATGAGTGGGTACCGGCACCACGAAGTTTTTGTTATGCACTGGGCGCGCGCTGAAAGGTTGCTGGTCGCCCATGTTGTAATGCCGAATCACTTCGCCTTCTTGCACGAAATAAGCATCAATACTGTCAAGCAACGGGTAGCCTAAATACAGAATACGATCAGCATCATTGGCGCCGACCTGAACGCGGAACCAATAAACTTCAGGTGTATACCCAAATGAAACGGCTTCGTTTTTTGGCACGGTTTGCCATTGCTGCAGGGGTGAGCCTATCAGTTGCTGAAGCGAGGTATTTTCGCTTTCTTGCTGATAGTAAATAGTCGGTTTAAGTGGTTCGGCTTGAACCACACTAAGCGCATCCCCAAAACACAACACCACCAGAAGCAGTAGCCACCGATGGATAGTTTTGATTGTCATAGCGTCCCTATTTTCTAAAAAAAGTAAGGCTGTTTTGCCATGTTAGGGCAGCAATTTCACTGACTTCCTGCTGTCGAAGCTGCGCCAAAAACTCACCAATTTTAGGTAAGTAACACGGTTCATTATACGAAGGACGCGGGCGGATATTGCGGGGTAATAAAAATGGAGCGTCAGTTTCTAATAGCAGACGATCTGCTGGAATGTCTACAACCGCATTTTGCAATTCCTGGCCTCGGCGTTCATCACACAGCCAACCTGTAATACCTATATAACAACCAAGTTCGAGGTAACGTGCAAGCTCTTTTTTTCCGCCCGTGAAACAATGCGCAACCATTCGCGGTATATCTTGCTGATAGCGTTCGAGTAATTCGCACTGCTGATCATGCGCGTCACGTTCATGCAAATACACGGGGAGTTTAAGTTCTGCGGCTACCTGTAACTGTTTTTCAAAAACTTCAAGCTGAACCGGCTTCGGTGAGTAGTTACGATTGAAATCGAGCCCGCACTCACCGATGGCAACAACACTCGGGTGACTAGCTAACTGCGTTAACTGATTAATAACGTCTGCGGGGGCTTCAGCTGCATCATGGGGGTGCACACCCACTGTTGCTACCAACTGCTCAGGAAAACGCTCACACAATGCGATTGCGGCAGCACTTTCCGATAGGTTGGTGCCAATGACCAACAGCTTATTCACCTGCGCTTGTTCGGCACGTTGTAACACGCCCTCAACATCGCGCAGTAATTTACCGTTGGTTAAGTTTACGCCGCAATCAAACCAGTTCATCAGCCCTATTTAACCCGCGTGCTATTTGATGCGTTTTACGCGTGTGCGGCGGTTGCCGTCGGTACGGCCGAGGAAGAAGTAACTTCCAAACAGGCCACGCTCTAAGTAATAGTCTGCGCTTTCATCAATATTAAAGCGCTCAGCACTTAGCTGTTCCCATACCTGGCCATCGGTGGTCTCAATCGTCAATACGCCAACTCGGTTCACCGAGTGGTTCGCGATTTTGATGGCAAGCCGATCGGCTTTTTCTTTTTCAGCTTCTTCGTCCGGAATATGTTCAAAACCAAAGTTATCACGCTGTGAAGTTGCTGGACGGTCTTTCTTGCCTGCCACGCTCTGGGCTCGCTCCGAGGCTGGTGTTCCCGCTACAGGGTTTGAAGCCACTGAGCTGCCTTTTACATTTGCCGCGACTTCATCAAAACAAACTAAACGTTGAAGGGCATTTTCAATGCTTTTACACGCGGCTAGGCGTTCATCTAAAGACTGCGCCTGCGCTGGAGAATTGGCACTCAGCAACACGCCAAGTGCAACTACTGAAGTAATAATTAACTGCTTCGTCATACATTAATCCTGGTTTTGTTCTGGTTCTGGTTTGGGTTCAGATCGATATAGACCCGCAATAAGCAAGCCAAGTTCAAAAAGCAGCCACATTGGTATTGCCAACAGTGTCTGTGAAATCACATCTGGTGGCGTTAATAACATTCCCACCACGAAAGCACCAACGATAATATAGGGGCGCTTACGGCGTAATGATGTAACACTGGTTGCGCCACTCCAGCAAAGTAAAATTATGGCAATTGGCGTTTCAAATGCAATGCCAAATGCCATGAATATAGTAAGTACAAAGTCTAAATAACGGGAAATATCTGTTGCAACAGTAACACCTTCAGGTGCTGCTCCGGCCAAAAATTTGAGCGCTAAAGGCAACACCACAAAATAGGCGAACGCAACGCCAGCGTAAAACAATAAGGTACTGCTTGCTAACAACGGCACGACCAAGCGCTTCTCTTTGCGGTATAGCCCTGGAGCAATAAACGCCCATAACTGCCACAGCAAATAGGGTACGGCAATGGCAATTGACACCACAAAGGCCAGTTTAAAGGGAGTGAAGAACGGTGTAGCGACATCCGTCGCAATCATACTCGAGCCAAGCGGCAAGCTTGCTAACATTGGCGCTGCTAGCCAATGGTAGAGGTCATCGGCAAAAGTCGCCGCTACCGCGAACACGATACCCACCGCGATAATACTGCGAAGTAATCGATTGCGCAGTTCAAGTAAGTGATCAAGCAACGGTGACTGACTACTCATGGCTGTCTTTGTCGTTTTTTTCAGGTTTTGATGCATAAGGCCGCTGAACTTGTTGTGCAGCGGCTTTTAGTTCCGCTACTGAGCGTTGCAGTTCCGGCGGCAACTTGTCCATATCCAATTGCTCGGCTTTTTGCAGATGCTCATGCAGCTCTTTTACACGCAACTCATGTTTTAATTCATTTTGCACATTGCTCGAGAATTGGCGCACTTTGTGCACGGTGCGTTGCAGCGCGCGCAGCGCCCCTGGCAACCGTTCAGGCCCCAGCACGACCAAGCCCATAACGGCGATCACGATGAGTTCCCAAAAACCAATATCAAACATGGTGCTTATTTATCTTTTGTTTGATCAGGTGCTTGTTCTTTTTTCTGGTCCAGTTCTTTCTTTTCAACATCTTCATCAGTCACCGACTTTTTAAAGCCTTTTACTGCTGAGCCCAAATCAGAACCGATATTGCGTAGTCGTTTGGTGCCAAACAACAACACAATAATCACCAAAATAATCAATAATTGCCAAAGACTTACACCGCCCATAATTTGCCTCGTTTGGTTTTAGTTAGTGCGTCGCCAGGCCACAACGCCACTTACTGCTGTCGTCGCTGCCACTAACGCAACCAACCAGTCCGGTTGGTTTGCTACAAATAATAATGTTGTACTAATAATTAAGCCGCCAGTAATAGTCGCCCACCAGGTTTGCCGCGTCTGCAGCTTTTGCGCCTGGCGTAGCTCAGCTAACAACTGTTGTTGAGCTTGTGCATGTGGTTGCTGATGTTTTAAATAATCATAAAGCAAGGTTGGCATCTCAGGCAGCTTTTCTGCCCAAAACGGTGCATTTTCTTTTACTGAGCGCACCACAGCACGCCAGCCCAGCTGCTCCTGCATCCATTTTTCTAAAAATGGCTTTGCAGTTTTCCATAAGTCCAACTGCGGATATAAGGTGCGGCCCAACCCTTCTACATACAGCAAGGTTTTTTGTAACAGCACTAACTGCGGCTGCACTTCCATTTCAAAACGGCGCGCCGTATTAAACAAATTAACCAGCACGTGGCCAAAAGAGATATCTGCCAACGGCTTATTAAATATAGGTTCACACACGGTACGAATGGCCGACTCAAAGTCTTCAACATTGATGTGCGCTGGCACCCAACCTGAATCCACATGCAGCTCAGCCACCTTGCGATAATCACGATTGAAAAAGGCCAGAAAGTTTTCAGCTAGGTAACGTTTATCATCACGGTTAAGCGTACCGACAATGCCAAAATCGATACCTAAGTAGCTCGGATTATCGGGATTGTCGCGTGACACAAAAATATTGCCTGGGTGCATATCGGCATGGAAAAAACTATCCCTAAACACTTGCGTGAAGAATACTTCCACACCGCGCTCAGCCAGTATTTTCATATTCACGCCCATGGCCATTAGCGTGTCCACGTCGCTGACTGGAATGCCATCGATGCGTTCCATGACCATCACATTATGACGGCTATAATCACTGTACACCGTTGGAATATAAAGCAGCGGTGAATCATCAAAATTGCGTTTTAATTGAATGGCGTTGCCTGCTTCGCGCAGCAAATCAAGCTCATCAAGGAGTGTCTTTCGATATTCTTTGACGACCTCTTTCGGCTTCAGTCGGCGACCATCTGGCAGGTGCCTTGCTAACACGCCAGCCAAAGTTTCCATCAGCCGCAAATCGGCGTCAATTGAGGTACGAATGTCCGGCCGGATAACTTTAATTACAACATCAGCGCCAGCATCGTCACCACGCTTCAAACGCGCGGTATGTACTTGCGCAATCGATGCTGAAGCCAACGGATGCACAGAAAAGTCATCAAATGCATCATCAATCGACTTCAAATCCAGCGCTTTTTCAATGAGTTGTTGGGCTTTCTCGCCTGGAAATGCTTTAACTTTATCTTGTAATTTAGCCAGCTCATTTGCGATATCAGGCGGCAGTAAATCGCGCCGCGTTGACAGCATTTGGCCAAACTTCACCCACACCGGCCCAAGTGACTCTAATGCCAACCGTAAACGCGCACCAGCTGACTTTTGCTTATGCCTGTTCGGCATCCAGAACAGCGCATAACGCCCAACCCGTATACTCCAAGGTAACCAGCGGGCAGGGATAATCTCATCCAAACCGTAGCTTAAAAAGGTTTTCGTGATTTGATAGGCTCGCTGGATGCGCTGACTCACTTCGATTTCCTTTTACCAATTTCACGTTCTAGACGGTCAACTGTTGCGCGCAGTTGCTGCAATTGCTGTTTAAATACATCAAATTCAGTCGCACTAACAAGCAGTTGTTTTTCTTCAATCAAAACATCACGCACCCAATTCTTTTGGTCATCAAGTGCTTGCTCAAGCCAACTGCGGCTGCGCGCAAAGGCCTGACTCAAAAAGTGCGCTGGCACGTCGCCTAAACGCTGAGCTAGCTGCTCTTGCCAGTCAATATCAAGTTCGACAAACAACCGACTAAACTGCTGCGCCAGCAACGGATCACCATCAATATCTAGCGCATCGGCTTTGATCAAGCGGGTAATATTCGCGGTATCGCGTAATTCTGGCAGCACCGCAATGCGGGTCATAATATGGCAGTCTACCGGCTCATTATCGACCCAACTAAACCGTAAGCTATCGTCCAGTGCTTGCACGGTAAACGGCTTGCCAAGCTCAGTTAAGGTTACACGAACCCGCTTGTGGGCAACTTTTTTAAAGCGCTCCGGCGACTGCTCGTCAAGGCTTAACAGATGGTTGGCAAGGGCTTCAGCAGCGCCGGTCGGCAGTACGGTCCACAACATCAGAATTTAAACCCACGGTGCAAAGCAACAATGCCACCAGTTAAATTGTCAAACGTTACCTGCTCATAGCCGGCTTGCTCCATCATGCCTTTGAGCGTTGCTTGATCGGGGTGCATACGAATGGATTCAGCTAAATACTGATAGCTCTCAGCATCGCCAGCGACCATTTGCCCCATTTTGGGCAAGATATTAAATGAGTAAAAATCGTAAGCTTGATTGAGCATCGGTTGAATGGGTTTCGAGAACTCCAATACCAACAAACGACCGCCAGGCTTCAATACACGAAACATGGATTCCAATGCTTTTTGCTTATCAGTGACATTACGCAAACCAAAAGCGATGGTAATGATGTCAAAACTATCATCCGCAAACGGCAGCTCTTCGGCATTCGCTTGCACATAACGAACATTACCAACAATGCCTCGATTGCGCAGTTTATCCCGCCCCACTTCAAGCATGGCATCATTGATATCTGCCAAGACAACTTCACCGGTTGGACCCACGCGACGCGAGAACTGTGCGGTTAAATCACCTGTTCCACCGGCAATATCGAGCACCTTCATACCGCTACGAACGCCACTGCAATCAATGGTATAGCGCTTCCACAAACGGTGAATGCCGAATGACATTAAGTCATTCATCACATCGTACTTTTGCGCTACCGAATTGAATACGTTAGCAACCAGGCTTTGTTTCTCGGTTTTCGCAACCTGCTTGTAACCAAAATCGATTGTGTCTTGATTGGAATCTTTCATGTTTAAACCTTTTTGAACATCTCGCGCTAGTGTACTACGAAATCATGCTTGGGCGTAGTGGTCGCGGCGCGGTAACCAGCGCAAGATCAAAGCATCTGCAGTTTGTGGATAGCGCGCCCAAATGGTCTGGGCTAATTCGTGTACTTGGTCCACCAAGTGACTGTGTTTTACCAGGTCGGCAACCTTCATTTCGGTCAATCCGGTTTGCTTCTGGCCGAGCAGCTCGCCCGGTCCACGCAGCTCAAGATCGCGCTGCGCAATCACGAAGCCATCACTGCTGTCACGTAGCACCGCCAACCGCTGCGTTGCTGTTTTAGACAACGGTGCATGGTACAGCAGTACACAATGGCTGGCAGCAGCGCCGCGCCCAACACGGCCACGTAATTGATGCAGTTGCGCCAAGCCTAAACGCTCCGGGTTTTCAATAATCATCAGACTTGCATTGGGCACATCAACGCCCACTTCGATAACCGTCGTCGCAACCAGCAAATCCAATTCATGCGCCTTAAAAGCAGTCATAACAGCTTCTTTCTCTTGGCTTTTTAAACGCCCATGAACCAAGCCAATGCGCAGATTCGGCAGCGCTTCTTGCAACTGACTGGCGGTATCTTCCGCCGCTTGGCATTGCAAGGCTTCGGATTCTTCTATCAGCGTACATACCCAATACGCTTGTAAACCTTGATCGGAGCACACGTGTTCTACACGATCGATGACTTGGTCGCGCCGCGTGTCTGGAATGGCCACGGTCTTAACGGGCGTTCGGCCTGGCGGCAGCTCATCGATGATTGAGGTGGCCAAATCAGCATAGGCCGTCATCGCCAAGGTCCGTGGTATAGGGGTTGCGGTCATAATTAATTGATGGGGTTGGTAACCTTGATCAACACCTTTTTGCCGCAGCTCGAGGCGTTGGTGCACCCCAAACCGGTGCTGTTCATCGATAATGACCAGAGCCAAATTGTGGTAGGTCACTTCGGCTTGAAATAATGCATGCGTGCCCACCACCAGTTGAACGCGCCCCGCTGCCACAGCAGCTAAATTTTCTTGGCGCTCCTTGGCCTTCTGTTTACCCGCCAGCCAACCGACCTGGATACCTAATGGTTGCAGCCATTGCCGAAACGTCAATGCATGTTGTTCGGCAAGTATCTCAGTGGGTGCCATTAACGCAACTTGAAACCCCTGCCCAATTGCGGTTAGCGCAGCCAGTGCTGCAACCAATGTTTTGCCTGAACCCACGTCGCCTTGAACCAGCCGCATCATTGGCAAATCCATGGCAAGATCGGTTTGAATTTCTTGCACCACGCGTTGTTGGGCTGCGGTTGGTTTAAAGGGTAATTGTGCCAAAAATTGCTGCTGCAACTCTTCATTGATATGCAGTGCCCGTGCTTTATGCGCCTGTTTGAGTGCGCGTAACTTGAGTAAGCTCACTTGATGCGCCAGCAATTCTTCTGCAGCAAGTCGTGTTTGCGCAGGGTGAGTGCCCTCACTCAATTGTTGCAAGCTCACGTCCAATGGCGGCCGATGCAGGGTGCGAATAGCTTGCGCTAAACTCAAGCCCCCTGGGCGCAATTGTTCCGGCAACAACTCTGGCAACGCTTGATCATTTAAGTAGGTGAGTGCTTGCTCACTGAGCTTGCGCAACGTAGCTTGCTGAACGCCTTCGGTGGCTGGGTAAACAGGCGTTAGAGCTTCTTCGCCGAGGCTTGGTGTTTCATCGTCAATAATCTTGTATTCGGGGTGAATCATATCAGGCCCACTAATACCGCGACGCGCCTCGCCGAATAACTGCAAACGTGTGCCTTGTGCAAACTGCTTAAGCTGTGCCGCGGAAAACTGGAAAAACACCAAATTCAACACACCGCTCGCATCGCGCACCCGCACCTTCAGCATGCGACGGCGGCCATAGGCAACCTCAGCTTTAAGTACTTCCGCAATGACCGTTGCGCTGGTGCCGGGTTGCAGAGCTGCAATCGGGTAGATACGTGAGCGGTCTTCATAACGTAACGGCAAGTGTAAGAGTACGTCCTGCACATTCACCAACCCCAGCTTCGCCAGCTTGGTTTGTAGCTTGGGCCCCACACCTTTCAGTGTGCTTATAGGAATTCGGTGCAGGCCGTCGCCGCTCATCGTTTTGCGCTCCGAATGCGTTGCCACCATTGTTCATCGGCAACAATTTGGCCGGTTTTATCTAAGCTTGGGTAGGGAATATCATTGAGCCGACATAAACGTGCAAAAATAGGATGCCCGCCTTCAAACAATACGCGCTCGCGCTCAGCTGCGCTAACCGTTGACTGCTGATAACAACCCGCGGCTTCGCGTTGGCGCTGTGCCTCATACAGAATCACTGCTGCGGCCACTGACACGTTGAGTGATTCAGCCATGCCCACCATAGGTATAATAATTTCATGGTCTGCCGCAGCAATAGCTTCTGGCGTTACACCGCGGCGCTCTTGGCCCATAATAATGGCCGTTGGCTTGGTATAATCAATAGTTCGAAAGTCGACCGCATGTTGCGATAGGTTGGTAACCAGAATTTGTTTGCCCTCAGCGCGAAGTTGGTTAATCGCAGGATCAAGGCCATTGTGATGGTGAACTTTCACCCACTTTTCACTACCAACGGCCGCACCACGCTTAATGCGCAACGCTTGCTCGTACCAAATAGCGTGTACTTCATGGATGCCAACAGCATCCGCAGTGCGCACAAGCGCAGCTAAGTTATGATTTTTGTGGACACTCTCTAAACACAACGTAAGATCAGCCTGACGCTTATCTAACAATTGTGAAATTCGTGCGAAGCGCTCCGGCGACATGATGATTTCCAACAGTTTTTCACTCAAACTTAAGGCAAGTATAACGGCATGCGTGAGTTAACCATAGTGTTTCACCACCCAGATTTCTATGTGCTGGATAAACCTGCTGGTGCGCCTATGCATGCCAACGATGACGAGCGCAGTGTTGTACATCAGCTCAGCGAGCAACTAAACGAGCCTCTGTGGCCCGTGCACCGGCTTGACACGCCAACATCGGGAGCCTTGTTGGTGGCTCGGAATCAGGCCGCTGCAGCTGCCTTGAGTGAGCTTTTCGCTCAGCGCGCCGTGCAAAAGTTCTACTTGGCCATTAGTGCCGGCAAGCCGAAGAAAAAGCAAGGATTGGTAAGTGGCGACATGCAGAACGTACGTCGTGGCAACTGGCGATTGCTGCATACCCATGACAACCCAGCTCAAACCCGGTTTATGAGTTACTCGCTGAAGCCTGGTTATCGTTATTATGTTTTAAAGCCGATTACTGGGCGTACCCATCAGTTACGCGTGGCGTTAAAAAGTTTGGGCGTTCCCATTTGCGGCGATAAACGCTACGGTGGTGAACCTGCGCAGCACTTGCATTTGCATGCCTGGAAATTACAGTTCACTTACGCCAATGCCCTTATCGATATTGAAGTACCTTGGCCCGCTTACGAACATTTTCTAGATTTACCCGCCAGCATTTCGACGCTTTAACTTTCCTGCGCGATATTCGACCAAGGTGTAGCTTGGCATTGTGATGAAAAAAGCGGCATACTCATTGCTACACATCGTTAGAAACCCAAAGGGATCAATTCATGAAACGTACAGCAATTAGCTTGGCGTTAGTCGCCGCAGCCAGCTCACTTTTTGGCGCAGCCCAAGCACAAGAAACAGTCAAAATTAATGCGCAACTTGAACAGAAAATCATCGAGTGGCGTCGCGATTTGCACCAACATCCAGAATTAAGTAATCGTGAATTCCGCACCGCAAAAGTCATCACAGCGCACCTAGAAGAGCTGGGCCTTGAAGTTCAAACCGGTGTTGCCCATACCGGCGTTGTTGGCCTGCTGAAAGGTGGCAAGCCTGGCCCAACCATCGCGTTACGCGCTGACATGGACGCCTTGCCGGTTGTTGAACTCACCGATGTACCGTTCGCGTCAAAAGCGGTGTCTGAATACCGAGGCAAAGAAGTTGGCGTTATGCACGCATGTGGGCACGATTTACACGTTGCCATGTTGATGGGTGCCGCAGAAAAACTAACAGCTATGCGTGACCAGCTTGCTGGAAATGTTGTGTTTATCTTTCAGCCCGCAGAGGAAGGCGCGCCTGCAGATGAAGAAGGTGGTGCAGAGCTGATGTTGAAAGAGGGCTTATTCAAGCAATATGCTCCTGAAGCCGTGTTTGGTATTCACGTATGGTCTGCTGGTAACACCGGTGAAATCGGTTATCGCGAAGGCCCATTAATGGCCTCTTCTGATCGCTTTGAGATTAATGTTAAAGGTCGCCAAACGCATGGTTCACGCCCTTGGGGTGGAGTGGATCCAATTGTCGCCGCGGGTCAGATTATCAGTAACACGCAAAGTATCATTTCACGCCAAGTGGATATCACCAAAGCACCTGCAGTGGTGAGCTTCGGAATTGTGGAAGGCGGCGTGCGCAACAACATCATTCCGGATGAAGTCTATCTGGAAGGTACCATTCGTAATTTTGATATGGGCAATCGTGCACAGATTTTTGAAAATCTGAAAACCACCGCAGAAATGACCGCGAAAGCGAGCGGTGCTGAAGCGCACGTACACATTGATGAAGGCTACCCAGTCACTATTAATAACCCGGAGCTAACACGTCAAATGCTGCCAACCATGCAACGCGTTGCTGGTGCGGATAACGTGAAGGTGAATGCCTTAGTTACTGGCGCAGAGGACTTTTCATTTTTTGCGCTTGAAGTGCCTGGGTTATTCGTGTTTTTGGGAATCACGCCTGACGGCCAAAACCCTGCTGAAGCGCCAAGTAACCATTCGCCGTACTTCTACGCAGACGAAGATGCACTTAAAGTAGGTACCGAGCTTTATGTGAACTGGGTGTTTGACTACGCCAACACGAAGTAAGCAAAACACTCGTTAAGATACGAAGAAAAAACGCCCTTTATTGGGCGTTTTTCTTAAGCATTTCTCGAATCACTTTCTTATCAATTTTCCCGACACTGGTACGTGGAATTTCGTCCACGACTTTTACCGTGTCTGGAATAGCCCACTTCTCAATCAACCCTTCATCAACATATTGCTGCATATGCGCCACCACTGCTTGATGGTCAACTTGAGCGCCAGCACGAACGGTTACTAAAGCGTGTGGACGCTCGCCCCATTCATCATCCGGCAACCCAATAACAGCCGCTAATTCAATATCCTGATGCTTACTAATTAGATTTTCGATGTCTAGCGATGACACCCACTCGCCGCCGGTTTTAATCACATCTTTGATGCGGTCACGGATCTGTAACGTGTAACTGCTATCAATGGTTCCAACATCGCCGGTGTGCATCCAACCATTTGCCCACAGCTCTTTACTCTTATCCGGTTCCTTTAAATAACCTTGAGTAAGCCACGGCGTACGCACCACAACCTCCCCCATGGCTTCGCCATCATGCGGTAAAAAGCGCCCATTGCTGTCAATAATACGCATATTCACAAAAGGTACCGGTCGGCCAGTTTTAATACGTTCAGCAACTTGCTCATCATGGCTGAACTCCGATGCATGGAGTGGCATCCAGGTTGTGCTCAACAATGGACAGGTTTCTGACATGCCGTAGCCGGTATAAATTTCTATACCACGCTCCAACGCTGCGCTTGCCAACCCAGCGGTTAATGCGCTGCCGCCTATCAATACCTGCCAGCCGCTGAAGTCGATGGCCTTGGCTTTTTCACTGCTTAATACCATCTGCAAAATAGTTGGCACACAATGTGAGAAAGTCACCTTCTCGGTCATGAATAGTTTCAACAGGGTTGCTGGCTCGTAGCGCCCCGGATAAACCTGCTTCAAACCCATCATGGTCGCGACATAAGGAACGCCCCATGCGTGCACATGAAACATAGGTGTTATTGGCATATACACGCTGGATGACTGCATCAATTGCATGTTGTCATTCATTGAAGTGGTCGCAGCCAAAGTCATGGTGTGCAACACCAGTTGACGGTGGGAGAAATAAACCCCTTTCGGATTACCCGTGGTACCCGTGGTGTAGAAGGTTGTAGCGATTGCGTTCTCATCAAAATCAGGGAAATCAAAGTCGGGCAGCGCTTTACGTAATAACTCTTCATATTCGCCCGCAGTTTTAAGCGGCGCTTCGCTGGGTGTATCTGAATCACTTAATTGAATGAATTTCTCAACCGTCATGAGTTCATGCTTCACTTTCGCCAATAACGGCAAGAAATCGTCATGCGCCAGTACCAGTTTGTCTTCGGCATGATTCATGGTGTACACAATTTGTTCTGGGGCCAAACGCACGTTCACTGTATGCAGAACCGCGCCAATCATTGGAATTGCGAAGAAACATTCCAAGTACCGTGGCGTATCCCAGTCGAGTACAGCAACCACGTCGCCGGCTTTCACACCCGCTTCTGTCAATACATTAGCAAGACGGCACACACGCTCATTAAATTCACGATAGCTGAAACGCTGGCCGTTGTTACCCCCTACAATTTCATTGTCACCACCGTAACGCTGGCTTGATAACAACAATTGCTTAATGAGTAACGGGTACTCGTAGGCGTCTTCCGTCGGTTTTAAGAGTTTTACCGGCATAATGGTTCCTTGTTGTTCTGTATTCTTGTTATGTATTCTTGTCTTTTTATTGTTCTACCACTTTCGTGTCACTTCATAAATATCGGTGCGACGATCCTTCAGATTCGTCACCGAGCCTTCATGATGTAAGTAACGCAATTCATCTAAATTGAGATCAGAGAATATAAGTTGCTCCGTGTTGGCTGTGGTTTCAGCCAAGATAGCATCGTAGGGAAACGCAAAGTCGGACGGTGAGAATACTGCCGACTGCGCATACTGCACGTCTAAACTTTCAACCTGCGGCAAATTACCCACACTGCCACAAGTAACCACGTAACATTCGTTTTCTACGGCACGCGCTTGTGCACAGTGACGAACACGCAAATAAGCATTGCGCGTATCGGTCCAAAACGGCACAAACAAAATTTCTAAGCCTTCATCGGCCATCAGGCGACCCAGTTCCGGAAATTCCACGTCGTAACAGATCAGGATGCCAATTTTGCCGGCATCGGTATCAAATACCTGCACATGATCGCCACCTTCGATGACCCAATCGCGTTTTTCATGGGGCGTAACATGGATTTTGCGTTGCTCTTCAATGGTGCCGTCACGACGGCACAAATACGATGCGTTATAAATCACATCGTCTTCATTAATCGGCATCGACCCAGTAATAATATTGACGTTATAGCTCACCGCCATTTGCGACATTTCACGTTTAAAACGTTCGGTGAACCCCGCCAAGAAGCGAATCGCATCCTTTTGCTGGCTCTGATCAGTTAAACCCATTAACGGCGCATTAAAGAACTCAGGGAATACCGCGAAATCGCTTTGGTAACTTGAAATGGCATCAACGAAATATTCTACTTGGCGCAGCATTTCTTCAACCGAGTCAATTTCACGCATTTGCCACTGCAGCGCACCCACACGAACATTGCGGATACGTGAGCCGAGGATGTTATCCGATGGCTCGTATAAAAAGTTATTCCACTCCAACAAGGTGGCAAAACCTACCGAGCGTTTATCTTCAGGTAAGTATTTACCCAGCAAGCGCTTCACGGTGAAATCGTTGGCGAGTTGGAAGGTTAAAATCGGGTCATAAATTTCACGACGATGCACGGCCTCAATGTACTGGCCCGGTGTCATCTCATCGGCGTATTTATGGAAATTGACAATGCGACCACCGGCCAAGATGGCTTTTAGGTTCGATTGTCGGCACAACTCTTTACGCGCATCATAAAGACGTCGACCGAGACGATAGCCCCGATAGTCCGGATGAATCAGTACATCCAAACCGTAAATAGCATCGCCTTTGCGATCATTAAGAATATTCTCCCGCGCATCCATCAAATCATCATAGGTATGCGGGTTACTGAAGCGTGCGTATTTAACTTTCACAGTTAACGCAACGCCCACCAATTGCCCATTATCTTCCAGGCAAATTTGTCCTTCTGCGAACTCATTGATTAATTTTAAAATCGTGTGTTCGCCCCAAGCGCCACCAATGTCTGGATAGACTTTATCCATTAATGCTTTTAACTGGGGGTAATCGTCTTTGCGAAGATTACGCAACTGTAAATGAAGTTCATCCGGGCTCATAGACATCCTTTGGTGTTCTGTGTACAACTTGAATAAAGGTAAGCGTTCTACGCGGTGCTTGCAACGTCAAGATAAGACATATAAACTTCTGGACGTCTAAATAACAACATAACCATTGCAAGGATTTTTATGACACAGCCAGCCAGTGCCAAGGCCCTTCTGCCTCTTGGTTTATTTCTTACGCTGTTTCTTGGCACCGGGATCTATTTCCAACAAGCAGGTGTCGACTATGCGTTTTATCAACTCGCCAGCCCTGTCGCTATTTTACCGGCCATTATTTTAGGCGTGCTGCTAAGCAAACAGGCATTCGAGCAACGCATTGACACCTTTGTCGCTGGCGTTGGTGAGCGCAACATTGTCACCATGTGCATGATTTACCTGTTAGCAGGCGCCTTTTCCACGGTTGCGGCAGCAACGGGTGGTGTCGACGCAATGGTGGCATTAGGGCTAAACATCATTCCGCCGCAATTCTTATTGCCTGGCTTGTTCATTATAGCTGCAGTGGTCTCAACCGCTATGGGCACATCAATGGGCACACTGGCCGCACTCGCACCCGTAGCGCTTGGCTTAGGCGAAGCTGCCGAGATCGACTTGGCCTTGCTAGCTGGGGTATTAGTCAGTGGTGCCATGTTCGGTGATAACTTGTCTTTTATTTCTGACACAACAATTGCCGCGACGCGCACGCAAGGCTGTGAGATGAGTGACAAATTTAAAGCCAACCTTAAAATTTCATTGCCCGCTGCCGCCATCACGATTATTTGGTTACTTACCTACGACACCGGCGCAGTGCCACCTAAGATTCCCGAAGCAAACTTGTGGTTGAGCCTTCCGTATTTCTTCATCATTGTGCTCGCCGTAATGGGGCTGAACGTATTTGCTGTGCTCACTCTGGGTATCATTCTAGCGGCTGCTTTTGGCATGTTCACGGTTGGCTACGAATGGGTGGCATTTAGCAAAGATGTTTACGAAGGCTTCACCAGCATGCAAGAAATTTTCTTGCTCTCGCTGCTTATTGGGGGGCTGTCGGCACTCATCCGTCAGCAAGGCGGTTTGAAGTTCTTAGCCAATACCGTCAGCGCAGTCACCGGCCGTTTATTCAAACATAAACAGCAGCGGGCTGCGTTTGGTATCGCCGCTTTAACCGGGCTCACCAACTTCGCCGTAGCCAACAACACCGTGACCATTTTACTTTCCGGTGAAGTCAGTAAACGCTTGGCCG
The DNA here is from genome assembly GCF_004025325.1 of Pseudidiomarina gelatinasegens. GTDB lineage: Bacteria > Pseudomonadota > Gammaproteobacteria > Enterobacterales > Alteromonadaceae > Pseudidiomarina > Pseudidiomarina gelatinasegens. The sequence goes on along the minus strand of NZ_RSFE01000007.1, from coordinate 51,799 downwards.
AAGAAGGGAATCTAGCGCCCCGCCAAAGTGCCAGTTTGCTGGATATATTTGCATGCGTTGTACAAGGTGCCTTGCCCTACGGGGCGCAGGCGCTACTAATGGGCGCCAGCTTCGGGCTTTCGCCGTTAGAAGTGAGTGTTCACACAGGCTACTGTTTTATTCTGGCTGGCGTTGCAATTGCAATGATCGTCTGGCGCAGACCGTTAGAAGCCCGCACCAGCGAAGCCGTTGCTTAGTTGGTGCTAGGTATCTCCATAACACCGTCAATTTCTATTTGCGCGCCCTTTGGCAAGGCTTTTACGCCAATTGCGGCGCGCGCTGGGTATGGCATCTCAAAAAATTCTGCCATCACTTCGTTCACAATCGGGAAGTTGCCAAGATCAGTCAGGTAAATCTGAACTTTGATCATATCTTGCAAGCAACCGCCCGCAGCTTCACACACTGCAGTTAGATTCTTAAATACTTGTACAGCTTGCGCACGAAACTCTTCGCTGACGAACTCCATGGTTTCAGGCACCAATGGAATTTGGCCGGACAAGTATACCGTTGTACCTATTTTAACGGCTTGCGAATAGGTTCCAATAGCGGCAGGTGCTTTTTCAGTGCTGATAATAACTTTTGACATGGTTACTTCCTTAATCGCGATACACGCTGCACATTCGGCATTTTTCGAATGTGGCGAATAACATCGGCGAGTTGTTTTCTATCTCGCACACTCAGTGCGATATCAATGTAATAGACATTGGCATCAAGCTCTTCAGTTTTCAGGCCATGAATATTGCAGCCAGTACTCGCTATCGATGCCGTAAGTTTGGCTAAAGCGCCTTGGTGGTTCACAATTTCCACCCGCACTTCAGTCGTAAATTCAGCGTCCATGTTGGTTTCCCACTGTACTGGGAAATAACGGCCTGGCTCTTCTTCATAGCCGCGCACGTTTTTACATTCACGGCGGTGCACAACCAGACCCTTACCGGGGCTTACATGGGCAATAATATCGTCACCAGGAATTGGTCGGCAACATTTTGCGAAGCTAACCAGCAAGCCTTCTGCACCGCGAATGGCTAACGTGGATTTCGCCATCGAAGCAGCTTGTTCATCTTTGAGTTGGGCCAGTTCGCCAAGTAACCGTTTTGCGATGGCTATCGACATCATGTTGCCGAGACCAATTTCACGCAGCAGTGCCGGTACGTCGTCGAGCTTCACTTCTTTTAGCACGCGCTTGAAGTCTGCTGCAGGAATCTCATCATAGTTCACTGGACCTAAAGCTGCACGCAACAATCGTTCGCCTAAATATTCCGCCTCGCGTGACTCTTGACCTTTCAAGTACTGGCGAATTTTCGCCCGTGCTTTGCCGGTAACGGCAAAGTTTAGCCATGCAATATTTGGCCGAGAACCGGGCGCCGTTTTGATTTCAACGGTTTGCCCCGTTTCCAATGGCTTCGACAACGAATACACCTTGTGATTGACGCGCGCACCGATACAGGTGTTACCGATATCCGTATGCACCGCATAGGCAAAATCAACAGGCGTAGCGCCTTGCGGTAACTCAATGATGCGCCCTTCTGGCGTAAACACATAAATTTCTTCAGGGAACAGCTCTGACTTCACGTTTTCAATAAATTCAAAGGTGTTGCCTGTGCTTTGCTGCAACTCAAGCAAACTCTGCATCCAGCGCCGCGCGCGAACCTGCGCGGTAGTGCCGGTGCTCTCGTCGGTTTTATACAGCCAGTGCGCCGCAACGCCACGATCTGCCATTAAGTTCATTTCTTCGGTACGAATTTGAACTTCAACAGGGATACCGTGTGGGCCTTTTAACGATGTATGCAGCGACTGGTAGCCATTCGACTTGGGAATGGCTATGTAATCTTTAAAGCGCGTTTCAATTGGCTTATATAAGTTGTGTAACGCACCAAGAACGCGATAGCAGGTATCGAGTTCATCAACAATCACCCGAAACGCGTAAATATCCATCACTTGCTCGAACTTCAGCTCTTTGTCGCGCATTTTGTGATAGATGCTGTATAGATGCTTTTCGCGGCCAAGTACGCGGGCTTTGATGCCAACGTCTTTTAAGCGCTTTTCAATTTCTTCTTGCACCCGCTCAACCAACTCACGTCGGTTACCGCGGGCTTTTTTAACTTCTGACTCAAGTAATTTCGCGCGCCACGGATGCAAGGCATGAAAGCCGAGCAACTCGAGTTCATTCTTAATATCGTGAATACCCAAACGATGAGCAAGTGGCGCATAGATTTCGAGTGTTTCACGGGCAATGCGGCGACGCTTCTCAGGACGCAAATGCCCGATAGTACGCATATTGTGCGTGCGGTCTGCTAACTTGATCAAAATCACCCGTATGTCTTGCACCATCGCCATGATCATTTTGCGATAGTTTTCAGTTTGCAGCTCTTCTTTCGAATGAAACTGCAACTTGTCCAACTTGGACACACCCTCAACCAATTCGGCGACGGTAGAGCCAAACTGTTCCGCAAGGTCTTCTTGGGTATATTGGGTATCTTCAATCACATCATGCAGCAACGCGGCCATGATGGTTTCGTGATCGAGTCGCATGTCAGCCAATAGGCCTGCGACTGCCACGGGGTGGGTAATATAAGGTTCGCCGCTATGGCGTTTTTGTAGCTTGTGTCCGTCGGCAGCTAATTTGAAGGCCGCAGCAGCGCGCTCCACCTCTTCTGGTGGCAAATACTCAGCTAGCTGTTGCCTGAGGCCTTCAAACAAATACACCCGATTTACTCAAGCCCACGAATTGCGTCAACGGCCGCCATTTCTTCGGCGTCTTTTTGCGCCATTTCAGTACGCTCTTCAGCGTCTAAACGCTTCGCGTCAATAAATCCGCCTTCAATTTCGCGCAAGGCGACAACGGTGGCTTTTTCATTGTTCTTCCAAGGAACCAAAGCTTCTTTGCCTTGGGTTGCCAATTGGCGAGCACGACGTGCTGATACCAGTACTAAATCAAATCGGTTGCCAATACGGTCAACAGCATCTTCTACAGTTACGCGAGCCATGTTTACTCCAACTATGTGCAAAACGGGTCAGGAATTATACGGATTTACCCGCCATTCGCCAAGAGATCTTTGAGTTTAGCGGCATGCCGCACTTGTTGTAATCCTAACTTAAGCCGCTGCGCAAATACAATATGCTCAAGTTGCGCCAACGTTTGCTCAAATTTGTCGTTGACCAACAGGTAGTCAAACTCATGATAATGCGACATTTCCGCCTGAGCTTTTGCCATACGCGAGCAAATAACTTCGTCGCTGTCTTGCCCCCTGGCGCGCAAGCGCTGCTCAAGAGTTTCCAGACTTGGCGGAACAATAAAAATTGACTGGGCACTTGGGTGCGCTTCACGAACCTGACGTGCACCTTGCCAATCGATATCAAGAAACACGTCAATGCCTTGCGCTAAAGTCTGTTCAATGTAAGTGCGTGAGGTACCGTAGTAGTTACCGAACACGTGCGCCCATTCATAAAATTCATTATTGGTGATTTTATCTTTGAATTGGCTTTCGGTAAGAAAGTGGTAGTGCTCACCGTTAACTTCACCAGGGCGTGGCGCACGGGTAGTACACGACACAGACACTTGCATGCTGTCATGGCTATGGCGTTCCAGCAACGCACGAATTAAACTGGATTTACCTGCCCCACTTGGAGCAGCCAAAATAAACAAGTTGCCGTTGGCGATTGGTGTTTTCATGAATAATTACATTGATTGGCTTGCTAATAACGGCAAAGCATAGCATGTTGCATAGACAAATAACTAGAGCGGAGAAACGGGATGACTACAGGCTGGATTATTATCATTGCAGTAGTAGTGTTGCTGGTTTACCTAATTGGCATCTACAACAAACTAGTACGCTTTAAAAATCAATTCGAAAACGCCTTTGCGCAAATTGAAGTGCAACTGAAGCGCCGCTATGACCTGATTCCTAACTTGGTTGAAACAGCAAAAGCTTACTTAACCCACGAACGTGAAACATTAGAAGCCGTTATTTCGGCGCGTAACCAAGCTGCAGCGGCATTGCCGAATGCGGCAAAAGACCCAACCAATGCGGGTGCCATGCAACAACTCGGTGGTGCGGAATCAGCTTTGGGCAGTGCGCTTGGCCGCCTGAACGTAGTGATGGAAGCTTACCCAGATTTAAAAGCCAACCAAAACATGATGCAGGTTAGTGAAGAATTAACCAGTACGGAAAACCGCGTGGCATTTTCACGGCAGGCATTTAATGACGCTGTAATGACTTACAACACCTATCGTCAGTCATTCCCGCCAGTGGTTTTTGCAAGCTTCTTTGGGCATAGCAAAGACGCCAACTTGCTTGAGTTTGCTGACAGCGCCGAGATTCAAGCCGCGCCAAAAGTTAATTTTTAAGGCGAGCGACTAAGTATGGTTAATTTTTTTGAACACCAACAGCAGGCCAAGCGTAACACTGGCCTGCTGGTTGTGCTGTTTCTGATTGCCTTTACGTTGATTATCGGTTTCGTTGCTTTGGTCACAGCCGCTATTTTCGGTGGCGTTGCGGTGCAACAAAACGGGGAATACCACTTCAGTTGGGAGCCTATTGCCTGGGTGGTGGTGTTAGTAGGCGGCGGTATTTTAATGGCCATGTTGGTCAAGTGGCTCAGCCTTAAGCCCGGCGGCCACGTGGTTGCTGAAAGCTTGGGCGGCGAGCGCATCTCCCCAGACACCACAGATCCGTTAGAGCGGCGTATTCTTAATGTCGTCGAAGAAATGGCGATTGCTGCAAACATGCCGGTTCCGGCGGTTTATTTACTTCCCAATGAAAGCAACATCAATGCCTTTGCCGCAGGTTACGAAACCAAAGATGCGGTAATTGGCTTAACCCGCGGTGCGGTCGAAACTTTTTCGCGTGAGCAACTTCAAGCGGTAGTCGCACACGAGTTCAGCCATATTTTGAATGGCGACATGCGTCTTAATATTCGCTTAATCGCCGCACTTGCAGGAATTCTGTTGATTGCACATGTGGGCCGAATATTTATTCACTCAGCGCGTTTTAGCGGCGCCCGTAGGCGCGGTAATGGCAATGCGTTGCCATTAGTGGGCTTAGCCTTATTCATCATCGGCTACATTGGTGTGTTTTTTGGCAATTTAATCAAGTCTGCGGTAAGTCGACAGCGTGAATATTTAGCTGACGCCGCAGCCGTGCAGTTTACTCGTAATCCAGAAGCATTGTCCGGTGCGCTGCAACAAATTGGCGCGCGTGAACACGGCAGCCGCATTGCACATGCCAATGCCGATGAAACAGCCCACCTGTTTTTTGGCCAAGCGCTCAGCTCTTGGCTAACTTTAATGGCCACACACCCACCGCTGGACAAACGCATTAAGCGCATCCAACCTAGCTGGAATGGTCGCTACCCGCAACCCAAACAGGCCATGGCTCAGTCTGAAACTGAACAGCAAGCCAGCCAATCGCAACCATCCGCATTGAATCGCTTAGCGATGTTAGCTTTGCCAGCATTGTTGCTTGAGCGAGCCCGATCGCCGCAACAGGCACCGCAGTTTATTCGTGACATGGTGGTGGGTCAGCTATTCGGTGAAAGCCACCCAAACTTAACGGCACTGACACCAGCGCAGCAGTTGGCATTAGTTGAACTGTCAGTACCAGCACTGCGCGTAGCGAAAGACTCAGACAGGCTCGCTCTGCTGCAAGATCTCGAACGCCTTGACCAAAGCGACGACTTATTCCATTGGTGCCTTTACCAGCTACTGGCCCGCCAGCTAACCAAAGACAAACGATTTCAAGCGAAGCTTGATAATGCGGAAGCCTTTGCCGCAACAGTCGTTGCCTTGAAACGTGCGGAACAAAAAGAACCGGTCGATTTTCGTCAACTTGAACAGGCGCTAAATACTTGTAAAAGCTGGTCACCACGGGCAAAACAGCCGTTGGTTAAGAAATGGGTTGAAACTGTCGCGGCAGACCAACATATCTCAGATACCGAGCGCAAACTTGTTGCGACGCTATGTGCCTGCATTGAAGAACCTCTTCCCGATGAAATGCTGAATAACGCCTAACAACGATCGTTTTGCTGAGTTATTCCGTAATGCCATCACCAGACTGATTCAAGGAGTTATCATGTCGACCGATTTATCCCCGTTACTTCAACCATTTTCATGCAAGTCACTGAACCTGCGTAATCGCGTTGTTATGGCGCCTATGACACGCAGCTTTTCTCCCGGCAACGTGCCAAATGCTGCTGTTGTTAGCTACTACCAGCGTCGGGCCGAAGGCGAAGTGGGCCTCATCATCACCGAAGGTGTTGAAATCAATCATCCCGGTGCAAGCGGCTTCCCGAACGTGCCCCATATTTTTGGTGAACAGGCTATGGCAGGCTGGAAACAGGTCGTTGATGCCGTGCACCAAGCGGGTGGACAAATTATTCCACAGTTATGGCACGTGGGTGGCGTACGCAAGCCAGAAGATGACAATGCTGCGCCAGCCTATAGCCCGTCTGGGTTGTTCGCCCCGGGTAAACCAAACGGCGTCACCATGACCCAGCAGGATATTGATGACGTGGTCGCTGCCTTCGCTGACTCGGCCAAACAAGCCAAGGATGTGGGTTTTGACGGTGTTGAAATTCATGGTGCACACGGTTATTTAATTGACCAATTTTTATGGGAAGGCACCAATAAACGCGACGATAGCTATGGCGGTTCACTCGCAAACCGCGCCCGATTCGCCTGCGAAATTGTGCGGGCCGTGCGGACCGCTGTCGGCAAAGACTTTGCCATCGTATTTCGCTTCTCGCAGTGGAAACAGCAAGACTACGACGGCAAGTTAGCTAACACGCCAGAACAACTGAAAGAATTGCTCGACCTGCTGATTGATGCGGGTGTGGATATTTTCCATGCCTCAACGCGCCGGTTCTGGGAAACAGAATTTGAAGGGTCTGATCTGAACTTAGCCGGTTGGACGCAGAAGCTAACTGGTAAACCTGCTATTTCAGTAGGCAGCGTTGGCCTTACCGAAGACTTTATCAGCGGTACCTTTGCTTCCGACAAACCTGCAGTAGAAAAATCAGGTATCGATGAGCTCGTTAAACGTATGGGTAACCACGAATTCGAACTTATTGCGGTTGGTCGTGCCCTGTTGCAAGACCCCAATTGGCTGCAAAAAATGCGTGATGGCCGTGAAGATGAGGTTGAAGCATTCAGCAAGGCCGCATTGAAAGAGCTGGTGTAGCCAATGGCCAAGCATCGGGTGGGTTTAGTTTGGTTTGAAAATGATTTACGCACCGACGACCACCCGTTGCTGCACCACGCTGCTCAAGAATGCCAGCAGCTCATTTGTTTGTATTGTGTGAACCCGAAATGGTTTCAACCGAATCGATACGGGTTGCGCAGTATGGGCGAATTACGCTGGCAATTTTTACAACAAAGCCTCGCCGACCTCGACAACCAACTGCAGACGCTGGGCCAACGCTTATTTGTTTCCTATGAGGCGCCTTTGCATGCGGTCGCTAAACTGATTGCAGAATTTGGTGTTGATGCCATCTATCGCAGCCATCAGTCCGGTGCTTACGAGCGCCACTATTTTGATATTGTGCGCGAGCGCTACCCTTTTCTGGACTACGTGCAAGATGACACCACCACCTTGTTTGAACGCGCGCAACTACAACACATCATGCCGTCTCAAACTGAGAGCTTTCCGGCATCGTTTTCGAAATTCCGCAAATATGTCGAAAGCAACAGCTTACGGCCGGCTATCAAAGCGCCGTTGCCAGCCCCCGCGTCGTTACCACCGAAGCCAGCCCGTTTAAATTGCTCGACTTTTCAGCCACCCGCAACACCCAACGAAAACAGCCCTTTCAGTGGGGGTAGCGCAGCGGGTCAGCAACATATCGAGGGCTATTTCAAGAGCAACGCTGCACAGCACTACAAGACCACCCGCAACGCACTGGACACCTGGCAGCACTCCACCAAGTTTTCACCATGGCTGGCCGACGGTTCTGTGTCGGCAAGACAAGTTCTAGCACAGTTAGACCAACATGAAGCCCGGCAAGGCGCTAATGAGAGTACCTATTGGATATTTTTTGAATTACTCTGGCGCGAATATTTTCATTGGTATGCACAGCATTACGGCAACCAAGTATTTGCTGCCGGAGGCATTCAAGGCCACCGCCCCACAACCAGCTTTTATCCTGGGCGTTTTCAAAAGTGGTGCCAGGGAAATACACCCTACCCAATTGTGAATGCGTGCATGAAACAGCTTAATGCCACCGGCTATATTTCAAATCGCGGCCGACAATTAGTCGCAAGCTGTTTTGTTCATGAGCTTGGACTAGATTGGCGCTATGGTGCGGCCTACTTTGAACAGCAGCTGGTTGATTATGACGTTGCTGCGAATTGGGGCAATTGGCAGTACTTAGCCGGAGTTGGCGCCGACCCGCGCGGCCATCGTTGGTTTGATCTGGGCAAGCAAACCGCTATGTATGACCCAAAACGCGAGTTTATAGAACGCTGGCAAGGTGACGACCACGAGCAGCATCTCGATCACAGCGATGCTGCCGACTGGCCAATACGCTAATTCCTAAATGCGCTTAGCGCTGTTTTTGCAGCCACGTGTACAAATGCTCGTGCATTTTCGGATCCATAATCCCCATTAAAAAATGGTGTCTATCCTGAATCAGCTTCACGGTCACATAACGCGAATTAAGCGCTTCAAAATAGTCATATGGCCCCACCGGATCAACATCACTGGCTAGAATGAGCGTAGGAACTTTTACTGGCGGCAACACCTGGTGCAAATCTAAAGAAGACGGATCAATTTCTTTCGTAACAAGAGCATTACGAACACCTTCGCGAATTGACTTTTCAGAAACAATTTTACTGGTGTTTTTGTAGGTCATCTTAGTGACTTCATAAACCGCATCTTCAAATTGACGCATGGGTGCTAACAGCACCATACCGCTAATGTCGTTACGCTGCCGCGCCACATGCACCGCCGCTAATGCACCCATTGAAAAGCCGGTTAAATAAATCGGGTGCGGCCGTTCGCGCGCCGGCAGGGAGTCAATTAATGTGGTGATCATGTCAGCATCTTCAACCGCAAAACCAGGTGTATCATGCGATGACCCGCCATGGCCTTTTAAATCCGGAATAACCACATGAAAACCGATAAAACGGTAGTAATCTGCAAGGAAGAACATGGTTTCTTTGCTGCCACCGTAGCCATGTAACATGACCATGGTGCCACGGCGCGCTTCAGGAATTTGCTTACGGTCTAAGGCTAACTTGTATTCAATGGTTTTATCGTCGCCCACCGCAGTAAACGAAAAACTGCGGCCGGTTTCATCCTTAATTGGCGCACCATACAAATACTCGGTACAACCGCCCAGATGTGGCATACAAAACTGACGTGATTCACCACCAAGTTCCGCAATAATTTCCGGCATGTTGGCAGGAATACCCAAAGGCTCAACCCGATTTAATAATTTATGCTCAACGTAGGTGGCACACCCCTGTAATAGGGTGACGGCGAGCAGTCCAAAACACAACTTGCGATACATCGGGGAACCTCAACATGCTTATCTGACAATTGATATATTCCCCGATAATATCACTTCTTTACGTAACGCCAACAGTCTTTACGTTGCGTTAATTAGGCGAGCGCTTGTGCCAAGTCAGCGAGGATATCGTCAATATGCTCTATGCCCACACACAAGCGTATTGCTTCAGGCTTGACGCCAACCTTCGCCTGTTCGTCTGGTGTTAGCTGACGGTGCGTGGTCGACGCTGGATGACACGCCAATGATTTCGCATCTCCAATATTTACTAACCGCTTGAATAACTGCAACTGGTCATAAAATTTTACCCCCGCTTCATAGCCGCCTTTGATACCAAAAGTTAGCAGCGAAGCGGGTAACCCGCCCTTAATTGTCGCTTGAGCAAGGTGATAATGAGGGTGATCAGAGGTGCCGGCATAGTTAACCCAATCCACATGTTCATGCTGGCGTAAGTAATCGACCACCCGTTGTGTGTTCTCGCAGTGTCGTTGCATCCGCAGTTCTAAGGTTTCCAGACCCTGTAAAATTAAGAAGGCGTTAAAAGGTGATAACGCTGAGCCTGTGTTGCGAAGCGCTACCGTACGTGCTCGGGCAATAAATGCCGCTGCTTCAAAAGCTTCATTGTAAATCACCCCATGATAAGCCGGCTCCGGCTGGCTAAATTGTGGGAATTTTTGGCCGTGCTTAACCCAGTCAAAACGGCCGCCGTCAACCACAATGCCCCCCACCGTGGTGCCGTGACCACCAATGTACTTCGTTAACGAATGCACCACGATATGCGCACCCAGTGCCAATGGTTGGCATAAGATAGGGGTTGCGACCGTATTATCCACAATCAAAGGTACGCCGGCTTGCTCAGCAACCTCAGCCAGCCCCTTGATATCGGCAATGTTGCCCGCAGGATTACCGATGCTTTCGCAATATAAAGCCTTTGTATTGTCGTCCACCAGCGCCGCTAACGAAGCCGGTGAGTCGTCTTTTGCAAAGCGCACTTCGATGCCTAAGGCCGGCAGCTGGTGTGCAAATAACGTATAGGTTCCACCGTAAATTTGCGGCGTGGTAACAATGTTATCACCCTGCTTCGCCAACGTGATCAGTGTGTAATGAATGGCTGCCATACCGGATGCAACCGCCAGCCCGGCAATGCCCCCTTCAAGGGCTGCTACACGCTGCTCTAGCACGTCATTGGTTGGGTTCATAATGCGCGAATAAATGTTCCCGGGAACAACCAAATCGAATAAGTCCGCGCCGTGCTGCGCACTATCAAATTCGTAAGCCGCGGTTTGATAAATCGGTACCGCGACCGACTTGGTGGTAGGGTCAGTTTCATAGCCATGATGAATAGCTAATGTGGCGGGTTGATAGGTTGCAGTCATGACGGCCTCTTACAATCGATTAATTACAGATGTTTATACGTTTAGACGTCTATAATAATTAAAAGCCATCATGGTGCAAGCATTATTTAAAGTTGTTTAAGTAGCTCGAGAATATCGCTGTGCACGCCCGCGGCTGTCACTTCAGGTCCAGCGCCTGGCCCTTGTATGATTAACGGGTTGTGCTGGTATTGTTGACTGCGAATAATGAAATTCGCATTACCTGGCGGCAAATGTGCATAGGGTGAATCCGCGCTAACGGGTACTAAGCTGGCTTCGGCGTCAATATGCCCTGAGTTGGATTGCTTTACGCTGCCAATATAACAAAACTGTTTCGCGTCAGGGAATGCCTGCAAACGCCATTGGTCAAACGCATTATCAAACAGCTCACCATGCTGCCAAAATTGTTCAACACTGCATTCGCGCAGTGCGGCCGGAACCAAGTTTTGAAGGTTAACGTCAGCAAGCTCAAGTGCCCAGCCAGCATCCCGTGCCAGAATCAGGAGCTTGCGGGCGACATCCATACCGCTTAAATCGGTGCGTGGATCCGGTTCGGTAAAACCTAAATCGGCGGCTTTGCGCAACCAACGTGAAAGGCTGTCGCCCGGACGGTACTGCTGAAATATCCACGATAAAGAGCCCGAAAAATTACCTTCCATTGCGGTGATTTGATCGTAACAATCCAACCTTTCGCGAATAGCCTTTTGAATGGGTAGCCCAGCGCCCACAGTGGTGTTGTAGAGCCAGTATCGTTGGTGATCGCTTAGTGCCTGCCGAACTTGCTGGTAGTAGTCAGGATGGCTTGAACCAGCGTATTTATTGGCGCTTATAATGTGCGCACCTGCGGCTATCCAATCCGGATAGGCTCGGCTGACCCTCTTTGATGCGGTTAAGTCCAACACCACAACGGGCTGATTACGTTCGTTTAGAGTGGTAATTTCGCGCATCAGGGCTTGGTCTACAGCATCAGTCTCCCGCTGCTCCCGATAGTTCACGGGTAACGGCCATAACCATAAGCGTTTTGAGTTTGCTGCTGCGTGCACGTAGGCCGAGGCCGGAAGTCGATGGGCAAAGTCACGCAACCAAGTTTGACCAATATTCCCTAAACCAACCACAATAATAGCGAGCTGTTTGGCGTGCATCAGTTGCATGAGCATTCCAAAAAGCTTGCAAGAACAGCTGCGTAATCGGCCGTGTTCTTAATAAAGCCGTCGTGACCATAAGTAGAAGGCAAGATATGACAACCGCGCCCGTCGGGCAGCGCAGCGTGAAATTCATGCAGCAAGCTCGGCGGTACCAATTGATCGCTATCAAAACCAATCAACAGCGTCGGCTGCTCTATGTGGTATGGCTCAATTCGGTAGTCATCAAGGGCCGGCCCAAAAATCTCAAACAATTGCCGCGCACGGGGTAACGACCGCTCCACCGTACGAAGACCGCGACTTTCAATGTAGGCGACGGCATCTTTCGGATTGGGATAGTACTGATCCATGCCATCGGCGCTACGATAACTCAGCATAGCCAGTGCACGTGCCAGTTGAGCGCCGCGTTGCGGCTGCCCAGCAGCATCGCCCAAGCGCACGAATTCGCGCTGCAGCGCTCGTAACATAACAGCTTGAGCGGTCGGCCGATGGGCAGCGCCAATAACTGCCACGCGCTGGAACTGCAGGCGTTTATCTTGCGCCAGCTCAAGCGCTACCAAGCCACCGTAAGAACCACCCACCACGGCATGAAACTCCAACCAATCAAGCTCCTGCAACGCGGTGCTGATGTAGGCGGCTTGCTCGGTAATTGTGGTTGGCAGCGCGGCAACTTCCGATGCGCCATTGCCACCAGCATAGTCAACTGTAATTATCTTAAATTTGCTAGGATTTACCGCCTCAGCAAGCCCTTGCCACCAACCGTCTTCGGTATCGGTGATGGCATCGCGGTCGCCCGAGATACCTCCTAATACTAATACTAACGGCCCATTACCTATTTCATTCAGGTACAGCACACCACCTGGCACTGGGCAGGTATGTGTAACAGCTGGCGCAATTGATGCGTGGGTCATGAAGTAAGCCTCATTAAAATTGGATGACGCTAATGTATCGGCTTTTACTGACAATATCAATATGGACGTTTAGATGTCCAAAATAATAAATCCATAATTTTTGATATGGTTTTGTATAACGCCTCACTTATTGCGATAATCCGAATATGTAAGTTAATAATTAGGTGACAAACAACCATGCCAAGTTTTGATATTGTTTCTGAAATCGACAAAGTTGAATTGAAAAATGCGGTGGATAATGCAACCCGTGAAATCACCACGCGTTTTGACTTTCGCGGCGTAGAAGCCACTATCGAATTGAATGACCTAACGGTTACGCTAACCTCAGAGTCAGACTTTCAAGTGCGCCAGCTGCAAGACGTATTTAACAACCATTGTGCCAAGCGCAACATCAGCATGGCTGGTATTGAAATGCCGGATGAACCAACCCATAGCGGTAAAACATATAGCCTCGCATTAACCTTCAAGCAAGGCATTGATCAGCCGCTCGGCAAAGAAATCACCAAGAAAATCAAAGAAAGTAAAATCAAGGTGCAGGCCTCCATTCAAGGTGACAAAGTTCGCGTTACAGGCAAAAAGCGTGACGACTTGCAGCAAGCTATCGCATTGTTGAAAAACTCCGATATTGAATTGCCGCTGCAGTTTGAGAACTTCCGCGACTAGCTCAATGCCGGCGTGCCCGCTTTGCAACAATTTGCGCACCACGCTGTTTTATCAACAACAGCGTGGACTGCTTAGCGGCCGAGAGTACTATCATTGCGAGCAGTGCCAACTGGTGCATGTACCACAAAGGTTTCAACTTGATTCTGAAACCGAAAAGTCGGTTTATGACTTGCATGAAAACAACCCGAATGACCCGCAGTATCGACAGTTTTTGGCGCGAATTTTTGAGCCTATGATCGAGCGACTTGATGCTGGGGCGTGCGGATTAGATTTTGGCAGTGGCCCAGGCCCGACATTAAGCAGCATGTTTGCTGAAGCCGGAATGCCCTGTACAACTTATGATATTTACTATGACAACCGACTAGAGCGTCTGCAGCATTGCTATGATTATGTTGTGTGTACCGAGGTCATTGAACATGTCGCTGCACCGCTGGAAGTTTTTAACACGCTAATCCGATGTTTAAAGCCTGGTGGTTATCTTGGCATCATGACCCAACGCTGGCTTGATGCTGAACGATTCAAAGGTTGGACGTATAGAAATGACCCAACCCATATTGGTTTTTTCCACGAACGAACGTTTCGCTACTTAGCGATAAAGTTTGCGCTTGAACTGACTATTTACCCACGCGATGTGGTAATTTTTAGAAAACCGCATGACCAAGGATAGCAACGCATGACATCTCATTGGCAACAACGCCGCTCTGGCGATCCAGCAAATCGTCCTGGTGATCTTCGCAGCCCGTGGCAACGAGACCGTGCGCGCGTCCTGCATTCGGCTGCATTTCGGCGGTTACAATCTAAAACTCAAATCATGAACGTGGGTGAAAATGACTTTTACCGCACCCGCCTCACGCACAGCTTAGAAGCTGCGCAAATTGGCGCTTCATTAATTAACCAATTGCAGCAAGTTTGCGCGCCAAAACTAACACCCATGTTGCCTGACTTGAACCTGATGGAAACCTTGTGCTTGGCACACGACATTGGCCACCCACCCTTCGGGCATGGTGGTGAAGCCGCGCTGCATTTTAAAATGCTGGGCGCCGGTGGATTTGAAGGTAACGGACAAACATTTCGTATTGTTGGCAAACTCGAAGCTTACCATCCAGAGCACGGCATGGACTTAACCCGCCGTTCATTACTCGGATTATTAAAATACCCCGTATTGATGCCGCAGCTGCAGGCACCCAAAGATCTTGAGCACCCCGGCAGTTTGGCGCAATGGAAACCAGCCAAAGCACTGTTTGCCTGCGACGCTGATTTACTGGACTGGGTATTGCAGCCACTTTCAGAATCAGACCGCGAATTGTTTCAATCCGTCACCACCTTAGACAAAGCGCCTTGGCAAAAATCCATACACAAAGCCTTAGACGCATCGCTGATGGAATTAGCCGACGACATAGCTTATGGCGTGCATGATTTAGAAGATGCGGTGGTTACGGGAACGTTAAGCGAAAGCCAGTGGCATGCACACGTTGATACGGTAATTAATCAGTTGCCTGCAAAGTTAGCCCAATTGATGCAAGAACTCGGGGAGCAGCTATTCGCGCGCGAACATCATCTGCGCAAAAATGCGATAGGGGCATTGGTGAATATCTTTGTCACCACGGTGCGCCTTGAAGAGGTGCTGCCAGAGGCCGAAGAGCCGCTTATTCGATTTAACGCCACGCTGCCAAAAGATGAAGCCTACCTGCTAAAAAGCTTAAAAGACGTAGTGTTTGAACACGTGATTAATGAACCGTCAATTCAGCAGTTGCGCTATCGCAGCCAAAACATGCTGTTGGATTTATTCACCGCGTTGCATACTGAGCCGCTGCGATTATTGCCGCGCAATACCCGCGAACGCTGGCAGAAGGCGCAACAAGAGCAAGATAAAACAGCGGCTGACCGCATTTTGTGTGATTACGTTGCGGGTATGACCGACGACTACGCCGAACGGATGTATCGAAACTTATTTGTGGTCTAGCCACGCCAGCAGTTTATTTATTGGTTGCGGGCGACAGAACAAATAACCCTGCATATAGTCACATGCATAACGCGTTAAATAGTCACGCTCTGCTTCGGTTTCAACACCTTCCGCAACCGCCGAAATGCCGAGTTCGGCGGCCATGGTCAGCACCCCGCGGGTAATTGCGGCATTGCGGGTGTTGCTTTCAATATTCTGTACAAAACAACGGTCAATTTTTAGTTTTTGAGCCGGTATCACGTTCAAATAACTCAAACTCGCAAACCCGGTGCCGAAATCATCAAGGGCGATTTCCAAGCCTAAATCGCGTAAGTCAGCCATCATTTTTAGCGCGCTAGCAGAGTCGCGCAATAATACATTTTCGGTAATTTCAGCCATCAGCTGATTGGGTTGAATTTTATACTTAGCTACTAATTTAGCCACGGACTCAATGAAGTCGTCGCGATAGAACTGCATGGGCGAAAAATTCACACTGACCTGAGCGATACCGGCCTCACGCAATCGCGCTGCATCTTTGCACGCTTGCTCTAGCACCCAGTGCCCCATTGCAACGATTTGTCCTGTGCGTTCAGCAAGTGGGATAAAGTCAGCCGGTGAAACATAGCCACGTTCAGGGTGGTTCCAACGTAGCAGCGCCTCAACGGCCACAACCGCACCATTGCGTGACACAATCGGCTGGTAAAACACCTCAAACTGATGCGTTTGAATGGCTTCTTGCAGTTGTGCACGCAACGTAATTTGCTGCTGTGTATCCAAATCAAGATCAGGGGAGAACCATTGAAAGGTATTGCTGCCACGGCGCTTCGCTTCATACATGGCCACGTCGGCATGTTGAATCATTTCATTGGGGGTTTTAACCGCTAACTCACTGCTTGCAATACCAATTGCGGCTGACAAGCTCACTTCGGCGTCTTCATATACGAATGGGCGATCGAATTGAGCTAAAATTGTGCGTGCATAGTTCATCACGCTTTCATCATCAGGTAAGCTCTGCACCACCGCAACAAACTCATCGCCGCCAAAGCGCGCCAGCAAATCAAATTCCGAGGTCACTTTCTGAAGTCGCTGAGCAGTTTGCACAAGAATGTGATCGCCACACTCGTGCCCTAGACTGTCATTGACTGGTTTAAAGCCATCCAAATCGATAAACAATACGTAAATACGCTGTTCGCTCAGTGCCACCGCTTGCTGTAAGAAGCGCTCCAATGCAGTCCGGTTTGGTAGTCCGGTTAGTACGTCATGCTCAGCATGGAACGCCAGCTTTTCTTCGCGTTCAACGCGTTCGGAAATATCATTCTGCAAACCGACAAAGTGAGTTACTTCGCCGTTGCTATCGCGCACGGGTGAAATGATAAGTTCATTCCAAAAAGGTGTGCCATCCTTTCGGTAGTTTCGAATGGTGCAACGAATTTCGGTTTGGGCACGCAGCGCACTGGCAATTTCTTTCACCGTATTCGGGTCAGATTTTGGCCCCTGCAAGATACGACAGCTGCGCCCTACCATATCATCTGCACTGTAGCCGCTCATTAAAGTAAACGCCGGGTTCACATAAATTATAGGGAAACCTTTCTTGCGTGCATCGCTGATAACCACGCCATTGGTACTGGCTTCCACGCTGCGATCGAGTATTTGCAAGCGTTCTTCATAATCGCGCTGTTGGGTTACGTCTTTCGCGATGCCATGCACACCGGTAATTTGACCGTGAATAATAATCGGCATGTTCGTAATTTCGATTTGGCGAACTTGCCCATGGTTATTAAAAATTCTAATTTCATAATGCTGTGGCTCACCCCGTTTGGTGGCTTCAAAATGTTCTTTAGTACGTGCTTTATCTTCTTCCAATACCACCATTTCGTAATGCTGACCAACCACCTGCTGCTCAGTTAATTCAAGCAATTTCTCCCCAGCGTTGTTTAAGCTCATAAAGCGCCCTTCACGATCCAGTGTAAAAACCGCCTCGGGATTGTGCGTAAACAACGACAACGCATGTTGTTCACTGCGCTCGCGTTCCATGCGGTCATTGTGCTGGGTGATCACTAAGGAAATTAGATCGCGACTGCGCTCAATGAGTTTTAGCTCAGCTTCAGTTGGCGCTCGTGCCTGAGAGGAATAAAGTGCGAAAGTGCCCAATAAGTGTTTATCGCCGGGCGCAAACACGGGTATAGACCAAGCGGCGCGTAATTTGTAGTGTTCAACGAGGGTGGTGAATAATTCAAAGCGTGTATCGCGATGCATATCTTCGACAATAACGGGCTGTTTCAACGCGGCAGCAGTACCACATGCTCCAACGCCATCGATAATCGGAATATTTTGCAAAGCCTTGGTGAATTCCGGCGGTAAGGTGTTAACCGCGACAGCATTGAGTGCAATCCCTTCTTGGTTGACCATCATCACCGAGGCAAAACAGTCTTTGATTTGCAATTCAACCAACTCACAAATGTCGGTGAGCTTTTCGGCCAACGAGCGGTCCTGTGCAAGCGAGCTTAAGGTGTCGTATTCAGCTTCAATAAAAGCTTGCAGGTGTTTGGTTTGGCGCCGAGCGCGACGCCAAAATATGATGGCCAGCACCCATGCAGCCGCTGTCACCAACATTAATCCGCTGATGATCGAAACAAAACCCCAGTGTTCAATCACGCGATGCTGTCCTTTTGGTTAGATGCTACGTTCTATTTGATGCCGCTCGATAAGCATGCCAAAGTAGACCGAGGCCAATAAGAATCAGGCCACTAAAAAGAATTTTCAACTCTATAAATACGGCTAAACCTAGGCAGCTGGCAAGCCCTAAAATTGAAACCCAGCGCGGAACAAAGCGTTTTTCTGTTGGGATGCGCAGCGCAGCAAGGTTGGTAATGCTGTAATACACCAGCACGGTAAATGCACTAAATGACCATGCAGTACGTAAATCACCCACCAAAACGATCACCAGCATGACTGCAAAGGTTACCCAAACGGCTGCAGGTGCCGAGGTACGCTCGGCATTCAATGTTGCCCACGCCATCGGTAAATCGTTACGGCGCGCCATCGCCAACACCACGCGCGATACCCCTAAAATCAAGTTAAGAATAACGCCGCACATGGCCACCACTGCGCCAGCCGCAACGAACTGTTGCCAAACGCCACGTGGCATCAGTGTCGCCAGCACAAAATCTGCCGTTGTGGTTAAGGGTACGTAGTGCAAAACACCCCAGCCAATAGCAGCATACCACGCTGTAACCACCAGCACAGTAGCAATAATTGCTCGTGGAATAACATGGCGTGGATTCTGAACTTCCTCACCCATTGTGGCAATGCGCCCATAGCCAGTATACGCCACAAACAATAAGGCTGCCGCGGCAAATAAATCGCGCCAGGTTGGCTTCGCTTGCGCCAATTGTTCAACGGGCATGGGCAACTGGGCACTCGAAACTATAAATATCGCCAGCGCTGCGATAGCAAGCAGCACCAGAATAGCGTTAGCCCGATTAGACCGACGCAAGCCGCCTAACACCAATAGCGTAAACACTAACAGGGTGAACCCAGCAATCACCTGGGCGAGCCACGCAGGGCCTGCAAACCAACTTTGCAATGCATAGCCTACCGCCAGCGCGGCCGTAGCGGCACTCGCGCTTTTAGCCAATACAAACAACCAACCGGCGGTGAAGCCCAACTGACGCGTCAAGAATTCATAACCGTATTCATAGGTGCCGCCACTAACCGGATGGATAGCGGCCAGTTGTGCACTGGATAGTCCATTAAAGGTTGCCACAGCAGCCGCAATTAAGATGGCCCAAACCACCCAAGCCCCGGCTAACTCAACACCAAAGCCGACACTCACAAAAGCTCCGGTACCAATAATCGAGCCCAAGCCCAGTAAAATTGCGCCGCCTAATGCGGTGCTGCGCACTAACTGTTGGTGATCGGCCATGTTTACTATCCTTCCTAAGCAGTTTGGGGGTTAAAAATGACAGTCTTTTGCAATTTCAAAGCTTCTCAAACGTTCGTTATGATCAAAGGCATGACAGGTTAACATCAGCTCGTTTACACCGGTGGCCGCAACAAAATCGCGCATGTACTGATGCACCTGTTCAGGCGTACCGGTAGCTGTGTATTTCAGTGCATGGTTAGCGGCTGCCAAAGCCATTGGGTCAACCTGCTTTTCAATGGCATCAATTGGCGCAGGTAGCGGCCCTGGGTTACCTTGGCGCAATGCCATGAATTGTAACTGCATGGAACTTTTTAAGCGCTTGGCTGCCTGCTCTGTATCGGCTGCAAAAACATTGATTGCCGCCATCGCATAGGGTTTATCTAGGTATTTTGATGGTTGGAAATTGCTACGGTAAGCCTCTAGCGCCAACTGTAAATAGTCGGGGGCAAAGTGCGAGGCGAAGGTATAGGGCAACCCCATTTGCGCAGCCAATTGAGCACCGAACAAGCTTGAGCCCAGTAACCACACAGGAACCTTCGAGCCCATCCCGGGTATCGCCTTAATTTTCTGATCAGGCGTTGGCTCATCCAAATACATAAGCAATTCTTGCACATCAGCAGGAAACGTATCGGCACTGTCATAGTTGCGGCGCAAAGCGCGTAAGGTGGCTCCATCGGTGCCTGGTGCACGCCCTAAACCTAAATCAACCCGATCAGGGTATAACGCCGCGAGCGTGCCGAATTGTTCAGCGGCTATTAATGGCGCGTGATTGGGTAACATGATGCCGCCGGCGCCAATACGTATAGAACGGGTTCGGCTACCCACATACGCTAAGGCAACTGCGGTTGCTGCACTGGCGATACCTGTCATGTTGTGATGTTCCGCCATCCAAAATCGGTGGTACCCCCAGCGTTCAACATGCTCAGCTAAATCTGCCGAATGGTTTAATGATATTGCAGCGCTTCCACCGACCGTGATTGGCGCTAAATCTAATACAGAAAGTACTGCCATCTGAACTCCCATTCATAAATGCATCGCTATGTTACCGAGCATCCTAACAAAGATGGCGGCTAAACATCGACTTAAGAATAGCGTATTTGCGTTACCAATTGATTAAAAACAGAACCCATATAAAATTTGGGGTTGCAAATGCGAATCGTTATTATTTATACTTCGCACCCTAATCAATCGCTTCTTTTGGGGGAAACTCAATGCAACCAACTTATGTCGCCACCGCTTTGCTCGCTGCGCTTGGCTTATCATTATCAACAGCTTACGCTGCCGAAGTATCTGATTCTGAAACTGAAACCAACGAAAAAATTTATGAAGTATTGCAAATTGTGGGCAGCAAAGATGATGCCCGTAAGCTCGCAGGCTCCAGTGCAGTAATTGATAACGAGCAGTTGGTTATTGAAGCGAACACCGACATCAATCAGTTATTAAAGACCGTACCGGGTGTTTACATCCGTGAAGAAGACGGTCAAGGCTTACGCCCTAACATCGGTATTCGCGCTGCCGCAGGCGGTCGTAGCAGTAAGGTAACCCTCATGGAAGATGGTGTCATGATTGCACCAGCACCATACATTGACCCAGCTGCTTATTACTTCCCTGAAGCCTACCGCATGCACACCATTGAAGTGCTAAAAGGCGCACCTTTGTTACGTTATGGTCCGCAAACCACCGGTGGTGTAATCAACATGTTGACCACCCCTATCCCCCAGGAGAACAGTGGCCGAGTTGTGGCAAAAATGGGTGAATTTAATAGCCAAGACATTCATGCGTACTATGGCGGACGTTCTGGTGATTTTGGTTTCTTAATTGATACCGTACAACGCAGCAGTGCTGGCTTTAAAGAGATTGACCGCAGCTCACGTGACGCGGGTTTCGACATCGAAGATTACTTGCTCAAGTTTAGCTGGACTGGCGAACGCCAAAGCTTATTAGCGAAAGTACAATATTCAGAGCAAGTCTCAAATGAAACCTACGCTGGCTTAACCGACGCTGACTTCGCAGAAAATCCAAATCGTCGCTACGGTTTATCAGAAATCGATCAAATGGCGAATCGCCACAAAGGTTTCTCACTAACTTACAGCCTGGACGTAACGGACACCTCAAGCCTGCGCGCAATTGCCTATCGCAATGAATACCAACGTGACTGGTTCAAAACTAGCACCAGCTCGTTTATAAATGCTGCCAATGCGGGTGACGCAACTGCCCAAGCGATTTTAGACGGCACCATGGACGTGCAGGATTTACGCTACACGCATGGTAATCGTGCCTATGAGTCCTATGGCGTCGAATTGAACTTAACCACATTGTTAGCCGATCATACCTTGAACGTGGGTGTACGTGATCATAACGATACACTTGACCGCTTTCAGCCGATTGAAGTGTACGACCAAGTAAACGGTAGCTTGGTATTCGATAGCATCATTGAACCAACAGGTGGCGACAACCGACTCGAGGGTGGCGATGCGCGTAGCTTCTGGATTACCGATGCATGGCAAGTAACTTCAGACCTTCTCGTAAACTTGGCCTTACGTTACGAAGACGTGAAAAGCTTCCGTGAACAATTCAGCCTAGCCGACCGCTCCGAGCCTGGAAGCTACCGTTCTAATCACACCAAAGAATGGTTACCAGGCGCATCGTTCACTTACGACATCGACAGCAACTGGCAAGTACTGGCAGGTATTCACCGCGGGTTTTCACCAATTGGCGGCGGTGCAACTGAAACAGATGAACCTGAAACTAGCACCAACTATGAAGCAGGTTTACGTTACAGTAATGGTTGGTTTGTCGAAGCCCTCGCGTTTCGTAGTGACTTTAACAACCAAGCTGAAGTTTGCTCACTCGCTAGCCCATGCAGCAATGGCGCCACGTCAGGAACCTACGTTACGGGTGAAGCCGTGGTGCAAGGGATTGAGTTTCAGCTCGGTAACGAATGGAAAACTGGTGAATTCGTGATTCCAGCGCACTTCAACTACACCCTAAGCAACGCCGAAATTAGTGCTGATAACGCCCTAACCGGCGTGGAAGATGGTGACCGTTTGGCCGATATTCCAGAGCACACCATGAGCTTCAGAACCGGTATCGAGCATGCTTCAGGTTGGAATAACTACCTGGTCGCAAAATACATGGACGAAACTTGCGTGCGCGTAGGTTGCAACCGTGACACCACTCCGTTTAGCTACACCGACTCAGTTTTTGTGGTGGACTTGATCAGCCGTTATCTGCTCAGCTCACAGGCTACCGTTTTCTTGAAAGTTGATAATTTGCTTGACCAACAACGTATTGTGTCACGCACACCGCACGGTGCCCGCCCGAATAAACCACAAACGGTTTCTGTTGGATTGGAATACAACTTCTAAAAGGTCTGCACCTTGGTCGGCTAGTTTCGCTGAAACTAGTCGGCCACTAGACTGCGATTGCGGCCGTCGGCTTTGCTTTTATACAAAGCGTCGTCGGCCAATTTTAGCAAGTCGTCTGCGGTAAAGTTGTCTTGAACAACAGCAATACCTGCGCTCATGGTAACCTGCCCCGCCGGCGCATTCTCGTTATGCAATTTTAGCTTGGCAATATCACGACGCACCAATTCTGCCACTTCAAGTGCCTGCTCTTTGTGCAAGTCCGGCAGCAGCATCACAAACTCTTCACCACCGTAACGGGCAACGACGTCCGCTGAGCGTTTCGCATGTGCAGCTAAAACCTTAGCAACTTGCTTCAAACAGCGGTCGCCCGCGCTGTGCCCATATGTGTCGTTGAATGTTTTAAAGTAATCAATATCAAAATAAATCAATGCTAACGGCCGCGCCGAACGCTTGGCTCGAGCAATTTCTTTTTTCAAGGCCTTATCAAAATACCGGCGATTGGCCAGTTGAGTTAGCTCATCGGTAATCGATAACTTCTCCAACTTTTCCATGGCATGATTTAATTGCTCAGTACGTTCGCGGACTTTCGCATCCAGCAATTCGTTCAGTGCTAGTAGTTCGCGCTGTGGATCCAAAAAATCGGTTAAGTTATGCGAGGTACCCCAAATGTGGGTGACCTTGTCATTGTCATCAAGAATCGGTACCAAGAAGGTACGAAATACAAATTCTTTGCCATTGTGTTTTACTGTCTGCTCAAATTCGACAGGCTCTTTAGTCGCCAAACATTGGTAATAACCAGAGAGGATGCCGTGTGAATAACCGGAGTGGGCGATCAGTTCAGAGAATTTGGTTCCTGGTGTCTGCCGCTTATCTAAAGCTTGCGCTGCGGGATTGGCTATAATCATCTCGAAATCGTCCGCAATGGGTTTGCACACCCAAAATGGATTTAGCGATTTCTTCCAGAGCTGCTCGAAAAATAGCATCAGCTCTTCTTGATTAAATGGATTTTGTTTCACCCGTTGCCACCCTGTATTTTTCAACACCTTTTTAACACGGTTTCATTGAATTAAAAATAATGCTATTAACTATAGCCCCTAAATCATAGGACGTTGTGAGGAAAACATGAAAACCCTAATCGCCTTATTGCTTGCACTGTGCAGCAGCGCTAGCTGGGCCACCGAAACGATGCATGAACAGGCTCGGGAAGAAATTACCAAAACTTTACACACCTTCATGGAAGGTGCCAGTATCAACAGTGCTGCAATTCATGAGGCATTTTGGGCTGACGAGTTGGTGTACACCAGTTCATCAGGCAAACGTTTTGGCAAAGCTGAATTGATGAGCGGCGTGCACGCGTCTGGTGAAATTACCGAACAACCACTCACCAACTATTACACCGCAGAAGATGTAGAAATTCGGTTTTTTGGGCCGACAGCGGTAGTGAATTTTACTCTTGTTGGTCACACCGAAACCGATGCCGGTTATTCACGTCAAACGTTTTTAAACAGCGGCGTGTTTGTGCAACGTAATAACCGCTGGCAAGCCGTGAACTGGAATGCCACCCGCACGGCTGAATAGTTCGCTAAAACGCTACTCGGCTAAAAATGCTTGCACCCGTTGTGCCGATTCGTTCGGCACTTCTACCATCGGCATGTGGCCGATGCCGTCAAAAATATGCAACTGGCTATCTTTGATTCCCTGATGCCACACCGGGGCTGCTGAAGGGCTTAAGATATTATCTTGGTTGCCCCAAACAATTAATGTTGGGGTACTAATTTGATTGAGCCTGCCATCTAACTGATCGTGGAATCGAAAGTCTTGCGCAATCTGTGCATAATCCGCCTTGCGTTCGCTATACCGCAGGGCCATACCACGCAATACAAAATCGGGCACAACAGGTGGCTTTGCCATGGTGAGCTGATAAAAGTCAAAAAACTGTTGTTGGGAATCAATTTCAAACGGCGATTCACCGGCGGCAAACATTGCTTCGGTTACACTGGGTTGTGGCGGGGTAATGCCGGCTGGATTAAATAGCACAATAGAGGTCGCGCGCTGTGGGTACATAATCGCAAAATTAGCAGCAATCATTCCCCCCATGGAATTGCCAATAATCGTTGCCCGTTCTATTCCAAGTTTATCCATCAATTGCGCCACACGTTTCGCTTGGCTTGACGCTCGGTATGACCAACCGCTGAAGAACCCGGTTTCACCGTGACCCGCCAAATCTGGAATCACCACGCGGTATTCCGGGTTCAGGCGATTGGCAAAGCGCAACCAAATTTCTTTTGAGGCGGTATAGCCGTGCAGCAAGATAATGGTTTTCCGCGCCTGTTCTGAGTTACGCGCATACACCGAAAGCTGCATGTCGCCAATGTCTACCGAGGATTTTTGAAACCCATAAATACGTGCTTCAAGTGCCCCCACCGCATCATAAAAAGCCAGCCCCACACGCGGATGCAAGGTTGCTAGCCAAGCGGCAAACACCAGCGCCAGCGTGGTGACAATAAACTTTTTCATATCCGCTCCTGCTTATAAAGCTGATGGTGTTTCGGCTTCAAGCGGCTTGCCAGTAACCGATACACAAAGCTAAAACCTGGAAACATAGCAATAACGTGGCCACTCTTACTCTTGTACCAACTGTTACACCCGCCACTATGCCAAACCGTTTTACGCATTTCGTGATGCACCATGGTGGTGTATTCAGCTTCAGCCTGCGCTGTTACTTCAACAGCTTGCGCCTGCTGTTGCTTGGCATAATGGAGCAACTTCATGATGTATTTCATCTGTGATTCAATCACAAATATAGCCGATGTATGCCCAATACCAGTGTTGGGGCCGGTCACCAAATATAAATTTGGGAATCCTGGCATTGTGGTACCTAAATAAGCTCGCGGAAACTCATGCCAAAACGCATTCAGATGCTGGCCATTGCGGCCAATGATGTCGTAACCCACCGCACCGTCAGTGGCATCAAATCCGGTCGAATAAACAATCAGATCAAGCTCAAGCTTGGCCCCAGTCGTCGTTTCAATACCGGTTTCCGTGATGCGCGCAATGCCATCGTATTTGTCGTGTAAAGTCACATTTTCGCGGCCAAGCGCTGGATACAAGGTGTTTGACACGATGATACGTTTACACCCGATGGTGTAGTCGGGCGTAAGCTTCTGGCGCAGCTCAGCATCCGGAACTTGCTTGCGCAAGTGCTTGAGTGCCGGACGCTGTGCGAAAAAGCGCATCAGCCCATGGGCATATTTAAAGGCGAACACGCGCCATTCAAGCCCCCAATAAATGGTTTTTCGTAGCGCCTGATAGATCGATTTAATACCCAGCAACTTGCGCGTAAAGGGTGAGAATATTCGATCAGGGCGTGGCAAAACCCAGTGGGGCGACCGCTGAAACACATGCAGATGGCCAACTTTCGGTGCAATGGTTGGAATAACTTGTGCAGCACTGGCGCCACTGCCGATCACTGCGACGCGCTTATTGGTGTAATCGAAACTATGGTCCCAGTTATTGGTATGAAAGCTCTTGCCTTTGAATTCATCGCGCCCTGGAAAATCCGGAATAACCGGATTACTTAATGGCCCTTGGGCACTGATAACCGAGCGTGCGAATAACTGCTGTCCGGTGTCGCTATCAATTTGCCAACATAATGTATCTTCAAGCCATGTCAGGCGCGTAACGTTGAAATTCAGAATCGCTTTGTCACGCAGCTTATATTTAGCGATCACTTTCTTGGTGTAGGCTTCGAGCTCTGGTTGCGTGGCAAACATTTGTGACCACACATAAGGTTCGCAGGCCAACGAATACAGCGGTGATTGCACATCCACTTGGGCGCCCGGGTAACTGTTCTGGCACCACGTTCCGCCCATAAAGTCACGCCGTTCAAGCATAACAAAGTGTTGCGTGCCCTGATTTAACAGGTTAATGGCAGCGCTTTGCCCGCCAAAACCGGTACCTATTATTGCGACTTCAAGGGGCTGTAGCGCTGTCGATTCCAAGACTATACCTTCGCTGACGCGCGTTGGTTGATACGGTCAAACCAAGCTTGTAAATGCACTTGGTCAGCTCCAATGCGTAGCTTCACGACCCGTGCGAATCCGACTGTGGCAAACGCATTAATGTCGGCGGCGCTGAAACTATCACCCATGATGTAGGTTTTATCTTTTAGGTGCTCATTCAAAAATGCTAAGAACTTTTCTGCAGCAGAAAAGCAATCTTGGCCGTAATCCGGGAAACAATTCATGCGGTCTTTAAAATAGCCTGAGGTATGCTGGAAACACATACCGACCGGCACCATTAAATAAAAATCAACCCAACGTAACCACTGCTCAATCAATGCTTTTTGTTTGGGCGATTCGCCAAGTAATTTGGGCGTGTCTGGGTGCGCTTCTTCCACATAGCGGCAAATCGCCATGGTTTCAGCCAGGCTGGTGCCGTCGTCCAATACTGCAACGGGCACTTTTTTCATGGGGTTCATGGCAACAAATTCAGGGGTTAAGTTTTCACCTTTTGCGATATCAACTTCAATAAACTCAACGTTATCAAGCAAGCCTTTTTCGGCCAAAAACATGCGCACTCGGCGCGGGTTGGGAGCAGTTGCTGTTTGGTAGATTTTCATGGGAGCTTCCTGTGTGTTCTATACAAGTGACAGAACACACAATGAAACAACTTTTCAGCTAACGCAAGTCAATAAATAGCATAGAGTATTTACTTTCTGCGCAGGCGTTTTTTGCGGCGTTGCCACCACACATAGGTGCCGGTAATCGCCAGCAATAACGGCGTCAAACCGACAACACTCCAGAGCACTTTAATGGGTAACCCGCCAAACGTACCAAAGTGCAAGCGACGGAAGCTATCAAGCGTTTTAGCGCCAATGCTTTGGTCATTTAAATTATATGTACTTAAGTAGTCTCCGGTTTGTGCATCGTAGTTCGACACGCTGCCATAATTGCTAAGTAACGGATTCGCAGTGGGCGCTCGACCGAACACCGTAAATGGCAATTCAGGTTCATAAGGGAACAGCAAAAATGTCGCTTTGAAACCTTCAATACGCTGCTGGCTGTCCGTAACCAATTCATCAATATTCACATTATCGTTATACAAGCGTTCACTCATAATGTGATGTTCAGCACCACCTGCGTGCTCTACCCACTCTTCGTAGAAAATAAGAATGTTGTAATAGCCACCGGTAATCGCCAGAATCAGCAGAACAGGTGATGCAAAGGTACCCACCATTTTGTGTAAATCACTAAATACCGCCAGCAGTCGTTGGTTCCAGCGCAAGGTAAACAACCGCGCCCAAAAGCGCCGATACATAATCAGCCCTGACACACCCATAAACAGCAAAAACAATGACAATATTAAGCCAATAATCAGGCCCATATGCTCTGGCAGATTGTTTAAGTCGTTCAACAGTAGTGTGTAATGCAACTCCACCAGCCAGTCGGTTAAATAATGCCCGGTCTCTGTTGGCTGACTGAGCAAGTCACCGGTTTGGGGGTTTAGATGTGCCTTGTGCCACGTATCCGTGCCTTTCTTGATCACAAATACTCGGTCGGCTTCATCGTGTCCCACCGGAAATATTTCCCAACTGCCAATCTCGAAATTAGGTAGCTGCTGATTAATACGAGCTGTCAATTCCGTCAGCGACAAGCGCGGTTGTTCAGTTACCGGCAATGCTGCGATATCAGGTAACAGCCAGGCATCGATTTCCTTTTTGAACACTAAAATGCTGCCGGTAAGGCAAATAACAAGAAAGGGGACCATACAAATGATCCCCGCCCAACCATGCCATTTATGGAGAGTCTTTCGCATTGTTGGCTAAACCTTAAAATGTCCAGTTCAATGTGGCTGAGTAATTGGCTGGCGCACCGTAATACCCTTGAGTTGGCCACAACAAGCTGTTGATGTACTTTTTGTCGGTAACGTTGTTGGCGTTCAAAGTCACGCTCACTGCGTTGGTGATTTGATAAGCCGCCATCAGGTTTAAGCGACCATAGGCGCCTTGTGTGGTGACAATGGTTTCGCCCGCGTTGCTGTAGCTCTCACCAACGGTTCCCTGAGTGCGCGAAATGGTGTCTTGCCATTGGAAGCTTGCACCAAGTTTTATTTGCTCAGCAAAAGTTGGGCGGTAAGTCAGCGCTGCA
Organism: Pseudidiomarina gelatinasegens; assembly: GCF_004025325.1. GTDB lineage: Bacteria > Pseudomonadota > Gammaproteobacteria > Enterobacterales > Alteromonadaceae > Pseudidiomarina > Pseudidiomarina gelatinasegens. The sequence continues at coordinate 22,789 of NZ_RSFE01000007.1, read as the reverse complement.
CGGAAGAGGTTTTCTGGCGTATACGCTTCAACAGTTGCATCGCCGTCCAGTTCAAATGATGAAGCGGCAATACTGCCTTGCAAGCCAGGCGCAATTTCGCCCGACAATTCCACCTCAAAGCCTTTGCTCGTTACCCCATCGGCGGCGCGATAAACTGATTCCGGTGCGTTGGTATTTGGATTGGTCACTGTGCCATCACCAACAGCGAGGTTCTTTTGCGTCACATCAAAGTAAGCCGCTGAAAGCAGTGCGCCACCATTAAACAGTTCCATTTTCACACCCACCTCAGCGCTTTCACCGGTAAGTGGCGGCAGACGATTAAAGTCACGATCACGTAGGTTTTGTGATTGGAACGTTTCGGTGTACGACGCATACACGGTGGTGGCATCACTCAGATTGTGAGTTAGGCCCACATATGGAATAAATTCAGCATCATCACGTGACTGATCAACCCCATAACCGATGCCTTCGGTGGTAAATTCGTTAAAGCGCCCACCTAGCAACAGCTTGGTATCTTCGCTTAAGCTTAAGCGGGTCTGTGCATAAATAGCTTTTTGAGTGTTATCAATCACACTGCCCGCCAAACCGTCTGTGAACTCAGGAAGGGGTGTACTGCCGTTCCAGTCTTCGAGTGCTGGCATCGCTGGGAAGCCATTGCCAGTATGGAAATCATACAGCGAGGTATCGATGTAATCTAAACGTGCGTAGTTCGCACCTATAACTAACTCGTGCTGATAGCCGCCAAGTTCAAAAGTGCCGCTAACATACGCATCAAACATGTCCTGCTTATCGTCTAAATCATATTCACTGCCGTAACCCAGTAACCCCAGCCCCGTTTCAGGGTCAAGGCCGGTAGCTGGGTCCGGTAAGTAGGTGTAGAACAGCAGGCTGTCTTCGTCAGTGCGCACACGGTTGTATGCCATGCGCAACGTCCAGGTATCGGTTAGGGCCGACTCAATGTCCACAAAGCTGCGGCTTTCTTTCACATTCCAACGTGACCAATCAGCGGCAATATTCACGGAGCTATCGAAATCAGTTGGTGTGCCGTCGCCGTAATGCAGCGTTAATGCCCCCCACATATTGCCGTCGGTATCACTGCGATGCTCACTGTGCCCTAAGGTAATTAGGGTGTCTGATGACGGTGCGTAGTCCAGTACACCGTAGAAAACGTTTGAGGTATTTTCATAGCGATCAAGATAAGATTCGCGGTTATCTGCCACGACCACGATGCGCGCGCGCAATGAGGCAGTTAACGCACCTGAAAAGTCGCCTTCAACACGTTTTCCAGACCACGAACTCAAGCTTGCAGTTACCGCACCTTTGGTTTCAGAGGTGGGTCGCTTGCGTACCAAATTGACAGTGGCTGACGGGCTTCCCACGCCAGTCATAATCCCATTGGCACCATGCACTACTTCAACGCGCTCATACAGCGCCGAATCCACCCGTCCATGAGTATTGCTATTGATGAGCGGTAAACCGAGACCATCAACTTGAAAGTTATTAAGCTCAAAGCCACGTGACGTATAGTACGTGCGATCCGTTTCTACTTGTTCAACATTAATCGTGGCAGAGTTTTCGAGAATTGTATTGAGATCGTTCAAGGCAAAATCGCGGATTTTTTCCCGGGTAATCACAGTAACCGTTTGAGGAGTTTCTTTTACGCTGATATCAAGCTTGCTAGCCGACTGCTGATCGTTGGCAAGATACCCACTTTGTTGTTCACCTCGAATTTCAAGGCGCTCGATTGCTTCGGTGGTTTGTGGTTCAGCTGCTGCCGCGTAGGCAACTGGCATGCCAGCTAAAATTAAAGCGGAAGTTACTGCGGAAAATTTGATCACGTCCATACCCCTGTGAATTGAATTAAACAGATTATGGGGGTGATCCTAATGCAAATGCGAATGATTCGCAATAACTTTATTTACATGGTTAAATGCCTAACGTGGCCAATGAAACTGCGGGCTACAGGCCCTAGTGCTTCAGCATCACGAAAATTTAAATAGAAGCTGGTGGTGCGCGTGCCACCGCGAGTGAGTTGAATGGGTACCAACAAACCATACTGCAAGGCATCTGCAATTGCCCGCCGTGGCAAGAAAGCGAAACCCAAATTCTTTTGAATGAGTTCTATCGATGTTGATAAGTGGCTAACAGTCCAACGCTGATCAGAACCCAGCCAACCTATGTCGGTCTTCTTTTCTAAACCCGAGTCACGCAGTACCACTTGCCGATGTTGCTTTAAGTCATCGGGAGTAACTTTCTTTTTCTGCGCTAGTGGATGTTTTGCACCACACACCGCAATAAACTCCAGCTGGCAGAGGTCTTCACTGAGCTCATTGGCCAGCGTAAAAGGCGACAAAGCAATTTCAGCCATACCCTTATTGAGTAGCTCGTTGGCGCCGGTCAAAATGGTTTCAATCACTTCAAGGTGAACGAGCGGAAACTCGTTAGAAACTTCGGCTAGTGCTTGGTATAACACATCTTTTGGGAAGGCTTCGTCAACCGCAATAGCGAGTTTTGACTCAACCCCTTGCTTGAGATTTTGCGCCACATTTTCTAACCGCTCGGTTTCTGCCAATAGGTAGTTAATGCGGCGAAGCAGTTGGTGCCCAGCATGGGTTACCGAGGTTTTACGCCCACGCACTTCAATGAGTTGAACCCCCAACTGCTCCTCAAGTTTATTCACAGCATGGTGCACCGTTGATTGGCTTTTATGAACATGATCAGCCGCTTGCTGGAAGCCACCAAAATCTGCCACCGCCTTAAACATACGCCATTGTTCAATGGTAGAACGCGCCATGTTGCGAATTTCCTATAAAAAAAGGGAGCCGAGGCTCCCTTTATACTACCCTATGGGTTGCTTACTCAAGGTCAAAGCGGTCAAGGCGCATTACTTTCACCCATGCATCCACGAAGTCTTGAACGAAACGCTCGTCCGAATCGCTTTGCGCATAGAATTCAGCAATCGCACGCAACTCTGAATTTGAGCCGAAGATCAAATCAACAGGCGTTGCAGTCCACTTCAGGTCACCTGAGCTACGGTCACGACCTTCGTACACACCCGCTTGGTCTTTCGCTGGTGTCCACTCGGTGCCCATGTCCAACAAGTTCACGAAGAAGTCGTTGGTTAACTGGCCAGGACGCGTGGTGAATACACCGTGGTCCGCGCTACCGTAGTTTGCATCAAGGGCGCGCATACCACCCACCAATGCGGTCATTTCTGGCACCGTGAGGGTAAGCAAGTCAGCACGTTCAACCAATGCTTCTGCCGGAGACATTTTCACGTCTTGCGTGTAGTAGTTACGGAAGCCATCAGCCTTCGGCTCTAACACATCAAATGAGTCATCAGTCCATTCTTGCGTTGTGTCGTTACGACCTGCTGCAAATGGCACAGTTACTGAGTAACCTGCATCTTTCGCAGCTTTCTCAATTGCTGCTGAACCGCCTAATACGATCACATCAGCCAATGACACACGCTTGCCTCGCGGCAATGAACGGTTGAAGTCCTTCTGAACTTTTTCCAATGTGGCTAAGGTTTTCTGTAGCTGTTCTGGATTGTTCACCGCCCAATCTTTTTGCGGTGCTAATGCAATGCGAGCACCGTTTGCACCGCCGCGCATATCCGTACCACGGAAGCTTGCTGCAGATGCCCACGCAGTGCGAACCAATTCAGACACTGACAAACCTGAATCTAAAATTTTCTTCTTCAGATTCGCAACATCACGGTCGTTCACTAAATCGTAATCGATTTCTGGAATTGGGTCTTGCCAGATCAATGGCTCAGCGGGTGACGTATCCACAACGTAACGAGCACGAGGCCCCATGTCACGGTGCGTTAGTTTAAACCAAGCTTTCGCAAACGCTAACTCGAACTCTTCTGGATTTTCGTGGAAGCGTTTTGAGATTTTGCGGTATTCCGGATCAAACTTCAGCGACAAGTCAGTGGTGAACATGATTGGCGCATGACGTTTGCCAGGAATGTGCGCGTCAGGAACCAAGTTAGACGCTTGACCGTCTTTTGGAATCCACTGAATTGCACCTGCTGGGCTACGTGTTTGTTCCCATTCAAAACCAAACAAGTTATCAAAATATTGCATGGTCCATGCGGTCGGGTTCACTGACCAAGCACCTTCAAGACCTGAAGTGATGGTGTCTTCTGAATGACCTTTACCACATTTGTTTTTCCAGCCTAAACCTTGCTCTTCAACCGCTGCACCCGCAGGGGCTTCACCTAAGCATTCTTCAGGCTTATGCGCACCGTGTGCTTTACCGAAGGTGTGACCACCGGCAATCAATGCTACGGTTTCTTCATCGTTCATAGCCATGCGGCCGAACGTATCGCGAATGTCTTTCGCTGCCAGCAACGGATCAGGGTTACCGTTCGGGCCTTCTGGGTTCACGTAAATCAAACCCATCTGCACAGCTGCAAGCGGACGCTCAAGTTCACGATCGCCACTGTAGCGCTCGTCTGCTAACCATTTTTTCTCAGGACCCCAATAGACCGTGTCCGGCTCCCAATCGTCTTCACGGCCGCCAGCGAAGCCATAGGTTTTGAAACCCATCGACTCAAGCGCTACGTTACCGGTTAGAACCATTAAGTCGGCCCAAGATAAGTTGTTGCCATATTTTTGTTTAATGGGCCAAAGCAATGCGCGCGCTTTGTCCAAGTTGACGTTATCCGGCCAGCTATTGAGCGGTTCAAAACGCTGCTGACCACCGCCTGCGCCGCCACGACCGTCATGAATTCGGTAGGTACCCGCACCGTGCCAAGCCATACGAATAAAGAATGGACCATAATGACCATAATCGGCTGGCCACCAGTCTTGTGAACTGGTCATCAGCGCTTCAATTTCTTTTTTAACTGCTTCGATGTCGACGTTTTGAACCGCCTCAGCGTAATCAAAGTCTTGCCCCATTGGGTTAGAGCTTACGTCGTGGTCACGCAACGGTGAAAGATCGAGTTGATCGGGCCACCAAAACATTTTTGATTTGGCGTCGTTTTGCTGCGCCATCGCGCCTGACGAAAACGCCATAGTAACGGCTATCGCTGCTGCAGATAGCACTGGAATAGATTTCTTAAACATTGATGTTTCCTCCGGAAAAGGACTTTCTACGAGTCGTTTTGACTATAGTAGAAATAACCGATTCTGCGAGGCGATCCATAGCCGGAAGATTCGATTAGATTAATCGAATTTCCTATTTTCCCGCATACTTCATCAATACTTCTTTTACTTCGTTCGAATATAGCGGCTCAAATGGTACGCACACATATGCAACTCATCCTCACGCAACTGCTGCCTGCTCTTACCAATATAGTTTGGCAACACACGTGGGTTTAAGACCGAAATTTCAGCTGATTTGCCTAGTTCAGTTGTTTTTACGTACCACCCAGGGAACACAACAATACCTTTTATTGCAAAACGCTTACCGGTACTTTCAAACAATAGGTTATGCAACCATGAGCTAGCTGCCTTAACTTGCGTCACCGCATCACTCTTTATCGGTTTGCCACCGCGTAAAATTTGCTTGCCATTGTAGAACAAAACGGACTTGCCTTTTTCGGGTTTGGACATGGTTTTTGTTTCAATCACAAAAATCCCAGAACGATGAATTACCACGTGATCAAGATTAAAGTTTTCACCTTCAATGTCGTGAAATACTTGAGCGCCATCAAGGCGTAAGCGCTCAAGGAATTGACCCACCACTTTTTCACCATCACGCCCTAACTTGATGCGTTTAGACTCGCGGACTGCGAAAAAAATGCGCACCAGTGAAAATAAAATAACCGGTGAGAGTACTATTGAAAGTATTAGCGGATCAGCTATTTCCTGATGATACCAAGCTACCCACGCTTGCGTGATTGTCGTAACAATCACGGCGATTATTAATACGTGAATCACCGACTTATCGAGCATGTCGATTATCTTGTGATCGAGAGATTCGCCAGGGTTTCGCAGAGGCTTACTTGTTAGAGGCGATATTGATTTATATTTCTTTGTCATAGCTAATCCCTAGCAATTCAAGCGGGTGAACACCTATTTAATACCCCGAATATTCTAACTTGTCTAATCATGGTGTTTAGAAACATGGCCTGCAACAAAGACGCAAAACTTAAATCCAGCTACAATCTTAACGAATAACGATTAACTAATAACGAGCCCCCCTATGCCGCTTCATATAATCAAACACCCACTTGTTCAGCACAAACTTGGCTTAATGCGCGAAGCCGGAATTTCAACCAAAAGCTTTCGCGAGCTTGCCAACGAGCTTGGCAATTTACTTACCTATGAGGCCACCAGCGACTTTGCCTTGGAACCTGCTGCAATTACCAGTTGGAGCGGCGAGACGGTTGAAGTGCAGAAGCTTAAAGGTAAAAAAGTGACTGTTGTACCGATTCTGCGAGCTGGGATTGGCATGCTTGATGGCGTGTTGGGATTGATGCCAAGCGCTAAAGTTAGCGTTGTTGGGTTGTATCGCAACGAAGAAACCTTAGAACCCGTGCCCTATTTCGAAAAATTTGTGGGCGACATTGATCAGCGCATGGCTTTAGTTATTGACCCCATGCTGGCCACCGGCGGCAGTATGATAGCCACCCTTAATATGCTTAAACAGCATGGTTGCACACACATTCGTGTGTTGGTTTTGGTTGCAGCCCCTGAAGGTGTGGATAAAGTGCTTGAAGCCCATCCAGATACCCACATTTACACGGCATCATTGGACTCTCACTTGAACGAACACGGTTATATTATTCCGGGGCTTGGTGATGCAGGTGACAAAATTTTTGGTACCCGTTAAGGGGGCAATATTGTTTCAAAATTGTTGACGGTGGCTAACAAAGAATACTATAAATGGGGAAACTCCCAATAATAAAAACGTTATGAAGCTATTCACAAATCGCCCTATTGCATCACTTTTAGTTTTTTCATGCTGTTTGACTACGCCCGCACTTGCCTCAGATGTGCTGGTTTCTGCAGATTTCAATGTCGGGCAAGGGTTTAACTACCTTGTTGACGACCAGTGTTACGTGTTAACCCCAAATCATGTCATGGGCACCGCAACATCTGCCAACGTAATGTTACCCACACGCCAATATCACACAGCCGACGTTACACATGTTTTCGATGTGGACATGGCCATTTTGAAAGCTGATATTCCGGCAGCGCAATGCAACCGTAATACTTTTTTGCAGGTTAGTGATTTAAACAAGCTACTTGAAGTGTATCAAAACGGTGTCTTAAAAACTCGGTTGGCTGACGGCAGCGTGTTGCAAACGAAAATAGTCATAAGCGCTGTGGATGACAGTGAGTTTTTAGCGATCAAACCCGAACGTGCTGATGAGCCGTTTAAGCAAGGCTATAGCGGCAGTATTTTATTCGTTGCCGAGCAGGCGGCGGGAGTTTTGCTTGAGGTGGACGACGCAGGCGGTATTGTCTATCGCGCCGATGCATTAACGGCAATGCTGAACAAACATTTTGATATCAGTAGCAATGAAGAAGCTTCGGAGAATACAACTGATAAAGCCGCTGACGGCGATGCTGAAACCACCACAAGTTCGCACCTAGCAGGGCGTTTAGCGACCAACCAGATTAAAGACTACAGCGTCAAAATGCAGGAAAACAGTCCCGTAGAATTCGTTCTAACAGAACTCGATTCTGATAGCGTCAAATTTGCAATTCAAATACTCGATAAGCGCGAAAATGAATTATTTGAAGATAGCTTCTGGAGTAACAGAGCCTACAGTTTTGCCTTTACACCACCAAGAACGGATGAATTCACAGTTCGTGTGATTGGCCTGCAAGACTTCGGCAAATTTGATATTAAAATGAATGATTTTTCATTCGATGCGGAGTTACGCGGCGCAGGCAATCAACTTGAAATACCCGGTAATATTCGAGTAAAAATAGCGCCCAACGCAGTTGCTGAATACCCATTTAACGGCGAAGCAAATAGTCCCGCAGAATTCACGCTCAACGAAGTGGCTGGAAGTAGCTTCAAATACGCGCTTCACATCATCGATAGCGCAGGCAATGAGCTCTATAAAGATAGTTTTTGGTCAAACAGAAACTATACCTATGCCTTTACGCCGCAGCAAAATGACGCCTATACAGTACGGTTAATTGGGCTTCAGGGTTACGGACAAACCGATATCAATGTCAGCCAATGGAACACGAATACAGCATTAACCGGCGCGCAAAATGTGGTCGCGGCGGGCGACATTGTCACCAACAAAATTGCGGACAACGCGGTTGCCGAGTACCGCATGATGATGACTGCTAATGCACCTATCGACTTCAAACTTGAGTCGCAATCGCTTAGTACAAAGTTCCGGCTTGAAGTGATTGATGAAACCGGCGAGGTGCGCTATTCCGACTCATTCTGGTCTGGCAATAACAGTCGCTTTGTATTCACGCCGCTTTCGTCCGATGTGCACATCATTCGCATCACGGGCTTACAACGGCATGGAACGTTCTACTTTAAGTTGTTTGATTATGACTAAACACGTTTTCACCATGGGTCTATGGCTGGCATTTTCAGCCCATTTACTTGGTAGCGTTGTCAACAATACTGCCAACGCCAATCAAGTCAGCGAATTCAGCGAGTCATACAGCGACACGGTGAAGGTATCGGGGCAGTTCTTAAAAGGGCTACAGTTCACGGACGTAAATTTCGAAATAACACCGCATATCTATTTCCCGCGCGCCTACTTGGGTTCGGTTTGTGTGTTTGTGAGTAGTGCCGACGGCCGCTACAAATCCCAATATCAGTATACCTTTACCGAGCACGTTGAAGGGGTTGTGCCAATTGAGTTCCCCACTAAGTACACCAGTGAGTTAAATGATTTCTCGGCTGGTGAGCTCGGTTTATTAACCTCCGCACAACCGGATTGCGCACAGCTAAACGGCAACTATTTGATCAGCGCATGGGGAAAGCCCAATTCACTAAATGCCATTTCTATTTTTGTGCGCAGTAACGCACGACGCGACATTGCGACGCCGTTACTTAAAAGTGACAAGCAGCCCGGCGCAGCAGTTAAGTGCCAAGACCTACGCAGCAACTACCGTGTTTCGTATGACAAAGAATGTTTAATCACTGATGTTATGGCCGAAGAACTCCGGCGCGTTATTATTAAACGCCGCAACCTGCGCGCCATTCCTGATGAACTTATCGAGTTTTACTAATGGCATTATCCAAAATTAAACGCTTCTTCCAAAAGTGCGCCAAGGCCCTGCTGGGTATTTTCTTAACCAATGAGGATTTGCCCTATACCGCGACTGAGTTTCGCGACCGTATTTCGCTGAGCCGATTTAAGTTATTCATTCATGTGCTGGTTGGGCTATTTTGGCTACTGTTGCTCTATATTTTATTCATTTCAGCACGATTTTTAGCGACTCCTGACACGCTTTATAACGTGACTGCCCGCTCCGAAATTGTCACCATCGACTCATACCAAGACAGTGCCTTTGTGCCATGGCGCTTAGAGTCTGCAAAACGTTATGCCGAGTGTGGAAGCGAGACCTCCAACATGAGTGGTGAGCTACGCATTGCGCGTGACACATCAATGTACATAGAACGTGTTGGCTCGGGGCCTCTTTGGATTACGCTGAGCTCAGACTCATTAGCGCCCGTTGGCTATCTGCTTACCGACAGCAACGAACGCATTGAACTTAGCGACTGCGAAGCCTTTGAACTAACAGCTTCACATACACAAAGCTATACCTTACCCATTGACGGTATTATGACTGTTGGTGGTGAAGTAAAAGAAGCTTCAGTGCGTGAGCCCATACTTCACAGTGGTTCTGTTACTATTTCCGATAAGGGCGCGCTTTCACGGCAGTATTATCAGACGGATCCGTACCCGTTAGAATTGGGTGATAAGTTTTTTATTAAAGAGCCTTCGGTGCAAAGCTCTGGGTTTATTTACATCGATGAAAACCCGGGAATTAACATTACCTACAACGGCAAAGGCGATGTGGGGGTGATACAGCGCTACAAGTCAGAAGATATCATGCTAAAAAACAGCATTTGGACCAAGCTTGCACATGACGAAAGCTTGATCTTTTTGTGGTTGTTTTTGGTGGCGGCATTTTCATTTCTCAAGTTCATTATTCGTGTGAACATTGAATAAGTGACCAGACTAGCTGGTCACTGATGCGGTGCTAACCACCTGGTTGCGGCCTGCCGCTTTAGCTTTGTACATGTTGTTATCCGCAACCTGTAACAAGCGCTCAATCGATTTTTCATCAACTTGATTAAACGTTGCCGCACCAATACTTACCGTAACGTGAATACCGCCATTAACGGCCTTTTCGCGCACCTGTTCAATAATACGTTCGCCGAGTGCTTTGGCTTGCGCCTCGCTAGTATTTGGGCAAATAACTAGAAACTCTTCCCCGCCCCAACGCCCAACCGAATCGTATTCGCGGGTTGCCTCTTTTAATATTTTGCACAGCGCAACCAAAACCACGTCACCAACTAAGTGCCCGTGTTCATCATTAATGCGCTTGAAATGATCCACATCAATCAACAATACCGAAACGGGCTGCTTGTTGCGGCTAGCCAACGACAGCACTTTCTTCAAGGAATTGTCTAAATACAGACGGTTAAACACGCCCGTTAATGGGTCTGTAATTGAAGTTTTTTGCAGCTGTTCATAGGCTTCTTGGCGAGAGCGCTCATAAAAACGAAATAGAAAGATTTGTGCCGTGGCCACTTCAACAAAGTTAAATAAGGCGCCTAGTGAGAGGTTTGCTGTAACCCCTTGGCTTAACAGTTGATACAAATACCAGCTGAAATAAAGAAAAACCAAACCGCTAATCCAGCTACCACCGCTTCGGCCCAATAAGAAAAACGCAATGGGTGGCAGCATGGTTGCCCATAACAATGAATAGTTGCGGCCTTCCGCAAGGTGCACAAACGCAAAAAGAATAATGATTAAGGTGGCCATAACGGCCCAACTGGCCACCTGAAAGTTACCGCCACGGCTTACGAAAAGATAGATAGAGACGCCGAGAGTAAAGCCGATGAAGTCGTAAAAAGCGATATCCGCAGCATCGAACAAGGTGATATTCAGCACCCCTATGATCCCAAAGTAAGCCACCATGATAAGCAGCACGCTATAAATAAGCGAAACTTGGTTGTAACGCGGGTCTGCTGCATCAATGTCGGGGTGGTACTTTCGCCAATACTTCATGGTTAGAAATCGCCTTAATTTTTTTACATCCTAGCTTGGTTTTTTAGTAATTGGAATTAGCTTTGGTCAGGCACTAGCCTAAAGTCTAAAAGCGTGATTACATAAAGTCATGATGACATTCCAATTTGTACTGCGCGTATACAGGAAAGCACGCTGAATGAATGAAGCCACCCAAGTAAAACTACTACGCTCCGCAATGATTTTAGGGATCACTTTGTTGGTGTGCGGGCATATTGTACTTGCGATAACCTTTGCCAGCGACAATATTGGCCATCAAGGCTTTATTTTAGGTGCCGCTCTTAGCGCTTTTGGCGTCATCTTGTCACTACCAACCAAGATATATTTGACCTTGTTACTTATGGAACACGAAGAGAGCAAAAATCCTAATTTTACCCGCTCGGCAGAAGGCCAAGATCGACGCCGCAGCTCTGTTGCACACATCCGCACTGCGACAGAAGATGACGCTTTGAATTTATCCGTGCTGGCCAAGCAAACCTTTATAGATACCTTTGCAGCCGACAATTCAGAAGAAAACATGCGCCAGCATTGTGACGCAACCTACAGTGAAGCTCTGCAACGTAATGAGATTAATGACCCTAACCGCCTTACTTTACTGGCCACACACGAAGGGCATTTAATTGGTTTCGTTCAGTTACGCTGGGCGAACACACCGGACTGTGTGCCGGCGAAATCCGCCGGAGAGCTTCAGCGCCTGTATGTTGACCGTGATTGGCATGGCAAAGGCATCGCCCAAGACTTGATGGCGGCCGCCTTGGATGTATTTGCCAAGCGCGGCAACGATGTGGTTTGGCTGGGCGTTTGGGAACATAACCCACGGGCTATCGCGTTTTACAGAAAAATTGGCTTTCGCGAAGTAGGGTCGCATGTGTTCCCACTTGGCACCGACCCACAGCGCGACTTAATTTTTATGCGTGAACTGGGAACTGATTAGCGGTGCGAGAACCTCACCGTCACCATCAATAGGCGTCATCAGCTTAAGCCCAAGCAACTCTGCCATAAACGGATAGATATGGATGTTACTGAAGCGGCTGATATTAGCCTGGTGCTTAATTGCTGGCCCTGCGGCGATGAACAAGCCGTCCATGTCACGACTTGAATGAAAACCATGAGCGCCACCGTCACGACGTTGTTCAACTGCGCGTGAAGTAAACGACGCTGGAGCCTGCGTACCTAAAATAATTGCTGCCGTTCGCGGCCCATCTGTCACACCAAGTTGCGTCAAACTGGTTTCGGTTTCGATGAAGTAACGGCCGTCAGCCATTGCCCCGAGCTGGCTTCTCAAGTCATCAATTTGTTGCTGCGTTGTTTCTTCATTTGCGTAAATCATGAAGCGTGTTTGTGCGTTCACAGTTTCAAATAGCGACTCGTCTATCGGGAATGTTGAAACATCAATCATCGCATCCGCTTTGATGTCCACCATGCCATGATCAGAAACCAAAATAAGGTTTACCGGCACATCAACTTCGTTTTGAATGCGCTGCCAAAACTCGCCGATTAGCTTGTCGACATGCTTTACGGCCTTCTCAACCTGATGGGAGTCTGGGCCAAATCGATGCCCCATGGTATCGACAATTGAGAAGTATCCGGTAACTAGGCGCGGCCGAACGGGTTCAGGCAGTTTTAACCACTGAACCATTTGGTCAATGCGCTGCTGATTTGGCGCTGGCGTGCTGTAATTGAAGTAGTAACTTGGCGTGCGCCCGTTGATTCGAGCCTCTGACTCAGGCCAGAAAAATGTTGCCGCTTTTACGCCTTGAAACTCAGCTAAATTCCAAATAGGTAAGGTGGTTAGCCATGTGCTGTCTTTAACACCGTCGCCCATTTTATAGCGCTGCTTGCGCTCGGTGTCGTAGAAGTTATTGTCGACAATGCCATGATTAACAGGATATTGGCCGGTCACAATCGATAAATGGTTTGGGAAGGTTTTCGACGGATACACGGGTATCAGGCCTTCGCTACGCACGCCTTGACTCGCAATACGTTCGATATTGGGCGCACCATGCAACTCAATATAGTCATGGCGAAAACCATCAATTGAGATTAATACAACAGTTTGCTCGGCTTGAGCTTGAAAGCTGAGAAGAAAGAAAGTTGTCACTGCCAAAAACCGCATCATGATATTCGTACCGGGCTATTTTTAAGTGCGGGCTAGAATATCACAACATTATGACATTTTGATGGAATAAGAAGGGGGTGCAGTCCCGGGACTGCACCCCCTTCATTTGTTAAACATCTGCGCCAAACTATTGAAGGTAAGTTTCTAAGAACTTCAAATAAGCTTCTTGCGCTTCAATGCGGTTTTCTTTAACGGCAAAACCGTGGCCTTCGTCATCAAATAACACATATTCGACTGGCACGTTATTGGCGCGAATGGCTTCAACCATTTCGTCACTTTCAACCTGAAGTACACGCGGGTCATTGGCACCTTGCACGACTAACACAGGGGCTTTGATACGGTCAGCGTGGAACAGTGGCGAAATTGCGCGTAAGCGCTCACCATCAACCGCAGGATCACCCAATTCGTCGTACAACGACTGACGGAAGCTTTCCCACCATGGTGGAATGCTTTCCAGTGTGCGCACCCAGTTGGTGACACCAAAGATATTAATACCGGCATCGAATTCATCGGTAAATGCCAACGCCGCCATGGTTAAATAGCCACCATAGCTGCCGCCCATCACTGCGATGCGATCAGGGTCAACCCAATCCAACGTTTGCAGGTACTTTTTGCCGTAGACAATGTCTTGCAAATCATCTTCGCCATGGCGTTTATCGTCTAAATGGAAGAAGGTTTTGCCGTACCCTGACGAGCCGCGGTTATTCACACCAAACATAGCGTAACCATGGTTCACCAAGTGCTGAACCATCGCGCTGTAACCCTGACGCGTTTGCCCACCCGGGCCACCGTGAATAAAGATAATTGCAGGCACCTTATTATCGGCGCTGGCCTGATGCGGTTTATACAGCAAACCCGGTACGGTCAGCTCATCAAAGCTTTCAAACCGCTCCACGCTGCTTTGCACCAAGTGCTCAGGGTTCATCCCTTCGGCAAGCGTATTGCTAAGCTGTGCCACCGAATCACTGCCGACCTGCCATACCATGAGGTTTGAAGGTGACACATCGGAATTTACATAAAACACCATAGTTGATTCGTCATCAGAGAAATTCACGCCGCGCAAGTCACCCGGTGGGTGCTCTGGGAGCTGCACTTGCTTACCGGTGCTCTGATCCAAAATGCTCAATTCTGTGCGTGCGTCAGCGTTGACACCAACCACCTGATAGCGACCTGACTCTGAGAAGTACAAGAACGACACGTCCCAGTCTGCAGCATAGCGCTCGCTGTGTTTATCGTTGGCTATGTCATATTCCCAGGCTTGAAAGAACTCGCCTTGACCATCGGTGCCGTAAATGAGCTTGTTACTGTCAACCGTGAAGGTATACGCACTGTGTTGAATAGCGCCTTCGGTTGGGTTAAGTAATTTAGGCTCAACCGTGTCAGCCTGCAAATCCACTAAAAACAGATCGGAGTCAGCATTGCTATTGGTACGGCTGAGCGCCAAGTACCGCCCATTGGGGCTGACCGATTCAATGTTGAAACCGGTGTTGTTCTCAAACACCATAGTGCGACTAAAATCGTCGGCACTGTAACGGTATAAATCGAAATAGCGGTTATCCCGCTCGTTGGTCATCACGTAGAAATGCGTGTCGTCTTCATGCCATCCGGCAACCATGGCTTTCAACTCTTCGCCGGGTGTTAGATCCTGTGTGGTGCCGTCTTCAAGGCGCACGTACACATGATTTAGCTCGTTACCGCCTTGGTCTGCCGTGTACAACAGACGATTATCTTTTGGAAACCAACTAATACCGCGAATGGCGTCGGTGGTTGAATTGGTAAGCTGAGTCGGTTCGCTGCCGTCAACCGGGTAGCTGTAGACATTATAAATACCGGATGCGTCACTGGTTACCAGTACTGCGGTACCGTCATGATTAATGGATGAACCATACAGCGTGGTGGTATCGAAAAATGTCTGGGCGCTGTATTGCGGTACCGTCACTTCTGACGTGGCTTGCTGCACAGGCTCCGCAGCTGACGATGTTGGCTCTGGCGCTGGCGCTGGCTTACCGCACGCCACAAGCAGCAGGCTGCCAATAGTCGCTTGAAGGAGTAATGAAGTTCGCATGTTGAGTTCCTTGTTGTATTATCTCTTCGATATGGCCTGTTTTACTGCTTCAACAGAATTTAAAAAGTGTAGTCTAAATTTACCGGTCAACAAGGGTGTCGATAAGGAGATTCATAAATGAAACAAATCTTGTATATTGCTCACGGTGGCGGACCCATGCCGTTGCTTGGTGACCGGAGCCACGACGATTTGAACAATGCGCTGCGCAAAGCTGCTACCCGCATGTCGAAGCCCACAGCCATTATCGTGGTCAGCGCGCACTGGGAAACCGACGTACCCCACGTAACTACGGGATCGCAACCTGAGCTTATTTATGACTATTACGGTTTCCCGCCTGAGTCTTACACCATTCAGTATCCAAGCCCTGGCGCCCCCGAGCTCGCCGAAAAAGTGTTGAGTGCAATAACCAACCAAGGCCTGAAAGCCGTCGGTGAACCCCAGCGTGGGTTTGACCATGGCCTGTTTGTACCGTTGAAAATTATGTATCCAGCCGCCGATATTCCGTGCGTTCAATTATCGCTGCAAAACACATTGAACGCTGAAGCGCACATTAAACTAGGTAAGGCGCTACAAGCAGTTGACCACGACGGCTTATTGATTCTGGGTTCTGGTTTCTCATTTCACAATATGCGCGCGTTTTTTGCGCCCGATACCAGCGATGCCGATAATAAAAATGCCGAGTTTCAAGCGTGGCTGCAGCACACCTGCTGTGCAACGGACATTTCAGAGCGAGAACGCCAACAGTTGCTGATTAACTGGCAACAAGCTCCCCATGCGCGATTTTGCCATCCACGCGAAGAGCATTTATTACCATTGCACGTGTGCTATGGTGCTGCCGAACGCGCTTGCAACCAAGCAACCACGGTATACGCACTGAATAAAGAATCACGTATGTTTTACTGGCAAATTAATTAAGGTAGAAATTCATGGCACGCGCCCACGCATTGCATATTTTGGTGAAAACTCAGGAAGAAGCCGAAGCGTTGAAAAAACAACTCGCATCTGGCAAGAAATTTGGTGACCTTGCGCGGAAGCATTCGCTTTGCCCTTCAGGCAAAAAAGGCGGCGACTTAGGTGAGTTTGGGCGTGGCCAAATGGTACCGGCTTTTGACAAAGTAGTCTTTGGTAAGCCCACGCTGGAAGTGCATGGGCCCATAAAAACCAAGTTCGGTTGGCACTTAATTAAAACGCTTTCGCGTACATAGGAAAAACCATGAAACACGTAGTCATCATTTTTATTTTATTAGTAAGCCTAGGCTCTGCTATGGCAGCTGAACGCGAAAGCGTACTTGGTTTTGGCGGCGTATTTTTTAAAGCGGAAAACCCGACCGTATTAGCCAAATGGTACGAAGAACACCTAGGCGTGAAGCAAACACCCACCACTTATGAAGAACAACCGTGGGTGCAGGCTGGCGGTAGCACCGTATTTGGCGTCTTTAATGCGAAAACCAGTTATTTTGGTGCGGACGATCAGCAGTTTATGTTCAATTTTCGCGTGCGCGATCTTGATGCTATGGTGGCGCAATTACGCCAAGCCGGCATAGAGGTTGAAGTCGACCCAGAAACCCACCCCAACGGGCGTTTTGCGCGCCTCGCTGACCCAGAAGGCAACCCGATTCAACTGTGGCAAGAGATGACCCCTGGGGAATAAAAAAATCCCGTCCGTTGCAGCTACCAAGCTTCAACTGAACGGGATTTTTTATGTAGTTATACGTTCAACCGTAATTACATAGCTTGGTTTTCAGCAAGCGTTTCGCTGATGTACTCATCAATAAACTGCTCGAGAATATTCAACGGCACTGGACCATTCTGTAGCACAGCGTCGTGGAACTCACGAATATCGAACGCATCACCAAGTTGAGTTTTGGCTTTTTCACGTAGCTCAAGAATCTTCAGCATACCAATTTTGTAAGCCGTAGCTTGGCTTGGCATAACGATATGACGCTCAACCATTTTTTTCGCATCCGCTTCAGCGTTTGGCGTGTTGGTTACGTAGAAATCGATACCTTCTTCGCGCGTCCATTTCTTCGCATGAATACCTGTATCAACCACTAAGCGCACTGCACGCCAAAGTTCCATCGCTAAACGGCCGAAATCAGAGTATGGGTCTTCATAGAAGCCAATCTCTTTTGGCAAGAACTCGGTGTACAGTCCCCAACCTTCGCTGTATGCGGTGAATCGACCAAACTTACGGAACGACGGAATGCCTTCAAGCTCTTGCTGAATAGCAATTTGCATGTGGTGACCCGGAATACCTTCGTGGTAAGCCAAGGCTTCCATTTGGTAAGTCGGCATAGATGCCATGTCGTACAAGTTCGCGTAGTAAACGCCAGGACGTGTGCCGTCCATTGACGGTTGCTGATAGAACGCCTTGCCAGCTGACTTCTCACGGAAAGGTTCAACCGCTTTCACAATCATGTCGGCTTTTGGCTTGGTGATAAACAGCTCGTCTAAGCGCTCGCGCATGGTGTCGATAAGCGCAGTGGCTTCATCTAAATAGCGTTGACGGCCTTCGGCAGTGTCAGGGTAGATAAAGTCCTGGTTGTTACGCATGTGCACGAAGAACTCTTGCAAGGTACCTTCAAACCCTACCTTTTCCATGATGACACGCATTTCGTCGTGAATACGCGCCACTTCACTTAAACCAATTTCGTGAATTTCTTCAGCGGTCAAGTCGGTGGTGGTGGTGCGTTGCAATGCGTTATTGTAGAAGGCTTCACCGTCTGGGAATTTCCAGGCACCGTCTTTGGTGTCAGCTTGCGCGGCAATGTCTTCAACCGTGCTAATCAAGTTCTCATAAGCTGGCTTAACGGATTCAACCAAAGCTTGTTCAGCAGCACTCATCAGTGCGTTGTATTGGTTTTCATCAATGTCGAGGTTATCCACTTTCTTGGTGAAATCGTCTAGGAAAACGCTTGGCTCACCGTCTTCAAACGGCGCACCCGAGATGATGTTTTGGCTGTCGCTAATAACATATGGGTACACAAATTTCGGCGCGATAATGCCCTTCTCAGCACGAATTTTTAAGTTCTCGCTCAGTTGCGCAAACAGTTCTGGTAAACCATTTAAACGTGCAACATAGGCTTCGGCGTCAGCAACTTCGCTAATGCGGTGTTGGTTGATGAGCAACGACGCAACACTTGAGTGCATGCCGAACATTTGGTTTACCGGATAGTTATAATGACGCCATTTGAAGTCAGCAATCTCTTGCTCCAAATTTTGCTTCATTAGCAACCAGCTCACCTTGGTTTGATCATTCAGCTTGGCTTCGTCAATTTCCATAACGCGCGCCAGCTGTTCTTTTTGCAGGGCTAAATCTTCTTCAGCGCGTTGCTCAGAAATATCGTCCCACTTGTCTTGGTCTTGCTTGATACCTAAGTACGACTGATACATTGGGCTGCGCATAACATTTTCCATGAAAATGTCTTCAAACAGCTTGTTCGCTTTTTCCGATTCCGCTTGAATCTCAGCTTGGCTAACGGCTTGATCAGTCGTTGCCGTTTGGCTCTCTGCGACAGGCGCTGTCGCATCAGGATTCTTCGCATCAGAACATGCCGCTGCGCTCAGCGCTAGCGTCACCGCTAATGCTAAATGCTTCATTTTTAAATCAGACATCGGTTGTCTCCTTATTGTTATAGTGACCTTAGCTTAGCACCATACTGACTAAGTGGTCTATTTACGCAGCTGGGCTTGGGGTGAATCGCCGCAACTCTGCGGCAAGGTGTTAGCTGGAACTGTTCAATAAATCGAGGCTTCTGCTGTTGGTTAGATTCTTAGTTAGAAAATGGCTCATATCTGAACTGTATATAAACTAGACAATCAAGATTTCCATAGTTATCATATTTGATAACACGGAGAGTTACCTGATGACATGGAAAATCAGTTTTTATACAGGTGTAGATAAGGCAGAAAGAGGTAACCAAATAATGAGTTTGAACGAGATAAAAAATCGAGCGTTAACTAATCCAGAGGTAAAAGCTGAGTATGAAAAACTTGAATATGAATTCGATTTAATTGATCAACTGCTCACCATGCGCTCAAAGGCCGGCTTCACTCAGGCGCAAGTGGCCGAGCGCATGGGAACGAGCAAAAGTAATATAAGTCGACTGGAGCACGGGAATTCGAATCCGAGCTGGTCAACGCTTTTGAAGTATGCGCACGCCTGCGGCTTTGAGCTCTCGTTAAAGCTTAACAAAATATGATATCTCGGTTAGCAGCTGCTGGAGCCGGAAGTGGCAGCGGTTGTTGCAGCGAGCATTGCCGGTAGCATCACGGCAACCATTACTGCGGCCTGCACCGCATCAATCACATCTTGTGTTAGTGCGCCAAGCTCTTCACCTTTGGCGATTTGCTCAATGCGCTTCTTGTGGGTTTTCAGCTCTTCTTTACTGAATACATCTTTTAGTAGGTAAGCACTTTTCGCAAGCGCGACCATAAGCGCCACGCGCGGATCAATTTCGAGCGGCTTATCGAGCACTAAACGACGCATTTCATGGCGCAAATGGCGCTCTGGTTCGGGGTCAACTTCTGGATAGATTTTCTGGGTAAACAACCACAAAATTTTCTTTTCATCGCTTTTAATAATGCCGTCGGCTACCAGTTGCTCTGCAACTTTATGCTTGAGTTTGGAAATGTTCGCAACGGACATCACCCAATTTTTAAGGGTGTCGGGGCGCTTCTTCGCCGCAATTTTTTGCAGCACTTCATCCATCACTTGGTCACCCGTTGGCGACGCATCAAGCACCTCAATTTTATCTTTATTGTCAGCGTTCACTTGAATACGCTTGGCTAATAGCAACTCAGCTAACAGCGCCGCCGCCACCGTATATTCAATGTACCAACCTTCCGTAGTGCCTTTTTCGTCGTGCAATGACAGCAGCACAAGGCCTTCGTAGAGCTTCACTTTGAGTTCATTGGTGTGCATGGGTTGCCTCGTTATTGATGTTTTTTTAAATTAGTTGATACCGCGTACTGCGACCACCACCGGGCAATCTTTCCAAAATACCCTGTTCTACCAAATCACTCAAATGGCGGGTGGCTGTCGCTTTGCTGACTTTAGCAACGGACTGGTAGCGATTCGCATTGATGCCGTTTTCAAAATCGCCATCGAGTAGCCTATTAAGCACTTTGCGTTGTGGTTCTAACAATTGCTTGTTGGCATGTTGCGCCCAAAACTTGGTTTTAAATATCGTGCGCTCAATTTTTGCCAGTGCACCGTCTACTGATAATGTCAGTGTTTCGATAAACCAAACGAGCCAGGCGGTGATATCGGTGTCGTGCTTTTGGGTATGCTCTAGAATGTCGTAATAGGCGTTGCGGTGCTCCAGAATTGCCTCAGACATAGCAAACAGTCGAATGCTATTTTGGTCCGCTTGCGCTAGCGCTCGGTCGGTGAGCGCACGGGTGATACGCCCGTTACCGTCTTCAAACGGGTGAATGGTCACAAACCAAAGGTGTGTTATTCCAGCACGGACGAGCGGATCAATGCCGCTATTCGCAGTGTCGTTGAACCAGCTCAGAAATCGCTCAAGCTCCCTTTCGATAGCAGCTCTTGGTGGCGCTTCAAAATGTACTTTTGGTTTTGAAATGGGGCCTGAAACAATCTGCATCGGCGCATCACCTCGCAGCTCGCCAGGCAGTACTTTTTGAAGAAGCGAATCCTGCCCTTGAAATAGCCACCGATGCCACTGCAACGGCGTATCGGTGGCTAGCGGCTGCTGCCAAGATGTCACTGCATCACGCATTAAATTGGCAAGACCTTCACTGCGCTCTGAAACCTTAACGGGGTGTTGGTCAGCAACACCAAGCTGTCGCGCAAGCGAAGAGCGTACGCCATAAACATCAACCTTCTCGCTTTCAATAGCGGATGAAGCAACTATATTGGCTAGTAGAGCATCGAGCGTAAATTCCTCATGTCCGTCAACCAAAGTCATGCGACCTTTAAGCTGACCCAGTAGATCATAGGCACGCCGAAGTAATGGCTGCAGCTTGTCTTGCTGCCATTGAAAATCTGGCCACTGCGGATGCTGCCAAAGCCATTTTTGCCCGTAATTTTCCGAAGTTGTCATAAGTGCGCCATAGAGATTGCTTCGTGATGAGCCGAATGCGATGGATATTCGGCTCACTATATGAGCCAAATAATAGGTGTATTCGGCTCATTATGCAAATATTGAACGACTAGAGCATGCATCTAACTTTAGCCAAGTTGAATCAGTTTACGCGGATGCGTTGAAGTAAAATCGTTTTTAGTTAAAAACTTGTTGACTAACTTTCAATTACAAAGTGAAATCAATTTTAGTTTTCATAACAAAAAGGCAAAGGAAAGATGTCTACTCGTATCCAAGGATCGTTCGCTTCACTAATTGCTGTACTTCTCCTTTCGGGCTGTAACCCAAGTATGGATTCCATCTATCAGCAAGTTATCGATGATTCGGTACGCCAATACCAATTAGCTAAAAAGGGTGGTGATAAAATCGATATCTGCGTAATGGCCAGCGTTGTAGTTACTAGCTATTTACAAGCCAACGATGAAGCAAACTACCTTAAATGGAAGCGCATCGAAAAAAGTGATTGTAAGCAAGCTGGCATAAGCTATTAATTCGCTCAATTGTTACGATAATACCAAATAGCATTCGTCACCACAGTTACATCCGATAACCATGGTGGCTCACCAAGTCAACAAACACTTTATTCAACCCTGACCAAAATGATGAGCGCGATGTGTTTTCAGCTTTTGGCTCTGCAACACACTCTTGGCACAAACGTACATCGGAATGGCCTGGCACCCGCAAGCGAACGGGCAGCTCACAATTGCGTGCCGCACCTAATACGAACTGATGGCTGAACAAGCCACCATTGCGCTCTAATGCTGAAAGTAAACGCTTACTTAATGGTAAGCATTTTGCTGACCGGTCAACGACACTCGAAGCCGACGATGAGCACAGTGCTAATCGTGAATTATCGGCTAACTCAAACTCAGCACATCTTGTGTTTTGTGAAACCAACGGCAGACGAAGTTGGTTTTGAACATAGTGAATACTTTCAGATAACTGACGAACAACTAGTGAATAGGTTTTCATGATCAACACTCCCAATGGATTAGATTCAACTCGATGTAGGGAGTATACTGTTTCCTAAATAAATGATTAGATAGCCAAAATAGAATTCATTGTTTCCACAAAGAAACAGTTAAACATTTAAAGAGGGCTTACATGCTGAACCGCTTAGCCGATATGGCCATTTACGCCACCGTGGTCGAACAACAATCGTTTACAGTGTTACCGGCAGTGTAAAAATGACCCCCTAACGGCAATTGAAAATTGACCCCCTGAAGTAAACTAGCGGTTTTTCTCAAGAGGCCGCTTTCGATGTTAACTCAGGAGATGGTTGTGACCATTAAAGT
>NZ_RSFE01000006.1 GCF_004025325.1 Pseudidiomarina gelatinasegens | reverse complement strand
GTGGAAGCGTAGTAATGCGTTGAGCTAACCCGTACTAATTGCCCGTGAGGCTTAACCATACAACACCGAAGGTGTTTAGGGCTGTAAGCCGAATACAAGTTCGAATGACTTTATCAAATAACGACTCATGTAGAGTGGTGCATTGCTTTAGAAAGCTAACAATCAGCGCGTTTATATTGTTTAACAGTTTTGCCTGGCGGCCATAGCGAAGTGGAACCACCTGATCCATTCCGAACTCAGTAGTGAAACGCTTCAGCGCCGATGGTAGTGTGGGGCTTCCCCATGTGAGAGTAGGACACCGCCAGGCTTTAAATACGACGAGACCCCGAGCTAATGCTCGGGGTTTTTTCGTTTTGGGAAAGCAAAAAGCGTGATTCGTTATTCGTGCGTTCACTGCGTTCACTGTTCGTCCGTGCTCCGCACTGTTCGTTCCGAACAGAGAGGCGAAGCCGAACGCACGAACAGCGCAGCGTACGAACAACGAATAACGCCTTCGCTCTTCTAATATCTAATATCCAACAGCTAGTATCGCTCTCGCCCTTAACTATGTGCGATAACGTACAGACGCCTCTCCGAAATAAGTGAATAGTGGCCACCTGACCGATTTCTAATGTAATCAAGGTCGTAAATGCCCGTACAACTTATACCGAGAGGAAATATCTAATGTGTTCTAAATTATCCATATCAAATCGTATCAACAGGTGGCTGATGCTAGCTGTTTTCGGTACGTTATTAGCCGCGTGCGGCGATAACGGCCCTGATCCTATACTCGGTACTGATGGCAACGTGGCGTTACCACCTGCAGTTACTGAGGTCGCTCCAGCGAACAACGCAACCAACGTTGCAACACAGGATACAGTAATAACCGTTCAGTTTAATGAGCCGGTTAGTGAGCTGACCACAACTGACTTTACGGTTAGCTGTACCAGCCCATGTATTAGCCCTATCGGCACTGTTACCATGAATGAAGCCAGCACCATGGCGACATTTACCGTAACCGATCCAGAGGCTCTTGACGCGTCAACGCTTTATACTGCCACTGTACACAGTGCGCAAAGTATAGCGTCAGGCGTTGCAATGGATGGTCCGTATACTTGGACCTTTACCACGGGAGCAGCAGTTGATGAGGTGCCACCAGAAGTCGCGAGCACTCACCCGATTACCACATCACCAGGGCCAACACCCAATGTACCGGTGAATACCACTGTGTTTGCGGTTTTCAACGAATCTATGCTGGCCTCAACCATTAGCGCAACAAGCTTTACGGTTACCTGTGAAGCACCTTGCGTCGAGCCCGATGGCGTTATTACCTATGATGCTGGAACGATGACAGCATTATTTACGCCAGCTGACGACCTTGAAGCGGACACCACCTATACAGTTACCGTGAATAGCACCGTAACCGACCTTGCCGGCAACGAACTTGATGGTAATCAAGCAGCGACAGCCCCAAGTGACTATATGTGGCAGTTCACCACAGGCCTTATTCCGGATACAACGCGTCCGCGTGTAACCGTAACAGAGCCATTGACTACTAGCCCAGGTCCGACAAATGATGTTCCAGTAAACACAGCGATTACCGCTATATTTACTGAAAACATGTTGCCAACAACCTTTACCGACACCAACTTCACACTAACTTGTGAAGGGCCTTGTGTGTCGCCGGCTGGTGATGTGTCATACGTCATCGACTCGCGCAGTGCAGTCTTTACTCCGGAAGCAAACTTGGTTGAAGGAACAACCTATACGGCCACCATCAGCAGCGCGGTTACTGATATTGCCGGCAACGAATTAGCAGGCAATCAAGCTCCCGTGGCAGATGCAAGCGACTATGTTTGGACGTTCACAACCGTTGAAGCCATACCAGTTGTGGCCTTGTCAGTTGCGTCAACAGACCCAATGAACGCAGGAATGCTGGAAGTTTGTCCAAATGCCAGCATCAATGCCACCTTTGATATTCCATCAGGCACACGGCTTAATCCAACCACGGTGAATGACTTAACATTCTTAGTGGTAGAAGATGAAAACCCAGCGAATTCAGTTGTCGCTGAGTCGATTACCTTGGATATCGATACCGGTACCATCATGACCTTTATCCCACAAACTCAGCTGGCTGAAGGTGTTACCTTCCGCGCAACCATTGTTGGTGGGCCTGATGGAGTCAAAGATCTGACAGTTCCTGGCAATGAAATGCTAGAAGACTATGTTTGGATATTTACCACAGTGCCAGCGGTGGAAAGCTGCTTGCAGCCGGCCGATCTTAAAACTGTAGCGCCATTCGGTTCGTTTGGCGGCACTTCAGGTGCAACCAATGAAGGCCTACTCACTGTGATTAACGGTGACTTGGGCAGTACAGCAGTATCAACATTGATCACCGGCTTTGTATCTGAACCGGGCTGCGAGTACACCATTACCCCGCTCAATGAAGGCCAGGTGAACGGTAAAATCTTCACCGCACCACCACCGCCAACTGTTGCGTGTCCACAAGACGGTACAGCAGTAACAGAAGCAATTGCGACACAGGCACGTCTCGATGCTGAAGCGGCATACATCTCGCTAACCCCAGCCAATATGCCAGGTGGTTTAGATCCGGGTAACGATAACTTGGCAAGCCTAACGTTAGCTCCCGGTATTTATACTGCACAAAGTGGCGCGTTTCGTATCCAAGGTGGTGACTTAACACTGGATGCACAAGGCAATCAAAACGCGGTATGGGTGTTCCAAATGGCAACCACACTCACAGTAGGTGGCCCAGGAGCAGACTTCCCACAAAGCGTTATCCTGATTAACGGCGCACAGGCCAAGAACATTTTCTGGCAAGTAGGCAGTGCGGCAACCATTAATGCAGCTGGCGGTGGCACCATGAAGGGCACCATTATTTCACAAGCAGGCGTCAGTATATCGACTTCAGGCAACGTCAACATCGTGACCTTAGACGGTCGAGCACTCTCTCTGGGCGCATCCGTTACGGTAGTTAATACCGTGATTAATGTACCAGCAGAGTAATAGACAACACCTACAAGGTCTCAGTGGAGAGTATGATGAAAATCAATAAAATTACACAAGCGATTACGGCTCTGGCGCTTGCTGGCATGGCATTACCGGCCATGGCACAAGCTCAGGACGGATGGTATATCGGTGCTGGCGGTGGCTTAGC
Organism: Pseudidiomarina gelatinasegens; assembly: GCF_004025325.1. Taxonomy (GTDB): domain Bacteria; phylum Pseudomonadota; class Gammaproteobacteria; order Enterobacterales; family Alteromonadaceae; genus Pseudidiomarina; species Pseudidiomarina gelatinasegens. Next base: position 141,423 of record NZ_RSFE01000006.1, on the reverse strand, counting down.
TCACACCCAGATTGATCGATTCGAGATTACCGCAGATTTGAATAACGCGGGATATCAAGTGACTGACCTCCAAGAAGATGAGCGTGACTTCGGTTACAAACTCTTTGCTGGTTATCAGTTCACTAAAAACTTCTCGTTTGAGGGTAGCTATTATGACCTCGGCGAATTTAGTTACCAAGCAACAACCGTTCCAACGGGTATGAAAACCGGTGAACTTGATTTCACCGGTTGGAGTCTTGATTTAATTGGTATGCTGCCGATGACCGAACGTTCATCGTTGTATGCGCGTGTTGGCGCACACAACAGTACCTCTTCTGTTGAGTTTGTGGGCACTGGAGCGGTTAATGTAATCACTCCGAGTTTCCGCAAAACCAGCATGGATCACAAACTTGGTCTTGGCTATCAATACCAGGTCAGTGATCATTTTGCGATGCGCCTCGAAGTGGAACGTTACAGCATGGATGACGCTGTGGGTAACCGAGGCGATATAGACTTTTTATCTTTAAGTCTTCTTTACCGCTTTGGTGCGCCAAGCCACTCAGCTGCCGCGCCACCTCGAGATCGGACTGCCCCGGTGCAAGCCGCAGCACCAACCGAACAGTACTGCAGTGCTTTAGAAATCCAGTTTGAAATTGCAAATAACGATATCGAACGGGTAAATCGTGAACACATGTTGGTACTGGCGACATTCCTTGAAAAGTATCCTGATACCAAAGCTGTGATTGAAGGGCATACGGATAATGTTGGGAACGAAGCCGACAATATGCGTCTATCTGAGCAGCGCGCGCAAGGTGCCGTTGATTATTTGGTACGCGAACATGGCATATCCCGCAGTAGATTGAGTGCTGTCGGTTATGGCGAATCACGTCCAATTGCAACCAACACCACAGATGCGGGGATGCAAGCAAACCGGCGGATTAATGCAGTGATTGGCTGTGCGACAGATATCGAAGGTCTGCAGCCGTTACCAGCACGGATAACTTTGGCCATGGAACTTGAGTTTGATACCAACGAGTCAACGATTGATCCGAAATACCGCGATCAACTGGAAGCCGTTGCAAAATACTTGCAAACCAATCCTGAGTTAACCGCGACGTTAGAAGGGCACACCGATAACGCCAGCCCAGATATCGCGCAACAAGTATCGCGTGCACGTGCACAGAGTGTTGCGGACTATTTGGTGCGGGAATTTAAGGTTGACCGTTCACGCTTATCTGTTGAAGGTTTTGGTGGAACACGCCGAGAAACTTATAACGTGACTGCATCAGAACGTCAGGAAAACCGTCGTGTGAATATTATCATCGGTTATCCAGAGTAAGTTGTAGCATCAGCGTGTGTTCGGTCGAATAGATCTGGGCACACGCTTTTTTTTTGTCGATTCTAATCATGCAAATTATAGTCTTCTGGCAGGTAGTGAAGCAGGCGTTCACACTCCGCTTTTACTACTTCGTAACACTCGCAACTTAACTTTTCGAGATGTACCCGATTAAGCACAGTGACAACCCCACGGTGATATTCAATCACGCCAAGTTTTTGCAATTTCCCTGCAGCAACCGAGACTCCTTCGCGTCTTACACCCAGCATGTCTGCTATCAGTTCTTGCGTCATCGTAAGCACGTTTGAAGGAATGCGATCTAAAGAAAGTAATATCCAACGGCAAAGCTGCTGTTCAATGGAGTGGTGTCGGTTGCACACCGCTGTTTGTGCCATCTGAGTCATAAGCGACTGGGTATAACGAAGCAGCAATTCATGCAGTTGATCGTGGCCTCTAAACTCTTCTTTTAATAGCCGAGCCGATAGTTGGTAAGCGTTACCGGCACTTTGCACCACGGCGCGATTGGGTGTACTACCGCCGCCCATAAATAACGGCAAGCCAAGCATGCCCTCATTGCCTACCACGGAAATTTCAGCGGAGTCGCCGTTAAATAAGACATACACAAGAGAAATGATTGAGTTGGTGGGGAAATAAACATATTTTTGTTCATCACCGGACTCATACAAGCACTTGCCAAGGGGCAATGTAATGAGTTGCAGGTGCGGTTTGAGCCGTTCTCTCACGTCAGCGGGTAATGAACTAAGCAAATAATTTTGCTCTAGCGATGGCAATGGGTAATTACCATCAGGCTGTTGCTTTATAGTGTTCATTTAAGACTCCTGTCTTATTTCGCCCGAAAGCAACAAAACAGAATAGCTGATCATGATAAAAATGTAAAAAAAATGTCATTCAGGTCACGCTTGTTGGGAATTTAATAGTATGTATTTCATAGTCATGGAGAGAGAGGCAAAGTGACTATTATTCGATTTTTTAGAGCCAAATGCCCGATATTTACCAATATTCATTTCATAATTTTGGACTAAAATGACCATGTACCTGCTAATGAGATACCAAACTATGTTTACGAATACACGGGAAAGCTACGGTATAGTCGCCATCGTTATGCACTGGCTTAGCGCACTTGCAGTGATAGGACTATTTGCTCTCGGTTATTGGATGCTGACTCTTGGCTATTACGACAGCTGGTATCGGTTGGGCCCATGGTGGCACAAGTCGTTTGGTATCACACTGTTGGCCCTGACGGTTATAAGGTTGGTTTGGAAATTTATGAACCCTAAACCACAGCCGCTGGGTAGTCGTTTTGATCAAATCGGTGCGCGTGTTGGGCATGCCTTAATCTACGCACTGTTGCTGGTGACCATGATCAGTGGCTATTTGATTTCGACGGCCGATGGGCGCGGTATTTCGGTATTTGACTGGTTTGAAGTGCCCGCGTTAATCACCAGCATTCCGCAGCAGGAAGATATTGCTGGTACTGTGCACTGGTATACCGCGCTGACCCTTGTCATTGCTGCTGCAGGCCATGCGCTTGCGGCATTGAAGCATCACTTTGTAAATAAAGACTCAACTTTAACCCGTATGTTGGTCGTTAAACGTAGCGACTCGAATAACGACTAGCGAACAACGAATAACGTTTTATTTAAGGAGATTTATTATGAAAAAATTAGCACTCGCAGCAGTTATTTCAGCGTCATTATTTGGCGCTACACAGGCAAACGCAGCGGATTATGTTATTGACACCGACGGCGCACATGCATTTGTTCAGTTCAAAATTAGCCACTTGGGCTATAGCTGGTTGTTAGGCCGTTTCAACGACTTTGAAGGCACCTTCACCTATGACGAAGCGAACCCTAGCGCAGCCAAAGTAAATGTGACCATTGATGTTGCTAGCCTTGATAGTAACCATGCAGAACGCGATAAGCACTTACGTAGCGGCGATTTCTTCAACGTTGAAAAATATCCGCAGGCGAAATTTGAATCCACCAGCTATGCGCCAAATGGCGATGGTACCGGCGTGCTTAAGGGCAACTTTACTTTATATGGAACCACCAAAGAAATCGCAATTGACGTGAAGGAAATTGGTTCGGGCCAAGATCCGTGGGGTGGCTTCCGTCGCGGCTTTGAAGGCGCAGTAACCTTAACACCAGCTGAATTTGGTATGAATTATGACTTAGGTCCGGCTTCTGAAACGGTTGAAATCTTCTTATCTATTGAAGGTATTCGCCAGTAAACAACGGTTACTCCGATAAAGGCTTGCGGTTAAACCCGCAAGCCTTCTCGGTAACATTTCAGAGCATTGGCGGTATCGCCGAGCGCATCATAAGTTTCGGCAAGATCAAACAATACTTGTTGTGATGGAGCAAGGTCTGCGGCGCGCCTCAGAGCACGTTGCGCCAGCGCATAGTCTTTGGTTTGTAATGCCATCTGACCAATAGCCTGCAACAACACTGCATCATCAGGCTTTTTCTTTAGTCCGTCCTGCACAATGTCGCGCAGCTCAGGGCCCGCCACCAATAAATCTTTCTCGATTAAATATGCGATATCCAACTCGCCGCGTTTCAGTGCGCGCGCCGCAACTTTATCTGCCGCTGCCGTTGCATTAAACGTCTTCAATGCGCGCAAGTACGCTCGGCGAATTGCTTTGTTACGTCGTTGGTCGCGCGTCAACGCCTGCCAGTAGTCTTGCAAGGCGCTGGCACTGCTGCGGCCGGCTTCTAGCATCATGTGAAAATAGGTTTCTTCAATCAACTGAACGAACTCAGTGGCGTTGAATAAATGCTGTTGCTCAGCTGCGGGTAATAAGCCGGCGATGTCACGATAGCGGTGCTTATGACGAAGCCCAACAATGGCCTGGCGGAGTAACTCCGGGTGGCGTGGGTAGTCTTTTAACAGTGCGCGTAACTGAGTTAACCGGCTATCAATACTCTCCGGGTTTTCGCGCAGCGCATAAATCATTTCAGCCACGGCTAACTCGGTAGTTTGGTCGGTGTGCGTGAGCCACTCTCGGGCTTGCTTCACGTCACCGGTTTGCTGTGCCGCATAAGCCGCTAACAGGGCATCATTGGGTTGCTTACGAAGCTGCCAGGCACGGTTCGCCGCACGCGAAGTGCCTGCATAGTCGCCGTGATTGAGCCCAACCAAGGCATCATGAAACGCCGTTTCGGCTTTTTGTTGGCGGCGATTCCCAAACCAACGAACACCCCATTTGGTGCCACGAATAAGGCGCCCGATAAATGCGAAAACAGCGCGCAAAATAACCACAGCAATAACGAGCAAGATAAGTGCTGCAACCACGCTGGTTTCCACCGTGTATGACCCCACGGAAATAAGCACATAGCCGGTATTACCGGACCATAATGGGCCCAGCAGTAAACCTGCGATAAATAGAACAATAACAACCAAGGCGGTTTTCATGATTAACCTCCCTGATTAACTTGGTTAGCAAGGCGCTCAAGTTGCTGCGTAGCACTTAACTCAGTCGGATACTCTGGACGCAATTGGGTGGCTTTTAGTGCCTGTAATTCACTAAGCAATTGCTCGAAGTTCGAGTCAGTCACCTGCCCTTGTAAAGTATTTATAAGCGTTTCCGCTTCTTCAATGCTGGCGGTAAACATTGCCTGCGAATCTGTCATAGCGGCTTGCTGCGCAAGCTGCAGTTGCAGCAATAAACGCTGTTGCAGTACGTCAAAATAAGCGTCCGCAATCATAGGTTCAACTGGGGTGTCGCGACGTTGCACATGGATAAATTGTTGCAGCAGCGTATTAAAGCTGCGTTGCAGATTCGTCAGCCACGTACCATTTGTTGTGTCCGTTTTCTCTGCGCTCGACATGGCGAACTGCTGATACCATTCGCTGCGCGCTACCTGGTCACGTAAGGTGCCTAATTTTAAGCTTACTGCGTCAATCTGACTTGGCGGTAATTGCTCAAGTACGGCAATATCATTGGCTAGTGCCTGACGTGCCATACGATGAGCCGGATTATCGAGTGCAACAATGTGTGATTCAGCAAGCTGCAAAAAGGCCAGTGCAGCATTTGGGTTGTGTTCAATCCAAAGTTTGGTTGCTGCGCGCTCCGCTAAATTGCGTGCTTCATAAATACGCCAGTTCGACTCTTGTGAGATATCTAAGTTAGCAAGTTCAGCCTGCACCGATTGCACGGCTAATTGATAGTCATCAATAGTCTGCTGTTGCCGACCTAACTGGGCATCAACGCGCTGTTCTAAACCCTCAACGGAAGACTGAACCCGCGCGTTAACCGCTTGTTCCAGTTCGTTTAAGCGACCCTGCAGCTCTTTAATCGTGGTTTGTGCAGTATCTTGCTGCGCGGCCATTTGTGTAATTTGTTGTTGGTGCATCGGCCATACATGGCGATAGCCGAACCATGCCGCGGCAATTATTAGTGCGGCAAGCAGTGCTACCAATACCCACGCAATAATACCGGAGCGTTTGTTGGACTTGCTGGGGGCAGGCTTAGTTTGCGCTGCAGCAGGTTTGGTCTCAGCAGTTTTCGTAGATGGTTTCGGTGTTACTTTTTCATCAGTCGTTTTTGCCGTTGCCTCAGTAGCCGTTTGGTCGTTTGCAGGCTTCTGTTTTTTAGACTCACTCATGAACGTTCCTTATGTGCGTGCTGCTGATCCAAGATGTGTTGCCAAGCATCGACTATCGCAAATGGCGTTGCACTATGCGCCACCACAGCCATTTGTTGCAGGGCTGGCGGCAATAGTTGCTTTAAGCGCTCGCTGGCGACAATCCAGTAGCATTGTGATAACCAGCTTAGTGCTTGCTTGGGTACTGCCGCAAGAAAATAGCCTAATTGTTCGGCGCTGGTCACGACAATACCATTAATTTGCTGTTGCCAGGTCGCATATTCAGCTTCACTGAGGGGCTCAGGGGTGCGCTGATACACTTCAAGGTAAGCAACCTCTGCGCCGCGCGCTCGCAGCGTATCGGCAACCAGTTCGCGACCCCCATGGCCGCGTACCAACAACCAACGTTGCCCACGAACCTTGCTTAATTCGGGTAGTGCGAGTAATGCGTCGCTATTGTGTTGGCGCCAAGGGCAGCACACTGGGCGACCAACAACTCGAGCAATGGCTGCCGCACTGGTCGGCCCAACCGCATACCAACGCGCAGCGGGCATGGCGCAGCTAGGTGCCCAAGCACGTGCTTGCTGCGCAAAATAGTTTGCCGCATTAACACTCACCATCATGGCGGCATCCCACTTTTGTTGCAAAATGCCGCGCAAACTATGGTTCGGATCGTCAAAGCTCGAGATCTTCACCATGCTTTTATTGGTGCAGGAGAATGTCAGATTCAATTTCGATGCCCGCTGTTGCAGCATTTTTGCAAGCTCATGGGCTTGTTCCGATGGACGCAAAAGCAACAGGCTATGATTCATGATTGTAATTCGTTCTCTGCATAAACGTCGTTGAGAATTTTGCCGGCACCACGTGACAATAAGTATTCAGCAAGCTCAGTTCCCAACGCTTCAGCGTGGTCGCGGTGGCCTTTAATATCACCTTCAATAATTTCACTGCCATCAGGGCGCCCAACTAAACCGCGTAGATGCAACTGGTCACCGTGTAATTCGGCATAGGCACCAATTGGAACTTGGCAACCACCTTGTAAGCGGCGATTCATGGCGCGCTCGGCAAGCACACAACTGCGTGTGTCGTTACAAGTTAATGGATCTAACAAAGCTTTTGTGGCCGTATCATCACTACGGCACTCAATGCCCAGCACACCTTGCCCGTTAGCAGGCAAGCATAAATCAGCAGGAATACGTTGTTTGATGCGCGCGCTTAAATCTAATCGGATAAGCCCTGATGCAGCCAAAATAATAGCATCGAACTGGCCTTCATCGAGTTTGCGTAAACGCGTTTGCACGTTGCCACGTAAATCGTGCACAACCACGTGCGGGAAATTAGCCAGAATTTGGCATTTGCGACGTAAACTGCACGTGCCGACAATAGCGCCTTCAGGGAGATCTTCTAAACGGGCGTAATTATTGGAGACAAATGCGTCACGCGGGTCTTCACGCTCACAAATTCCGAACAACTCCAGCCCATCTGGAAATTCAACCGGCAAGTCTTTCATGGAGTGCACAGCAAGGTCGGCCTGCCCTTCTAACATGGCGACCTCAAGCTCTTTTACAAACAACCCCTTACCACCTATTTTTGCCAGTGGCGTATCCAAAATCACGTCGCCGCGCGTACTCATTGGTAAAAGCTCGACGGCTAAGTTTGGGTGCAGTTGCTCTAAACGCGCTTTGATGTGCTCGGCTTGCCACATGGCCAGCAAGCTTTTACGCGTTGCGATGCGTAGTGTTTTACTCATTATGCTGCTCTATTTTATTTTGAATCAGGTTGTAAGGTAATGGCGGTATCCGCTTGGCGGCTTGCCGCTTCACTTAGCAAGGCCCACAATTCGCTGCCGGTTCGGTTATCAATCCACTGGCCGTCTTGGTATTCAAAATGGTGGCCGTTGAATTTTGTCGCCAACCATAGCTGCATCAATGGCGGTTGCTTGTTGATAACCATTTTTGTGCCATTTGGGAAGGTTAATTCCAGAATGTCACCACCTGATTCACAGTCGATATCGACACCACAGGCTTCAATCGCTTCTTCAATAGCTAAGATGGTGGCTTCGGCTAATTCATGGTACTCATGTTCTTGCATGTCAACTCCTGATAATGACATTTGTGCGTCTCAATGCGATGATAGACACATCAACAATTTTAACCGTAATTATTAGGTACAGTTTACCGATGTTTAACTTGAAAGTAATGCGTCTGATCATTGTAGCAGGAACGCTAGGTTTTATCGCTGCTTGCGGTCAAAAAGGGCCGTTGGAAATGCCACCTCCGGCTGAACAAAATCAGCCAAGCGAAAGCGGTGACCAAGCATGAGTTTTGACTATAAGCGCGGCGTGCTGCATGCCGAAAATGTTGCGCTTGATCGCCTTGCCGAACAGTTCGGAACACCGCTTTATGTTTACTCGCAGGCCATGATTGCTTCGAATTGGAAACGTTTTGCTGACCATTGGCCAGCACCGCATAAGCTATGTTACGCAGTTAAAGCCAATAGCAACTTGGCCGTGCTGAATTTGTTGGCTCGCCTCGGCGCAGGCTTTGACATTGTCTCGGGTGGTGAGCTGGCACGGGTTATTGCCGCGGGCGGCAAAGCTAGTAATGTGGTGTTTTCAGGAGTGGCAAAAAGCCGCGAAGAAATGGCCTATGCACTTGAACAAGGCATTTATTGTTTTAATGTGGAATCGGCTGCGGAATTAGAGCGCCTTAATGATGTTGCTGCGGCGCATGGTGTAATCGCACCGGTCTCGCTGCGAGTAAACCCCGATGTGGATGCGCAAACACACCCTTATATTGCCACCGGATTGAAAGCGAATAAGTTCGGTATCGCCATGCAAGACGCGCGCGATGTTGCGCGCCGCGGGCAAGCATTAGCGCACATTAATATGCAAGGTTTGGATTGCCATATCGGCTCGCAAATACTGTCGATGTCGCCATTTTTGGATGCCGCTGATATTTTACTGAATTTGGTTACCGACTTGCGTGCAGAGGGAATAAATATCACCCATCTAGATATGGGTGGCGGTATTGGTATCCCCTATCAGCAAGAAAACACGCCGGATGTGAGTACTTACTTGCATGCTTTGCAAGAGCGAGCTGAAAAAGTTGGAAATTTAACGCTATTACTCGAGCCTGGGCGCGCCATTGTCGGTAATGCCGGAGTGTTACTAACACAAGTTGAATTTCACAAGCCTGGCGCGGATAAAGACTTTCTGCTGGTTGATGCTGGCATGAACGACTTGATGCGACCTGCTTTGTATCAGGCGTATCATGACATTATTCCCGTTGCGCAACATGAGGCGGATAAAGCGATTGTTGATGTGGTGGGGCCTGTTTGTGAAACCGGTGATTTCTTGGGACACGCGCGGCACTTGTCCGCAAAAGAAGGTGACTTACTCGCCGTGATGAACGCCGGGGCCTACGGGTTTACAATGAGCTCAAATTACAACACCCGCCCACGCGCTGCCGAAGTTATGGTGCATGGGGATCATGCACAGTTGATTCGCCAACGCGAAGTGTTGTCTGATTTATGGAAAGGCGAACAGATCATGGAGATGCCGCGATGAATTTTGCAAAAATGCATGGCCTCGGCAATGACTTCATGGTGATTGACGGTGTGACCCAAAATATTTATGTGAATCCTGAGCAAATTCGCCATTGGGCCGATAGAAATCGGGGGGTTGGGTTTGACCAGCTACTCTTAATAGAGCCGCCTTATGACCCAGATTTAGATTTTCATTACCGTATTTTCAATGCGGACGGTTCAGAAGTTGCTCAATGTGGTAACGGTGCCCGCTGCTTCGCTTTGTATGTGAAACTTAAAGGCCTAAGCAATAAAAGCCACATTCGAGTAAGCACCAAAGCGGGTAAGTTGGTGTTGCACCACGAGCGCGATGGGCGTATCACAGTTGAGATGGGGCAACCTGAATTCAATCCAACGGCGGTGCCTTTTAAGGCAAACAAAGAAGAGCTGACCTATATTTTACGTGAGCAAGATCAAACCATCTTGTGTGGCGTTATGGGCATTGGCAATCCGCATTGCGTTATTGAGGTCGACAATATTGAAACCGCACCGGTTGACTCACTGGGGCAAGCAATTTCTGAGCACGAGCGCTTCCCTGAAGGTGTAAACGTCGGGTTCATGCAAGTAATTGACCGCGATCGGGTAAAATTACGTGTGTATGAACGCGGCGTTGGTGAAACGCAAGCCTGCGGCAGCGGTGCTTGCGCAGCAGCTGTAATTGGCATGCGCCAAGATAAACTGAACGATCAGGTGACTGTTGAGTTACCTGGCGGGCAACTTAATATTCGTTGGCAACCGGGCCAGCAGGTACGCATGACCGGTACTGCGGAACATGTTTATGATGGATACATAAAGCTATGACGACCGAAGCGAACAAAATTCTAACCCCTGTAGTTGATGACACTTTAATTGCTGAATACCTTGAAGAAAATACGGACTTCTTCGAGCGTCACCCGCAGTTGTTGCAACAGTTGAGCTTGCGTCACCAAGAGCGTGGCACGGTGTCGTTGGTGGAGCGTCAGCAGCAGGTGCTGCGTCAGCGCATCATGCAGCTTGAGGAAGAAATCACCGATTTAATGATTACTGCCCGGCGCAATGAAGAGCTGTTTCGGGTGTACAGTGAGCTTTATGTTGAGCTGCTGGAATGCACCGAGCTGGCGGATGTGATGGATGCGCTGCAGCGTACCTTCTCGGAACAATTAAATATGCCAGCGTTGTCTTTGAAATTTTTCGACAGCCCCATTGAGCTGGACGAGCAATTTACCTTTGCCGCAGACACCCACAAAAAATTATTGAGTAAACGGTTTCAAAATGACCCCGTGTACTTGGGCCGACTCACTGCCGATGAGAAGAAACTGTTGTTCCCAGATGAGCCGATAGCATCCGTTGCACTGCTGTTATTGGGGCATAAAGGCGAGTTGGGTATGTTAGCCATTGGTAACCATGATGCGAGCCACTTTGAACCAGCCATGGATACCTTGTTGGTGCGTCAGTTGCAGGCATTGTTAAGTCGAATATTGCCGCCGCTGCTCAGTCATCACGCTGCGCACCATGACACTGTTTGAACTACGCCAACGCTTTCTTAATCATCTAGCCGGCGAGCGTGGGCTCGCCGAAAATACGCTGACCAATTATGGGCGTATTCTTACCGACGACATGACCGAATTAGCCAGCCTTCGGGTTGATGCGGCGAGCCAACTAACGCTACCGGTGCTTGAGCGCTTATTTGTGGGCTGGCGCCGACGCGGGCTTGGCGATGCATCGCTGGCGCTTCGGTTGGCCGCATGGCGTACTTTTTGTAATTATTTGATTCGCGAACGGTTACTGTTCGACAACCCTGCAGCACAACTTAAAGCCCCGCGCAAAGCCAAGCGACTGCCGAAAAATCTTGATGTGGACAGCATCAGCCAGTTACTCAAGCTTCCGCAAAATGACCCCTTAGCGGTGCGCGATGCGGCGATGATGGAGTTGCTCTACGGCAGCGGCCTGCGGCTTGCTGAGCTGGTGGCGCTCGATATTGATGGCATTCAAACACGGCATCGGGAGTTGCGCGTATTAGGTAAGGGCAATAAAACCCGCATTGTTCCCTACGGCCGCTGTGCCGCTGAAGCCCTTGAACGCTGGTTGCCGATACGGGCGCAGTGGTTGGGGGGGAATTTAACCGAAGTGGCGTTATTCATCTCACAACGTAATCAGCGGATTAATCCACGTACGGTGCAGCAGCGACTCAACTACTGGGGCCAGCAACAAGGCCTAAAAGGCAACCTGCACCCGCATAAACTGCGTCACTCCTTCGCCTCACATATGTTAGAATCAAGCGGTGATTTACGTGCGGTACAAGAGTTGCTGGGGCATGCGAATTTAAGCACCACACAAGTGTATACGCATCTTGATTTTCAGCACCTTGCGAAGGTTTATGATGGCGCGCATCCGCGTGCTCGCAAAAAGAAATAAAGGGCTTGTTCATGCAGTTTTATCGCCGTTTGTACCCGGTGCAAGCACTCAGTTTTGATCTTGACGATACCCTCTATAACAACGTGCCTGTTATGCAACGTGCAGAGCAAGCGGTGCGTGATTTTATGGTGCAAGAATTTCCCCAAACGTCGCCATGGCAAGCCCAAGACTGGCTGCGCCATCGTCAACAGCTCATGTACAACAATCCAGATTTAGCGAGCAATATGACGCAATTACGCTTAACGGCGTTGGCGGATGGATTGCGTCAATTTGCGGTGGCTGACGACGAAATCGACGCTGGCGTTGAAGCTGCGTTTGCACACTTTATGCGGCACCGTAATGCTGTGGAAATTTCCGCCGAGGTGCATCAAGCCATGCGTCAGCTGGCCGAGTACTTTCCGTTGGTTGCGCTAAGTAACGGCAATGTTGACGTAACAGCTATCGGTCTGGGCGAATATTTTCGGCATGTGTTTCAACCGTCAGCTAGCCTGCGCGGTAAACCTTTTGCCGACATGTTTCGTGCGGCCGAAGGTAAGCTTCCAGATGTAGCCCCACAGCAGTGGCTGCATATTGGCGATAGCCCAAGCGCAGATGTTTTGGGTGCGCATCGCGCGGGGTGGCAAAGTGCTTGGTTTACCGGCGGTTTAGGTCAGGCTGAACACCTACAGGTATTGCCGACGTTGGCTTACAGTAGCTTGCCACAATTGACGCAACAGTTACTTAAGAACACAAAGTAACTGGTTGCATATACAGTGGTCAGCCACTACACTGCCCTTTTTATCTGTTGGTGACAATTCATGCAAAACCACCCGTTATTAGCACAACTGAACGACAAACAACGAGAGGCTGTTGGTGCAAAAGAGCGCCACATGCTGGTGCTTGCGGGAGCCGGTAGCGGTAAAACGCGGGTGTTGGTGCACCGTATTGCCTGGCTGATTCAAGAGCGTGGTTTATCACCCCAGAGTATCATGGCGGTGACCTTTACCAACAAAGCGGCCGCCGAAATGCGCGGTCGCATTGAGCAACTGCTTGGTAGTTCTGTTCGTGCAATGTGGATTGGTACCTTCCACGGTTTGGCCCATCGCTTATTGCGCGCCCACTATATGGATGTTGGGTTACCGCAAAACTTTCAAATTCTTGATAGTGATGATCAGCAACGGTTAGTGAAACGCATCATTCGTAGCTTGAATCTGGACGAAAAACGCTGGCCACCGAAGCAAGCCCAGTGGTTTATTAATGGTAAAAAAGATGAAGGCTTGCGGGCGCATCATCTCGATGGTTACGATTTTAACGAACGCACGTTCAAAGAAATTTATGAAGCCTATCAAGTCGCTTGTGACCGAGCGGGCTTAGTTGATTTTGCCGAATTATTGCTGCGCGCTCATGAGCTCATTCGTGATAATCGCCACGTTCGTGAGCATTATCAACGCCGGTTTCGCCATATTTTGGTGGACGAATTTCAAGATACCAACTCCATCCAGTACGGTTGGATTAAATTAATGTCGGGCGTTGGCCAAGGTCAGCAAGAAACCAACTATGTAACCATTGTGGGCGACGATGATCAGTCGATTTATGGCTGGCGCGGGGCAAAAGTTGAAAATATTCAGCAATTTTTACGTGACTACCCTGATGTATTAACCATTCGGTTGGAGCAGAATTATCGTTCCACCAATAATATTCTTACGGCGGCCAACCAAGTTATTGCCAATAACAGCGGGCGTTTAGGTAAAGAGCTCTGGACTGAAGGCAGTTCGGGCGACCCGATTGACTTGTACGCAGCATTTAATGAAATGGACGAAGCGCGTTACATTGCTGGGCGTATTGAGCAATGGCACGAACACGGTAACGCCTTGCAAGACGTCGCCATTTTATACCGCAGCAACGCCCAGTCGCGAGTGTTGGAAGAAGCCTTATTGCATGCGCGTATTCCGTATCGAATTTACGGCGGGCTGCGCTTCTTTGATCGGTTGGAAGTCAAAGACGCTCTGGCTTACATGCGCTTAATTGCAAGTCGTAACGACGATGCCGCGCTTGAGCGCGTTATCAACACGCCAACGCGTGGCATTGGTGATCGTACCTTGGGCATCATTCGTGAGGGTGCACGCGATCGTGGCCTGCCGATGTGGGAAGCTGCCAGACAGTTAGTGCAGGAAAAAGTGCTCAGCGGTCGTGCCGGCAACGCCGTGCAAAGCTTTTTAGATTTGCTTGATAGCCTGGAAGATGAAATCAGCGACTACCCGTTGGGGCGTCAAGTTGACACGGCTATTAAGAAAAGTGGTTTGATGGCCATGTTCGAATCAGAAAAAGGCGAAAAAGCCGAAACCCGCGTAGAAAACTTAAAAGAGCTTGTGAATGCCTGTGACAACTTCAATACCATGGATGCGGTTATTGAAGATGACATGACGCCACTCAATGCTTTTCTTGCTCACGCGGCACTTGAGTCGGGCGAAGAGCAAGCTGATGAGCATCAAGACGCCGTGCAGCTAATGACGCTGCATAGTGCGAAGGGCCTCGAATTTCCGCTGGTGTTTATGAGCGGAGTTGAAGAAGGTTTATTCCCGTCTCAGCAATCCATTGGCGAGAGCGGCCGACTCGAAGAAGAACGGCGGCTTTGCTACGTGGGGATGACCCGCGCGATGCAAAAGTTGGTGATTACGTATACTGAATTACGGCGCATCTATGGTCAGGAACGGCGCAATATCCCGAGCCGGTTTGTCGGAGAAATTCCCCCAGAAATGATCAATCATGTGCGCTTACAAGCGCGCACCACGCATCACTCACCAGCTATGGGGCGCTTTCACACTGGGGCGAGCCATGAAGCTTTCGAGCAGACCGGTTATACCTTAGGGCAGCGGGTGCGCCACACCAAATTTGGTGAAGGCACCGTACTGAACTATGAAGGTACGGGTCCGCAAAGTCGCATTCAAATTAACTTTGACGACTTAGGCAGTAAATGGCTGGTCGTGGCTTACGCGCGTTTAGAACGCTGCTGATGCACCAAGGTGTCTACGCTATAGAGCGCAAGCGCCACCCAGATGATGGCGAACGTCACCAACTTATCAGCAGCCAGTGGCTCGCCATACACCCACACCGCTAAAATAAACATCATTGACGGGCCAATGTACTGAAAGAAGCCTAACGTCGAGTAGCGAATACGCTGGGCTGCCGCATTAAAGCACAACAATGGTGCGGTGGTGACCACGCCTGCAGCAATTAACAGAGTATTAATTTGCCACGTGTTTTGGGTCATGTCGGCCGCACTTGAGCTCGCAAAGAAGAACATGTAAATCAGCACTGCGGGCATTAAGATTAAGGTTTCTAACCACAGCCCGGTAATTGAATCTATCGGCAAACGTTTGCGAATTGCGCCGTAAATAGCAAAGCTGCAGGCTAACGCCAATGCCACCCAAGGCACGGAGCCAAACGAAATCACCTGAATCAGCACGCCAATAAATGCCAAGGCAATAGCAGCTAACTGCATTTTACGCATGCGTTCTGCAAAAAACGCCATACCGATTGCGACGTTCAAAAGCGGATTAATGTAATAGCCTAAGCTGGCATCCAAAATATGATCGTTATTGATAGCCCAGATAAACAAAAACCAATTGCCGCCTAATAAGCAGGTTGCAGCCGTTAAGCGCAGCATCTGCTTTTTATTTTGCAGTACAGGCTTTAACCGATTGCCACGACCCAGCAGCACAATCAGCACAAACACCAAAATAAATGACCACAAAATACGATGCCCGAGAATCTCTAACGCAGGGACAGATTGAAGCCATTTGAAGTAGACAGGTGCAATGCCCCACATGGTGTAGGCGGCAATGGCAAAAAATACACCTTGGCGGCTGCGTGCAGCATCATCGGTCATTTAGGTTGTGTCTCATGTTGAATTGTACGAAAAATCAGCACCCTTAGACAGAATATCACGGATTTACGCGATAGTCGGTGGAGCTTCGGTAGCGGGATGCATACAATAGGGCCTTCAATATGTTCTCGTCAATTGGAGACGTAATTTTGTCTGAGTCTGCACTGTCACAACTTCTTGCCGATGTATTTGGCTATACCGCGTTTCGCGAAGGCCAACAGCAGGTAATAGAAGCTGTGCAGCAGCACCGCGATGCATTGGTGCTCATGCCCACCGGCGGCGGTAAGTCGTTGTGCTATCAGTTGCCGGCGTTAGCCAGTGACGGTTTAACTGTGGTTATCTCACCACTTATTAGCTTGATGCAAGACCAAGTGGAAGCACTGCAGACCATGGGGGTGGCGGCAGCGGCACTCAATAATGGCCTGACGCCAGAACAAAACGCCAGCATCATGGAGCAATTGAACAGCAATTCGATTCGCTTGCTGTATGTGAGTCCAGAGCGAGCTATGCAAGGATTCTTCATTCGCTTGTTGCAACAGTGGCAGGTTAGCTTAGTTGCCATTGACGAAGCACACTGCATTTCGCAGTGGGGCCATGACTTTAGGCCGGAGTACGGCCAATTGGGTCAGCTACGCGAAACCTTACCCAATGTGCCCTTCATGGCACTTACCGCAACTGCAGATGCGGCCACCGAGGCCGATATCATTACCCGCCTGCATTTGCACGACCCCGTGGTGTATAAAGGCTCGTTCGACCGGCCGAACATTCGCTATGTGGTTGAAGAAAAGTACAAACCCTACAAGCAAGTTACGGACTACATTAAAAAGCAACGTGGTGCATCGGGAATCGTGTATTGCGGCAGCCGTAAAAAAGTAGAAGAACTGGCCGAAAAATTGCAACGTGAAGGGCTTCGTGCCGCTGGCTATCATGCCGGTATGGCCCATAGTCAGCGCGAGTTTGTGTTGCGTGGCTTTGTCCGAGATGACATTGACGTGGTGGTCGCAACCGTCGCCTTTGGCATGGGTATTAACAAGCCGAACGTGCGTTTTGTGGTGCACTTTGACGTGCCTCGCAGTGTTGAGGGGTATTACCAAGAAACTGGCCGAGCTGGCCGTGACGGCCTTCCTGCCGAAGCCGTATTGCTTTACGACCCTTCCGATGCGGCTTGGATAAAAAGTATTATTGTTGATCACCCTGACGAAGACCGCCGCCGCATTGAGCAACATAAATTTGCGGCGATGCAAGCCATGAGTGAGGCACAAACGTGTCGGCGCTTGGTGCTACTCAATTATTTTAATGAATACCGCGATAAGCCTTGTGGCAACTGCGATATTTGTTTAGATCCGCCCCGCCAATACGATGGCACTGTGGATGCGCAAAAAGTATTGTCGTGCATTTATCGCGTCAGCCAACGTTTTGGTATGAACCATGTGATTGATGTGCTGCGCGGCAGTAAATCGCAACGTTTAATGGAGCTGGGCCACGATAAGCTATCAACCTATGGTATTGGTGCTGATCAAAGCCATGAATATTGGCTCGGCGTGGTGCGACAACTGATACATCGCGGTTTGGTGATTCAAAATGTGCAGCAATATGGCGTATTGCAGCTTACCGATGCTGCACGCCCTGTGCTACGCGGTGAAATTGCGCTGCAACTGGCCGAGCCGCGGATCAACTTAGTGGTGAGTAAGCCGCGGGTTGCTGACCGTGGTGATTATGACAAAGTACTGTTTCGGCGCTTACGCGCGCTTCGCAAAACCATTGCGGATGCTGAAGAAGTGCCACCTTTTGTGGTATTTAACGACACCAGCTTGGTGGAGATGGCTGTTAATTATCCCATTGATGAAACCGCAATGCTGGCAATTACTGGGGTGGGGCAGAAAAAGCTTGAACGCTACGGCCAGGAATTCATCGCCGCCATCAGCGCCTATTTAGACGCCGATGACGAACCCGTCAGCCGATTTTGAGTGTTAAGCCTAAGCCGCAGGCGCGAAGTAGAAATACCAAAGGTCAACCACCACCGGAACAATCGACAATACTAATATCAGTGCCATAGTAATATTAAACAGGCGCTGCATAATTGGGTTGGTAAGCACTTTTCGCAATAGTGAACCAAACACCAACCATACCCCAACACACGGAAAAGCCATCAGTAAAAATGCCAGTGTAATTGCCAGCACTTCCAGCAGTGGTGAGCCTGCTACCGTGGTAAATGCTGCAACCGCACCGGTTGCCATGACCCAAGCTTTTGCATTAACCCATTGAAATAGCGCGGCTTGCCAAAACGTAAATGGCTTTTTCTCACCTTTCTTAATCGCTTTAGGTTCGGCAGTACCGATATGCCATGCTAGCCAGAGCAAGTAAATTATACCCAACACTTTTATCAGCTGGTGCAGGTTTGGGTAACGATCAAAGATGACCCCAAAACCCAAACCAACTAGCAGAACCATGACCGGAAAACCAAAACAAATGCCGAAAAAATGTGGCAAGCTGGCTTTAATGCCATAGTTCATGCCAGATGACATGATCATGACATTGTTCGGCCCTGGCGTAATGGTGGTCGAAAATGCGAAGAATAAAACCGCTATGAAAATTTCTAACATGACAAGTCCGTTACTCGTTGTTGGCTATTCGTTTTTCGAACAAGATAAAATTACTATAAACGAAGCACCGACTATACTCCATTAACGAATAACCAATAGCGAATAACGAATAACCAATTACGAATAACGACCGGGAGGTTCTATGTTGTCACTTACTTTGGCGTTAATGCTTAGCGCAGACGTACCGACGAGCGCGCAGGCTACAGTAGAAATTACAGAATGGCAGGTACCATGGGAAAACTCGCGTCCTCGCGACCCTTTCGTTGCAGGTGAAGACGAAGTTTGGTTTGTTGGGCAGGCTTCCGATTATGCTGCAGTTTTAAACCCTGAAACAGGTGACATGAAGCGCGTTGATTTACCTGACGGAGCAGGCCCGCATAACATTATTGTGGATGAGCGAGGTGCTTGGTATGCCGGTAACAAAGCCGCGCATATTGGCAAGATTGATCGGGAAACCTTTGAAATCACGCAGTATCCATTACCCGGTTCTGGCCGCCGCGATGTGCATACCATGGAGTTTGATTATAACGGCGATATTTGGTTTACCGCGCAAGGCGCCAATCAAGTCGGCCACATGGATGCCGAAACCAACGCCATTCGCTTGTGGGATGTGCCCACCCCAAACGCGCGGCCTTATGGCTTGGTGGTCTTTCAGGGTAAACCTTGGGTTGCGCTGTTTGGTACAAACAAGCTGCTGACATTGGACGAAAACGATACCCCACAAGAAATTCAGCTGCCGCGAGAGAATAATCGCCCACGTCGGTTAGGTGTCGATGCGCACGGGCATTTCTGGTACGTTGATTATGCGGGTGGCTATTTAGGCCGCTGGAATCCAGCTACCGATCAAATTGATGAGTGGCAGTTGCCAGCAGGTGTCAGTTCGATGCCGTATGCCATGGCCGTTGATCACCGCGGCTACGTTTGGGTAGCGGAAACGGGCGTGCGACCTAATCGCATTGTTGGGTTTGACTCGGTGAGTGAAACCTTTACTAAGCCAGTGGAAGTAGAAAGTGGCGGCGGAACGATTCGACACATGGTATTCGACCCGGCGAGTCGGGCGCTTTGGTTTGGCACGGATACGAACACCATTGGACGCGCTAAAATCAGTTATTAAAATGCATTAGACGTTGCAACAAGGGCACGAACTAAATATGTCAACATCCAACAATTGGCAGGTTATACGCTTGGCTGAATTCAAACGGCCCGACGCGCCGGCGAGCACCAAAGTGCAGCAGCTGGCTCAGCATTTTCGAAACCTTTTCCCGAAACGTGATGACGCGCCAAGTGACGAGCAAGAGCATGACTTTCCAGGCTATCGGGAGTTTGATTTGAAACCAGGCGCGGATGCACTCGATAGCGCTTGGGATGAATGGCGAAAAGCGGGTGAACCCGGTATCAAATTTCTGATTAGCCCGCCTTTTAGCGGCACGGCTGCAATTGCACGGGAATGGGCCGAACGTCATAACTGGCGCAAGATAACGGCCCCGCAAGAATCAGAGCTCGCCGATGTTGATATTGATAAGTGGTGGAAGCCGCAAGCAAGCTCGCCGTGGATAATTGACGATCTATCAAATTATTGGCGGCGCGGCACCGACGGTTTGGCGTTTATTCGCGCACTGCTACCCAAACTTTTTCGTGGGGAACTTGGTCAAGGGTTGGTGGTTTGTGACAGTTGGTCTTTTGCCTTTTTACAACGTGCTTGGCCAGTGAATATGCCTAATGTGTATTGCTTTGCGGCGGCTGATGAAAAGCTGATGCAGGAGGTTGGTATTCAAGCTGACGAAAAGAAGCTCAAAAGTTTGGCCGCTCGAGCTTTTGGTAACCTTGGCTTGGCGTTAGCCTTATGGGCAGTTGAAAAAGACGACGAACATGATCTACCAAGTATGCCTTCGGATTGTCACGATGAAACCGCTTTTGTGCTCTATACCCTGTTATTACACACGGGCCTTTCCGGCCGCACATTGCAAAAAGTGCTGCCGATGATCGCCGCTGATCAACTGGATGTGCAATTGCTGCAGTTGCAGCAAGCCAAACTCATTAGTTATGACGACGAAGTATGGCGCATTACGGTTTATGGTTATTTGGCCGTACGAGATTTTTTGCGCAGTCGCGGATTTTTTGTGGATGCATTCTAGGACAACAAGTGATCAGTAAGGTGAACAATGGAAACGGATAAAATTCTCGGGTTATTTAAAACCGTGACCAGTGATGCTGTGATTGAAATTGCCGTTGTGATCACGGTCTCTGTTGCGATCATCTGGTTGAGCCAACGTGTATTCCCGTGGATAGCAGACCGCCTGCATGGCAAGCAACGCTTGTTTGTACTCGCAATGATTCCAACTTTGCGCGTGATTGTATTTGTCCTCGCAATTATCTGGATTGTACCCATGGTGATTGAAACCACGGTACAAAATATGGTCGCAATTCTTGGCGCGGCCGGCTTGGCCATTGGCTTTGCCATGAAGGACTACGTTAGTAGCCTCATCGCGGGCATTGTCGCGGTATACGAGTTGCCTTACCGGCCGGGTGACTGGATAGAGGTGGATGGAACCTACGGTGAAGTGAAGCACATTGGCATGCGCGCGGTTGAAATGGTCACACCGGACGACACTGTGGTGTTTGTGCCCCATTTAAAGCTATGGACCGAGCTCATTCACAACGCGAATAACGGCGGCCCAAGCTTAATGTGTGTAACCAGCTTCTATTTAACGGCTGATCACGATGCCCATCGAGTTAAGCAGGTGCTTGAAGACGTTGCTCTTACCAGCCCCTATGTGCAACTGAAGCAGCCGATAACGGTCATTATCAGCGAAGAGCCATGGGGTACGCATTATCGGCTCAAAGCTTATCCGATAGACCCCCGTCAGCAATTTCAGTTTATGACGGACTTAACGGCGCGCGGTAAAGCTTGCCTGCGCGCCTTGCCAGTTCGTTTTGCTAACCTGTCACCAGAGCACGCTGTTCATGTAAACCCATAGCCAACACATAGGGCGTGTCACTTTGCTGGCGCGCCACGAAATCGCTCTTGCTCGCTAAGCCTTGCCAACGAATATCAATGAGCGCTTGGGCTACCGCGCCACCCAAACCAGCACCTGGGCCGAGCAAAATGATGGTATCAGGCGCCAGTTCTTTCACGGCAACCTGTATGGCCCGGCTGAAGTCGTAGGTTTGCGTAACCTGATGCCCTAAGGTGTAGTGCTGCAGCGCTTTGCTGTCCACTACGTGCGGTGACCAGAGATGTCCCCTGCCGTCAACTAGCGTTGTTTGTGGCGCTTTAAATGCAGCAGCAGGCCAAAGCGATAATGCCTGTTCAGAAGCTGCATGCATAAAGTGCGTATGAAACGCGGCGTGGCCTGGTAGTACCATCGGGAATCGTTCATCAACCCGCGGCAATGCAGCAACTGCGGCGTTGCAGGCTTCAGTTGAGCCAGCAAGTACGGCATAACCACCGTATTGAATTGACATCATTAGGTCGCCAGGGAAGCGGGCTAATTGGCCATCAATGGCAGCTTTCAATTCGGTGCTAGGGCGCCATTCATTGTCGACCATTGGGTAGATAAATTGGGCACCTTCACCACCGGCCGTAAGCTGTGCCATGTTGGTGACTAAGCGGGTACTGGTATCGACATCCCAACAGCCAGCGCAGGCCATGGCGGTGTACCAACCCATCGAGTTGCCGGTAATTCCAACAACGTCGTACTGCTCGCGATCAATCGCTAAATAATCCAAATAACCGCCGGCATAAATTAATGCAGCAGCGTTTTCGGGCTTTTGGTGTAACGATGTTTTGAATAACGGCGCTTGGTCGAGTTCAGTCACCGTCGGCAGCCCAAGCTCGTCACGAATACCGTCAATTTCTTGCAGTATATTCGCCGATAATTGATTATTATCGCCGATATTGCTCGAAATCGATCCTAATTCGGGTTTGTTATAAGTGCCACGGCCTGGGCATACAACCAAGGCGGTTTTTTTATCCGCTGTCATCAGTTTGCCTCCAACAAAGCTTTGGCGCCGTCAACAATCTGTGCTGTAGATAGCAACACACTGTATGCAGCTTTACCAAGCGGAATGAAGCTATCTTCCGCGTTAATGCGTGAAACTGTAAACAGACCGGGCTTGTGTTCATGCAGCGCTGTGAATAACTCTTCGCTGAGCGACCCACGACGGCGACATTCATCCACAATCAGTACTTTTTTACAGCCGCCTAACGCCGCAATTATTTTATCCACATGCAAAGGCACCAAACAGCGCAAATCAAGCACCCGTACGTTGTGTCCTTGTTGTGCAAGTTGGGCTTCCGCTTGTCGGCTCAAATAATAGCCGTTGCCGTAAGAGACAATCGCCAGCTCGTTACTATCACCGTATATAGTCGGCTCGCCCACTTCCGGCACGGGTTCTTGTGGATCTGGATAATCACACAACCAGCCACCGTCACCCTCTTTATGCAAGTCACGAGTCATATAAAGCGCAATAGGCTCCAACATGATGACGACCCGCTGTTCGCGCGCAGCCAGTGCAACAGCCTGGCGCATCAACAGCGCACCTTCGCGACCGTTGCTAGGGCAAAGTAAGACAACGCCAGGAATGTCACGAAATACAGCAAACGAGTTATCGTTGTGGAAGTGACCGCCGAAGCCCCGTTGATAGGCAAGGCCAGCAATCCGGATAACCATTGGGTTGGTGTATTGCCCATTGGAGAAAAACGATAAGGTTGCCGCTTCGCCGCGAATTTGATCTTCGGCATTATGCACATAAGCCAAAAACTGGATTTCTGGCATTGCAATAAAGCCTTGCTGGGCCATGCCGATGGCTAATCCCAGAATACTTTGCTCGTCCAGTACGGTATTTAACACGCGGTTTGCACCAAAGGCTTCCATTAAATGTTGTGTCACATGGTACACACCGCCTTTTTTAGCTATGTCCTCGCCACACATGACAATGTTGCTGTGTTGCGCCATTAAGTCATGCAGTGCCCAGTTCAGCATTTTGCCCAAGTGTTGCGGCTTGCTGATATTGTGTTTGTCCCACTTGAACAGGGCCTGGCGTTGGTCGCCAGTAACCGGTGCCGGTAGCGCTTGCGTGCGCACCGGCGGCGTGATTGACGCCATGACTTGTTCGGCCGTTTCTAATTTTGGTTGCTTCGACGCTTGGGTGGCAATGCGCGCAATACGTTGCTGGTGTGACTGAATAAACTCAATGAGTTGCTGGTGGTTAAATAAGCCCCGGCTGATCAATGCGGCACAACTGTGCAGTAGCGGATCGCGCTCGCTATCGAGGGCTATTTCTTGCTTGCTGCGATACGCCACTTCAGCATCGGCACCGGCATGGCCAAACAGGCGAACGGTACGCAGGTGCAATACCGCAGGTTTGCGTTTTTGGCGAACATAGTCAGCTGCCTCGCGGGCCACCAAATAGGTTTCAGCTAAATTGCTGCCGTCGGCAAAAAAGTATTTTAATGCTGGGCGCTGACTCAACTGCTGTTGAATCCAGCCTTTTGGGGTGTGGGTAGAAATGCCTAAGCCGTTGTCTTCGCAAACCAATAACAGTGGCATCGGAATTTGCTGGTAGGCTGCCCAACTGGCTGAGTTAATTGCGCCAAGCGCGGTGGAATGGTTGGCTGACGCATCACCAAAACTGCACATTGCAATGGCATCGTTGGGCCAGGTACCTTGATGGTTCAAGCGTTTCGACAGGCCAATGGCAAATGCCGTACCCATTGCTTTGGGAACATGCGAAGCAATGGTACTGGTTTGTGGCGGTACATTTAAATGCAAACTGCCCAAAACTTTATGGCGCCCGCCGGATATCGGTTCATCGGCTGACGCGGCAAAGCTGAGCATCATGTCATACAGTGGTGTGCTGCCCGGGGCTTGCTTGGCGCGTTGCACAAAAAACGCACCACTGCGGTAGTGTAAAAACGCTGGGTCGGTGACACGCAAGGCTTTCGCGACCGCCGCATTGCCCTCATGACCGGCACTACCAATGGTATAGAAACTTTGGCCAGCGGCCTGCAGCAGCCGCGATTGCAAGTCGAGCAGTCGACTATCGAGTTGTGACTCAAACAGTTCAAATAAATCGGCATCACCGAGTACGCCACCGGCTGCGTGAGCCGGGGGCAGTTGGTGTTGCTCAATACGCTGGATAAACTCAACCAGCCACGGGTGCATTGCTGCAGCCATAGGAAACCTCCTGCGACGTTGCTGGTGTTTAACCGAACGCTTGTAAGCCGGTTTGCGCGCGACCTAGAATCAGTGCATGCACATCGTGTGTGCCTTCGTAGGTATTAACGGCCTCAAGGTTCATTACATGACGAATTACGTGGTACTCATCAGCAATACCGTTACCGCCGTGCATGTCGCGGGCTACGCGTGCAATATCGAGGGCCTTACCGCACGAGTTGCGTTTAATCAACGAAATGGTTTCTGGGGGCAGTTGGTCTAAATCCATTAACCGACCGGCTTGAATGCAGCTTAATAAGCCAATCGAAATTTCCGTTTGCATGTCGGCTAGCTTCTTTTGAATTAACTGGGTGGCTGCAAGTGGACGGTTAAACTGGTACCGATCGAGCGTGTATTGACGCGCCGCATGCCAGCAAAACTCTGCAGCGCCAAGTGCGCCCCAAGCAATACCATAACGGGCCTTATTCAAACACCCGAACGGCCCTTTTAAACCACTTACATTAGGGAGTAAGGCGTCTTCAGGCACTTCGACGTTATCCATGACAATTTCACCGGTAATCGATGCGCGCAGTGAGAATTTGCCTTCAATTTTCGGTGCAGATAAGCCCTTCATGCCTTTTTCCAGCACAAAGCCACGAATCTCACCATCCAGTTTCGCCCAAACCACAAACACGTCGGCAATAGGCGAGTTCGTTATCCACATTTTAGTGCCTTTAAGCACATAGCCACCGTCAACTTTCTTGGCAGTAGTGCGCATGCCGGCAGGATCAGAGCCTGCATCGGGCTCGGTCAAACCAAAGCAGCCCACCCATTCACCGCTGGCAAGTTTCGGCAAATATTTCATGCGTTGTGCTTCGGTGCCGTAGGCGTGAATTGGATGCATCACTAAGCTTGATTGCACGCTCATTGCACTGCGATAACCACTGTCGACACGCTCCACTTCACGTGCCACCAAGCCATAACAAACATGGTTCACTTCCGCACAGCCGTATTTTTCTGGCAAGGTTGCACCCAATAAGCCAAGCTCGCCCAGTTCATTCATAATCTCGCGATCAAAGCGCTCTTCACGGTTTGCAGTGAGCACCCGTGGCATAAGCTTTTCTTGGCAATATTGATGCGCCGTGTCGCGAATCATGCGTTCTTCTTCAGTAAGCATGGATGAAAATTGAAAAGGGTCTTGCCAGTCAAATGGGAAACGCGCCATGGGAAATCCTCGTTTAAATTCGTGATTCGTTATTCGTACGCTTCGCTATTCGTCCGCTTTGCTATTCGAACAGTGCGAAGCACGGACGAACAGTGAGCAAAGCGAACGTACGAATAACCAATAACGGTTTTTATTTGTACTTCACTTTACTCCGGTTTGGTGTAAAGTTAAATCATATAAAAACTAAACCAGATATAGCTTTTAACTATGGATTTAAGGCAGCTAAATTACTTTGTGGCGGTGTATGAAAACGGCAGCATTAGTGCCGCCGCACGGGCATGTCATGTGGCCCAACCGAGCCTATCAGCGGCATTGCAACAGCTCGAAGATGAGTTGGGTACAACACTGTTCGTGCGCCAGTCACGTGGAGTGACCCCCACCGAAGATGGTGAGCGACTGTATGGCCATGCCGGACGTTTGCTGAGTCAAATGCAATCCTTAAAAGCATCGTTTCGCCATAGTGTGGCGCGGGTACAGTTTCGGCTGGGGTTAATTCGTGCCTTGGGGGTGGAGCGGATGAGCCAATTGCTACGCGAATTCAGTGCTGGTGTTGAGGGGCTGGAGTTGCACTTGGTGGAGCCTGACGATGATGCTGATGCGCGCATCATCACACCCAAAATGCTAAAAGCAGGCGAACAATTTTTACCAATATGGACCGACTGTTTTTTGATCGCCTTGCCCGCAGGGCACCCATTGGCACTGAAGCAGAGCTTGCAACTGGAGGATTTTGACGGCTTGGCGTTGATTAAACGCACACCATGCGACGCTTGGTCTCAATTTTATCCAGAGCTTATCCGTAACGGAATTCAGCCGGATATCCGGGCTGACATCCACACCATTGAATATGCACTCGGTTTGGTTTCGGCGGGTATTGGAGCGGCCTTAGTGCCTGACTTTGAGGTGCTTCATGATCGTCAAGATGTGGTACTGCGGCCAATTAAAGGCATTAACCTGCAGCGAACCATCGGTTTAGCCTATCCGCGCTCAAAAGCAGGACAGCCAGCTTTGGATTGGTTGCGGGTGTTATGCCAGCAGCGCAGCTACGAACCGAGTGAATAAAAAAGCCTGACTCAAACAGAGCCAGGCTTTGTTCAACACAGCCGCTGATTAATTTAAGTCAAAGCGGTCAGCGTTCATCACTTTGGTCCATGCCTTCACGAAATCTCTCACAAACTTCTCTTGCGAATCATCCTGGGCATAGAGCTCAGCGTACGAGCGCAAAATTGAATTCGAACCAAATACCAGATCAACGCGTGTTGCGGTGTATTTGGTTGCGCCCGTTTTGCGATCGTTCAGGGCATAACTGTTTTTACCAGTTGGCTGCCACGTGTAGGCCATATCAGTTAGGGTGACAAAGAAGTCATTGGTTAAACTTCCAACACGATCAGTGAATACACCGTGTTTGCTACCACCGTAGTTGGTGCCAAGTACACGTAGGCCGCCCATTAGCACGGTCATTTCTGGCGCAGTCAGGCCCAGTAGCTGGGCACGGTCAAGCAACAGCTCTTCCGGTTGTACCGTGTAATCTTTCTTGACCCAGTTGCGGAAACCATCATGAATCGGCTCAAGCGGCTCAAAGGACTCCACTTCAGTTTGCTCATCTGTAGCATCACCACGGCCTGGTGCAAAGGGCACCTCGACATCAATGCCAGCATTCTTCGCGGCCTGTTCAATGGCATAGTTACCGCCAAGAACAATCACGTCTGCAACGCTAGCACCAGTAGCCTTAGCAATGGGTTCGAGCTTGCTCAGCACTTTTGCCAAACGCTCTGGTTCATTCCCTTGCCAGTCTTTCTGTGGCGCAAGGCGAATACGCGCACCATTGGCGCCGCCACGAAGATCTGAACCGCGGAAAGTGCGCGCACTGTCCCATGCGGTTGCGGCAAGTTCAGCAAGTGACAAACCCGAGTCGGCAATTTTTGCTTTCACTGCAGCCACATCGTAATCGGTGTTACCGGCCGGTATCGGGTCTTGCCAAATCAGTTCTTCGCTTGGCACATCTGGGCCCAAATAGCGTGCTAAAGGCCCCATATCACGGTGCGTTAACTTGTACCAAGCGCGAGCGAATACTTCTGAGAAATATTCAGGGTCATTGTAAAAACGCTCAGAAATCTTGCGATACTCTGGGTCCATTTTCATGGCCATGTCGGCATCGGTCATAATCGGATTACGGCGAATTGATGGGTCTTCCACATCAACAGGTTTGTCTTCTTCCTTGATGTTAATTGGTTCCCACTGCCATGCCCCGGCTGGGCTCTTTTTAAGCTCCCATTCAT
This sequence comes from Pseudidiomarina gelatinasegens, assembly GCF_004025325.1. Classification (GTDB taxonomy): domain Bacteria; phylum Pseudomonadota; class Gammaproteobacteria; order Enterobacterales; family Alteromonadaceae; genus Pseudidiomarina; species Pseudidiomarina gelatinasegens. The sequence goes on along the minus strand of NZ_RSFE01000006.1, from coordinate 113,395 downwards.
ATGTGAAGAGCAAGTAGAAATAGCCATTATCCCATTGTGTAGGATTTGTGGTCCAAGCACCTTCAATACCGCTGGTTACCGTATCACGCCCAATACCGCGTGTTATGGTGTTGTTCCAACCAAGGCCTTGTTCGTGTACATCGGCAGCTTCAGGCTCGGGGCCGAGGTTTTCCGCTTTGCCGTTACCATGACATTTACCAACCGTGTGGCCACCCGCTGTTAGGGCAACGGTTTCTTCATCGTTCATGGCCATACGCAAGAATGTTTCACGGATGTCTTGTGCGGTACGCAGTGGGTCGGGATTGCCGTCAACACCTTCAGGGTTAACGTAAATTAAGCCCATCTGTACGGCTGCTAAAGGATTTTCCAATGTTTCGCTGTCGTCTTTTTCATACCGTGTTTTACCCAGCCATTCGGTTTCCGAACCCCAGTAAATATCCTTTTCTGGGTGCCAGATATCATCGCGACCAAAGGCGAAACCATAAGCAGGTAAGCCCATCGATTCATACGCCATGGTGCCCGCTAAAATAATGAGATCGGCCCAGCTAATCTTGCTGCCGTACTTTTTCTTAATTGGCCACAACAAGCGACGCGCTTTATCTAAGTTTACGTTGTCAGGCCACGAGTTTAGTGGCGCAAAACGTTGGTTTCCTGTTCCGCCGCCACCGCGACCATCGGCAATACGGTATGAGCCGGCAGCGTGCCAGGCCATACGAATCATTAGGCCACCGTAGTGACCCCAATCGGCCGGCCACCATTCTTGGCTATCGGTCATCAGTGCTTTTACGTCGCGCTTTAAGGCTTCAACGTCTAGTTGCTTCAACGCTTCAGCATAGTTGAAATCAGGGTCGAGAGGGTTCGTTTTACGATCGTGCTGGTGCAGAATGTCGAGATTTAAAGCATTCGGCCACCAATCCATGTTTGATTTTCCCGTGGCAGTATTGCCACCGTGGATGACGGGGCATTTGCCTGCATTGTCACTCATAAATACTCCTCGTATCAATTCGTTAGCATCATCAGTTGGATGATGGTCATAGTCTTACCCTACGCGCTTTAGAAGTTTAGTCAAAGTAAATAAAAACGACCAACGTAATAGATTTTTCCGATGAAAATGGTTTTAATAGAACACTATTTTTGCAACGAAGTGACACCATGATGAACAACCTACGCCAAGCCTACCAACAAGCAGCACGTCGAGCACAGTATTCCATTTTGCGCCATCCGCCGGAGTCTATGGCGGCTGTTTTGCGGCAGCTTGCGGACAGAGCTGAAGGGGTTGCTGAGCCCGACGTGTACGGGAACGGTGTATTAATCGAGGATTTTGAAGCGAAGCTTGCTGCATTGTTGGGTAAGCCAGCCGCATTGTTTTTGCCAAGCGGCACGTTAGCACAGCCCCTGGCCCTAAAAATTCATGCGCTTGCGCGTCAAAATAATCACGTGGGCTTGCACCCAAGCTCGCATTTAGTTTTGCATGAACACGATGGCTATCAGCAGCTTTGGGGGTTAAAAGGGCACCTTTTCGGTCAGCCGGAGCAGGTGCCGACGCTCAGCGATTTGCAGCAAATAGAAGCGCAACAATTGGCGGCCATCGTACTCGAGCTGCCGATGCGTGAAATCGGCGGGCAATTGCCGCAATGGTCTGATTTAAAAGCGCAATCGCAGTGGGCGAAGGAGCGTGGCATCGCTGTGCATATTGACGGCGCGCGGTTATGGCATTGCCCCGCCTATTATCAGCGCAGTTTAGCGGAAGTTTGTGACCTGGCGGATTCCGTGTATGTGAGTTTATACAAAGATATCGGCGGCATTGCCGGAGCGATACTGGCTGGGACAGAAGCGTTTATTGCTGAAGCCAAGGTATGGAGTCGTCGTGCTGGAGGAAATTTAATTTCGATGTATCCGTACATTTTGGCTGCGGAGAAGGGAATTGACGATAACTTAGCTGCTATTGATGACGCTGTTACTTATGCCCGCGAGTTGGGGCCGTTACTTGGCAGTGTTGACGGTGTGACTGTGAACCCAAGCGAGCCACAAGGTGCCATGTTTCACCTGCATATCGACCGTGATGAAGAGGTGCTGCTGCAAGCCATCACCGAGTACGCGAATGCGCACGGCATTATCGTATTACCACTGCCCCGGGCCAATAAAAACGGTCAATGTGTATGTGAAATAAGCGTTGGCCGTCGCACCATGCAGCAGCCAACCGAATTCTGGTACAAGCACCTGAGTGCTTGTCTTGCCCGCTAAGCGTCGGGTACCAGTGTCATGCACTCTATTGGACATACCGGAATGCAAGCGGGTTGGTCGTAGAAACCTTCGCATTCCGTGCATTTATCCACATCGACCACATAGTGCTGTTTTCCCATGGCAATGGCATCATTCGGGCATTCAGGCACGCACATATCGCAATTAATGCAATCGCTATCAATGACTACAGGCATTAGTCACCTCGACGACCGGAATGGTTTGTTGTGGTTTCACGTCGGCCACTTTAATCAACATGCTGAACTGCGCTTCTTCTGCATTGAGTGCTGTGGGTAGGCGCACCCCAACTTGGCGACCAGCACCAGCGGCACGCTCAAGTACGTGTTGATTGGCATCTACCATGGCGCCTAGCTTGAAGGTTATGTTGCCTGAGGGCTTCATCAGAATTAATGTATCGCCGATAGCGAAGGCATTTTTAACGTCAACCGTAGCGTTGGCGCCATCGGAATCAAGTATTTCGCCAACCAGTAATTGCTCACCTTGGCTATGGCTGGTGGCGTAATTCTGGGTTTCGCTGGGTACATGGCGGCGTAAAAAGCCTTCAGTAAAGCCACGGTTGGCCATGCCGTCTAGCTCGGCTAATAAGTCACGGTTAAACGGCTTGCCTGCCGCGGCATCATCAATTGCCTGACGGTAAATTTGTGCAGTACGCGCAACGTAATAAGGTGACTTGGTACGGCCTTCAATTTTCAATGAATGCACGCCCATCTTGGTGAGCGAATCCACATGCTCAATACCACGCAAGTCTTTGGAGTTCATGATGTAAGTACCGTGCAGATCCTCGTCCATCAGCATGTACTCACCGGGGCGCTGCGGTTCAGTTAATAGCACAGGGGTATCAATCGGATTAAATTGGCCCACCGCGTCTTCTTCTGCGTCGTGCACCTGATAAGGCCAGCGACACGAGTTCGTGCAAGCACCTTGGTTTGGGTCGCGCTTATTGAAGTAGCCGGACAACAGGCATCGGCCTGAATAAGCCATGCATAAGGCGCCATGTACAAACACTTCAATTTCCATATCGGGGCATTTTTGCCGAATTTCAGCAATTTCGCGTACTTCCAACTCACGCGACACAATGATGCGTTCAATGCCCTGCTGTTGCCAGAACTTTACCGCAGCCCAGTTGACGGTGTTCGCTTGCACACTTAGATGCAGCGCTTGGCTGGGATAATGTTCGCGCAACAGCATCACAATTCCGGGGTCGGACACAATCAATGCATCAGGTTTTAATGCAATGACTGGCGCCATATCGTCCACAAAGGTAACCAACTTCGAATTATGCGGCGCAATATTTACAACGACATAGAATTTTTTACCTAAGGCATGTGCTTCAGCAATACCTTGCGCCAGACGTGGCAGATCAAATTCATTGTTACGTACGCGCAAGCTATAGCGTGGCTGCCCAGCGTAGACAGCATCGGCGCCATAAGCAAAAGCGAGCCGCATGGCTTTTAAGCTGCCTGCAGGGCTTAGTAATTCAGGTGGGTGTGACTGCATAAAACCTTTGACTGGGTTAATCGTGCTTAAAAATGGCTGGGTAGTTTATACCTCGATTGAGTTGGTTTTATTGATCGAGGTCAAGGTTTCGGCAAATTTAGACAGCTTTGCGGAACGGCTTTTCTCTGGCATCCAAACATCGATGAGGTGCGCTTGGTCTGGTTCCGCCCAAGCCTTAGCAAATGCCTTAGCAAAGCTTGGGTGGTCATGCACGCGAACGCTTTCAATACCCATACTTGTGGCAATACTGGTGTACTGCCAGTGATGCAGTTTGGTGCAGTTTAACTTTGGCGCGAAGGCTTCAATCATGTCCCATCGCTGATTGTTTATCAGTACGATGATAGGTAGGCAGCCATAACGCAGGCATTGGCCAAGCTCAAGCCCGGTCATTAGAAAAGCGCCGTCGCCGACAAGAACCACAGGCCGTCGTTGGGTGGTGACGTAAACGCCAAGAGCAGCCGGTATCGAGTAGCCCATAGACGCATAGTATGCCGGTGCTAAAAAGTCTGTTGGTGAAGCTCGTAATGACGCAAATAAGCAATCACCCACGTCACTGACAATGGGAACGATCGTGGATTGCTGCGACAGTTGTCGATGTATTTCTTGTACCACGGCATCAGTAGAAAATGTTGTATCCGGCTGCAGTTCGGGTTGGTTTAAGCTTCGTGTTTCAAATAGCGGTAATGGTTCACTGGCAAGTCGACTGCACCAGCTCTTCAACGACTGCTCAGGAAAATCGATGCGATAAAAATGCGGGGAGCTGATTAACGAGCGATGAGCACTAAAATTACTGTCTGTGTAAATTACGCCTAAGGCAATGATCACATCGGCATTGTTAAGTAACTGGTAAGCCAGGGTGTCGGTAGCTCCACAAAATACACCGCCATAGCACGAATGGTTCGGGTTAATGCTGGCACGCCCTAGTAGTGATGTTACCAGGGGAATATTAAACTGCTCGGCCAAACACTCAACAGCGTGTTGAGCGCCGCTTCGCCGGACATTGACACCACTTAGAATTACGGGCCGGCGGGCCGTGCTCAGCGCGACAACAAGCCGTTGATAATCATCTTCGTGAACGCTCACAGGCACTTTAGCAGCGGCCGCATACGATGCCCGCGGCACAATATCCAAATCAACCGCATCGCGAGGCACTTCAATGAGCACAGGACGGGATTGTTCTTTGCAGGTTTGCAGTGCCTCGTACAGCACTTGTGTCGCTGTTTCAGCATTATCGAGGCGTACTTGCAAACAGGTGATTTCAGTATAGATGCGGCGCTGAGAATCGATGGTTTTGGCTTGATGATGAATCTGCAAGCCGGAAGCTACTTCGTTACGGCTTGGGTAACCGGCAAAAATAACGAGCGGCACATATTCTTCGTAGGCTTGGGCTACGGCATTGACGCCATTTAGTGCGCCGGCCCCATAGGTCAGCGCAACAGCGGCTGGGCGGTTCGCGCATCGAGCAGCCGCATCGGCGGCATAAACAACAGCTGGCTCGTGGGTTAGGTAGTAAAACGGTAGAGCATCCGGTTGTTGTTGCAACTGTTGTAACAGAGGCAGAATAAAGTCCCCAGGAATTCCAAAAAGCTCGTTTACGCCGAAATCGCGCAGAGCTTTTGTAATGGCAGCACCCAATTGCATCGCAATACCCTTACCAGAAACAAAACAGCCCACGAGTGTGGGCTGTTTATTTAGGCAATGCTTTGATGTTGGTCAACAATACTTAAGTGTCTTGATTGACCATCCATACAGCGGCTTCTACGCGTGAACGTAAGCCGAGTTTTTTAAGTAGGTGCTTCACATGCACTTTTACCGTGCCGTCGGATATATCCAGCTCACGGGCAATAACCTTGTTGCTCATGCCCTTGGCGATAAGTTCTAAGATTTCTCGCTCACGGTTTGTTAATCCGTCCAGTTTGCTGGCCGTGGGTGCTGAAGGGCGGCGTAATGCAGTTGCTAACACTTCGGTAATGGCTTCACTTAAAACCATTTTCCCATCTACGGCGCGTTGAATCTGTTCAAGCAATAACTCAGGATCCATGTCCTTCAACAAATAGCCATCAGCGCCATTGGTGATAGCGGTAACCACGTCTTCATCAGCATCGGACACGGTCAGCATGACAATGCGTGAGGTTACGCCATTGTCGCGCATGCGCTTCAATGTTTCTAAGCCATCCATGCCTTGCATATTAAGGTCGAGAATAATCAGGTCTGGGTCCAGCTCTTCTGCTCTAACAAGGGCATCTGCACCATTGCTGCACTCAGCAACGACTTCCAGGCCATCTTCAAGCGAGATTAATTGTTTCAAACCCTTGCGTAGCAGTGGATGGTCATCCACAAGCATTATGCTAGCGGCGGTGTCAGACATGACGTGCTCCTTGTTTGCATCAACTTTGTTGCGTTGGGTCAGTATTGTTACACATTGTTCCATGACAAAGTATAGGTTAGCGCAATCTAACCCAAAAGGGGTAGTTTTACGTGCCCCTTATGCCCTGCTGGTTATCACTCCCGCTGAATTGTTGTACTGCGCGAGATCACGCATAGTTTACACATTGGAAAATTTTATGGAGCAGCGCGTGAATACAGTAAGAGCGTCATCAACAGTCGACAAACCAACAGCAATCAATTTGATTGTTGGTATGACGCTGTGGATGAGCTTGAGTGTGCTCGTGGTACAGTTGTTTTCAGTTGATGCTGGCTTTGACTTCGCACAGCTATATCGCTTGCTGGCTCTATCTGGGCTTAGTGCAACGGCGTGGCATTTTGTGTTTTTCTGGCTGGGTGAGCGCGCTATGCAGTCGCGATTTATTTATCTCAGCACAGCCGCTCTTTTGATTCCCGCATTCGCCATGGTGTGGCTACTGATGCACCCGCCATTGAGCTATTCGGCGTTGCAGTGGTTAGCGGTAGCTTGTGGCTTTGGTGGTGCGCAATTTATTGCGTTTACCCGCAATGACAAAATCGATAAAACTGGCCTTGGTTGGACCCTCGCGGTTAATGCTGGCATTGCCGGTATTGGTATTGTTATCGCGCAAGCGGCATTACCGTTTCTATCGAGTATAAATTTATTCGGCGCGCTCGCTGGAACGCCTTGGGTTTCAACGCATGGCAGTGGCGACATTGTTGGCGTTATTGCGCCAGGCGCGTCGCTATGGTTAGCAAACATGGGCTGGATTATTATCGCGGCGATTGCCCTTGCGAGTATTGTTTGGCAAGTGGCTCGCCGTACCCAAGATGATCCAGCGAAGCCTTTCGGCACCATTACCGACCGTACCCATTACCGCGCCATTTTGCGTAATAAACATACGTGGGTCATGACCTTACTGTACGTGATGGCGTTTGGTTCTTTTATTGGGTTCACCATTACCTTTCCATTAAGCCTGCAAAACTTCAGCGCAACTTATACCCCAAGCGCATTAACGTACGCATGGATTGGCCCGTTGCTGGGGGTTTTGGCGCGCCCATTTGGTGGTTGGTTAGCTGATTTGTTCGGAGGCTCAAAGGTAACCCTTTGGTGTGCCGTGGTGTTGGCGATAAGCAGCGTGGTGGCTGGTGTCATCACTTATAAAGCGACGCACAGCCCACTTCCAGAACAGTGGTTTCTGGGGTACCTGTTGGTGTTCTTGGTTATTTTTATTGCAACAGGAGCAGCCAGTAGTGCAATTTTTCGCAGTGTTAGCGTGGTGTTACCGCTGGAGCAGTTGCCGCTGGCGCTGCGTTGGTTAACTGCGGTAGCTAGCGCTGGTGCAGCGTATATTCCGGCGCTGTGGTACGTAAATAGCACCACGGCAACCCCAGCTTACGCGCTATTCGTATTCGCATTATTCTACGTGGCATGCGTAGCGTTGGTGGCTTACATGTACCTGCGTAATAAAGCTGAGTTCTATAACCCTTAAGCCGTTGTTGGAGCGTCTTGGCGTTCTAATATGTACTGCGGTGCGAATTCGAAATACACCCCTGTACCACCTACGGCGCGGCGTTGAATGGAAATAGCACCACCCAAATGACGACTACGCTCCTGCATGATCGCCAAACCATAGTGATTCAACTTTTCTGCGTTTTCTGGAATACCAACACCGTTATCTTCAATGCTTAGGTGAATGCCATTATTTTCGTCCTGCGCCAGTTTCACGACCACATCGGTACCTTGACTATGATGAATAGCATTCTGACAAGCTTCACGAATGATCTGCAGCAAATGAATTTCTTCGTGAGGTACCAATGGCGTGCTTTCTAACTGATAGTCTAAGCGAAACGCAATGTCTGATTGGTCGTTAAATTGTTTTATGGTGGTTTGCAGTGCATGCAACATACCTGCACCATCCACTTTTAAACGGAAGGTTGTAAGTAATTCGCGTAATTGACGGTATGCTGCGTTCAAACCTTCTTTCAGTTCTTTTGAGACGTCTTCGATAACTTCTCGGTTGTCTTTCTCAATGGCTTTGTTTAATCGAGTGACCTGAATTTTCAAATAGGACAGCGCTTGAGCTAATGAATCATGGAGTTCGCGTGCAATCACTGTGCGTTCCTGAATCAGCGCCAAACGTCGCACTTGCTCTTCTTCTTGTTTCAAACTTAATGCCACAGCAAGCTGGTCGGCAACCGACTGAATGAGCTGCTGTTGCCAGTCACTGAGTTGTTCGCTAATTGGGCAGCGCGCAACAAGTACCCCGTAATTATGATCTTCACGATCGATTGGGAAGCGATAAATGCGCAAACCATCCATGACCGACACACCACCACCAGCATTGACGCACTGACTGCAGTCTACGCCTTCACAGGGGTCAATGGGCGCGCCAATGGGTTGCACCTGTAAATACGGCTTGTTGCCCGCTTCTGTGATTAAACACAGTTCAATATCATCCACTTCAGAGGCCCGTTTCAGGCCGTTTACAATCGCGGTAAAGTCATGATACCCCGGTGAGTGTTCGATGATGGTGCGTGCGGTATCGTATAAGAATTGCAGTCGAATATTCGACTTCTGAATAGCTTGTGTTTGCTCGTCGACACGCTTTTCAAGGTTGCCGTACATAAAACCGATAGCTTCATTCATTTTGTTTAGGGTACCGGCAAGTACACCGAGCTCATCTTTCATCGGGTGCTTCACGCGCGCGGTAAAATCACCTTGGCCAATTCGGCGAGCAGCTTGTGTGAGCACTTCCAGCGGGTAGCGAACGCGCGTGCGCAGCCAGTAGAAAATAACTAAGGCCAGGCCAATACTGGCAAATAGAGACAACACTTGAATAGAGCGAATGGAGCGAATGCGCTGTTCAGCATCTTGCTGAATTGCAGTAACGAATTCGTTAATTTGATCAATTTGTGGGCCGATTGCTGCAACCAGTTGTTCCGAGGAGATTTCGCCCGCTGCAACTTGTTGCTGAAATGCTTGCCAGCTTGCCATCGATTCGGTGTACAAATCGGTTAGTTCGTTATCTTCAATTTTGAAACGATTAAAAACGTGGTGATTCCAACTTTCATTGAGCGCAGTTGCCACAGTCGCCGCATTTTCTGGGTCGTGCATGGCATGCCAGCTGTATTGGTAAGCTTGATAGCGTAATGAACCAGCAACATTAATCGCCAAAGCATCGTGGTCAGCCTTTTCTGATAGCCAATATGATGCAAGCAGCGTCAGTATCGTCAACGCGACCATAGCGCTTAGGGCAATACCGATGCGTGTAACAATCGAAAATTTATTCATAACACCTATACTGAGCGTTGTTGCAGGTAGCTGTATAGTTTAACGCCAAATACGTTTGGGTGCGAATCAGGAATTTTATGATTCGCTCAAAGGTTTTGGTGCACTGCTATACTTTGAACTCAGATTGACGGCTTAAGGAGAATTAATGACAGAATTTATAACCGCTTGGGGAGAATCTGCGTATACCAGCCTTGGTTTTTTCTGGATGGCATTATGGGCCTTTGTATTAGGTTATTTGATAAGTAGCTTAATTCAAGTGCTAATCACCAAGCGACGAATGCGCCAAGCAATGGGCAGTAACAACCTTAAATCGGTTTCCTTAGGTACGTTTTTCGGATTCATTTCCAGTTCCTGCAGTTTTGCTGCACTTTCGACTACCCGCGCGCTCTTTAATAAGGGCGCGGCTTTCAGTGCTTCTATGGCGTTTATGCTTGCATCAACAAACTTAGTGATAGAGCTGGGGTTTGTTATCTCTATTTTTCTAGGCTGGCAGTTTGTGGTTGGCGAGTATGTTGGCGGGCTGCTGCTGATTCTGTTTGTGTGGTTATTTATTACGTTAACCAATCCACATAAGCTTATTAAGCAAGCGCGTCACGAAGACAGCGAAGACGAGCATCAGCATGAAAGCACCTTATCTGATTTATTAAGCAAAGAAACGTGGCAGCAAGTCGGCCAAAAATATGTCATGGAATGGCAAATGGTTTGGCAGGACATTCTTATCGGCTTTACCGTCGCCGGTGTAATTTCGGCGTTCGTACCGAGTGCGTTTTTCGAGTGGCTTTTTGTTGGCGTTGGCAGTGCCGGTGAACCGGGTTTTTGGTCACTGTTGCAGCAAGCGGTGGTAGGGCCAATCGCTGCATTCTTTACCTTTATTGGTTCTATGGGGAACATTCCATTGGCGGCAGTGTTATTTGGTGAGGGTGTAGCTTTTGCTGGGGTCATGGCATTTATATTTTCTGATTTGATTGTACTTCCTGTATTGAAAATAAATGCACGCTACTACGGCTGGAAAATGGCGCTGTACATTGCCATGATGCTATTCGTATGCCTGGTTGCAGCGTCATTGGTGATGCACTACGGCCTGGTTGCATTTGACTTGCTACCTGATGCATCACAATGGACTTCGCCAGCGGAACAGGAACACTTTCAGCTAAATTATGGGTTTGTTTTGAACCTAATCTTTCTTGCACTTAGCGCGGTGATGATTGTTTTCTGGCGTCAGGCACAACAAGCCAGTGAGCACGATCACCACGATCATGACCATAGCGAGTCATCGCTGAGTGACAAAATTATGGCTGGCCTTTGTGTGCTCAGTGCAGTTTGGTTGATTGGTGGCACGGTTGTTTACGTCATTGCATAAAAGATAAAAAAAGCCCGAGACGGTTGGGAGGTCTCGGGCTAACACTGCCGTGGTAACCACGGTCAACAACACAAATTGTGTTACTTCAAACTACCTAGCTTTTGACTGTTACGGGTTCAGCGTCAATTTCAGCTTCTTGCTGCTTACCAAACAGGCCAATAACAACCTGATAGGCAACAGCGAGTCCGCCAATAATGAATACGACGTCACCGACAGTACGAATCCAGCGTAAGCTTTGCAGTAATGGTTGCTGCATAAACGCTTCGCTACGTGCGTACCACAAACCTTCAGTAGCCGAGGCGTAGAACTGGATGAAACCAATAGGTAACAAGCTGGTGAATAACATCAAGCACAAGCCGATATTCAACCACCAGAAACCAGTTTTCATAATCTTGTCGTTAAACGCGAAGTTCGGACGAATGTAGCGCAAGATTAACAGTACGAAACCGATTGCTAAGAAGCCATACACCCCAAACAATGCCGCGTGAGCGTGGGTTGGTGTGGTATTCAGGCCTTGGATGTAATACAGCGCGATTGGTGGGTTGATCATGAAGCCCAATACGCCAGCACCTAAGAAGTTCCAGAATGCTACAGCAACAAAGCACAGTAGTGGCCACTTGATACGTTGCATCCACTCGGCGCGACGTTGCAAGCTCCAGTTTTCCCATGCTTCATAACCTAGTACTACCAATGGCACTACTTCAAGCGCAGAGAACGTTGCGCCAACAGCCATGATTGGTGTTGTGGTACCTGAGAAGTACAAGTGGTGGAAGGTACCAGGTACGCCGCCTAACATGAACAGTGACGCTGAGGCCAATGCTGCAGCAGTTGCCATACGGCGAGACACAAGGCCCATGCTATTAAAGATGAACGCTAACGCTGCAGTTGCAAACACTTCAAAGAAGCCTTCAACCCACAGGTGAACGATCCACCAGCGCCAGTATTCCATCACGGATAAGTGAGTGCGTTCGCCGTAGAAGAAGCCAGCACCGTAGAACAAGCCAATTGCAACCACAGAAGCGGTTAGTAGCGCTAACAAGTTCTTGTCGCCAGGCTGTTTGAACGCGCCAACAACGCCGCGTAGCATCAAACCGAGCCAGAATACGATGCCAAGGAACTTACCAATTTGCCACAAACGCCCTAAATCGACGTATTCATAGCCTTGGTGACCCAGCCAGAAGCTGAGGTGCTCAGGCATGATTTGCGCAATGGCCAAGTAGTTACCAATAAACGAACCGGCAACAACCACAACCAGAGCCCAGAACAGGATATCAACCCCAAGCTTTTGGAATTTCGGGTCTTTACCACCGTTAATAATCGGTGCTAAGAATAATCCCGCCGCTAAGAAGCCGGTTGCAATCCAGAAGAGCGCCGCCTGTATGTGCCAGGTGCGTACTAAAGAATAGGGGAACCACTGCGACACGTTAATACCGTAGAACTCTTGGCCTTCAACGGTGTAATGCGCAGTGAAGCCGCCTAAGAATATCTGTACGATAAATAGCGCCATGACCAAGAACAGGTACTTCCCCAGTGCTTTTTGTGACGGGGTTAGATTTACCAAGCTGATTGGATCTTTTTTCGGCGCTTCCGTTTCTTCTTCGTCGTGATCACGTAAGAAGGCCCAAGCCCAAATCAAGCCACCGACACCGGCAATAAGCAGGATGATTGACACTAAAGACCAAATCAAATTCTCGGCACTTGGCTTGTTGTCAATTAACGGCTCATGCGGCCAGTTGTTGGTATAGGTCACATCGCTATCAGGACGCTCGGTTGCGGCTGACCATGCAGTCCAGAAAAAGAACTGAGTCATCACTTCGCGGCGCTCTAAGCTTGGCAATGTGTTTTCTTTCATTGCATAGTTTTCACGCGTGCTTTTTAACGACAAGTCATCACTGAAAAGACGTTTGTAGTAATCCGCAGTTTCCGCAATAGCTTGTGCACGCACATCACCGACAACCAAGGTGTCCGTTGCGGCGTCATAAGCTGGGTGACGGTAAGCTTGTTTCAGCTCGAACTGTAGCGAGTTTTGTTGTGCTGCGGTTAGGCTTTCATAGCTTTGTCCGTAATTTTTTTGGGCGGTTATTTCTAACCAAGCCACTAATTCGCGGTGCAACCAATCGGCTGTCCAGTCAGGTGCTTGGTATGCGCCATGACCCCAAATAGAGCCCAATTGCATGCCACCGACTGATTGCCAGGCGGTTTGCCCGTCAAGAATCGACTCTTCCGTCATCAAAACGTGACCTGATTCGGTCATGACTTGATCAGGAATCGGCGGAGCGACACGGTAAACTTCTTTACCGAAGTATCCGAGGACACCAAAGGTGATGGCCAAAATGGCTATCAGTATCCACCATAATTTTTTATAACCGGCCATTTGGCACCTCCGGCTGTTGATGTTGTTGCATTGTTGATTCTCCCTTTAATCAAGTTTGCACTGGGTCAGATGTGACTAGCGCGCACGTTGATCCTTATAGCAAGCTCCGTGCCACTTTGTATTTAGCTGAAATAGCACGGAAATTTAATCCTTGTGGGTTAAATCAACCCATCTCTTGCGCAGTCATTTAAACCGCCTTGGTAGAAATTACCCGCGTATAGAATCGCATGGGCTTGCGCCATTAAAAATTGAGCTAAAGAGGTAACTGAAAGGAATCTAAGGGGTATACCCATTGGGGGTAGTTTTTATTGATCCAGATCAATGCAGCAAGTTATGCCGCGTCTATGCTGATAGCATCAAAACACAATATATAGACATATATATAAATACGTACACAATATATAGGTGTTTCATGTTGCGATACAGCGCAGAACAAGTGGTGTTTCAGGAGGTGCCTGGAGAGGTCTCTCTAGCTTACACCATCACCGGATGCCCAGTTGGATGCAAAGGTTGCCACAGTGTCGATAGCTGGCCCGTTGGCAGCGGCGAGCAGCTGACCGCTGACTATTTTGCTGCGCGCTTGGCGCAATACCGAAACTTAATTACTTGTGTGCTGTTTTTAGGCGGCGAATGGCAGCCTGAAACGTTAATTGCGCGATTACAGCAAGCACGAAATGCTGGACTACAAACCTGTTTATACACGGGTTACGACGATGTGTCGCTGCAGATTAAACAACATTTGACCTACCTCAAAACCGGCCCCTGGGTGGCCAGTTTAGGCGGGCTTGATAGCTCAAGCACCAATCAAAAATTTTATGACTTACGCACCCAGCAATTGCTGAACTGCCGGTTCCTTGCAAGTTAACCGGATCATTACAAATATAAATAAGGAGAGTAGCCATGTTGCGCTTAAACCCAGAACAAGTTGACGCAAAAATGGATTTCATCAAACACTATTTATCAGCGCAAAATGCTGCTGATGGCTCGAAGATGGACGCCAATGCGAATGTTACCCAAAAGAACATTGCGACCTTAGAAGCGGAGTTAATGAAAGACTTTTTTGTGCAAGTTAACCGCAAGCAAGTGAGCACCAAAATCAGCGAATTATTTGGCTCGGAACTGGGGCAAGAATACATTCGCCAAATTGAAGATCATGAAATTTATGTGCATGACGAAACCAGCTTAAAGCCCTATTGCGTGTCCGTAACCATGTACCCATTTTTGCGTGACGGCTTAACTAAACTTGGCGGCGAGTCGAAAGCACCTAAACACTTGGAAAGCTTCTGTGGCACCTTTGTCAATTTTGTATTTGCGGTAAGTTCACAGTTTGCTGGTGCGGTGGCCACGGTAGAATTTCTTGCGTATTTTGATCATTTTGCGCGTCGTGACTACGGTGATAATTACCTTGAAACACACCCCCATGAGATTGCAAACCACCTACAACATGTCGTTTATGCGTTAAATCAACCTGCGGCTGCGCGTGGCTATCAAAGTGTGTTTTGGAATATTTCGATATACGACCAGCATTACTTTGAAAGCATGTTCGGTGACTTTGTGTTCCCCGACTTTAGTAAGAGCAGCTGGGCGTCAGTTAGTAAACTGCAAGACTTCTTCTTGCATTGGTTTAACGAAGAGCGCAAGAAAACCATTTTAACGTTTCCAGTGGTAACGGTGGCGATGTTGACTGACCAAGGGCAATGCAAAGATCAGGAGTTTGCACGCCATATTGCGCACGAACTTGCTGATGGCAACTCATTCTTTGTTTACCTGTCACCAAATGCTGATTCACTGGCTTCCTGTTGCCGCCTGCGCAGTGAGATTAGTGATAATACGTTTTCCTACACGCTTGGTGCGGGTGGGGTGGCGACCGGGTCAATCAACGTCATTACCATTAATATGAATCGACTGGTTCAGGATGGTCGTGATCTGGAAACAGAAATTGAGAAAATCCAGAAGTACCAAGTGGCGTACCGGAAGATTATGGAAGACTACAAAGCCGCGGGGCTGCTCACCGTTTACGATGCTGGGTTTATCTCACTGGATAAACAGTTTTTGACGATTGGTATTAATGGCATGGTCGAAGCTGCCGAATCGCAAGGCTTGGTTGCCAGTAATAATCGCGACTACATTGAGTTTGTGCAACGCCATTTAAAAGTCATTTATGACGCGAACAAACGCGCGAAGCAAGAATATGGCTACATGTTTAACACTGAATTTGTCCCCGCGGAAAACCTCGGTGTTAAAAATGCGAAGTGGGATCGTGAAGACGGCTATTTTGTGCCACGCGACTGTTATAACTCGTATTTCTATGTGGTGGAAGATGATGCGACCAACTCGCTGGACAAGTTCATCATGCACGGCGACGAGCTCATTGAGTTTCTAGATGGCGGCTCAGCGTTGCATTTGAATTTAGATGAAAAGCTGACAACAGACGGCTACTTGTCGATGCTCAATATTGCCGCAACCACCGGCTGCAATTATTTCTGCATTAATGTAAAAATCACCATTTGTAACGCCTGTGAAAAAATTGATAAGCGCACGCTTTGCGAGTGCTCAGCATGTGGCTCTACCGATATTGACTACGGTACGCGCGTGATTGGCTATTTGAAGCGGGTGTCAGCGTTTAGCTCAGGGCGTCGCCAAGAGCATGCAGCGCGGCATTATCATCGCAAGCAACAAGACACCAGTATTGCTGGTGCTCGAGCGCAAGCCAATGCGCTCAAGCAAGCAAGTTAAGATTGCTGGCGCCGCGTTACACCACTTTGGAGTAACGCGGTGCAGTGGCTGAATCGTCAAGATACGCATCAAAGCAAGCACAGATACTGCGCACCCAAAGCCGACCAAGGGTCGTGACGCGCAATTGGTTGGCATCAAGCTCAACCAAGCCATCTTCGATAAATGGTTCCAGTTTGCGCTTGGCATCGGCAAAGTAGTCCCAAAAATCCTCAATGTTCCAGCTGTTGGCAAATTCCTGAATGTCTAAATCGAAATGACAGATTACTTGCGAAATTAACGCCGCACGCAATTTATCATCAGCATTCAATTCAAAACCTTTCACAATCGGCAGGGTGTCGCTATTGATAGCTTTGTAATAAGAAGGCAACTCTTTCACGTTTTGCCACAACACCCCATCAATTTGGCTAATCGACGATGCGCCAATACCTAACAAGGCATCTTGACCCGATGTGGTATAGCCTTGGAAGTTACGTTGTAACTCACCGCGTTGCTGGGCTTGCGCTAAGGTATCGTCAGTTTTCGCAAAGTGGTCCATACCAATAAACTGATAGCCGGCCGCGGTAAACTTGGTAATGCCTAACTGCAGTAATTCAAGTTTAATCGGCGCGGTTGGTAAGCTTGACTCATCAATTTTACGCTGTCCCGCAAAACGCGAAGGCAAATGCGCATAACTAAATAGCGAGACGCGGTCAGGGTTTAATTCAATGACCTGATCAATTGACGCCGCAAAAGTTTCCGGCCGCTGATAGGGTAAGCCGTAAATCAAATCAAGGTTGATTGAGCGAAAACCAAGCTCTTTGCTTAAGGCGATTTGGTGCTTGATCATGTCGGTGTCTTGCACCCGGTTGATCGCAATCTGTACTTTGGCGTCGAAGTCTTGCACACCATAACTAACGCGGTCAAAACCGAGCTTGCGCAAATGACGTAATTTATCATCACTGCAGCTACGTGGGTCAATTTCGATAGACCATTCCGTGTTATCCGTGAAACTAAAATGTTCGTGTAATAAAGCCATCAAACGCGATAACTGCGTTTCACTCAAGAATGTTGGTGTACCACCGCCCATGTGCACCGATTCAAATTTACGGTTGCCCAGTAGCGCTTTGTACATTGCCATCTCTTTGGCTAAATAGTCCAAATAAATGTCGGCTTTGTGCTGGTGGCGGGTGATAACTTTATTACAACCACAGTAATAGCAAAGCTTAATGCAGAACGGTAAGTGAATGTATAAGCTCAATTCGTCAGGGGCGTTAGCGAGCGTTTGCTCCATGGTACTCAATGGAAACTTATTGTGCAGTGCCAACGCTGTCGGATAAGACGTATAGCGTGGTCCATTGATGTTGTACTTGTCGATGAGCGCTTGGCTCCAAACAATCTGGTTTGCGTTATTGGTCATGCTGACACCCTGGGGGAAAACCCCTTACCTGTGAATTTCTAAGCGCAGTTTATATGATGCAGATCAGAAAATTGATACACCTGAAGGGGTATAAGGACGAGTTAATTGGCGGCTGATCACATCGCTTAACGCAATTCAGGTTTCGCCAAAATAAGTGCTGCCGTTTGTTGGGTGGCACGATATATCGGTGCAGGTAAGCGCCCTTCCAGTTCAATGGTGTCGAGTAGATTTTTCACTTCAAGCCCTAATTCGGTATCGCCCTTTATCAGCAGCTTGCGGCGGAAAAACAAGGTGTCAGGGTCCACCTGACCGCTCATCATAAGTAGCAGCGACGCACTATTACCGCGCATGGTTACGCTGGCGTGCTGTGGTTGCATGGAAGCGCGTAGGCGCGCGCGATGCTCAGAACCAATCACGGTTACCGAAAATACTAATGCGAGGTCTGGCACTTCAATACGTACCCATTGTTGCTGCAAGAAGTCTAGTTTATGGCGCCGCAGCTCGGCATCAAGAACATGGTTCAGCATTCCACTAAGTATATGTTCTAAAAGCGGTTTAGGTGCTGCTGAGCCGATGCGTTGTAACCCTGAAATAACGCGTGGCCAGTGATCTACTACTTTGGGGATAACCATAAGTTGCCGTCCATAAATGTCCCGGAAATTTTTCAACCTATTATAATGCTCATTACGAATGCATGTTTATCGACGGGATCAATAATTATGGAACTTCTGTGCCCTGCTGGCAGTATGCCAGCCCTCAAAGCAGCAATTGAACATGGTGCCGACGCCGTGTACGTGGGCTTAAAAGATGAAACCAACGCGCGCCATTTCGCGGGCTTAAATCTTGATCAAGCCGGTTTAACCGAAGCTGCACGCTATGTGCATCAGCATGGCAAAAAGCTACACGTTGCAATCAATACCTTTGCCCATGTCGATACGTTTGAAACCTGGCGCAGAGCGGTAGACATGGCGGTTAAGGCGGGCGCAGATGTGCTGATTTTAGCCGACATGGCCGTTCTAGCTTATGCCGCTGAACGTTATCCAAAAGTAGAGTTGCACTTGTCCGTGCAGGCGTCTGCAACCAATGCTGCGGCCATTGAGTTTTATAAACAGTTTGGCGTAAGCCGGGTGGTGTTGCCGCGGGTATTATCGATGAACCAAGTACGCGCCATTGCGCGTACCAGCGAAATGCAATTGGAAGTTTTTGCATTCGGTAGCCTATGCATTATGGCAGAGGGGCGCTGCTATTTAAGTTCGTACATGACGGGTGAATCACCCAACACTGCGGGCGCCTGCTCGCCAGCAAAATACGTACGTTGGGATGAAGCCGACGACGGCACTTTAGAGTCACGCCTAAACAATATTTTAATTGATCGGTTTGCGCCCAATGAAACGGCTGGGTACCCAACCCTTTGCAAAGGGCGCTTCAAAGTTGGCGACGATACCTATCATGCGCTGGAAGAGCCGACCAGCTTGAATACCTTGAGCTTGCTCCCTGAGCTTTATAAAGAGGGAATTGCCTCGCTTAAAATTGAAGGGCGGCAACGCAGCCCTGCGTATGTCGCGCAGATAACCCAAGTCTGGCGCCAAGCGATCGACGCAGTAATGGCGGATAGCGAACAGTTTGCGGTCCAGCACCAATGGGATCACGTGCTAGCAGGACTTTCAGAAGGCAGTCAAACAACTTTAGGTGCCTACCACCGGAAATGGAAGTAACTATGAAATTTTCTCTAGGAGCAATTCAATATTTTTGGCCGAAACAAGTGGTCGAAAACTTCTATAAGCAAGCCGCAGACTCAGCGGTAGATATTGTTTACCTCGGCGAAACCGTATGCAGCAAACGCCGTGAACTGAAGTTTGAAGATTATATGGCGATAGCCCATATGTTGCGTGAGGCGGGTAAACAAGTGTGTCTGTCGACTATGACCCTGTTAGAGGCGCCATCTGAGTTACGTGAGCTGCGCAAATATTGTGACAATGGCGATTTTCTGGTTGAAGCTAATGACGTGGGCGCGATTCCATATTTGCAGGAGCAAAAATTACCCTTCGTTGCAGGGCCTGCAATTAACTGCTACAACCACCATACACTGCGAAAATTAATGAGTTTAGGAATGAGCCGTTGGGTGATGCCAGTCGAGCTGTCGCGTGAATGGCTGGCGAAGCTGCTTCAGCAGCCGATGGTGCACGATGTGCGCGACTGCTTTGAAGTGGAAGTATTTGCCCTGGGGCATATGCCGCTTGCGTGGTCCGGGCGGTGTTTCACCGCACGTTCTGAAAATCGCCCCAAAGACCAGTGTGAATTGGTGTGTATCAACTATCCGGAAGGGCGCCCGGTGGAGAGCCAAGAAGGGCAACAGGTGTTTATTTTGAACGGCATCCAAACCCAGTCGGGAAGCCGCTACAACCTGATTAACCAGTTGCCCAATATGGCCGGACTGGTTGACGTAGTGCGACTAAGCCCGCAGCTGACCGGAACTTTTGATTGGTTGGAAAAGTTCCGTGCCAATACTACGGGAAATCAACCACAAAAACTCGAAAAGAACGATAGCAACGGCTATTGGCTGGCATTAGCTGGCTTGGTTCAACAGCTCGACTAAAAAGGATTCATCATGCTACAAATTACCGATCTTCAGGTCGAACAAAAAATGTGGCCGCTACTACGCCAAGCCTTTCGCCCCATGTTTTTGCTCGGTGCCAGCTTTAGCGCCATTGCCATGTTGCTCTGGATTCTAGCACTAGCAGGTACCATTTCGCTGCCAGTGTACGGCAATGTGTTGGTCTGGCATGCACACGAGATGATCTTTGGCTTTGTCGCCGCCATCGTAGTGGGCTTCTTGTTAACCGCGGTGCAGAACTGGACAGGTATGCGCGCCACCCATGGTCGCGCGTTGGGTATTCTTACCACGGTGTGGTTATTGGGGCGCTTGGCATTTCTGTTTGGGGCCAATCTACCAGCTTGGCTGGTTGCGGGCATTGATTTACTGTTTCTGCCTCTGTCTGCGATTTTACTCGCGGTGCCACTGATAAAAGTAAAGCAACAGCGCAATCTGTTTTTCGTACCGGTGTTATTTCTACTGACCTTTTGTAATGCTTTGATGCACTACGGTTTGGTTAGCGAGCGCTTTGATATTCAACAGCTCGGTAGTCAGAATGCCGTTTGGCTGTTGGCGTTATTGATGGCAATTGTTGGTGGCCGCGTTATTCCAATGTTTACCGCCAATGGCACCATGACCACCAAAGCTGAGCCTATCGTATGGCTTGACCGAATTGGCTTGGGCAGCCTGTGGTTAGTCTTCATTTTGAATATCACGTTGTTCAGTGCGCAATTACCTGACGTCGTCATGGCCGCGATTTACGCCATCAGCGCAGTTGCTTTGGGTGTTCGCTGTTTGCGCTGGCGCATTTGGATTACGCTGCGCGTTCCGCTGCTGTGGTCGTTGCATATCGCGTATTGGTTTATTCCATTGGGTTTGGCGCTATTCGCGCTGCGCGAACTGGGCTTTAATATCAGCAACTCCATTGCGCTGCATGCGATTACCGCCGGTGCGATGGGCAATATGATTTTGGCGATGATTGCCCGCGTATCCTTAGGGCACAGTGGGCGACCGCTGCAGCCGAAAGCAATTATGTCATTGGCGTTTTTGTTGGTGGCCGTTGCGGCACTTTCGCGGGTTCTATTAACCTGGCTGGTGCCTGAATTCAGCATGTCATGGTTTATGTTTAGTGCCGCCGCGTGGATTCTGGCGTATTTGATTTATGTTGTGGTGTATTTGCCTATCTTAATTACCCCACGACCAGACGGGCGTCCGGGCTAATCGTTCGATTCGGTTGCGGGTGGTTTTGTGGGTGCAGCTTCTGGGCGCAGCCATAGCCATACCGCAACCGTTGCCATCGTGCCAATAACGCCAAGTTTTAAGGCGATGTGCACAGGGCTGAAAGTCAGCATGATAGAACTGCCAGCCATCATAATGCTGGCAATCACTTTGGGTTGCCGCTTCACCACACCGTATTCACGCCAGGCGATAATCTGAGGGCCGTACTTGGGGTGTTCCAGCAGTTTTTGCTCCAATACCGGCCAGCCTTTGCCGCCAGCCCAAGCGGCTACCAGTAAAAACGGCACCGTAGGCATTATCGGCAACAGTAGCCCAATAAACCCCAGAAGCAATGATAAAATAGCGATAGTGCGCCATATAATGATGCGCAGGATTACAGTCATGCCAGATTCAGCTCGCTTGAAAGTTATGCCAACAGTGGAGACATTTACTTGAGCCCTAAGCGACCTGCGAGTTTATGCAAGTTACTCGGGTCAAGGTCCAGTATACGAGCTGCTTGCGTCCATTTATAGTCTGTTTGCTCAAGTGCTTGCTGAATGAGTTCACGTTGCACCGTTTGAATCGCATTTTTCAGGTTCAGCGAACCTGCCTCAAGTGTTCCTGTCACGCGTGGTAAAGGCAAGTCTTGAGTTGAAACGGTCTGGACCACTGCGTTTGGTAAGTCGAGCAGCTCGGCTTCAATGCTGACGATATCATCCCGCCGAGCTCCTAAACTTAGCGCTTTTATGGCAGCACGACTGATAGTGTGCTCGAGTTCGCGGACGTTACCAGGCCAGTCATAGCGGTGCAAGGCCTGTTCGGCTGCGGCTGATAAACGCAGCGCTCGCACGCCAAGACGGGCTCGGTTGAGCTCTAAAAAGTGGCCGGCCAGCACGGCAATATCATCTTGCCGGTCACGCAGCGGCGGAATCGGTAACGGATAAACAGATAAGCGGTGATACAAATCTGCGCGGAAATCGCCGGACTTAATTTGTTGTTTCAAATCGCGGTTGGTCGCGGCGACGATACGAACATTTACCGTGTGTGATTTATCACTGCCCAGTCGTTGAATTTCTCCGTTCTGCAATACGCGCAGTAGCTTTGCTTGAATGGACAGTGGTAACTCACCCACTTCATCAAGGAAAATAGTGCCACCATCCGCACTGTCAAATCTTCCCGCGCGCTCACCTGTAGCACCAGAATATGCGCCTCGGGTATGACCAAACAATTCGCTTTCCGCGAGTGTTTCGGGCAGTGCGGCGCAATTCACATACACCATAGGTTTGCTACTGCGTGGCGACAAGCGGTGCAGTTGGCGTGCGAAAAGTTCTTTACCAACACCCGTTTCGCCAAGTAATAAAACGGGTAGATCAGAGCCGGCTACAACGTCTAGTTCTTGCAGCACGGCTGTCAGCGCTGCACTGTGACCGATAATATCTTGGCTGTCGGTGCCATTGCTTGTCAGTGAATACTCACTATCGCGACGATTGTTGCGAAGCGCACGAATGTTCTGTTCGATTAAGCCCATACGAATAGCAGCTTCAACCAGTAAGCTAGCCCGTTGCAAAGCTTGCATGGTTTGCGCATCAAAGGTACCAGGGTCTAGAGCATCCAGTGTTAGCACGCCCCATATCTTGCCCTCAATATGTAAACTAATTCCCATGCAGTCATGCACGGCAAGGTGGCCGTCAGGACTATCTTCAATAAGGCCATCATAGGGATCGGGAAGCGCACTGTCCGGCTCAAAGCGAACAGTTTCGCGATTGCTTAGAATGCGTGCCAAACGTGGGTGTTGCTGTACCAAGAATCGCCGCCCCAAGGCCTCACGTCGCAGCCCCGTGCTCGCAATCGGTCGCAGCATGTCTTGATCGTGTTTCAGAATAACCACAGCGCCACAGTTAAAATGGGCACGCAGTGTTTTAACCAACTTTTCCAGCCGAATTACAGCCGGCAAATCGGTCACTAAATCAGCAATAAGCGTTTCGAGTAACGTGACATCTTGCATGGTATAAACAACCCTTTAGGGCCTAATGACCCGATTAAATATGGGTTTAATTTACCATCCCGACCAAAAACTCGATATAAATCAAAGTGGGTAGTTTTGGCATCTAATTTGCAGTAGTTACGAGGTGTTCAAGCTATTTATATCACCCATTTTAGGAGAGTGACCATGACCACCCATACTATTCATGATGAAGCATTGGCGGTTTATCAGGCAATGCCAAAGAAAGCACTGACCGAGTTTGTTATTGAGCATTTTCACGAAAAACATCGTGCTCAGTTACCAAATCTGATTAATCTGGCTCGTAAAATTGAAGACGTACACAACGATCATGACGAATGCCCAGCTGGGTTGGCCGAGCATTTGCAAGCAATGTATCAAGAATTAGAAAGTCACATGATGAAAGAAGAACAAATTCTGTTCCCAATGTTGGCCGGTGACATTTTTCCAAAGGGCCCAATAGCGGTTATGGAAGAAGAGCACGACCAACATGAGCAGATGGTTGCACAGTTATTGGAATTGACCAATCAATGCAACGCACCGCGTGGCGCTTGTGGCAGTTGGATTATGCTGTATGAAGGCATTAACGAGTTTGTTAGCGACCTGCATCAGCACATCGCACTAGAAAACGCCGTATTGTTTAAACAGCAAGAACAAGCCAGCAAAGGGCATGGTAACGGACATTGCTGTGGCGGTTGTCAGTAAGTGACGCAGATTAGCGAATCTGGCTCAATTATTGAGCCAGTTCGCGCAAACGGCTTGGTTCAAGCACATTAACTAATTTGTTTTGTACGTCAATGACACCTTCGAGCTGCAGCGCCGACAAGATACGGCTAATGGTTTCAACCGAGAGCCCTAAATAATTGCCGATATCGGCACGGGTCATGGTTAAGCGGTACGAACGGTTTGATAATCCGCGTTCCTTGAAGCGGTCAGCTAAGGTAACGAGGAATTGTGCAAGACGTTGCTGCGCGGAACGATTGTTGAGTGTGCCCAGCAATTGTTTGCTGGAAAATATTTCGCCACTCATTAAGCGCCACATTTGCCGACGCAGACCGGGCATTTGTTCAGCAAGGTCATCCAATGCGCTGATTGGAATCTCACACAGCATCGCTGTTTCTAGCGCTTGCGTGTAACTGCGGTGTTCGCTGTTGGCTAATGCGTCAAAACCAATGAGGTCGCCGGGAAGGTGAAAGTCGATGATTTGTTCAACGCCATTGTCGTCGATAGTGTACGACTTCAACGAACCGCTACGTACGGCATACAGGAACTTTAATGGCGCACCTGCGTTAACTAAGATGTCACGCTTTTGCAACGGCTTGTGACGCTGAATAATCGTATCTAAGCGCGCCATGCCCTCTTGGTCGAGTTGATACGGCAAACATAGCGCTGCCATGCTGCAATTTTGACAATGAATGTGTGAGGTCATGTTCGTCATAACGTTTTCCTGATGCAGATCAAAATCGATATGTGATGCATGCAGTATACGCACTACGTTTATAAATTAACCTTGTGCTGATGGAGTACCCCCGAGATCCCTCTCTAGGGGTATATTGCGTTGCCGACTTATTCTTTAGGGCTAAGGTTCTCTTTTACTTCCTGCGCGCTAAAGCTGTAGTCGGTATCCGGGCGCATGCCTTTGCCGAGCTTAACTTCTAAAATGCTTTGAATTTCGCTCGATTCATTACCACCAATGTGTACACCGGCACTCATGCTGGTGCGCGGATAACTGGTGGTGGTGCATGTCACTAAGCCACAGCGGGTGAC
This sequence comes from Pseudidiomarina gelatinasegens, assembly GCF_004025325.1. GTDB lineage: Bacteria > Pseudomonadota > Gammaproteobacteria > Enterobacterales > Alteromonadaceae > Pseudidiomarina > Pseudidiomarina gelatinasegens. The sequence continues at coordinate 88,492 of NZ_RSFE01000006.1, read as the reverse complement.
CATATCGCGTGAGCTGGTATAGCCTAAGCTGGTGTCTGGTTGCACCCGTTCACGATCAACAAGCGTTTCGCGGTGTGTTACCACAAACCAGTCATACCCATTTTCTAACGTCACTTCAGCAGCGCGGAGTAACGCATAATCCATGGCTTTGGTTTTGTCGGTACCGCGCGCTTTGAAGCTGACACGATATTGTGTATCGGAAATTTTAGTCTCTTGGTAGCCGTAGCCCGAGCCTTCTGCTTTGCGATAGTCGGGCTGTGAACTGCAGCCAGAAATTACCAGAGCCAATACTGTGAACAACATAACATTCAGTGTTTTCATGGTCGTTCTCCTTCGTTTTTATGCAGCTTTTTAGTCTTTCCAAGCCGCCATAAGTTTTTCTTTTTCCTGCGCCGGCGTTAATGGCGCCGAGCGCATCATTTGGTCAAGTAACGGGTCAAGTACGTGTTGCCCTGACGCCGTTTGATATGTGGCGTTGTTTGCTTGCGTGACCATACTGACACTGGCAACTTCGTGCCATTCCTCACTGCGACGACACTGTATGGCCACGGTGGTTTGCTCGGCCCGGGCAAGCTGATATTGGCGGCAGTAATCGCCTTGCGCGTCCTTAAAGGTGAGTTGTGCCGTTAGTGTGGTATCCGCATCAAGCTGATACGGCATGCCACTTGGTTGCGTTTCAAGCGCTAACGACACGTCATGATTGACGGCAGAGGGCACGGAGCCAGGCAACCACTGTCCGACTCCGAAACCGACAATTAACGCGACGCCAGCGGCGATAGCTACGTGGTCCTTCAACGCATTGCGAAGCTGTTGCCAACGCCCCATTGAAACGACGTTGGTAGCTTCTGCAGGTTCCTCAAGCAACGCATAAATACGTGCTGGAATTGGTTGTTGCAGCTGAGCGTCTAAGCGCTCGCCAACCTGTAAATCAACCATTGCTAATGCGGACAAACGTTCTGCCAAAGCATCGTCGTGCTCCAGCTGCTGTCGAATGGCTTCAGCCTCATTGGGTTCAAGTTCATTGTCGAGAAAAGCTGATAATTTAACGTCATCAATGAACATAAGGTGCTCCCTTTGAACTGTTATCGCTCGATGAAGAGCTTGGCTGCTGCAAGAGTTCAACGAGTTTAATGCGGGCGCGGGCCAGCCGGCTCATGACCGTTCCCGTTGGCACATCAAGAATGTCAGCGGCTTGACGATAACTCAGGCCCTGAATTGCGACGAGTGCCAATGCAGCGCGCTGATCATCAGGCAGTCCAGCTAATGCTGCATCTATTTCATGCAACTCCATCTGATCATGCACCCGTTGGGTATCGTCTGGGCTGGTCGTTTGCTGCAATTCTTCACGCTGCGTCGCATTTTCACGAACTTTACGTGCGCGATGTTCATCAATCCAAGCGTTGCGGCATACTCTAAAAGCCCAAGCAAGAAGCTCAACGTCGTCCGGTATTGGCCGTGTTAGCAAGCGCTCGACGGTGGACTGAAGTAAGTCATCAGCATCGGCAAGGTTACCGCACAGCGATAAAGCAAAACGCCGCAATGCTGGCAGTAGTGAGCTAAGCTGTTGTTTAACTTGTGTTGCTGTCATCGTTATTCCCAAGTTGCGTTAGCTAAAACAGAGAAAATTCATCCTGTGCTACCTTGGTAACGAACGGCACGTATGATTTATTCCATGGGTATGGAATTTTTTTTGCTGGGAACCGTTAACCGAGTACACATCGGTTCTTCTGCACGAGGTACAACGTTATGACTATAAAGCTAGCACAAAATGTCACGCCGCGATTACTGCAATTGGCATTATTAACATTGGTTTTACCCACCATTGGTTACGCGCAAGTCATTGATAATACGATACAGCCTGCGCTGCAAGATATTCAACGCACCACCCAAACGGTGCGTGATGAAGTACAAAACCGCGTTCAACAAAGGGTGCAAGATCAGGTTCCTGAGTCAGCGCAACGTCTTACCCAAGGCATCAACACAACCGCAGTCACTGTGCTACCCGACGTTACCGAGCGCTTAGCGGTGCTGGACTCGAACCAGCAGGAGCTATTTACAGAAGTGACACTGGCCAATGGCAACCGTGTACTTGAGCGGGAATGGCTGATTGCGGCATCTGCGGAAGCCGAACAGGCGCTGCAGCAGATAGATGCGCAGGTACTTGCCAAGCAAACATTGGGGGCATTGGATGTTACGGTGCTGCGCTTTAAGGTACCCGCCGAATTGAATGATGAAGCGTTGCTGCGAAGTAAATTTTCCAAAGCTGCTGCGGCATCGTTAGTACGCCATTTTGTTTACGATGCACAAAGCAACGATTCCGGAACTTCGAGTGTGAAATTTGCGCAGCGACAATGGTGTGAAACGCCGCTGACAATCGGCATGATTGATACGGCGATAGATACCTCCCACCCGGCATTTGCGCAGCAGGCCATTGTGCAGAAAAGCTTTCTTCAAGCAGATGTTGCGCAGCCAACTGCCCATGGCACAGCAGTTGCTGGGCTTCTAATCGGAACGCATGAAGACTATGTAAGCCTTGTTCCTAACGCTAAGCTTTATAGCGCGGCAATTTTTCATCGGCATAATGCTATGCAGCAAGGTGCAGCTTTGTTGCCGTTGTTGGAAGCAATGAATTGGCTTACGGAACAGCATGTCAAAGTGATTAATTTGTCCCTCACTGGGCCCGCTAATGCGTTATTGGAGCAAGCCGTAAAGCGAGTCTCTGAACGCAATGTTTTGCTGGTTGCCGCGGTTGGTAATAATGGCCCCGCCGCACCGGCGAATTACCCAGCTGCCTATGATGATGTAATTGCGGTAACCGCCGCGGATGCGCAAGGGCAGATTTACCGGTGGGCAAATCAAGGTGACTATGTTGAGTTTACTGCCCGAGGCGTGCAGGTAAGCACTGCAAGGCGCGACGGCAACGTTGGATATGAAACAGGAACGTCCATGGCGGCACCCGTTGTTGCGGCAGCAGCTGCTTGTTTGTGGTTTGAGCAGTCCACCGCAACCGCTACTGAAGTGCGTGATTTGCTTCAGCAGCGGGTGGTAGATTTGGGTGGGAAAGGACGTGATTCCGTGTTTGGGTTCGGCCTATTGGCGCCAAATTGATTCAGGTGCCTTAAAACTTAAATCCAAGCCGAACGCCCGCACGCGTCTCATCATAGTCAACGGCGTCAAAGTTTGACTGGTTATCAACATATTCAAGAGTCGGCGTTAACGTTACGGCTGCAGCAAGCGGAATATCCCATTGACCGCGTACACTGAAGCGCTGTTCTTCACGCGCTTCGCCATCCAACAGTTGCATGGGCGCGGCATAATCGCGTTGCTGCCACTGCAAGGCCAGTTGCCAGCGATGCGCGCCACCCCAACCCGATGTTTGTGTTTGCCAAGTCAGGCGGTACTGCGGTTCCTGATAACTTAGCTCAGGATCAACGGAAGTTTCGTCGTGATAGGTATAACCCACCAAAATATAACTTTCAGCCGAGGGCGTAAACCAGTAGATGTCGCCGGTGTAGGCTCGTGCGGTGGCGTTACGTTCCGGTACCTGGGCAAAGGTTTTATCAACGTCTTGCAGCGCGAATCGAGTATACCAGCGCGCTCCCCATAAACGGGATAAATAGAATGCGTCTTGCTGGTAATCCATAAATGCTTGATTAGCCAGATCCGCTTGTGCGTCGTGGCGACTTAACCCAACCGTGAATGCACGAAAGTCATACGATAAATCGCCATGCACGGTGGTAATGGCCAAATCAAATTCATCTTGGTCGCGATATAGGGTTTCACTATGGTTTACCCCGGCATTCACCTGCAAATTTGCCCACGGGTTCCACTTTAATGAAAGGCTCCCGTCCAGCAGAGCTGCTTGGTCGGATTTATTGGTGGTGGCGTCAAGTTCACGCACGGTCACATTGCTGTCGTAAACGTAGCCCGCTTCCAACTTACCCTGCCAGCTGAATCGTTGTTCATCAGCGCTCACAAGGTTTGGCAGCAAACTTACCACGGTGCAACCAAAAATAAGCGATGTCGTTTTCATGGTGCTTCCTCCTCGAAAAATGTGGAGCTAGCCACACAGCTAGCCCCACGTTATCAACGCCAATCAGACTGGATTAGTTACCAATGTTGCCGCGAATGGTATTGCGAACGGTTGCATCAACAGTCGACTCCACTGAGCTATTTATGGTGTCGTTGATGGTGCCATTCACACTATCCGTTACCGCAGCTTCAGAGGCTGTTTCGATGGCGCCAGATACAGTTGAATCCACGGTGTCATTGACGGTTGCGCTAACGCTACCGGTAACGCCTTGCGTCACATCAATTGCAGAACTAACTGTGCCATCAACCTCGGACTGGACGCTGTTCATTGTGTCGAGAGAGGCGTCATCTTGGTCATTTTCTGCATTGGCCGAAACCGATTGTTGTGCTGCAACAGAGGCGTTAGCGTTTACTGATGCCTCTTGTGCGAAAGCAGCACCTGAAGTGAGAGCAAGTGATAAAGCAATTACGTTAAATTTAAATACGTTTTTCATAATGATTCCTCCGTTATGTCGTAGTGACACCTCGATAACGCTGCGACAACGCAGATTATTCCCATCTGGTTTGTAAAGAGATAGCAAAGCTAACTTTGACGCTTTGTTGCTGATTGAGGTGATTGCCGATAAAATGCGCGCCTACTTTAATGAGGAGCCCGATTTGGACGCATTTCTTACCTCAACGCTCACCGTGGCGCTGGCTGAAATAGGTGATAAAACGCAACTGCTCAGTCTATTTTTAGCCGCTCGGTATAGGCATAAGTGGTCGATTATTGCGGGTATCTTTGTGGCTACCGTGCTGAACCATTTTATATCAGCTTGGTTTGGCAGCTGGATTGTTGGCGTACTCCCTGAAAATATCGCTACCTATATTGTTGCAGCATGTTTTATTGCTGTGGGCTTGTGGGTGCTAATTCCTGATAAGCCGGACAACGATGAACACAACGAAGTGCGCAAATATGGCGCGTTTATTGCCACCACCATCCTATTTTTTGTGGCGGAAATTGGTGACAAAACGCAAGTGGCAACTATCGTGCTTGGTGCGCAATACAGCAGTGTTGTAGCGGTTACTATGGGTACAACTGTCGGCATGATGCTTGCCAATGTGCCGATTGTATTGCTGGGCGGTAAATTAATGCAGAAGCTGCCATTAGACTTGGCACGATACGTTGCGGCCGCTGTATTTATTGTGCTGGGTATCGTTGCATTGCTTTGGTAGGCGTTGGGGTCAGTAAAAAACTTACGCCAGATCATAAAACAGTTCAAAATATAACCTATAGTTGATCGCACACTCATGAGTTAATTGGAGGTGTGTGATGCCCCGTCTTGAAGATAAAGTAGCTGTTATTACAGGTGGTGCGGCAGGCATAGGTCTTGCCACGGCCGCACTGTTTCTGCGCGAGGGCGCAAAAGTGGTGTTGGTGGACTTAAAAGAAACCGATCTTGAGCAAGCTGAACAGCATTTAGGGCATCCGGAGCGCGTGTTTAGTGTAGCCGCGGATGTGTCCAATGAAGACAGCACCAAGAAATATGTTGATGCTGCTTTGCACCATTTTGGTGCAATTGATGTGTTTGTCAATAATGCTGGCATTGAATGCAAACCCGTCCCAACTCACGAGCAAGAAACCAGTCATTTTGATCGCGTAATTGCCGTGAACTTACGCGGTGTTTTTCTCGGCATGAAATACGTGCTCCCGCATTTAATCAAGGCCAAGTCAGGTAGCGTGATTAATATGTCATCCGTTGCAGGGCTAGACGGCTTTGCCAATATGAGCCCGTATGTGGCATCCAAACATGCGGTGGTTGGCTTAACCAAATCAGCGGCCGTTGAAGTTGCTCCATTTGGCGTTCGGGTGAACTCTGTGCATCCATCGCCCATTCATACACGCATGATGCGTGCCATTGAAGAAACTATGAATCCCGGACATGGTAAAGAAGTACAAAACCAGTTTGAACAAATCATCCCAATGCAGCATTATGGTGAACCTATCGACGTCGCGAACTTAGTTCTGTTTTTGGCGTCTGATGAAAGTACTTTCATAACTGGGTGCCAATACCGTGTTGACGGTGGTATGGGTGCCAGCTGAACGCATAACGAATAAAACGAGTAACGATGCAACGCAGTCAAGCTGACAGAAAACGTGCTTATACCGCCTTAGTGGCGGTATTTTGCGTGCTGTTCTTATGTTGGGGGCAGCAAAGTACCTGGGTGCCAACACAGTGCCCACAAGCACAGCACAGTCAGCATCAAACTGAAGCTGGAACAATCTTAGCTGAATGTGAAAGCTCATCGCAGCTGCTGCAGCAAGCGCACCTAAATATTCTTGACAGCGCGGCGGCCACATCACTCTTTGTCGGCTTTCTAATCCTTGTTAGCATCGGCCTAGTCACAAAAACGTCTATTCAAACACCCCCCGCGCGGCGGCGATGTCGCTCCCACCTTGTTTTTTGTGTATTCAACGAATAACGCAACACGTAGTGCATACGTTGTGCTGCCATAGCTTGTGGCAGTGAAGTAATCGAATACATGAGATAAATTTATGAAACCACATTTAGTCATTTGGCAGCTTGTCACCTTGCTCCTGCTGCTAAGTAGCTCAGCGCAGGCGCAAGTGGCAACCGACTGGCAGCAACTTGAATCGCATCAGCCGGTGCAAGTGCGCCTTGTTGTGCCAGGTAAAATCGATGCTGAAGCCCTGACGGTTGACGCATTGTTGCAAGTGAAATTAGCGGACGACTGGAAAACTTATTGGCGAACCCCCGGTGAAGGTGGCGTGCCACCAGAACTGGCCTGGCAAGTTGAGTCAGAAAATATTGCTGCAGTGAATTGGCGCTTTCCTGTGCCTGAGCGTTTTAGCGTGCAGGGTATTGAGACCGTGGGTTATCAAGGCGATGTGAGCTTCCCACTGCAAATTGAAGTGCAAAATTGGCAGCAACGGGTGTCTTTACAAGGCACGCTAACCTTGGCAAGTTGCACTAACATTTGTGTCATTTCGGACTACCCAATTGCACTTAACTTTACGCCAAGTGAGCTGCGCACGGATATGGATGCCATGTTCCTGTTGGAACAGGCGCAGAGCAGACTACCCCATCGTGATCACCCGTTACTGCAGGTAGAGCAGTTGATTTGGTCAGCAAGCAAACAGCAACTATCGGTGACGGTTGAAAACGCTGAGGGCTGGCAACAACCGCGTATTTTTGTAGATAGTTTGCAACAAGAGTTAACCGATTTAACGATTGAGCAGGTGTATCAGCAGCACGATGGCAACCGTCTTACCGCACACTTTGCTATTTCACATTGGTTGGAGCAGCCGAACTTGTCTGGTGAAACGCTGCAAGTGACTGTTGCTGATGAGCTTGTACGTGGCGAGCAAACGGCAGTTGCGACGGCCGGGACAATTTCTGATCCCGCTGTATCAACCAGTTTCTGGTATATGTTGCCGCTGGCCTTACTAGGCGGCCTGATTCTGAATATTATGCCCTGCGTGCTTCCGGTTTTGGGCTTAAAAATGCAGGGGCTGATTGGCTCTGACAGAGCACGTGGTCAAATTCGCCGCCAGTTTGTTGCATCAGCGCTGGGCATTATCACATCGTTTGTATTGCTGGCGTTAATGATTATGGCGCTTAAGCTGGGTGGTCATGCGATTGGTTGGGGCATTCAGTTCCAGAATCCATATTTTATTGGTGGCATGGCGCTGGTGATTGGCCTTTTTGCATTATCAGTTAGCGGCTTATGGACACTGCAATTGCCGCATGGCATGCAGCAATGGGTTGCGGCGCGTGGCAACCAGTCAACAACAGGCCATTTTGTACAAGGTATGTTTGCAACGCTATTAGCTACACCCTGTACGGCACCATTTTTAGGTACTGCCGTAGCCTTTGCGTTAGCCGCTTCAAATGTACAATTACTGCTTATTTTTATCACCTTGGGTGTCGGTATGGCGCTGCCGTGGTTGGTGGTCGCAGTGTGGCCGGGGCTTGCACAAAAACTGCCAAAACCAGGGCCGTGGCTGCAATGGGTTAATCGAGTATTTGCTGCTTTACTGCTGCTCACGACGGCGTGGTTAGTAAGTTTGCTTGCCAACCATTTAACTCGCGCGGTATTCGTAGCGCTGCTAATCAGCTTCGTCGCATTTGCATTTTGGTTAGCGTATCGCCGCCATGGTGGTAAAGGCGTGCTTATAAGCCTTGCCACAGCGTTGCTCTTAAGCGGTGTAGGCCTGGTCGCAAGCAGCTGGACCAGCAGCCCTAAGGAGCTTGAGCAGCATCCCTGGCAACCGTTGAAGCCAAGTGCAATTGCTTCAGCCGTGGCACAAGGGCAGGTTGTGTTTGTTGATGTAACTGCTGATTGGTGCGTGACCTGCCAAGCCAATAAAATAGGCGTACTGCTGCAAGACCCTGTAGCCAGCGCGTTACGTGCTGATAACGTGGTGTTGATGCAAGGCGATTGGACCCGCCCAAATCAGGCCATTACCGATTATCTGCACAGTTACGGGCGTTATGGCGTACCGTTCAATCAAGTTTATGGGCCGGGCGCTCCGCAAGGCATTCCGCTTCCGGTCATACTGACCGATAATGCGGTATTGTCGGCCATTGAGCAGGCTCGCGAATGAAGATTATCAAGTCGGTTCTGATTTATTTAGTCTTGTTTATCGCAATAAGCTACGCGGTAGATAGCTGGCGCAGTCGTGGGTTACCATCAGGCCCAATTGATGCGTTTACCCTAGTGACTTTAGAGCAACAGCAAACCGATATTGTTGCGCTTAGCCATGAGCAGCCAGTGTTGGTCTACTTCTGGGCTACCTGGTGCCCTATTTGTGATTGGGTTTCGCCGTCAATCAATTGGTTGTCAGAAAGCCATCAGGTGGTCACCGTTGCTATCCGCTCTGGAACCGATGAACGAGTCAAACATTTTTTGCGCGAACACGACTATCAGTTCGTCACCGTAAACGATAATACGGGCGAACTTGCGCGTCGCTGGCAAGTAACGGCAACCCCAACGGTTGCGATTATTGCCAACGGCGAAATTGTTTCTTACACCACCGGCGCATCAACGCCGGTAGGCTTGTGGTTGCGCCTTTGGTGGGCGCGGCTCACACATTAATTGGAGAAGTTATGAAGTACCTTTTAAGCACAGTATTCACCGTTATGATGGTATTCAGCGTTCAAGCAAACGCCCAACAAGGCGATCAGCAAGCGCAACAACTGAAACAAATCAGCGAACTTCTGGCTGAAAATCCGGAAGTAATCCCAAGTGTCTTGGCAAGCCTTGAGCAGTACATTGCCAGCAAAAAATCGACGCTTAACGCACAGCGCGAGCATGGCAAGTGGTTATTCGATAACGACGATGCGCACCCATGGTTCGGTGCCGAAAACGCAGAGTTGAGTATTATAGTGTTCACCGATTACGATTGCCCGTTTTGCAAACGCTTAGAACCACATTTGCAGAAGTTAATTGCAGAATTTCCACAGGTAAAAGTGGTTAATGTGCTGGTGCCATTGCGTCAGCAAAATGTGCAAGGCGGCAAGCTAAACCCAGCCAATTTCGCCTTAAATGTATGGCAAAACCAGCCTGCTCAGTTCGCCGATGTGCATGAATTGCTGTATGCGAAGAATGGTTTGCATACTGGCACGTCACTGGAACAAATTGCCCGTAAAACGGGTACCCGTTCACAGTTGAATAGCGCCAATGCTACGCCGACTATTATTGAGCGTAATTACCGCGTATTTACTGACTTTCAATTGCGCGGAACGCCAGCAATTATGGTTGGCGGCCGCACAATTCCGGGCTACGTGGAATACGATGAGTTAAAAGCTGTTGTGGCAGAAAGCTTGGTAAAACAGAAAGCTCAATAGAGGAGATGATGAAAAAGCTGCTCATGCTAGTACTTGCGCCAATACTGCTCTGGCAGGGCAAGCGCGTGCGGCGCACAACGGTGCGACTGCCCGAGGCCAGCGGTAAGCGCGCGGGCGTTATGGGGGCAGGTAAATCATTGCGGCTTTTAGTGCTGGGGGATTCGGCTGCCGCTGGTGTTGGGTGCGCAACGCAAGCGGAAGCTGTAACGGGTCAACTGGTACAGCGCTTAGCCGAAACGTATCGCGTTTCATGGGAATTATGGGCGCAATCAAGCCTAACCTGCGAAGGTGTATGCCAGTTAGCGGAGCAACACGCCGGTGGAGTTAAGTTTGATGTTGTGTTGGTATCGGCGGGGGTGAATGATGTTACCCGCCGCACGGCGCTGGCGAAATGGCAGAATGACCTAAGCGCGCTAACACAATTATTGCGAATGGAGTTTCAAGCGCAACGCATTGTCTTTACCGCGCTGCCACCCATGCACAAATTTCCGGCCCTGCCGCAGCCGTTGCGGTGGTTTATTGGGCGCCAAGCGCGGGAGCTTGATACTGAGTTGAAGCACCACTGTCAGCGCCACGATTGTGATTATTTAGCGCTCGATTTACCATTTGCAGCCGAGTATATGGCCGCCGATGGTTTTCATCCATCAGCCCAAGCCGCTCGGTTGTGGGCTAATGGCGTCAGCGATCTGTTGCAGAACGATTGATTAGGTGGCAACTAAACGCTTTCGCCGCAAACCCAGCCGCTGCTCCAGGCCCATTGGAAATTGTAGCCGCCCAACCAGCCAGTCACGTCAATGACTTCACCGATAAAAAACAAGCCAGGCTGCAATCGGCTTTCCATGGTTTTTGAACTCACCTGATTGGTGTCTACACCGCCAAGAGTAACTTCAGCGGTGCGATAGCCCTCGGTGCCATTCGGCTTAAGCTGCCATGCATGCAGCGTGTCGGCAACGCGCTGCAACAGGCTGTTGGTGCAGTCGGCTAGGTTCTTATCAGGCCACTGGTATTGGTCGCATAGTGTTAACGCAAGGCGTTTTGGGAACCATTCTTGAATCACGCTGCGCAGGCTCATGCGCGGTCTACTTTGGCGCAGTTCATTTAAGCGTGCAAAGCAGTCTTCATCGGGTAGCAGGTTCACGGAAACCGTTTCACCGGGAAACCAATACGATGAAATTTGTAGCATGGAAGGGCCGGATACGCCGCGATGCGTGAACAATAAGGCTTCTTTAAAGCTGGCGCGCTCGTTTTCAGCCACCACATCAACGGCTAGGCCAGACAGCTCAGCATAACGTTCTTTATCGGCTTCATGCAGGGTAAAAGGCACAAGACCCGCACGCACTGGCACAATGCGATGGCCAAACTGTTCAGCGATTTGGTAGCCCAGCGGCGTGGCGCCGAGTTTGGGCATGGACAACCCACCGCAGGCGACAACCAGTTTGCTGGCTTGCAACATACCGCTAGAGGTATGCACCACATAACCATCAGCGGTTGCCTCCACGCGCTGCACTTCAGTACGCAACTGAACTTTGGCGCCATATTTACTGCATTCCGCCATGAGCATCGCCACAATATCTTTGGCGCTGTGGTCACAGAAAAGTTGGCCAAGCGTTTTTTCGTGGTAAGCAATGCCATAGTCATTTACCAACCCAATAAAGTCCCATTGGGTATAACGGCTTAGTGCAGACTTACAAAAGTGGGGGTTTTCAGACAAGAAGTTTTCAGCACTGGCGTACATGTTGGTGAAGTTACAGCGGCCACCGCCGGAGATAAGTATTTTCTTACCGGCCTGTTTGGCGTGATCTAACACCAGTACGCGCTTGCCTCGCTTGGCGGCTGTGGCTGCACAATGGAGGCCGGCAGCGCCGGCCCCAATCACAATCACGTCCAGTGTGCTTGAGTCAGCCATGAATGTGCTTAGCCTTTTTTCAATGCTTCTAACACATGTTCAGCGCTGCTAACGCCGTAGGATTTTTCATCTTCCACAAACAGATGCGTGATAACGCCATCGGTAATCACCATAGCGTAACGCTCAGCACGGGTGCCACCAAAGCTACCAGTTTCTTTAATCAAACCGAGTTCACGATGGTACGAAGCATCGCCGTCAGACAATAACATCACGCTATCGCCAACATTCAGCGCTTTGCCCCAAGCTTTCATCACAAAAGCGTCATTTACGGCAACACAGGCAATGGTTTGTACGCCGTGTTTTTTCAGTTCGGCTGCGTGTTCAACGAAACCAGGTAAGTGTTTTTCTGAACAAGTTGGGGTAAAGGCACCAGGTACAGCAAACAAAATGTGCGTGCCCTTGTCAAAAAGTTCAGCTGGGTTGAATTGCTGCATACCCACTTCACCAAGTGCAGTGAGTGTGCCAGCGGGAATACGGTCATTAGTTTTAATCATTATGTTGCTCCGGAAAATAAATGTCGAATCGATGTTTTTTACTGATCACTTGGGCATCGGGTTTCACCCCGGCCAAAAAATCGGCGTGTTGTGGGCGTTTGACAACAACGCGATGAATTGCCATGCGCATTGCTGCGGCTAACAACGCATCAGCGTCAGTGTCGCTACCTACAAGTTGTTGAAACATTTGCATGTCTTTTTTTACGGCCGCTTTGGCTTTGCGATCACCCTTTGGATACATTGGGTCCAAATAAATCACGTCATAAACATCTGCGGAGACTGCTGAAAAGCAATCTGTACCCGCAAAGTATAGCCGCTGTTGCCATTCTTGGGCGCTTTGATGTAAACGACGCAGTCCATCTTGCAGCAACAAAGCTACAACGGGGTGACGCTCATTAAGACCAACACGGGCGCCAAGCTGCGCCAGCACAAGGGCGTCGCGGCCAAGTCCCGCGGTACCATCAAGAATGTGTGGTTGCTTTATTTTCTGCAAACCACAAGCGCGGGCAATGGCTTCGTCTTTTATACGCGCCTGTGCGGCTCGAAAGGCATGTTTACCGGTTTGAAAATCAATCTGCAGCGGCAGCATTTTGGGGTGTTCAAGCCAACGCAACTGCAAACCAGCAGCGCTTAGCTCAAGGTGAAACCTATGGGTACATTGCGCGACTTCACACAAGGGAATGCCTTGGCGAAGAACGGCCTCGCGTTGGGCATTGGTTGTTGACTCGTCCAACACCACCAAGCCGTATAGCAAGCTATCGGCAAGTGCTTCGCTCACGGGCGCAATTCCATATCAATATGGGGGATGTCGTCCTCTAGGTATTCGGCACTGATTGCAACAAAACCAAAGCTTTCATAAAACGCGCGCAAATAGACTTGCGCGCCGAGACGAATTGGCAGCTCCGGCGTGTACTCGCGGCAGATATCAATTGCGCGCTGCATTAACTCACGGCCAATGCCCGTGCGCCGTACCGATTGAACTGTTAACACACGGCCTATACGGCTGTATGCATCACCACCCTGGCCAAGAAATATCCGTGCGTAGGCAATCACAGCCTCGTGGTCACTATCGGCCCAAAGATGCAGGGCTTGGGTATCGGCACCGTCCGCATCAAGATACGGGCAAGCTTGCTCCACCACAAACACCTGTTCACGGCGCTGCAGTAGCGTATACAGTTCATTGGTGTTCAACGCAGCAAAGGTTTTTAGTTGCCAGTTCATTGTGCACGCTTCCGAAGTTGGGGATTAAGCACGACCACATTGGCGCGGTTGTCATATTGGTACAAAGCCAGCAGTTCGGCAACTTTGCCACGGCTTTCGCCTTTTGGGCTAATAAATCGCGATACCTGCAAGGTTTCCAACTGCGCCTTCTTGTACAGTAAACGGGTAAAGTCAGTGTCGTGATTACTGATTAGTACCGGTATGCCGCGCTTACGCGCTGTCTGTTCAGCGCGGCGCGCCAACTCGGTTTGATGAGCAATGCTAAAGCCGCCGCTGGAATAGCTGGTGAAATTAGCCGTCAAGCTCAGTGGCGCATAGGGCGGATCGCAATACACCACGTCGCCTTTGCGAGCCCGTCGAAATACTTTTTCAAAACTCATGCAGGTAAAGGTTGCGCGTTGCGCTTTCTCGGCAAAGAACTCGATTTCAGCGCGTGGAAAATAGGGGCGTAGGTATTGTCCGAACGGCACGTTGAATTGGCCTGATAAATTATAGCGGCAGAGCCCATTGTAACCATGGCGGTTTAAATACAGGAACAATAACGAGCGTTCATAGCCATCGGTAGTGGCGTTAAACTGCTTACGCAACGCGTAATAGGCCTCGGGCGTATTATTGGCCGTAGAGAACAGTTTGCGTGCGTCTTCGATAAAGCGCATGGGCCGGCGCTTCACGGTTTTGAATAGAGTGATTAAATCCGGGTTTACATCATTCAGTAAGTAACTGGGGTAATTGGTATTTAAGAATACCGAGCCCGCACCGACAAAAGGCTCAATCAGCTTGTTGCCTTCAGGCAACACAGCGGTAATCGGTTCGATGAGGTTGTATTTACCGCCAGCCCATTTTAGGAAGGCGCGTTGCTTACTCATGATGCGTGCTCATTTTACAAGGGGCTACGTGCGTCAGCATGACTCATTGCAGCAATGGCTGCGCCAATGGCTTGCCAATCGGAAATGGGCCGCAAACAAGCTGCGCCAATGGCGGTAGGCAGCACAAAACGCAGTGTGCCACCTTTTACTTTTTTATCACGTTGCATAAACGTCTGCCACCGTTCCAGTGGCATTTTCGGCGCCCGTACGGGCAGCTTGAGTCCATTAAGCAGCGTTTCAATACGGGTTAATTCTGTGGCGGTAAGCTCACCCAGCTGGTGCATTAAGGTTGCAGCTATCATGGTACCTGCGGCAACGGCTTCACCGTGTTTCCACGATTCGTAGTGGGCCGCTTCAATTGCATGGCCAAAGGTATGCCCTAAGTTTAATAAGGCCCGCACCGATTGTTCGCGCTCGTCGGCCGCAACAACTTCAGCTTTGATTTCGCAGCTGCGCCGAATGGCGTAGGTTAATGCCGCAGAGTCACGCTGATTCAAGTTATGCTGGTGGGCTTCTAGCCAGGCAAAGAAGTCAGCGTCGGCAATGATGCCGTATTTGACCACTTCAGCAAGGCCACAGGCATAATCGCGATCGTTAAGGGTACTCAAGCACTGGGTATCGATAAGTACGCCTTGCGGTTGATAAAAGGCACCAACAAGGTTCTTACCGCCGGGATGGTTGATGGCTGTTTTTCCGCCTACCGATGAGTCAACTTGTGCGAGTAAGGTGGTGGGTATTTGGTAAAAATTTACACCGCGCTGATAAGTAGCCGCAACGAATCCGGCTAAATCGCCAACTACACCACCGCCTAAAGCGATAATCGCACAGTCGCGATTAAAATTGTGGGCAATAAGCGTATCGATAATCGCCCCGAAATTATCGAGGCTTTTGGCGCCTTCGCCATCGTCAATGGTGTGTGTTACAACGTCGTGTGCAAAGAGTTGTGCGCGAACCTGAGCTTCGTACAAAGGCCCCACAACGGTGTTGGTTACAATGAGTAGTTGTTTCGGTAGGTTGTCAAAAAGCGGCGTGCGCGCTAATAAACCGGCGCCGATATCAATCGGATAGCTGCGCTCATCCAAACCCACGATGATCTGCTGTGTGGTTTCCTGCATGAGCGCCTCCGGTTTACAATAAACGTGATGTTTATATACCCACTTTCTCGATAATTTGGTCAATGACAACTTTCGTGCTTTGTTCATCTGTACGAACAATAATGTCTGCAATTTCTTCGTACAGTGCATTGCGCTCGTCAGCCAGCTCTTCAAGCACTTCACGCGGGTTCTCAGCTTCAGCGATTAAAGGCCGACGTTTGTCGCGCTGGGTGCGAGCAAGTTGCTTATCGATAGTGGTTTGCAGATAAACTACAACACCACGTGCCGATAATCGGTTGCGGCTTTCTTTGCTTAAGATAGAGCCACCACCTGTTGCGAGCACGATACCGGTGTTTTCGGTCAGCTCTTCAATAACTTTTTCTTCGCGTGCGCGGAAACCTTCTTCGCCTTCTAACTCAAAAACCCAGGCGATATCTGCACCGGTACGGCGTTCTATTTCCGTGTCAGAGTCAAAAAATTCGAGGTGGAGTTGGCGGGCAAGTTGCCGCCCTATTGTGCTTTTGCCGGCCCCCATAGGGCCAACTAAGAAAATGTTACGTTTTTCAGCCATATTGATGTGTTACTTCACTTATTTAACTAGCTGTGACTCACGGAATCCGGAGTGTCTCAAGACCTTCCTTTACCCAACCAAAAAGATGCGCGATTATCGCAAGTCACAGCTATATAAGCAAGGTTTACGGATTATTCGTTACAATTCTTGGTGTCACGAATATCAACAATTCACGTTTTTCGTTCACCTGACTATCGGTGCGGAACAATACCCCAACGTACGGAATGTCGCCAAGCAACGGTACTTTTGAAATATCATTCAAAATTTGCTGTTGGTAAATACCACCAAGCACGATGGTTTCGCCATTTTCAACCAATACCTGCGTGCCAATTTCTTGCGTATCAATTGAAACAGCCGGACCGGTTGGTGTGCTAACCGTTTCACCACGAGTATTTTGGGTGATGACTAAGTCCAAAATAACGCGATTGTCTGGGGTGATTTGTGGCGTTACTTTCAAGCCTAATACAGCCTTTTTGAACTGCACTGAGGTAGCACCCGACGAGGCACTTTCCACATATGGAATTTCTGTACCTTGTTCGATGTAGGCCTCTTTCTGATTCGCTGTGGTGATGCGCGGGCTGGCAATAATTTCACCTTTGTTCTCGCGCTCCAAAGCAGACAGCTCAAGGTCAAGCAGGCGGCCATCGGCCAGTTTTGCGACTTGGAAACCAATGGTTGCAGCTGGTGAGGCAATCGGTAGGTTCACGTTGAAGTCACCGGTTACGTTGGTTCCTGTACCCCATGGCGGCGGTGTGGACGTGTCCAGCTCAGGTTCGCTGATGCCCCAAAGAATACCCAGCTCGTCACTAATATTGTCACGCACAGTAACCATACGCGCTTCAATAATAACTTGCTTAACTGGCACATCAAGCACGGCGACCATCGCTTTGACGGTTGCAATTTGCTCCGGCGTATCACGTACTAACAGCGTGTTGGTACGCTCATCAACGGTTACAGCACCGCGCGTTGACAGTAAATCAGAACTATCGGTACGCAGAATCTGCGCAATTTCGTCAGCTTTGGCGTAATTAATTTGAATGTATGAGCTTTCCAGTGGCGTCAGGTCTTGCATGCGCTGCTGGCTTTCTAGCTGCTCGGCTTCACGCTGGGCCAGTTCTGAGGCTGGCGCGACAATCAAAATATTGTCGTCGTAACGCTTATCCAGGCCTTTAACGCGCAAGATAGTTTCAAGCGCGCGCTCCCATGGCACATTCTCAAGGCGTAACGTGATATTGCCGGTTACGGACTCACTGGCGACTAGGTTGAGGTTGTTTTCATCCGCCAAAATTTGCAGCAGCTGGCGCACAGGAACATCTTGGAAGTTTAACGAAATTGGCTTCTGGCTTGATTGCGCTTGAGCTTCGGCAGCATCAACCTGCGGAGCTTCCGCAAGGTTGAGTCGCAGGTAGCCATCAATTTGCTCAAGCTGATGCTTGAACTTGCGTTTACCGGCAATTTTAATCCGGCTGTGGCGCCCTTCACGGAAGGTTTCAACGTATGCAACCGGTGTCGCAAATTGGCTGACATCAAGCACATAGAGGAGATCTTCAGGCAACTGCGTATCATACAGAATCAGTTCTAGGTCGTTACCTTTCACACGCGCTTCATGTTCAACGTTGTCTTTATTCAAGGCAATGCTTAATTGACCGACATCATTAGGTAAGCGGAAGAAATTAATGTTTGTTACCGCTGTTTTGTCTGAAACTTGCTGGCTGTCCGTGCGAACTTCGGCACGTTTAGTCGGCTCGCTTTTGGCTTTCTCCGGAGCTGGCTCGGGCTTGGTTTCGGCAACCGTATCAGCTTTGGCCGGAGCAGGTTTCGCTGGCTCTTGTTTTGGCGCCGCAGGCTTACTGGCAGCGGGCTTGGCGGCTGCTGTCTGCGTCGTATCGTCTTTACTGGCAACAAACACCATCACCATAACTTCACCAAAGCGGCTCATCAGGTTTTCCAATGGCTTCTTGGTGTGTACGCGAACGAGCAAGTCTTCACGTTGTTGCTCAATTTCAACGTAATCTAGGAGTGGGTGTTCGCTCAAGTTTAAACGGCCATCAGGCATGTTGGCACGGGTGCCTAATAACAAGAACTCATGCAAATTGGCGTCATTATTGCGACGGACAACGGGTGACTCGACACGTTTCGAAAAGTGCGCTTCTAAGTTGAAGCGATCTTTATTTAACGCAATCTGCTCAACCCGTAAGAGCTCGTTGGCAGATACCGTTAGCGGCATCAAGAGCAGGAGACATAGGGTACGGATTAAGTGCTTCATTAGTTCGAGCTCCTTTGCGAGTTCAGCAAGGTTAGCGATACGTCACGTTGTTGCCAGCAGCCATCGCCGGTAGCTAGCCATTCACGAATCGAAATTTGTTGTGGAGTAATAGAGGTGATGCGGCCGTTGTCGAGTCCGACAAAATCACCACGTTCTACCCGGAAAAGTTTGCCTTCGTTTGAAACTAACAAGGCAATTAATTGACCATTGCCCGAGCGCATGGTGCCGCTTAAAGCAAGCTGATCAAGCGCGACGCCCTCTAAACCACCGCGGGGTGACCCTAGAGTTGGCTGCGGACAATTTTGCCCCGTAGCCTGCGCTGCATCGCCACGCAATGGCGTTGGCTGAAATGGGTTACGAATGTCAGCACCGGTATATTCAATACGTTCTAGTAATGGCAGCTCGGGTGGCGGGCTAATACCCGGCTTCGCGCGCTGCTGTACCTCGGCAGTGAATTGCTCCAGGTCTTGATGACCGGTTGGCGCGCAACCCGCCAACAAACTTAGTGCAGCAATTGAGAGCATAAAACGCATCATGGTTGTGCCCTCAATGTTTGTTGACGATAGGTTTCGGCATTCACTGACAGGCTCAAAGTACCTTCATCATCTTGTAACTGCATTTTGAAGTTTTTAACGCTGATAATGCGATCAAGCCCAGACATTTGCCCGACGAAATCACCTATTTGATGGTAGGCGCCGCGCAATTCAATCCGCATCGGTAGTGCTGTATAGAATTCTCGCGGCTGCGGGTTAAGCCATTCAATGCGATCAAAACGCAGCCCGCTGCGCGTGCCAATTAAGCTGATGTCGTCAAGTAACTTCGGCGTTTCGTCATCATTGGGCAGCATGTTTAAAAGCGTTTCAAGGTCGCTATTCAGGCGTGCTAGCTGCTCACGGTATAGCGGCAAGTTAACCGCCGTTTGGTACTTGGTTTGGTAATCTTGCTTAAGCTGCGTTTCGCGTGCCACCTCACGTTTATAATTGGCCCATTCGTCCGCCAAAATAAAGTGATAGCTCAAGCCCAATACGGCAACAGTAATGATTGCAAGTATCGCCATTCGAAACGGGCGCGGCCAGAACGGCAGCTCGTTAATATCTAGTTCACGTAGGCTGTCCATACTCATGTTATTTCTCCGCCTCCGTGGTTGTTGGTGGCACAATCGTAACCACCAAAGAAAATGCATCGTAATCGGAATTTGCTTCTCGTGAACCGCTGCGGTTACGACTGTTCATCGTTGCTGAGGTAACACTGCGCAATTCTGGGTTTTCAAATACCGGTGAGTTTTTCAAGTCACGTAAAAATTCAGACACACGGTTATTTGAAATACTGCGACCACTGACGATCAGTTGCAGATCACGCTTTTCGAGTGAGTGCAGATAAACGCCATCAGGAGTGCGTTCGGTTAACTCATTAAAAATGGTAATTGCGGTGTTACGGTCTTCATGCAAAGACTGAATCAATTTAATGCGGTTTAAGATTTCTTGTTTTTTCTTGTTGATGTTGCTGATTTCAGCAATTTGGCTATCTAACACCTGAATTTGTGACTGCAAAAAGCCGTTTCGACGTTGTTGGTAGCTTTTATAGTCGCCAATCACCATGTAAGCGGCGCCGAATAATACGCCTGCAATGCCTATGGCAATACCGACATGAATGCCGAATCGCGTTTTTGCGCGTTGACGCGCCGTTTCGCGCCATGGGAGTAGGTTTACATGTGCCATGTTGCGAAACTCCGAAGCGCCAGGCCAATCGCTTCAACAAAGCGAGGGCCGTGATTTTGAAGGTGCGACAGTTTGCTTGGTAAAATAAAATGCTCAAACGGATTTAGCGCATGTACCGGATACTCAACTTGATCGCTCAGTGCTTCAGCAACCATCGGCAGCATGGCACCGGTGTTGATTAAGAGAATTGCAGAAAAGCCTTTATCCGCCGCATTGCTTTGGTACATCTGCACACCGCGACTTACTTGGTTCCACAAGTTACTTAAAAAGTCTTGAATAATCAGTGATGGGAAATCGTCGATATCGCCGGACCGCAACTTCGCCATGATTTCGCCATGGTCGATACTGCCGTCCTCGTCAAGCGCAGTAAGTAGTTGCGCTAAACCACCTGACTGGAAGCGGTTAAAGGCAACCTCGCCGTGATGGATAACCACAATCTGAATGGCACTGGTGCTAATATCGAGAATTAAATACGGTAACTTACTTTCTAGAATTTCGGGATGCATGTGCGGCAGCAAATGGCCGCAGGCTCGGGCTATAGCCTGATTATCTACATCCATAATGCCAACTTTATAGCCGGCACCTTCAAGTGCTTGTACGCGGCTATCAACGCTTATGGTGCGCGTTGCGGTAACCAGTACGCGTTGCTGGCCCGGCAAGGTTTGGTGTTCGCCTAAGCTTTCAAAGTCGTAACGCACTTCATTAATGGGGAAGGGAATAAGTGCTTCGGCCTCACTTTCAATTTTTTCCGCGATGGCTTCATCATCAAGGTCGAGGCTCATCGGTACTTGTTTTGAAATTGCTTGGTTACCAGATACCGCTGCTACAGCTACACGGGTGCTGCCCATACGCTTACGCACCTGCGTAATTGTCTTAGCAAGTTTCTCGATATCGGTAATCTCGTCATCGGTAATTAAATTCTTCGGTAATGATGCTTCCGCCACATGTGTAATGTCGTAAGTATCCCCGCTGGGCATCAGCTCAACGGCTTTGACTGCATCCGAAGCAATATCAATTCCAAGACCTGGCTTTTTTCCCAGACCAAATAGCCCCATAATGCTCCCCTGAAGTGGACCGATTTGTACGGCATTATATTATTAAAATTGTTCTATGCCGAACCTCATATTAAGCAGAAAGGTAAGCATTGTGCAAAGTTCTTTGCACTTTCTAAATAAACATTACGTTTCTTACCTTATCTTTCTATAATATGAGCGTAAAATGCGCAACCTGTAAAACAGTATAGTCGAAAGGAAAAAAAGGGGTTTTCATTGAAAATTTTTAAGTGGGTGCTTGGAGTATCCGTAGCGCTAGCTATTTTCGGGACGATAATCGTTGCTGGCTTGTACCTTTATTGGGAAGACGAACTTCCGAGTGTTGCCGAGCTAAAAGAAGTGCGCCTGCAAACCCCTATGCAAGTGTATTCATCGGACGGTGAGCTCATTGCCCAGTTCGGTGAAATTCGTCGAATTCCGCTGCAATTAGAAGAAATACCCCAGCCGTTAATCAATGCTTTCTTAGCCACCGAAGATCAGCGCTTCTACGATCACTTCGGCATTGACCCCATTGGGGTGGCGCGTGCTTTCTTTTTAATGGTGAGTTCTGGCGAAATTCAAGGCGGCGGTAGCACCATTACTCAGCAGTTAGCGCGAAACTTTTATCTGAGCTTTGATCAAACCTGGACGCGAAAAATAAAAGAAGCTTTTATTTCGCTGCGCATGGAAAAAGAACTGACCAAAGACGAAATTCTTGAGTTGTATTTGAATAAAATTACCTTCGGACACCGTGCCCACGGTGTTGGTGCGGCTGCGCAAGTTTACTATGGTAAGGATGTTGCCGACTTAAGCTTGGCGCAAATGGCGATGATTGCTGGCTTACCGAAAGCGCCTTCCACCATGAACCCGATTTCGAATCCAGAGCGAGCACGTGAGCGCCGCGCCGTGGTGTTAGGGCGTATGTTGGCTGAGCGTGTTATCAACCAGCAGGAATACCGTGATGCGTTGGCTGAGCCAATCGACACCCGGTTGCATGGCGCGGAAGTAACCATGAGTGCCCCTTATTTGGCGGAAATGGTGCGCGCTGACATGGTTTCTCGCTACGGCGAAGACGCAACCTATAACGGTGGCTTTAAAGTTTTCACCACGGTTAATGCCAAACAACAACGTGCGGCGCAGCGCGCGGTGCAACTTAATTTACATGAATACGATGAGCGCCACGGCTATCGAGGTGCTGAGCAAGTGTTGTGGCAGCCTGAAGAAAGCGCGTGGGAACATGAAGCCATTCGCGACTTTCTGCGCCAGCAAGAAGCTGTTGGTTTAACCGTGCCTGCAGTTGTTCTGGGTGTTACCGAACGCGCTGCGTTGGTGTTAACTGCCAGTGGCAGCCCGCGTGAGTTGCCGTGGCAAGGCATTGCTTGGGCTCGCCCGTATATGCATGCGGATCGTCAAGGTGCGGCGCCGAGCACCGCCACTGAAGTGTTGGCGCCCGGTCAGTTGATTCGTGTACGTGCTACCGAGAACGGCTTACGCTTGGCGCAAGTACCTGAACCCAGCGGTGCAATTATTTCACTGCGCCCGCAGGATGGCAGCATTGCTGCGGCTGTTGGTGGGTACAGTTTTTCCATTAGCCAATACAACCGTGCCATTCAAGCGGAACGCCAAGCCGGTTCAAATATTAAGCCGTTTATCTATTCGGCAGCCTTAGAAAATGGCTTCACGTTGGCTACCTTGGTGAATGACGCGCCAATTAACCAATGGAACCCGGGGAGCGGTATCGCTTGGCGCCCCCGCAACTCGCCGGATGTTTATGAAGGGCCGATACGCGTGCGCCAAGCGCTGGCGAAATCGAAGAACGTGGTTTCTGTGCGTTTAATGCGCTCATTAGGCATTGATACCACCGTTGAATACCTCACCCGATTTGGCTTTGCGATTGATGAACTGCCACGCAATGAATCCTTGTCGCTTGGTTCTGCGTCCATGACGCCGCTTGAAGTTGCGCGTGGGTATGCGGTCTTTGCCAACGGCGGCTATTTGGTCAATCCGTACTTTATTGAACGCATTGTGGATAACAATGAGCAGGTGGTTTACACCGCTCGCCCAGCCGTTGCCTGCGTATTGTGTGAAAATGAGGAACGTGAAGTGGTGCAAGCGCCACAGGTGATCACGGAGCAAAATGCATACTTAGTAACCCAAGCCATGAACTCAGCAGTGTGGGGCGGCGGTAGCTGGCAGCATCGCACCGGTTGGAACGGCACCGCCTGGCGTATTCAACGCTCGAAACCCATTATTGATTTAGCGGGTCGCAACATTGTTGGCAAAACCGGTACCACCAACGACAGTAAAGATACCTGGTTCTCAGGGTTCGTTAGTGGCTTGGTGACAACAGCGTGGGTCGGGTTTGATAACTTAGAACGCGCGCTGGGTAGCACCACCATGAATGAAAATCTGGATAGCAGCGAACAGCCAATCAGCGGCGCGGAAGGCGGCGCAAAAACGGCATTGCCAATGTGGATAAATTACATGGAAACCGCGCTTGAAGATGCCACCATTGAGCCGTTTCAAGTGCCGCCAGGTTTGGTCATGGCACGCATTGATTTAGAAACCGGCAAGCTGAGTCGTAAGAGTGATTACACCACGCGTTTTGAGTACTTCTTGCCGGGTACCGCACCGACTGAATACGCAGACGAAAAATCGTCTTCAAAGGATATTTTCTCCGAAGACGATTCCATATTCTAAGCGTTGGAAGCCCGTGCGTAATTAACCTTGATGCCGGTTGCTGAGGCGACTCAGCAACTGGTTCAAGTCAGATTGCACACCGCCTGCGGTCACTTCTTTACCTGCACCAGGGCCGCTAATAACCAGTGGCATTTCGTGATACCAATCGGTATAAATGACAAAAATATTCTCACCTGGAATCAGGTTGGCGAGCATATCGCCTTCTGGGATATATTCGATACCAACCCGAGCGCGCACCTGATCATTCTCTTGCACTGCGAAACTGGCGAGCAACCGCGGCACTTTGCCGGTTTGCTGTGCATCCAGATACAAGTGATGCATGGCGTCATCGAGTTCAGGCAAGCGCTGCATAAACTGCTCCAGCGGAATATCTTCAAGCTGCTCGGGCAGCAGACTCTCAACGTCAATGTCTTTCCAGTCCAGCTTTAAGCCAATTTCGCGTGCCAAAATAAGCAACTTACGCACAATATCCTGGCAGGTTAAATCTTCACGCGGATCAGGTTCGCTTAAGCCTCGCATTTTCGCTTCGCGCACCAAGTCACTGAATTTTACGTCAGCGTTAAAGTTTTCAAACAGCCAACTCATGGTGCCCGAGAAAATACCGGAAATACTGCGAATGGTGTCGCCTGAGTTGCGCAAGTCATTCAACGCATAATTTAACGGCAAACCGGCGCCTACCGTGGTGTTGTAATA
Organism: Pseudidiomarina gelatinasegens; assembly: GCF_004025325.1. Classification (GTDB taxonomy): domain Bacteria; phylum Pseudomonadota; class Gammaproteobacteria; order Enterobacterales; family Alteromonadaceae; genus Pseudidiomarina; species Pseudidiomarina gelatinasegens. Next base: position 64,048 of record NZ_RSFE01000006.1, on the reverse strand, counting down.
CCACTCGCGTTCGTACTCGCGCTGGATAGTGCGTATTTCCTGATATTGCGATTCACCGGATGCACCTGCGCGTTTGTTGGCGCTGATAATATGTAATCCGTTGGCAAAGAAGCTCGGATACAGCTGAGCAACCCCAACGGAGTCGGTTAAATCAAGCATCACCAACTCATCATACGGCGCGTTCGGTAGCTCTGGAATCAGTTGGCTTAGCTCATACGGGCGTGCAAATTTATCAAAACTGGCCTCCCAGTCATCCAATTCAACGCCGTTGTAGTCGAGCCACATACGGGTTGAGTTCAAGATGCCAATAATGCGCACGTCCATTTGCTCGTTAATCCGCTCACGTAAGCGACGGTACAGCGAAAGCCAAGCGCTACCAATGTTACCGCGGCCAACCACCAACACGCCCAAGCTACGGCGATAATTAAAGAGCTGACTGTGTAAACGGTTCAATAAGCGGTTATCGAGCTTTTGCTCCAAAATCGCAATAACCGAGTTGCTGTCGGGCGAAAAAGCCAAGCGGCGTAAATTCTGCGCGCTCAGTTCGGTTTTAAAGGTTCCGTATTGGTCGGTTTCCTGAATGCGTGCGCCAACCAGCGCAATCATCGAGTACCCTGCCATTTGCACCACATGGTCCGCTTTATCGACTTGCTCCAGCCACCGCTCCATAAATTCTAAATGGTTTTGGTGGTAGGCATAGTAGGCGTGGTGCTGGGCGACTTCATTCCAGCTGATCAACGGCGTTAGCTCGAGGTTCTCAAACTGCTCAACCAATTGTGGATCACCCAAATCGACCCGAAACAGCACCACATCCGCAAGTGATGTGAGTACTTTGCCTTTCGGCTCGGAGTCTTCGTATTGGCCAATGCGTGTTTGCTGATTTTCGACTTTCAAACTGGAGCGCACGGCAATTACCATGCGCTCGCGGTTAACCGGTTGGAAGGTTCGCGGGTGTAAAACGGGGCTACCCAAGCGCGCCAGTTCTTCGGCTTCTTGCCAATCAATGGTTGGTAAGCTGACCACCCGTTCAACTTTACGTGGGTCAGCGGAGTAAACGCCGGCAACGTCTTTCCAAATGGTCACTTGCTTCGAGTCAATCAGGCTGCCAACCAGGGTGGCGGAGTAGTCACTGCCGTTGCGGCCTAGAATAAGTGAATTACCGTCAGGGTCGGCACAAATGAAACCAGTAACAATGAAGCGTGTGCCAGGGTGTGGCGCAATGCGGTTGAGTAAACCGGCGCGGGATACGTCAACGCGAATGTGTGGTTCAGGGGCGTCATCGGCAACTAAAAACGTGCGGGCATCAATGTAGTCTGCAGTTACGCCTTGCTGCTCGAGCAACGCGGATAATAAACGTGCACTCCATAATTCGCCATACGAGAGCAATTCTGGGCGACGTTTAATTTCTTCCTGATCGTTTAACCACGCGTACCAACGCTTAAAGTCGGCTTGCGATTGTTGCAACACACGCGCTTGCACGTCACCGTTGAGCAGTTCATGAATCAGGCCTTGCTGATACTTTTCGAGTTGTTTTAGCAGAACCTCAGCAACACCCTTGTCGTCTGCTTTCGCGTCAATAATCGCAAGAATACGGTTGGTGGTGTCACCCGCTGCCGAAACTACGACCAGATCGCTGGCGCCGGCATATTCGGTAACGATACGTGCCACACGACGGTAACAATAAGCATCAGCCAAGCTGCTGCCACCAAATTTGTGAACCTGAACCGTATCGGCCACGGCTTGGATTTGCTCTGGGGTAACTTGAACCTCAACCGTCATGATGCGCGTGCGTTCTCCTGTAAGAAACGTAATTAATAGGTTGATTATACGGTGCGTTTTTGTGCCAATAAAGCGCCATTACGCAAGGTTAGCACAAAAAGACGTATAGACAGCTATGCGTATAAAGTTGACTGCGCCAAATTCGGCAGTACAATTCACCACATTGTGCAGGGTTTTTTAGTTACGCAGCAACACTTAGCAAGTAAAGGGGCGCAGTATGGAATGGGACGGCGATTACATCTACCCGTATGTGGAACACGGTAAAAAAAGTGAGCACGTGAAAAAAATAACCGTGTCGATTCCAACACGCGTGCTTAAGGTGCTGACCGACGAGCGCACCCGTCGGCAAATTAAAAACTTACGCCATGCAACCAATAGCGAATTGCTTTGTGAAGCTTTTTTGCATGCGTTCACCGGGCAGCCGCTGCCAACCGATGATGACTTGCGTAAAGACAACCCCAACAAAATCCCCAAAGCCGTGCGCGAAGAGTTAACGCGCCGTGGCCTGCCGATTCCAGACGACGCTGAGTTCGACGAGGCCGAATAAGTAAAACACTGCTGTAGGAAACCCTACAGCAGATATTCCAGTGCCGTTTCGTCGCAGTTGTCCTTACGTGGGCACAATTCACAGTCCTTCATGACTTTCTCGGGCAGCTTTTCTTTCAGCGTAATGCGGAAGTTCAATTTGCCAAAAAACTCCGGTACCCGGGTCAGTACAATAGTCCGGGCAATGCCCAGTTCACGTGCTTTCCAAAGCAAAAATGCCACCAGTTCAGCGCCTAAACCTTTGCCTTGAGCATTCTTAAATAAGCCAAGACTGCGAATTTCAGCCAAGCCAGTGCTGTACACATACAATGCCGCACAGCCGACTACCTCGTCATTGATTTCGGCCACGGCAAAACTTTGAATAGCTTGCAGCACATCGGCTTTATCACGCGGCAGGTTTTCGCCTTGATCAGCCCAGTACGCAATCAGTTCGCAAATTTTATCTGCATCACTTAAACGCGCTTGGCGTACATGTTTACTGGCGGCTTCGGCCGCGTGCAACCAGTCTTGCGCGTGCTTTACGGCAACTTTTACGGCCTTAGGTGCCGTGCCGCCCATGGCTTGGCGTTGATTTAATCCATACTGCAAATCCAAGCTGGCATACACGTCCGCATCGATAGCCGGGCACACCTGTTGAAACTGCTCCAGCGTAAGCTGCTCCAGGGCGATACCAAGTTGTTGCGCGTTCACCACCAAGGTACCGGTCATATGATGTGCGTCGCGAAAAGCAACGCCCTTGCTAACCAAGTAATCGGCCAATTCGGTGGCGTTGCTGTAGCCCAAAGCTGCCTGCAGTGCAGCATGCTCACGGTTCACGGTGAGTTCTGGCACCGCGAATGCGAGCATTTGCAGGCATTGCAAGTAACTGTGCAGGGCATCAAATAGGCCCTCTTTGTCTTCTTGCATGTCTTTGTTATAGGCCAGCGGCAGGCCTTTTAGGGTTACTTGCATGGCATGTTGATGGCCGAGTACACGGCCTGTTTTACCGCGCAGCAACTCAAACAAGTCGGGGTTTTTCTTTTGCGGCATCAACGATGAGCCGCTACTGATGCGATCACTCATGCTGAAGCAGCCAGATTCACCGGAGCAATAAAAAATAACGTCTTCAGCCAGGCGTGATAAATGAATCATACCAGTGCTGGCAGCGTTCAAGAGGTCGAGCACGAAGTCACGATCCGACACCCCGTCGAGGCTGTTTTCACTGGCATACCGAAACCCGAGTTCATGGGCGAGGGTTTCGCGATTAATCGCTGCGGTAGTACCCGCTAACGCCCCACTGCCCAGAGGGCTAACATCCATGCGGCGCACTGCTTCACGCAGCCGACTCACATCACGCTGAAACATGCTGACGTAGGCCATGGCCCAGTGTCCCGCCACAATCGGCTGTGCCCGCTGTAGATGGGTGTACCCGGGTAACATGGCATCCGTATGCTGCTCAGCAAAGATGAGCAAGTTTTCAATGGCGGCCAAATTTGCCTTGATCAGGTGCTCAGCAAACTGTTTACAGAACAGGCGTAAATCGGTTGCCACAAGATCGTTGCGACTGCGTCCGGTATGCAGCTTTTTGGCTGTAGTACCTATGCTTGCAATCAGTTGTGATTCTACCCAGCTGTGAATGTCTTCCGCGTCTGTTTGCAACGGTAATTCCGGTTCCGCAGCAACGGCCTTGGCCAACGCGCTCAGGGCTTGCTGCAACTGTTGGTTTTCCTCCGTTGAAATGAGCCCGGCAGTTTGTAGCGCGCCGGCCCAAGCTTTTGACGCCTGAATATCAAACGGCGCCAGCACATAGTCGAACCGCAGTGAGTCGTTAAATTGTTTAAATTCAGCAGCGCTCGGCTGACTGAACCGTCCACCCCATAAACTCATGGTTTACTCCTTGCCGCCGTCAGTATGCGCATGCAAAGCACGGATGCGGCTGGCCAAGCTGTAGAGGCGAATAAAGCCTTCAGCATGTTGCTGGTTGTACACGTCATCTTCGTCAAAAGTTGCGAATGCATTGGAGTATAGACTGTTTGGTGAGCGCTTTTGAGTGACAGTAACGCACCCTTTGTAAAGCTTCACCACAATGTCACCAGTCAGAGGTTCGGCAGCTTTGGTTGCAGCAGCCAGCATGATGTCTTTGAGCGGTGTAAACCAGCGACCGTCATACATCAGTTGGGCGAACTCATTGCCTAAACGAATGCGATAATCTTGCGTGGTGCGATCAAGCACCAAGCTTTCTAAACCTTGCAAGGCTGCATAGAGCACTTCACCGGCAGGCGTTTCATAACAGCCCCGCGACTTCATGCCAACCAAACGATTTTCCACCATATCTAATCGACCGACACCATGCGCGCCAGCTATCTGGTTTAGGTGCAAAATAGCGTCAACCGGCTCAAACGGCTTATCATTAATTAGGGTCAACTCGCCTCGTACAAAAGAAAGTTTGAGGTATTCCGCCTGGTCTGGTGCTTGCTCAGGTGCAACGGTCCACGTCCATACCTGTTCGGTTGGCTCGTTCCATGGGTCTTCCAATTCACCGCCTTCGGTAGAAATATGCCAAAGGTTGGCATCGCGACTGTAAATTTTGGTCGCCGATGCACTGCAAGGAATATTGCGCTCGGCCAAATAAGCCAAGAGTTGCGGGCGTGAGCGCATGTGCCATTCGCGCCATGGGGCTATCACCGTAAGTTCAGGGGCTAAGGCAGCAAAGGCAGACTCGAAGCGAACTTGATCGTTACCCTTACCGGTACAGCCATGTGCCAGTGCATCAGCACCCACTTGACGGGCTACCGCAACTTGAGCTTCAGCAATAATAGGGCGTGCTAGCGCTGTTCCTAGTAGGTATTGCCCCTCATAAATTGCGCCGGTTTTTAGCGTTGGGTAAATTACCTCGCGGGCAAACTTATCTTTCAAGTCAACGATATGGCAACTGCTGGCGCCCGAGGCTATGGCTTTTTCTTCAACCCCAATCAGTTCATCATCGCCTTGGCCGACATCCGCCACAAACGCAACCACTTCACAGTCGTAATTTTCTTTCAGCCACGGCACGATAGCTGAGGTGTCCAAGCCACCTGAGTAAGCTAAAACAACTTTGTTAACCGACTTACTCATGCGTGATCTCCTTCAAATAAAGTAACTAAAATAGCGTTTTGGGCGTGTAGCCTATTTTCTGCTTGGTGCAGCACTAAGCTACCGGCACCATCAATCACTTCAGTGGTAACTTCCCGCCCACGCGAAGCCGGCAAGCAATGCATAAAGAATTTAGCACCAAGGCGTTGCATTAAATCGTTGTTCACTTGATAGGGCGCAAAGTCATGCATCACCGCATTGTTGTCTCGCGTTTGCCCCATGGAGAACCAGGTATCGGTGTAAATGGCATCGGTTGGTTGCAATTCGGCTAAGTTATGCAACACCGTGATCTGCGCCCCCGTTTGTTGCGCTAATTGCTGTGCTGCCTGCAATTTCTCGGCATCCGGCTCATAACCCGGCGGCGTTACAACCTGCAGTGACATACCCACTAGCGCAGCGCCGGCTATTAAGGCCTGGCACACATTGTTACCATCACCAATGTAAGTTAAATGCACCTTGCTTAAGTCGTCAAATTGCTCTTGCAGGGTGAGCAAGTCAGCTAAAGCCTGGCAAGGGTGACAGCGATCACTCAGTGCGTTAATCACAGGTTTATTCGAAGCCTGCGCCAACTCTGTCAGTGTGTCTTGCGAATAAACCCGCGCCACAATGGCGTCATGCCACAGCGCTAGGTTCGCACCAACGTCACTCGCGGGCTCGCGTTCGCCAATCAAATGCTGGGCATCAAGATAAATACTGTGGCCGCCAAGCCGATTAATGCCTGCAGCAAAGCTGGCGCGAGTGCGTAGCGATGGCTTTTCGAACAGCAGGGCAATACTTTTGCCTTGCAAATAAGTAGACCAAGCGGCTGGACGTTGTTTCATAGACTGCGCCCGCTGCAATAAATCTGTAGCTTGTTGCGGATTAAGATCCTGCAATTGAAGTAAATCGTTCATCTGTTTAATAACCTAATAAAAGAAAATGGTAATCAGCGGCTACTTAGAGGTGGATGCGGGTTCCGGCTGCTTTACCCTGTGCCAATCGGGTTAGCGCTTTGGCATTTTGCCAGCCGGCCACCGCGATGCTTCGTCGCGATGCTTGCGCGGCTTGAACCGCAGCGTTGAGTTTGACCAGCATGCCATCGCGCACTGTGCCGTCGGCAATCAGTGCGTCGGCTTGATCGATAGAGATACTGTTAATGAGCGCACCGTGTTTATCCAAAATTCCGGGTACATCGGTGAGTAACACTAAGTCAGCGTCCAGCAATTGTGCGACAGCAGCTGCAGCAAGGTCTGCATTGACGTTAAGGCGCTGGCCGTCAGCCGATACGCCGATAGAACTCAAAATGGGTACATAGTTATGAGCTAATAGCAGCGTCAGCAATGTCGCATTGTTTGGGTAGGGCACGCCGACCGCACCGCGGCTACTATCAATATCACAGCGTACAGATTGTCCGTCGGCTAAGGTAAGGCCTACCGCACTCAATTGGTGCTGTTGTGCAAGCGAAACCAACTGCGAGTTAATATCACCCGCCAGAACACCCGCAACAATTGGCATCTGCGCAGCAGGTGTGATGCGTTGTCCGTCAACTTTTAAGCTGGTATGCCCCAACTGCAGCAACAACTGTTCAACTTGGTCGCCACCACCGTGCACCAGTACCAGCGGGCGCAATTGGGCAAGTTGCTGCACTGTGCTGAGCAATGCCGAAAGATTCTTCGCGTTTTGCAGCACACGCCCACCTAGTTTGAGCACGAGCGTGTTCATACCACACCCCCGCGCGAGGTCAGGCCTAAGGTTGCTGGTAATTTAAAATAATTGTTGGCCAGCTGAACCGCCTGTGCTGCGGCGCCTTTGAGCAAGTTATCAATAGCGGCGCACAGAATAAGCTGCTGGCCATGAACAACGGCATGAATGTCACAAAATGCGGTGCCCACAACGTCATTAATAGCCGGTGGTTGCTGCCGTAGGCGCACGAGCGGATGCGCCGCATAGGCGGTTCGCAAAGCTTGCTCAACCATCTGCTCGGTTACATCGGTTGCTAACTGTGCATAAATGGTGGCTAAAATACCCCGCTTAAAATTGCCTAGATGGGGCACGAATAGCACATCACTCCCAATGCTTTGTGCAATTTCAGGTTGATGCCGGTGTTGTGCAACGGCGTAGGCAGCCAGACTCACCTCACAAAAACTGGTGTGAGCCGCGGCTTTTCGTCCGGCACCCGAAACCCCACTAACGGCATTCACAATGGGCGTACCTTGGATAAATTCCATCACCGGTTTTAACGCAAGTGCGGCAACCGTTGGGTAGCAGCCGGGCACCGCAATGAGCTGTTCGGAGCCCTGCAACTGAGTCCATTCCGCTAAACCATAAGGTATATGTTTGGGCGTGTCGGGTGCGCGCTTAAAGCCGTAGGCCTGTTCATGCACAGCGTTATCGTTTAAGCGAAAAGCACCGGAAAGATCAAATACAACCAATCCAGCTTTAATTAATTGGGGGGCAAGCTGTGCGCTTGCTTCATGGGGCAGCGCTAAAAAAACCACTCGAACTTGCTGAGCGAGTTGGCTCAGCAAATCCGAGTGCCAAGGTTGCAGAATGACATCAAGCTGTCCCGTTAACTGGGGATACAAACTAGCAATAGGCTCTGCTTCTTCACGTGCGCTAGAAGAAAATGCATGGATAAGTGTGAATTGTGGATGGTTATGCAGCAGCCACACTAGCTCAACGCCACTGTAGCCACTTGCGCCAAATACTGCACACGGTATTGTATTGCTGTGCTCCACTAAAAAACTCACTCAACCATTTAAGAAATAACTTGGCTGAATAATAGTGCATATAAATTCATAAAACAAGAATAAAAATACATAATTCGTTGTTCGTGTTTCGTGCGCTTCGCTGTTCGTGCGCGCTTCGCGCTGTTCGTAAATGATTAACGAATAGTGAGGCGCAGCCGAACGGACGAACAGCGAAGCGCACGAATAACGATCAACGCTCTTGATCTTAAAGCCCTTGGCGCTTATAATTCGCGCCCTAATTTGCTGCGTTGATTAATAAAGCAACGCATTTTTTAAACACAATTTGTATGGTATCCGGCAATAGATCGGATGGCGATGCAGCCTAACGAGGTAATCCCATGAAAGCAGGTATTCATCCAGAATATGTTGAGCTGAGCGTATCATGCTCTTGTGGTCATTCTTTTGTGACCAATTCAACCAAAGGCGGCGAGTTGCACTTGGACGTATGTTCAGAGTGTCACCCATTCTACACTGGTAAGCAGCGTATTATGGATACTGGCGGTCGTATCGAAAAATTCAACAAGCGTTTCGCAGTGTTGGGTGGCAAGAAAGAGTCTTAATTCAGACGTTTCTGCACAGATTTACAAGAAAGGCGCCAGAAGGCGCCTTTTTTATTTCCAACTTTCCCTCTAGCCAGCGGTTTCATTGAAAAAACCGATGGTGTCAATTTATACAATCCAAAATCTTCAAAGCTTTTAATAAGCTATTATCAGGTAAGATGTCTTATTGAGTGGATTCCCTCTACAATGTGGAGTATTCATAGACGTTATTTTCTCTATTCCTGTTTTCTCTATATCTAAAATAGGTATGCTCATATTATGACCGACTTTCGCAAGCAAGCTTTGGATTATCACGCGTATCCAACCCCTGGAAAAATCAGTATTGAATTGACCAAGCCAGCTGAAACCAGCAAAGACTTGGCGTTAGCGTATAGTCCGGGCGTAGCTGAGCCGGTTCGAGCCATTGCCGAAAACCCTGACGATGTTTATAAGTACACCGCTAAAGGCAATATGGTCGCGGTTATCTCTAACGGTACGGCGATACTCGGATTAGGTAATCTCGGCCCCATGGCCTCCAAGCCCGTTATGGAAGGCAAGGCGTTACTGTTTAAGCGCTTTGCGGGGCTTGATTCGATTGATATCGAAGTAACCCATCGCACTACCCAAGACTTTATTAATACCGTGGCCAACATTGCGGACAGTTTCGGGGGTGTAAACCTCGAAGACATTAAAGCCCCTGAATGTTTTGAAATTGAACAAGCGCTGATTGAGCGTTGCGAAGTGCCAATTTTCCATGACGATCAACATGGTACTGCCATCGTAACTGCGGCTGGCCTTTTGAATGCGTTGGAGATTCAGGGCAAAGATTTACGCAAAGCTCAAATCGTTTGTCTAGGTGCTGGCGCTGCGGCAATTGCATGCATGGAATTGCTGATTAAATGCGGTGCGCAACGCGAACATATTTATATGCTGGATTCCAAAGGCGTGATTCATACTCGCCGGGAAGACCTGAACGAATACAAAGCATTATTTGCCAACAACACCGATAAGCGCACACTTGAAGAAGTGATCACAGAAGCCGATGTGTTTGTTGGTGTGTCGGGGCCTAACCTGTTGTCACCAGATGCGTTAAAACTGATGGCCGCGAAGCCAATTGTTTTCGCCTGCTCGAACCCTGATCCGGAAATTAAACCAGAGCTTGCCCTGGCGGTACGCGACGATTTAATCATGGCAACCGGCCGTTCAGATTATCCAAACCAAGTGAATAACGTATTGTGCTTCCCGTTTATTTTCCGCGGTGCGCTGGATGTTCGTGCAAAAGCCATTAACGACGAGATGAAACTTGCCGCTGTTGAAGCAATTCGCACCTTGGCAAAAGAACCTGTTCCAGAGGCGGTTTTGAAAGCTGCAGGCGTCGATAAACTGGAATTTGGCACTGAATACATCATCCCAAAACCACTTGACCCGCGTTTGCGTACGCGCGTTTCACGCGCAGTAGCGGAAGCCGCAGTAGCTTCTGGCGCCGCCCGCATCGCGTTACCCAAAAATTATATGAAGGATTAACGCCGTTCTTCGTTAGTAACCAATAACGAATAACGATTAACGATTAACGATCAGCGATTAACGCGGTAAACTCTGGCGCATGGCATTTATTATCCAAATCGCGCTGCCCGTTCCATTGCCGCGCCTCTTTGACTATGACAGTGAGACCCTACCTGCGGTGGGGGCTCGTGTGCGTGTGCCGTTTGGCAAACGTGAGCTGGTTGGCGTTTGCGTGGGTGAGGCCAGTGCGCCTGATGATAGCTACCAGCGCAAAGCCGTTATTGAAGTTATCGATGAGCATGCCGTATGGCCGGCACCCATGTGGCAACTCTTGAATTGGGCGTCTGACTATTATCATCACTCCTTGGGCGACGTGATTCAAAATGCCTTACCCGTATTGTTACGCCAAGGCGAGCGCGCCAGTTACCAAGCCACAACCCGTTACCAAGTCACAGAGCAGGGTGCTGCAGTTGCGCTGAATGATTTAAAACGCGCGGTGCAGCAACAGCGTTTGTTGGCGGCATTGCAACAAAGCGCATTGCTGAGTCGCGATATTCGCATGCAAGAGTACTCGCCGTCGGCACTCAAAGCGCTGCAAGAAAAAGGCTGGGTTGAAGCGGTTGAGCACATTCCCGCTGCAGCACAAAGTTGGCAGTTTGAAATTGCAGCTGAACCGTTGCAGTTGAACCCTGAGCAAGCGCTTGCAGTGGCAGCAATCGGCGCGGCCAAGCAGGCGCAAACGTATTTACTGCAAGGGGTAACCGGCAGCGGAAAAACCGAAGTTTATTTGCAAGCCATGGCAGACGTTCTGCGCCGCGGCAAACAAGTGTTGGTGTTGGTGCCGGAAATTGGTCTGACGCCACAAACATTGCGTCGCTTCCAAAAGCGATTTGCAGTGCCTGTAGTGATGTTGCACTCGGCCCTGAGCGATCGCGAACGCCTTGACGCATGGCTTGATGCGCGCGCTGGCAGTGCGGCCATTATTATTGGTACGCGTTCGGCAATATTCACACCCTGCAAAGCGTTGGGCATGATTATTGTCGATGAAGAGCATGATGGCTCGCTTAAGCAGCAAGATGGCTTTCGCTATCACGCCAGAGACATTGCTGTAATGCGCGGTCATGAAGAACAAGTGCCAGTAATTTTAGGTACAGCTACGCCGTCGCTAGAAAGCCTGAATAATGCATTGAATAAGCGTTATGCGCACCTGCAATTGAGCCAGCGCGCTGGGCAAGCAATCGCCGCCAAGCATGTGCTGATGGATATTAAAAATCTGCCGCTAAAAGCGGGGCTGTCACAGCCATTGATTCAACTGATGGGTGAGCATCTCAAGGCCGGTCAGCAGGTTTTATTGTTTTTAAATCGGCGCGGTTTTGCGCCCGCTCTGTTGTGTCATGAATGCGGTTGGTTGGCGCAGTGTCGACGCTGTGATGCTTATTACACGGTGCATCAAGGCAAGCGCCAATTACAATGTCATCATTGCGGCGCGCAGCAGCCAATTCCAAGACAGTGCCATGACTGCGGTTCGACCCAGCTCATTGGTCGCGGTGTTGGCACCGAGCAGTTGGAACAAACCCTGCACGAGAAGTTTCCTGACTATCCAGTATTGCGTATCGACCGCGACAGCACCCGCAAGAAAGGAAGCTTGCAACAGCACCTGGAAGACGCGCGGGATAATAAATATCCGATTTTGGTGGGCACCCAGATGCTGGCCAAAGGGCACCACTTTCCTGATGTCACCTTGGCCGCGTTACTTGATGTCGATGGGGCGCTTTACAGTGCTGATTTTCGTGCGGCGGAGCGACTCGGACAAATGTTCACTCAAGTTGCGGGCCGTGCTGGGCGTGCAAGTAAACCGGGTACTGTCGTGCTGCAAACGCACCACCCTGAACATGAATTGATTCAAGATTTGATTAACAACGGCTACAGCCACTTTGCAGAAACGGCATTGCGGGAGCGGCAACTAACGCACTTGCCGCCATTCAGTCAGCATGCTTTATTTCGCGCTGAAGCAAATAATAGCGAAGCGGTTATTGCCGCTTTAGAAAGCATTGCAAAGCTATTTCCTGTGCGTGATGATGTGATTGTACTCGGCCCAATACCTGCGGTGATGGAACGTCGCGCCGGGCGCTACCGTTATCAATTGCTGCTACAAACCGAGCAACGCGGCTTACGCGCGCAATTATTGCGCTACGTATTGCCCCACTTAGAAAAGCTACCGGAGTTACGAAAAGTACGTTGGTCGCTAGACATCGACCCACAAGACTTCAGTTAGTCCGAAAAAACAGATAAAATAACGAGCAAATGCGCTATCAGCCGTTAGCTATCAGATATTAGCTAAAATGACTGCAGCGCCCTTACTAGTATCCAATAGCTAATATCGCTTTAAGGTTTAAAACTCAATGAAAGAACAGCTGGAATCCTTACTTGCCACCGCCGTGGCCACCCTGCAACAACAAGGCACGTTGCCGAATGACGTGCACGCTCGGATTCAGCTAGACCGCCCCCGCGATAAAAGCCATGGCGATTTTGCCACCAACCTCGCGTTAATGCTGGCTAAGCCCGCCAAAATGAATCCACGCGCGTTGGCAGAAGCGTTAATCGGTGCGTTGCCTGCAAACAGCCTTGTGGCCAAAACAGAAATTGCCGGGCCGGGCTTTATCAATTTCACGATCAGTCAGCAACAGCTGATTGATCAGCTTGAACATGCCTACACCGATGCCCATGTGGGCGTGCAGCCAGCTGCCGAAACTCAAACTGTGGTTATCGACTATTCGTCACCCAACCTTGCCAAAGAAATGCACGTGGGCCATTTGCGCTCAGCCATTATTGGCGATGCGGTTGCCCGCGTTAAAGAACTGCTTGGCCACAAGGTGATTCGCCAGAATCACGTGGGTGACTGGGGTACGCAGTTTGGTATGTTGCTGGCGCATATGGAAGAACTCGACAATGCCGAACTGGACATGGAGTTGAGTAACTTAGAAACCTTCTATAAAGCCGCAAAAAAACGTTTTGATGAAAGCGAAGAGTTTGCAAAGCGAGCGCGTGAGCTTGTGGTTGCGCTGCAATCCGGCGAACCGAAGTGCCGGGCGCTATGGCAACAGTTTATTGATGTGTCCCTGAGCCATTGTCAGGAAGTGTACGATCGCCTTGGAGTGAAACTGACACGTGCAGATGTTATGGCCGAGAGCGCTTATAACGATGACTTAGCGCAAGTGGTTGAAGACTTAAAGACACAAGGCCTCTTGGTTGAAGATCAAGGTGCACAGTGCGTATTTTTAGATGAATTTAAGAATAAAGATGGTGAGTCATTGCCGGTTATCGTGCAAAAGTCTGGCGGTGGTTATTTGTATGCCACGACCGATTTAGCCGCAGTGCGTTATCGCCAGAACGTACTTAAAGGCGACCATTTGATTTACTTTGTCGATCAGCGTCAAGGGTTGCATTTCCAGCAGATTTTCACGCTCGCCAAAAAAGCAGGCTTTGCCCGTGAAGATTTGCAAATGGACCATTATGGTTTTGGCACGGTGATGGGCAAAGACGGGCGGCCGTACAAGAGCCGTGACGGCGGCGTAACCAAGCTTGCCGACTTACTCGATGAAGCAGAAAAACGCGCGCTGGAACAAGTGCAACGTAAGAACACATCACTGAGTGCCGAAGAGCAGGCCCATGTGGCAAAGGTGGTTGGTATTAGCTCAGTGAAGTATGCTGACCTATCTAAGAACCGCACCAGTGATTACATTTTTGACTGGGACACCATGCTCAGCTTTGAAGGCAACACCGCGCCTTATCTGCTCTATGCGTTTACACGTGTGAACAGTATTTTTGGTAAAGCTGGGGTAAACCCAGATAATATCAGCGGTGAATTTAGTTTGAATGACGAGCGTGAAATCGCGCTGGCGAATATTCTTGTGCGCTTTAACGAAGTGATACATAACGTGTCCGATAAAGCCATGCCACACTTTTTGTGTGGTTACCTGTATGATGTTGCTGGCGCGTTCTCAAGCTTTTACGAAGCGTGCCCGATTCTGCAAACCGAAGATGAACACTTACGCCAAAGCCGCTTGAAGCTCGCTGCACTTACCGCGAAGACATTGCGCCAAGGTCTTGATTTATTAGGCATTCCAACGCTCGAGAAGATGTAAGCATGGATTACGCAAATCGGAAACGTCCACCAAAACGTACACCGCCTAAAAAACAGAGCAAGAAAGCCGCAAAGCCCGCAGTATCGTGGTGGGTTGTGCTGTTGGCTGTAGCTTTGGTTGCAGGGTTTGTTTGGTTTCTGGTGACTATTTCCGGTAAATCCAATCAAACTGATCCGGCGCCAGTCGTCACGGATGTGCCAGAAAAGCAGCTGCAGCAAGAAATTAAACCCATACCCGATATGCCAGAAGAGCGTTACCAATACCCAGACGTGCTGGAAAATCAGGAAGTGATTGTGGATGTGCCTGAGCGCGAAATTGGTCCGCCTAAACTGATGCAGTGCGGCTCGTTCCGTAACTTAAGTGATGCGGAACAAATGCGTGCAATGATTGCCATGATTGGGCTTGAGTCATTAATTCGCACTACTGATGGCGGTAACGGCGTCTGGCACCGTGTCGTATTAGGCCCCTATGTAACCAAACGCGAAGCCGAGCGCGATCGCCATAAGCTTGAGCGCGGCAACATTCATGGTTGCCAAATTTGGAACTGGAATTAACCCTGCCCCCATTGAATTTCACAAATACGGCCTCATAACTGGAGCATAGCAACCAAGAGGACGTATTTGTGACTACTATCGTATCTGTCCGTCGCGGTGACAAAGTTGTCATCGGTGGCGATGGCCAAGTTTCACTTGGCAACACTGTCATGAAAGGCAATGCACGCAAGGTGCGACGCCTATATAACAACCAAGTATTGGCCGGGTTTGCCGGTGGTACTGCGGATGCCTTCACCTTATTCGAACGCTTTGAAAAGAAACTTGAAGCACACCAAGGCAACTTAATGCGTGCTGCGGTCGAATTAGCCAAAGACTGGCGCACTGACCGCGCTTTGCGTCGGCTTGAGGCGTTATTAGCCGTGGCAGATAAACACACTTCCCTAATTATTACCGGTAATGGCGACGTGGTGCAGCCTGAGCACGACCTGATCGCGATTGGCTCGGGTGGCCCGTATGCCCAGTCAGCGGCAACGGCTTTACTGGAAAACACCGATTTAAGCGCACGTGAGATTGTTGAAAAAGCCCTGACCATTGCAGGTGACATTTGTGTCTACACCAACAGTTTCCAAACTATTGAAGAACAGGAGTCAGTAAGCAATGTCTGATATGACCCCCCGTGAAATTGTTGATGAACTGAATCGCCACATTATTGGCCAGAACGATGCCAAAAAAGCCGTTGCTGTTGCATTGCGCAATCGCTGGCGCAGAATGCAATTGAATGATGAGTTACGCCAGGAAGTAACGCCAAAAAACATCTTGATGATTGGCCCGACTGGTGTGGGTAAAACGGAAATCGCACGCCGCCTAGCGAAACTAGCAAACGCGCCATTCATTAAAGTAGAAGCCACGAAATTCACAGAAGTTGGCTATGTTGGTAAAGAAATTGAGTCGATAATTCGTGATCTGACCGACACCGCGGTAAAGCAAACTCGTGAGCAAATGATGCAAAAAGTACGTCATCGTGCCGAAGATGCAGCCGAAGAACGTATTTTGGATGCCTTGTTACCACCCGCTCAGAAAGCGGGTTGGGCAGACGAGCAGGATCAGCCGCGTGAACAGTCGAATACCCGCCAAGTGTTTCGCAAGAAACTGCGCGAAGGGCAGTTGGACGACAAAGAAATTGAAATAGAAATTAGTGCCGCCCAAATGGGTGTGGAGATTATGGCGCCGCCGGGCATGGAAGAAATGACCTCGCAATTACAGAGCATGTTCCAGAACCTCGGTAGCGGCAAATCGAAACCGAAGAAAATGAAAATCAAAGATGCATTTAAGCACTTGATTGAAGAAGAAGCGGGCAAAATGCTGAACCCAGAAGACATCAAGGAACAAGCGCTGCATTCGGTTGAGCAAAACGGCATCGTGTTCCTGGATGAAATTGACAAAATTTGTAAGCGTGGCGATGTGTCAGGCCCTGATGTATCGCGCGAAGGTGTGCAACGTGACTTGCTGCCATTGGTTGAAGGCACCACAGTTTCAACCAAGCACGGCATGGTAAAAACCGACCATATCTTGTTTATTGCTTCGGGCGCATTTCAGATGTCAAAGCCTTCTGATTTGATTCCGGAATTGCAAGGGCGATTGCCGATACGCGTCGAACTTCAAGCGCTAACCAGCGGCGACTTCGTGCGCATTCTGACCGAACCGAATGCGTCATTGACCACCCAATATAAGGCGTTAATGGACACTGAAGGGGTTGGCGTAGATTTTACCCGTGACGGAATTGAACGAATTGCAGAAATAGCGTTTCAGGTAAATGAAACCACCGAAAACATTGGTGCGCGTCGTTTACACACAGTGCTTGAACGACTGATGGAAGAAATTTCATTTAATGCCAGTGACTTACAAGGCCAACAGATAGAAATTGACGGCGCCTATGTGGACCGTTATTTAGGCGAACTTGCACAAGACGAAGACCTAAGTCGGTTTATTTTGTAATCGCTTGCTCCGCGTCGCTTTTGCAGTTGCGCATAAGGGGCTATACTGTGGCTTAACATTCAAGACGTTAAGTCACAGTATGGAGTACGGCAATGGAATACAACACGTCAGAACTTTGCGACTTATACCCTGACATGGTCGATGTGGTTGAACCTATGTTCATTCATTACGGCGGTCGGGTTTCGTTCGGCGGTCAGTTAGTCACCGTGAAGTGCTTCGAAGACAAAGGCATCATTGAAGAAGTGGTGCAGCAGCAAGGTACCGGCAAAGTATTGTTAATCGATGGTGGCGGTTCAACCCGTCGTGCGTTGGTTGATATTGCGGTAGCTGACTTAGCGTTTGAAAACGACTGGGAAGGCATCATTTGTTACGGCGCCGTGCGTGACGTTGATGCGATCGACGAGCTCGATTTGGGCGTTATGGCGATTGCTTCAATTCCGGTTGGTGCAGCCAACGACGGCGTCGGTGAAGCGGACCTTGCGGTAAACTTTGGCGGTGTAACCTTCCTACCCGAAGACCATTTGTATGCGGACAGTACTGGTATCATTATTTCCCCAGAGCCGCTTGATATTGAATAACCTGTTATGTTTCTAACTCCGATAGATTCCGCTGCGTGGGTAACACCACGTAGCGGCGAGGTTCGCCTCGGTCAAACCGTTAATTGCCTACCTGAAATTGCTGATGTTCATGCCTATCATCAGGCTATCCAGCAGGCGTGGGAAAATGGTCAACGCATTGCCATCGTCGGCGTGCCCGAATCCATTGGGCCACGTGCAAACTTAGGCCGTGGCGGCGCTGAACATGCGTTTTCTGCCGCTCTAAAAGGGTTATTGGCGTTGCAATCGAATCCGATGATTGCTGACCATGAATTGTTGATGGTAGGCCAGGTGCAGTGCGATGATTTGCAACAGCAGGGCGACGCACTTCGTAACACGGACAGCGGCGAGTTAGCGCTGCTACGCGAGCTTTGTGAACGTTTAGACCAGCGTGTTAGTCAAGTTCTATTGCCGCTGTTTGAAGGCGGTTTTGATGTGATACTTATTGGTGGCGGGCATAACAATGCATACCCGTTGCTTACTGCTTTGCAACAAGCATCCGGCGAACCGGTTGGAGCGGTGAATCTTGACCCACATGCTGATTTTCGTGCTCGCGAAGGTCGCCATAGCGGAAACGGCTTTAGCTATGCCTATATGGATGGCGCCTTGGCGCACTATCACGTGGTGGGCTTGCATGAAGGGAAAAATAACGCCGAAAGTTTAAAGCAACTGGTTGATGCAGAGTTTACCTATCGCAGCGTGCACGAACTCTATTGCACTGATTGGACTCTAGAGCTTGAGGCAACGGCGGCAAAAGCCGAAGCTTGGCACGTACCACTAGGCGTTGAAATTGACGTAGACGCGCTGCACGGTGTTCCTGCTAGTGCGATAAACTTCAATGGATTACCGGTGGCAAATGCTTATAGCTTGGTCGAGAAACTCGCGAGTCTGCCGCGCACCCGCTATCTGCATTTGGCCGAAGCTGCACCGAGCTTGCACCCGGCCGGCCGTGAAGCCGGCGATATGGCGTGCGCTCAATTGCTGAGTGAGTTAGTACTTGCTTATCTGCATGGATTTCAGCGCCGCGCACCTTGATGCCAGCATGCCGCCAATGGATTGGTTCCAAACTGATAGGTAAGCGCAGCCGGGTCATCCACATTCCATAAACACAAATCAGCGCGTAAGCCTTCGCGTAACTGGCCGCGGTCATTCAGCCCAAGGGCCTTTGCTGCGTTCACGGTTACGCCACGCAAACATTCTTCTGGTGTCATTCGGAACAACGTTGCGGCCATCTGCAACATTAACTGCAGGCTTAGAATTGGCGACGTGCCTGGGTTTGCATCTGTCGAAACTGCAATAGGTACACCGTGTTCGCGCAAAAGCGCAAGCGGCGGCTGCTTGGTTTCACGTAAGAAATAAAACGCGCCAGGTAACAAAACAGCCACTGTGCCTGCAGCAGCCATTGCTTTTACGCCAGCTTCATCAAGGTACTCTAAATGATCACACGAAAGCGCCTGATAGCTTGCTGCAAGAGCGCTGCCGTGCTGGTTACTTAATTGTTCAGCATGCAACTTAACGGGCAGATTGGCGGCTTTTGCTGCTTGGAATACACGCTCTGTTTGTGCAGGGCTGAACCCGACCGATTCACAAAATGCATCAACAGCATCCGCTAAGCCTTCATTGGCAAGCGTTGGAATGATGCAATTTACCACCTCATCAATGTACGCATCAGCGCGGTCTTTGAACTCGGGGGGAACGGCATGGGCTGCTAACAGCGTGGTTGCAACGCTTACTGGGTGTTGCACCGCAAGTTGCCGTGCTGCACGCAGCTGTTTGCGCTCGTCAGCAAGACTAAGACCGTAGCCTGATTTTATTTCAACGGTCGTTACGCCTTCGCGCATCAGGGCTTTTAGTCGCGGCTCGGTCACCGCTACTAATTGTTGCTCTGTGGCTGCACGCGTTGCGCGGACAGTTGCCGCGATGCCACCGCCTTGAGCGGCAATATCGGCATAACTGACACCATGCAAACGTTGAGCAAATTCATCGGCACGCGAGCCAGCCCAGACTAAGTGCGTGTGGCAATCAATCAAGCCTGGGGTCAGCAACCCACCGTACCCATCAATCTGTTCTGCCTGTGGGTATTCGGGCGCTTTACTACGTGCTCCCGCGTAAAGAATTTGGCTTTGATCAAAAACCACCACACCATCGTCAATGAGCCCGTAACCGGCGTCTGTCATGGTAGCGAGGCGCACGTTGTGAATGCGCTGTAAAGGCGTTGTCATAAAAATTTCCCCGCGACTACTTGTATATACAATTCAATATGCCTACACTTTAGCACAATCTAATAACTCTCGACAGTAAGTACTCGACAGCGCCACTTGCAGTGAGGATTTCCATGAAATTTTCCAAAATAAAGCAGCATCTTTATAGCAAAATTGCGACCGGGGAATGGCCGGAAAATCATCCGGTAAGCTCTGAGAATGCTCTAGCAACGCAATTTAAAGTAAGTCGCATGACGGCTCGCCGCGCGTTGCAAGAACTCGCCGATGAAGGGCTAGTGATTCGTAGCAAGGGTTCTGGCACTTATGTTGCGCCGCTTAAATCACAAACCTCGTTCATGGCGATTCGCAATATTGCAGACGAAATTCGTGCCCGTAACCATGATTACGTTGCCCATGTGCATGTGTTGAAACAAGTGCCAGCCAGTTTACAGATTGCCGAACAATTGGCACTGGAGCCCGAAAGTCCGGTGTTTTATTCGGTAATAACCCATTTTGAAAATGACTTGGCGGTGCAGGTTGAAGAGCGTTATGTGAACCCAGCCGTGGCTGCCGATTATTTGCGCCAAGATTTTACCTATATTACCCCCCATGAATACTTAAGTGCTTCGGCACCACTTACCGAAGCGAGTCATCAAATTGAAGCGGTCACGCCGAGCGCTCAAGTTTGTGAATGGCTGGACTTAGCCAAGCCCGAACCATGTTTGCGAATTATTCGCCGTACCTGGAGTGACGCGGGCGTGGTGACCTACGCAATTCTCACCCACCCAGGCTCACGCTTTGTGCTGGGCGGGCATTTAACATTTAAGCCATAAGCAGTAAGGATGGAAAAGGTTATGAGTTTTACTCGTTTAGATAAAAGTCGAAAAATTCGTGCCGATCACGGCAGCAAGCTCACGACTGCCAATTGGCAGATTGAAGCTGCAAAGCGCATGCTTATGAACAACCTCGACGATGAAGTTGCTGAGCACCCACAAGCATTGGTTGTGTACGGCGGCATTGGCCGGGCAGCGCGCAGCTGGGAAGCCTATGACAAGATTGTTGAAGTATTAGAGCGCCTGAAACCGACCGAAACGCTGTTGGTGCAGTCGGGTAAGCCGGTGGGGGTATTCCCAACGCATGAAGACGCGCCGCGAGTACTGATAGCAAATTCAAACCTTGTGCCACAGTGGGCAAACTGGGAACATTTTAACGAGCTCGATAAGCAAGGCCTGATGATGTATGGCCAAATGACAGCGGGTTCATGGATATACATTGGCTCGCAAGGCATTGTGCAGGGTACTTATGAAACCTTTGTGTCGGTGGCGCGCCAGCATTTCAATGGCACCACCAAAGGCCGTTGGATTGTCACCGGTGGCTTAGGCGGCATGGGTGGTGCGCAGCCATTAGCAGCCACTATGGCTGGCTACAGTATGTTGGCCGTGGAAGTGGACGAAACACGCATCGATTTTCGTTTACGTACTCGCTACCTTGATTACAAAGCAACCTCATTGGACCAAGCACTGGAATTGCTCGAGCAAGCTCGCAGTGATGGTCGTGCCATTTCAGTTGGGTTACTTGGTAACGCCGCTGATGTGTTTGCAGAACTGGTTAAACGGGGTGTAACCCCAGATGTTGTAACCGACCAAACCTCAGCACATGACCCGCTGCACGGCTACCTGCCGCAAGGTTGGAGCCTTGCTGATTATCAAGCACGTCAAGAAACCGATGCAACAGCAACGGTACAGGCAGCAAAAGAGTCGATGGCCGTACAAGTGCGCGCTATGTTAACTCTGCAAGAGCGCGGCGCAGCCACCCTGGATTATGGCAACAACATTCGTCAAATGGCGAAAGATGTGGGTGTCGACAATGCCTTTGACTTCCCAGGTTTCGTACCCGCTTATATTCGTCCGTTGTTCTGTGAAGGCATTGGACCGTTTCGTTGGGTGGCGCTATCCGGTGACCCGGAAGACATCTATAAAACCGATGCCAAAGTAAAAGAACTGATTCCCGATGACCCACATTTGCATAACTGGCTGGACATGGCGCGCGAGCGTATTAGCTTTCAGGGATTACCGGCACGTATTTGCTGGATTGGTTTAAAAGACCGCGCGCGCATTGCACGCGCCTTCAACCAGATGGTTAAAAACGGCGAACTTAAAGCGCCCATCGTCATTGGTCGTGATCACCTTGATTCGGGTTCTGTTGCCAGCCCGAACCGCGAAACCGAAAGCATGTTGGACGGTTCTGACGCAGTTTCTGATTGGCCATTATTAAACGCGCTGCTAAATACTGCGGGCGGCGCTACGTGGGTAAGTTTGCACCATGGTGGTGGCGTTGGCATGGGCTACTCGCAGCATTCAGGCGTGGTGATTGTTGCCGATGGCACAGACGCTGCCGACCAGCGGCTAAGCCGAGTGCTTTGGAATGACCCAGGTACTGGCGTAATGCGGCATGCCGACGCTGGTTACGAAATTGCACAAAACTGTGCACGCGAACAAGGTCTAGACTTACCAATGTTGGAGGGCAAGTCATGAGCAACGCATTTGAATTACAACCCGGTACATTGTCACTTGGCCAACTTCGCCAATGGTGGCACCAGCCCTACCAGTTGAGCTTGCACACCGACGCCGATGCAGTGATTACCCGCTCTCAGCAAACTGTTGCGAACGTGCTTGCCACGGGCAAAGTGGTGTATGGCATTAATACCGGTTTTGGCTTGCTGGCAAACACCCGTATTCCGCCAGAAAAACTCGAAGACTTGCAGCGACGCATTGTGTTATCGCATGCCGCGGGCGTACAAGAACTCATGAGCGATACCGTAGTACGGCTGATGCTACTACTGAAAATTAACTCGCTTAGCCGTGGTTTCTCCGGTGTACGACGCGAAGTTATCGATGCGCTTACCAACCTACTTAACCATGAAGTGTACCCCTGCGTGCCAAGTAAAGGCTCAGTTGGTGCGTCAGGCGATTTAGCACCACTTGCACACATGGTGTTGCCACTGCTTGGCGAGGGCGAAGTGCGCGTTGGCGGTAAAGTTTATCCGGCCGTAGAAGGCATGGCCAAAGCCGGGTTGAAACCGCTCGGAGCTTTAGCGCCAAAAGAGGGCTTAGCGCTGCTCAATGGCACGCAAGCCTCCACCGCATTAGCGCTGCACGGCTTGTTTCAAATTGAGCGGGTGTTTAATGCCGCCCTAGTGACTGGCGCGATGGCTGTAGAAGCCGCCATGGGCTCGCGGTCACCGTTCGACGCGCGCATTCATGCGGTGCGCGGACAGCCCGGTCAGATCGCTGTAGCACAAACCTTCCGTAGTCTGTTGGGTGACAGCTCAGAGATCGGCGCTAATCATGAAAACTGTGAAAAGGTACAAGACCCATACTCACTGCGTTGTCAGCCACAAGTAATGGGCGCGGTGTTTGATCAGATGCAGCACGCCAGCAAAATATTGGTGCGTGAAGCCAATGGCGTGACTGATAACCCGTTGGTATTCAGTGACAACGGCGACATCATTTCAGGCGGTAACTTCCACGCTGAACCGGTAGCCATGGCGGCCGATATTTTGGCCATTGCAGCCAGTGAAATTGGTGCGTTGTCTGAGCGCCGCAGTGCGCTGCTTATTGATCACCACTTGAGTAACTTGCCACCATTTTTGGTGAACGACGGTGGTGTGAATTCAGGCTTTATGTTGGCGCAAGTTACCGCAGCAGCACTTGCCTCAGAGAATAAAACCTTAGCCCACCCTGCGTCTGTGGATAGCTTACCTACCTCGGCAAATCAGGAAGACCACGTGTCGATGGCAACCTTTGCGGCGCGTCGGTTGACCGACATTGCATGCAATATTCGCGACATTGTTGCTATTGAGC
Organism: Pseudidiomarina gelatinasegens; assembly: GCF_004025325.1. Taxonomy (GTDB): domain Bacteria; phylum Pseudomonadota; class Gammaproteobacteria; order Enterobacterales; family Alteromonadaceae; genus Pseudidiomarina; species Pseudidiomarina gelatinasegens. The sequence continues at coordinate 40,547 of NZ_RSFE01000006.1, read as the reverse complement.
TATTAGAAGCTTCACAAGCGCTCGACTTCCGTCGTCCTCTAACTGCAGCGGCGGCTATTGAAGAAGCGCATGTGCGCGTGCGCGCGCAAGTAAGCTTTTACGATCAAGACCGTTATTTTGCGCCGGATATCAAAGCGATAGCTGATTTGATTGAGCAAGGTAGCTTGCACAATTTAGTGCAGGAAGGGGCAGTGCTGGAGGACGCTTAAGCGTCCTCTTCTTCGTCTTTCAATGCTTGGCAGTCAACACATAAAGCCACTTCAGGTTTTGCGGCCAAACGTGCGGCGGAGATTTCTTCGCCGCATTCTACGCAATAGCCATATTCACCACTGCGCATGCGTTGCAAAGCGGCTTCGCAATGGTCGGCGCGACGAGTGCCGGCTTGCTCCGTCACGATGGTTTCAAGTTTACTGCGAATACGTAACAACTGCTGGGCGGATAAAGAATCACTCATGTTAACGTCCTTCTTATTTTTCGTTTTTGGCTAGCACAACAAACTGGCCGGTAAATTCGGCGACTGGTTTATCTCCGTCAAATACTTGTGACTTTAGGGTAACCCGTGCATTTTTCCCCATCGTTAGTGCCGACAAATCACCGGTCATTGCGGACAAGCGCGCTACTGCGCGTGGTTCACGGCTTACCGGTTTATGGTAGTGAATTTGCCCATCGGCTAACACCACGGCGCCTTCAAGCTCCCGTTCGCGCAATTGTAAATGCAGTAACCCCCAGCACGTCAAGGTGGCAAGCGAATAAATACTGCCAGCAAACATGGTGCCGTGCACATTGATATTGCGCGACAACGTGGCTGTTGTTTCAAAATCACGCCCGGTGTATTGGGTAATGCGAATGCCCATGGTTTCAGAAATTGGAATTTCTTCGTGCCAAGTTTTTTGCAGTTCAGCACACCAGCTGGGCCGATAAATAATACGGTTAAATTCGGTCAGCGTTTTACGCAGTTGGTGTTCTGCTTGTGGGTTTTTAACGCGATCGCCTTCTTCCACCACTTCATAACCGCACTTGATATAGAACCCTAAGGTGTTGTCGCGTGAGTTAATAACAATATGTTTAGCGCCTTCTGCGCGCGCAACTTTTTCCAATTCATAAACAATCGCCACACCATGGCCTTCGCCACGGTGTTCGGGCGCTGAGGCCATAAACCGAATCTGGCCTTCATCAGGGCTGTTAAAGTGCAAACGCCCTACCGCAACAGCTTGCCCCGCACTGTTGACCACCATGCGATGAATGCCTACCTGGTCATACTCGTCTTGCTCTGAGCCGCGAGGGCGCTGAAACGGCTCGCGTAGCACACGCCAGCGTAAATCATAATAGGTTGCAAACTGTTCCGGCGTTTCCGGCGCGATAACACGATACATGCTTAGCCCTTGTTAGTTGAATGCAACATAAAGGTGACGGGTCCGTCGTTAACCAGCGCGACCGCCATATCAGCACCAAATTCGCCGGTTGCGGTCGTTATTCCCTGTTGTTGCAGTGCGTTCACAAACGCACGATAAAGTGGTTCTGCTTGGTCTGGTGGCGCGGCTGACGAAAAGCTTGGACGACGCCCCGAATTAGTATCCGCGGCTAAGGTAAATTGCGACACGACCAATACGCCACCGGCAATATCGTGCACGCTTAAATTCATTTTGTCATCGGCATCGGCAAACACACGGTAGCTTGCAACTTTCTTTGCCAGCTTGGTTACATCGTCTAAACCGTCGTCGCGTTCAATGCCCAATAAAACCAATAGCCCCTGCTGTATTTCACCCACGCGCTTACCAGCAATTGTCACCGATGCTTCGCTAACGCGTTGAATCAATGCTTTCATTCAGTGCCTTCTTTTATTTGTTCTTCGCCCGTTTCTGGCGGGTCAAAAAATTCTTCAATGCTGGCGGTTAATTCGGCACCAAGTAATACGATATTCCAAGACACAAAAATCCACAGTAGCAAAATTGGAATAACCGACAAAGCACCATAAATGGCTTGATAACTTGGGAACGCCGTAACGTATGCGGCAAAACCACTTTTGCTGAGTTCAAACAGAATTGCCGCCAGCAATGCACCCCAAAAGGCATGTTTGGCGCGCACTATACGGTTTGGCATCATGATGTACAACAGCATAAAGGCAACCAACGAGGTCAGCAGGGGCACAATGCTTAATAACGTGGTGCGCAAACCTGACACGTATTCTTCGGCCACTGCTGTTAATGAAATCACGTAAGACGTAACCGCCATGCCTGAGCCCATTAACAGTGGGCCAAGGGTTAGAATCATCCAATATACAGCCAGCGCCACCACCATGCGGCGGCGCTTGTGATTACGCCAGATGCGGTTCATGGTGGCATCAATGGTGCTAATTAAGTTCACCGCCACCACAATTACAAAAATCACCCCAACAGTGGTCATTTTCGAAACATTGGTGACAAACTGATCAAGGTATTCGCTAATCACTTCGCCTGAGGTAGGCAGTAAATTGGCAAACAATAATTTTTCGAGCTCTTCTTTGAGTTGCTCAAACATAGGAAACGCAGAAAATACCGAGAACATCACGACCAGCAACGGTACCAATGCCAGCATGCTAACAAAGGTCAAATGCCCGGCAACAATGGTTACACGGTCATCCAAGCAGCGTTTGCCGTAATATTTTAAAAAGCGCCAAGCCTTGCGAGCGCGCTCTAACCAGCGCTCTTGTGCTGACTGTTCCGCAGATTCGTCGGTCATCGTATCCTCATTTTGGTGCAACCTATGCCACCACTATAATCCCAAACCCTGTAGATTGCGTAAACAACATACCTTGTTCTAATTTGTTAGCCAATAAAGGATTGCGTCAGCAACACCCTTTAGGAGACGTGTCATGCAGGTATTAGTGATTGGTGCCGGCGGTGGTTTGGGTCAGGCTCTGGTGCGTTATTACGCAAACCAGGGCGCCACGGTGCAGGCTTTAAGTCGGCAGCACATGAGCGATCAGCCCGGCCAATGGTTTACCCTGGCCGATTACAGCTTGGAAAGCTTGCAAGCCATTCGCCCGCAATTGCAGCAACCTGATGTGGTGATTAGTACGCTTGGCATCTTGCACACCAACGGGTTTATGCCAGAAAAACGGCTTGCTGACGTTAACCTCGAGCAGTTAGAGCAAACCTTTCATGTTAACGCGGTACTACCTATTCTACTGCTGCAACAGCTATTGCCAGTGTTACCGAATAAAGCGCCTTGTGTTTGGGCGCAACTTAGCGCAAAAGTTGGCAGCACCACCGACAATTACTTGGGCGGTTGGTACAGCTACCGCGCCAGTAAAGCCGCATTGAATATGCTGCTTAAAACAGCCTCAATTGAATTAAAGCGAACCCATAAGCAGTTATGCATTGCGGCAATCCATCCTGGCACCACCGACACCCAGCTATCGAAACCATTTCAACAACGTTTGCCAGCAGGGAAGTTGTATACGCCTGAGCAGTCGGCAGCACGCATTGCAGCGGTCATTCACAACCTAACTGCTGAAAATTCAGGCGGATTTTGGCATTGGGATGGTTCGGCTTTACCCTATTAAGCTATACTGACCGCAGATGAGCTCAGGCATGTGCCTGCAAAATTAGCAAAGGAGCGGTTATGCGAAAGCTATTAACCTTAGTGTGGGCACTTGCAATCGCCATGGTACTTACTGGCTGTCAAAGTGCTTACTACGGTGCCATGGAAAAAGTAGGCGTGCACAAACGCGATATTCTCGTTGATCGCGTTGATGATGCGCGCGATGCACAATCCGACGCTCAGGAAGAGTTTAAGTCAGCTCTGCAGCGTTTAGATGAGCTGTTGCAGTTCGATGGCGGCGAATTGGAGGCGCGCTACAACGCGCTCAATGACGACTACGAAAGCAGCAAAAGTGCGGCTGAACGCGTTTATGATCGCATTGAAGCCATTGACGACGTTGCCCAAGCACTGTTTGATGAATGGCAAGATGAACTGGAATTGTACAGTAATGACACAATGCGCCGCGAAAGTGAGCGTTCACTGCGTGCAACTGAGCGCCGTTACACCAGCTTATTGCAAAGCATGGAACGTGCTGCTGCCACCATGGACCCCGTGTTGTCGAAACTGCAAGATAATGTGCTGTACTTAAAGCACAACCTAAATGCTAAAGCTGTGGATGCCATTCGCGGTGAATACCGCAGTTTAAGCAACGATGTTGACTTATTGATTCGTGAAATGGAAACCGCAATTCAAGAATCCAATGCCTTTATTGAATCCATGCAGGAGGGATCGCAGTGAGTGTACTTATTTTAGCAGGAAGCAGCCGTACCGAATCACTCAATCGAAAATTGCAGCAACGCATAGCTGATGTGGCAGAAGCTGACGGCCGCGCATGTTATGTGTATGCCGCAGAAGAGTTGGATGCGCCAATTTATAACGGCGACGATGAACAAGAAAACGGCGTGCCGTCTAACACGCAAAAACTGGCAACCGCAATTTCCGATGCCACTAAAATTGTCATTGTGACACCGGAATACAACAGTTCGATTCCAGCACTGTTAAAAAATGCCATCGACTGGACCACGCGCTTAGAACAAAACCCCTGGGTTGGTAAAAATGTGTTGCTGGCGGGCGCTTCGCCGGGGCGGCTCGGTGCCATGCGTGCCATGACCCATTTGATGGTGGTTATGGGTGCTGTACAAAGCTGGGTGGCGCCAATGTTTTTAAGTTGTCCACAGGCCAGCGCACAAGCCATTAACAACTTGGACGAAGAACAGATTCGCGCGTTTTTGCGCCAGGGTGATTAACCGCCACGAAGCTTAAGCGCCGCGCGGTTTTAGCCCTGCTAGGTAGGTATCAATAGCTTGAGTGGCTGTTTGGGAAAGGTCAAAGTAATCTTGATCAAGCAGCCAGTTGTACAGCAAACCGTCGACTAAACTAAATAGTCCAATTACGGCCGCTTTAGAATCGTATTTTTCGTCCACTAGCCCTTGTGTTTTAGCTTTGTCAGCTAACAAAATGCATTCCGTAATACACGCATTACGGCCACCTAAATGGCGCAAATGAATCGGTAAGGCATCGTCGACGTATTCGCACTTGTGCAGCAATATATTCACAAGTGCTTGGGTGTGCGGATCATCTTGTACTTGACCAATAATGTGCAGGCAACGTGCGCGGAGCAACGAAATTGGGTCGCCTTGATAGGTTTGTGCCAGTTCATCGCGCATTTCATCAACGGGCAAGCGCACGCGCTCCATCAGCGCGTCGATTAAGTCGAGCTTGTTTTGAAAATGGTGATAAATGGCACCACGTGTTACCCCAGCGGCTTCCGCAACTTGGTTCATCGATGTGTTAGACACACCTTTTTCACTAAACAAGCGCTCGGCCGCATCAAGCAGCTCTCCACGCGTTGTTAAAGCATCTTCTTTTGTACGACGAACCACAAGTCACCTCATTACGTAGTAGTGGTTGTATTATAATCGAAATTAAACAAACATGCATGTATGTATGTTTGTTTGAAGAAAGATCAACAAATACACGAATAAACGATGTTATGCTGTAGAAGTCTCTTACTTAGGAAGGAGGTCGACCATGAAAAATGATATTGACCAACGGCTCGTGCTTGATGCTTTTGAAACCATCCATGAGTACGGCAAAGCGGACGACGAAGGGCGTCGCACTCTAGAGGGCATTACTGGTTATACCGATTTTGACGGTTATACGGTGTACCTTGAAGGGCAAGGCGTAAAAATGCGGCTCGAGTTTCACAACAAGTACCATTTGGACTACGACAATGAGCGTCAGTTTGAAAACTTTATGAAAGCGCTTGAGAACATCAGTAAGGGGCATTACACCCCAGAGCGTGGCGAAGAATAGGTAGGAATGAATTGTGAGTAATGCAGAAGGCTACAGCGTAGCAGAAGAAGTGGCGCATGCGCTTACCCATGGTGTTGGGGCGATAGCTGCCATTGTTGGCTTGGTGTTCATGTTGGTGTGGGCGGTTAGCTATGGCGACACTTACCACGTGGTCAGTGCCAGCATCTATGGTGCCAGCCTGATTCTACTGTATACCTCATCCACCTTTTATCACGCGTTTCCGTGGCCGCGCATTAAAGCTTTCTTCCAGCAAATGGACCACGCGGCCATTTACGTACTCATAGCAGGTACTTACACCCCATTTGCACTGGTCAGTTTGCGTGGTGTTTGGGGCTGGTCATTGCTCGGCGTGGTGTGGGGCATCGCGATTATTGGTGTGGTGCTTGAGCTGGCCATTGCGGAGCGTAAAAAGTGGCTGTCGCTGAGCCTTTATCTGGGCTTAGGCTGGATGGCACTTATCGTGATTAAGCCGATGCTAGAGAACGTCGCAGCCGGCGGTTTGTGGTTGCTCCTGGCTGGCGGCCTGGCCTACACCTTCGGTGTTGTGTTTTATGTATGGAAATCGCTGCGCTTTCACCATGCCATTTGGCATCTATTCGTGTTGGTTGGCAGCGTTCTACACTTCCTTTCAGTGTTTTATTTCGTGTTGCCGCAACCGCAGATGCTCTAAAATTCTCCCTAGCTTATTCAGCTTGCCTTTCCGATAGCGAAGGGCTATGGTTGCCTCCAGATTAAGAGGACCACCATGTTTAAGTACGATTATTCAATTTTGAGTACCGCGCTCACCTTTCCAAATTAAGCCGATTGCATTCCTGCAATCGGCACATGTCTGTATTCCCAAAAACCATATTTTAATTTTCGTGTTTTAGTTCGGTAGGAGAAAAGCCGTGCTTGCGCGTGTATTGGGTCATTGTGACTCATCGCAATGTTTTAACCATCGTATTTTCCAATGTCAGCAGTATCGTGTTTTACACGATCCCTTGGTCTTGGCGGAGCTTTTTCAACGCCTAGAACGTGCCGAATTACCCCGCTCGAACATGAGCTTACGCGTGCGCGTAGGTTCGTCGGTGGTGATTCGCCAAACCCACTGTGATAACACGCCCGCCATTTTGCGTTTTACCCTGGTCGAGCCAAGCAGTGCCAACCCCACACAAGGAAAAGTTTCTTACCTTTCCCCTATGGGTTTGGCACTGCTTTCGGTGCCCTTGGGCGCGGTATTCACAGTTACTGTTCGTGCCAGTGAAAGCCACTGGTGCTTAATCGCACTCAACTGATGAGGGAAGTAGTCATGAGTAAAGAGAAGCAGAAGAAAAAACCACAGAAGACGCTAAAAGAAAAACGTCGCGAAAAGAAAAATAGAAGCGACTAATATGAAAAGAGCACCTGAAAAGGTGCTCTTTTTTTGATACGTAAGATTGAGCTAAGGCTCAGCAAAAATTAGTCTTCTTTGCTGCTACGGCCAGCGCGCTTGCGGTCGTTCTCAGTGAGTAAACGCTTGCGAATACGAATCGATTTCGGCGTGATTTCTACCAGCTCATCGTCATCGATAAACTCAAGTGCTTGCTCAAGCGTTAAGCGAATCGGCGGTGACAAGGTCAAGGCATCATCCGTTCCTGAAGCTCGCACGTTGGTTAGCTGCTTGCCTTTCAGACAGTTCACGGTTAAGTCATTACCGCGGTTATGTACGCCAATGATTTGTCCTTCGTAGACTTCATCACCGTGAGCAGTCATCAACTTACCACGTTCTTGCAAGTTGAAAAGTGCATAGGTTAATGCTTTACCAGTGGCATTTGAAATTAAGACACCGTTGACACGTTGACCAATTTTGCCGCCTTTATGCGGGCCGTAATGGTCAAAGGTCTTATACATTAAGCCAGAACCTGAAGTGAGCGTCATAAATTCAGTTTGGAACCCAATCAAGCCACGGCTTGGAACGGTAAAGTCGATACGCACACGGCCTTTACCATCTGGGGTCATGTCGGTCATTTCCGCTTTACGGATGCCGAGTTTTTCCATGACTGAGCCTTGATGCTGCTCTTCGATATCAATGGTCAAGTTTTCAAACGGCTCAAGCGTTACACCGTTTTCTTCTTTCAAAATTACTTCTGGACGTGACACCGCTAATTCGAAACCTTGACGACGCATGTTTTCAATCAACACGCCCAAGTGCAGTTCACCACGGCCTGAAACACGGAAGCGATCAGGGTTGTCAGTTTCTTCAACGCGCAACGCAACGTTGTGCCTCAATTCTTGTTGCAAGCGCTCAAGAATTTGGCGCGAAGTTACGAACTTACCTTCTTTACCTGCAAACGGTGAGGTGTTTACCTGGAAGGTCATGGTTACGGTTGGCTCGTCAACGGTTAGCGCTGGCAATGCTTCTACAGCACCTGCGGCACACACGGTGTCAGAAATTTTCAATTCACCCAAGCCGGTTACCGCAACAATGTCACCAGCACTTGCTTGGTCGGTGTCAATGCGGTCAAGGCCCAAGTAACCAAAGATCTGGCCTACTTTGCCGTTACGTTTCGAGCCATCAGCACCCACAATGGTGACCTGCTGGTTAAGCTTCAAGGTACCGCGCTTAATACGACCGATACCGATGATGCCCACGTAGCTTGAATAATCAAGCTGTGAAATTTGCATCTGTAACGCACCGTCACGGTCAGCATCAGGTGGTGACACTTTGTCCAAAATGGTTTCGAACAAGGCGGTCATGTTGTCGGTTACGTTGTTGTAATCAAGAGTCGCCCAGCCGTTTAACGCTGATGCATAAACCACAGGGAAGTCGAGCTGTTCGTCAGTTGCACCTAAGTTGTCGAATAAATCGAATACTTGGTCAACAACCCAATCAGGGCGTGCGCCCGGACGGTCAATTTTGTTCACAACAACAATTGGCTTCAAGCCGTGAGAAAACGCTTTTTGGGTTACGAAGCGGGTTTGTGGCATTGGGCCGTCAACCGCGTCAACAACCAACAATACTGAGTCAGCCATTGACATAACACGCTCAACTTCACCGCCGAAATCGGCGTGACCTGGAGTGTCCAGAATGTTGATACGGTAGTCGTTGTAGTTTACCGCTGTGTTTTTCGCCAAAATGGTAATGCCACGCTCTTTCTCAAGATCGTTGGAGTCCATGACGCGCTCTTCAGCGCCACCGCGGCTTTCGAGCGTGCCCGATTGCTGCAGAAGGGTATCAACCAGGGTTGTTTTGCCATGGTCAACGTGCGCAATAATTGCAATATTACGCAGCTTGGAAAGTTCTGTTGCTTGAATTGTCATTGATAAAGCCTGTAAAAACGCGAGGTGTGTACCCAAAAGTAGAGCACCGCGGGTGGTGTTCCACCATTGGTTAAAATAGCGGCGTATTATACGCGTGCAGGCCCTCACACGCTAGCTTTTTTACGTGGAGTAACCTGAGAGAGGGCTTAGGTAACGCTTTATTGGGCGTCCTCTGGGGGCTCTTCTTGCTTGAGACGCTTGTCCCAGCGCTGCTGCGCGTAACGGCGCAGACTCGGAATCGTATCTGTTTCATCCATAATTGGCTGCCCCAATATGGTTTCAATAATGTCCTCAAGCGTTACCAAACCCATCCATGTGCCATGTTCGTCGAATACCAAGGCCATGTGCTGACGTTTCTGAATCAGCAGCGTCATGAGCTTTTCAACGTTCACGGTTTCGCTCACCACTTCAACGTTGCGGCTCAATTGGTTGACGGTTTTATCGGTTTCCGCTTCTAAAGCCTCGTTACGTAAGATAATTCCGTGCGGCACTTCGTCGGCATCAATCACCGGGAAGCGTGAATAGGGCATTGTTTTGGCGCGGTACAGGAACTCGCTGATGGTTTCGTCGGGGCGCACCGATTCACATACCGTACGTGGCGTCATCACGTCGCGAACACGAATGGTGTGCAAGTCGAGAATATTACCAATCACACGACGCTCGTCGGTGTCGATTAACTTTTGTTCATGCCCGAGAATTGCCAACGCTTTAATTTCTGAGCGCACATCAATGTTTTCTTCACCGCCAATGCGTTTGGTAATTTGATCAGAAAGCCAGATAAACGGGCGCAAGCTATTGATTAGGAAATTCAAAGTTCCAGGCAATAAAGGTGCTAGCTGGCGCCAGAATTTCGCGCCAATGGTTTTCGGTAGAATTTCTGAGAGTACCAAAATAAGCACGGTCATAACCGCAGACGCTACAGCCAAATAACCGTCACCAAACACCACACCAACTTGCGCACCCACACCAGCCGCGCCGGCGGTGTGCGCTACGGTATTGAGCGTTAAAATTGCAGCCAGTGGGCGGTCGATATTGTGTTTGAGCTTAGCCAGCTTGGCGTGCAACTTAGGGCGCTGCTCTCGAAGCTGCGCGATATAGCTTGGCGTAATAGACAGTAAAGCGGCTTCAAGAATGGAGCAGATAAACGAGATGCCTACAGCAATAAATGCAAAGACAATTAATAAAAACATGAGGCTCACAAATGGTTATTTCGATGCTGAATTCTCGCAAAGAGTCGCCGATTTCACAATAACAACGTAATGATTTTCGGCAGAACCGAGTTTACGTTAACGTTAGCGTGAATAACTATTCACTTATTTATTGGTTCTATTCATCGCTATTTAATGGATAGTTCGACAACTTTTTTTTCATGCCCTCCCAACCTCGCGAAATTTTCGCAGAAAATAACAAGTTAAACTGCCATCCATCATATGCAGAGTTGACTATACAACCACGCTATAAGCCTTAAAAATAGACAACTTGCGAGATTTTCCACTTTACAGCCTGCTAAAACTAGCTATGTTGTAGCTGTATAGACAACTCAGTTGGGCTGTAGGGTTGGTCAATAACTACCACACGAAATAACAATGAAAATATATTCAGGGGACACTATGAAAAAATTCGCCTTATCAGGTGTGGCAACTGCACTAACTGCGTTGCTATTACCCACTCAAACTATAGCTCAAGACACCCAACAACAAGTTGAAGAAGAAAAAGTAGAGCGCGTTACGGTAACCGGTTCTCGATTGCAGCGCACCGAAGCTGAAAGTGCTGCGCCGGTTCAAGTTTTCACTGCGGAAGATCTTGAGAACTCAGGCGTGAACTCGTTAGAAGTTATTTTACAGCGCATGTCAGCTTCGGCAGGCGCGGCTGGTGGCCAAAGCAACGCTTACTGGACCAGTAATGGCTGGGGAACCGCGCAGGTCAACTTACGTGGTTTAGGTATTAACCGCACGCTGGTTCTTCTTAATGGCCGCCGTGTTGTCAACGGCGGTACCGGTGCCAACAGTAGTGTTGACCTGAATATGATTCCTGTTGAGATGATTGAGCGCATTGAAGTACTTAAAGATGGTGCATCAGCTATTTATGGTGCCGACGCTGTTGCTGGCGTGGTGAATATTATTACGCGCAAAAGCTATGAAGGCTTTTCAGTTGACGCCCGCGTTGGTGCCACAGACAGCGGTGATGCCGAAGAAAGAGCGATTAATACGGTATTTGGTGCAAGTACGAATCGTGCCCGAATTGTGGGTACCGTGGGCTACCGTTCAAGTGATGCCTACAATATGCAAGAGCAAGCTGGTTGTGCATTAGCCGAAGTTTCTCCAGGCGAACTGGGTTGCTTCGGTAGTTCAAGCACCATTGGCGGCCGCGCAACAGTATTGACCGGACCTGATGCGGGCAGCCGTATCAACTTCAATCAAGAGCCGGGTGGTGATAGCGATTTCTATGAACCGTACGACCCAGCCAAGCATAACTTTGATTTCTTTTCTCAACTGAACTCAGTTAACCCAATTACCAACTGGAATTTCTCGACATTTGCAGACTATCGTCTAACAGGCGATACCTACGGATTTGTCGAAGTCCTTTACAACAACCGTCGCTCAAACCAGCTAGCAACTTCAGGAACAGTTGGTGGCATTGAGTATGCAAGTGATCACCCAGATAATCCGACTGGCGAGGCGATTCGTCTTGATAGTCGTCGCTTGCTTGAAGCTGGACCTCGTGAGTTCTTCCAAGACGTGAACACGTGGCGTTTTGTTGGTGGCTTAAATGGCACACTGGCTGCGAATTGGAACTGGGAAGTTGCTTACAACTTCGGCCGTACTTCAGGTATTGATGGTGCTACTAATATTGCCAATATGGAGCGACTGAATCGTGCTATTGACCCTGACCAATGTGGACAGGCAGGCATTCCATGCCTCGATTTACTCGGTTTTGGCGGCTTTGGCCAAGATGCGGTTGATTATATTATGTTCCGTACTGATTCCGAGGGCGGCAATGAGCAGCGCTCAATAACAGCGAGCATTACGGGCGATTTGTTTGAATTGCCTTCTGGTTACGTGCCAGTTGCGTTTGGTATTGAGCATCGAAAAGAGAAAGGCTGGCGTAATCCAGATTCAGCAGTTGTTGCTGGCGTTATGAATACCAACCAGGCCGACCCAATTGATGGCAGCTATAGCGTCGACGAGGTGTATGTCGAAACTGCGCTACCGTTGTTATCCGATAAGGCCTTTGCTAAGGAAGTTAACTTAGAGCTGGCATACCGTTACAGTGATTACGATACCTTTGGTAGCGACGGTAACTATAAAGCCAGCCTGCACTGGCAACTAAATGACTCATTGAAGTTGCGAGCAACGCGTTCTACAGCGTTTCGTGTTCCGAATATTCCAGAATTATTTGGTGGCGTGGCTGAAGGTAACTTAACCACAACTGACCCGTGCGACGGCTGGGATCAACCTGGAAAAGATCCAGTAGTAGCGGCAAACTGCCAGGCGGCTGGCGTGCCATCTGGTTACACCCAATTAGGCTCAACCGTATTGACAACGGTTGGCGGTAATCCAAACCTTGAACCGGAAGATGCCAAAACCTTTACCGCTGGGGTGGTATGGGATGCGCCATTTGCAGATAATCTGCAGTTCACCGTCGATTATTACAAAATTGACATCGAGAACGCGATTCAGCGTATTCCTGGGTCAACCAAGTTATCGGTATGTTACAACTCAGAAAACCTATTGCATCCGTTCTGTGATGACAGTCAGTTCACCCGGGACAGTTTAACGGGCGAGATTGACTTTCTCTCGGCACAGCCAACGAATGCAGCAACGGAAGAAGTGTCGGGCGTCGATGCGGCCGTATTCTATAAAACCGATCTTTCTGGTTTTGCAACAACCATGAACTGGACAGTTAGCTATTTAGATGAATACACCGTGACGCCATTCGCTGGCGGAACACCTATCGCATATGCTGGGAAAATCACCGGTGGCAGCGGTAGTTACACCAACTGGCGCTCAAATGCTTCGGTAACGGTCGACCATGACCACTGGCAGGCACATTGGAGCGTTCAGTATATTGGCGGCGCAGATGATATCAATGCGGCACCAGGCGATGTAGGTGACCATGCGCCAAGTGTGTTCTACCACAACGTACAAGGCACTTATTTTGTGAATTCAAATATGAGCTTAGTGGGTGGTATTAACAACGTCTTTGATAAGAAACCTCCATTTATACAAAGCTGGACTGATGCGAACACGGATACCATGACTTACAACCTTTTGGGACGTCAGTTGTTCGTTAAAATGCGTTATACGTTCTAACCCTGGACGTTTAATTGCGGGAGGGCTTAGGCTCTCCCGCAGTTTTTTATAGAATTTTGTGGAGAGTTTTATGGCTGTAAAAATAGCCAGTAGCCGCTGGCGTGTTTGGCATCGCTGGTTGGCGTTGATTGTCGGCTTACAAATGGTAGTTTGGAGTATCAGCGGCGCATACATGGTTTTCTTTAAGTTACCATTTATTCACGGTGATCACTTGGTTCATCAACATGATGCTGTTATTCAACATGCGAACCATGTGGCACCATTCAATGATGTCTTAAAGGCGTATCCGGAAGCGTCGCAGATTCAACTTACATCACAGTGGTTAAATCATCAGTGGCAACCTGTGTATCGTATTAGCCATCATGGTATGGCTGAGATCGTTGACGCGCAAAGTTTAGCAGTGGTTGAGCTTAGCCAGTCAGACGTACAAGCTATTGCGGAAAAAATTTATGCATTGGGTGAGCAGCCAGCAAGCCAAGTGCAATGGTTAACCGAAAACCCTCCAAGTGAGCTTAACCCTGATCACTTGCCTGTGTGGCGGGTCGATTTCGATGACTTTGGTAGCACCAGCCTTTACTTTTCGCCATCAACCGGCGAACTAGTAACCAAGCGTCACACGTTTTGGCGTGGTTTCGATATTATGTGGATGTTGCACATTATGGATTACGAAGAGCGTGTGGATATTGAGAGTTGGTTGCTGCGCGGGTTTATTATTGCCAATTTTATTTTCTTAATAACCGGTGCAGTACTGTTGGTTTACACCTTGCGTAAGCCTAAGCCGTCACTGAAAACCACCACGGAGGGTTCAGCATGATGCGCTTTTTACAATGGCTTCACCGGTGGACGAGCCTCATTATTATTATCCAAGTGTTGTTGTGGATAATCAGCGGCTTCTATTTTTCATTATCCGGCCATCATGAGATGTCGGGTCATCAATATCACCAAATGGACCATAGTCACGCACCGCTAGCTTCTTCGCGGGCACTTGACTGGCCGCAGATAGCGAACCAATTTTCTGGTATCAGCGGTGTTGATTTGCGTACCGTAGGTGAGGTTCCACAATACGTGGTGACGCACGATGATGGCGTTAGCTATCTTAATGCAACTACAGGTGAGCTGTGGTCAACTTCAGAAGCCATGGCGGCTAGCTTGGCACTAGCAACCTATTCAGGCCCTGGGGCGATTGAAAGCGTCACACCGCTTACCGAAGGAAGCAGCGAAGTTAACGGCTGGCGTGAGCCGGGGTATCGCGTTGATATCCGCGACGATTTAAATACACGGATTTATGTTGACGCCGCTTCGGGCACAGTGATTGAACATCGCAATACCCCATGGTTATTAGCCGACTGGGCGTTCAAGTTGCACTTTATGGACTACAGCGGTGAGCGTAATTTTAACCATCTACTTATTGTCAGTGCCGGTGTTGTAACACTCTGGTTTACCTTATCAGGTTTGATCTTGTTAGGGCGTAACCTTGCCCGCGGTGATATGAACCCTCGGCGTAAGCAAACTTACCTAGAATTTTACCAAGCGCAGCAGCAGCCAATTGCTAGCGCCTGCGGCGGGGGCGGAACGTGCGGATTGTGCAAAGTGCGTTTTCGCGGCTTAGTGCCGAGCCCAACGAAAAACGATCGCGCCATGCTGACGGAATCCGATCTGAATGATGGACTGCGCTTAAGCTGTCAACATCGTGTCAGCAAGGGTCATGAGGTTGATATTGCTGCCACCGACGCGCGTCAGATTAAACTTAAGCTCGTGCATAATCGCGTATTAACCCCGAGCATTCATGAACTGACGTTTCTGCCTCAAACAGAATCGGACTTCAACTATCAAGCGGGACAGTTTATGCAGTTTCTTATCCCGTGCAGAACCGGTAATGACGCCGTGGTGTTGCATCGAAACTATTCGTTCGCAACCGCACCAGGACAACCGGAACTGACGTTTACAGTTCGTAAAATGCCAGCACCGAATACCAGTTGTGAGCCTGGACTCGGTTCGACCTATTTATGCAGCATGAAAACTGGCGATACGATAGATGCTATAGGGCCAATGGGCGATTTCTTGCTCAACAATGAAGCGGCAAATGAGCGGCGACAGGTGTTTATCGGCGGTGGCGCGGGTATTGCACCATTGCGTGCACTTATCCAGGCGGAATTGGAATCGGCACAGTCAAATCGTTCAATTCAGTTCTTCTACGGCGCACGTAATAAATCTGAGCTGTGTTATTACGACGATTTTATGGCTTTGCAAAGCGAAGAACGCTTGCAATATCATCCAGTTTTATCTGAGCAAGATGATCATTGGCGGGGTCTGAGCGGTTTTGTGCACGAAATTGCACAAGCTTGGATTCAAACACAAGATGTGCAATCGCTCGATGTTTACGTTTGCGGTCCGCCCGCTATGTTAGCTGCAACGCAATCCATGCTGCGCGCAATAGGGGTTCCGCAAGAGCACATTCGTTACGATGACTTTGGCATTTAAAACGTTATTTTAGATAAATACGAAATAAATCATTAACAGACTTATTTTTTGCTCTATAATTTCAATAAATACCGTATTGAAGTTTGGCAACGATAAGTCTGGAGATGATGATGTCTGTCTACAAATGGGTCTATCTACTCGTTATTTGTATCGTTGGAGTGGCAAGCGCTACTGCCGCCGAATTGTCGCTGAAGCAATCAACGATTGCAGAATACTTGCGCTTGCAAGGCTTGGTGGAATCAACCAATAGCGCTACCGTATCGGCGCAGGTATCTGGCCGCGTTGAGCGTGTGCTGGTAGATGTAGGTGATGAAGTGTCAGCCGGCGCAACCCTGCTGACTATCACCTCAGTTGAGCAATACCAAATGCTGACCCAAGCGCAAGCGCAGGTTGCTGCGGCGCAAGCCACCTTGGTTGCGGAGCAGCAAGAGTATGATCGTATTATCAGCCTGGTTGAACGTGACTTGGTGCCGGTTGCTGAGCGCGATCGCGCCAAAGCACGGCTCGACAATGCGAAAGCCCAACGGCGTTCGGCTGAAGCTGCCGTCGAACGTGCTGAAGAGCAGTTGTCATACACTGAAGTGAAAGCGCCTTATGCCGGTATTGTCAGCGCGCGTCTGGTTGAGCCGGGCGAGTTAGTGCAACCTGGTACCCCGTTACTATCAGGCTTTGACCCAAGCGAACTGCGTTTGCATGTCGACCTTCCTGCTAGCTATGCCCAAGCGGCAAAAGACTATCAGTGGGCCCGTATTAATGGCTTGGAGCCAACCTCGCAGCAAGTTTTTCCAACCGTACACAGTCAGTCCAGCACCGTGCGTATGCGCTTGATATTGCCCCATGACAGTGGGCTAATGCCAGGGCAATGGCAGCCAGTATTAGTAAAAGTCGGTGAGCATCAAGGTGTACAAGTGCCGTTAGCTGCGGTGTACCATCAAGGTGAGTTGACCATGGTACGAATGAAAGATAACAGCTGGCGCGCAGTGCGTTTGGGCTTGGAGCAAGACGGACACATCGAAATCGTAAGTGGCTTGCAGGCGGGTGAGGTGATCAGCTATGAGTAACAAACCCCTCGGCATCGCAGGTAAAATTGCGGCGTGGGGTGAACGCTCGCAGCTCACCCCGCTGCTCGCTATCTTTGGTCTATTGCTCGGCATCATGGCCGCATTAATCACCCCGCGTGAAGAAGAACCGCAAATTGATGTAACCATGGCGGATGTCATGGTGGTGTTTCCCGGCGCCGATGTAAGCCAAGTTGAAGCGCAGCTGGCTACCCCGTTAGAGCAGCATTTTGCCCGCATGCAGGGCATTGAACACATTTACTCGGTATCGCAATCGGGTCAGGCACTGGTAACTGTCCAGTTTGAAGTGGGTGTGCCGCGCGAAAAAGCGCTGGTTGAACTGTTCGACAGTTTATCGAGCTGGCAAGTACGCCACCCCAGTTTTTCTCAGCCCCTGGTTAAAGCCCGTGGCATTGACGATGTTCCTATACTTGGGTTAACCATCACCTCAGATGGGCTTGATTTAAAGTCGGTCGCTGACACCTTAATTGAACCGCTCCAGAATGTGAGCGGCGTGCGTGAGGTGACCGTAATTGGTGCCGAGCCAGAACAGATTAATGTCACCCTCGATAACACGGCCTTAAGCCGTATTGGCCTCGATTTTAATGCCGTAAGCCAAGCGCTTGCAGGGCAAAACCAAAGCGCTCAGGCCGGTTATCGCTTGCAAGACGGGCAACAAATTCCGGTGCAAGCCAGTAGCTTCATCGACAGCGTTTACACCTTGCGTAACTTGATTGTTGCGAACGTTGACGGTAAGCCCGTGCGCTTGGAGCAAGTTGCTGAAATAAGTGACAGCGCAGTGGTGCCGTCGCGCTATGTGTGGTCGCGTCCCGCAGGCAGAGAAGCAGAACCGGCAGTAACCTTGGCGGTGACCAAAAAAGCTGGCGAAAACGCTGTTGTGGTGGCCCAAGAAGTGCTAGCCCGATTAGACACCCTCAAGCAGCAGTGGCTGCCCCCTGAGATCACTATCGACGTGACCCGGAACTACGGTCAAACCGCGGATGATAAAGCTTCCAAGCTGATTCAAAAGCTCATTTTTGCAACCATTTCGGTGGTCGCCTTGGTGCTGTTAACGCTGGGCAAGCGTGAAGCTGTGGTGGTTGGTAGTGCCGTGGTACTCACCTTGGCCATGACACTGTTTGCATCCTGGGCTTGGGGTTTTACCCTGAACCGCGTGTCGTTATTTGCGCTGATATTTTCAATCGGCATTTTGGTTGATGACGCCATCGTGGTGGTGGAAAACATACATCGCCACCTCGGCTTAGGGAAGTCACTAAAAACAGCAATTCCAGCTGCCGTTGACGAAGTGGGTGGGCCGACGATTTTGGCCACCTTCACCGTTATTGCCGCATTGCTACCGATGGCCTTCGTCAGCGGGCTAATGGGCCCTTACATGAGCCCAATCCCGATTAATGCTTCGTTGGGTATGTTGCTCTCGCTGATTATTGCTTTAACCGTTACACCGTGGCTGGCCCGTCATTTATTGAAAGACGAACAGCACGAAGGTGAAGCGCATAGCGGCAAGCTGCATAACTTCTTTGAAAAAATCATGCAGCCACTGCTAACCCACCGCAAGCGTCGCTACTTTATGGGCTTTGGCTTAATCGCCCTGATTGTCTTGATGATGGGGCTGGCCGTGGTGCAAGCGGTGGTCATGAAAATGCTGCCATTTGATAACAAAAGCGAGATTAAATTGATGCTGGATATGCCAGAGGGCAGCACCTTAGAAGACACCAATGCAGTATTAATGCAATTAGCACAGAAGCTGGATGAAGTGGACGAAGTTGTCGCCACCCACATTTACGCCGGCACAGCATCGCCAATAGGTTTCAATGGCTTAGTACGTCAGTATTACTTGCGTGAAGGCGCCAATATGGGCGACATACAAGTCACTCTTGCTGACCTTGGTGATCGTGACCGGGCCAGCCATGAAATTGCCTTGGCCCTTCGCCCCATGCTGACACCTATTGCGGATGCCGTAGGTGCATCATTGAAGCTGGTTGAAGTACCACCGGGTCCGCCCGTGCTGGCACCAATTGTCGCCGAGCTCTATGGCCCATCGGCCAATGCCCGCGAACAGGGTGCCCGCGACGTGCTTGCGCAGCTGCGCGCTACAGAAGGCGTGGTGGACATTGACAGCACCCTCGTCGCTGATGCCACCCAAGAAATTTGGCAAGTCAACCGCGAACGTGCGGCACAACTTGGCGTTTCCGCCGGACAAGTGGTGCAGGTTTTACAAACAGCACTGGCTGGCATGGATGTCACCTTTTTGGCAACGCCCGGACAAACCCAACCAGTGCCGGTAAAATTGCGCTTGCCAGCCGATTGGCAAGGGCAGTTGGCGCAATTAGAAAGCCTGTCGGTGACCAGCCAAACCACCGGTGAAGCGATTCCAATTGCCGAACTGATTGAACGCGAAGAGCTGGCCTATGCGCAGCCGGTATATCACAAAGACCTACGGCCTGTGGTGTACGTAACCGCCGACATGGCCGGTGAACTCGACAGCCCGCTTTACGGCTTGTTCGACGCCGCGGGTCAGATCGACATTCCACAAACCTTTATTGCGCAACCCGATATTTGGGATCAAACGGCGCTGAAGTGGGACGGCGAATGGCAAATCACCTACGAAACATTCCGCGACATGGGCCTCGCCTATGCGGTCGGATTGTTGCTGATTTACGTGCTCGTGGTGGGCCACTTCGGCAGCTACATGACGCCCTTGGTGATCATGGCGCCGATACCACTGACCCTAATCGGCATCATGCCGGGCCATGCATTATTGGGAGCGCAGTTCACCGCCACCTCAATGATCGGCATGATAGCGCTGGCAGGGATTATCGTGCGTAACTCGATTTTGCTGGTGGACTTTATTCGTGAAGAAGTCGCTGCTGGCAAAGATCTCAATACCGCCGTGATCGAAGCTGCAGTGGTGCGCGCCAAGCCGATTACCCTAACCGCAATTGCCGCTATGATGGGTGCGTTTTTTATACTCGACGACCCCATTTTTAATGGCCTTGCTGTCAGTCTGATTTTCGGTATCGCGGTTTCCACGGCGTTGACGCTGGTGGTTATTCCGTTGTTGTACGCGTCACTTCTGCGCCGCCGAATTACTAAAGAGCGTTAATCGTTATTCGTCCGTTCGCTAGCGCTCACTGTTCGTCCGGGCTTCGCCCTGTTCGAAGAGCGCAGCGGACGAACAGCGTAGCGCACGAAGCACGAACAACGCTTTTAGATCCTTTGCACTTCCGTGGTGCATGAATTTGCACTACAATGGTGCAAATATAGCCAATGCACAGCACCCTAGCCGTACCAGAACAACGTTAACCCATTGAAAAATGAGCAAAATCCAATACTGGCATCGTTTTTGCTTTAATTTGGTGCAAAGAAGCAAGCACTTCATTCGATGCTTGCTATACTCATTCTGAACCTAGTACATGCACGATCGCGGAGGATCACATGGCAACACCACAAGACGTTATGGCTTACATTGAAGAACACGATGTCAAATTCGTGGATTTACGCTTTACCGACACTAAAGGTAAAGAACAGCATGTGACCATCCCGGTTTCGCAAATCAACGAAGAGTTTTTCGAAGAAGGCAAAATGTTTGATGGTTCTTCCATCGGCGGCTGGAAAGGCATCAACGAGTCAGACATGGTGCTTATGCCGGATTGTGACTCTGTGGTTTTAGACCCGTTCACGGATGAAATCACCATGAACGTGGTGTGTGACATCCTTGAGCCAGACACCATGCAAGGTTATGACCGTGACCCGCGTTCAATTGCGCGTCGTGCGGAAGAGTATCTGCAAAGCATGAACATTGGTGACTCGGCGTTTTTCGGCCCAGAGCCAGAGTTCTTCTTGTTTAACGATGTGCGTTTCCATACTGATATGAGCGGCTCGTTCTACAAAATCGAAGCTGACGAAGCGAAATGGAACTCGGGCAAAGAATATAAAGAAGGTAACTTGGCGCACCGTCCAGGTGTGAAAGGCGGTTACTTCCCAGTGCCACCAGTTGACTCGGCGCACGACATTCGTAGCACCATGAGCACGGTTATGGAAGACATGGGCTTAGTTGTTGAAGCGCATCACCATGAAGTTGCAACTGCGGGTCAAAACGAAGTGGCAACACGCTTTAACACCTTGGTGAAAAAAGCGGATGAAATCCAAATTTATAAGTATGTTGTGCACAACGTAGCGCATTCATACGGTATGACGGCTACCTTTATGCCGAAGCCAATTGTTGGCGATAACGGTTCAGGCATGCACGTGCATATGTCGATTAGCAAAGACGGTAAGAACCTGTTTGCTGGCGACCAATACGGTGGCTTGAGCGAAATGGCGTTGTACTACATTGGCGGTATCATCAAGCACGCACGTGCGTTGAATGCGTTCTGTAACCCAACCACCAACTCGTATAAGCGTTTGGTGCCAGGTTATGAAGCGCCAGTTATGTTGGCCTACTCGGCGCGTAACCGTTCTGCGTCAATTCGTATTCCGGTTGTTGCAAGTGCAAAAGCACGTCGTATTGAAGTGCGTTTCCCTGACCCGGCGGCAAACCCGTACTTGTGTTTCGCGGCGTTGTTGATGGCTGGTCTTGACGGTATTAAAAACAAGATTCACCCTGGCGATGCAATGGACAAAGACTTGTATGACTTGCCAGCGGAAGAAGCGAAAGAAATTCCGACGGTATGTCACTCGTTAGAAATGGCGTTGGAAGCGTTGGACAAAGACCGTGAGTTCTTGACTGCGGGCGGCGTGATGACTGACGCGATGATTGATGCGTACATTAAACTGAAGCACCAGGAAGTGATGAAGTTGAAAATGACCACGCACCCAATTGAGTTTGACTTGTACTACAGCGTGTAAGGTTTGGAGCAACGATGAAACCACTGGCGTTATTGGCAATTTTATTAATCTTTTTGGTAGGCACGGCGTTGCACGTTGAACCGAGCGATGCGCAAGTTTACAAGAAGCGGAATGCCGATGGCTCAATCACCTACACGGACAAGCCGCTGGAAGGCGCTGAACAGGTAGAGATTGAGCAGGCGCCGGTGACTGAGTTTGCGAAGCCGGCTGTGGCCACACAGCCGGATGAACCTGAAGTTTCAGCGACTGGCGGTGACAGTGCCGCCGAAGCTGAGGCGATTCCCACTGAGTTTTCGGTAGCGATTACTTCGCCTGAGCAGCAACAGCCGATTCGGGCCAACAACGGCCAGTTCGATGTGTTGTGGCAGTCTGATCCTGAACGCCTGCCAGAAGGTTACGTGTATGAGTTGTTCGTTGACGGACAACCAGCATGGCGTGGCAGCGATAGCAATCAGGTAACTTTGGCAGAAATTAGTCGCGGCGAGCGGCGTATTTATGTGCGTATTGTTGATGCACAAGGCAATCAAGTTGCGCGCTCGGATACCGTGGTCGTGTTTGTATTGCGTGTCGCCATCAATGGTGCAGGCGCAGGTAGCGGTGGCAATGGCGGCGGAGCCTGATCGCGAACTAACGTCACCCAGCGATTGCACCAACTTGGTGCAACCGCATCTTGACCAGTTGCTTACTGCGGTCGTGCTGCTAGACGACCAACTTCGAATTCAATATATGAACGCTGCGGCTGAAGCTATTTTAGATGGCAGCCTGCGGCGTTTTCAGTTGCAGCCATTTTTCAGTTTATTCCATTTCAGCAGTCTTGACCCCATGGTGATACAACACGCGCTACGCGATGAGCAGTCGGTTTCCGACAGCGACGTGACGCTGGTGTTGCATGATAGCCAACGCATTACCATTGAGTTTATCGCACAGCCGCTGCGCCAACCGGACGGGCGTTTGAGTATTCTGCTTGAGCTGCGCCAAATTGACCAAATTCGCCGTATTAATCAGGAAACAACTCAGCAGCAACAGCTGCAAGCTGCACAAAGTATGGTGCGCGGGCTGGCTCATGAAATTAAGAATCCGCTGGGCGGTTTGCGCGGTGCAGCACAATTGCTGGCTGGTGAATTGAACGACAGCGCCTTGCAAGAGTACACCGACTTAATCATTCGCCAAGCTGACCGCCTGAGCACCTTGGTGGACAGAATGCTCGGCTCGCATCAATTGCCACAGCGCAAAGAAGCCAACCTGCACGCGCTGCTTGAGCAAGTGATCAAGGTGGCCCGTTTAGGTGCCGGTACGGGTATCGAGTGGTTACGTGACTACGACCCAAGCCTGCCCGAACTGACTATGGCCCCTGAACAATTGGAGCAGGTGTTTTTGAATTTAGTGATGAACGCTTGTGATGCGCTTCTGGAGAGCGAAAATATCAGCAAGCCAACCGTCACGGTGCGCACGCGCATCGCCCACCAGCAGACCATTCATGGCAAGCGCTACCGTCAGTGCGCGGTGGTGGTTATTCAGGACAATGGCCCCGGCATTCCAGCAGCATTGCGTGACACTTTGTTTTATCCAATGGTAAGTGGCCGCGCTGGCGGCACAGGTTTAGGGCTGTCGATTGTGCAAAACTTGGTGCACCAACATGCCGGTAAAATTGAAGTGCAATCTGAACCAGGCCACACCGAATTTTGCGTGTACCTGCCTTATAGTGAAACCCTTTGCGGTGACAAAGCAAACGGGGATAAAGCAAACGGTGACAAAGCATGAACTCGATTTGGATTCTGGACGATGACAGCTCGATTCGTTGGGTGCTGGAACGCGCCTTGGCGCGAGCTGGGTTAAGCTGCACCAGTTTCGCGGATGCCCAAAGCCTCTATGCTGCGCTGGCCGAAGCGCAACCCAAAGTGTTGCTGACAGACATTCGTATGCCGGGCGACGACGGCCTGGCAGTGCTACGCAAACTGAATCACGATTACCCGCAGATTGCCGTGATTGTGATGACCGCCCATTCCGATTTGGACTCCGCCGTAAGTGCCTTTCAAGGTGGTGCGTTCGAGTACTTGGCCAAGCCGTTCGATATTGACGAAGTGGTGCATACGGTAAGCCGCGCACTCGCGCGTGAAACCGAACACACAGCTAGCCCGGCTGATGCCGCTGAGCAAGCCAACGACGTGCAAGAAATAATCGGCAATGCGCCCGCTATGCAGGACGTGTTTCGCGCCATCGGCCGCTTGTCGCATTCCAGCGTAACCGTGTTAATCACCGGCGCATCCGGCAGCGGCAAAGAATTGGTTGCCCGAGCCTTGCACCAACATAGCCCGCGCGCAAAGAAGCCATTTATTGCACTGAACATGGCGGCAATTCCTGCCGACCTGATTGAGTCAGAACTGTTTGGCCACGAAAAAGGCGCCTTTACCGGCGCGACCCAAAAGCGCCAAGGCCGCTTCGAGCAAGCTCACGGCGGCACCTTATTCTTAGATGAAATTGGCGACATGCCTTTAGCGGTACAGACACGCTTACTCAGGGTATTGGCCGAAGGGCAGTTCTATCCAGTAGGCAGCTACCAGCCGGTGAAAGTTGATGTGCGTATTATTGCCGCCACCCACCAGCATCTTGAACAACGGGTAAGCCAAGGCGACTTTCGTGAAGACCTGTTCCACCGACTGAACGTGATACGGTTGCAACTGCCAACGTTGGCAGAGCGCCGTGAAGACATTCCGCAATTGGCGCAGCACTTTTTACAAAGCGCCGCGCAAGAACTTGGCGGCAGCCCCAAGCGACTTACCCCTGCCGCGGAGCAGATACTGGTGAACGCGGCTTGGCCGGGGAACGTCCGACAACTTGAAAACACGTGCCGCTGGCTGACTGTTATGGCGCCGGGGCAAACTATCGATGTTGCTGATTTACCTCACGATTTATCAAACGACGAGGTAAAAAATACCCAAGCAAATTCCGCCCAATGGTATACACTGTTACGTAACGAACTTAAAAGTCGGTGCGAAGCAGGCGATACCCACATCTTAGATAACCTGTTACCCACCATTGAACATTTAGCCCTTGATATTGCCTTAGAGCATACCGACGGGCATAAACAAAAAGCAGCCGAATTATTAGGTTGGGGACGCAATACCCTCGCCCGAAAACTGAACGAATCTAAGTAACTAATTTCAAGTGACTAACTTCAAGTAAAAGTTCAGTAAACAGGGTATGCAGCCGCAGCGGATCTTTACATAATCAAGACCACCTAATATAAGCTGTAACGAATGACGCAGGACAACATCCAAATGACCAAGCTTTTACTTGTAGATGATGACGCAGAACTAAGCAGTATGCTGGAACAAATTCTTACCAAAGAAGGCTACCAACTTACCTTGGCGCCGGATGGTGAAATTGGCTTACAACGCGCGTTAAGCGGCTCGTTTGATTTGATTCTACTTGACGTGATGTTACCAGGTATTGACGGCTTCCAGCTGTTGCAACGCCTCCGCCAACAAGCTCGCAGCACACCAGTATTAATGCTAACTGCGCGTGGCGATGACGAAGACAGGGTGCAAGGTCTTGAGCTAGGCGCTGATGACTATTTGCCAAAACCGTTTAATCCACGTGAACTGGTTGCGCGCGTACGCGCTCTATTGCGCCGCACCCCGAATACCTCAGTACGTCCAGAACCACTAGAATTTGCCGGCTTCCACGTTGATCCGTTGCAAAACGAAGTACGCTGTGACGAGCAGGTATTGGAACTTACCCCAACTGAATTCGATATTCTGCGCTCTCTGGTGCAAGGCAAAGGTCAGGTGGTCAGCAAAGATCAGCTCTCCGTGGCAGCTCTTGGCCGCCAGTTAGCACCATTTGATCGCAGTTTAGACGTGCACATTAGTAACATCCGCAAAAAGATCGATCATAATCCAGAGCGTATTCAAACCGTGCGCGGTCGAGGTTATCGCCTACTTCAGTTAGCTTGAGGGATGCATGCAAATCCGCTGGTACCATTCGCTAACGCTTCGTCTGTTGCTGCTGTTTTGGGCGCTGCTTTTTGCAGTGGCCAGCAGCGGTTTCCTATTGGCGATTTGGTACGCACAACCGGAAACAGCTGAACCACTTTCTGAAGACGTGCGTGAAACGCTCACGCCGCTGCTTTCAGATCAAATTACCTTCAGTTCGTTAACCCCCGGGCGTTTGCTGGCGGGTAATTATCGCGTTGCGGCGGCGGTTACCCCCGAAGAAGGGCCCAGCCGATTGCAGCTAGAACCCAACTTAGCCAATACCCACCGACGCGAGCTGATGCGTCAGCTCGACGCCGAACAGCCCGAACAATTGCGCATGCCCAACGGCATGTTGCTCGGCCCGTTCGTGCTGGGCGAGCAGCGTATTCTGCTCATTCGTCCGTTAAGCGACGAAGAACGCCAGCAGCAAATCGTTTTGCAGAAACAGTCCGATAAAGCGCAAACCATGACGCTTTTGTTTGGCTCGTTGCTGATTGCGGTACTGCTCGGTTTTTGGTTGGTGTTACCCTTAAAACGTTTGATTGGAGCAACGCGCGAAATTGCCGCGGGTGCTGATCATTTGCACCTGAAACGCTTACCGCGCCGCACCGATGAACTCGGTGAGTTGGCCCGAGCATTAGAAACCGCAGCGCATGACTTAAAAGTATCCCGCGACGCCCAGCGCCGACTCTTAAGCGACGTGTCACATGAGCTGCGCTCACCGCTTGCCCGTATGCAAGTTGCGTTAATGCTCAGCCAAGATGAAGATAACCTTGATGGCAATCCGCACTTGGTGCAAATGAGCCGTGACGTGGACCGCCTCGGTACCATCATAGAACGCATTTTGTCGTTGTCGCGGTTGGAAAATGGCTTGGTGAAAATGAATCCGCAGCCGGTTGATACCCATGCTCTTGCCAAAACACTCGCGGCCGATTTAGCCTATGCCGACGCCAAGCATGGCGAACGGGTAATTGTTATGGACGGTGGTTGGGTGGTGACAGGTACCGATGAAGAATTATTGCGACTGGTCATGGAAAACTTAGTGCGCAATGCACTGCAGTATACCGCCGGCATTATCGAGCTCAGTTGTGAGCGCCACGACGACACCAATTTCACCATTATTGTGCGTGACCATGGCGACGGCGTGCCAGAAAACCAGTTGGTGCAATTGTTTGAACCATTCTTCCGTGGTGACCCTTCGCGGCATCACAAAGCTGGCGTTGGGTTAGGTATGGCATTAAGCTTAAGGGCAGCAAACGTACTTGGCGGTTCGGTTACAGCGCGCAATCATCCTGAGGGAGGGCTCGAGGTATCCATACACCTGCCAGTTGTGGCCATCGACACGTTGCAGCAGGAGCAACAGGAGCCCGCTTAGATGTACACGGATGATGATCCGCAGTGGATTCGTTTTTACACCCAACAAATTGAACCCTTTTGGCGCGACCACGTTGAGTCGCATCAGTTAGAGCGCCCCGACGGCGTATTATTGCATTGGTACTTGCACCGCCCCGTGCATCCGCAAGGGTTGGTACTGATCTGTCCTGGCCGTATTGAAGCCGCACTGAAATACCAAGAATTAGTCTGGCAATTGGCGCAGTCCAATTACGCTGTTGCGGTGGTTGATCATCGCGGGCAAGGCTTCTCAGATAGGCTCAGTAATAATCCGCATCATGGTCACATTGACCAGTTTCAAGACTTTGTCGATGATCTTGAGGCCGTGGTGCAGCAAGTAACCAACTATTACCCGAAAGTGCCCCAATACCTTCTTGCCCACTCCATGGGAGGCGCCATTGCTGCGTTATATTTAGCGCAACATGAACACCGCATTGAAAAAGCCGTTTTGTCGTCGCCCATGTTGGGTGTGCTGACTGGTAATAAGCCCAAGTGGTTTGCGCAAACTATGGTGATTGGCGGAGCGCTGCTGAACCGTATATTCAGCCCGCGCAAGCCATGGTATTTCTTCGGTATGACGGACTATCGGTACGTGCCTTTTGATGAAAATGAACTGACGCACAGCGAAGCCCGCTACCAAATGTTTCGTGACGCCTATGAACAAAACCCTGAAGTGCAATTGGGTGGGCCAACGTTTAATTGGCTGGCACAGGCTTTCGCAGCAATGCGCGCAGCGCAGCAGCAGGCTGACAAAATTGAGATACCGGTATTGGTGTTGCAGTCAGGCGCAGATAGCGTGGTGGATAATCATAGCCATCAGCGTTTCGTGGCGCGTCTGCAAGACCAACGCAGCCAGATAAAGTGCATTGATGGGGCACGCCACGAACTATTTATGGAGTCTGATCGTTATCGTCAGCCGGCTCTTGATGCGGTATTGCGCTGGTTTCAGCCGGACGCGTCTCAGTAGGAAGTTCTTGCGGCACCACCGAGAGTGGGTCCATGTGAATGATCACATCGGTATGGTCGAATAAACCTGCAACCCGTACTTCAACCATGTCGGCAATGTCATGTGCTTCGCGCAGGTTTAAATAATCATCAAGCTCAATGTGCGCTTGCACAAAGCGCATGGGGCCAGCAGA
Source organism: Pseudidiomarina gelatinasegens (assembly GCF_004025325.1). GTDB lineage: Bacteria > Pseudomonadota > Gammaproteobacteria > Enterobacterales > Alteromonadaceae > Pseudidiomarina > Pseudidiomarina gelatinasegens. The sequence continues at coordinate 12,201 of NZ_RSFE01000006.1, read as the reverse complement.
GCGGGTGCGTAACCCGTGCAAGCCACGCACGCCCGGCACTTCCTTTATGGTGGTAATCACCAATTGCTTTTCAGCATCCGGCAACTCGCGGTCCATTAAACTTTGAAACGCATCCCAACCAATACGAATGGCACCTTGGGCTAAGAAGATTGCTATTAATATTGCAAACACACTGTCGGCCCACAGCATGCCATAGGCACTTAAAATCAGCGCCACAATCACCGCGCTGTTAAGTAACAAGTCTGAAGAAAAGTGCAGTGCATCGGCGGCAATTGCCTGCGAACCCGTCTTGCGTATGGCAATGCGTTGCAAAATCACAAGCGCTAAGGTGAGCGCAACGGCAAGGAGCGACACGTATACCCCAATTTCAGCCTGACGTACTGGTGTGCCTTGTATCCATTGCTGCACGCTGTGGGTGACCAACAACATGGCGGAACCGGTGATTAATGCAGATTGCACCATAGCGGCAAGTGACTCGGCCTTACCATGACCAAAACGGTGTTCGTTGTCGGCCGGTTGTATGGCATAACGCACAGCAAAAAAGGTAAACAAACTGGCCAGGCTGTCGAGCATGGAGTCGGTGAGCGAGGCCATCATACTGGCAGAATCTGTCATCAGCCAGGCTGCAGCTTTCACAGTGATTAATACGAACGCAACAGTCACCGACGCGCGCGTCGCCAGCTTTACCCAAAACGCATAATTTTCTTGTTTTGCTTGCTGTGAGGTCGACATACCTACCCTTGATTTCGCTCTGTATTCGCTGTGTTAATGAGATAGAATACACCCTTTATAACCGATGGAGAAATTGGATGTTTCATATAGCGCTGTTCAATCCAGTGATGCCCGCAAATACCGGCAACATCATTCGTTTGTGTGCAAATAACGGCTGTGTGTTGCATTTAATTGAACCATTGGGCTTTGATTTTGAAGAAAAGAAGTTACGGCGTGCAGGGTTGGATTATCATGACCTAAGCCGCGTGCAACGCTATCCAAATTTTGACGCCTTCAAGCAAGCCATGGGCGAACGGACAATTTATGCCATTACCACCAAAGGCACGCGCAGTTACGCTTCCGTTGAGTTTCAACCGGACGATGTGTTGTTGTTTGGTTCTGAAACGAGTGGGCTCGACCCCGATGTGATGGCACAAATAGAACCCGGTCAGCGCCTGCTGATTCCCATGATGCCAAATAACCGTTCACTGAATTTATCCAACGCCGTGGCGTTGGTGAGTTATGAAGCGTGGCGTCAGCAGAACTTTGCTGCTGAGCCGCTGTAACGGCTAGTTTGGACTGGCAGGTAAACTGCGATAAAGGTACGAACGCTGCAGCATTGTCTCGTCGAATAGTTCTCGAATTTCACCGCTGTGCACCAGTTCACGCATGCGTTTATCGAACCAGTCGCGCAATTCGCGACCGCGCGGGGTGTCGTGAAACATGACGTGAATCGGGTAGGCTTCACGCAACTTATGTTCTACGTATGGCGTGGTGTTCCAGTCCGGCGTATTGTCATTAAAAGTAATTACCGCACCCACCCGTTTCATATCCAACATGGCAAAGCAGTCGAGTGTGTTGTTGGCACGGTAGTAAGTGAGCCCCGCTTCAAAAAAGGTGTCGTACTCATACCCTGCAACAAAACAAACGGGCCGTTCTAAGCGTGCCGTTAACAGCTCATCCATGGCTTGTTGTGTCAACGTAAACGCATGCACATCACGGTCGTAATCAAAGTGCGTGTATGACGCGACGCCCTTAATGGATGACTGTGTTTGGGTACCGCCAACTAACACGTCAAAGCGGTTCTCATTTAAACCCAATACGGCCCTTTGATAACTGTTGGTATGCAATTCCAGTTTATCGGTAACTGGCTCAAACACACGTTTCATCAAGTCCCAGTAACTGCCGCTGCCGTCCACATGGGTGCGATCGCGCATCAGCCCGGCAGTGACGGAAACCGTGGGATAAAACGGGGTCTGTTCAAACAGACTCATGCGCTCAAAGGCCACGTTGTGCTCACGATAAATCGTGGTTACCCGGCCTTCTGCATGCATGCGTTCAAGTTCTGCGTTTAACTTTGGAATTAAATGCGCATAGTTATCATGCAAATAATGGTAGCCAATTAGCGACAACATGGGCGTAATAATCAGATGCGGGTTGTCGTAATAACCCAGTTGGCGGGCCTCAAAGTCATTCATCAGTACAGCATTTACGCGGTTATTGGTGAACATGAGATTCAGCTGCTGAATATCGAGTGCTTGCACCGTTGGGCGGGTGAAATTGTTGTCTTGTAGCAGTTGCATGACAGTTTGCATGCCGCTGATAAACGCTAGATTTTCAACGTCGTTAATCCCGCACAAACCGCAGTTACGGCGGTCGGCCACCAATACAATTTCAAATGCAAATAACGGAAACGGAACGCGTTTGAGGTTTTGGAAGGCATCATCGAGCTCGCCATAGCGGCCTAGCTCGCCTGCAATACGCCCGTTGTTGGCTTCTACCAAGCTACGGTTACGTGGCATATCAACGTAGCGCAGGGTAATGCCCAGCGCCGCATAGGCTTCTTCAAGAATTTCTTGTACCGCGTAAACAACTGGGCCTGCGTCAGGCTCGCGGAAGGTCAGGGTGGTTTCTTGGTCGGTGGCACTGTTAGGCGAAGACTGCGCTTGTACAGGCATCGAGGTACCGACTGTAATCAGCACCATAAGCATATAAACAATGTGTTTTATAAGGTCACGCAATACAACTTTCCTTCCGCTTTAAACCTTTAGCAGTATATCAGGTCATACAACTTATGAAACTAAACTAGAATTGACTGTAGCGGCTAATGCCGTTAGGTTGAGCGCCTTAAGTTGTAGGAGTAAACAATGAAAGCTTCCATTTTTGCTGCACTCATAGTGGGTGGCGCCGTTATTGCCAATTCAGCGCAGGCGCAAACACAGGAATCAGAACCTGCCAAAGCGAGCGGGCCAGAATACCAATTGTTTTTAATGGGCGACGAAATGGCGCTGTGCTCAAGCATGGCCTGGACCCATTGTAACGACACCGATTGGCTCGACGGCGACAGCATGCGTACCGATCGCTACATTAACTTAAGCGATAACTACGTAAAGCCCATGCTTGATGATGACCTCTGGCCAGCGCATCGCCACGAAACCCGTGACGATGTGAAAATGGCGATAGAGATACTGTACGAACGCATGCGCTCTGAAGTAGTGCCTGAGCGAAGCTTTCAAGAAGAATTTACCCGCCGCGCCACACGCCATTTGTACGACAGCTTGTCAGAGCGTGAGTGGAACCTCATTGTTGATCATTTAGAAATGCCAGCGCCCAAAGGCAAGCATGACACCGCACGCATTAACCTGACCAAAGTGCGCGCCAAGCGCGATATTTTGCAGGCCATGTTGGTGCAAGCCGACCAAGTGCGCAGTGGGGATGACATGCCGCGCATTGCCATTGCCGCTGCTGGCGCTCGTGACCCTATTACTGCGGCTGAGCCGTTTATCAGTGCCTTTGTCAGCTTAGGCGCAGAAGTGCGTTGGTTGCCGATAGACGCAGCGGTAAATACCGCGCAGCGCACCGGTAAGTGCGACGATCTGGATGAGATTCGTGAAGAAGAACTTGGCACCTGGAAGCGAGCGCGGGTATTTCCGAATCAACATAAACAGCAACTTGAGTTCTGCAAAGCACCACTGCAAGGTGCAAAAATTATAGACTGGGCAGACGCTGTACTGATTGTTGGTAACGAACCCAACCTAGTGCGTAAAGCCTTTTTAGACCCGCTGAGCCAACCCACGGATTTAATGACTAGCATTTATCTGAAAATGCGGGCCAACAAATTGGTGGTGGGCGCAACCAGTGACGCCATGAACGCCATGACGGCAAGGTCCATGGTAGCCAGCGGCACCAGTGCTGAAGCGCTACGTGCCGGCGCGATTGCCGGCGAAGCACCGCCGTTTGCCTGTAATAAAGACGACAGCTGCCCGCGCAACATGAATGCCGAAAGCACCACTTATCACCCTCTTGGCGGCGTGGGCTTATTGAGCCAGGCCACGCTTGATGGACAATTCGCAGAATTAGGCCGCCACGGCCGTTTGCTGCGCGTTGCAGCAACTACCAATACCCAACTGGCAGTGGGCATTGATACGCGCACAGCGTTAGCCGTAAATGTGTTGAACGGGAACTTTAAGGTGCTGGGTGAGCGCGGGGTATTCTTTGGTATCGGTGCCCAACAAACCGAAACCGCAGTTGCCGCAACCTTCCATTATTTAGTGGGCGGCGCGTCGGGCCAAATGACCGACAACAGCGTGCGCAACATTAAGCTTGCCGAAGGTGAAGGGGTAGTGCAAGAACAACCAACCACGCGCTTCTTAAACAATCGCGGCATGGTCGACTCACTGCGGTTGCTGTGCCAAAAACGCGACAGCTTTAACTTGGTACAAAACGAATTTCGCTTGATGGTGGTGGGTGACGAGAGCACCAAGCGCCAAAAAGCGGGCGGGGAATGCCAAGTAACCGATGCGCGCATCGGCGTGTCTTGGCAACCCGAAACCTGGTAAGCCTAAAGCTTACTAAGCTATGCAACACCATATTGGGCGCGGTACGCAGTTACCGCGTCCAAATATTCAGAAAAGTCAGCTGAATTTTGTAAGTAAGCAATCACGTCATTGAGCTTCACGATACTAATAACCGTGGCATTGTAGTCACGCTCAACCTCCTGAATGGCACTCAACTCACCTTGGCCTTTTTCTTGCCGGTCGAGCGCAATCAATACGCCCGCTAGCTGGGCACCATTGGCTTGCACAATTTCCATCGACTCACGAATTGCGGTACCGGCCGTTATCACATCGTCAACCAACATCACGCGGCCTTTCAGTGGTGAACCCACCAAGTTGCCGCCTTCACCGTGGTCTTTTTTCTCTTTGCGATTAAAACAATACGGCACGTCTTTCTGGTAGGTGTCATACAAGGCAATTGCCGCTGCGGTGGCAATTGGAATGCCTTTGTAAGCTGGGCCAAACAGCAGGTCATACTGCACGCCACTGTCTTGCAGCGCGGCAGCATAAAACCGCCCAAGGCGGGCTAAGTCAGAGCCTTGATTAAACAGCCCCGCATTAAAGAAATACGGGCTGGTACGGCCCGACTTCAGCGTAAATTCACCAAATTTCAGTACGCCACGTTCAATGGCGAATTCAATAAATTCTTTTTGATAAGCTTTCATAAGTACGTTTCTCGTTATTCGTGCGCTGCGCTGTTCGTCCGCTTCGTTATTCGTTATGCAAGGGCTTGCTTTTGCAAGTCCATGAGCTCGCGGATGGCGTGCTTGGCCAAGTCCAGCATTTCGGTCATGTCTTCGCTTGAGAAAGGTTCGCCTTCTGCGGTGCCCTGCACTTCAATAAACTTGCCTGCTTCAGTCATCACCACGTTCATGTCGGTTTGCGCTTTAGAGTCTTCTGGGTAGTCCAAATCAGCCACTGCGTGACCGTTGTACATGCCCACAGAAACCGCAGCCACCAAACCTTTCAACGGGTTGGTTTTAACAATGCCTTGCTTGCGCATCCAGTTCAGCGCATCCACCAGTGCAACACATGCGCCAGTAATTGACGCAGTACGCGTGCCGCCGTCAGCTTGCAACACGTCACAGTCGATGGTGATGGTGTTCTCGCCCAATGCGGCCATGTCGACACAGGCACGCAGCGAGCGACCAATTAAGCGCTGAATTTCAACAGTACGGCCACCTTGCTTGCCGCGCGCCGCTTCTCGGTCCATGCGCGAATGGGTAGAACGTGGCAGCATGCCGTATTCAGCAGTGACCCAGCCTTGCCCTTTGCCTTTTAAAAAGCGCGGCACACTTTTATCCACACTGGCGGTACACAACACTTTGGTGTCACCAAACTCAATAAGCACCGAACCTTCGGCGTGGCGCGTGTAATTCCGAGTAATAGTTACTGGACGAATCTGTTGGGCAGTACGACCACTTGGACGCATGGTTGGCTCCTTCGAAGCAGGTTTATCTGAAAAATTAATAGCGCAGGAGTATATCAGAAATGCACATGAAATTCTGTCGCTACCGCTACAGGTTTAACACCTCGGTTGTGTCGTTCTAGTTTGACGAGTCCATAATGTGACATCGTTTTCAATGAACGCGATAAATTACTCGGTGCTCGTCCAGAAATTTCTGCTAATTCTTTCAGTGATTGCGGTTCTTTCTCAGCAATGAGTTTTAATAATTCGCGGTTCTGGTCCGATAGCACTTCTGCCAGTGATCGAATAGACGGAAACCAAACTTTTGGCTCGTTTTCAGTTGGCTTCACCTCGCCTTTAGCAATAGCAATAAGGCGCGCACGAATTTCAGATTGCGGTTTTACGCCAATGTGCAAAATAGCCATCAGTGAGTCTCCTTCATATATGCCTTCAGCAGCGCCGCGATAGTATAATCTATATCCATATAAATATCACCAGATGATAATCAATTTAAGCAAGATTATTTGAGCATCTACCTAGCCTTTAGGCGAACGTAATTGAGTGTGCGAAATAGTCGTACTGTACGACGTAACGAACAGTGTTAAACTATGACCATATAAAGCTTACAAGGAATACCAATGATTCAATCAATGACCGGCTACGCGCGCCACGAACTAAAAGCCGAATGGGGCACAGCAACGTGGGAAATGCGCTCGGTAAACCAACGCTTTTTAGAAACGTACTTTCGCTTGCCAGAACAAATTCGTTCTATGGAAAACAGCTTGCGCGACAGGCTGCGCAAGCAACTGCAACGCGGCAAAGTGGAGTGCAACCTGCGCTTACACATTGAACAAAAAGCCGAAGGCGGGCTGAGCTTAAATGAAGAGCTGGCGCGCAGCGTTATTTCATCGGCTAATTGGGTGGCCAACCAAAGCTCAAGCGCCCAGCTGAACCCGTTAGACGTATTACGCTGGCCTGGCGTGGTTGCCCAGCAAGAAGAAGACATGGACACCATTCAAGCCGACATTTTGAGCGCGTTTGAAGCCTGCCTACAAGAATTTATTGCCAACCGTGGCAGCGAAGGCAAGGCGCTAGAAGGCATGATTGCAACGCGCCTAGAGGGCATTTCTGAGCAAGTTACGTTCGTGCGCGGCCACATGCCAGAAGTACTGCAATGGCAGCGCGACAAGCTGTTCGCACGCTTCGAAGAAGCGAAAGTAGAGCTTGATCCAGCCCGCCTTGAAGCTGAAATGGTGATGCTGGCGCAGAAAGTGGACGTAGCCGAAGAGCTAGACCGCTTAAACGCCCACGTTGTTGAAACCCGCAAAATTCTGCGCAAAGGTGGCGCCTGCGGCCGCCGTTTAGACTTTATGATGCAAGAGTTTAACCGCGAAGCGAATACCTTGGGCTCGAAGTCGATTAATGCGGATATCACTGCCGCCGCGGTTGAGTTGAAGGTGTTGATTGAGCAGATGCGGGAGCAGATTCAGAATATAGAATAACCTATGGTTTTACTGTAGGTTTCACTTCTAACATTGCATAGAATCTACTTAGACGTAGCCCATCTGATATTCGAACTAGGTTGATGACAACCATCCATGAATCCAGCTTGTCCTCGGTTGAGGACTCGGGCTGGTTTATTTGCTCGCGTTGTCGCCATCAGACTCGGCATGATTCCTCTCCGACTTGCTGCGCGAAGTAATTTTTTCAATCGTTTTGAACGTCGACAAGCCATAGCAGAATCTCCGAATTGGACTGTACGTTCTGAGTTCAGAAAATTGAAAAAGTTCTTGTAGAACCCGAAATCATGCTCAGCGTGAAATTATGTCTCCACCTGAAAGCTGAGCCGCAGATGGAACTTCAACTTGCATGTAAGTGCCGCTTTCGGCGTAAGTAGACGGTGACGGACACATAATTAATTACAGACCTGGGCCATCGCATGACGAACTAAGACAAGAGAAACGTCATGCGATTAATTAGATTGCCACAAGTCAAGGATATGACAGGGCTTGGCCGCTCATCGGTTTATAAGTTGATGTCGGAAGGGAAGTTTCCCAAGGCGGTCACGCTAATTGGCCGAGCAAGCGCATGGGTTGAAAACGAGGTGGTTGAGTGGATAGAAGATAGGATTACGGAGCGTGATTTAGAATCATTTTCGGACAACTAGATTGAAATATCTGTTGGCTCTGCTTATTGTGATACGAAGTTACGCCTTTGATGTACATAACGGGTTGTCATTGATAAAGATGGCATCGTTACGAGGTAGGCTGGATCTTTGAATCTTAACCTAGCGATAACTTTCTTAAAAAGGCTTCCACGGATGAAAATCGAAAAGATAAGACTACAGAATTTTCGTTGTTTTGGAAATCAGGCTGTCGAGCTCAATTTTGAGAAAGTGCTGACGGCGCTTGTCGGAGGAAATGGTTCTGGAAAAACGGCAGTGCTACAAGCAGTGTCACGGTTGTTTGGTACATCGCCAGCTGAGCGAACGGTAAAGCGTAGGGATTTTCACGTACTTCCTGACCGGCAGGAGCTTCAGTCTGGCGACAGCCTGTATATTGAAGCGATACTTGCTTTTCCTGAGCTTGCAGAACAAAACGGCACCCCTCTTGATGCGGTTCCAGAATTCTTCAATCAGATGGCCGCATCAGCGCAGGGGGAGCCGCTCAAAGCTCGAATAAGACTACAAGCAATTTGGACCGATGACGGCACTCCAGAGGGAGCAATTGAAGAGGACCTTCGCTGGATACGAGCCTTGGATGATAATTTTGAGTGGGATGATTGTTCTAGAGTCCAAGCAGTAGAGCGCTCGTCTATTCAACTAATCTATTTACCAGCCAATCGCGATGCGACAACACAGGTGACCGCTCTTCTGAAAGGACGTTTATGGCAGGCTGCAAAATGGTCGACGGCATTTAGAGGCGCAAGTTCTGAAAATGCGAGTCAGATCCAAACCGATTTCGAACAAGAAGTTCCGTTAAGAGTTCTGTTAAGGCGTTTATCACAACGATGGCAACAGGTGCATGAAGCCGATACCGATAGCCAACCCCGTTTAAGGTTGATTGAAAATCGTTTTGAAGAGCTTGTTCGAAAAGCCGAATTTACCTTTGCGCCTGATGAAGAAGGTCAGGAGCGAAGGTTATCCGAACTGAGTGACGGTCAACGTTCTCTTTTCCATATCGCTCTTACCGCAGCGACGCTTGAAACCGAGCGGGAAGCTTTCACTTTGCCCGCTGAGGATAGTTCATTTGAGCATGATAAATTACGTCGTGTTCATCTAACGATTTTAGCTATTGAGGAACCTGAAAACAGCCTTTCACCCTTTTTTTTGTCTCGTATCATCGCGCAGGCGAGAGAGGTAGGCGGTCTGTCATCTGCACAAGTTCTTATATCCAGTCATTCACCGGCAATTCTAAGTCGCATAGAGCCCGAAGAAGTCAGATATGTTCGTATGGATCTTGGGACTAAAAGCTCATCGATACGAAAACTGACTTTACCAGAAAATGGACACGAGGCTTGTGTTTACGTCAGGCTTGCTGTTAAGGCTTACCCCGAACTTTATTTTGCGCGATTTGTAATTTTGGGAGAAGGTGACTCGGAACGTATAGTCATTCCAAAAATAGCCGAAGAGATGGGGGTGCCACTTGACCCGTCATTCGTCCCTATCGTGCCACTTGGGGGACGTTTTGTAACCCATTTCTGGCGGCTGCTTAATGACCTTGAGATTCCACATGCTACATTGCTAGATCTTGATTTGGGGCGTAGGCATGGTGGGGCCAAAGTAATGAGCGATTGCATTCAAAATCTGGCTAATGTGGGCAATGATTTTGGAAATCGCAATTTAATTAATGTTGCTACGGTCACTGACCAGCAAATTTATAATGAAGGAATACAGGGGGCTTGGTGCAGAGCGTTTGGAGATGAAGGCATTTTCTTTTCATATCCTCTCGATCTCGACTTTTCCATGTTACGTGCATTCCCAACTGCTTATCAGGTTACCAATCCAGGGGGACAAGGACCTCAGAGTAGTGCCTCGGCTATTCAGAACAAAAAAGTTAGCACACTAAAGTCAGGTGGTAATCTTGCCTTGTATAGCGAGGAATATGATGATGCATTTAAATGGTACCCTTATCTTTTCCTGAGCCGCAGTAAGCCTGAAACTCATTTGGCGGCATTTTCCCGTATTACAACTGGTACTTTGGCTACCTCCGCCCCGACTGAGCTCAGAGCTCTTATTCAATATGTTAAGGATAAGCTCCGTCTGCCAGGAGTAGATCAATGACTCGCGTAAGCACGGAGGATTGGGTCCCCCAGGGCGTTGGGGATCTGGAGAACCGAGCATGGGAAGCTTTACGGCAGAATGACATCAGCGTCCTCGTTACCGCTGGCGCTGGTGCTGGAAAAACCGAGTTTTTAGCACAAAAGGCGACCTATCTTCTTCAAACAGGAATTTGTCCGGCCCCCAAACGAATTCTAGCAATTAGCTTTAAAAAAGATGCAGCACGTAACCTTACAGAGAGGGTTGCGAAACGTTGTCCTAAAGATCAGGCGCGGCGTTTTGATTCAATGACTTTTGATGCTTTTACCAAAGGACTTCTGGATCGGTTCCGTCCTGCGTTACCAGAGCCCTTCAATGCACCTGGCACCTATCAGATCGTTACTCCGTTTCGTAGAGATTACGAGGATTTTATCGAGCGTCATAGCTATCACAGAGTGAGCGCTCAGCAACTAGAAAAAGCAATACCTCTGGCAGACCTACCAGTTGACATCTCAAGTGGTTCGGAAATAAATCGTGCATTAGCAAATTACTGGCAAGAACAACTTTTCGGGGATGATGAGATATCTCTGTCTTTCCCGATGATCAACAGACTTGTAAAGCTGCTGTTGCAAGAAAACTCATATATCCGCCGAGCCTTACAGGCAACCTATCCCATAGTCTTTCTTGATGAATACCAAGATACTACTTATGCCCAGTACGATATGCTGCTTACGGCATTTGATGGTAGCGATTCTGTTTTCACAGCAGTTGGCGATGATAAGCAGCGTATCATGGGGTGGGCAGGAGCCATGAACGATGCTTTCGACCAGTTTGAAAACGATTTTGAAGCTAGGCGTATTACCTTACTTTCTAACTGGCGGTCACACGAGGACTTGGTTCGTATTCAGCATGAGATAGCCCGGCGGATAGATGGCCATGTAGAACAGGCGCGGGCACAAGGGACTCGCGAGATCGAAGGAGATATTTCTGCAATCTGGCAATTTCGGAGCATAGATGAAGAGAACAATTATCTCGCAGAATGGGTGAGCCGTGAGGTGCAGTCAGGGCGTGTTGAAGCACATGATGTTGCGATTCTTGTCAGAATGCGAGCAGATCAGGTGGAGGATGAGATAGCTCCTGCTTTTACAGCTCGAGGCCTTCGGATCAGAAATGCTGCGCGGTCAATTGGTGAAATTCAAATACAGGATCTGCTTGGGGAAGAGCTAACCAAGATATTCGTTCCTTTACTTCGCTTGGGAGCGACATACCGAAGCCCAGACAATTGGGCGCTCGCTCAGCAGAGCTATATGTTTCTGGAGGCTCCTGACCCCGATAGTGATATCTCGCAGGAACGATTACTTTTTAAGCTTGAAGCGTTCGTCGGCCAGTTAAGGGCAGAGGTAGCACGTAGCCAACCTGCAGCGGATTCGGCTGAAGCAATTGCCGGCATGCTTCTTGAATTTATCGGTTCTGCCACGCTAAGACAATCGTATCCGGCATATCAGCGAGAAAGAGATTTTGAGAGGGTCTGGAGGGGGTTTGTCACACTTTTGAAAGAGTGTGCAGAACATAGTAGTAGCTGGACGGAAGCTCTGGATGAGTTTGAGGGCATTGGTCAAGTTGCTCTGATGACCGTCCATAAAAGCAAAGGGCTTGAATTTCATACCATGATATTTTACGGACTCGATAATCAAACTTGGTGGAGTCTCACGCCGCAACGAGATGAAGAACTAAACACCTTTTTTGTTGCGTTTACGAGGGCAAAGCAGCGTGCATTTTTCTCACAGTGTGTTGAACGAGGAAGCTCCATAGGCTGGATACAGCAATTATTAGCTCCTGCTGGAGTCGAAGTGATAGACGGTGTCAACAACGGGTGAAAACTGATCCACTTTTGTCCTAAAAACAACGGAGTAAAAGTGATCCACCCTTAGCTAATTTTATACTTCAGACGCCGACTACAAAGTGATCCACAAAAGTGCTTACTCAGC
>NZ_RSFE01000005.1 GCF_004025325.1 Pseudidiomarina gelatinasegens | reverse complement strand
AGCACTTTTCCAATCAGTCAGGTGTACTTTCCCTCGCTAGAGGTTCCGTACCTTTCAAGTATTACTTGCCTGAATCCGGTAAGTGCCCACACAGTTTGCTTGGCTTGGTATATTGTTAAAGAGCGTTCGCTTCGTTGAGCGAGGCTGCGCATTCTACAGCCTTGGCGTTTTGTGTCAAGCCTTTCGGCTAAAATTTTTAAGACTCAAAACGTCTGCTTTTGGCGGCTTCGTTGCCTGCCTCAAGCGTGGGGCGCATTTTAGAGATTTAACTCGCCGCGTCAAGCGCCTTTTTGACATTTTTAGGTGTTTTTTTGCTGACTGCTGGTTTTGTGAACGAAGCGCTGTAAAAAGCTACGCCTTTTGTCTGATTCGCCAGCAATGGGGCTTTCTGCTAGTCTTTAAGGTATTCAATGAACAGATCAAAAAGCTAACATTTTATAGAGATTCTAGAGGTAAATGGCCATGAGTGGAGATATTCGTAGTTATCGTGGTATTGAGCCACAACTGGGTGAACATGTTTATATTGACGATAGCGCTGTTATTGTTGGCGATGTTCGTATTGGCGAGCACAGCAGTATCTGGCCATTGGTTGCAGCGCGTGGTGACGTTAACTTCATTCAGATTGGTGCGCGTACCAATGTTCAAGACAATTGCGTGCTGCATGTCAGCCGTATTAGCGAAGGCAACCCGGCAGGGCATCCGCTTATTATCGGCGACGACGTGACCGTTGGCCACCATGTGATGTTGCATGGATGCGAGATTGGTAGCCGGGTATTAATTGGCATGTCCGCTGTGATTATGGATGGTGCCGTGGTTGAGGATGATGTGATCATTGGTGCTGGCAGTTTAGTGCCGCCCGGCAAAACGCTCCGCAGTGGCTACTTATATGTAGGCAGCCCAATCAAAGAGGCAAGAAAGCTCTCGCAAGCCGAATTGAATTTTCTACCGCAGTCGGCAGAAAACTATGTAACCTTGAAAGAAGATTATCGGCTGCACGTAACGCCAGTTTGAATTGCGCTTTGGGGTATTAATGAAAATCACGCGAACGGTTAGCTTCCATACCTAGGTGCGCTAGCTGTTCGGTGCCATCCTCAAGCTGCCCAGCAATAACATGAATAACGTCACCATGAATTTCAACCACACCTTTTACCTTTAGCAGCTGCGCAGTTAAATAAGTATGCCGGAATGCACGTGCGGTATGCTGCCAAATCACTATATTGATTAAACCGCTTTCGTCTTCAAGTGTCACAAAGGTTACGCCAGAAGCTGTGCCCGGTCGCTGCCGGCAAGTGACAAGCCCGGCCACGCGGATAATCTGCTTATGTCGGCATTGGGCTAATTCGCTGGCTAACTTATACCCTTTAAGCTCACTACGTTCACGCAATAAAGCCAATGGATGACGCCGCAAAGATACGCCCGTGGTTCGATAATCCACGGCAATATCTTGAAACTCGTCGGGCGCTTGCATTGGCGCTATCAACTCATTCGATTCGCAAGCTGCGAACAAGGGCAGTTGCTCGGCTTGCAAGGCTAAGCTTTGCCATTGGCTTTGATAACGATGGCCAGCTAGCTCTCCGAGTACATCTGCCGCGGCAAGTTTGTGCAGTTCGGTGCCGCTGATACCCAACTCTCTTAGCTCGGATAACCCTTGAAAGCCTTGTGCAGGTCGCTTGCACAGTAGCTGTTCCATGCGCGTTTGGTTTAAGCCTTTTATTAGCCGTAACCCCAGACGCAACTGCACCCCACGGTGGCCAGCCTCAAGTTGATGATGCCAGTCACTGCGCTGTATATCCGCTGGCAGTATCGTAACGTGATGGCGACGGGCATCTTGTATCAGCTGATTGGCTGAATAAAAGCCCATGGGTAAACTATTGAGCAGGGCGCAATAGAAAGCTTCGGGATAATAGTGCTTAAACCAAGCGGACGCATAGGCTAAGTTTGCAAAACTCGCCGAATGCGACTCGGGGAAGCCGTACTCCCCAAAACCACATATTTGTTGAAAGATACGCTGCGCAAACTCATCGCTATACCCTCGTTCACGCATGCCTTGAATAAGCTTATCCTCAAACTGGCGCAGTTCACCTGAGCTCTTCCAGTTGGCCATAGCACGCCGAAGCTGATCAGCTTCGCCCCCACTGAAACCAGCAGCCACCATTGCCAGCTTAATCACTTGCTCTTGGAAAATCGGCACCCCTAAAGTGCGTTCAAGTACTTGCCGTACCGCCTCACTGGGAAATGTAATAGGTTCTATACCAGCGCGGCGACGCAAATAAGGGTGCACCATGTCGCCTTGAATAGGCCCGGGCCGAACAATTGCAATTTGCACCACCAGATCATAAAAGGTGCAAGGCCGTAGCCGCGGCAACATGTTCATCTGTGCGCGTGACTCAATTTGAAACACCCCAATGGAGTCAGCGCGTTGCAACATTTGATACACTGCGGGGTCTTCTTGAGGAATATCTGCTAAGCCTATTGCGCGCTGATGGTGCTGCTGCACCAAGTTCATCATTTTGCGTAATGCAGTCAGCATACCCAGCGCTAGCACATCAACTTTTATCAAGCGTAAGGTTTCTAAATCGTCTTTGTCCCATTGAATAACCGTACGCTGCGGCATGCTGGCATTTTCTACCGGCACCAGTTCGGAAAGTTGCGTGGCCGCTATCACAAAGCCACCCACATGCTGCGATAAATGACGGGGAAAACCTAAAATAGCCTCGGTTAACTTAATTAGGCAGCGCCCACGGTGGGTTTCTCCCAGCCCAGGCACTTTCGCGAGCAATTGTTGTTGCCAACCTTGCTCGGTATCGCGCCGGTCGATTTGCCGTACATAGTGCCGCAACTCCTGCTCGTGATAGCCAAGCGCTTTACCCACATCACGTAAGCCGCTGCGTAAACGATAACGAATAACCGTAGCCGCCAATGCAGCTCGATGACGACCGTACTTGCGATATATATATTGAATCACTTCTTCACGGCGCTCGTGTTCAAAGTCGACATCAATATCTGGTGGTTCATCGCGTTCCGCGGAAATAAAGCGCTCAAATAGCACATCAACTTGATCAGGGTTCACCGCGGTGATTTGCAAACAGTAGCAAACCACCGAATTGGCTGCTGAACCTCGGCCTTGATATAAGATGCCGCGCTGCTGGGCAAACTGCACCAAATCATGAATGGTTAAAAAGAAATATTCGTAATGCAGTTGCGCGATGAGTTGCAGTTCTTTTTCAAGTTTGGCTTTCACATCATCACGCAAGCCGCTTGGAAAACGAAGACGAGCCCCAGCATAGGTTAACTCGCGCAGATAAGCTGTAGCCGTTTGGCCTTCAGGAACCAGTTCTGCTGGATAGTCATAACGTAATTCACTTAAACAAAAGCAGCATTGCTGAGCAATCACAGCGCTTTGTGCAAGCCAGCTGTGGGGATAGCACTGCATAAGTTGTGAAGCAGGGCGCAGGCAATAATCTTGGTTGGGTTTGAGTTGAGCGACTTGGGTGCTAAGCGGCTGCCGCTGGCGAATAGCCACCAAAATGTCATGCAACGGCTGCCGTTGCGGCGCGTGATAGCACACCTCACAAACCGCGGCCACGGGCACTTGGTAGGTGGCACTAAGTTGTTGGTAACGCATGTAATTGTTGGCGTCGTTGGCGCCATAATGACGGCTATAAGCAAACCACAAACGTTGCGGAAACGCTTCCTGCAAGCGAGCGATAGTTGCCGTAAGCTCGGTGTTTGCTGGCCGCCAGAGCAATAAGCAGTCATCAAGGGTTCCGATAAAGTCATCAAGGCTCACCTGATAATGACCTTTCTTGCACCGATTGCGCGCTATGGTTATCAACTGACATAACTGGGCATAACCGGTTCGGTTGCGCGCTAAGACAATGAAGGTACCCAGCGTATCGAGTTTAAATTCACTGCCGATGATTAACCGCAGTGGTTTATCTCGCGCCGCCACATAAGCACGTACAACACCGGCAACCGAGCATTCATCGGTTACTGCTAAAGCCTGATACCCCAGTGTGCAGGCTTGCTCAACCAATTCATGTGGGTGGGAACCGCCGCGCAAAAAACTGAAGTTGGTCAGACAGTGCAGGGCTACGGGGTGTGGATCTTGTGTGGGGTTAGCTGAACCAGCCATGCAAAAACCAACCTTTGTCACTGTGATAGATCCAGCCTTGTCGCTGTTGTGCGTCAAGCGCCACATAATAATCTCTTTGAATGGGGGCGGCGTCCCACCAGCCACTGACTATTCGCTCTGGCCCCCATTGCAACTGCCATTGATGTCGATGAATCGGCTCTACCTGAGGTAGTAACCAGCACGGCCGTTGCACTGCGTTGGCGTTGGCTACTTCCGTTTGTTGCCATGCTTGTATAGCGCCGTGACGTTCCGGACGCCAGTCATCTTGTAGTTGCGTACTTTGTACCTTGCTTTCGCCCAAGCGAGCCTGCAGCCGACTCACCAGCTCATTCAATGAGTCGGCATGTTCATTCACCTCGGCAAACATTTGACTGCGCTTCGCTTGCCGAGACTCTGGGCGTTGCACCCGCACACTTAATTCAAGCACGGGCGCATGCAACTGCTGCCGCTCTAAATGCAGCTGGCTCAGACTCAGTAAATCGGCCTGCTGCCAGACAGCATGCGCAAATTGAATAGCCACTTGTGTTGGCGGCCCGTGCCGGTGATGCGCACGAATCAGTAACGCGCGCGTGCTCCATTGATGACTCTGCAGAAAGCTTTCAACTTGCTGCAGTAAGCGTTTTAGGGGGAATAATAACTGCGGCCAAGTTGCTACCTCAGCAGCAAGTTCAACCCGTTCGTCAAAGCGAGCAGGGGGATGGTAGAAATCCTGCGGTGGGGCGAGCTCTCCCGCTAACTCCGCTAGGTAAAGCGTGATAGCTCGCCCAAATCGTACGCCTAATTCAGCGCGCGGCCGCTGCATCACACTGCCAAGCGTAAGTAACCCAACATCACGTAGTCGTGCAATCTGCTGTCCCGGCAAGCCACTTTGCTCAATAGGGAGTTGCGCCACGGCTGCTTTTGCTACGCCGACTTCTGACGTTAATAATGCGTATTGGGATTGCGCCAAAAGCTTCGCTGCCAATGGACTGTAACCACTGCTAATACAATAACGCAGCGGCCATTGTTCTAACCGCGCCTGAATACGAGCTAATACACCGTGAAAACCTTGATGTAAACGCAGTAAACTACGAATTTCACACAGCATGCCTTGCGGTGGATGTAACACAATATGCGCAATGTCCTGATAAAGCACCTGAGCTAATTGCGTAAGCATGGCGCTTTCGCGCAATCGATCATGTTCATTCAGTGACAACTCCGGCACCAAGGTACTGGCAAGCACATCGGCCATACCCACTTCAACGCCTTGTTGAAGGGCCGCTTGATTGGCCTGCACCAGAGTTCGTCGTGCCGCAACCGTATGAACAAGTGCATGTGGCTTCACGGCAGCCTCCGGTGGCTGCAGCGCCAGCTGATAATCCAGCAATAAATGAGGGAAGTGCAGGTACAACCAGGCATTCATAACGCACGACGACGCCTTGGCAGGTGCTTATCAACCGCACATGGAAAAGCTGGCAGTGGCCAACCAAAACGCCGCTTTAACACGCTAATGTATAAGTTATCTGTGCGTTGTAACTGCAACCGAGTTACATAGGCACGGGCTTCTTCTTCGCGTTGCTGTGGCGTAATAACGAATGCCAGTTTCCGCTCTGCTTCAGCCACCTGCTGCAGGCGGCGCACCTGAATAGCGCTCAACGTATTACTCCAAATCAGCACCACGCTAATGGAGCGGCTTTGCAATGCCTGCTCCGCAGCCCACAAAGCCAGTTTGTTATTGGACTCATTTACAATAACTTGTTGGTTGAGTATCACCTGTTGATAGTGCAAGCCAGGAGCATAAGGCTGGGCGGGTGGATTCACCCAAAGCGCAGTTGTTTCTGGTTGTGCAAGCAATGGGAGCAGCACCGCTAACTCACCAATAAAAGGCTGTTGTACCTGCAGCTCATTCACACTGCCTTGCAGCCAACCACCGCCTAAGCGCTGATCAAGATCATGCCAGCCAGTGCTGATAAATTGGTTTTCGGCCTTATTTAACGGCGCGTTTTGGCCTTGCCAAACCCAGCCTTTTTGCAGCAACGCTTCTACTTGTGCAGGATACCCCATAAACAACCTCTACCGGTACAAATAACACCCGAAATACTGTACGTATATACAGTATACTCTAGAGCCTTTTACTGAAACTGGCAAGTCTTTTGCAAATGCGTATTATAGGCTCATCACTGCTATGATTAGCGCTAACATTGGCCCGAACATGCTGACGACTTTACTTATTCCTTTTCGCGTTATTATTAATTTTAGTTTTGCTCTGGT
Organism: Pseudidiomarina gelatinasegens; assembly: GCF_004025325.1. Taxonomy (GTDB): domain Bacteria; phylum Pseudomonadota; class Gammaproteobacteria; order Enterobacterales; family Alteromonadaceae; genus Pseudidiomarina; species Pseudidiomarina gelatinasegens. The sequence goes on along the minus strand of NZ_RSFE01000005.1, from coordinate 237,354 downwards.
TTCGACAGGAATTATTGGCTTGCTGATTATTTTGGTGGGCTTACCCAAATTGCTGCTGCCCATTCCCGCTGTGCAACGCCTCATTTCAACCTGGGCAAATGGTATTTTTCGGTTGTGGGGTTACGCCATGTCGGCCATGTTCCGACTCACTCAGCCGATGCGCTGGCATATTGAAGGCGACAGTCAGTTGCACCGCGACAGTTGGTACATGATTATTGCCAACCACCGTAGCTGGGTTGATATTTTGGTGTTGATGCACTTGGCCTGCCGCAACATGCCAATGCCACGTTTTTTCTTAAAGCATCAGTTAATTTGGGCGCCTATCATTGGTTTGGGGTGCTGGACTCTCGACATGCCGTTCATGAAGCGTTATTCACGCGACCAGATTGCCCGCAACCCTAAGTTGCAAGGCCGAGACATTGAAACCACACGCAAAAAGTGTCAAAAATTTCAGCACATACCAACCACGGTCATAAATTTTTGCGAAGGCACACGCTTTACGCCTGAAAAACACGCGAAGCGCAATAGTCCTTTTCAACACCTTTTACCGCCGAAAGCTGGCGGTACTGCGTTTGCACTACAAATGATGGGCGATCAGTTTGACGCTATTTTGGATATCACCATTGTGTACCCGGCCGCAAAACGTCCTGCAGTATGGCAATTGCTGAGCGGTCAGCTACGTGACGTGTATGTCAATGTGGAAACCTTGCCTGTCGCTGATGACTTAATTGGTGACTACTTTGCTGATGCTGAATTTAAAGCACATTTTCACGATTGGCTGAATCAGCGCTGGGTGCGCAAAGACAAGATTATTAGCAGGGTAAAAAGCGAGATAAGCAGGTAGTTCGTGTATGAAGAGCGTTATTAGCTTGTTGTGCTGCTATTAGCAAGCTGATAGCTAATAACGCTCTTACTTCTGTTCTTACATTTCCATCAGATAACCGGCTGCTTTCACAAAATCAGCCATAAAGTCTTCACTGTCGCGGAAGCCTTCAGTTTTCAAACGGTACTTGCCATTGACGATGAAAGTTGGCGTCGCATTAATATTGTACGCACGCATGTCACGGTCCATATCGTTTAATTGCTTCTCAACCAACGGATGTTTCATCGCTTTTTCAAACTTGTCAGCGCTGACACCGTTTACATGGAAGATGGCTTTTAAGTCTTCTTCTGTGTTGATTTGCTGCTTTTGCGCATGAATCCGCTCATAAAAAGCTTGGCTGATTGGCTCTTCTTTTTTGAACAATTTAGCGGCTGCAAAGCCTCGCGCCATCAACTCTAAGGTTGGGTGCGACACAATATGCGACTTCTCAAACGCTTTCGGATACGCGTTTTTCATTGCGGCTGCAATCGGTTCAAAACGGTAACAATGAATGCAGTAGAAAGAGAAAAATTCTTTGATCTCAGGCTTTGCAGTGCCTTCTTCAGCAATCACTTCGTAATGCACACCTTCTTTGAATTCTTGCGCCGTTACCGGCAACATCATCAAAGCAACGAGAACGAACAACAACTTCTTCATGGGCAAAAAGTCCTACAGTTGGTTTTTTTATAAATTAAACGAATTAGTAATTGGGTTGCAACTGAATTGGTGGTTCTTGCAACACCGCAAATTGTTCTTTGAGCGTTAACACTTGCTGTTCCCAGTAGCGCTGTTCGGCAAACCATGGAAACGCTTGTTGAAAAGCCGAGTCATTCCAACGCCGTGCTAACCATGCCATATAGTGTATGATTCTGAAACTGCGCAAGGGTTCAATTAATAGCGTTTCTTTACTATCGAAGTCGCAAAACTCTTGGTAGCCTTCTAACAGAACATCGAGCTGGAGCATTCGCTCAGCTCTATCGTCACCCGCAAGCATCATCCATAAGTCTTGAATGGCAGGGCCTGTTCGCGCGTCATCAAAATCGACAAACATCAGTTGATCATCACGCAGCAACATATTGCCCAAATGACAGTCACCATGCAAACGTTGCTGCGTAAAGGCACCAAGATCGGTGTGTTTCAATTGCTCGGCCAGCGGCTCGGCTATCGCCCAAAAGGCTTCTTGCAAGTTATCCGGAAGCAGTGGTGATTCGCGCAGCGTAGCCATCGCATCGGCAACAAATTCCTGATAAGACAAGTTAGGCCGACTCGAAAACGGCCGTTGCTTCGCAACCGCGTGCAAACGCCCGATTTGGCGGCCAATGCGTTCCAGCTGGTCCAAATCACCCGGCTCGACCGCGCGCCCGCCAACACTTGGAAAAACCGCAAAGCGATAATCCTGATAGTTATGTAGCGTTGAACCGCCTAATTGCAGTGGCGCAACCGCCGGCACCTCTTCGTCGAGCAATTCTTGCGTGAATTGATGCTCTTCGAGTATTTGCGCGTCACTCCAACGGGCAGGGCGATAAAACTTGGCCACATAGCGCTGGTTATCATCCGCGATAAATTGATAAACCCGGTTTTCGTAGCTATTTAAAGCAAGCAACCCTGATTGCGGGTTCACGCCAACATCCGCAAGCGCATCCGCGATGCGCTCAGGATTTAAATTTTGGAAGCTAAAATCGTCGCTGATAGATTGCTCACTCATACAAGAATCGACTGACATGCTTCTCGCTGATAGCACCGTCGGTGGAAGTAACCACAAAGGTAACATCCTGCACGCGCTCCGTCACTTCGTCTGGATGAACGGCGAGTGTAACCGGTACAGTCGCAACTTCACCGGCGCCGACAGTAATTGTCACGTCACCCATCAACGTGCTGCGGGTAAAGCCTTCTGAAGTCACCACAAAGCTTTGCGGCTGTTGCGATTTATTCAGTATCTTCAAGGTGAACACGTTCTGCACCCAGCCTTCCATATTAATGCTGTACAGCTGGTTACGGTCACGCAGCACATCAACTTGCAGGGGTACGCGGGTTGAAATGTCCCAAATAAGCAAGGCCGTCATAACCACCATCACCACAAAATAGCCAATACTTTTGAAGCGCAATTTGTGCGTCCGTCCGCCCTGTAAATTACGTTCCGTGGTAAACCGAATCAGTCCGCGTGGGTAATTCATTTTATCCATGATTTCATTACAGGCATCCACACACGCGCCGCAGTTAATGCACTCGTACTGTAAGCCGTTACGAATATCAATGCCGGTTGGACAAACCTGCACACACATGTAGCAGTCGATGCAGTCACCCAACCCGAGCTCTTTTGGATCTTTCTTACGCGGGCGACCGCCGCGAGGCTCGCCACGGTTCATGTCGTAAGACACGGTAACGGTATCTTTATCAAACATTGCCGACTGGAATCGTGCATACGGACACATGTGGGTACACATGATTTCGCGCATCCAACCGGCGTTTCCGTAGGTACAAAAAGCAAAGAATATGACGGTTCCGGTTAGCCAAAAACCTGAATCCAAAGTCCAAAATTGCGTAAACAATTCGCGAACATCGGTGAAGTAGCCAACAAATATCATGGCCGTTAACAATGACACGATAATCCAGGAGGTGTGCTTGGCGGCTTTGCGCCAAAACTTGTCAAAGTCCCACGGGCGCTTGTCCAACGTCATACGCTGATTGCGGGTGCCCTCAAATTTTTTCTCAAACCACATAAAAATAAAAGTCCACGTGGTTTGCGGACACATAAAGCCGCACCAAACGCGGCCGTAGAGGGTGGTGATAAAGAATAGGGCAAAGGCTGAAACGATAAATATCCAAGCCACAATAGTGAAGTCTTGTGGCCATAGAGTAAGGCCAAAAATACGGAAGCGTTGCTCTGCAATATCTAATAAAACAGCTTGTTCGCCGTTAAACTGCAGCCATGGAATAAGCGCGAAAACGAACAGCAGGATAAACCCAAAGCTACGCCGAAACCACTCGAACGCACCTTTAACATCACGTACGTAAATTCGGTTACGGGGCGAGTAGTCGTTGCTGCGTTTATCAGGATCAGGACGATGAATTTTTACTTTATCGGCCGCTTGCACTTCAACTTTTTGTTCCATAGCCATACTACGCTCTCAGCCACTTTTTAACGATTCATTGATTATACGCTTAATTTGGTCCGAAATTCACTGCGCCTGCGCAACCTTTACCGAATAACACCCCGAAAAAAATTAGGGGATCACCCCTATATATATTCTTGTGACCTCGGAGCATTCTCGAAAGCGTTTAAAACTTCAGCAACGAGGATACAATAATGAAAAAATTCACACTCTCAACCATTGCTGCGCTAACACTTGCAGCAGCTCCGGGCCAAGCCCTAGCAAACGCCGTTATTGGTGAACAATTACAGGCCAAGCTACCAACGTTGTCAGCAACTGAAAGCCTGACCGTCGTAGTCACCTATGACCAACTCGAGCCGGTTACCGAATCACAATTGCAGCAACTTCTGAATTTAGGAATCACAGAAGGTGTGCAGTTTTCTTCGTTACCAATTATCGGCGTTACTGCAACACGTACTCAAATTGAACAACTCAAATCGCTTGCTAATGTTCGTTCGGTTTGGTTAAACCGCCAACTTGAATACTTCAATGCAGATGCACGAAAAATTACCGGCGTAGAGCAATTACAATCTGCCGACTTTGTCGCCCGAAATGGCACCTCCTTTACTGGTGATGGCATCACCATCATGGTCAATGACTCGGGTATTGATGCTTCGCATCAAGACCTTCTATTCGGCGAAAAAGTCATCGAAAACGTGCAGGCAATTACCCATGCTCAGGCAATAAGTTTAGTGGCTCCAACTGACGGTTTTGTTATAGAGGGTCAAGTTAATACCGATTTAAATGTGGGCCATGGAACCCATACTGCCGGCACCATTGCTGGTACTGGCACTATGTCTGACGGTAAATATTTAGGCGCAGCACCAGAGGCTGATTTGATTGGTTACGGCTCAGGTGCCGGTTTATCAATTCTTGATGCTGTAGGCGGTTACGATTACGCCATTAATAATGTTTATGCGTTTAACTCGCCAATTCGCATCATGAGCAACTCATGGGGCTCAAGCGGCAAGTTTAGTCCAGATAGCCCCGTAAGTATTGCCTCTTTTAAAGCCTATAAGCTCGGCATCTTATCCGTATTTGCAGCTGGCAACTCTGGTCCCGGTGAAGACAGCCACAACCCATACGCCCAAATTCCATGGGGAATTTCCGTGGGCGCAGGTGACAAGTTTGGTCAACTCGCTGGTTTCTCGTCACGCGGCTTAAAAAGCGAAACAGGTACGTTTCAAATGCCAGACAACACCACGTGGACATACAACAATGAAATTACCGTTGTTGCCCCGGGTGTTGATATCATCTCAACGCGCGCTAGCACCAATTTAGTCTCTAATGGTGGCGAAGCGGATCTCGATGCAATTGAAACTGAGTATCTTCCGTTCTATACCATGATCTCAGGTACATCGATGGCAACACCGCATGTCGCAGGTATTGTCGCCCTAATGATGGAAGCCAACCCTGATCTTTCGCTATTGGAAATCAAGCGCTTGTTGCAAGAAACCGCTACCAATATGCCTGGCTATGAGAAGTGGGAAGTCGGCGGCGGTTATGCCAATGCTAAATCAGCCGTTTCTGCTGCGTTAAATTTCGACATGGACCACGTTGCTAGCGTAAACAATTTAAATACCTTCAATGCAAATGCCGTGCTAGAAAGCAGCGACAACATTGAAAACTTTGAAGTGCTCTATGCGCCAGCTGGTGAACCTGACACCTTTAGTTTTGAAGTTGGTGACGATGTGGCTTGGGTTAAAGCCAGTGCTGAAACGCTCGCGAATACCACCAAGCTTGTGCTTGTTGCCCCAGACGGTACAGAATATTTTGGCAACTTAACGTTACCCGTTCTTGAAACTGGTATGCGCGTTGCCGCCCCAGGTCAACCCGGCACATGGCAAGTTTATGTTTACGGCTTAACGTCGTTATCTGGCGTTGACCCTGATCCACTTGATTTAACCAATGGCCCCGGTATTCCAGAAGTTATTGCCGGCACCATCTCGTTCGAATTAAGCGGAGGCTACGACGGTGTTGACGATATAGCGGGTCACCCTCAGCAAAATGCGATTGAGTTTGCTGTTTCTGAACGTTTAGTCGACGGCTTTAATAACGGGAAATTCCGTCCTGATGATGCTTTACTGCGTAAAGACTTAGCCCAGTATCTCGTAATGGGAGGCGCTATTCGTCAGTACCGCGACTTATTAAATGAACCGCAGCCTTCGTTGGCAAATGTACCGAGTGACGTCAAAGTTTTTGCAGAATCTGTATCGGTAACTGGCGGGGCACTTAAAGACAATGCACAAGAACAAGCTCCTGTAATGCTTTCAAACAATGGCAATTTTGACCCGCGTGGCAAAGTTAACAAACTTGATCTTGCCTACTCTTTGGTGCAAACGCTTGGTTTAGAAAGCGAAGCTTTGGCCTTCGATCCAAATCAAGATATTGTGGTGGATTACAAAGGTGAAACTATTGTGTTGGCTGACCAAGATGCGATTCCAGCCCATTTGAAAGGCTACGTGCAAGCAGCTCTCCGCTACTCGTTATTGAACGTTCGCTTCTCAATTGAGCAAGGTGCTTTCGCACTCGAACCATCATTACAAGCTCACTTTAACGGTGATACCACCATTACTCGAGCGCACTTTGCACTTACCGCTGGTCGCTTGTACAGCAACTACAATCAAGGCAATTAGTTGGGTTACAAAAATAAAAGGGCTACCTCGTGTAGCCCTTTTATTCTTAGAAAAGCGTGACAAACATCAAATTTCTGGGTAACTTTTAACCGAAAAGATGTAACAGAATGTAACAGAACACTGAGGATTTAATCATGTACGCTAGCAAAACCTTATTAAAAGTTGCCGTCTTGTTGTTAGGTTTTAGCCTATCGAGCTACAGTACTTCTGCGCACGCTGTTGAAGTTCCGCTAACTATAAATGCTCAACAAAACAGCCTTAATGCAAGTGTCGAATTAAGCGCACTGGTTAGCTTCGATATTTCTGTGCAATTTGAAAATGCTGTTGGCCTTACGCCTCAAAATATGACGCTCGAAGCACATTTATTGAATTTGGCCGACCCCGACATTTTACACCGGTTACCGAATAGCTTGCTGACGACTATTCCACAGGCTTTCCCTGTGCTTATCTCGATTAGCCCCGACCCTGCAAAAGGTTTTGCATTCAGCGGCGCCTACACAATTGAGATCTATACCAAGTCATTGCACTACACGGAAGGCACACCATTACGCCTATTTCACTCGCACAATAACGGTACCTTCGCAGATATCACGACAATGACCGGCTCAGGAAGCTATCGGGTTCGCGGTAATGGCGGTCAATTCTCAGACTTTATCGTTTTGGCTGACTTACGTGATACCAACACCATCATTCAGTCTAAACTTGCTCGGCTACAAAACATTGCAAATAACAGCCAATCGCTCTTAGCTGCTGGTGCCTACCAAGTTCTGTCGGATGCCATTGATAATGTGAGCATTGCAATGAACTCAAGTAACAAAGGGCAAGCCTTGTCTGCTCTTGAACATTTAATCCACTTGCTGGAAGCGGACAATGGCACTATTTATCCCGACGTATGGCGCTCAAGCAACGATTTGAACAACGTTCGCGGCAATTTAATCTCCGCCGCTACCACGCTGCGCTTTAGTTTGCGAATTGAGTGATCAAATCGCAATGACCGCTATCTTTGATGTCGTATTCCAACATCGCTTCGCGCAGCGCTTCGAACTGCGCGAGCAAAAAGCGTATGTGGTGGGACGTAGCCCGGAGTGCGACATTCAAATTGATCATCCAACGCTCTCGCGTCGACATGCAGTATTGTTCTGCCGCCAAGATGTGTGGCATTTACGGGATTTGAATAGTACTAATGGCGTGTATATTGATGCGCAGCGTGTTGAAGAAAAACCGCTCCAGCAAACTTCTGTTTGTCGGCTAGGTGATATTGCCTGCATGTTTGTGCCGCATCATAGTCACTCACAAAAAGTAGCGCTCAATCAAGCTAAGTGGTGTGCACAACAACTCTCTCAGATGCACAAGTCGTGGCAGCATTCAGCCTCGTTACAGAAGGTGATTTCGACCGCCCAAAACACCCTAGCGCAAGTTTTAGAAAGCGATAGAACCGCCTTAATCCTTCTAAATAATAGGAATTTTGTGGCTCCCTTTGACGGTTCAACAACACTCGTTCGGCAAGCGATTGAAAGCGGTCAATCTTGCGTTGTTCATAATGCTTTGACGCATCAGCAGTTACAGCACCGTGACAGTGTTAAGCGACAGCAAATTAAAGCCGCCCTCGCGGTTCCCATCGCTTTAGGAAATCAAATTATTGCTGTGCTATACGCTGACAGCCTGAAACATGCGCACTATTTTAATGAGCATCAACTATTTATATTGCAGCGTTTCACCCAACTTATCGCCATGCAATTGACGCTATGCCAGCTTAATGACTACTTGCAACTGGCCCAGCAAAAAATGACGACTGCTAAGGAACGCACCAATAACATTCGACCCTAGGGAAATCTGTGATAACTTAATCTCTAAGCTTCTGTAACGAGATACTTCTCACGATGGCTGATCCCGACGAACACGATAACTTGTTATCGAATCACACGACCACAAAATTGACGGCGCAATCACTGCTCAAGCCTGGGCAGCTTTTAGCGGAGCGCTTTCGTATTGTTCGTTTACTTGGCCATGGCGGTCAAGCGCGGGTATTTGAAGCCTACGACGAGGTGCTTGAAACCCAATGTGCATTGAAAGTTCTGGCTCAAGAAGCTGATGCTAGTGAAGTTGAACAGCTACGGAATGAAGTGCTTCTTGCGCGTCAAATCCATCACGCCAATGTCGTTCGTATTCACGAATTTTACGCAACACCGCAAGCGACGTTTTTCACGATGGCGCTCGTTAACGGAAAGGTTCTAAGTCAAGCGCTCGACGACAGCCCAGCAGCCCCTGACGTTATAAAATGGTTTGAGCAGTTGTTAGGTGCATTACAGAGTTGTCATGAAAGCGGTGTTATTCATGGCGATTTAAAACCAGACAACTTATTAATTGATGATGATGGCAACTTATCTATTATCGATTTTGGTATTGGTCGAACACTTGATAATAGCAGCAGTCAATTTGGGTCCACCGGTTTCGTTGCGCCTGAACTTGCGACGTCACAACAAGCAACGACTGCAAGTGACCGCTATGCGCTTGGCAAAACGTTAGCTTTAATCCTAGAAGCAAGTGAACCCAGCAGCTGGAAAAGCGCTTCTGTGACCAAACGAGCGTTACAAAAACTGGCCGTTAAACTGCAAGCTGACACCCCAAATCAACGCCCGTCACTAGCGCAATGCCAAGATCTTCTAAAGTCCACCGCATCAAAAGGTAGAATGTGGCTGGCGCTGGCCGCTGTGATTGTATTTACCCTGTCCATTTTGATATTTGTGATGCCACAAGAGAACACAGATTTACCTACGGAAACTTCGGTAACCACTATTGCTATAGCCATGGTAGAAGGTGAACCTGCTTTAGCTGAGTTAACCCATCTGCTCTTACAAGCTGAACCAAACATTTACTCCATAGAACCGCAAACTGTAAGCCAACTAATTAAAAATATGGGGATACAGCCGTTTGAGTCGGCATCTGAACGCGCGCGATTAGCGCAGCTGACACAAGCCCAGTATTTATTAATTTTAACGTCGCGAACTTTAGGCGGTAAATTGCAATTACATGCGCTACTAACAGCACATCCCTCGGAGCAAGTCATATTTTCAAAAACATTTGATACCGAAAATGTGGCACCCGAAAAGTTAGTCACCGCTATTTCAGGAGCGTTAAACAATGTCTTACCCAACCAAAATTCTGAGATGCCTTCGACGGCTTTCATCAGCTACAAGGTCGTTCAAGATTTAGCGGCAGCTCGAGCCGGAGATGACGTCAATGCGCTTACGTTAAAACTACGCGAAGTTATAGAGTCGCCCAAAGCTCCGGCGGTATTAAAACTGCAAGCACGAATTGAGTTAGCAATTATCAATGAACAGTTTGAACCCGCCGCCGCTTTACTTGATCAGCTTTTGAAACAGTTTCCACATCGCGCCGATGTACTTGCCCAACGAGCGAATGTGGCAGCTGCATTAAATGATCTTACTGTTGCTCGTGAGTACTATCGTCGCGCTCTATCTTATGATCGTAACCAGCCCATGTGGTGGTTTGAACTGGCGCGCTTAAAGATCATTCAGGGTGAAACCGAGTCGGCCATTAATGAAGAGTTAACCCAGAGTCTTATTCAATTTCGGCAGCGTGAAGATTTAAACGGTCAAGGACTGATTTTAAATGCTTTTGGTGTCGCTTATTTACGCTTAGCAAAGTTTGACACTGCGGCCCAATATTTTCAGCAAGCGCTAGAATATCGAACCCAAGAGCGTGCCCCTCGCGAACGCATAACAACACTCAGTAATTTAGCCACTGTTTTAGCAATCACCGGGCAGACTCAAGAAGCTGATCAGTCGCTTCGTGAAGCGACACGACTCGCAGATGAGATTGATGACGCACTAGCGGTCGCTCACATCGAGAACGAACGCGGCCTATTATTTGAAGAGCAAGGCGACTATCAAAGTGCATTGCGCCATTATAAACGTGCATTAGACATTCGTTTGCGTGAGGGTGACGACTATGTTCAAAGCCAAAGCATTAACAATGTCGCTTTCATTCACTTCCTAATTGGTGATTTCAGCTTAGCCGAGGTGTATTGGCGCCAAGCCCTGCAAACGGTAGAAAACCTCAATGAGCAAGCAACGCTGCACAGTATTCAACTTAATTTGGTGCAATTATTGATTGCCCAAGGCCAGTTTAACCAAGCAGAGCAACTATTGGCCGAATTGTTGCGCAGCGACGACAAAAGCACCGAAGCCAACCTATCCGCACAGCTTCAGATTAGCCGTTTAAATTTTTTGCAGGGCCGTATGGCCGTAGCTGATGATTCCGGCGAGCAAGCGGAGCAAATAGCACAATCAATCAATGACCCGCGCGGTGCTATCGAAAGCTTGCTCTGGCGGGCTGAAATGGCAATATTTCTGCACCAAACTGATTTGTTTGAACAACATTCAACAAATCTTGGAGCTCTCCAAAATGAGTTTAATCAAGAGCAAAAATTGATTTTTGACTGGTTACTCTTGCTCGGTCAGAAAAATAATTCACAAGCCGATTTCGCCGCATTCGCAGAACGCGTTATCCAGCAAAAACCCTCTCGCTTAGTCGAAATAAAGCTGTTAAGCGAGTTAGTATTCAGAGGCAACTTCCCAGAATCAGCGTCGGTGTGGCAAAGGCTCGAAACAATTAGTAACGAACGCGTGTTTGCTTCTTACTTGCCATATCTCGCCGCACAAAGCTTTGACAACTCTAAACAGGTGCTGCAAGCTGCATTGCAGCAACACGCGAGTTTTTGGCGTAACTTTGAGTTATATTCATACCTTGATGATGTCGCATTTGAAGAACAACAACGCGCTGCCTATGAGCGGCTAATCGAAAACATGAATGAAAAACAGCAACAAGCCTATAGAGCATTCGCTAGCGGTCGATGAATTAGAGGGATTACTTGCTCAAGTTCAAGACCAGCAGCGTTTACTTCAACAGCAACTCGATTACGAACACCACGCTATGCTTGGTCTAGCGAAACGATTGTGGGTACAACAAGAGCAAGAAAGAGCTTATTTTGCGCGCGAGCTACATGACGATATCGGTCAGCAGCTCATCGCCTTACGGGCGCAGATTGATGCACTGCAAAATCCGCAACTGGAACAGATACAAGAAGGGCTCTTGCACCTCATTGAAAGTACCAGAAACCTTTCTCGCATTATGCACCCGACCATTCTCTTTGATCTTGGTTTGGAGCGGGCACTTACTTGGCTCAATCGACAGCTTTTAGAACCGGCCAACATTCAGCTTGCTATTCATTACGATTTATCCATAACACTACCTAATGCTGTCAACTTATTACTCTTTAGAATTGCGCAAGAAACGTTCGTAAATAGCGTGAAACACGCTCAAGCAAGTGAGATCGATTTGACAATATCGGAGACTTCGCAAGGCATCGTACTGAAAATTAAGGACGATGGCATCGGGTTTAATGTGCAATCAATCGAATTCGGTATCGGGTTGCAAAGTTTAAAAGACAGAGCCTTAGCCTGTGGAGCCTCATTAGATATACACTCAAAACCCAACTGCGGGTGCGAAGTAACTCTACTTCTGCCTTATCAACAACTTTCAGAGTTTGGCGACCTATGATCTCTCTCATTCTTGCCGATGATCACACCATGGTAAGACAAGCCATAGCAACCACCTTAAAAGCTACTGGATTATTTTCTATTACGTATGAGTGTGGTGACGGTGCTGAACTTGTTGAGACAGCATTAAAATTCCCAGCTGATATCATTTTAATGGATATTTCGATGCCCAAAATGAACGGTTTTGCGGCGCTCGAGAAACTTCTTCACCACCGACCTCAAACCAAGGTGATTATACTGAGCATGCATAGTGAGCCAGAATATGTTGACGCAGTAAAGCTGGCTGGCGCGCGAGCTTACATTCAAAAAGACGCGCCTTCGGAACTGCTCATTCAAATCATACAAGACGTCGCTTCTGGTAAGTCGTATTTCCCCGCTAACCCACAGCAAGGGTCGGGGCCAGTAGTGTCGTCGATAAACCCGATGGAAAATTTAACGCGGCGCGAACGCGAAATTTTCTATTTGGTTGTCGCCGGACGAAGTAATAAACAAATTGCTCAGTTGCTATCACTTTCAGCAAAAACCGTGGAAAACCACCGCAGTAATATCTTTAAAAAATTGAAAGTTGCATCCACAGTTGAGCTCATTCATTTTGCCGCTAAAAATGGATTACTTGAGCCTTAAAATGATGTTTTTGTCATTGCCACAACTGTATCTAAGAGTACATTTGTGCCGGCCTCAACATCATGCCAATGCGACCATTCATCCGGTGCATGACTTACGCCGTTTATCGATGGAATAAAAATGAGCCCAGCATGGGTGATTTCTGTCAGAAACTGAGCGTCGTGGCCTGCGCCGCTGGGCATACGCGTATAGCTGTATCCGCGCTGCTTTACTTGCTGCTCAATAATATCGGTGAGTTGCGCTGAGCAGGGCTTGGGCTCTAACCAGCTCACTTGCTCGTACTCAAACATCAAGCGATGTCCGCGCGCAATTGCGGATAGCGTCTTACGACAGGCGTTGGCTAACTCTTTCATCACACCTTCGTCCATGTCGCGCCCGACAATAGTAAATACTGCCTCGCCCGGCACGGTGTGCGGGTGCCCCGGTTTGAGTTCAACTTTACCCACTGTAATGCGGGTTTTGTCGGTGCCGTTTTCCGCAATGATCCGTTCAATTTCGTGAGCGAAATCGGCTAGGCCCATAAATGCGTCGCTGCGCATATCCATGGGTGCGGTTCCGGCGTGGTCTGCTTTACCTTTTAAATGCACAATCCATTTGAATACACCGGATATGCCATCAACCACGCCAATTTGCACGTCGCTTTGAAATAACACCGGGCCTTGCTCAATATGCAATTCAACGAACCCTTTGAGTTGTTCCGGCCGCCATGCTGCGTCTAATGCTTGCATGACATCAAGCCCTTGCCCGGCCATCGCATCTTTCAAGTAAACGTTATCGGCGTCATGGGCCGATAGTAACCAGTCAGGATTTAAGCAGCCCGCTATGGCTTGTGAGCCTAGCATTCCGCCAAAACGCCCTTCTTCTTCGGCCGTGGCAACACCCCAAATGGGTGTATCGATTTCCGATTGGTGTTCTTGCAGCGTTTCAATAACTTCGAGCGCAGCCATTACGCCAAGTGCGCCATCAAAGATGCCGCCGGCGGGCACTGTGTCTATGTGGGAACCCATTAAAATAACCGGCTTGCTTCTGTCGCCCCGGCCAAAAAATATATTCCCAGCGCCATCCATAAAGGTTTCCAAACCGGCACTTTTTGCTTTGTCTTGCAGCCAGCGACGCCCTTCCATATCGGCATCGGTAAAGCCAATGCGGTACATACCGCGGTCTTGTTCGTTGTAACCAATTTTTGCGAGTTCGAGTAAGTTTTGCTTTAGTCGTTCTCCGTTGATATTCATAAAACCGTCCGCTTCGCTATTCGTGATTCGTCCGCTGCGCTATTCGTACGTTCGCAGACTCACTGTTCGTTGTCGCTCAGTTTAGTATAGAGGTTGGATGCGGTTTTTTCGAACAGCAAAGCGCACCAACAGCGCAGCGAACGAAACACGAATCACGCTTTCTGTTTTACGCAAAAAAAAGCCCGGCGGGGTGCCGGGCTAAAAGAGAACAACCAGATCTCAGGGAAGTTTCAAACACTATAAAGCGCATGTATGACAAAAAAGTGACATCAGGCGATTAAAATTAAGCGATACGCTTAGCTGTTGCTGCAGCATTCATGACAGCTGCCATTTTAATCGAGTTTTGAATCACTTGAGCTGAAACGTCGTGCTTCAGCAATACACCAACGTGCGAGTCAATGCACATGCCACAGCCAGCTAAGGCTGAAACGGCTAACGAGTACAACTCAAAGTCAGCTTTTTCAACGCCAGGGTTGGCCATACCGTTCATGCGCAAACCTGCTGGCAATTTCGAAAACTGCTTGTCGGTGCACAAATGTAAGAAGCGATAATAAATGTTGTTCATCGCCATTAGGGTTGCCGCAAGTTTTGCTGCGCCATCCACGTTATCTTCTATTTTGCCTTCAGCTTCTACTTTTACTGCGTCAATCAGCTCTTGGTCGCCAATTGAGTAAGCTAAAGACAGGGCCGTGCCATAAAATTGGGTCGCGGTCATACCCGAAGTATCGACATTGCCGAAAATGTTCGACAAGTTGAGTTTGGTATCTTTACCGTGGTCGCCCAAACCTTGTTTGTAATCTGCAATGCTCATTTAAATTCCTCCGCTTAAAAACGGTGCCGCTTGCGCGGCACCTATAGACATCACCTAACTGTGGGGGTGCGATGCCTAATTACAGGGTGTCACCGCCTACTGCGCGGTTACATGGACACAATTCATCAGTTTGCAAACCGTCTAAAATACGCAGTACTTCAGTTGGGTTACGGCCTACATTTAAGTTGTTTACTGACACGTGTTGAATAACACCGTGTGGGTCAACAACGAAGGTTGCACGCAGGGCAACGTTTTCCACTTGGTCACGTACGCCTAAACCGTCAACCAAAGACTTCACACCGTTGTCAGCGAATGACCACTGGTTCAAGCTTTTCAGGTCAGGGTGCTCACGGCGCCATGCCAATTTCACAAATTCGTTGTCAGTGCTACCGCCCATGACCACTGCGTCACGGTCAGCGAATTCTTCGTTCAATTTCGCAAACTCAACAATTTCAGTTGGGCATACGAAGGTGAAATCTTTCGGGTAAAAGTAAATGATTTTCCATTTGCCTTCGAAGCTGTCGTTGTTGATGGTTTCAAACGCGCTTTTGCCATCTTCTTCTGGCAGGTTGAAGCCAGGCTTTACACCAACCACTTCAAATTCTGGTAACTTATCGCCTACTGTTAACATATGTGTGTCTCCTTGTTGGACAAACCAAACGTAAAGGTGTTGAGACATTGCGTCTCAGCTCGGGGACTATAGTAGGCGCTGGATTAAATTTGTTAAAACGAATAAAACGGATTATCATAATCGAAAATACTAATTAAACGATTTCGTTATTTATTTCGTCAGCCACGGTGAGGCACCTCATGAGCAAACTACCTAGCTTAAAAAATCTCAGCTACTTATTAGCATTGCATCAGCATCAAAACTTCAATCGCGCTGCAACTGCCTGTAACGTCAGCCAGTCGACCTTAAGCAGTGGTATTCAAAATTTGGAAGAGCAGTTGGGGTGTCAGCTGATAGAGCGTGACCACAAATCGTTTTTATTTACCGGTATGGGCGAAGAAGTTGTCGAGCAGGCGCGGCGCATCCTAACCTCAACCGAAGAGCTGCTGTATTTTGCACAAAGCCAAGGCAAAACAATGGAAGGACCGCTGAGAATTGGCTGCATTCCAACCATTGCACCGTTTCTGTTAGGTGATTTAAGTAAAAAGCTGCAGCGTGACTATCCAAACTTACAGTTGAATATTCGTGAAGACACAACCACCAATTTGCTGCATTTATTGCGCAATGGTGAGCTCGATGTGTTGGTGCTGGCGCTGCCAATCGACATTCAGGGCAATCAAAGCTACGTATTAGGCCGTGACCCGTTCAAGCTGGTGATGCATAAAACCTTGGCGGAAAAACTCGAAGAGCCGGTGCAGTACAACAAGCTACCCGACAACTCCATTTTCTTACTGGAAAAAGAACATTGCTTAACCGGCCACGCCGTAGCGGCATGTGAACTGGCCGATTCCAGTAAAATTAATCCATTTACAGCAACCAGCTTACACAGCTTAGTGCAAATGGC
Source organism: Pseudidiomarina gelatinasegens (assembly GCF_004025325.1). Taxonomy (GTDB): domain Bacteria; phylum Pseudomonadota; class Gammaproteobacteria; order Enterobacterales; family Alteromonadaceae; genus Pseudidiomarina; species Pseudidiomarina gelatinasegens. The sequence goes on along the minus strand of NZ_RSFE01000005.1, from coordinate 220,941 downwards.
CGACGCCGGTTTAGGCGCTACCTTCTTGCCACAAATGGCAATTGATCGGGGTATTTTAAACGGGACTGATTTGGTGGCATTAAAGCCGACAGGGAAGGAAGCGTCACGCGACATTGGTTTGGTCTATCGGCCTACAACGAACCGCCGTCAGACATTCCGGCGCTTTGCCGAGGTTGTCGCACAACTTCTGCCCGAGCCGCTACTTGAGTAGCGGCCGGAGCAAAAATAAAACGTGGTTTAAGGTGCTGTACGCAGCTCGCTAAGACGCGGACCGATACTGGCTTGATCAGGTGCTTTCTCAGCGCGAACTTGTGCTTCAGAAAGGTCAACTTCTTGACCCAGTTCAGCAGAAATTAGCGCCTGCAATTGATCAGGGGTCAGGTTCTTACCCGCTTGCACAACGCGCAAGTCGGAATCGTCACCGGTAGCTGCCGAATTCGGCAAATAAATGGTACCGTTAGAAAAGTCGACAGCAAAAGCTATAACGCCGGGTACTAAAAAGAATAGTAAGCCAATGCCATTTAGCGCAGCAACGCCAGCATCGATTCTTCCGCTTGTTTGCCCCTTGCGCTCTGGATACAGGATGGTTCCGCACGCACTAAGGTGCATGGTAACCAGAATCATTGCAGCGGCTTTCATTGTGTTACGTTTGAAATCTACCATTAAATACTCCTTGAGAAGGTGTTAATTTCTTGTAATACATTGAGTGTAGCGAAAAAAAAGCAATCCAAATTCCTATTTAAACTATATTTACACTAGTACAGATTGGTGTATTAGCAACTAAAGGAGAACCTTATGTTACGTACTCTACTTGCGGTAAGTATTACTGCAGCGCTGGCATTAAATGCCTCATCAGCTGCGGCTGAAACCGTTTCAACTGAGCGTCACAAGGTATCTATTACTAGCCTGACCAACAAATTAGATAAGCCATGGGGAATGTCGTTCTTACCTTCGGGCGAGTTATTAGTCACGGAGAAATCTGGTGCTTTGCGTCGTGTGAAACTCGACGGCTCAATCAGTGTACCACTAACCGGCGTACCTAGTGTGGTAAATAAAAGCCAAGGCGGATTGCTCGATGTGGCGGTTGACCCAAACTTTGCCGATAACAACTACGTTTACATCAGCTATTCTGAAGCCGACCCTCAGGGCGGCGAAGGCAACAGCACTGCGGTAATGCGCGCAACGCTTACCGATACAGGGTTAACCAACGGAAAAGTGATTTTCCGAGGCGCCCCCAAGTATAAAAGTGGCGCACACTTCGGCTCGCGCTTAGTGTTTGCACCAGACGGTCATTTGTTTATTACGCTGGGCGACAGGTATTCAGCCATGGACGATGCCCAGACACTGGACAACCACCACGGTAAAGTGGTGCGAATTAAGCCTGACGGCAGCGTACCAAGTGACAACCCCTTCGTTGGCAAAGATGACGCACTGCCAGAGATTTGGTCATACGGGCACCGCAATGTGCAAGGTGCCGCAATTCACCCAACCACAGGTAAACTGTGGACCGTTGAGCATGGCCCTAAAGGCGGTGATGAAATCAATATTCCTGAAGCCGGCAAAAACTACGGCTGGCCAATTGCCACCTATGGGGTGGACTACGATGGCAGCATTATCAGTGACAAAACTCATGTCGAAGGCACCATTCAACCGCATTACTATTGGGTGCCTTCAATTGCTACTTCAAACATGATTTTCTATACCGGCGATAAATTCCCAGCTTGGCAGGGCGACTTACTGGTAGCGGCACTCAAAGGCTCGCAAGTTGCGCGGCTTGATCTTGAGGGTGACCGCGTGATGCATGAAGAAACTTTATTTGAACAGGCTGTCGAACAACGGATTCGTGATATTGAACAGGGTCCTGATGGCTACATCTATCTGATTACCGATGACCGCGCTGGTCAGCTTATTCAAATTAAACCTGCGGAATAAACTATGTTTGTAAGTAGTCACTTACTGCTTTTATCAACGCTGGCTTCGGCCAGCGTTGCTGTTGATGAAGTCATTGTAGTGAATCAAAGTAAGCCTCGCACCGCCCAAGAAACGCCTGCGTCTATCAGTAACGCGGACGTTTCTGAGCAGCCGGCGGGGCTACGTATTGATGCGGCCGAGTTACTCAAAGGGCTCGCTGGTGTACAAGCCGATTCGCGCGCGAACTATGCGCAAGACACACGTATTACCTTACGAGGTTTCGGCGCGCGTTCTGCGTTTGGTGTACGTGGCATTGTTTTACAACTTGATGGGATTCCTTTGAGCATGCCCGACGGCCAGGCCCAAACCTCAAGTATCTTGCTGGATGAACCAGAGAACGTTCAGGTGATTCGTGGCCCGCTGGCAACGATATACGGCAATAGCGCCGGCGGTATGGTGCAATGGTTCAGTCGTCGGCCAGATACCACGCAACTGCGTGTTGATGCCATGGCTGGCAGCAATGCCACACAACGCCAACTGTTGCAGGGTGATTGGGTAGATGATTCAACCGCCATACGTGTTGTGGGTACACGTTTACGCACCGACGGTCCGCGCGATCACAATAGCGCAGAGCGCGACCAACTGGCGCTGCGCTGGTATCAAGACTTAAGCGATAGCGTAGAAATGATTGTGCGTCTGGACGACAACAACGCCCCACATTTACAAGATCCCGGCTCGCTGAGCCCCGATGACTGGCGTGCGGACCCAACACAAACGTTCGGTGGCGCCACGCGCTTTAATACGCGCAAAGCCATTCATCATCAACAAATGTCGGTGTCGCTGCGCAGTCAAGACGGCTGGCATATCAACAGCTGGAAAGGCTGGCGCGATATTGAACAATATTTGCCATTTCCTGGTGGGGATATTCGCGGCTCGGGTGCGGTGATTGATTTACGCCGTAGCTTCGTTGGTGTTGATGCCAGCTACGATTACAACTGGGAATTCTCTCAGCCGTTAACCACAACGGTTGGCGTGCATCATGCAGAGCAAGATGACCGCAGGTTTGGGTATGAGAATAACTTTGGCGAACGCGGTGAGCTGCGCCGCAACGAGCTTGGCGAAGTAACCCAGCAGGCCATCTACAGCTTGACGGATTGGCGCCCGGTGGACGACTTAACGGTACTTGCTGGGTTGCGATACAGCGACGTTGATTTTGGTGTGGATGATTACTTTGTGGTACCAAACAACCCGGATGACAGTGGCGCACAGCGCCAGCATGCATGGAGTTGGAGCCTCGGGTTAAATTATCAGGTTAATGACCATTGGCAGGTGTTTATAGCCCGCGGTAATGGTTTTGAAACCGCAACCCTAACTGAATTGGCCTACAGCAACACCGAAACCGGTTTAAACACAGAGCTTGGCGCTGCTTACAATCAGCAATTGGAAGCTGGGGTAAAGTGGCAGGGTGATTCACTGCAAGCGCAGTTAACCGCGTTTCGAATTGATACCACCGATGAGATTGTGGTTGACCAAAGCATTGACGGGCGCACCACGTACACCAACGCCGGCCTTACCGAACGCAGTGGTATTGAGCTTGAAGCAAGCTGGTTCATCAGTGACAACTGGAATTGGCGCACGGCTGCGACCTTGCTTGAAGCAAACTACGCCAGCGGTGAACGCTTACCCGGCGTTGCAGAGCGTCAATTGTATAGTCAGTTAAACTGGGACTATCGGCCAGAGCAACGATTGAGCGTGATTACAGAATACCGTGGTGATGTTGCGGCGAATGACGCCAACACCGTTATCGCTCCCAGCCATACCTTGTGGCACCTCAATTGGCGCGCTACCTACAGCATTGCGCAATGGCAAGTGTCGCCGTGGGTGAACCTGCACAACGTTACCGACAAAGCCTATGTCGGTTCGGTGGTGGTGAACCAAGGCAGCGGGCGGGCGTTTGAGCCTGGTACCGGGCGCGAACTGCAAGCCGGTGTGCAATTTAATCGTCGTTGGTAAGCCAACGGTACAAGGTGCGGCGCGTAATACCCAAGATGCGCGCGGCTCGTTGTTTATTTCCTTCCGTATGGGCCAGCACCTTGCGCACATAATCAGCCTGCAACGCATCCATGGATGGCCATTGCTCGGTGGCATGGGTCGCAATTTCTGACACCTGCTCAAGGCGCATTCGTGCCGGTAGGTGCTCCGCATCTATCCAGTCACCGTCACAAAAGGTGACTGCGCGCTCAATAGAGTTTTGTAATTCCCGCACGTTGCCGGGGAAATTGTAGGAATAAAACAATTCCTGCGCTGCCGCGGCTAAGCCTTTTATCCGTTTATTTTGTTGCTCGCTCACCTGCTGAATAAAGTGCTCTGCCAACAGTGCCACGTCATCGCCGCGGTGCCGCAAAGGCGGCACTTTAATGGCAAAAGTTTCCAGCCGATAAAATAAGTCTTCACGGAAACTTTTATCAGCGACCTTTTGCTCTAAGTTTTGATGGGTCGCGGCGAGAATACGCACGTCAATCTGCACTTCCTGATCGCTACCAACTGGCCGCATTTTTCCTTCTTGCAAAACGCGTAGCAGCTTCGCTTGCAAGGCCAGTGGCATTTCACCAATTTCATCCAGCAACAGGGTTCCACCGTTGGCTTCTTTGAGCAGACCTGCACGTGCTTTCTGAGCGCCGGTAAAGGCTCCGGCAGCGTGACCGAAAAATTCACTCTCTAATAATTCTGCCGGTATACCGGCACAGTTAACCGCTAGAAATGGTCCTGCTGCGCGTTGACTTTGTTGGTGCAGGGCTTGCGCAACAAGCTCTTTACCGGTGCCGCTTTCACCTAAAATTAACACTGCCCCTTCAACCGGCGCCACGCGTTCAATTTCATCGTACAGCTTTTGCATCACCCGGCTTTTTCCGATAATTCCCGCTGGCCCTTCCGCGGTGCGCTGCTGCGACTGGCGATAGTGCTCAACTTCATCACGTAACTGATGAAATGTTAGTACACGCTCAACACTAACCAGCAAGTGCTCAAGATCTAACGGCTTGGTCAAGAAGTCATCAGCACCTTGTTTTAAGGCTTCTACCGCTTGGTCCACGGTGCCAAAGGCGGTGATGAGAATCAGTGGTGGCGCCTTCTCCTGAGCTTGCAATTGCGCCAGCAACTCAAGCCCACTTATACCCGGCAGGCGAATATCGCTAACCACCAGCTGTGCTTCGAAGGTAGCCTGTTGGTTCTGGAATGATTCAACGTCCGTAAATGCTGCGACGTCATAACCGACACTTTCCAATTCTTCTTGCAGCAACTCACGTAACCCTGGGTCATCTTCAATTACCGCAATGCGAACGCTTTTGGTATTCATGGTTTAGCTCCTGTTCGCTTGTTGCTTGCGCGGCAACGTTAAAACCACCTCGCAGCCACCGACGGTTTGTTGGTCGGTGTGCCAGTTTTTCAGGGACAGCGAACCTTGGTGGTCCGCCATAATGTAACTGACAAGAGCCAAGCCAAGCCCCGTGCCTTCGCCAGTTTTCTTGGTGGTGGTAAATGGTTTGGTTAAATCTTCTTGCGCAACACTGTCAGGTAACCCTGTGCCGTCGTCGCGCACATGAATGGAAATTTGGTCGGGCGCGGTCTTTACGGCCACCTCAACATTGTGTTCTGCAGCTTGCAGCGCATTACGCAATATATTCACTAAGGCAAGCTCCAGCCGCTGCGCATCAGCTTCAATGGAAATCTCTGAGGAAGGATGCGTTAACGTGACTTGGGGCCCGTCTTGCGACTGTTCAAACGAGATACTGTTACATGCTTGATCCAGCAAGACGGAAATCATCACAGGTTGCTTCGCTGAAACCGGCGTACGGCTAAATGCTAGCAATTGTTTGACCATTTTCGTTAAGCGCTGAACTTGGCCGCGAATGGCTTGCAATTGGCGTTGTGATTCGGGGTCGTCATGACGCTTTAGCAACTGCTTGGCGCGCCCATCAATAACCGTAAGCGGTGCACCCAGCTCATGCGCAACGCCACTCGAAACCTGGCCAATAGCCACCATCTTTTCCTGTTCACGGCGCTGTTGTTCCAGTTTGAGTTCCACATAGCGGCCCACCCCACGGTAATGGCCAAACACTAAGATGGCTACTGTCGCCAGCGCCAGCACCAACCAGGTGCCCCACGCAATTTGGGACAGTTGCGTAAATGAGTTATCAAAATCTTGAGCGCGGCGGTTTAACTGCATGAACCCAATAATTTGGCCACCCCGATCTTGAATAGGCACAAACTGAGAAAATACATCGCGCCCCGCCACTTGCCGATAGCTGTCTTGGGTTTCGCCGGTAAGGATAACTTGCTCAGCCAACAGACTTTCAGATAAATCGCGCTCGGTAACCCCTGCAGATGCAACAAGTGCGCCCTCGGTATCATAAACCGAGGCACCGTAGACGCGGCCAATTTTAAATACCGAATCTAAGCTGGCCTGAACCGCTGTAATGTCACGTCGAATCAGCGCATCACTGACGGGCACGTGTATGGCGCGCCCAACCAATTCAAGGTCATCGCGCAACCGTTGATTCTGGAATTCTGCGGCGCGTTCAAGCCCGATACCGATTGCGATACCAGACAACGCCAATAATGGCAGCATAATGTAAAAGGTCAGCGTTCGCTGTAGGCCAGACCCCTTGGTTAACCATAGGCTGTATCTTTTTGTCACGGTTGATTCCTGCAAGGTGTGTATCGAAATTATACACAAATCAGTGGCCTGGATCGAGGCTGCTTCATTTTTCCTTTAATTACAGCTTGTTAGCTGCGCTCTGAAAGTTGGCACACCTCTTGCAAAGTTATAATCGAACTCAAAATAGGAGATATATCTATGCGTAAAACAATGACAGCTTTAGCAATCGCGGCTTTATTTTCTAGTTCTGCAGCAATGGCAGCACCACAAGAAGGCCAGTCACAACAGCAGCAAATGATGCAGCAACAGGAGTCGATTGAATTGACTGACACCATGCTGGAGCAATTTGTTACTGCTATGAGCAATGTGCAGGAAATCAGCAATAAATATTCAGAGCAGTTCCAAAGCGCTGAAGACGCTGAGCAAGCACAAGAAATTCAGCGTAAAGCGCAAGAAGAAATGGTAGCAGCTGTGAATGACTCTGGTCTTTCACCGCAAGAGTACAACACCATTGTTCAGCGTGTTCAGCAAGACGAAGAGCTACGTGCTCGCTTGCAGGAAATGACTGAATAAACGCGTTTTAATCAACACGCAGCAGCAAAAAAGCCAACCCGAGGGTTGGCTTTTTTGTGTCGAACGTATGCATTGCCGACAATGCGACGCTTAATTCACGTGAAGCGCTTTTAAGCGTTTTAGCAACTCGCCAGCAACCGCTTCTGAACTTGCGGGGTTTTGGCCAGTAATTAAATTGCCATCCACCACGGCTAATGGTTTCCAGTCATCAACTTTCTGATACACACCACCGAGTTCTTGCAGTTTGTCTTCAAGTAAGAATGGAACAACGTCCGTTAAACCTACCGCTGCTTCTTCACTATTAGTGAAGCCACTTACCTTACGGCCTGCAACGAGCGGTTTACCCGCTGGGGTTTTCACATTCACTAAAACCGCCGGTGCATGGCATACCGCTGCAACCGGTTTTTCTTGCTCCCAAAACTGTTGAATGAGACCAATGGATAGCGGGTCTTCGCTTAAATCCCATAACGGGCCATGCCCACCTGGATAGAAAACCGCATCAAATTTATCGGCTGTAACTTCGCTCAATTTGAGGGTTGTCGCAAGCTTTTCCATTGTCTCCGGGTCTTCAAATAAGCGCACCGTTGCTGTCGTTTGTGCATCGGATTGTTCACTGTTTGGATCAATTGGCGGCTGGCCACCTTTAGGGCTCGCTAACACCACTTCGGCACCTGCATCTTTGAACGCGTAGTACGGTGCGGCGAATTCTTCGGCCCAAAAGCCAGTCTTATGGCCACTGTCACCGAGCTGCTCGTGCGAGGTTAAAACCATTAAAATTTTCATGAGCTTGCTCCTATCTTTTTACTTCGTGTTAGAGTTACATAAAAGATACATGGGTGCTAAAACATACCTTTTCAAGTAAGGAAACGATCACATGACAATTGCGTGGAAGCCTGTTGAGCCCGCTTACAAAACTTATTTACAGTTAATCGTGCTTATCGATATGAGTATTTTGGCACTCATTGCGATTGGCTTGTATCTATTCAGCCCATCAACTGACTGGCTACCTAACCCACTATGGCTGGGAATTCCTTGGGCGGTTTTAACCTTATTTTTCGGCTTATTCTGGTCATCGCGTCGATTTCAATTTACCGCGTATGCAAGCACCGATGTGTCCATGCATTTGCGCCGCGGTGCCTTATGGCGGTTAACCCGCGCTGTGCCGCTGAATCGTATTCAACATGTTGAGGTGCGCCAAGGGTTTATTGAGCGCTTACTGGGGCTTGCACACCTGACCTTGTATACTGCGGGCAGTGGCGGTGCGGACTTAAGTATACCCGGGCTAAAACTGGCGACTGCGGAAACCATGAAAGCAGAGCTGGTGAATACTATTGCTGCCGAGCCGGTGAGTGACTCGAACGATGACTGAGTTAACTTGGCAACGCACTTCGCTATTAACACTGGGCTTTTTCGTTGCAAAAGAAATACGGCAGTTTGTACGTAACATTACCAACTTTATTCCGGTACTTGCCGTAATTTTTGTAACCGATAACGACTGGCTACCTTACGCGGTAGGCGGCGGTTACTTAGTCTTTATTGTGATCAGCGCCATTTTGAATCATCATTTTTTCCTGTATGCGCTTACCGATGACGCAGTGCACCTGCGCACTGGTGTGTTCGGCAAAAAGAGCCTCACTTTGAAATATGAGCGTATTCAACAGGCTGAGTTGGATCAGACTTGGTATTTCCGGCCGTTTAATCTAACCATTTTACGCGTTGACAGTGCTGGCTCAGCCGGTAAGGAAGTTGAGATCCCGGGCTTACCAATAGCGCTTGCCCAAGATTTGCGTCAACGCATGTTGGCACAAGCGGCAAACACAAACCATTCAACTGACTCGGAATCCAACACTGGTTCGGTTGATGAAAGTGCACAGCACATAGATTTACAGCGCAACTATTCGCTGCGTGAAATTGTTCGCGCGGGCATTATGGACAATAAAATTTTCGTTTTGCTGGCGGTGCTGATCTATCCGTTATCACAGACTGATGTGCTGGAAGAGCAGCTTGTTCCTTGGTTGGAAGCCAACGTGAAATTTATTGAGCAAAGCTTGTGGTTAAATGTCGGGCTAGTGGTCACTGCACTGGTGGTGCTATTTACCTTCGCTATTGGTGTGACCATTGCCAGTTACTATAATTTGCAGTTCACCATTGCTAATCAGCGTTATCAGGCTCGGTCGGGGTTGCTAAGTATTCGCACCGTAAGTTTTCGTTACCATAAATTACAACGTGTACGCATAAAGCAAAACCTGCGGGCCCGCCTGCTTGGCCGCTTTAGTGCCCGCGTCAGTCAGCTGCAACCTTCCGCCCATGCACAACAGCAAGGTTCTGCCGGTGCCTTTGTTCTCCCGGTATTGACGCAAGCAGGCGTGGATGAGCTCTGCCATTGGCTACAGTTACCTGATAGAAGCACTGTGCCTTGGCAACGAATAAGCTCAATTGCACTATTGAACCCGTCGTTCTGGGTGGCCTTAGTTGCGCCAGCGGTCGCTGTTGTCGGGTACTTCAAATGGCAACCACCGCTGCTTGGCCTGGTTATTGGCGCTCTGGTTTGGGTGCTTCTACAAGCTTACACGGTGGCACGTTGGCAAAACTATGGCTATGTCATGACAGAAGGCTGGCTTGGCATTAAGCGCGGCGTGTTTGGCCGTATTGAAAGTTGGTATCCGCTGTATAAAACGCAGCAAATTGATGTGTATCAGTCGCCATGGTTACGTTTACTTGGCTACGCGGATGTTATTGTTTATACCGCTGCCGGCGCGCAGGTTATCAAATACCAACCTGCTGAAATCGCGTTTAATCTGCAACGCGAATGGACCGCCACCATTGCCAACAACCGCCAGCGCTGGATGTAACTAAGTATCACGGCAGGGCTCTTCCGGCAGCTCAAATTCAATGGTGGTGTGGGCAAGCTCAAATGGCGCCAGCTGTTCAGCAATACGCTGTTTTAACTCGCGCTGTTGCGCACTGGTTAGCTCTTGAGCTAGCACAATATGCGCTGTACACACGTGATGCTCACCATCAAGCGACCATAAGTGCAGGTGGTGAACATCGGCCACTTCCGGTTGTGCCTGTAGGCTTTCTGCTATGCGATGGTACATGCCATGATCAGGGTTACCCTGCAAAAATATTTTGAGGGTTTCGCGCAATGTTCGTACTACATTAATCAGAATAAAGAGCGTGAACGCCACCGATAGCAAGGGGTCAAGAATTGGCCAGTCGACCACCATCAAAATTAAAGCCACCACTAACACGGCCACCCAGCCTAAGACATCTTCAATCAGGTGCCAATTGAGTACCCGCTCGTTCAATGACTTGCCTTTGCTGAGCTTATAAGCTGCAAAGCCATTTACCAGCACCCCAAGCACGGCCAACCCGAGCATTCCCTCAGTATGCGGCATAACCGGGTCAAGTAGGCGCGGTATTGCCATGCTCAACACCCAAATTGAGCCACCGACTAAGACAACAGCGTTGAGTAATGCACCAACAAGGCTCAAACGCCGGTAACCGTAGGTGAGTTGATGGGTAGCCGACTTGTTGCCGAGTTTATTGAGTATCCAGGCTAAGCCAATCGACAAGCTGTCACCGAGATCATGAATAGCATCTGCCATTATGGCCGTGCTATTGGTTAACATACCGCCGATAAACTCGATAACGGTAAAGCCTAAATTTAGAAAGAAGGCCCAACCCATGCGTTCAGAGGCAAGGTCATGGTGGTGATGATGGTGGTGTGACATCGTTGTCCTCATGCGAAAACAAGTTAAGCAACAGTTTGTTACGCTTATCTGTCGAAAGTAAATTGTTTTCGTGCCAGTATCAATCACAGTTTACTTTTTGAACACGCGCTTAGTATTAGGACTTCACGTAAGGAACTCGTATATGTATACCGATGACGATTTAACTTCCGCCGTGCAAGAAGGGGTTTTGCCTGAAGAGCAGGCGCAAGCTTTCCGTGATTACGTGCAAAAGCAACGTCACATGACCATTCAAGACGAAGAACACTTTCGACTTATTAGTGGCTTCAATGATATTTTTGTCGTGATTGCGGCGGTGCTCGCGCTCGTTGCACTTGGCACCCTGGGTAATACGCTCGCCCCGTGGCTCGGCGGCTTGTTGGTTGCGGCAGCGGCTTGGGGCATGGCTGAATATTTCACTTTAAGACGCCGCATGGCGCTGCCGTCTATTGTCTTATTAGGCTTTTGCTTGGGCGGCGTGTTTTTCGCAATAACGCATAACTTTATGACTCTGGAGAGCCCCGGTAGCACCTCATTGCTGGCATTTTTCGTAACCACGCTGGTCGCTGTTGCGCACTGGTACCGTTTTAAAGTACCACTAACGTTAGCAGCAGGGCTGGCCGCGTTTATTGGCATTTTGGTATCGGCGTTATCCATGGTGTTTGCCTTTTCCGATACTCTATTGAAAGTGACCTTGTTTGGTTGCGGGGTGTTGGTATTTTTATTGGCACTACGTTGGGACAGTCACGATCGGCAACGGCAAACCCGACAGTCTGATGTGGCGTTCTGGTTGCATTTATTGGCCGCACCGCTGTTAGTACACCCTATTTTTGTGACTTTAGCGGATAGCGATTTTGATGTGAGCCTGACCCAAGCTCTGATTACCCTGCTGCTCTACTTGGTACTCAGCGCCATGTCGCTGGTTCTTGATCGGCGTGCGCTGATGGTTTCGGCCTTGTCCTACGTTATCTATGTGTTTGGTGCACTACTAACCAGCTTCGGTGTGGTCAATTTAGGTGCGGCAATTATTGGCCTGGTTATTGGCTTCGGGTTGTTATTATTGTCAGTATTTTGGCATCCACTTCGCATTCAATTAATGCGGGTAGTGCCTGAAAAAATTCAACTGCTGGTGCCGCCCATTCGCTAATCAACGCTCAGCACGGCACTTTCTAACAGGCGAGCCTGCCACTCTGCAATGGGAGCGGGCTTGCCAAATAGAAAGCCTTGAAACTTGGTACACCCCATTGCCTGCAAATGGTCGCGTTGCTTAACCGTTTCAACACCTTCAGCAATCACGGACAGATTTAAGTTCCTGCCCAAACCTAAAATTGTTTGCGTAATCACGTCATCGTTCACATCAGTGAGCATATCGCGCACAAACGACTGATCAATTTTTAGCTGGTAGAGCGGGAGTTGCTTCAAATAAGCTAAAGACGCATAGCCTGTACCGAAATCATCCAGTGAGAAACGCACGCCGAGATCGCCCAGCTTATACATGCGCTTCACCGTCACGTCGACATTGTCAATTAACATGCCCTCAGTGATTTCAAGTTCCAACATCCCCGCCGGGAGTTTTGCTTCACGCAGGCAATGCTCAACTTGCGTGACAAACCCGCCGTGGCGGAATTGCCGTGGGCTAATGTTCACAGCTAAAGGAATATGCTTCAGTGCATCTATGGTTTGCCAGTCACGCAGGGTTCGACAGGCTTGTTCAATCACCCAAGCGCCAAGCGGAATGATTAGCCCGCTCGCTTCAGCTATTGGAATAAATTCTGCCGGAGAAATTGAGCCAAGATCCGGGTCTGTCCAACGTAAGAGCAGTTCGCCTGCAACCACTTCGTGGTGTTGGTTTACCTGTGGCTGTAAATAAACCTCCAGCTCTTGATGCTTAACCGCGCGGCGCAGCGCCGATTCAATCAACATGCGACGGTTAATGGTTTCTTGCATTGCTGGGTTGAAGAATCGTATCGACCCGCCACCTTGCGCTTTTGCTTCAGAAATGGCTAAGTCGGCATTTTTCAGCAGCCCCGCAACGTCATCTTGGCTGTCCGAAAACATCGTGACCCCAATGCTAGCGCTTGTGGTATGCGTTATATCACCCAGCTCATAAGGTTCAGCCAACGAGTCCAGCAATTCACGCGCCCAATTGCGAACATCCAGTACGGCCTGATCGGTGTTCTGACTGATGTCTTCCAAAATAACCAAGAAATCATCAGAGCCCAGTCGCGCTGCCGTATCCGTATCGTCAATGCGTGCACGAATTCGCTGTGCCACTTGCTGCAATACCTTGTCACCCGCAGAGTGCCCTAAGGTTTCGTTAATAATAGTAAAATGGGTTAAATCAATGGTTAATAATGCGCCGTCGTACTTGGTACGATTGGCACTCGCTAACGCATGCTCTAAGTTTTTTAACAGCAATTTACGATTCGCCAAGCCAGTGATGCTGTCGTAATATTCCAACTGATTTAACGACTCTTTGATCGTAATGTGCTCGGTGATATCGGTCGAAATACCACATAGCGCGTAGACGTTATCGTTCGCATCACGCAACGGGATTTTTACTGATAAGAAGTGGCGTACCGAGCCATCAGTGGTGACATTGTCTTCTTCGTCAGAAACCCGCAAACCTTGTTCAATAACACGCATATCATTTTCGCGTAGATGCGCGCAGGTTTCTTCATCAAAAAATGCCGTGTCACTCTGTCCGATGATGTCTGCTGTGGTAGTACCTAAATTATCGCAAACCATTTTATTGGCGTACTGGTATTTTAGGTCTTTGTCTTTTATAAAAATATAAGCTTCAACGGAATCTAAGATAGTGTTCAGCTTTAATTCACTGTGAACCAGTTCTAGCGTGCGCTGTTTCACGCGCCGGCGCAGCCACAACAGCAGCCCCAACACCAGCAATAAGGTTGAGACCAGCCCAACAACCAAGGCCAGAGGGAATAATGGTGATTCCTCTTCCATTGCGCGCCAGCGCTTCAGCGTATTAAACAGCGGTGAATTGGGGTCTTGCTTCCATGCATTGATGTAGGTATCGATGGTATTCAATACTGGTTTCATGCTGTTATTGGTGGCCACAACAAACAACCTAGCCGGCTGAAACATCACCGGCGTTGCCTCTAAATTGAGCTGACGGGCACGCTGATCGCCATAGAGATGGTTGGCGGCCACGGCATCGGCCATATCATTCACAACAGCCTGAAAACCGGCTTCAAACGAAGCAACTGGAACCAAGGTTACATCGAGACCAAAGTTTTCGGCGATATCTGTTAAGTAATTTTGCTGTATGGAGTCTTCCAGCACGGCGATGCGAATATTATCAAGATCAAGCAGGGTGGAAACTTTCAAGCTCCGCTGGCCGTATAGTTGCGACCACGAATGTAGAATTGGGGTTTCGTGAAAGATAAAACGTTCATCGCGCTGCTGATTTATGGCAACGTCTGGCATTAAATCTATTTCACCTTGCTGCAGCAGCTGCAAGCACTCATTCCATGCGCAAGGTACAGGCTCGACTTGCCAGCCCTCTTGTTGCGCAATCTCCATAAGCAACTCGCCGAATATTCCAGAAAGTTGGTCATTTTTTAATAAAATTTTGGGTGGGTTTTCATAAACCCCAACGCGCAAGGGAGATTGTTGCGCCATCGCTGTCTGCCAAGCGACTACACAAGCGGCGGCTGCAAGGAAGGCTACGCCCAGAAAATTCCGCAAGCAATTACCTCAAAATAATGAACGAAGTTAAACATATAGCAGCAAAGTTCACTTAAAACCAGCGCCGCACATGTTTCCGGTAGTCGAGAAAGGCTTGACCAAATTTAGTTTCTAATATGCGCTCTTCAGGAATGATTTGGTAGCGGTTTATATACAAAACATAGACAACTAACCACGCCAAGGCGGGTAGGTTACCGATTTGCACACCCCACCCAGCAAGTGCCAGCAAAAACCCCAGATACATTGGGTTGCGCGTGAATCGGTAAATGCCATGCGAAACCAGCGCTGAACTGGCATTTGGGTTCATGGGATTAGCCGTTGTTTTTGCTTGTCGAAACGCAACAATACCGGCTACGGCAATCAATGCGCCGATGGCCACTAATGCAACAGCTAATGATTTAGCATCGGTAAAGTGCCACGGCTCCATTGGCATTAACCGTGCTGTTAAGGCCATCAAGCCGGCTGTCGCTGCAACCACAATCACCGGTGGTACTTTCAGTTCTAATGCGCGCATTTATTCTTTCCTTTTTCTACCCGGATAATTTGCTAAAATAGCTTCCGCTATGTCACACAATACAATTGCCTTAAATCAACAAAGCCAACCCCTAGACCATCTCGATTCGGTCTGGTTATTCGGCTATGGCTCTCTGATTTATAAAGCGGATTTCCCATTTATACAACGTCGACCAGCACGAATTCATGGTTGGGTGCGTCGTTTCTGGCAAGGCTCCCATGATCATCGTGGCACACCCGAGCAGCCCGGCCGAGTCGCAACATTGATAGCAGACCCTGATGCTGTATGCGCTGGCATGGCTTATGAGGTGACACCCGACGTATTTGCGCACCTTGACCACCGCGAAAAAAATGGTTATTTGCGCTTTTTTACCGAATTTGAATGGCTTGACGGTTCAGGCTCAGTAGAAGGCTTAGTTTATGTAGCTGGCCCTGACAACGAAGCGTTCTTAGGGCAAGCACATGAAACCGATATAGCTGCACATATTGCCGCATCCGCAGGCCCAAGCGGACCCAATGATGAGTACTTATTGAAACTGGCCGATGCTTTGCGTGAACTTGGCGAGCATGATGAACATGTTTTCGCCATTGAACATGCACTCAAACAACTGAGCTAAGCGGATTTTCTGGGCGGCTTTTCAGAAATATAAATGGTAATCACACCGTCAATAACAAGCGTGCCATCACGACGAAAACCTTGCACTATTACTGGCAAGTCCCCAAGTTTCCAGGCCTGTGGATCAGTGCTTGCGACAATACGAATATCGCTATCAGCCTTGGCCGTATAGTTCACCGTCATGCCTTTTGGTATCCAGCGCAGGTGCTTTGGTATGGACGCTTCAGCGAGCGCACCCATCGCCATTTCAAGACCATTACATAACGCGATAGCATGCACCGTACCAATATGATTCTGCACTGCTTTTCGCTTCTTGAAGGTCAGTTCACAATAATTAGGTTGCAGCTCGGTAATGGTTGGCTTTATCGACTTAAAATAAGGCGCTTTTGCCGCAAACATGCGCGAAAATAGCGCACGCCCAAACGGATAACCAAGTGTTTTGTGGTAAAGCTTTAATAAGTAATTATCAGTCATATTTTTGGCCATATCGACAACGCAGAGCGCTTAAATATTTAATAACAAAAATCCAATTCCGATTCGGTTTTGGCGATGATTGTAATCCAATAAGGTTTCACCATAGCCGGAAAAAATTTGGATATAAAAACGCAAGCCGTCTGGTTTTTCTGAGTTCAATGGGTGGGTAAAATCAAGCCGCCATGAGCCTCTGCTCCAAGACAGTTCACGTGTGATACGCGTGAGGCTATAGGTACTCAATGAATTCCGCCACGACAAGGTGTTCTCGAAATTACCGCGAAAACGAATTAAATCTGGGTTGTCGTCATTATCACCAGTTTCATTAACGCGCTGTTTCCAGGTCGACTCCCATACCACCGGCCCCCATTCAACCGCACCGCCAAAATACACATAATTCCAACTGCGTGAATCTGGCTTACGTTGGCCGTTTGACTCATGGGCAAAACCCGCCTTCGCAAACCGTATTCGGGCATCGCCAGGAATAAAATCCCACTCGTCTTGCCATGGCAAAATGTAAAACACTTCCGGTCTATAATCGGTGCTACGAAACGGTGACGAGTCGTCAGAGTTCCACGCTTGCCAAAGTGAGGTTTGTGAATAGGCTACCCAGACATCGCCGCCAAACATAAGGTTTTCAAATATTTTGGTGCGCAATGAAAGCTGCAGTTTTACTTCGGTGGGTTGGTAGCTTTCTAACGGCGTCCCCGGCCCTCGAGACGGCGACATCGGCTGTTCGTTGGTGTCTGAACTGTAGTGCGCGGGCAAGATAAAATTGGGTTGAAAAGTTCGCAAATCAAAAATGCCGCGCTTTTGATCTTGGCTTAAGTCCCAAAAACGCCCCACAAGGTCGGATTTTTTAAAAGCTTCAGCATCAAGTTCCGCTTGCGATTGTTCTTTGCTGGTATCTTGCGCGCCAGCAACGTGCGGAAAAACCGCAATAACAAGCACTAGGGCAAAGCTACGCCACCACATAATACTTCTCCACCAAATCAGCACCACAAAGCGTCGCTGGTGTGTAGAAGCCACCTGCTGGACTATGCGTCAAAATATACTGCGCCACATCAACCGCGCCATGGCTAGTTAGCTTGTAACCGTTCATCACTGTAATTCGCAGCGTCTCGGTAACGCCTTGAGCATTTTTGGCTTCACCCCAAACATAGGTAATAGCCTGCTCCAATTGTTTTTCATTCGGCCCAGCCGGTTGCTGCTCAACTTTCTTCTCAAGGAATTTCTTAACCGTTTCAAAACGCAGCAACCAACGAAACCAATTCAATCGTTTTAGCTTTTTGACTAAATTCGGCGAGGCTGGAATGAACACCTCAATATTGGGAATGCCGGTGGTGTAATAGGCCGTAGATACATCACCCCAAGGAATCGTCATGGCAAATTTTTCACCATTACCAAAATCTATAGTGCGCGTGTGGTAAGCCAATGGCACTGGTGTGATTTTACCGTCACGCCGCACTGCGCCACCTTCGCCAAGACGACGCACACTGGTTTTTGCCGTGCCGCGGCTCATGCGCGAGGCTGAATCAAACCCTAACGTCAGTTCAGTTGCATCGGGCAATGCTTGCTTCAGTTTGGCCGCAACACAATCGGTTGGAATCACGTCAAAACCAACACCAGGGCAGAGCACCACCCCAGCTTGCTGTGCGCGTTCATGATTGGCATGCGCATACTCAAACACACTCAATTCACCAGTGATGTCCACATAATGCGTTTTGCTTGCCAAGCAGGCTTCTATCATTGGCGCAGCGGTAACTTCGAAGGGCCCCGCGCAATGCACAACAATATCGACGTCTGCTAGCGCGCGTTGTAACGCGGTTGAGTCATTTAAATCAACAATGCATGAGGGTAATTCAAGCTGCCCCGCAAGTTTATGGATTGCCTCGCTATTACGTCCCGCAAGAACCGGTTGCAAGCCTTGTTGTTTTGCATGTTGCGCCACCAAGGTTCCGGTGTAACCGTTCGCACCATAAATCATCCATTTCATTGAAATTTCCTCAACTTTTAATCGTTGTTTTAGTGTAGCAAGAACTGACCGGATTAATTGGTTTCGCCTACTATTTTTCTCTAAGTTTAGACACCGTCGTGGTCGCATTGTGCATACGCGCGGCTGCTGCAACTTCTTTACTGACGATGGTTTTACCAACAGGCGATAACGCCACACCTGCAAGTTTTAGATGCTGAATGCCGAATGGAATGCCGATAATCGTTATAAATAACGCAATGGCTGACACTAAGTGGCCAAGAGCAAGCCACCAACCGAGGAAAATAAACCACAGTACATTGCCCAAGCAACCAAATCCGCCGGTGCCCAGATCGCCCTTTTGGGTGAGCTCCTCGCGGCTAATGGCTTCTTGACCAAATGGGAAAAATGAGAACAAGCCAATCACAAAGCACGAACGCCCCCAAGGAATGCCTACAATGGTAATAAACGCGAGAACACCGGCTAACCACCAGCCTAACCCCATAATTGCACCGCCCAAAATAAACCACAAAACATTCCCTAATGTACGCATGTTGCTTTTCCTTTTTTGTAAACGGGTTCAACGGCGTTAGTGTAAAGCGCAAAAGCTTTGTAAACCACCTCGATATTTTTTGCCACTTTACTATGTTTAGTTGCAACAACTTATAAAACAGGAGGTTTTACATGAAAACAATCACAACGTTAGTTCTTGCATCATTTGCAACTGTAGCGCTCGCAGCTTGTTCGCAACAAGAACAAGAGGACACACGTGAAAAGGCTCAGTCGTCGTTAGAGCAGGCGACCGAAGCGACGAAACAGGCGGCAAGTGATGCTGCAGATTTTACCCGTGATACTGCGGAACGTACTGGTGACTTTCTAAGCGACAGCGCAATTACTGCGCGCGTCAAAACAGCCTTGTTTGAGGCGGATCAGGTCAGCGCCAGTGCTATCAATGTTGAAACCATTAATGGCAACGTTGTACTCAGCGGCGTGGTGACAACCAGCGAAGAAGCTGATTTAGCGGCACAGCTAACAAGCGGCGTTGAAGGTGTTAAGTCTGTAGAAAATGATATTGAAGTACAGCAATAACTGAGCAATGCCCCCTATGTAGCGGCGCTAACTAGCGCCGCTTTTTTATGCGTAATCAGTTACACTGGTCCCATGAATGTTCAGCCATTTCAATGAAGGAGTACCTGATGTCGGATTCGTATACGCCCCCTAAAGTTTGGCAGTGGGATCAAGAAAGTGGCGGCAAATTTGCCTCAATTAACCGGCCCATCGCCGGTGCAACCCATGACAAAAAGCTGCCCGTTGGCAAGCATCCGTTGCAGCTGTATTCATTGGCTACGCCCAATGGCGTAAAAGTTACCGTGCTGCTCGAGGAGCTACTTGAGCAAGGGCATCAAGACGCCGAATATGACGCGCACTTGATCAACATTTTGGATGGCGATCAGTTCAGCAGTGGCTTTATAGCAGTCAATCCAAATTCTAAAATTCCGGCGTTACTCGATACCAGCACTGAGCCAAGCACACGCGTGTTTGAGTCGGGCGCAATTCTGCTTTATCTTGCCGACAAATTTGGCGCCTTTATACCGAAGAGCCCAGCAGAGCGCACAGAAACCTTGAACTGGCTATTCTGGCAAATGGGCAGCGCGCCACTGCTAGGCGGTGGTTTCGGTCATTTTTATGCCTATGCACCTGAGAAATTCGAATACCCTATCAACCGCTACACCATGGAAATTAAGCGCCAATTGGACGTGCTTGATCGGCAGCTGGCCGAGCATGACTACATTGCGGGCGATAAGTATACCATTGCCGACATCGCGATTTGGCCTTGGTACGGCGCGTTGGTCACGAATCAAGTGTACGAGGCTGCCGAATTTATCGAGGCGCACACCTATAAAAATGTACTGCGCTGGGCGGAACAAATTGCCAAACGCCCGGCGGTACAGCGCGGCCGTATTGTGAATAAAACTTGGGGCGACCTGAACAAGCAGTTGTACGAACGGCATGATGCGAGTGATTTTGAATTAAGAACGCAGGATAAAATTGAAGAGAACGATACAGCTAAATAATTTGGATGACAGCCGCACGGTATCGCACCGTGCGGCTTACCATCTAAGCTTTTTTGATGGCTCGCACCAAAACTAAAAGCACCACGGCACCTATAGTTGCGACAACAATACTCCAAATAAGACCGCCGCCACTTGAAACCCCAAGTAAGTTAAACAAGAAACCACCAATTAAGGCGCCAATTACACCGATAACAATATTGCCTAATAAGCCAAAACCGCCACCTTTAACCAGTGAACCTGCTAACCAGCCTGCAATAAGACCTACCAGTAAAAACCATAGAAAGTTCATGTTGCTATCCTTTTTTCTTGTGAAACAAGTTGTTATTAAACATAGCAGGTAACTTATCGTTTACCAGTAACTGACGTCCACAACATCTCACCACCTTCTTTGGTGTTCAGCAACATAACAAAAACGACCAGCGCAACAAAGACAATTACCGTGTGCGTTATCCAGCTGTCAAAATTGATGTCAACAATTAGCCAGTCGATTAACCATGCGCCTAAATAGCCTATACCGAGGCCAGGTGACAAAATGATCAGCGCAACAATTAATCCCAGCATGATGCGCAGCACCCACTCAGCAATATTCTTAATCACGTTATATCCTTTTTTTTAAACAGCTTAGTGACAAGCATACCGAAAAAAATTCGCTTGCATACCTAACAGCACTAGGTATAAATTATATACCTAATGATTCTAGGTATAGGAATTCGCGTGTGCAGCTCTCAAAAGACTTAATGGCAGCTTCTTCAACACCCCTTGTGTTGGGCGTGATAGCTGAAGGTGAAACCTACGGGTATGAAATTGTGAAGCGGGTTGAAGCGCTATCTAAAGGCGCCCTGAACTGGACTGACGGCATGATGTACCCACTACTGCACCGGTTAGAGCACCAGCAGTATTTAACATCGCGGTGGCGCGTTGGTGATTCCGGTCGCAAACGCAAATATTACGCGATTACTGAAGAAGGCTTAAAAGTGTTGCGTGAACAACAGCAACAATGGCACGTCATTAACGACGCTTTAAATCAAATCTGGCGCGACCTGAAACGGAGCAGCAATGATGGCTATCAACCAGTCTGACACAACTTTCGACATTGAACAAAATATAGAGCAGTGGCGCGCTTATGTATTACGACACGCTGCAATTCATGCGGATGATGCCGATGAGCTGGAAAGCCATTTACGTGATCAAATTGACGCGCTGATGCAAACCGGTTTACACACCGACGAAGCCTTTATGATAGCCATCAAACGCATTGGCAACCTGCAGGCAGTTTCCAGTCAATATGCTGAAGTACACTCAGGTCGGCTGTGGCAAAATTTAGTCTTCGCCACTGACAATAAGGGCTGGGTGGGCGACTTTATTTCGGCCTTCTGGTTGGCGCTTGCCGCCGCCCTGGCTTTTCAAATCCCCACATTCTTTGGTGTCACCCCGGAAACCCACGAATGGTTTTTTGCCCGCACCATTAGCCTGTTTTGCTTGCCATTTTTAGCTGCCTACTGGGTTGTAAAACGCCAGCTTGGCACCGCCGGATGGCTAACTGTAACCGGCGTTTCCGCTGGGGCGTTTGTTATTATGAATGCACTGCCATGGCAGGCAGAGTCGGCAACCAGCACCTTAGCGGTTATGCATTTACCTATGGCACTGTGGTTTTTAGTTGGCGTTATGTACACCGGCACTTGGTGGCGCACCGACGCGCGCCGTATGGACTTTATTCGTTTTTCCGGTGAGTACGCCATTTATTTTGTGCTCATTGCGCTCGGCGGTGGCATTTTAACCGCTTTTACCGTCGGTATGTTCTCATTCATTGGCCTCGACCTCGCGTGGTTTGCTCAGCAATGGATTATACCTTGCGGCGCTATGGGGGCCGTTGTGATTGTGGGCTGGCTGGTTGAAGCCAAGCAGGGCGCAATTGAGAATATGGCACCCGTATTGGCGCGCATTTTTACGCCGCTATTTACCCTGTTACTGATTGCGTTTTTAGTGGCCATGCTTGTTACAGGGCGAGGCTTTGATGTGCAGCGCGACGTGCTCATTGGGCTCGACTTAATGCTGGTGTTGGTTCTAGGTTTAGTGCTGTATGCCGTGTCTTCGCGTGACCCCGGCAAAGTGCCGAGCTTATTTGATTACCTGCAACTAGTACTGGTAGGCACCGCCTTATGTGTTGATTTGTTAGCGTTGGGGGCTATTTCCGGGCGCATTTTCGAACTGGGTATTACCCCCAACCGCGTTGCTGCGCTGGGCGAGAACCTGATTTTATTGGTTAGCTTAAGTGGTTATGCCTGGCATTACGTTAATTTTGTGCGCAACCGCTGTGGCTTTGCTGCATTGGAGCGTTGGCAAACGGGGTTTATTCCCGTGTATGTCATGTGGGCAGTGATCGTGGTGGCACTATTCCCATTGCTGTTTGGCTTTTAGCGACAGCTTTATCCATGCCGACTTATTTCATTAAAACTTTCCCGCCTATCATTTTATAGGCGGGCGCACCGCGTATCATGGTTTCACGAGCAAACTGCTGACCGCATTCAGGGCACACGCCTACTTCTTGGGTATGGTCTTCCACAATGCGTTCCACAAAGCATTTTACCAACGCGCCTTTACCACCTTTTCGATACTTATAGAGTGCAGCGCGGCATTTGCTGCAACTCACTTGCACAGTGCGTAACGGCGGTTTTTTGCGAGGTTTTGCCATAATTACAACCTAAAAGGGCTCCGAAGAGCCCTTTTATCTTTATTCAACAGTAACCGATTTCGCCAAGTTGCGCGGCTGATCCACGTCGGTGCCTTTGATAATGGCGACGAAGTAGGAGAGAAGCTGCAACGGAATGGTGTACACAATTGGCGCAATCAATTCGTCACAATGGGTGACGTTAATGACACGCATGCTGTCATCACCTTTGAAGTGCGCGTCTTTATCAGCAAATACGTACATAATGCCGCCACGTGCGCGTACTTCTTCAACGTTGGATTTGAGCTTTTCTAACAGCTCATCGTTCGGGGCAACAACGATAACCGGCATATCGGCGTCAATCAGTGCCAACGGGCCATGTTTCAGTTCGCCCGCAGCATAGGCTTCGGCGTGAATATACGAAATTTCTTTCAGCTTCAGCGCGCCTTCCATTGCTATCGGATACTGAGTGCCGCGACCTAAGAATAAGCTATGGAATTTATCCGCGAATTCTGGTGCTAAGGCTTCAATGGCATCACTTAACAGCAAAGCTTCTTCCAGTTTGGCTGGCAGAGTTTTCAGTGACTTAATCACTGACTCTTGTTGCGCTGCTGACATGCCACGGAATTGACCAATGGCTAATGTTAACATGAGCAAGCCAACCAGCTGAGTGGTAAATGCTTTTGTGGATGCCACGCCAATTTCAGTGCCCGCACGGGTCATATAAGCCAAGTCTGACTCACGTACCATGGATGATGTGCTGACGTTACAAATGGTTAAGCTGCCTTTGTAACCCAGCTCTTTTGACAACCTTAGGGCGGCGAGGGTGTCAGCGGTTTCCCCTGACTGCGAAATGGTCACCAACAGACTATTCGGGTGCACGTGCGATTGGCGATAACGGAATTCCGAAGCAATCTCAACGTTACACGAAACACCAGCCATAGACTCAAGCCAATAGCGTGCAACCATACCGGCGTGATACGACGTACCGCAGGCAACAATTTGCACATGTTCAATGTCTTTGAGTAAATCAAGCGAGCCATTACCAAACACGTCATCCGCCACATGGCCATCAACAATCCGGCCTTCAAGTGCATTACGCACGGCGCTTGGTTGTTCATGAATTTCTTTCAACATGAAGTGGCGGTACTCACCTTTGCCACCCGCATCGTAATTACCGTCTGACTCGTGCACATCACGCTCTACGCGTTGGCCCTTGGCGTCATAGATTTTTACGTCGGTACGGTTAATGTCGGCCATGTCGCCTTCTTCGAGGTACATGAACTTGCGGGTAACCGGTAACAACGCCAATTGGTCAGAGGCAACAAAGTTTTCGCCAATACCCAAGCCAATAACCAGCGGGCTGCCTGAGCGCGCAACAACGAGGCGGCCTGGTTCACGGCAGTCCATTACCACCGTGCCGTAGGCACCTTCTAATTGGCGCACAGCAGCTTGCACGGCTTCAAATAAGTCGTCATGGGTTTTGCGTTCATGGTGCACCAAATGGCAAATCACTTCAGTGTCGGTGTCCGAACTGAAGGTGTAACCAAGCCCTTTAAGATGCTCGCGCAGTTTTTCGTGGTTCTCGATAATGCCGTTGTGAACAACCGCAATGCAGTCTTCCGAAATATGTGGGTGCGCATTGGCTTCTGTCACGCCGCCGTGGGTTGCCCAGCGTGTATGTGCTATACCGGTTGTACCTGATAGTGGGTGCTCACCAACTGCATCTTTTAAGGCTTGCACTTTGCCGGTGCGGCGCACACTTTCAATCACGCCTGCATCAGTAAGCACAGCTAAGCCCGCTGAGTCATAACCGCGGTATTCAAGGCGCTTCAGGCCTTCGATGAGAATTTCGCTAATACGACGCTCTGACGTTGCGCCAACTATTCCACACATATTATTTATCCTTTTTCACTGGCCGTTGCCAGGTACTAATATTCCGTTGTTTGCCGCGTGCAACTGCGAGTTCTTCGTCTTCAACGTTCTTGGTGACCGTTGAACCGGCGCCCACGGTTGCATTTTTACCAATGCGAACTGGCGCAACCAAAGAGCTGTTTGAACCAATAAATGCACCGTCATCAATTTCAGTCACAAATTTATTCACGCCGTCGTAATTACAGGTAATTGTACCTGCACCCACGTTAACCCCAGCGCCAATTTGGGCGTCGCCTAAATAGGTTAAATGGCTGGCTTTTGAGCCTTTACCCATGCGCGTTTTCTTGATTTCAACGAAGTTACCCACTTGTGCACCTTCGGCTAAATCGGCACCCGGGCGTAACCTTGCAAACGGGCCAACCGCGCAATTCTCAGCCAATACAGCTTCTTCAATAACCGAGTTCGCTTTAACCCGCGAGCCGGCGCCAATTTTGCAGTTACGCAATACGCAGTTACTTTCGATAACAACGCCTTCACCAAGTTCCACGCGGCCTTCAAATATTACATTTACATCAACCACTACGTCGTTGGCGATAATCACTTCACCACGCACGTCCACGCGCGCCGGGTCCATTAAGGTTGCACCATCAAGCATCAATTTTTCGGCTTGCCGCGCTTGGTACGCACGCTCTAAGCCGGCCAGTTGAACGCGGTTATTCGCGCCTTCAACTTCGCTAATCGCTTGCGGCTGCGCCGTGGCTATTTGTACACCTTCTTGGGCTGCCATGGCGACAATATCTGTTAAATAATATTCGCCTTGCGCGTTATTGTTCGACAACTTGGCTAGCCACCGCTTTAATGCAGCGCCATTCACGGCCATCATGCCGGTGTTTACTTCGGTAATTTCCAATTGCTTTGTATTCGCGTCTTTTTGCTCAACAATGCCCGTTACTGCACCACTTGGGTCGCGCACAATGCGTCCGTAGCCTGTTGGATCAGGCAAGGTTACTGTCAGCAACGCTAAATCAGTTTGTTCAGCGGCCTTGAGCAGGCTCTGCAGGGTTTCAACGCGGGTTAATGGCACATCGCCATACAAGATCAATACGGTTTCATGGTCTGCTAAATGCGGTATCACTTGCTGTACGGCATGTCCGGTACCCAACTGCTGCGCTTGCTCAACAAAGTTAAGTGCTTGGTCAGCCAAGCGCTCAAGTAGCGCCTCTGCACCATGGCCATAGATAACGTGCACCTGATCAGGCGACAGCGCGCGCGCAGTGTCGATTACGTGCTGAACCATTGGCTTGTGAGCAACAGGATGCAGCACTTTCGGCAACGCCGATCGCATACGCGTACCTTTACCTGCAGCAAGAACTACTACACTCAGAGACATGAATCCTTCCGTTTCTGGTTAAAAGTGAATGGAGTATTTTAAAGCTGTTTACAACAAATTAACAGGCGAAAAAAAGACCCGCAAACCGAGATTTACGGGTCTTTTCGATTTCTTAATGCTGGCGTGCTGATTATTTGCGTATTTTGCGAATAATCTGCAGCTGAGCCATCGCTCGAGCCAGTTCTGCTGCCGCTTCTGCGTAGCTTAAGTCAGAACTTTGATCTGCAATTGCATCTTCAGCATGTTTCTTAGCTTCCAGAGCTTTTTGTTCATCCAGCTCATCACCACGAACCGCTGTATCTGCAAGGACCGAGACGTTATGCGGCTGCACTTCTAGCACACCACCAGCAACGTAGATGATTTCTTCAGCGCCGCCATCTTTCACGATGCGAACCATACCAGGCTTCAACGTCGTTAATAACGGGGCGTGACCTGGGAAAATACCCAGCTCACCTTCGCTACCGGTCACTTGCAAGGTCTCAACCGCACCAGAGAACAAGCGTTCTTCGGCGCTGACCACGTCAAGCTGTACAGTTTTAGCTGCCATTTAAACCTCCCGGTTTATTACATTTTTTTAGCTTTTTCAGCTGCTTCTTCGATGCTACCAACCATGTAGAACGCTTGTTCTGGTAGGTCGTCGTAGTCACCGCTTAAGATGCCTTTAAAGCCAGCGATAGTATCTTTCAACGATACGTATTTACCTGGTGAGCCAGTGAATACTTCGGCGACGAAGAATGGCTGTGACAGGAAACGCTGAATTTTACGCGCACGTGATACGGTCATTTTGTCTTCTTCAGACAATTCGTCCATACCCAAGATTGCGATGATGTCTTTCAGCTCTTTGTAACGTTGCAATACTGACTGTACGCCACGCGCAGTATCATAATGCTCTTTGCCGATAACCTGTGGGTCCAACTGACGTGATGTTGAATCCAATGGGTCAACCGCAGGGTAGATACCCAATGACGCGATGTCACGTGACAATACAACGGTCGCGTCTAAGTGAGCGAACGTGGTTGCTGGTGACGGGTCAGTCAAGTCATCCGCAGGTACGTATACCGCTTGGATTGACGTGATTGAGCCAGTTTTGGTTGAAGTAATACGCTCTTGCAGTACACCCATCTCTTCTGCAAGTGTAGGCTGATAACCTACTGCAGATGGCATACGACCCAACAATGCTGATACTTCGGTACCGGCTAGGGTGTAACGGTAGATGTTATCTACGAAGAACAATACGTCACGACCTTCGTCACGGAACTTCTCTGCCATGGTCAAACCGGTTAACGCTACGCGCAAACGGTTACCAGGAGGCTCGTTCATCTGGCCATAAACCAGTGCAACTTTGTCGAGTACGTTTGAATCTTTCATTTCATGATAGAAGTCATTACCTTCACGTGTACGCTCACCAACACCGGCGAATACTGAGTAGCCGCTGTGCTCGATTGCGATGTTACGGATAAGCTCCATCATGTTTACGGTTTTACCTACACCCGCACCACCGAACAGACCAACTTTACCACCCTTAGCGAACGGACAAATCAAGTCGATTACCTTGATGCCGGTCTCTAACAGTTCAGTAGCGTTTGACTGTTCTTCGTACGAAGGTGCAGCACGGTGAATAGACATACGCTCGTCTTCACCAATGGCGCCCGCTTCATCAATTGGCTCACCCAATACGTTCATGATACGACCCAGGGTTTGTTTACCCACGGGTACCATGATTGGCTCACCGGTGTTTTCTACCATAATTCCACGACGCAGACCGTCGGTAGTACCTAGTGCGATACCACGCACAATACCACCGCCTAACTGCTGCTGAACTTCCAGGGTCAGACCCTTGAGGTCACCGTCGGTCACCTGCAGCGCGTCGTATACCTTTGGCACGCTGGTTTGTGGAAATTCTATATCCACAACCGCGCCAATTATTTGCACGACCTTACCTTGACTCATGACATTTCCTCTAACTCTAAAATTCTTGCAAGCTTCGCCTTAAACAGCTTCGGCGCCCGATACAATTTCCGAAATTTCCTGCGTAATCGCTGCTTGGCGTGCTTTGTTGTACACCAATTGCAGTTGATCGATGAGGTCTTCGGCGTTGTCGGTAGCGGCTTTCATTGCCACCATCCGCGCTGCCTGTTCACTAGCGATGTTGTCCACTACGCCCTGATATACCGTCGCTTCAACATAGCGACGAATCAGCAGTTCTAAAATTGGCTGTGGATTCGGTTCATACAGATAGTCCCAGCTGCCTGATTGAACTTCATCACGAGACTCAGCTTTTGGCAACGGTAGCAATTGCGCTATCGTTGGCTCCTGCCGCATGGTGTTCACAAATTTGTTGTACACCACATACAAGCGGTCGAGTTTACCTTCATCAAAGGCATCCAACATAACCTGTACAGTCCCGAGCACATCATTCACGCTTGGTTTATCACCAATGCCTGATTTTTGCGCCAGTAAACGGCCTCCAAAGCGTTTAAAGAAACCCGTAGCCTTGCTGCCTATTGCTGCAAAATCAACGTCTACACCGTTATCTTTATTTGCTTGAGCATGCTTAACCACCGCTTTAAATTCGTTGGTGTTCAAGCCGCCGCACAAACCACGGTCAGTTGAAATTACAATGTAGCCAACTCGCTTCAGTACCCGCTCTTCAAGATACGGATGCTGATATTCTAAGTTGGCATGGGCAACATGGCCGATCACCTTGCGAATGCTGTCCGCATACGGACGGCTTGAAGCCATACGTTCCTGCGCCTTTTTCATTTTGGACGCAGCAACCATCTCCATTGCACTGGTGATCTTCTGAGTATTATTAATACTCCCGATCTTGGTTTTTATCTCTTTACCGCCGGCCATGATATTCTCCTGTTAACTCAACGACTTGTGGCCACACATTGTGCAGCCACGCTCCGCTTACCAAGACTGCGTTTTCTTGAAGGTTTTCAGGCCTTCATGCAGCTTAGCGTCGATGTCGTCGTTATAGTTGCCAGTTTTGTCAATATCCGCCATCAGTTCAGCGTGCTCGCTACGCATGTATGCAATTAATGCACCTTCGAAGTCGAGGATTTTCTCTTGCTCTACATCTTTCAGGTAACCCTTTTCTGCAGAGAAGATAGATACGGCCATATCGGCCACGCTCATAGGCATATATTGGTTCTGTTTCATCAGTTCGGTAACACGTTGTCCGTGTTCTAGCTGCGCGCGTGTTGCTTCGTCTAAGTCAGAAGCGAACTGAGCGAATGCTGCTAATTCACGATACTGTGCCAATGCCAAACGGATACCACCACCAAGTTTCTTAATGATCTTGGTTTGTGCTGCACCACCTACACGCGATACCGACACACCTGCGTTTACAGCAGGGCGGATACCGGCGTTGAACAAGTCAGTTTCTAAGAATATCTGACCGTCGGTGATTGAAATCACGTTGGTTGGTACGAACGCTGATACGTCACCCGCTTGGGTTTCGATAATTGGCAACGCTGTTAATGAACCAGTTTTACCTTTTACTTCACCGTTCGTGAATTTCTCAACGTAGTCAGCATTTACACGTGCTGCACGCTCAAGCAAACGGGAGTGAAGGTAGAAAACGTCACCTGGGTAAGCTTCACGACCTGGTGGACGACGCAACAACAATGAGATTTGACGATAAGCAACTGCTTGCTTCGACAAGTCATCATATACGATCAACGCGTCTTCACCGCGGTCACGGAAGTATTCACCCATGGTACAACCTGAATAGGCTGCCAAGTATTGTAGTGCTGCAGATTCAGAAGCTGATGCTGCAACAACAATGGTGTTTTCCAGTGCGCCATGCTCTTCAAGTTTGCGTACTACAGATGAGATAGTCGAAGCTTTCTGACCAATCGCTACATACACACACTTAATACCAGAGTTTTTCTGGTTGATGATGGCGTCAACTGCCAAAGCGGTTTTACCGGTTTGACGGTCACCGATGATCAGCTCACGCTGACCACGACCAACTGGAATCATGGCATCAATTGACTTGTAACCTGTTTGAACAGGTTGGTCGACTGATTGACGCTCAATAACACCTGGTGCGATTTTTTCAACTGGCTCAAAGCCGTCTGCATCAATCGGACCTTTACCGTCAATTGGCTCACCCAAGGTGTTTACCACGCGGCCTAACAAGGCACGACCAACCGGAACTTCTAAGATACGGCCAGTAGACTTAACTTTTACGCCTTCTTGCAAATCAGCGTATGGACCCATTACAACGGCACCAACGGTGTCGCGCTCAAGGTTCAAGGCGATTGCATAACGATTGCCAGGAAGTTCAACCATTTCACCTTGCATACAATCAGCAAGGCCATGGATACGAATGATACCGTCGATTACAGAAACGATAGTACCTTCATTACGAGCTTCACTGACCACTTCGAACTGTTCAATTCGTTTTTTGATCAGCTCTGCGATTTCATTTGAATTCAGTTGCATGCTCAAGTCCCCAATTAGGATTGCAGTGCGTGTGCAAGTCGATCTAACTTACCGCGCACCGTGCCGTCGATTACCGTGTCACCAGCTTTTATATATAAGCCGCTAACAATCGCTGCATCGACAGTGCAATTCAGCTTAACTTTGCGTGAAAAACGTTGTTCTAACGTTTTCGCTAGATTGTCTTGCTGTTTCTTCGTCAATTTCACTGCTGAAGTAACATCAACAGCAATTTCTTTGTCGTAGTCGGCGCGCAGTTCAGCGAACAGCGCTACCACAGCAGATAAAGCTTTCAAACGGCCATTTTCAGCCATCAGACGAACAAAATTCTGAACTTTTTCGTCCAATTGTTCGCCACAAACGTTGATGAAAACTTCAACTTTCTTGTCTAGCGTTTCGGCGCTGCTCAAAAACGTAGCCATTGTTGCATCATTCGCAACCGCGGTCGCGAATGCCAACATTTCGTGCCATTTTTCGATAGCGCCGTTCTCTACTGCAAAATCAAATGCTGCTTTTGCATAGGGGCGAGCAACCGTAGTCAATTCTGACATTTGCACAAACCCCTTTGGTTAGAGTTCAGCGACGAGTTTTTCAACAATGTCACTGTGAGCGTCTTTATCAATTTCACGCTCGATGATTTTGCTTGCACCAGCAACAGCTAATACAGCTACTTGCTTGCGCAATTCTTCGCGTAGGCGATTACGTTCAGCTTCAACTTCAGCGTGACCGGCAGAAATAACTGCTTCGCGCTCGGTTTCGCCACGTTGTTTGCCTTCTTCAACCGTTTGCTCAGCGCGTTTCTTCGCTTGGGCAATGATTTCAGCGGCTTGCGCTTTCGCATCTTTAAGTTCGTCAGCAATCTTTGCCTGAGCAAGCTCGAGATCTTTTTCGGCACGTTCGCCGGCTGCAAGACCATCAGCAATTTTCTTCTGACGAGCTTCAATCGCATTATTAAGCGGAGGCCATACGAACTTCATACAAAATAGTACGAAGACGATGAACGCGATTAATTCTCCGATCAGGGTCATGTTTAAATTCATTAACCCCCCTCCTATAAGTTCTATTGTTCGAAAGTTGAATGACTTATTAAGCAGCGAACAATAAGAACATGGCGATACCAACACCGATCATTGCTACCGCATCGATCAGACCTGCCAGGATGAACATTTTAACTTGCAGTGAAGGTGCTAATTCTGGCTGACGTGCACACGCTTCCAAGAATTTACCACCCATGTTACCGAAGCCAAGACCAGTACCGATTGCACCGAAACCGATCAATAAAGCTACAGCGATATATTTAAGACCTAATGCTAGTTCCATTGTTTTCTCCAATAAATGTTAAGAGTTAAAAAGTAAAAATTAAAAAACAAACTAAAACAAAAATTAATGGCTTTCTGAGCTGGCCATGCTTAAGTAAACAATGGTCAGCATCATGAATACGAACGCTTGCAGCACAATAACCAGTATGTGGAATACCGCCCACACAAAGTGCAGTGGTAACTGCATCAAGCCGATTGCACCAATTAGGATGAAAATCATTTCACCGGCGTACAAGTTACCGAACAAACGCAGCGCCAGTGAAAATGGCTTCGCAACTAAGGCGATGGTTTCGAGTAACAAGTTAAACGGTATCAGTAGAACCTGAACCAGCTTGTTGTTCGCGCTAAATGGGTGCAGGGTTAATTCTTTGATGAATCCAACCACACCTTTAATACGAATTGAGTAACCAATCATCAGTAAGAACACGCCCAGTGCTAATGCAGCGGTCATGTTTACGTCTGTGGTTGGCACTATCTTCATGTACACATCGTGTGAATCCATACCGAAGAAGGTTGCGCCTGCCCAGCCTGCGAACGCAGGTAAGAAGTCAACCGGTACTAAGTCCATCAAGTTCATCAGGAATACCCAAACGAAGATGGTTAGCGCCAGTGGAGCAATAAGTTTGCTTTTTCCATGGAAGGTGTCGCGCACGTTGCTTGCAACGAGCTCGATGATCATTTCGATAAAGCATTGGAATTTACCCGGTACACCGGTGTCTGCTTTTTTCGCCGCGGAGCGGAAGATCATTAAAAACAGGATGCCAAGTCCGATCGACCAAGCCAGTGTGTCAATGTGCCATGTCCAGAACCCTGCTTCACTACACGCTTTATTGAAGGCGATACCATTTTCGGTAGAGCACATCTTGGCGTTGGTTAAGTGGTGCTGGATATGACCTTGGAGCGTTAACTCTTCTGCAGCCATGTTGTTTCCCACAATTTTAAGTTGATTTTAAAAATAAAATTGGTGCTAGCCATTGCACAAATAAGGCTGTGATGTAACCGCTAACAACCGCGCTATGCGGGAGCGTTGTGAACACCAACAGGCCAATGAGCAAGGCCACAGCGAAGCTTATTTTCAGAGCTTCACCAGCAAAAAAGTTACTGACGATTTCTTTCGCCGCACGGGCTCCACCTTGTGCAAAGGCGCGCCACGCGAAAAGTGCCGTTGGAATCATCACGGCCATTCCGCCGCCAACAACACCCCAAAAATATGTATATCCAGCAATGGGTTGTACCAAGGAAAACACGCATGCCAATAAAAATATGGCGCCTGCTTGCGCGCGAATTAACTTCGCTGCGAGTTGTTTTCCATTTGCTGTTAGAGTCTTATTCACAGGCTAAAAACCTCGGTTAAAAGCCCGCGATAGTATAAAGATTTGGCGTTTAATTGCAAACAAATTGGGATGGTTAGCTGTCCTGTTCTAACTGGAAGTGGGTAAGAATGCCATCCAGCTCGTCTAAACTGCTGTAATTGATGACAACTTTACCTTTTCCTTTGCGACCGTGGTTGATTGCAACGGCCGCGCCAAGACGTTCGCTCAAACGGGTTTCAAGCCGCTGAATATCGGCATCAGGCTGCGGTTTTTCAGGTTTTTCTTTGGAAGGTTCTAAGGCTAAACGAACAAGTTTTTCGGCTTCACGAACGGTCATGCCTTTGGCTGCGATTTGACGCGCAATGTCTGCCTGAGGTTCCCCTTCTAGGGCGAGCAACAATTTGGCGTGACCAAGCTCAATATCACCGCGCTCCAACAAGGTTTTGGTTTCTTGCTGTAAATTATTCAAACGCAGTAAGTTAGTGACTGTTGCACGTGATTTACCAACTGCATCAGCTACTTCTTGATGGGTTAATTGAAACTCAGTGAGTAAACGCTGCAGGGCTGTTGCTTCTTCCATTGCGTTTAGGTCTTCGCGCTGTATGTTCTCGATTAAGGCTATGGCCACGGCCGCTTCATCGGGAACTTGCTTTATCAAACAAGGAACTTCGCTTAAACGAGCCATTTGCGATGCGCGCCAACGGCGTTCACCGGCAATAATTTCGTATTTTTCGTGAGCAACTTCGCGCACAACAATAGGTTGAATAATGCCCTGGGCTTTAATTGACGCGGCTAAATCTTCTAAAGCTTCCGCTGTCATGTCTTTACGAGGTTGATATTTACCCGGCTGCAACCATTCAATCGGGAGCTTTTGCAGCTCACCCTTGGTGTAGTCAACGGCTGGTATGTCGTCATGCTGTTCTTTATCGCGAGCTGTTTTGCTCGTTGTTAGTAACGCGTCTAAACCGCGTCCAAGTCCTCGTTTTTTGGCAGACATAAAGCGTTTTTTCCTTAAGCTTCAGCCGCTGCTTCGGCTTTTTTTAGTTGTTCAGCACGGCGGATTAATTCACCAGCAAGAGCTAGATAAGCTTTTGCGCCAGAAGATGACTTATCATAATACATGGCTGGCGAACCAAAGCTAGGCGCTTCAGCTAAGCGCACGTTACGTGGTATTACCGTACGATATACTTTTTCGCCAAAATGATTTTTTAATTGTTCGGAAACATCATTAGCCAAGCGATTGCGCGGATCATACATGGTTCGCAGTATGCCTTCGATTGCCAAGCGCGGGTTTACTGCTTCTGCAAGCCGTTCAATGGTGTCCATAAGTGCGGTAAGCCCTTCCAATGCAAAATATTCACATTGCATGGGTACCAATACGGAGTCTGCCGCGGCCATCGCGTTAACCGTTAACATGCTCAGCGAAGGCGGGCAGTCAATGAAAATAAAGTCGTACTGGTCAACAACTGGCTTCAATGCTGTTGCCAGACGTTGCTCCCGTGCGAATTCTTCCATCAGCTTTATATCTGCGGCGGTGGTATCACCGTTTGCAGCAACAAGATGATATTTACCGCTGGTTTCGCGAATAATGACTTCTTCAATCGGTTTTTGCTCAACCAATAGCTCATAAGCAGTATTTTCAACGTCGTATTTATCAACGCCGCTGCCCATGGTCGCGTTACCTTGCGGGTCTAAATCGATTAATAATACCTTTCGGCGCGTGGCAGCCATGGATGCAGCTAAATTCACCGCCGTGGTGGTTTTACCCACGCCGCCTTTTTGGTTTGCAACCGCAATGATTCTGCCCACAGGACTAACCTCTCGTTGTTATAATCACCAAATGACGCTCGCCATCGGCCTCGGGAACCTGTAATCGAATTATTTCTTCAGCACTAAACTGCGCTGATAAATCAGCCAGTTCAGCTTCAGGATAAACGCCTTTAAGCGCATAAAACTTACCCTGACTATTCGGTAAATGCTGACACCAAGTCAGCATATCATTAAGCGAAGCAAAGGCTCTACTTATCACACCATCAAATTTTAAGTCAGGTTGATAGTCTTCTACACGACTTTGCACAGCTGTTACATTCTTAAGCTTCAACTCATGGCAAATTTGACGAATAAAACGGATACGTTTACCCAAACTATCCAATAATACAAATTCTTTATCTGGCGCAGCAATGGCTAGCGGTAGGCCCGGTAAACCAGGCCCGGTGCCCACATCAATAAAACGTTGGCCCTGCAAATGCGGTAATACCACAAGGCTATCCATGATATGGCGACTTAACATTAACTGTGGATCACGCACCGACGTTAAATTGTACGCTTTGTTCCATTTATGCAGTTGTTCAACTAAAACCACTAATTTTTGTTGCTGATCGTCACTTAACGAAAGCGTGGTCTGTGCGAGTAATTTTTGTAATTTTGCCAGCATGAGTTAAGCGCTTTTACGCAGTAGTCCTTGTTTTTTTAAATGAACCAACAACATCGAAATCGCAGCTGGGGTAATACCAGAAATACGCGACGCTTTGCCGACTGTTTCGGGTTGATGTTGATTTAACTTCGCCACCACCTCGTTTGACAAGCCTTTTATGCTCGCATAGTTAAAGTCTAGCGGCAATTTGGTATTTTCATGACGTTGTTGCTTAGCTATTTCGTCTTGTTGACGTGAAATATAGCCCGCATATTTTGTTTGAATTTCAACTTGCTCGGCCGCAATTTTATCTGTTAAGCCAGGCCCTATACTTTCGATGGTCATCAGGTTGGCATAAGTAATTTCTGGGCGGCGTAATAACTCTTCACCGTTCACTTCACGAGTAATTGGCGTTTTAACAATTTCGTTAACTTGCGCAACAGCTGGGTGATCTTTATGAATCCAAGTGCTGCGAAGACGCTGTTGCTCTTGCGCTATAGCTTCCATTTTTATATTAAATGCAGCCCAACGCGCATCATCAACCAAACCAAGTTCACGGCCTTTTTCGGTTAAACGCATGTCGGCATTATCTTCACGCAGTAAAAGACGGTATTCGGCACGCGATGTGAACATTCGGTAAGGTTCTTTGGTGCCCAAAGTGCTTAAGTCATCAATCAAAACACCCATATAGGATTGATCACGACGTGGTGCCCAACCTTCTTTGTCTTGAACCTGACGTGCAGCATTCAAACCTGCAACTAAACCTTGCGCACCAGCCTCTTCGTAACCAGTGGTACCGTTAATTTGGCCCGCAAAGAATAACCCGTGAATGTATTTTGTTTCCAAGGTTTGTTTTAAATCACGCGGGTCAAAATAGTCATACTCGATGGCATAACCTGGCCGTGTAATGTGTGCGTTTTCAAAGCCTTTTATGGAACGAACCAATTCTACTTGTACGTCAAACGGTAAGCTCGTTGAAATACCATTTGGATAAAGTTCGTTGGTGTTAAGCCCTTCCGGTTCAACAAAAATCTGATGTGAATTTTTGTCACTGAAGCGCATTACTTTGTCTTCAATTGACGGGCAGTAACGTGGGCCAATACCTTCAATCACCCCAGAGTACATGGGTGAACGATCTAAACCACCATGAATAATTTCGTGGGTTTTTTCATTGGTATGGGTAATGAAACACGAAATTTGTTGCGGGTGATCGGCTTGTGATCCCATAAACGAAAAAATAGGTGTTGGTTGATCACCGGGTTGTTCTTGCATGACACTGAAGTCGACAGTTTTCGCATCAATGCGCGGAGGTGTTCCGGTTTTCAAACGATCAACGCGTAACGGCAATTCACGCAGCCGTTTCGCTAAATTGTTAGCTGGAGGATCGCCTGCTCGACCACCTTGATAATTATTAAGGCCTATGTGTATCTGCCCACCAAGAAATGTACCAACGGTTAACACGACCGTTTTAGCAGAGAATTTAAGGCCCATTTGGGTGACAACACCAACAACGCGATCATGTTCAACAATTAAGTCGTCACAGGCTTGTTGAAACAAACTTAAATTGGGCTGATTTTCTAACGTATGGCGAATCGCTGCTTTGTAAAGTGCGCGATCAGCTTGAGCCCGTGTTGCTCGAACAGCTGGGCCTTTTGATGAATTCAGTGTACGAAATTGAATGCCGGCTTTATCGGCAGCTATAGCCATTGCTCCGCCTAAGGCGTCAATTTCTTTAACCAAATGGCCTTTACCAATCCCACCAATTGCAGGGTTACACGACATTTGCCCTAGTGTGTCGATATTGTGTGTAAGCAATAGGGTATTACAACCCATGCGCGCTGCGGCAAGGGCTGCTTCGGTGCCTGCGTGTCCACCACCGATAACGATCACGTCGTAATGCTGGTGGTAAGAATTGGTGTTTGGCATACAGTGCGTATCCTAGAATTCAAATTCTGTGTGAATGTAAAACGTAGCCGGATATTTTAACCTGAATTGGCTCAGATCAAAACGGTTAAATTCTAGTCTTGAGTTCTTTAAGGATCTAATCATTTAATTAAGATCTTTCTTTTGATCTTTTATTACTATTCTTATTAGCTTTGACATTTCTGTGGATAACCAAGCGCAGGTTAGATTGAGCGTGGATCACAACGATCTGTAAAGATGTGATCAGAGCATGATCCTTCCGGTGATCAAACGGTGGATAACTAGGGCACTTATACACAGGTGTAGTTATGCACAGATTTATTAAGTGGGTATGTACAGGTTAGATCGCTACTTATTCAATCTTTATTCACAATGATTTAATGAAAGATTGTAACCATGTTGATGATTTTTCGTCCGGATCATCTTGCGACATGTCAATTTCAAGGTGTGTGATCAGGCGTTTTGCACCCAAAATAGCTAACATTGCATCGCAATCACGACCTGCAGAACAAAAGGTGTCGTAACAACTATCACCGACTGCTATAACACCATATTTTAAGGTCGATAAGTTCGGTTTATGGGTGTGTAATTCTTCGGCAAAATCTAGCATTGAGTCAGCATATTCGCCTGCACCATGGCTTGCAACGCAGCACAACCAGATAGAATTATCGGTTAGTGATTCCATTAAATCGGAATAGTCGGGCTCGTAATGCATTGTCGTGGTAAAACCTGCTTGTTGCAGTTCGTTAGCGAGCTGGTCAGCCATATATTCGGTGTTGCCAGACGTGGTAGCAACCAGAATGTCGATAGTTTGCATGATGAATTCTCTTAGCTTATAGCAACAACTTTATTGCGGCCTTGGTGCTTAGCATTTTGCATGGCGCGGTTCGCGCGTTCCAGGGTTTGTTCAAAAGACTCACCAAATTGTACGTGTACCACGCCAAAGCTGCCACGAATTGGCAAAATTAAATCATCAAATTGTAATACGGGTAGTTGATGGCGAAGCTCGTCAGCGCGTTGAATGGCGCTATCTAAGTCTAAATTGGGCATAAATATAACAAAGTTGTCGTGTTCGCAGCGACAGAGAATTTCACTATCGCGCATTTCGTTTTGCATGATTTTTGATGATTCACGAAGTACTTGGTCACCAACACTGTAGCCGCAGTCATTATTGATGCGCGAGAAATTATCGATATTGTAAAGAGCAATGCAGTGACTCTGATTCGGGCGCGATGATTTAACGACGTGCTCCACTAATGTTTTGAATAACCAGCGGGTAGGCAGTTGCGTCAGCGTATCGAGCATGGCGAGTTCTTTGAGCGTACTATTTTGCTGAACCAGCGCCGGAACAGCGACTGCAAAATATGAAGTAGCCGCGGTGATGTAAAGCGCAAACTGGTATGTTATTGCTTGATCGGCTACATCGAAAACGCCCACGCCAAAGGCAATCAGTGCCGTAATGACGAGTAGGCTTGTGGAAGCGTAAGCTGTGCGTTCGGTAAAGACGATCCATACTTGCGGAATACTCACAAAAAACACGAAGTAAGCAACGCCCGGATGATCGACGGCCCTATCGAGCATAAAAATGCCAATAATAGTAAGTACCGCAAGGATTAATTTACCTATAAATTGTTTCTTGGAACGGCGCATGCCTCGATCGTGGTCATAGAACACGTCTATCCAAGGCACTTTATAGGTGCTTAATTTAGGTAAAAACAAACACAAAAACGGCGCCAGCACCATAATGCCAATCAAGTCGCCAAGCCACCAAGCGAACCAACCATCTTCAAGGATGTTGGTGTAATTTTCTGTTGCTAATTCCCACACCAAAAGGCCACAAAAAGCTGCAAGAGCGGCAGATACGGCATAAATAACCAGCAAACCAACAATTTTTGTTGGGATGTTTTTTTGCACAAAGTGGCTTAACCAATGGCGCGTGGTTAATCCGCCAATGCCATAGGGTACAGAGTGAGCTAATGAAAACAGGACAGATGTCGCTAACAGGGTTGGGTCAAAACCATGTGCAAAAAACGCTGAAAAATTAAAAGATTCGACCCAAATCGCGAGGAAAATAGGAATAAAAGCGCGCTTACCGAAAACTAGAAAAGCCGCCATGGATACGCCAGCAGGCATATACCACAAGCTGATCAACTCGGAGTAGGCAAGAATTACAGAGGCATGGAATGCCCCAAGCCATAGGAAAAAAATAAGAAGATACGCGCTTTTTCGCAAAAGATTTATTCTCCCTGTCAAATCACAGCTTCAAAGCCTTAACAAATCGATTCTGGCATTAATATTGTATCTTTTACAAGTCACTTATAGGGGGCTGAAAGCGACCAATGGTTATTTTTCGCGTTCAGTGTAATGGTCGCGTGGTTTAGAAATTGTTAAAGTAACGCGATGTGCGCACATATAAAGAGATAAAAATTATGAAAAAAACGATGTTTTGGCTTACCGCAGGGATGATAGCCACGTTTAATATTTCAGCAGTAGACGCTTCCGTTGTTTCGCAAACTAAAGGAAGCTTTGTTGATAAGTTTCGTCAGTTAGACGAAGTATTGCCAACGGCCAACGTATACCGTAGTGCGGCCGGCGAGCCAGGCGAGCAATACTGGCAGCAGCAAGCTGACTACAATATTAAAGTAAGGTTAGACGAAGAAAAGCGCCGTATTGACGCAGAAGAAACCATTCAATATCACAACAACTCACCGTATACACTGAAGTATATATGGATTCAGTTGGACCAAAATATTTTCCGTTCAGACTCCATTGCTGAACGAACAGCTACGTTCAATAGCAAGCCGGATCAAAGCTTAGGTGGTGTTGATAAGCCAGCACGAATCAGCTTAAACCAACTGCGCCGTGATCAGTTTATGGCGGATAACGAACTTGGTTTTAGCATTGATAAGGTTGCCGATGGCCGTGGCCGTGGGCTTGAGTTCGTGGTGGTTGGAACCAACATGCGTGTTGATTTACCAACGCCACTTAAACCTGGTCAGAAAACTGAACTTGCCATTGATTTCGGATTCAATATTGTTGAAGAAGATGCCGTTGGTGCGCGTTCAGGTTATGAGCATTTTGCCGATGATGCCCGCGAAGGCGGCAACGATATCTTCTTGCTCGCTCAGTGGTACCCGCGAGTTGCTGCGTTTACAGATTATGAAGCTTGGACCAATAAAGAGTTTTTGGGCCGCGGTGAATTTACTCAAGAATTTGGTAATTTTAGCGTTGAAATCGACGTTCCTGCCGATCACATTGTTTCGTCCACGGGTGTATTAACCAATGAACGTTCAGTGCTGACGCCGACGCAACGTGAGCGCCTCGAAAAATCGAAAAAATCAGACAAGCCAGTGTTCGTAGTCACGCCAGAAGAAGCGTTAGAGAACGAGAAAGAAGGCACTGACAAACGTAAAGTGTGGAAGTTTGAAGCCGAAAATGTTCGTGATTTTGCGTGGGCTTCGTCACGTAAATTCATATGGGACGCACAAGGCTATCAGCAAGGTGGTGACGTGCAGCCATTAGTTATGGCTATGTCGTTTTATCCGAAAGAAGGCGGCGAGTTGTGGGAAAAATATTCGACCGAGTCGGTTATTCATACCATGGAAGTTTATTCGCGCTTCTCATTTGACTATCCATACCCTACTTCACAGTCCGTTAATGGTCCCGTGGGCGGCATGGAATACCCAATGATTACGTTTAATGGGCCGCGTACTATTTTGCAAGATGACGGCAGCCGCACGTATTCGTTGTCTGAAAAACGCTTTTTGATAGGCGTAGTTATTCATGAAATTGGGCATATTTATTTCCCAATGGTTGTCAATTCAGATGAGCGTCAGTGGACCTGGATGGATGAGGGCTTAAATAGCTTTTTAGACGGTGTTGCCGGACGTGAATGGGACCCGAGTATTCCATGGGGTGTTGAGCCGCGTTCAATTGTTGATTACATGAAATCGACCAACCAAGTACCTATCATGACACAGTCAGATAGCGTGCTGAACTTAGGCCCAAATGCTTATACCAAACCAGCGGCAGCGTTGAATATTCTGCGTGAAGTGATTCTAGGGCGTGAGTTGTTTGACTTCGCCTTCAAAGAGTACGCACAGCGTTGGGCCTTTAAACGCCCAACCCCAGCGGACTTCTTCCGTACTATGGAAGAAGCTTCAGGCGTTGATCTCGATTGGTTCTGGCGGGGCTGGTTCTATTCAACTGATCACGTTGATATCAGCTTAGACCGTGTTTATAAGTTACGCCTTGATACCAAAGACCCAGATATTGACTGGGAACGTCGCCGTCAAGAAGAAGCGGACAAGCCAACGTCTTACTTTGTGCAGCGTAATGAAGCCGAAGGTCGTAAAACTTGGGTTGAGATGAACCCAGAGATTCGCGATTACCATGATGAAAATGATCGTTTCACGGTAACGAATAAACAACGCAATGCGTACCAAAGCTTCCTTGATAAACTTGAGCCGTGGGAACGTCGCGTGTTTGATCGTGCTATTGCCGAAGACAAGAATTATTACGTACTTGATTTCAACAACATTGGCGGTTTAGTGATGCCTATCTTGTTGCAAGTAACGTACACCGATGGCACGCAAGAAGATTTGCATATCCCAGCGGAAATTTGGCGTCGTAATGCCAAGTCGGTTAGCAAATTGATTGTTACGGATAAAGAAGTCTCTGAATTTGCGGTTGACCCGAATTGGGAAACAGCGGATGTTGATATTGAAAACAACTTCTATCCGCGTCGTATCATGCCGTCGCGCATTGAAGCGTTTAAATGGCAGCGTACGCACGACCATGTGTCACGTGACTTGATGCAAGATGCAAAAACCAAGTTGAAATCTGACGATGACAACGAAGAAGATAAGCAGGAGCAGTAAAAATGCGACAGCTGTTCATTGCATTACTGCTAATTGTGGGGGTGAGCGCAGCTAGCGCTCACCAACTTCGTACCGCCAGTACAACGGTGTTGTTCAACGAGCGCACCGGTAATATTGAAGTGGCGCATCGCTTTTTTCTGCATGATGCAGAGCACGCTGTAAAACAGCTGTTCGACAAAAAGGCAGATATTCATCAACTCGAAAGCTCGCGTTCGCAGTTCAGCGCATATGTGCAGAAGCATTTTCAGCTGGAAAGTTTGAATGAAGAGCCGTTACCTCTTAAAGAGGTTGGCTATGAAATTGATGGAACCAATTTTTGGGTCTACCAAGAAACACCAATTGTTGAAGGGTTGGCCGGGCTGCGAATTCGTAACAACGCTTTGCAAGATATTTGGCGCAGTCAGCAAAATTTGGTTAATGTTGAAGGTAATGGACCTATACAAAGCGTTACCTTTACCGTTCAAGACGAGTGGCTTGAGGTACGCTTCTAATTTCGGAGGCAGCCTATGGCTCGCGTATTGATCGCGTTTTTGATAGCAATTATTGGTGCCGCTCTGGTCGGCACCGTAATTCAAACCCAGTTTAATTTAAGTGAGCTAACTGCTTTATCGGTTGTCATTGATATGCCAACCCGCATGAATACCATTCTTCACGATTTACTGCATTTTGGGCCGCTGTTTGCGCTCATACTCACCCCGACCTTATTCGTAGCATTTATAGTCGCAGCACTGATTGCTAAAAAATTACCAAGCCTAGAGCGGTGGCTGTTTATTGTCGGCGGCGGTGTGGCGCTGGCGATAGCATTTTTAATTGTGGACAGTTTGGCGCCAATGCCAACACTAATCGCTGCGAATCGCAGCCCGCTTGGCTTCGCTTTAATGAGTATTACTGGCGCGTTTGCCGGCTGGATTTTTGATCGCCTGTGGCACCCTCAGCCGCGGGAGCTTGCTGAGGAGTTGATGCAATGAAACGGGCGCTAAAGTTTTTACTGTGTATAGCTCTGTATGGCGTCTGTGCTGTTGCGTATAGCGCCGAAACACGCGTCATTGCCGAGAAACTTAATTTCCCTTGGTCGGTGGCCGAACTGCCGGAAGGTGGATATTTAGTGACAGAGCGCGGTGGCAAGCTTGTTCATGTTGCCGAAAATGGCACCAAGCAAGCGGTGACATTGAGCATTCCAGATTTGTACGCTGAAGCGCAAGCTGGATTGTTTGAAGTGTTGTTGAGTCCTGATTTTTCGCGCTCACGGGCGTTGGTTATCAGTTATTCGTGCGGCACTAAACACGCGAATAACACCTGTGTGATTCGTGGAAAGCTGTCATTGCAGCAACCATATAGTGTGATTGAGACGCAAAACATTTTTACTGCGTTACCGAAAAAAGACGGTGCAGCCCATTATGGTGCTCGCATGACATGGCTTGGTGACGGCACCTTGTTGGTCGCACTGGGCGAT
Organism: Pseudidiomarina gelatinasegens; assembly: GCF_004025325.1. GTDB lineage: Bacteria > Pseudomonadota > Gammaproteobacteria > Enterobacterales > Alteromonadaceae > Pseudidiomarina > Pseudidiomarina gelatinasegens. The sequence continues at coordinate 177,025 of NZ_RSFE01000005.1, read as the reverse complement.
GGCTTTGTGTATCGCGAGCAGGCACAGCTGTTAGATTCCCACCTGGGTAAGATTGTGCGCATCACGCGTTCTGGCGCTACACCAGAAGATAACCCGTATACGCATACCAAAGCTCCGCAAATTTTTAGTTATGGGCATCGCAATGTGCAAGGATTGATTTATGATAAAGACCGCGACGCCATTTGGCAGCATGAGCACGGCCCGCGCGGTGGTGACGAACTAAATCGCATTGAGAAAGGAGCCAATTACGGATGGCCGATTGCGACCTATGGTATTGATTACACGGGGGCAAAAGTTTCGCCGTTTGTTGATTTGCCAGGGGTGAAAGCGCCGCTGTACCAATGGACGCCATCGTTAGCCCCTGCCGGATTGGCGTTATATGAGGGCGATCTTCTGGTTGCGCACTTAGCTGGAAAACGTTTACAACGGTTTCAAATGACAGCGGGTAAGTGGGAATTAGAAGGCGATTATTTGCAGGGCCTGAATCAACGTTTGCGTGCCGTCTATGTTGGCCCATCGGGCCGCATTTTGGTGTTAACAGACAGCAAAGAAGGTCAATTACTTGAAGTGATATTTGAGTAAAACTTATTGGTTAGGGACGTATATGAAATCATTTTTGCTAGGGCTGGTGGTGGTATTAACTGGTTTAACAACGACGCTTTGGCCTACTACGACAAAGGCATATGGCGGAACCGGGCACGCAGCTTTTTGTGAAGCTGCATATCAACTCGCGGCGCCAGCCACACAGAAGAAAATTGATGCGATGGTCGCGCAGCATCCGGACTACGATAGTTTTGGTGCGCTGTGCAGTTGGGCCGACCACATTAAAAGTGACGACAAATGGGACTGGGCCAAACCGCACCATTACGTGAATTTCCCGCATGAGCGCGCCAAAGTCACTGCTGAAGATTGCCCCGTGCAAGGTGGCTGCATACTGAGCGCGATTCAGCATCATTACGACGTGTTAAAGCACAACTCAACTGATTGGATGGCATTGGCCTTTTTAGCGCATTTTATCGGCGACTTACATCAACCCTTGCATGTTAGCTTTGCTGACGACCTTGGCGGTAATCGAGCGTCTGTGAAGTATTTTGACCAGCCGACCAATTTGCACCGATTGTGGGATACCGACATGCTGGTGCAACGCGGCGGTGACAGTGGTGTGCAGCAGGCGGAACAGTTGGTGCGCGGAGCGATATCGCTGTCGCCACTTGCAGTAACGCCGGCACAAACTTTAAGTTGGGCCAATGAGTCGGCCGCTATTACGCGTCGAATTTATTCGCAGTATCGTGAGAATCAAGAGCTTGGTGAAGATTATACAGCACAATGGGGGCCTGTATTAGAGCAGCGTATACAGCAAGGCGCGCAGCGCTTAGCGGCTGTGCTTGACGGACTGTATAAATAACAGCTTAGGCTTTTGAGTTTATCCGTTGCGGAGTTTTTACCTGAGTACCATCGGCGCCGTAAATGGCGGTGCCGCCTGCAGCATCACGTAAAATATTAAGCATCTGTTGATTGTGGTGCAGGCGATGCTGAATCAGTTCGCCATTTAGCGTATTGAGCTGCGCCACGCGCTGGGTGCGCTCTAACAGTTCTAGCCAGACCGTTTCACAGTCAGCTTGTTTTGCCGCAGCGCGAGCGCCTGCTGCGGTATCGTCGAAACCCAGTTTAACTTGAGCAGCACGACGCTTTGTTTCACTGGCTTCGATGTGTGTTTGTAATTGTTGTTTTTTAACCGCGAGCTGCTGCAGTTTGTCACCATCAATTTGACCATCGCCCAGCAGCCGTTGCTCTTGATCAAGCAACGTATGCAGTTCGCTTAAGCGTTCAGTTTGTTCGGTCAAGTGTTGGAGTAAACTCATAGGCCCTTATAAACCGTCGGTTAAACTTTTCAGTAAAGCCTCTGCAATGTTGTCAGTATTCATGTTCAATTTACCATCACGAATCGCTTCACGAAGCTCTTCAACCCGCGCGCTGTTTATATCCTGACTGGCATCTTGAGGCAGCTGACTTAAATGGGTCACCACGTCTGCTTGATTTGCTGCACCTGCTTTTGCGCCGTCTGATTTCTGGGTCGCTTGCGAACGACTTGAATCCGACTGGGTGACGCTGCTAGGTGGTTGATAACCGTTAATTTTCACGGGAAATTCCTCGCATTCTATGACTGTGCTAATTGATTTATCGGCACCAACAGAAAAATCTTTAAGTTTATTTGTATAAATTTAACACTTACTGCACCGGCTTTGCGCGACCTGCCGCAATAATTTCCACCCGTAGCAATTGTCTATTATTTAATCTTACCCGAATTATATCACCAATCGCTCCACTATCCATGGCATCACCGGTGCGGTTTATTTGAAACCCTTCGCCGTGTACTTCAATTACCAAGGTATCCCCGTAGTTAACTAACGTGGGTTTGGCCAATAAATTATCTTGCAACACCGCACCGGCGTTTAAACCACGACGTAACTGAGAGCCTTGTACACGGCCAATATTCTCAGGGGTGGCCAACAACGCGTGACGCGGCAGATCTTGCAAATCACCCGTTGTTGTCACAACGTCGCTGCGGGTCAGCAGGTGTTGCGCGGATAATTCGTGGGCTGCGACCAGGTATTTGCCGGTTGCAGAAACATCAATTTGAACATAGTGGTCGGCGCCAGTTGAGGCGCAGTGCAAGCGCACCATCATGCGGCCCGCAACGCGTTGCGGGGGCCGGTTAAATTGCGCGGTAACCTGTGTGCACGCATCGAGATCTGCCAATGCAGCAGCTGGTGTTAAAACCTTTATTGTATGAGCGGTGGTGGTGGCCGGTAGCTGTTGCACAACAAAGGCATTCAGTGTCTGTTGCCAATTTGATTGAGCCGCAGCAGAACCTGACGCAACGCCCCCTATCAAGGCGATGGCTGCACTTAGAAAAAGCCTGCTGTATTTGCTTGCTGTTATGTTTAGCACCCGCTAACCCCCTCAAACCATTGGTTGAATTATAACCACCATAGCAAAATCCTATCGCCAGAATTGGGGCTAAAAAACACGCTTTTTCGTCGCTTTGTATTTACAGAAGTGCGCGTACTCTGCAACGTGAACAGGAGGGTCTGCACCATGATCGACAAATTAAGTAGTGCGCTGCAGTTTCAACAGCAGGCATTAGCATTGCGCCAGCAACGGCAAGAAACGCTGGCGGGTAATATTGCCAACGCCGATACGCCTAATTACAAGGCGCGCGACTTTGATTTCGCAGCCGAATTAAAACGTGCCACCGCGCATCAAGGTGGTGCAGTGAAATTAGCAGCAACACATGCCGGGCATATGCAGCTCAATAGCTCAGCCAATGCAGTGGATATGCAATACCGAACGCCCGCACAAAACCGCTTAGACGGGAATACGGTCGATATGGACATGGAGCGCACGCAGTTTTTGAATAACTCGTTGCGTTATCAAGCAGACATTCAATTTTTGGATGACAAAATAACTGGCTTACGTAAAGCCATGCAGCCAGAACAATAATAGGAGCTAGCTGATGGCTAACTTTTCAATTTTAGACATTTCAGGTTCAGCCCTAAGCGCACAGTCGCAGCGTATGAATGTGGCGGCCAGCAATATGGCGAATGCGAATAGCGTGGCTGGGCCAGACGGCCAGCCGTATAAAGCCAAGCAAGTTATTTTTGAACAGCAAATGCAAGCCAATGGTGTGGGCGGCGTTAAGGTGCAACAAGTGGTTGAGTCTGACGCACCGGCACGACGTGAGTATTCTCCGGGGCACCCGCTTGCTGACGAACAAGGTTACATCACCATGCCTAACGTTGACCCTGTAGCTGAGATGGTAAATATGATTTCAGCGTCACGTTCATATCAAGCCAACGTGGAAGTGATGAACACCAGCAAAGACTTGCTTATGCGTACGCTCAGCATAGGCAAAGGCTAAGGGGTAACAGATGAATACAATTGATACCGCAGTATTGAACCAAACCAACCAAACCGGCGCCAATCAAAAAATAGCTTCGGGTAGCCAAGAAATGCGTGACAACTTTATGACTTTGTTGGTCACGCAGTTGCGCAATCAAGATCCATTGAACCCAATGGAAAACAACGAAATGACGTCGCAGCTGGCACAAATCAATACCGTTAGCGGCATTGAGTCATTGAACGACACCATGCAAACCATCAATGGGCAAATGGAAGCGGCAAAAAGCATGCAAGCTTCAGCGCTTATTGGGCGCGCAGTTTTAGTGCCTGGCGAGCGCATTCTGGTGGGCAATGAAGGTGTAGGCGACGCCACGCCATTTGGCATGGAGCTTAGCGCACCAGCTGAAAGCGTCAAAGTAAACATCTATAACACCAGCGGCATGTTAGTGCGGCGTATGGATCTCGGTGCCGTTGGCAGCGGTCCGCAACAATTCAGTTGGGACGGTGTTATGGAAGACGGCAGCCAGGCACCGGCTGGCGCCTACAATTTTTCCATTGAAGCAACCAACGGTGACGACGTTGTCACAGCTGAGCGCTTCAATTATGCACAGGTAATCGCGGTTAGTATGGGTCACGATGACGGCCCTCGCTTGGATTTAGGCGGTATTTTAGAGCCCGTTCGTCTTGAAGACATTCGGCAGATTATTTAAGGAGCTCAATCATGGGTTTTTCACAAGCACTATCAGGTTTACGCGCAGCAGCGACCAATCTTGACGTTATTAGTAATAACATTGCGAACTCACAAATTGTCGGCTTCAAAAGCGCTCGGGCGCAGTTCGCTGATATTTATGCCAATGCACAGGTTGGTTTGGGTACGCGGGTAGCCGGTGTTTTTCAAGATTTTAGCGACGGCAACATTGAAACAACGAACCGTTCCATGGACTTGGCGATTTCTGGCAAAGGCTTTTTTCGCTTCGAACAGCAAGGGCAAGTGCAGTACTCGCGCAATGGTCAATTGAGCATTGATAAGAGCGGTTACATTGTCAACGCGCAAGGCGCTCAGTTAACCGGTTATCCGCAAGAGGCGGGCTTCGGTGGGCAGCCGGAAGTATTGCGCGTGCCAGCTGCAGGCTTGGCCGCTAACGCATCGACCGGAATTACCGGGGTATTTAACTTAGACACCAGCACCGGTGTTGTTGATCGTGGAACGGTTCCGTTTGATCAAGCCGACGCCGACAGTTACTCCTATGCGAATTCAGTTACTCTCTTTGATTCACTGGGCAATCCGCACCCAAGCATGATGTATTTCACCAAAACTGCTGACAATCAGTGGGAAGTACGTATGTCTCGCGGTGATGAATTAGCGCCGGAAGTGGGTCAGCTTGATTTTGACAACAATGGCTTGTTGGTAACGCAAACCAATATGGATGCGTTTTCATTTGTGCCGGGTGATGGTGCTGCGAACATGTCTATTGGATTGGATGTAACGGGTACGACCCAGTTTGCCAATCAGTTTGAATTAACGGCAATGGAACAAGACGGTTATGTATCAGGCACCTTAATGCAGGTTGCCGTGGCTGAAAACGGCGAAGTTGTTGGCACCTACTCGAATGAACAGCAGGTTGTATTAGGCACCATCGCGCTCGCAAACTTCCAAAGCTTGGAAGGTTTAAAACCTGTTGGTGACAACGCATGGATAGAGTCGAAGAAGTCCGGTGTACCAATTTTGTCGCGCCCCGGTGAAGGTCAGTTCGGCTCGATTATGGCCGGTGCGGTTGAGGCTTCAAACGTAGACTTAACCCAAGAGCTGGTGGCAATGATTATTGCCCAACGTAATTACCAAGCTAACGCGCAAAGTATCAAGTCACAAGATGAAGCGCTGCAAACGACGATGCAGCTGAAATAAGCATAACGGGGCTTTAGTATGGACGCCATTTTATACACGGCAATGAATGGGGCGCGGCAGACGCTAGATGAGCAGTCTGTGGTGACCAACAACTTGAGCAATGCATCGACTACCGGATTTCGTGCCCAGCTTGCTGCGGCACGCGCTGTGCCTGTGAATGGGCCCGGTGTGCATGCAACTCGGGTTGCAGCCGTAACCACCACGGGCTTGTTTGATACCACCGGCGGCGCGATTCAAACCACCGAACGCGACCTGGATGTGGCATTGGACCAAAATAACTGGCTGGCGGTGCAAACCCCAGCTGGTGAAGCCTACACCAAACGCGGCGATTTGCAGCTTGATGCAGACGGCCGGCTGATGGTGAACGGCATGCCGGTGCTGGGCGATGGCGGCCCCATATTATTGCCGCTAGGCACCCAAGTTAGCATTGGTAACGATGGCACCGTTAGCGGCATTGGTATGGGCGGTGATGCCAATGAATTGGTGCCGCTTGACCGAATCAAAATGGTGCGTGTTGATCAGCCTAATCAGTTACAACGTGGTGACGACGGTTGGTTTCGCTCACCCGTAGGCGCAGCTTTGGCGCGTGATGAGAATGCACAATTAGTTTCGGGCGCACTGGAAGGCAGCAATGTGAATACCATTGAGGCCATGGTGGCGATGATTGATACGCAGCGCCGTTACGACTTGAATATGAGCGTGATTTCAAAAGCCGATGAGACCGCACAAAGCGCGAACAGCTTGCTCTCTGTAAGAGGCTAACCGGAGATATAACCCATGATTAAATCATTATGGACTGCAAAAACAGGTTTGACTGCGCAACAGCAGCAGCTGGATGTGATCACCAACAACTTGGCTAACGTGAATACCTCCGGGTTTAAACGTTCGCGAGCGGTGTTTGAAGACCTTTTATACCAGAACATGCGTCAACCTGGTGCCATGAATAACGCGCAAGACACGCTGCCTTCTGGTTTGCAAGTTGGTACCGGTGTTCGTGCTGTGGCCACTGAACGTTTGCATTCGCAAGGTAGCTTAAACAACACGGAAAACTCGCGTGACTTAGCGATTAGCGGCAAAGGCTATTTTCAGGTGTTGATGCCTGATGGCGCGGTTGCCTATACCCGTGACGGCAGTTTTCAGGTGAATCAAGACGGCCAGCTGGTTACAGCAAATGGCTTTCCGCTAGAGCCGGCGATATTTTTACCCGCTAACGCTATGAGCGTTACGGTTGGACAGGACGGTATTGTGACCGTAACCCAGCCGGGGAACACCCAAAATAACCAAGTTGGGCAGATTACGCTTGCAATGTTTATGAACGATGCAGGTTTGGAAGCGCGTGGTGGTAACTTATATGTTGAAACGCAAGCTTCAGGTGCACCAACTGAGTCACTGCCTGGCATGAATGGCGCCGGCACTTTGTTTCAAGGCTTTGTTGAAGCCTCGAACGTGAACGTGGTGGAAGAAATGGTGAACATGATTCAAACCCAGCGCGCTTATGAAATTAATAGCCGCGCGGTTTCAAGTGCCGATGAAATGCTGGCGCGTTTGAGTCAATTATAACAACAGTAGGTGATGTGATGCGGCGCTTACTTTCAGCGGCAGTTTCGGTTCTTGTTCTCGCTGCGTGCAGCAGCTCACCGCCACCACCTGTGGTGGTTGAGCCCTATACGGCAATTGATATTCCTGAAAATCAACAAGCTGAAGCAAACGGGGCGATTTTTCAGGCGCACCACGGGTATATCCCGCTGTTTGAAGACCAACGACCGCGTCGGGCTGGCGATATTATTACCATCGTTTTAGAAGAACAGGTTAGTGCCACAAAAAATTCTTCGTCGCAGTCGTCGCGCGCGAGCAACATGGGGCTTGATTTAGAAGGCCTGCCCGATGCGCTGGAAGATCTTGCGGAGTACGGTTTTACGGTAGGTAGCGCGAATGATTTTTCCGGAACTGGCGGTTCAAGTGCGTCCAACCAATTTTCGGGCATCGTTACTGTGCAAGTGGTGCAAGTGCTGCCCAATGGCAATTTACGGGTGCGCGGCGAGAAGCAAGTTGCCATTAATCAAGGCACCGAGTACATCCGTTTTTCCGGTGTGGTTAACCCGCGCAGTATCAACGGTCAAAACAGTGTGATGTCGACGGCCGTGGCCGAAGCGCGCTTGGAGTACATTGGTGACGGCTACATTAATGATGCGCAGAAGCAAGGTTGGTTACAACGTTTCTTCAACTACGTAGCACCATTTTAATTAGAGGTTTGTGAATATGTTGCGAGCAATTATTACGCTACTTTTTATCGCCAGCACAGCCCTAAGTGCTGGGTTAGCGCCTGCGCATGCGGAGCGTATAAAAGATCTCGCTGATTTCGCCGGTGTGCGCAGTAATAGCTTGGTTGGCTATGGTTTGGTGGTGGGGCTTGATGGCAGCGGTGACCAAACCATGCAGGCGCCGTTTACCGGGCAAAGTATGACCAACATGTTGGCGCAACTGGGTGTGACTATTCCGCCAGGCACCAACATGCAGTTACGCAACGTCGCAGCCGTCATGGTAACCGCAACATTGCCAGCATTTGCACGGCCCGGGCAAGAGTTAGATGTGGTTGTTTCATCTATGGGTAATGCGCGCAGCTTGCGTGGCGGTACGCTTTTGATGACGCCACTGAAAGGTGCTGATGGCCAAGTGTATGCCTTAGCACAGGGTAATTTATTGATAAATGGCGCCAGCGCAGAATCGCAAGGTTCGTCGGCGGTTATTAACCAGCAAGCTGGTGGACGCATTAGTGGTGGTGCAACTGTTGAACGCAGTGTAGCTCTGGATTTAGGCCGTACCGCCGGGATACTGCAACTGAATTTAAAAGAAGCGGATTTCACGACCGCTTTAAACATGGTGAACCGTATTAATAACGAATTTGGTTATGCCGTGGCACAGCCCCTTGATGGTGGCAGCATTCAACTGCAAAGCCCAACCGATACCGGTGAGCGTGTGCGATTTATGGCGCGAATAGAGAATATCGATGTAACGCCAGCGGCAGCAAGCCCGCGGGTGGTTTTGAATTCGCGGACCGGGTCGATTGTGCTGAGTGGCCCGGTTACTTTACGCCAAGCGGCGGTAGCGCACGGTAATTTATCAGTGACCATAGACCGCCGTCCATTCGTAAGTCAGCCGCCAGCCCTAAGTGGTGGCGATACTGTGGTAGGTGAAACCACGGACATTAATATCACCCAAGAAAAAGGCTCGCTGCAAATGGTTGAAGGGGTTGAGTTAATGGAAGTGGTTCAAGCTTTAAATAGCTTAGGCGCAACCCCCAGTGACTTGATGGCGATACTGCAAGCATTGCAAGCGTCAGGTGCATTACGTGCTGAACTGGAGATTATCTAATGAGTTCTATTTTACCCAGTAACACCCTTGCACTCGACACCCAACAGCTAAGTAAGCTCAAAACCCAAAGTCAGCAGCAGCCTGAACAAGCCGCTGCTGAGGCTGCGCGGCAGTTTGAAGCGTTATTCATTCAACAAATGATGAAAACCATGCGTCAAGCAGGCGGCGAATCGGAAATGTTTAACAGCAATGCTATGAAAACCTATACAGAAATGTTTGATCAACAAATGTCGACCGAGATGGCCGGCAAAGGCATTGGTTTAGCACAACAATTGCTGCACGAGCTGCAACAAGCACCCGCGGGCATAAAAACTAAGTAAAGGCGTTAAGTATTTGCCGCAGTTGCCGATAACCTTCGGTAACATCAGAAGGGAACAAGCATGAGTATTTTCTCCATTGGTTTAAGTGGTTTACGCGCGGCGCAATCTGGGTTGTACACCACCAGTGCAAACATCAGTAACGTCAATACGCCGGGCTATAATCGCGAGCTGTTGCAGTTGAGCGAGAATCGCTCCTATGGTGTGTCAGTCGACGGCTCTGAACGCCAGTTCAATCAGTTTGTTGCAACCCGCCTCAATGCTGCCAGTGGCTCGCTTGCCTCACTTGATACCTACTACAGCCAAGTACGCCAAATTGATAATTTGCTCTCGGATGAGCGCTCTGGGCTTGCGCCAGTGATGCAAAAATTCTTCAGTGCGCTTGGCCAAATGAACAGCAATCCGGCTGACCCGTCGGCGCGGGCCGGGGTGCTCGGCACCGCCACGACTTTGGCCAGCCAATTTCAGTCGTTCGATAATTACCTTGAAGACATTGAGCGCAGCGTTAATGCGGAAATGAAATTCGAAGTCGATTCAGTTAATGCCTTAACCGGTCAAATCAGCTCACTGAATCGTGAAATTTTGATTGCGCGATCAGGTACTGGCGACGCGCCAAACAGTTTATTAAATCAACGCGATAAGTTGGTGCATGAATTGTCCCAGCGCATTGATGTGCGTGTGCACGAACAGAAGTCTGGGTCGTATACCATTTCATTAAATAATGGTTCGCCGCTGGTTTCAGGTGACACGGCGTATACTTTAGAAGCCCGTACCGACAACAGCGACCCCACCCGCACGGCTGTTTTTTATAATGATGTGGCCGGTAATCAGCTGCAGTTAAAAGAAAACGTATTCACCCGAGGCAGCTTGGGCGGTTTGATTGAGTTTCGTAGTAAAAGCCTCGACACCATGCGTAATCAGTTGGGGCAAATGGTAGCGGTGTTTGCTGATGCATTTAACACGCAGCATCAACAAGGCACCGACTTAAATCAGAATCCAGGGCAAGCAGTTTTCTCAACCGGCGCCCCAATTGCTTATAGCAATGCTGACAATGGCGGAGACGCCGCAGCGAACGTCCAAATTACCGACAGTACCGCACTGCTCGCTTCGGATTTTGAGATTCGCATGACGGGTGCGGGCTATGAAGTCACGCGCTTGGATAATGGCAAGCCAGTGGCGGCAAATTTTGACGGTGCCACCAATACGCTGACCTTTAATGGGCTTTCCGTTGAAATGACCGGTACAGCGCAGCAAGGGGATAGCTTCCGTGTGCGGCCGCTGGTTAATCAAGCGCAGAATTTTGAAATGTTGCTTACCGAGGGTTCGCAATTGGCGGCAGCGCAGTCTAATGCCAGTGGTGATAACCGTAACGGTCTAGCCCTACTGGACTTGCAGAATCAGTTATTGGTTGAAGGGCGAGGCACCTTTAATCAGGCTTACGGAACCATGGTAAGCACCTTGGGTAACCAAATTAATGTGGTGCAGGCTAATTTAGCCGCTCAACAAGGGCTTACAGAACAGCTTGATGCACTGCAACAGTCGGAATCCGGGGTTAACCTGGATGAAGAAGCGGCAAATTTGATTCGGTTTCAACAATATTACCAAGCCAATGCGAAAGTGATTGAGACAGGCTCGACCATTCTCGATACCATTTTGCAGCTGCGCTAAGCGCACAATAAGCGCCGGAGTTATACCATGCGAATTAGCACATTAACTATGTACAACCAGAATGTCTCTTCTATGAATCGCCAACAAGGCGAGTTCATGAAAATAGGCCAACAAATCGCGAGCGGTAAACGCATTGTGAACATTTCTGATGATCCGCAAGCGATGACCCAAGCAATTAATATTGGGCAATCTAAAGCGGTATCGACTCAATTTAGCGAAGCGCGTGTTGGGGTAAGAAATGCCCTGTCGCAAGAAGAAAGCGTGCTCAATAGTGTGAACGATGTGTATTCGCGTGCGCGCACGCTGATGGTTCAAGCTTCAAGCGATACGTTGTCGGATCCAGATCGTGCATCAGTAGCAAGTGAGTTGCGCGGGCTTTACGAATCTTTGGTTGGCTTGGCAAATACCCGCGATGGTAACGGTCGCTATTTGTTTGGTGGCTATCAAGACGATACAGCACCATTTGTGCGTGACGTAAATGGTGATGTGAATTTCGTGGGTAACCCGAATGTGCGCGAGCAGCAAGTAGACGGTGAACGCCGCATGGAAATTGGCCACTCGGGCAATGATATCTTCCGTTCAGTGCACAGCAGTGCAACTTACATGGCCGATGCGGGCATGGATAATCAAGGCTCCATGCAATTTAAGGGCATCAATATTAGTGACCCAAATGATCCTGCCTTTGGGCAAGCCTTCGACCTCGATTTTGCGGATAATGCGGGTCAAATGCAGTACCGCGTTAATGGCGGTGCCTGGGTGGATTACAATGACCCAACCACGGTTGCGTTGGGGGGTGTTGAAGTTGAAATAGCGGGGCAGCCTGTTACCGGTGACACACTGCGCGTTGCGCGTGGGCAAGACAGCAATACCGATATGTTCCGTTCATTTGAGAAGGCGCTTGCGGTATTAGACAACCCCGCTGACACTGAAGCGAAGCAGACGTTACGCACCAACACATTACGTACCGTGATGCGCGAATTAGATAATGGCATGGACAACGTGTTGACGACGCGTGCGGAAGTGGGTGCACGGCTGAATGAATTGGATGCGTTGGACACCATTGGTGGCAATCGCACGCTGGCCTATGAACAAACATTGTCAGATTTAGTCGACCTGGATTACGTGGAAGCGGCGTCACAATACAGCGTGCGTATGGTTGGCTTGCAAGCGGCGCAAAAAGCGTTTGTCGACATGAAGGACTTGAGTCTGTTTAACTTCCTATAGCAGGTCATGTATTGGAGCCTTTGCCTTAGAAGGCTCCAAGTACTTGTTCGACCATATTAAGGCCTACGCGAAACAGGCGCTGTAAAAACCCACCAAGCTCAGTCGTCAATACCGTCATCAAGACCAATCCCAACGTTAATGACATGGGGAAACCAACCGAAAAAACAGTTAGTTGCGGTGCTGACCGGTTTAAGATGCCTAACGTAAGATTCACAATCAATAGCGCACCAAAGACCGGTAACGCCAGCAAAATCCCCGAACTAAACACCACCGTGCCAAATCGCGCCACCTGTTCAAACGCATTCGCGTTGAGCCCAAGAGTGCCGATAGGTAAAAATTCGAATGAACGCGCCAGTATTTCCAGCATGATCAGATGCCCGTCAATAGCGACGAACATTAAAATGGCAAAGGTATAAAACAGCCGCGACAAAATCATTGTGTTTGCGCCGCTGTCGGGCGAGAAGAAGGTAGCGAAGGCAAGACCCATTTGCAGACCAATGTACTCACCAGCGGCCTGTATGGAGGCAAAAACAACCTGTACCACCAAGCCGATGGTCACCCCAATAATCAGTTGCTCCACCATGATGCCGAAGCTGGCCCAGGAGAACAGCGGAATATCTGGCAGCGGCGGAAGTACAGGGCTGATGATAATGGTGAACAACAGGGCCAAACCAATTTTCACTTGATTGGGTACGCTCGAATGGCTAAATACCGGTGCAATGAGCAGCAATCCGGTGAAGCGGCAAAATGGCCATAAGAATAAGCTAACCCATTCCTGAAGTTGCGCAAAAGTAACTGTTAGCATGCGCGCCCCGTTATTGAATCATGGCGGGGATGTTGGTAAATAGCCGCGAGGTAAAATCGATAAGAAGCTGCAGAAGGTAGGGCCCTAATATGACCAATACCGCCAGCACGCCGAGTATTTTTGGAATAAAGCTGAGCGTCATTTCATTGATTTGTGTTGCGGCCTGAAACAGACTGATCAACAGACCTAGCAACAAAGCTGTAAGCAGCAAAGGGCCTGCCAAATACAAGCTTAGCAGCATACCTTGGTAAGCAATGGACATGACTTGCTCTGGCGTCATCGCTTCTTCCTACACATAAAAACTTGCCGCAAGTGAACCGATAAGCAGCTGCCAACCGTCCACGAGCACAAAGAGCATGAGTTTGAACGGTAATGAAATGGTTGCTGGTGGCACCATCATCATACCTAGGGCCATGAGCACACTGGCAACAACCAAATCGATAATCAAAAATGGAATGAAAATAGTAAAACCAATTTGAAACGCTGTTTTTAATTCGCTGGTGACAAATGACGGAACCAGCACATGAAAGGGCACGTCTTGTGGGCTTTCTAGCGGGCCAACGTTCGCTAAGTTAGCGAATAGCGCCAAGTCAGGTTCGCGAGTTTGGGCCAACATGAATTCGCGTAATGGGCCTGAAGCTAACTCGAGAAATTGCGGGAAATCGATGCTGTCTTGGCTAAACGGCAGCCAGGCGATGTCATATATTTGGTTAAATACCGGAGCCATAATAAAAAACGTCAAAAATAACGCGAGCCCCAATAACACTTGGTTAGGTGGCGCTGATTGGGTACCCATGGCGGTACGAAGCAAGCCAAATACAATAATAATTCGAACAAAGCAGGTCATCATCAGGATAACCGCGGGTAAAAACGCCAGGCTGGTTAAAAATAGCAGCGTTTGCAGTGACAGCGACCATTGCTGACCGCCATCGTCTGTAGGACTGGTGATAACGCCTGGAATGGTTTGAGCGAATGCATCAAGCGGAAGTAAGGCGCCGGCAGTGATGAGTGCAAAAGCAAATAGCCATACGCGCATTTATTTGGCTCCGTTCTGGCTGGAAGTGCCTTTTATCGCTTGTTGTAAACGTGCAGCAAACCCAGTCAAATGTTTTTCGGGTTGTTCTTGTGCAGGGAGTTCGTGCAGTTTATTGACCTGCCCATTGGCAACGCCCAGCACCAGCCACGTTTTATTGACTTCAACAATAACCACACGCTCGCGCTGGCCCACAGCCACGCTGCCGACCACGTTCAATAAGCTACTGCCGCTTTGAGTAACGCCCGCCATTTTTCGAAATAGCCAGGCACACAGCAAAATAATGCCGATAATCAGCAATAGAACCACGGTCACTTGGCCTAAAAGCGCAAGCCCGCTACCAAGCTCGGCAGGTGCGGTATCGTTCATCGGTTTAACTTCTGTACCCGTTCTGATGGGGTCACAATTTCGGTGATACGAATGCCGTATTTATCGTCCAATACCACCACTTCACCTTGGGCAATCAGGTAACCGTTAATAAGAATATCCATTGGCTCACCGGCCAAACCGTCAAGCTCAACCACAGAGCCTTGTGCTAACTCAAGTAGCTGCTTTATGGTGATGCGCGTGCGGCCAAGCTCAACACTGAGCTTCACTGGAATGTCCATAATGATGTCCAGTTCATTCATGGCGCTGGCGTCAACTGCACTATCGAGGGGCTTAAATACACTGTTGGCATTTTCGTCGGCGGTTGGACTCGTCTCTTCCTCAAGCGCGTCTGCCCACGGATCCTGCTCATTATCTGGGTTCATGGTTTCTTTATTCGTCATCGTGAGACTCCTTTGTGCGCATTGGGGTGAATACGCCACCTTTGCTTCGGGCGCGCAAAATCGATTGCGGGAAGCGATGGTTTTCTAATAACCGCTTAACTTTCAAAGCGCGATTCTTGTTTAAACTGCCGAATTCACACTCCATGATCGGCAGAGAGTTAACAGTTGCTGTTACTGTGTCTGGTAAGTCGATTGGCAGCACGTCGCCAGGTTTGAGTGACATAACTTGTGGAATGCGTAGCGGTATCTCGACAAAATCAGCAATCAGCTCAATGCTTGAGGCCTGCAACTCATGAGTTATGCGCTGCCGCCAAACTTTATCATTAGATGACCCGCCGCCAATATCTGCGCGCAAATTAGTAAGCTTGTCGCGCAACGGTTCAACCATGGCGTAAGGCATGCAAATCTTAAAGTTACTGTCGAGGTTCCCCACTTCTAGATGGAACGTCGTGGTGACCACGATTTCACTCGGTGAGCTGGTTATTGCGGCGAACTTAGGCTGCATCTCTGAACGAACAAAGCTGATTTCCAGAGGGTGTACTGCACGCCACGATTCTTGATAGGCGTCGATTGCTAAATTGAGTACGCGATTGATAATGCGTTGTTCGGTGCCGGTAAACTCACGCGCTTCGTTGCGCGTCATGAAGCGACCATCGCCACCAAACAAGTTTTCGACAATCATCGAGACCATCGCGTGCGGGAACACCACCAATGCACTTCCGCGCAGGGGTTTCATGGAAATAATATTGAGATTACTGGGCGTTGGCGTAGCGTCGGCGAAATCGCTAAAACGCTGATAGCGTACGGACTCAACCGTAATGTCCGCGTTGCGTCGTAACAAGTTGAATAAGTTCATGCGGAACTGTCGGGCGAAGCGCTCGTTGATAACCTCTAAGGTATGCAAACGTTCACGAACAATCCGCGCTTGTGACCCAGGGTCAAACGGTTGTTGTTTCGCTTTACGTTTTTTCGGTTGCTGCCCAAGCGCGTCAATGCCGATATCGTCAGCGGCACTCGCTGCTGTTTCAGCATCGTCACCATCGTCATCAGCTACCCCAGCAAGCAGGGCATCGAGTTCTTCTTGTGACAGTTGATTTCCGTTACTCATGGCTTCTCAATTTTCAACTTAACCGGTTAATTACTGCACGATGAATTCGGTGAACAGTACGTCGTTAATGGCGATTTCTTCGTCGCCGTTATATGGCGCGATAAGCGAGTCCATAATATTTTGGGCCAACACTTTTTTACCTTCTGATTGCGTAATGCCTTCAGCATTCTGACCAGATAACAGTACCAATAAGCGGTTGCGTACCTGTGGCATGTTTTTAATTAAGGTTGCTTTGACCTTTTCACTAGGCACTTCCAAAGTCAGGCCAGCGTAGAGTAAGCGTGGACCAAATTGGTCGCTTTGCAGGTTCACCGTAAACGGTGAAATGTTTACGAAAACCGGGTCGGTCGGTTCTTGTTCAGCAGGTTGCGCACCCATGGCTGACGCCGCGGCTAAACTACGAGTTTCCCATAACAAGTAAGTATTTAACCCAATTAGGGCAATCACTAACCCCAATAACGCCACTAAAATTGGCGGTGTCTTTCCTGCGTTGGCAGGTTGTGTATCGTTTTTACGCGCCATAATCTATCCTTTTTTCGTTCATTCGCTCGCGGCTAAGGGCCATATATTAAGCGTATATGTCTACCTGACCGTTCAGGGGCGCGGCAGTATGCCGAGAATTCGACCCCATGTCAGTATTTTCGGCCGATTCTGAATTTTCTACAGCGCTATCTGTATTAATTTCCGAATTATTAGCGGTTTTCTGTTGGTTCATTGCCCATTGCTGTGCTTGCTGGCGCTCTTGTTGCTGCGCGAATTGCTGCGCATTGTCGTTAACCTGAGAATCATCAAGCTGAATTCCTTGGTTGGCTAAGGCATCACGAAGTTGCGGTAGTGCTTGTTCAAGAGCGCCGCGAACGTGGTGACTATGGGTAAAAATATTGAGCTTTGCAGTGTGCTCGTCTACGCGCAATTGCACCTGCAACGGCCCGAGTTCAGCTGGGTGTAAGCGTAAGGTCATTTCTTGCTGGTTGTGCACAACCATTTGCAACACGTTTTGCTGTAGCTGATTGGCCCATGCTGTACTGCCCACTTGTGCACTCAATGCGGCTGCTGGTGGTGCTTGGGTTGCAGTCGCTGCAGTTGTGCTTGGCGTGGCTACCGGCGCGTCAACCATGACCACCTGCGCAGTCATTGATGTTGCTGCTGACGGCGCAGAAGGGCGCGGTGCTTCAATTGGGGTGGTTTGGTCCAATTTGAGCTTCACAGTTTCAAAGGTTGCTGGTTTTGCGGTTTGTTCGTGTTGCGCAGCCAGAACCGGTTGCTGCTGAATGGGCTGGCTGGCCCGGCTGCTATCAAGCTGAGCTTGTTGGGCTGTAACCGGTGTTGCTGGCGCAGTTTGTTCAGCCAGTGCCGACACCGTTGGTGGCGTAACCTTTACGAGGTTTTCGGCGGCAACATTGTGCGCAAGAGCAGACGCCTTCGTCGTCGCCGCTTGGGCAACAGTCGCCATCAGAGCCTGCTGTTCAGCGCTTGGCGTCGCATCTGCAGACAATTCGCGCAGTTGCTCAAGTTGGGTGACCAGTTGTTGAAGTGCTTCAGCACTTAATTCATCAAGCTCTAGGGCTGGCTCCCCTGCGCCAGCTAAACGCTGTTCAAGCTGTTGCAGAGCAAGCGCTTGCGGGTTCAAATTCTGCGCACCCTTTTGCGGGTATGCTTGCACAGCAGCAAAAAGCGCTGCAAAGCCGCTGGAAGGCGCGTCTTGTTGCGTTCCTGTAGCGGCTGGAGCTGTTGGTGTAAGGCCTTTTATCGTAACCATACTGTTCACCTTTATCGACTTGCGCGCTGGCGCATGTGCATGGCCAACGAAAGTTCGTCGGCCAGTTTTTGTTCACGCTTATTAATGACCCGTTGTGCAGCAGTTTGCTGACGGCCGTGGAGCGTTTCGTAAGATGCTAACTTGCGTTGTTTAGTCATCCATTGTTGTTGGCTGTTATCAACTTTCGTTTGTTGATCAACAAGGGCGTCTTGTGCCCGCGAAACAGCACTATCAAGGCTTAATAAAAACTGTCGATAGTTGTTGAGTAAATGGCTCGCGATGCCCTGCTGCATATGCAGTTGAAGCTGCTCAGCATAATCGCTTCGGTATTGTTGCAAGGTTTGTAATTGCAGCGCGATTTTTTGTTTGTTTTGGCGCTCTTCAGCTAATAACTGTGCTGCTTCCGTACGAGCTTTTTCAGCCTGCTCTGTCAAATGGGCGAGTACGACACTGTTCATGCTACCCCTCCAACAAGTTCGGTTAGACGCTGCTGCGCATTGGTAATTGAAGCTTGGTCGCGCATCTGTTGTTGCAGGTAAGCTTCAACCTGTGGAAATTTCTGTACAGCTTGATCAAGTAGCGGGTCATGGCCTGGGCTATAGGCGCCAACGCTTATTAAGTCACGGTTACGTTGGTAAACCGAGAACAGCTTCTTCAACCGTTGCGCTTGTTGCTGCTGACTTAATGAGGTCACCGCAGGCATAACCCGACTAATTGATGCTTCAATGTCGATAGCTGGATAGTGCCCACTTTCTGCAAGGTCACGCGACAGCACAATGTGACCGTCAAGGATTGCACGCGTCGCATCGGCTATCGGATCTTGCTGGTCATCACCTTCCGTAAGTACGGTATAGAATGCAGTGATGGAACCGCCACCGCGCAAACCATTGCCCGTGCGTTCAACCAAGGCTGGAATTTTTGCAAAAACACTTGGCGGATAGCCTTTGGTTGCTGGTGGTTCACCAATTGCCAAAGCAATTTCTCGCTGCGCCATGGCAAAGCGAGTTAATGAGTCCATGATGAGCAACACGTGTTTACCTTTATCACGGAAGTCTTCCGCCAGCCGCGTCGCATACGAAGCGCCTTGTAAGCGCTGCAGCGGTGACGAATCGGCCGGTGCCGCAACGACCACGGAACGAGCCATGCCTTGTTCACCGAGTATATGGTCGATAAACTCTTGAACTTCACGCCCACGTTCACCAATAAGGCCAACCACAATCACGTCGGCCTTTGTGAAACGGGCCATCATGCCCAGCAGTACTGACTTGCCAACGCCGGAACCGGCGAACAAGCCCATGCGTTGACCGCGACCTACGCTTAACAGGCCATTAATGGCACGAATGCCAACATCAATGGCAGTATCAATAGGTGCACGGAGCATCGGGTTAATCGTTTTGGTGGCTAAGTAACCGTGCTCAGTTTGTTTTGGTAAGGGTTTGTTATCGAGTGGACGGCCGCTGCCATCGAGCACCCGGCCTAGAAGCAGTTCGCCTAATGGAAACCGACGACTGTCATGAGCGCCATCACTTAGCGGCATAACTCGTGCACCAGGCACCAGTCCTTGCACCGCATCAAGCGGCATGAGGTAGGTAACATCACCCGCAAAGCCAACCACCTCGGCCTCAACCAAGGCTTCGCCATGTTGTGGTAATTCAATGACGCAGCTGCTACCAACGGGTAACTTTAAACCAACAGCTTCGAGCACCATACCGGTGGCACGTACCAAGCGCCCGCACATATGCCACTGCGGCATCGTTTGCAGGCGTTGGTCGACACGATTGAGTGTCGTTTGCCAAGACTCGAGTATGTGTTGGGCGTTAGCCATGGCGTCCTCGTAATTGATGAATAATGCGTTGCCAGCGCGTTTCGATGGTGGCATCAAGCTCGCCATCGGCACTCACTAAACGACAACCACCGCGTTCTAGTCGGTCATCTGCGCGTAGCTTCCAGCCTATTGCCGCTAGCTCTTGTTCCAAATGCTGCTGCGCCAGTTTTAAGTCGTCAGGGTGTAACAACAACACAGGCTTATCATTGAGCATTGGGTCTTCGTGTAATATGGCCCGAATCAGTTCCAAAACTTGTTCAGGATTTGCAGCCAATGCTTCGCCTGCAAGTTGACGCCCTACCGTTAAAGCGAGTTGCAGCATGCTTTCTGCCATGTGTGTTTCGATATTTTGCAGCGCGGTGTCAGTTTCTTTAATTAGAAGCCCAAGCGGTGCAAGCGCGCTCTTTGTTTGGGCGGTATATTCCGTCAACCCCTGTTCACGCCCTTCCTTTAAGCCTTGTTCCAAACCTGCTTGGTAGCCTTCTTTTTGTCCTTGTTGCAACCCTTCGTGATAAGCCTCTTGCCG
Organism: Pseudidiomarina gelatinasegens; assembly: GCF_004025325.1. Classification (GTDB taxonomy): domain Bacteria; phylum Pseudomonadota; class Gammaproteobacteria; order Enterobacterales; family Alteromonadaceae; genus Pseudidiomarina; species Pseudidiomarina gelatinasegens. Next base: position 156,809 of record NZ_RSFE01000005.1, on the reverse strand, counting down.
GGCTTCTTCACGGAGTTTCTGCAGTTCACTGTGGCGTTCAAATTGTGCTTGTTCGGCAGCCGTGGCTTGTTCAGACTTGCTGGATTTGGTGCTGTTGCTCAGCGGTTCCATATCCCAACTTTGCCAATCATCATTGCTATGGGCGGTTGTATGCTGCTTAGCGGGTTGCTCAAAAGGCTTAAACATAGGCGTCGTCGCCACTGCTTAAGACAATTTCGCCAGCATCGGCAAGGCGACGCACCACCTGTAGAATGGCTTTTTGTTCGCCTTCCACTTGTGAAACGCGTATCGGGCCGCGCGTTTCCATTTCTTCGCGAATAAGTTGTGCCGCACGTTGCGACATGTTGCGTAAGAATTTTTCCACCAGCTGGTCGTTTGCGCCTTTGAGCGCAACCACCAACGACGTGGTTTCGATTTGACGTAGCAATACCTGAATGCTGCGGTCGTCCAATTCGAGTAAGTTTTCGAACAAGAACATTTCGTCGACAATTTTTTGTGCCAGCTCGTCGTTGTAGGCGCGAATATTCTCCAATGCAGTGTCTTCTTGCCCTGCACTGAGTAGGTTAAGAATTTCTGCTGCCGTGCGGACGCCACCCATTTTGCTGCGTTTAAGGGATTGGCCATCCAGCATGCCGCCAAGCACTTCGGTGAGTTCTTGCAGTGCCGCTGGCTGCACACCGGTGAACGTTGCGACACGCAACACCACGTCGTTACGCAAACGTTCGTCAAATAACTCGAGCACACCGGCGGCCTGCGCGCGATCAAGATGGATAAGAATGGTTGCAATGATTTGAGGGTGTTCATCTCTGATCATTTCAGCAACTTCTGGCACATCCATCATGTTGAGTGCATCAATACCAATGCCGCCGACTTTGTGCTCCAGCACATCTTCAATGAGTGTGTTGGCGCGGTCTGAACCCAAGGCTTTCGTTAGTACTGAGCGAACATAGTCGTCATACTTATCCAGCGAAGGGGTATCGGCGAGGTCTTGGTGGAAATATTCCAGCACAGCTTTAATATCGGCATGTGAAATGTCACTTAATTTGGTCATTTCTTTACTGATTTTCTGAATTTGATTGGGCGCAAAGTGTTTAAACACCTCCGCCGCTGACTCTTCTTCAAGCATCAGTAATAGCAACGCAGCGCGACGTAAACCGCTCAGCTCTTTGGCTGTTTTCTCGTTTGGGTTAGACGTGGTCATCTTCGTTCATCCAATTTTGTAAAATACGTGCTACCTGACGTGGATTTGATTGCGCAACCTCTTTGGCTTTCGCCAGTGCTTGCGTATAACCTTTGTTCTGACGTTGCTGCGGCCAGTGGAAAGATTCGCCGGTATCACTGTCACCTTCGTCACCCATAGCATCGTTTTCCGCGCGACGGCGGCGGGTTATGGGCAGTTCGTCCAAGTCATCGTCATCGCCAACAACGGCACGAAGATTGCCATTTCGATTCCTGTTTGGTACCGCACCTGTGGATTCTTCATGCTGTACAAAACGTTTTAGTAAAGGCCGCAGCAGCAAAAGATATAACAATAAGATGCCTAGCCCAGCCAACACGTAACGAACAATATTCTGAGCCAGTTGCAGCATTGCCGGTTGCTGATACCATGCGATGTCATCAACAATCTCTTTATCAAGAATGAAGGGACTATTAACCACTTCAATTTCATCGCCGCGTTGTTCGGAGAACCCCATGGCTTGGCGCACCAAGCGGTTGATGTAATCGAGTTCCTCAGGGCTGCGCGGTACCAGCTGCTCTATACCTTCCTCGTCAATGGTCGTGCGATGGTTAACCACAACGGCTACCGATAAGCGCTCAAGCTGACCTCGCTGGTGGTCAACGTGCTCAATAAAACGGTCAACTTCATAATTCACGACTTGATCTTGCTGCACGGCGCGGTTGCCTTGCGTTGTTTCGGTTGCAGCTTCGTCGCCTTCGGCCGCTTCAATTGGCGAAGGCTCAACTCCTGGCGGTGTATTGGTAAGTGCGCCCGGTACGCCCATAGCACCATTGCCGGTGCCCTGTAGGTTCAGGTTGCGTTGAATACTACGAATTGCTGCGGAGTCAGGTGTTTGGTTAGGCGTATAGCGTTCAGCTGTCGCTTCGCGCTTGGCAAAATCAATTTGCGCAACAACCTGCGCCTTCACGTTTTCGCGGCCTAATATGGGTAATAAGATGCTTTCAATGCGTTGCTGATAAGAACGTTCGACTTGTTGGATGTAGTCCAACTTGGTGCCACTTAAGGCGTCTTCACCGTTTGTTTGCGACAGCAGCGCGCCATATTGGTCAACAACGGTAACGTTGTCTGGGGCCAACTCAGGGACGCTGCTTGATACCATATGAATAATCGCCTGTACTTGGCCTTCACCGAGCTTGCGGCCAGGTTGTAAGGTCAGAATAACCGAGGCTTTTGCAGGCTCACGTTCACGCACAAATACTGAAGCTTTCGCCATAGCCAAATGAACCCGCGCGGTTTGCACGGGACCCAGAGACTCCATCGAGCTAGCAAGTTCACCTTCCAATGCGCGCTGGAAATTCACTTGCTCGGCAAACTGACTGATACCAAAGGCTTGGTTGTCCATCAGCGCGAAGCCAGCATTACCGCCCTCTGGCAGCCCTTGCTCGGCCATTTGCAGCCGTAATTTATGCACTTGGTCGCTAGCAACTAGAATCGTGCCAGCACCATTCAGTTGATAGGGTATTTGGCGAGTATCAAGTTCATTAATGATGCGCCCACCGTCGGCTTCACTTAAATTGCTATACAACACACGGTATTCAGGAGCACTGGCCCATAGCACCAACGCAAAAACCAAACCAATAAACGCCGCGCCGCCAACCAATAGCGGTACCAACCCACTTTGTCTGAGTTTTGTCAGCCACTGCTGCGCCGCTGGCTGCGCTTGTGTGCTGTTGTTTATCGGTTGTGCTTGCGTTGCGTCCATGAATTGTCTCGGCTGCTGTATCAGTCATTACCTGGCCTGCTTGAACGTTGCTAAGCTGCAAGCAGGGGGAATTATCTAGTGCACATTATGCCCACCGCAATGCAACTCAAAGGGACAATAAGCGCACTTTTTTATGCGCTTTTGATCGCTTCAGTTAACCTTGATGCTGTTAAATTTGGTGGCACTAAAAATCCCATTGAAGATTGTCAGAAGAAGGAAAGGGTCATGAGCGTACCGGCCATACAAACCGCCTTACAGCAAATGCAGGCGATGAAAACAGAAGTGGCGGCGCCTGCAGCGCAGGTAAATTTGAATGTGCAGCCTGGCGTACAAACGGGTGGTTTTGCCGGGGAATTGAAAAATTCAATTGACCGCATTAATGCACTGCAGCAAACCGCAGCAGCGAATACCACGGCGTTTCAGCTGGGTGATCCAAACGTATCGCTAAACCAGGTTATGGTAGACAAACAAAAAGCAGGGCTTGCCTTTGAAATGGGTGTGCAAGTGCGCAATAAGTTGGTGAGTGCTTATAAAGATATTATGAATATGCAGGTTTAATGGGCGCTTACAGAAGAGGCATTATGCCTCTTCTCTTACGAGCAAACCTGACATGGTATGAAGATGCTCTGCAACACGGATGACTTCTTCAGTTGGAATTTGACGAATGACTTCACCGGATTCCTGACTGACAATTTTCACCACGATTTTCCCAGCCTCATCGTGCAATTCAAAATGAATGCCGTAGTTGTTCATGACTTCGTTAATTTGCTGCACCGGTTTAATTAGCTCATCACGCTTTAACTCGCGTTGAACTTCACTTTGTCGAACGGCGGGAAGCTGTTGTAACACACGGTCTAAGCGCTGGCGTTCTGCCGCGGCATGAGTTACGGGCCAGTTTGTAGTCGCTTCATTGATTGGCGAGGCCATAGAGTATCTCCAAAATAGACGAAACAATTTTCGCTTCATTCAAGTTATCGGCAGCTACTGTACAAACTTTAGACGCGTATCAGGTGAGCTAGAGTTTTGACGCGAACTCACTAACTTTACGGTATAAATTAGCGACGGCGGTAAGCGCAACTTGCTCACTGTCGTCCAGATCAAGCAGGGTGTTTTCTGGGCGTTTACCTGCTGGCTGCAAGATGTCTGCATAACGATTTAATAGATGCTCAAGGTTCATTTGAATCATCATCAGTTCAAGTTGAAATTCTTGTTGTAAAACTTCATAGCGGCTGCGTTGTGACGCATCTTTGCTGTTCGCAATAATCGCGCGAAGCTTGGTGTCGAGAATAAATTCGACCGTTTTTAATTTTGGGATAACGTCGTTAATGAGGTTTTCTGACGATATCCGCGAGCCTGTAGCGTTCATGAATCGTGCTCTTGCTAACTGTTACTAGAAACAAAACAGGCCCCCGAAGGAGCCTGTTAAATCGTCTTACGAAGCGAAGATTAACCCAACAGTGACAATACTGATTGAGGAACCTGGTTCGCCTGTGCTAATACTGAAGTACCAGCCTGTTGCAAGATTTGCGCACGGGTCATGTTTGATACTTCAACTGCATAGTCAGCATCTTCGATACGTGAACGTGCAGCAGACAAGTTGGTTGAAGTTGTTGCTAAGTTTTCAACAACTGAATCGAAACGGTTTAACGTGGCACCAAGGGTGCTGCGTGACGTGTCGATTGTTGACAACGCGGTGTCAACTGAGTCAATTGCTGCTTGAGCACTTGCCGCGTCGGTAACAGCTAATGCACCAACGCCTAATGTTGCTGACGTAGCATCAACTGTTGCAACTTGAATTGAGTCGTTTGCGGTAGTGTTTGAACCCACTTGAATTTGCAGTGGTGCTAAAGCGCTACCGTCTAACAAGTTCGTGCCGTTGAAGCTTGCGCCACCAGCGATACGATCAATTTCCGCAACACGTTCAGTGATTTCAGTTTGGATTGACGCGCGGTCATCGGCACTGTTGGTATCTGACGCTGCTTGAACTGCCAACTCACGGATACGCTGCAAGTTGTCATTGATTTGGTTTAAGCCACCTTCCATGGTTTGCACCATAGAGATACCGTCGTTTGCGTTACGCTGTGCTTGGCGCATACCGGTGATTTGTGCAGTCATTCGGTTTGCAATTGCTTGACCAGCTGCATCGTCTTTGGCGCTGTTAATACGCAGGCCTGAAGACAGACGCTCCATAGAAGTTTGCAGTGAAGACTGTGACTTCTGGAGGTTTTGCTGACCAATCAGCGAGGTCATGTTTGTATTGATAACTGACATAGTCTTATTCCTTCTGTTTCCAAATTAGGCTGCCATGTTTGGCCTGCCGTCACAGAGGGTTATCGGTGACTTAATGAAAACCTTTAGAAATATTTTTCAGAAAGTTGAATTTTTTTTTCAAAGCTTATCGGGCGCTTGCTATATTAAAGGCACTCGGCGCTCTGCCGATAAACGGAATATATAAAAATACAATAATGGAAAGGAGCATCGCGTGAGCGAGGCCACTGAAACGTCCGAAAATGAGTTTACGCCTATCAATAGCGTGGTTGAATTAGCGACTTACTATGACTCGTTAAGCCAGCCTGGCGTAGCTGTGTTGACGTTATTAGGCCCAGCCGAGAAAGATCATCCAGTGGTATTGGTTGAACAACTCGAAGAAGATTACTTACTGTTCGATCTCACAGCCATTCGTGATGTGGCGCCGCCGCTGCGGCGTGGTGGTAAATTCATCTTGTCAGGGTTTACACCGGGTGGGCTGGTTCGCAGTGGGCCGATGTCCATTCGTGAATTTACCACGGTTGAAAGTCGTCTATTAGCCTACGCAGACTGGCCAACAGAAATATTTGTGAAGCAGCGGCGAGCGAGTTTTCGAGCGACTTTGCGCATTGGCATGGAAGTTGGCGTGCATGTGCGCAGTAAAGACAATGACAAAGACGAGTTGGTCGAGCTGCAAGGTGACCTAAAAGACTTGTCAGCTACCGGCTGCCTGGCGGAATTTTTTATGCAAGATGGCGTGTCGCGGGTGTTGCCGGATATTGCCACAGAAATTGAGCTGTATTTTCCGAATGGCACATCCTTTGAAGTCAAAGCCAAAGTGCGCCATTTAAAAACCGACAACGACAGGCAGGTGCTTGCAGTTGGTTTCGAGTTTGAAAATGTGAGCAAGCCACAAGAACGCGAAATATGGGGCTATGTACGTGAGATAGAACGTGAAGCTTCGCGCAGTGCCGGTAATGGTGAGAGCCGCAGCGAATCTGAATTATTCCGCGTTCATGATGAAAATGACAAAAAGCTTAGCCGCCGTCATGCACACACCTATGCAACCCCAATGGCACGAAGGTTGGCGCGCATCGCGGGCTATCTAGACAGCCAAATGGTGGTGATGAAGCAAGGGCAGCCGGTGAACTCCTCACAATTATCATTGCATGCCGACCGCGTGCTCGACATGCTTGAAGATGATCGGCAAGAAACCTTATTTGCAGTGCATTGCATTCATCGCGAATCGCGCTGGGTAAAACATGGATTGGCGGTTGCCGTTCGACTGGCGGATTTATTAAACGCGGCGAAAATGCCACGCGATTTGCGCAAAGCGGTGGTTGCCGGCGCTATGGTTCACGACCTCGGCAAAGGAACCTTGCCGCCTGAAATTTGGCGTGCGACAACCTTAAGCACCGATGTTTATGAAGAAATGCAAACGCATGTTGAAGCGATTATTGAAAAGCTTGATGGCGTGAAGTGGCTTGCACCGGTTGTTCGGGAAAACGTGATAGCCCAAATTAATGAACGACTGGACGGATCAGGGTATCCGAATGGTTTACGTGGTGCCCACTTAGGCCAGCTTGCGCGCGCTGCTGCGGTGGTTGATGCAGTGGATGCCATGCAACGCAACCGACCAGACCGACCGGCGATTTCAACGGTTGCAGCGGGCAAGTCGATGCAAACACGCACCGAGCAATTTGATGAAGCATGGGTTAAGCGCTACAACGCACACTTCGGTCCGTTACCTGTGGGTACACTATTGCGCTTTGAAAAAGGTAATTTTGCTTGGGTGGTTGGGCTGGATGCAAAAAAACGCGTCAATCGAGTTCGTGTTTCTCCTCATAAATTAGCTCCTGACGATAAGCTGGGGCCGCCGTTAGAAGGTAGCGCCATGGCAGAGTTAGGACGCATTCGCGAAGTTTTAATTCCAGAAAGCTAAAGTTGTTCAAATTGCGGCCGATAAAATGAAAAGACGGGTTTAGCGTCGCCTTTTATCGGTTTTGATTTGAATTTATTCAGGCAAACTGGTTTGTATCAAGAGTAGGGGTTTTCACCATGGCATCTATTGCAGCATTAGGTATTGGTTCAGGATTAGACCTGAACGGCTTGCTGAATCAGCTCGAAGCGTCAGAGCGGCAGCGATTGCAACCTATTACCCAGCAGCAGCGTAGCTTCGAAGCACGCATTTCAGCTTATGGCAAACTGCAAAGCGCGTTAACTAAATTTCAAGATGCAACCAGCGCCTTAAATCTGAGCACCACGTATAAAGCGACAAAAAGCGCAGTTAACAGCGACGCCTTAACCGTTGCTGCTGCTAGCAACACCCCGCCAGGCACTTATAACGTTGACGTAACAGGTTTGGCGCGTGCATATACCATTGCAACCCAAGGGGTAGCTGATAGCGCTGCACAGCTGGGAGCTGGAGCGGGCAACATCAGTTTTACCCTCGCCAATGGCACCAGTCACAGCATTGATTTAGCCGACGGCAGTACATCGTTGGAAGATGTACGTAATGCAATTAACAACGGCCAGTCAGACGTGCAAGCGTCGATAATTAATGACGGCAGCGGCACGCCATATCGTTTAGTTCTTAACTCAGCGACTACGGGTACTGAGGCCAGTATTACAAACATCACTTACGGCGGAGCGTTAGCCGGCAATTTAGCCAGCGATGCAGCAACCGAAACCTTAGCAGAGAATGCTGAGCTGGCCGTAAACGGCATTGCCATTACCAGTCAGACCAATGTCGTGGAAGATGCTATTCAAGGGGTTACCTTGTCCTTAGCCAAGCCAGGGCAAGCGCAAGTGAGCATCACCCGTGATGCAGAAGCAATAACGGGGCAAGTTGAAGAATTCGTGACGGCTTATAATGAGCTGCAAACACTGGTCACAAAAATGACCGACTACGATGTTGGCTCAGACACGCCCGGTCAATTGTTAGGCGACAGTGGTGTGCGCACCATTCAGTCGCGCATGAGTGCCCTAATGGGGGAAACGGTTACCGGTCAGTTCTCAATGCTAAGCGATATTGGTATTTCCCGTGAGTTAGGCGGGCAGCTAAAAATTGATGAAAACAAACTCGCGGCAGTGGTGCAAAACGACTTACCGAAGCTGCAAGAGTTTTTAGCGGGTTCAGACACAGTTCAAGGTTTTGCTGAAAAAGCAAAAACGACGCTGACAAACCTGCTCGCTGATGACGGACCGATACAGAGTCGTCTTAAAGGTTTTGAAAGCACTATTGAGCGTCTTGATGAGCGTTACTTTCGTGAAGAGCAACGCATTGCATCCACGGTAGATATCTATCGTAAGCAATTCGCACAAATGGACAGCATGATCGCAAGTATGAATTCCACCAGTGCTTATTTGACGCAGCAGTTTAGCTCGTTAAATGCACAGCTGAATAAGTCGTAGAGCATCGACCAGGAGTTTTTATTATGTATGGAATGAGAGGTGCTGCGGCTTATGGCCGTGTTGATGTGGAAAGTCATGTGTTGGCAGCAAGCCCCCACAAACTGATAGCCATGTTATTTGACGGTGCGCAAAAGCAAATCAAGGCAGCCAAGCTGCACCTTGAGAATAACAATCTTGCGCAAAAGTCGGTGGCTATTGCGAAGGCACTCGATATTGTAAATCAAGGGCTGTTGTCTGCGCTTGATAAACAACAAGGCGGAGAGCTCGCCGAGCGCTTAGAAGCGCTATACGAGTACGTTGCCAGCTTACTGCTCAAGGCCAACCTAAAAAACGACGTGGCCAAGCTTGATGAAGCCGCTGGATTGCTCGAGCAAATCGGCTCAGCATGGCGAGAAATTCAACCACAGGTTGAGGGAGCGTAAGGCTGTGGCCGCGCAACCGCAAGTACAACCGGATTACGTGATGACACCGACGGAGGTCATAATGTCGTATCACATGCTGTTAGAGCATTCGAATAAAATGCTTGCTAGTGTGCGCAATGAAGATTGGGATACCTTGATAGAAGCAGAAGTTGAGTATGTTCGCGAGGTAGAGCGGTTGAGTCATGCCGAAGCCCAAGTGCAGCTGTCTGAAGATCAGCAGTTGGATAAATTACAACTTTTGAGCACCATCATGGACCAAGACCGAGAAGTTCGCGAAAGACTTGTCGCACGGCGTGCCATGTTGGAGCAAACGTTGCTCAGCATGCAGAAAAAGCAGAAGCTTGAGCACAGCTATCGCAATTGAGCAGTATCACGCCACTGTTGGACACGTTGGTCCATCAGGTTGCCAAGCAACGTTCGACAGTGGAGTTATTGCCGCGTCACACCCTGCCGGTGGCGCCGATTCAAGCAGCAGCGAGTACCACTGAGTTTAGTCAGGCCGGTCAGCAAGTTGCACGACTTATCAGCTTAATTCAATCATTTCAGCAACAAATTCCGCAACAGCAGCTTAATCAAGGCGCTGGCGGTTTAATAAAGCCAGATACCCCGTTATTTCAAACCGCACAAAAGCTCGACGTATTGACATTGATGGGTCGATTACAGACTTTAGTGAAGGACTCAGGCGTATTTTACGAAGCGCTATTGGCGCGATGGGCGGCTGACAAAATCCCGTTCCTTCAAGTGCGGCAGCAACCGCAGAATCTTGGTCAATTTCAAGCAAGCGCACCTCAAATTCAAAAGATTCTCAGTCAACAACTTGAGGTTTTGAATTCAGGTATGCTGCGTATGGAAACCGAGTTATGGCCACAGGCTCACTTGCAATGGTTGGTGCAACCTGATGTAAACCCGCTGGTACAGCGATGGCGCGATCAACAGCGTAAGCAACAAGGCGAGTCACCAGAACCTCCTGCCTGGACCAGCGAGCTCAAGTTAAGTTTGCCGAATGTAGGCGAAATACGCGCACAAATGCGATTTGAGCAAAAGCGTTTAACCATGCAACTGCAGTGTGCTGAGCAGCTGGTACCTTCGTTGCAACAAGCAACATCGCGGTTGATTGCTCGGTTGCGTGTTGGGGCTGGTGTTGAAATTGACGAAATACCAGTAAGAAGGTTGCCACAATGAGTGACCATGATCAGTTAAATAAAAAAGCAATTGCATTACGCTATCAAGAATTTGAACCCGCACCTAAAGTGGTTGCAAAGGGGGACGGATTGGTTGCGGATAAAATCATTGCAACGGCAAAAGCTCACGGTGTGTTTGTACATGATTCGCCAGAACTCGTCGCGCTTTTATCGCAGATTGACCTTGATGATTATGTACCACAAACGCTTTGGCTAATTGTTGCTGAATTGTTGATATGGGCAAAAGGGGTGGACGCAACACCTTGATAGCTTGTAATTAATGGACGACTAATCAACAAAATACATACAAATATGTATACATTCCATACTGTAAAGATTGAAACTTTTCATTGACCGACACTGTAAAGATTTGCTAAAGATCGCGTTAAGAACGAAAAACAATCGGTAGTGTTGGAGAAATACCCCCCCATGAGTCAGAACAAAACAATTTCTGAATTACAGGAACTAAACTTGAGTTACTTGATGTTAGTTCAGAAGTTAATCGTAGAAGATCGCGATACAGCAATTTTTCGTTTGAAAATCGATGATGATCTTGCTGATTTCATCGCAGATATGTCCGCTCGAGAACTGACCATGTTAGCTCGACAATCACACAGTTTTTTGCAGCCTAATTTAGGCTCTGTCAGTCAGTTAAAAGCTATTCTGACCAACAAACGTGATACTGGCATGCAAGCCACTCATTTAGCAATGCATATGGCATCTGCTTAACTAGGTTAACCACAAGGATTAGCTCTGGTGAGTACCACGAAGCTTCTTGAAGAACTGAATCAGGTGCAACTGGCTATAGAGCTCATTGAGTTGGGCGCTCGGTTACAAGTACTTGAGTCTGAAGTTAGTTTAAATAGGGGCCGATTAGTTAGGTTGTATAAAGAAGTGGCGGGTAAATCACCACCAAAAGGCATGCTACCGTTTTCCACAGACTGGTTCATGACTTGGCAACCGAATGTGCACTCATCGTTTTTCTATAATATTTATATTCGATTGCGTGAAGGCCAACGATTAGAGCGAATGCAAGCTTTTATCAAGGCTTACAAACTGTATCAAGAACACATTCAAATCTGTGGCGAAGAAGAAGTGCTGGCGCTCACGCGGGCATGGACCTTAGTGCGTTTTTTTGAAAGCGATATGTTTCAGTTGTCTAAATGTACATGCTGCGGTCTAAACTTCGTAAATCATGCGCATACGCCAGATACAAACTATATGTGTGGTGTGTGCCAACCTCCGTCCCGAGCAGGTAAACCGCTGCGAAAGAATTCGGTAAAATCTCTAAAAGAAATTTAAGTTGCGGCTACCCGCGCCGATAAACCATATAGATGTGTTTTATTGGATAAGGAAGCGGCAGTGTTAATCCCTCTTGGCTTTATAATTGTTCTAGTATCCGTGTTTGGCGGATTCGCGCTTGCAGGTGGAGCTCTCGGCCCCTTATTCCAGCCGCTGGAGTTTATGATTATTGGCGGCGCTGGCTTGGGTGCATTTATTGCTGCGAATAACGGCAAGGCTATCAAGGCAACCGTACAGTCCTCAAAACGTCTAAAAGCATCGAGCAAGTACAATAGTGAAACGTACCTCGAACTCCTCGCGGTTATTTATAAGCTGCTCAACAAAATGCGCCGCGACGGTATGCTAGCGGTCGAACGTGATATCGAAAGCCCCGATGAGAGCGCAATTTTTCAAGAACACCCGGAAATACTTGAAGACCCCATGATGCTAAATTTCATTGCCGATTACTTACGGTTAATGATTAGTGGCAACATGAACCCGCAAGAACTCGATGAGCTCATGCTTCACGAAATCGAAACCTTTGAAGCCGAAGCTGAAATCCCTGCGGACGCACTGCATAAAGTCGGCGATGCAATGCCTGCATTTGGTATCGTAGCTGCCGTTTTAGGTGTGGTTCGCGCACTGAGTAATGCTGATGTACCCCCGGACGTTATGGGCACGATGATAGCCCACGCATTGGTAGGTACGTTTCTTGGTATTTTGCTCGGTTATGGCTTTATCAATCCATTGGCCAGTCGTATCGAACGGCAAGTGGTTGAAATGGTAAAAGCACTGCAGGTAATCCGCGTAACGTTGCTGGCGAGTATGCATGGTTATGCACCGCAATTGGCTGTTGAATTCGGCCGCAAAGCGCTGCATACCTCAGAACGGCCTAGCTTTACCGAGCTTGAAGAGCATGTCCGTGGCGCGAAAGCGGAGTCGTAACTATGTCTGACCAACAGCGCCCAATCATAATTCGCCGCAAGAAGATCGTTAAAAAGCATCATGGCGGAAGCTGGAAAATTGCTTTGGCGGATTTTATGACGGCACTGATGGCGCTGTTTTTGGTGATGTGGATACTGGCGATGTCGAGTGAAAAAGAGCGGCAGAGTATTTCCGAATATTTTCGCACGCCATTACTTGTAGCAATGGCTGGCGGTGAAAAATCCAGTAATGCGGCGAGTGTTATTCAGGGGGGCGGCGCCGACCCGACACATATGGATGGTGAGCAAGCACGAATTGATATGCGCCGAGAAACTCGCCCAGCTGATGTGCGTCGGCACTTTAATGAAATTCGTCGTCGCGTTGAAGCAGCTATCGAGGCCGATCCTGTATTGCGAGCCCTCAAAGCACAGATGCGTTTTGATGTGACCCGAGAGGGGTTGCGCATTATGATGCTGGATACCGAAACTAAGCCGATGTTTGAGGTGGGGAGTGACCGTATTGCTCCTTATATGGAGCGGTTGTTGCGCACCCTAGCGCCGTTGTTAAACGAAATACCCAACGAGATCACCATCAGTGGGCATACGGATAGTTTGCCTTATGCGGGCGGCGAGAGTGGTTACAGTAACTGGGAGCTTTCTGCAGATCGTGCGAACGAATCACGCAAGGCGTTATTAGCTGGGGGCTATGAATCTGACCGTTTGTTATTAGTGATGGGTGCCGCCGACAGAATTCCGCTAGATGGCACTGAGCCAGAAGACCCCCGCAACCGGCGGATAACCATTGTTGTGCATACCTCGGAATCTGCCGAATTCATCAAGCGTCAGGGCTACTTCCCACAAGACCAGGAAGAGTTTGAACTGGAGCAGCAACAACTTATCAATCAGCAGTTTGAAGAAGAAGCTCAAGCGACCGATCAAACAAAACAGAAATAAGGGGTTCTAACCCCCCTTTTCTTCCCTTCAAAGCCATTTGCCTTGCGGCATACTTGTCGGCATGGTCCCAACGTGTCACTTAAATACAAGCGCAAATGGCAGACGAGCAATCCAGCGATCAGGAAAAGACAGAAGAACCCACGGCCCGAAGATTAGACAAATCTCGGGAAGAAGGTCAGGTTGCGCGTTCGCGCGAGCTGACCACGTTTGTGATCCTGTTTGGTGGCGTCATTATGCTTTGGGTGATGGGCAGCTCCATGTACCAAAATCTTGGTTTAGTGATGGAGCAGGCATTTCTGTTTGATCGTTCGCAAATAGCTGAGTCAGGGCCCATGCTTCAAAACGTGCTTGAACTCGGACAGTCCGCATTGTTCTCGTTACTGCCCTTATTTGCCGCTATGGTGGTATTTGCCTTAGTGGCACCAGCGCTACTTGGTGGTTGGATTGTTTCAGCCAAAGGTATGGCACCAAAACTTGAAAAATTAAACCCTATTAAAGGGTTAAAGCGTGTGTTCTCTTCGCAAGCACTGGCTGAACTGGGCAAAGCAATTGCAAAAACGGTTTTGGTTGGTGGCGTGTTGATTCTGTTTTTATGGCAACAAAAAGCAACGTTTTTGCGCCTTATGAGTCTTGAAGTTAAACAAGCCTTGGTTGAGGCAATGAGTTTGGCGGCAATGGCTTGCTTCTTGATGGTGTTAACGTTACTGGTTGTAGTTGCCTTTGACGTGCCGTTTCAGTTGTTCACACACACCAAGAAACTGCGCATGTCCAAAGATGAAGTAAAGCGTGAAAACAAAGAAACAGACGGCGACCCCCACGTTAAAGGAAAAATTCGGCAGCAACAGCAAGCAATGGCGAGACGTCGGATGATGACTGAAGTGCCCAAGGCTGACGTGATTGTGACCAACCCCACGCACTATGCGGTTGCGCTAAAGTATGATGAAGATGGTATGGGGGCGCCGCGCGTTGTTGCCAAAGGAGCAGACTTAGTGGCTCAGCGAATTCGTAAACTTGCCGACGAGCATAACGTTCCCCGCCTTGAAGCTGCACCGCTAGCACGTGCTCTGCATACGCATGTTGATTTAGGCCATGAAATTCCAGCGCCGTTGTACACGGCTGTGGCAGAGGTTTTGGCTTGGGCCTTCCAATTAAAACGAGCTCAACAAGGGGCTGCGGTGACTCCGCCGATGCCGAAAGCAATTGCTATTCCGTCAGATTTTGAGGTGCCGGCATCATGAATTTAAGTTTAAATGGTTTAGCCTCAAGCCTGCGTTCAGCAGAGTATCAAGTGCTTGTCGGGCCGGTGCTTATCTTGCTTATTTTGGCGATGATGGTATTGCCACTCCCGCCGTTTGCCTTGGATTTTTTGTTTACCTTCAATATCGCGCTGTCATTGATGGTGTTGTTGGTGAGCATGTTCACGGAAAAGCCGCTAGAGTTTGCTGCGTTCCCTGCAGTACTGCTTTTTTCAACGCTGTTACGCCTCTCGCTGAACGTGGCCTCAACACGCGTAGTGCTGATGGAAGGCCATAATGGGGGCGATGCAGCAGGTAAAGTCATTGAGGCCTTTGGACAGTTCTTGGTAGGCGGAAACTTTGCTGTCGGCCTGGTGGTGTTCCTAATTTTGGTGATCATCAACTTTATGGTAATTACCAAAGGTGCCGGCCGAATTGCCGAAGTAGGTGCGCGCTTTACCTTGGATGCAATGCCTGGCAAACAAATGGCAATCGACGCTGACCTTAACGCTGGATTAGTTGGTGAAGAAGAAGCGCGTCGTCGTCGTCAGGAAGTTGCGCAAGAGGCCGAGTTTTACGGTTCCATGGATGGCGCAAGTAAATTTGTTCGTGGTGACGCAGTCGCTGGCATGGTTATCATGGTAGTGAATATCATTGGTGGCCTACTGATTGGCGTTATGCAGCACAACATGAGTGCTGGTGCAGCTGCAGAAACATACGTGCTTCTAACCATTGGTGATGGGTTGGTGGCACAAATTCCTGCGTTGATCATTTCTACTGCAGCTGGCGTTACCGTGTCGCGCGTGAACACTGAACAAGACGTGGGACAGCAATTAATCAAGCAGTTGTTTGTGAGCCCTAAAGTGTTAATGCTGGCTGCTGGTGTAATTGGTATGTTGGGGTTGGTGCCGGGCATGCCGAATTTCATTTTCTTATTGTTCACCGCCATGCTGGGTGGTTTCGCTTGGTACTTGCAGCAACAACAAAGCAAGCAAAAAGTTGCTGATGCCCAGGCAAATACTGCGGTGCCAGCACCTTCATTTAGCGCACCCGAAGCGAGTTGGAACGACGTTCAGTTGGTGGATACGTTGGGTATGGAAGTGGGCCATCGCTTGATTTCATTGGTTGATGACAATCAACAGGGTGAACTGCTTGGTCGCATTAAAAGCGTACGAAAAAAATTCGCACAAGAAGTCGGTTTTTTGCCGCCGGTGGTTCATATACGTGACAATTTAGAACTGCAGCCAAACACTTACACCATCACTCTAAAAGGTGGTGAAGTTGGTCGCGCTGAAATCTACCCTGACCGCTGGTTAGCGATTAATCCGGGTCAGGTGAGTGGTGATGTTGACGGTATCGCTACCACCGACCCGGCATTCGGTTTGCCGGCCATCTGGATACAACAAGATCAACGTGAACATGCGCAAATATACGGGTACACAGTGGTGGATGCCAGTACTGTGGTTGCCACCCACTTAAATCATTTATTACAACGTTTTGCGTCGGATTTGTTAGGGCGACAAGAAGTGCAACAGTTGGTTGATAAGCTCTCAGAAGAAAACAAAGCCTTGGTTGAAGACGTGGTGCCCAAATGTGTTACCGTGACGACCCTGCAACGGGTATTGCAAAACTTGTTGGACGAAGATGTTTTAATTCGTGATTTAAGAACAATTTTTGACACTTTAGCGGAGTTTGAAGGGCAGCAAACCGACGCGCACGAGTTAACTGCGCGGGTGCGCATGGCTTTGGGGCGTAATATTACGCAGAAATGGTTTGGTGGTGAACGTGAATTGCAAGTTATTGGCCTTGATGTGTCGCTCGAGAATATGTTGAGTCAAGCTTTGCAGCAAAACAGTTCGTTGGAACCCGGCCTTGCCATGACACTGCAAGAGCAAACTCAGCAAGCGATGCAACGCGCTGAAACAATGGGCTTGGCGCCTGTGGTTGTAGTACCACATCACTTACGGCCGTTACTAGCTCATTTCTTGCGACGCCAATTGCGCGATTTGGTGGTACTATCGCAAGCTGAAATTCCAGATGATCGAACGATTAAAGTAGTCAGTGTAATCGGAGGGTCAGCATGACCATAAGGCGCTTTAACGCAGCCAGCCATAAAGATGCGATGCGCAAAGTGCGTGATGCACTGGGTGAGGATGCGGTGATCGTGTCTTCACGAAAAGTGGCTAATGGTGCCGAAGTGTTTGCAATCGGCGAAGCCGACTTAGCACAATTACATAATGATGAAGCACCCCAAACACAGTTGCCACAGTCAAATTCAGACATCTCGAGTGTTGCGGAACAGCTGCTAAGCGACGTGCAAGACATGCGCGCATTATTGAGCCAGCAGCAGGGTGTAAAAGTACAGGATGATAACCGTAAACGTTTATACCGCCAGCTGCGCGCTGGTGGGTTTAGTGACGAGCTGGCACGTCAATTGGTTGCTTTGCTCCCCAGCGCTTTAAACCATTCGAGCAAAAATTACGCAGACGCATTGAAATGGTTGCAACAGCAACTTTTGGCGCGCGTGGCGCACCAGTCCAATATGCAGCCCGCCGATTGGGAGCTGTTGCAGCATCGGGGTGTTATGGCGTTGGTGGGGCCGACAGGCGTCGGTAAAACCACAACCACGGCGAAACTGGCCGCCAACTATGTGATGCAGCATGGCAACGACAGTTTACTGCTGGTGACCACCGACAGTTATCGCATTGGTGCACAACAGCAACTCGCTATTTATGCGGAGTTGCTTGACGTTGAAATGCATGCGTTGGCGGACGGCGATAGCTTGGATGCGCTGGCTGAAAAAATGCAGGGCAAGCGCTTAGTACTGGTAGACACGGTAGGAATGAGCCAACGTGATCAGCGACTCGCACAAAAAATTGCTGCGTTAGGTAGTGCGGAGTACCGCGACGCGACACGTATTGTGTTGCTATTGAATGCTGCGGCACAACAAGAAACCTTGGATGAAGTAGCGCGAATTTATAAGCGCATTGCGCAGGAAAGTGAGCTCGCGATTAGCGACTGTATACTGACTAAATTGGATGAAACGGCACGCATGGGTGGCGTGTTGGATACCGTGATTCGGCACCACTTGCACGTACAAGCGGTTTCCGATGGGCAGCAGGTACCTGAAGATTTACGCGTGCCCGACATTGAGCAACTCATTGCTGATACGCTGACGTTTGAACTGAACGAATCGATGCTGGCCGCCAGCGAATGGGAAGCTTCTGGGAATCAGTTGGAGCCCAGTCAAGTGTTTACCCATGGGCATTTAATTCAAGCCAGTATGCAGAAACTGCGTGCACAGATACCGCATTTCGACATGTTTAGTGAAACCATGCGAACAGGAGCAGTGCCGAAACAATGGCAGACCTCGGCTTTTCCTGACCAACTGGACGTGATTCGTTGGGCAGCGCCACAGCCACTGCAAGGTTGGCGGCATTTAACACCGCATTTGGGCTTAAATAGAAAGGGTTTGCCGCTGTTGCCACCGGTTTTGCAGAACCGAGATATGCCAATATTGCCGGACATGGCGTTCGCACCCGTGCAATTGTTTGATTATTTACCAGAAACCACACTGTTAGATATTTTTAGTGAGCATCAAACCGGCTGGTTGGCGACATTGAACGTGAATCATAGGATGCACGCGAATGGGCGCACTTATAGCGTGAGTGAGCTGATCAAAGTACATGGTATCCCACTCGCTAAACATACGATAAATTATCGTGGTGAACGGCGCCGGCTTGAACTAACCATTGCGGCTGCCCAGTCGGATAAAAGCGAACAGATATATCAGGTCATTGCTGGCGAACTGCATGGCGGAACGGGGAAAAATCCGGTTCAGCGACGCTATTGGCTGGTTGACGAGCATTGCACCGCAGAGCAAGTTAGCGAGCGTGCACGCATGATGTTGCAAACTGAAGAATACGCGCGGTTAACGCGATTGGCTTGGCGCGGTCTTGCTGAGCAGCTAAAACCGCAATCAGATAGCGCGGCGATGGAACAATACCATTTAGGTTTAGCCGCGGCTTTAGCGGCGATAGCCATGCATGTTGAATATCAGGGGGCAGCGAATTTTGCTGGGTTACGTGGCGACTTGCTGAGCTTAAGTGGTAAGCGTGGCCGCGTGCAGGGTGATAAATTGGTACCTGCTATTTTGCATGTTGTTAAGGCCTATGAGTCTTTGGTGGCTGCTGGCCGCGATGTAGAGGCACAAGAAGTTAATCATGAGTGATCAAGCAGCGAGCTTACGGCAGTGGGCCGCGAAACGTAATGACGGTGATACCGTAACGGAAACAGTGACCCAACCTGCATCGACCGATCAGCAACAAGCTGACGTTGAGCAAGTTGTGGTGTTAGGATTAAACACTCTCACCCAGGAACAAGCACTGCAAGCCGTTACTGTTTTTCACCGATGGGCCGAGCAAGGTAAAAAATGGGTTGGTGATCCGGCGCGGTGGCGGGTTATTCCGGTTGCGTCCGATTATCCAAACATGGATAAGTTGGTAAGTACTTACCCTCGTTGGGCTGTCTGGATTGACAACGATATAAACAGTTTTAAACGCGCCTATGACGCACTTAAAACCATTAAACAAGCCGGTGGGCCAAAGCGTGTCATTGCATTACACCCACCCATAACGTCACGTAAAGGTTTATTGAATAATATCCAACACGTGGCGCAGGCTTATTTAGACATTGATGTTTTGGTATTTTCAGGCTGAAAACTATGTATACAGCGGAAGGTAAAATCAACAAGAACAGCTTAATCGAACAGTATTATCCACTGGTTCGGCGGCAGGCTTTTAACTTAAAAGTAAAGCTACCTGCTGGCGTGGATGTCGATGATTTGATTCAAGCAGGTGTTGAAGGTTTACTGGGCTGTGTTGATCGGTTTGACCCAGAATCTGGCGTGGCTTTTTCAACCTATGCGCATCAACGAATTCGGGGTGCCATGATTGATGAACTCCGCAGCCGTGACTGGCTTCCTCGAAGTGTGCGTCGCAGTGGGCGTGAATTGGAGCAAAGCATTCGTCGTTTAGAGCAACAGCTTGGCCGCATGCCGGAAGAGCGCGAGATTGCCGCGGAACTGGGTATGGAGCTTGGCGACTATCATCAGCTGTTGCTAGATACCAATAATGGCCTTATATTGTCCTATGACGAAGTTGTCGGCGAAAGCCCGGGCGCTGAGTCAAATGATGCTGAAGAAGCTGAGCCCGAAGCACAAATTGGTGCAGCGCAGCTTAAACTTTTGCTCATGGATGCAATTGATTCCCTTCCCGAGCGTGAAAAATTAGTCATGACGCTCTATTATCAAGAAGAGTTAAACCTCAAAGAGATCGGCGCAGTACTGGATGTAACTGAATCACGGGTGTCGCAACTGCATAGCCAAGCGATTAAACGTATTCGTTCTCGAGTTGCCGCGTAACCATCCGACAAAGTACTAAGAAGGTGCTTGATGAATAATTATAAACTTGAGATCCGCTGGGGATTTATTTTCAGCGTGGCGATGTTGCTTTGGTTGCTTGTTGAGCGCCTTGTTGGCTTGCATAGCACCTACATTGAATACCACATGGTGTGGACGAACCTGTTCGCTGTTGTTGCCATTGCCGTGTATGTATTTGCCCTTCGCCAAAAACGCGATAAAGAATTAAACGGTAATATGACCTGGAAACAGGGTTTTATGAGTGGCGTGGGAATAACCGTTGTGGTTGCTATTTTATCACCGCTAACGCAGTGGTTGGCGCATACCGTAGTGTCTCCTCACTTCTTTACCAATATGGTCGAGTTTGCAGTACGCAGTGGCAACATGACTGAGGCGCAGGCATTAGATTATTTCTCGCTACAAAGTTACATGATGCAGGCTGTTATCGGAGCTGTTGCTATGGGTGTTATTACATCGGCTGTCGTCGCGTTTTTTGTTCGAAACCAGAAATAGTCGGTTTTTCGAAAGTTAAATTGGCGCAAACTGCAGCGCAGCGAATCTTTACTGTGCTAAATTTTATCTATCATTGAGTAGAAAAGGACATTTAGCATTATGAAAAAATTAGTCTTAGCAGTCGCAGTGTCTTCGCTTGTTTTAGTAGGCTGTGAAAGCATGAGTAATGCCCAAAAAGGCGCAACCATTGGTGCCATTGCTGGCGCTGTAATTGGCAAAGGTACTGGCGATCATGACAAAAGTCGTTATGTTTGGGGTGCTGTAGCTGGCGCCATAGCCGGTGGTGCGATTGGTGCTTACATGGACAAGCAAGAAGAAGAGTTTCGTGAAGAGCTTGCCGGTAGTGGCGTTGAAGTTATTCGTGACGGCGACAATATTCGCTTGCAATTACCAAGTAACGTAACGTTCGCGACAGATAGCGCCAGTATTGCGCAAAGTTTTGACCCAGTGCTTATTGATGTGGCGAAAGTGTTGAACCGGTATGAGAAAACAACGATGTTAGTTGAAGGCCATACCGATAGCACAGGCGCTGCTGATTATAACCAGCGCTTGTCAGAAACACGGGCTCTGTCGGTACGTAACCATTTGGTAGGCAACGGTGTCGACCAACGCCGCGTAACAACCATAGGTTATGGTGAAACGATGCCGGTAGCTGACAATAGCACAGCGGGCGGGCGTCAGCAGAACCGACGCGTTGAATTGCGAATTGTGCCGAACGAAGCGTAATCGTTATACGAAATAAAAGTAGAAGCCCGCCTTTTTAGGCGGGCTTTTTTGTTGGTGATAGATCTCGCTACGCTTTGTTTTCGTAGCTATAGTCTAAACTAACTGATCCAGTCGACTAACTAGGCGTTTATAACTATGAAAAAAATTAATGACCTACTGATTGCCCTTGGCATTCTGTCCCTTTTACTACTGCTTGTCGCAGGGCCGTTGTACCGTTTTGAAGTGCTCGAACTAGGCACAGCATTTTTGTTACTACGTTGGGCTGCATACATTGGAATTGGTGCGGGCGTATTGCTGATTGTATGGCTAGTGTGGCAGCGTCCCAAAGGAACTCGCGCAACCTTGTCGATTATTGCACTCATTACTGCAGCAGTGGCGGTTTGGATGCCGTACAGCCAGTTGCAGCAGGCGCGCAGCGTTCCGCCAATCCATGACATTACAACCGATACTGAGAACCCACCGGAGTTTGTTGCCATTGCTTCGCTGCGGGCGGACGCTCCAAATCCAGTTGAATACGCTGGACCTGAAACTGCCGAGCAACAACTTAAAGCTTACCCGGACCTTGAAACGTATCGCACAGACCTTGCCACAGAGGAGCTTTATGACAAAGCTCTAGCGGCTGTGAAAGATATGGGTTGGGAGCTTGTTGCTGGCGATCGTGATGAAGGTCGTATTGAAGCAACGGATACAACCACGTGGTTTGGCTTTAAGGATGATGTGGTGATTCGCATTCGCGTTCAGGCTGGTGAAACCCAGCTAGACATTCGCAGCAAGTCGCGCGTAGGGCGCAGCGATGTGGGTAAAAATGCTGATCGTATTCGCGAGTTTTTAGCCCGTTTAGATAAATAATGGGTGTTCAAGAAGCCGCCAGCTTGCTGGCGGCTTTTTTCGTTTGTGAATGCGTGTAGTTATATCGATTGAAAGGGATACGAATGAAAGCACTAGTTTGGTTGGCGCTTGTGCCGCTTACTGTCGTTGCGCAAGAGGAAATACAACAACAATCTGGCGAACAGCGGATAGAAGTGATTGATGTTATTGGTACAGCCAATGAAACGGTCATGCCCCATGAGCAGCCTGTGTCAGGAATTTTTGGCTTGTCCGATGCAGTACATGACATTACCCGTGGCGTTACGGTTATTGATGAGTCGTTGATGCAAGAAACCGCAATCGACGACTTGCATGATATTGCGCGGTTTGCACCGAGTGCTTACGCACCGAGTGGATTTGGCACCCCTTCGTTACCAAGTATTCGTGGCCAATTGGGTGAGTTATTTCAAGCGGGCATGCGGCGGCAGGCTGGTAATAACGGATTGGGTGTGCCGCTGTCGTTAAATGGTGTTGAGCGTATCGTGGTTGCTCGTGGAGCGCCACCGATCATGTTGGGAACCACGCAGCGCGTTGGTGGTTTTGTCGATTTGCAGCCGAAACAGGCGCACACTGATGAAGCAACTACAAAACTTATCGGTCGCATTGGCGAATGGCAGCAACATCGGTTACAGGTTGATCAAAACTGGGTCATTGCACCGAATCAACAAGCTCTTCGGGTTAGCGCGGAATATGTCGATGAGGGGAGCTTCTATGACTACAGCGGCCTGCGCAGCGATAGTGTTGTTGTTGCGTATCGTTATCAGCCTAATGCCCAAACGGATTGGGCCGTTAGCCTGGAATACTATGACGCGCAATGGACAGATAACGCGGGTATCAACCGGCCCACGCAAGCATTAATTGACGATAACCTGTACATTACCGGTATAGGTGTGCAACCGAATAACTCAGAAGTGCCGGGTGCGTTTGCAGTAATCAGCCCAACCGGGCAAGTACGAATTCCGCGCTCACAAGTGCTAACTGATCCGCTCGATACAAATACCGCAACAACATGGTTGCTGCACTCGACCTATTCGCGCCAGTTGAATAACGATGTGACGTTAGTCAACAGAACCTACTACCAGCACCTTAACCGTGACGGCATCAATCAAAATAGTTTCGTTGAGATTATTGATGGCGCTGAAACCTTTGAAAACAGGTTGGAACTTCACTGGCAGCAAGGTACAACGCTCGGTGCAAATGTACGCATTAACGATGTACTCGGATACAGCCAGTTTACTACTGAGGCTGACTTACCTATCGACCTAACCGCAGGTTTAGAGGCGCGTCGAATTCCGCTCACCGAAGCGCAACAAGCACGGTTGGTAGCGCTGCGGCCTGGCCTGTTTGTTTCGCCTGGCGCTCAGTATGATCGTGATGGCGACGGTGTCGGCGACTTCAATCTATCGGATACGACCAACTCGAACAGTACACAGCTTGGTGTATTCGCTCAGCAGGAGTTCGTGTTTAGCGATACCTGGTCGTCGCGGCTTGGTGCGCGCGCGGATTTTTATGACGTATCAGCGCGAGATCCGATAGCCCCCGTGGGGTTCACACCTGCGGCAGATACGCATCAGGATTGGTTATTTGCGTGGCATGCAGACACACGCGTTGCGCTAACGCCGAACATGAACGTTTATGCAACAACGTATTGGAGCGATTCCACCTCGAACTCGATGGCCGGTGGACACGTTTTGAATGTTGCGGGAGAAATTGATTCGCAGAATTTTGCGACCGAAAACACCTTGTATGAAGTGGGTATGAAATACCAGCCTGAAGGCGAACGCTGGTATGCTGATGCAGCGGTATTTGAGCAAACGCGCAGTCTGCGTAACCGCGATGGTTCAAACTCAGGTATTCTTACTCGCGGTGTTGAAGCACAATGGAACTATCGGCACGAAGCAGGTTACTGGATGACTCTGGCAGCAACCTATATTGATGCGCGTTTTGACAACTCAGCAGCATTTCAAGACAGCCGTCAAGTTGCTGACGCGTTCGACAATTCGCGACCTGATATTATTGAAGGAACAGGGGTTGGCGCACCGAACTTTGCTGCATTCGCACCATCAAATCAGCGAGTGCAGGGTATTCCTCCGGTACAGCTGTCGGCCGCTTGGGGGTGGAATTTCACCAGCCAATGGCAATTAGGGGGTGATATCTCCTATACAAAAGCGTATCCGCTGGATTATTTACAAACGGTTATGATTCGTGACCAACACCTGGTGAACATGAACCTGAGTTGGCAGGTAACATCGGCGTTTAATGCGCGTCTTGAAGTGTTAAACCTAACCGATCAAGACAATTGGTCGCCGGTTTTCGAAGGCGGCTATTTTGGTTCAACGCTGGCATTTCCAGTAGAACCGCGACACGCACGCATACGGCTGGAATTTAGCTTTTAACCTGCAGTTTAAAAAGGACCGAAAATGTCATTAAAAAAATGGGTTGTCATCAGTGTCATTGCCTTACTGGTGGCGCTTGCGGTTACGTTTGATGTAACTCAGTACCTGACGTTAGAAACACTCAAAGAGCAGCGTACCGCGCTGCAGCAGTGGTTTATTGATTACCCTGTACAGACATTTTTAGTTTATTTTGCCGCTTATGTGTTGGTTACGGCCCTGTCGTTACCTGGCGCAACCATCATGACATTGGGTGCCGGCGCTATATTTGGTTTCGCTTGGGCGCTATTGCTGGCCAGCTTTGCCAGTTCTATCGGTGCGCTATTAGCATTTTTAAGTGCGCGTTTTTTACTGCACGACTGGGTGCAAGCTCGCTTTGGCAAGCGTCTTGAAGCGATTAATCAGGGCTTGCAGCGCGATGGCGCGTTTTACCTACTGAGCTTACGGTTAGTGCCTTTATTTCCGTTCTTCGTGATTAACCTTGCTATGGGGTTAACAAAAATTAAGGGCTGGACATTCTACTGGGTAAGTCAGGTGGGCATGTTGCTCGGTACGGCTGTTTATGTGAACGCAGGCACGCAATTAGCGCAAGTTGATTCACTGGGGGATGTGGTTTCTGCCGATCTTATTTTAGCGTTTGTGCTGCTGGGAGTATTTCCACTTATTGCAAAATGGTTGCTGAGTCGCATTAAACAGCGCCGCTTGCTTGGCGATTACCAACGGCCAAAAAAATTCGATACTAACCTGGTTGTTATTGGTGCAGGTTCAGCTGGGCTGGTGAGTGCGTATATTGCGGCGGCGGTAAAGGCCAAAGTGACGCTGGTTGAACGTGAAAAAATGGGCGGCGACTGTTTAAATACCGGGTGCGTTCCGTCGAAAGCGCTTTTGAACGTTGCTAAAACAGTCGCGCAAATACGGAAGGGCGCGCAGATGGGCGTGCACGTTGATGGTATTAAAGTGGACTTCGCACAGGTTATGAACCATGTGCAGGACGTTATAACCAAGATAGAGCCGCACGACTCCATTGAGCGTTATACCAATCTAGGCGTCGATGTTGAGCTGGGTGATGCGAAAATCGTGTCACCGTGGGAAGTTGAAGTGACGCGCGATGGGCAAACCAAGCGGATTAGTGCACGGTCGATTATTGTGGCAACTGGCGCGCGGCCCTTAGTGCCCAAATTTGATGGGCTTGGTGATGTGCATTGGTTAACCTCGGATACGTTGTGGTCGATAAGCGAACTGCCGAAACGGTTGACGATATTGGGCGGTGGGCCAATTGGGTGTGAATTAGCGCAGGCATTTGCGCGACTGGGCTCGCAGGTGACGATTGTCGAAATGGCCGATCGCTTGCTTGCCAATGAAGACGAAGACACGGCAAGCCGTTTGGCAAAAGCATTGGAACACGACGGCATAGCCCTGAAGTTATCGCATAAAGCGCTGCGGTTTGAAGCAGCCGAACAGGGTTCACGGTTGATTGCGGAACACGATGAGAAGGAAGTTCCTATTGAGTTTGATACCGTGCTTATCGCACTTGGTCGACAGGCAAACTTAACCGGTTTTGGCTTAGATGAGCTGGGCGTTGAGTTTGCCAAAACACTGAATGTGAGCCCGCTATTGCAGACCAATTACCCGTCTATTTACGGTTGCGGTGACGTGGTGGGGCCGTATCAGTTTACTCATGTAGCATCGCATCAGGCTTGGTACGCTGCGGTTAATGCGCTGTTTGGGCCCTACAAAACCTTCCGTGTGGATTACTCAGTCATACCTTGGGTAACTTACACATCACCAGAAATCGCGAACGTCGGTTTAACCGAGCAAGAAGCGAAACGCCAAGGTGTTGACTATGAAGTCACCGAATACGACTTTTCCGATCTTGATAGGGCAATAGCTGATGCGCAAGACAGCGGCCGTATTAAAGTGTTAACCAAGCCTGGCAAAGACAAAATTTTGGGTGTGAATATTGTCGGCCCACAAGCCGGTGAACTGCTGGCCGAATATGTGTTAGCGATGAAGCAAGGCATCGGTTTAAATGCTATTTTGGGTACCATTCATAGCTACCCGACGCTAGCGGAGGCAAATAAGTATGTGGCCGGTAACTGGAAACGTGCCCATGCGCCAGAAGGGCTGTTGCGCTGGGTTGCTAAATTTCATCGCTGGCGCCGAGGAGGCGACTAAATGAAAACCATTCGAGGCTTGGTCGCAATCTTGGCTTTGGCTGCTGGTGTTCTGGCGACGAATGCGACGCAGGCACAACCGGTACCAGTAAACTTCTATGCATGGGGTGGCCAACCGGCTATCAATGATTATTTGCGCTGGGCCGAGCGCGAGCTTGAAGCTGAAGGTATAGCGTTGCAGCATGTTAAGGTTGCGGATATTGCTGAAGTGGTAAAGCAGCTAACCTCTGGCCGCAGCAATGCCGATTTAATCTGGATAAATGGTGAAAATTTTCACGCCTTAAAACGCACTGACGCCTTACTTGCTGTTGCTGAGAAGGTGAAAGGAATAGAGCATGTGCGCACCGACATTGGTTGGCAAATTGATTTTGGTGAGTCAGTCGATGGCTTGGAAGTGCCGTGGGGCATTGGGCAATTTCACCTATTCATGTGCGGTACCTGTGTTACGCAGTCGTCACTGTCTGCGCAACAGTTGCTGAATTATGCAAAAGCGAACCCCGGCCGTATCAGTTATCCACGACCGCCGGAGTTTCACGGCACCACGTTCTTAAAAATGCTGGCACTTGATTTGGTTGCCGATACCGGTGTTTTCCAGAAGCGTACCTCAGCGGTTGATGTCGAGTCAGTCATGCGACCATTTTGGGCTTATTTAGAACAGTTACATCCGCATCTTTGGCTGCAAGGCGAGGCCTTTCCAGCAAGTGCTGCCGAGCAACTGAACCTGTTCGCCAATGCGCAATTACATAACGCGGTTAGCTTTAACCCGAATGAGGTGCTTACGCTTGCGAATCAAGGGCGCATACCCGCAACCAGTAAAGCAGTCATGATTGGTGATGCAGCCATTACCAACAGCCACTATTTAGCGGTGCCCCGCAGTGCTGTGAACCCTGAAGCAGCGATTAAAGTGATTGAGTTTTTGCTTAGTGAAAAAGCACAGCGAAAAAAAGCTGACCTGCAAGGCTGGGGTGACCCTGCCGTCATTCAGCAAGTTGAGCAAGCAACCTTATTACCTGCGGCAAATGACTTTCATGTAACTTGGCACAATTATTTGGAGAAACAGTGGGCCGCGCGCTTTCACTAGCAGTTATCTTCTTTTTAGTGCTGTTGCCACTAGGCGTGGGCGGCAGCACGTTATTTCAGTTGCCGGTATTCTCCCAAGAATTAGTGCAAGAGCTGCTTTGGCAAAGCTGGCTGCAGTCAGCGTTTGTCAGCTTCACTTTTACCGTAGGTCTAATACTAGCTGTCTGTTATTTGAGCCTGTGGTTAGGTCAGCGCATCACTGCTGGTTTATCAAGTTCACGTATTGCGCCATTGCTCGCTGTGCCGCATGCGGCGCTTGCGGTTGGGCTGATGGTTCTATTGAGCCCGAGCGGTTGGTTGGTGCGTCTTGTACACAGTTTATTTGAGTTATTCCCCAGCCCACCTGCCCATTGGTGGATAGCCGACAAATCATTAGTCACCATGGCCGTTGTGTTAGTCATAAAAGAAGTGCCATTTTTACTATTGATGATTGCCGCACAACGCGATCAGCTGCCGATACAGCGTTGGCAAACGCAGGCGCAAAGCATGGGGTATTCAGTGCGGCGCTGCTGGTGGTTGGTGGTGGTGCCAGCGTTGCTACCGCGCTTGAAGTTTCCGCTTTTTGCCATCGCTATTTACACCCTTTCGGTGGTCGACATTGCGCTTATGGTGGGCCCGAATACGCCGCCATTAATTGCGCCACGCGTGCACGAAGCAAGTTTACGCTTTTCTGATTTGGCCAGCCTTGAAGCTTGGCTCGGTCAGTGGCTCATGATTGTGCTTGGGGCGATGTTATTCGTTGTTGTTGCCATTAACCAAACGGTTTATCGGCGATTTGGCTTGGACGCAATTGGTCGCCCAAATGGCCATTCTGCGCAGCGTATATGTTCAGGTTTTGGTAGTCAGTTATTGCTTTGGCTGTGCGGTTTGGCAGTGCTTGCTTTGATTGTCCAGAGTGTTGCGGGTACGTGGTTTTATCCAGCGCTGTGGCCACAGCAGTGGAGCTTGGGGCGTTGGATTAACGAGTGGCCGTATGCGTGGCCCTTGTTACAGAATAGCCTATGGCTTGCCGTAGTGAGCGCGGCAATAGGCGTTGCCGGAGCCTTGCTGGTACTTGAACGGCAACGCAGTCAGCGAAAAAAGGCACTTGCTTGGCTGCCGTTGCTGTTGTTATTGATACCTCAGCTTCCAATTGTATTGGGTTGGCAGCGGGCTCTGGGGCAAGATGCCGGCTGGCTATGGTTACTTTGGTCGCATGCGGCCTTTACGTTCCCGTACGCTTATTTGGTGTTACATGGCGCCTACATTAGTTTTCCGTCACGTTGGTTGTATCAGGCACAAAGTTTAGGGCATTCTCCCTTCAATGCTTGGCTGCATGTGTTGCTTCCACAATTGCGCGGCAGTGTTGCGCTGGCGTTCGCAGTGGGCGTTGCGGTGAGTATTGCGCAATACTTACCCACGCTCTGGCTAGCTGGTGTGAGTTATCCGACAGTTACGACTGAGACCGTAAGCTTGGCTGCGGGTGGCGATTGGCGCATGGCGAGCGTTTATGCATTGTTACAAGCGCTCATTCCGGTTGTATTATTGGTTTGGGCTAGCCGGCAAGGTAATCAGCAAAGGTGGAAGAGTAAGCATGTTAGAAATTAAGCACTTAACTATAAGTAAGCAACAGCATGTGTTTCTTAGTGTCGAATCTTTGCAGGTGGCAGGTGGTTCGGTTTTGACTTTAATGGGCCCCAGCGGAAGTGGTAAATCAACGCTGCTCAAATGGCTTTTGGGTGAGCCGCTACCTGATTTTCAGATAGCCGGAGAACTATGGTTGAACGGCAAGCAACGTGATCAACTGCCCATCCATGCACGTAAAATTGGGTTGTTGCATCAGCAAGGCGATTTATTTCCGCATTTGCGGGTGCTGGATAACCTGTTGTTTGCATTACCGCGCAAAGATCCAAGACGTCACCAAGCGGCCTTAGAGGCGTTAGAGGCGATGCAATTGTCGGATAAGGCCAATGCGTGGCCACATCAGTTAAGTGGCGGTGAGCAGGCGCGTGTTGCGTTAATGCGCGCTTTGCTGGCTCAACCTGAGGCGTTATTGTTGGATGAGCCCTTTTCGTCGTTAGATACGGCGCTGCGCGGCACAGTACGCGAGTGGGTATTTGCACAACTTAAGCAGCGCGATATATCTGTTATGTTGGTAACGCACGATAAAGAAGACGCACCGGGAACAATTATTTCAATGAAAGAGCTCACACATGCTTGACCCATTACTGACACCTATCACACGAAAAGTTTTAGATTACCCAGCGCGGTGGTTGGTAAAGCGGCAAGTATCTGCTGATCAAGTTACGGTGGCGGGCTTTTTGGTGGGGTTGTTGGCAGTGCCAGCTTTAGCAGCTCAAGCTTATGAGGTAGCGCTGGTTTTTATTTTGCTAAACCGCGTTGCCGACGGACTTGACGGTGCAGTTGCCCGCCGAACATCAGCAACAGATGCGGGTGGCTTTCTCGACATTGTTTTAGATTTTATCTTTTACAGCGCGGTGGTGTTTGGCTTCTTATTGGCGAGCCCGTTTGAGCATGCTTTACCGGCGGGGCTGCTTTTGGTCACTTTTATGGGTACCGGCGCAAGCTTTTTAGCCTTTGCTGTGATTGCAGCTAAACGCGGCATCGAAAACCCGCGCTATCCGAATAAGTCATTGCACTATATGGGTGGCCTTACCGAAGGCTTTGAGACCATTGTTGCTTTCGTCGCTTTTTGTATATGGCCCGAGCATTTTGAAATGCTTGCGCTGATTTTTGCGGCAGCGTGCTGGATTACAGCCATTACACGGATTGTTGTCGGTTACCGAACCCTAAGCGAGGCGAACTAATGAACGAAGCAACCATTCGACTGAGTATTTTTTTAGGCGTGATGGTGGCCATGGCTGCGTGGGAAATGTTAGTGCCGAAACGCCAACCGCGTTACGGCAGGGCAAAGCGATGGCCGGCGAATTTGGGCATCGTGGTGATTGATTCGTTGATTACGCGGCTTCTATTACCGGCGGGCCTGGTCAGTATTGCGCTTTATGCAGAGCAACAAAATTGGGGGGTGCTGCATCAGGTTGGAGTACCGGCTTGGCTGGCAGTTGTGATAGCTGTGGTGGTACTAGATATCGCCATTTATTGGCAACATCGGTTGTTTCACCGCGTACCGATATTGTGGCGCATTCATCGCATGCATCATGCCGACCCTGATTTTGATGTCACAACAGGGTTGCGGTTCCACCCAGTAGAAATTGTGCTTAGCTTGGGCATTAAAGCGGTTGTTGTGGTCGCTTTAGGCGCACCGGCATTGGCGATTATTATTTTTGAAGTGGTGCTAAATGCCTGCTCGTTGTTTAATCATGGCAATGTTGCGTTACCGAAAGGGATTGAGCGCTGGACTAGAAAAGTATTGATAACTCAGGAGTTGCATCGTATTCATCACAGTACAGTGCCAAGAGAAACCAACAGCAATTATGGCTTTAGTGTCAGTTGGTGGGACCACGTTTTTGGTAGCTATACCGATAAGCCCGAAGCAGGGTCTGATGGTGTGGATATTGGTTTAAGCAACTATCGCGAAGCGAAACAAACAACCACGTTGTGGGGGCTAATGCGCATTCCGTTTGTGGATGCTGCGGCAGCCGAAACTGCCGCAGACAAAAACTCAACGAAGTAGCCTATTTCGCTTTATTGGCTTGATCAACCAAGATAGCAATAGCGCCGTCGCCGGTTACATTACACGCCGTACCAAAACTGTCTTGTGCCATGTATAGCGCAATCATTAATGCAATGGCTGTTTCGCCAAAACCGAGCATGGAACCGAGCAAACCTACCGCGGACATGACTGCGCCGCCAGGCACACCTGGTGCTGCAAGCATGACGACACCCAGCATCAGAATAAATGGCAGGATAGTTAAAAACGACGGTATAGCGAGCGAGCTGTGCAGGTACATGACTGCGAGCGTGCAACTAACAATGGTAATGGTAGAGCCGGCTAAGTGCGTGGTTGCGCAAAGCGGCACGGCGAAGTTGGCAACGTCTTCATCCACCTTATTATTTTTCACACTGCGTAATGTTACCGGAATGGTTGCGGCGCTCGACATGGTTCCTAGCGCAGTAAAGTAAGCCGGTAACATGTTTTTGATGAGCGTTATGGGGCTAATGCCCGCTTTCACACCTGCCACGGTGAACATTGAAATGATGTATACCCAGTGCAGAGCAACCGCAAGCACAAGAATAATGCCGAAGGTTTTCAAGGTGCCAAACACCGTACCGGCGGCTGCCATTTCGGCGAAAACCCCAGCGATATAAAATGGTAGTAATGGAATGATAACCTTGCTGAGCAACAACTCAATAATATCGCGACCTTGATCAGACAGTTGTTTGAGTTGTTCAGCGCGAGTTGCTGCAATACCTAAACCAAAAATAAACGCTAATACCAGCGCTGTCATAACACCAAAAACGGGTGGCATATCTAACGTAATGAAAGGTTCTAGTAACGCACCTTCTGCACTTTGTGGATTTTTGGCGGCAGTGTTTAGCATAGGGACAATAAAGCTTGCCACAAAATAAGCGACCGTTCCGGCGACGATGGTTGATAAATAAGCAATACCGAGGGTTCTGCCGAGGAGCTTACCAGAGTTTTGAGGGAGTCCAGCAATACCGCTGGTGATAAAAAACAATATTAATAACGGAATAGTAAAAAATAATAATTGCCCAAATAGCTCTTTGAAAGTCAGCAATAGTTGCGTGACCCAATGTGGCGTATACAAGCCAATAAGAGTACCGAGCACGATACCTAAAATTAGTTTTATGATTAAACCCATGGATGTTCTCTCTTGTTGTTTTAAGTGGGCTATTTCCCGATACAGAAACTGCTAAATATCTTGCCGAGTAGATCGTCAGAGGTGAATTCACCTGTTATTTCATTCAGGTGTTGCTGTGTCAGCCTGAGCTCTTCCGCTAACAGTTCGCCAGCGAGGTTTTGTTCCAGCTGTTCTTGACCGGTTAGCAAATGTTGCTGGGCGCGTTCAAGCGCGTCGAGGTGGCGGCGGCGCGCCATAAAGCTCCCTTCGCTGGTCGCTGTATAGCCAACGCAGTGTTTTAGATGCTCACGGAGTAGCTCAACGCCACGCCCAGTTTTTGCACTTAAGTGCAGCACTGGAATGCCGTGAATGTCTTCAATGGCTACGGGCTCTTCATTGAGGTCAACTTTGTTCCGAATGACGGTAAACGGCAGGTCGTCAGCGAGCTGCTCAAAGAACTCTGGCCAGATATCGGCAGGGTGCACAGCGTTAGTTTCTGTGGCGTCGACCATAAATAACACGCGGTCAGCGCCCCTAATCTCATCCCAAGCGCGTTGTATACCAATACGCTCTACTTCATCAGGGCTGTCACGTAGTCCGGCTGTATCGATGATATGCAGGGGCATACCGTCAATCTGTATGTGCTCGCGCAGTACATCGCGTGTGGTACCCGCTATCGACGTTACAATTGCTGACTCGCGGCCTGCTAGCGCATTGAGCAACGAGGATTTGCCGGCGTTGGGGCGTCCAGCAATGACTACTTTCATGCCTTCGCGAAGTAACGAGCCCTGTTTGGCTTGCACCATAACCTGTTGTAGCCGGTCGAGAATCGCTTCAAGATCGCCGGATACTTTACCGTCACTTAAAAAGTCTATTTCCTCGTCAGGGAAGTCAATTGCGGCTTCTACATACATGCGCAAATGAATCACTTGGTCGACAAGTTGGTCAATCTCGTGCGAGAAGCCGCCCTGCAGGCTCTGTAAGGCCGCTTTTGCAGCTTGCTCTGAGGTTGTATCAATAAGGTCAGCAATTGCCTCTGCTTGGGTTAAATCAAGCTTATCGTTTAAAAAGGCACGTTCGCTAAATTCACCCGGACGGGCGGGTCGTATTTCAGGAAAATCGAGAATGGCTTTAATGATCATATCGATAAGTACAGGGCCGCCATGACCTTGCAGTTCGAGTACGTCTTCGCCAGTAAATGAATTCGGACCTTTAAAGAATAGCGCAATGCCTTCGTCGAGAAGGTTGCCATCAAGATCTACAAACGGGAGGTACTCTGCTTTTCGTGCTGCTGGACAGTGGCCTAGCATACGCTCGGCGACAGTGGTTGCCGCCGGCCCGCTAACTCGGACTATGCCAACGCCACCACGCCCTGGGGGCGTGGCTTGCGCGACAATAGTGTCATTCGTTAGCTCAAAGTCCATGGTCTACTTCTTTTTGCGGCGCTCCATCATGCCCTTTTTCTCAAGGCCACGATAGATCCACTGCATTTGACCAATGGTAATCAAGTTACTGCTTAACCAATACAATACCAAGCCTGCAGGGAACCACAGGAAGAATACGGTAAAGATTACCGGCATGTACTGCAGCAGTTTTTGCTGCATTGGGTCAGTTGCCGGCGTTGGCTGCAACCGCTGCATCATGAACATAGACGCACCCATTAACACAGGCAGTATGTAGTATGGGTCTTTTGCTGATAAGTCGTTGATCCACAAGAATAGCGGTGCATGGCGCAGTTCAACACTTTCCAGCAATACCCAATACAGCGCAAGGAAAATAGGAAGTTGCAGAAGCATAGGTAAACAGCCGCCAAGCGGGTTTACTTTTTCTTCTTTGTACATCTTCATCATTGCCTGTGACATCTTCTGACGGTCATCACCATAGCGTTCACGCAGAGCAGTCATCTTAGGCTGAATCATACGCATCTTCGCCATAGACACATACTGTGCCTTGGTTAATGGGTACAAGAGCGCCTTAATGATGATGGTAATTGCAATGATGGAAAGACCCCAGTTGATTAGTACGCTTTGTACTAACTGAAGCAGTTTGAATATCGGCTGCGCCAACCACCACAAGAAACCGTAATCAACGGTCAGCTCAAGGTCTTCAGCGACAACGGCCATCGCATCTTGGTCTTTCGGACCAACAAATAGGGTGGAGCGAATCTGTGCTTCAGCACCGGGTGCGACGGTCGCAGTCGGATACATCATGCCCATAATCGCTTGGTCACCGCCAAGTATACGAGAAAATAATTGCTTACTGCCTTCACCGCGCGGAATCCATGCGGATACGAAATAGTGTTCCAGCATTGCGACCCAACCGCCTTCGGTTGCGCGGTTTAAGCGTTGATCACGCATGTCGTCAAAAGCATATTTTTCGTAGCGGTCTTCGTCCCATGAATAAGCGCCACCTTTATAGGTTGGCATCATCATGTTGCCTGAACCTTCGGTCATCACTTGCTTCAATTGCGCATAAAACTGCATTTGTTTGTGCGAAGCCGTTGCATTTCGGATGGTGTAGACCACGTCGATTGCGTATGAACCCTTTTTGAAGACAAAAGTTTTAGTTACTTGGCTGCCGTCTTCAAGCGTGTAGTGCAAAGGCACTTCAAGGGTATCACCGCCATTCATCTCGTAGTTCGTTTGTTCTACGTGGAACATTGGGCGACCGTTCGCTGAATCGGTACCGTCCGCGCCAACTAAACCAGATTGCGCGATGTAAAGCTGGTTTGGATTTGCGTGCAACAACTCAAAGCGTTCTTCTGAATTCTGGGTGCGTGCAAACTGGAGTAACTGTGCGTTGACGACATCACCACCGTTGGTATCGATAAGAACATCGAGTACGTCGGTTTTAACACGAACACGTTGGCTGCCGGAAGTAGCTGGCGTACTCGAAACATCACCGCTTGAGGCTTGTGGAACCGCGCTTTCGGTTGCGGTTGGCTCCATACGCGCTTCAGGTATACCTGAGTCGGTGGTTGTTTGTGACTGTTGTGCAGGGGCGGCTTTTTGCGTGCCCGGCGCGGTATCGATGAGCCAATTTTGGTAGAGGAAAAAGGTTACTACCAAGAAAGCAATAAACAAGATAGAACGTGGCGAATTCATAAGTCCTTCGTTTCTGTTTTATTTTGGTTCGTTGTGTCCGGTTCACAGGGCTCAGAGCCTGGAACTGGGTCGAAGCCGCCTGGATGTCCCGGGTGGCATTTCAGAATACGCTTACTGGCAAGCCAGAAGCCTCGCATCATACCATGCTTTTTGATTGCTTCGATGGCGTATTGCGAGCATGTTGGCGTAAATCGACAACGCGGCCCAATCAACGGACTAATAGTCAGTTGGTAGAGTCGGATGATGCCGATAGGTATTGCGCGCAACGCTTGCTTAAGGTTCGCCATAAGTAATCCAAACGTTGTTGTAGTTCTTCTTGAGAAAGATTAACAACCCCGTTCTTTCCAATCACGATAATATCGAATGCGGGTATTTTATGCTGTTTTAATCGAAAACTCTCGCGGATCTTACGTTTTATTCGATTTCGATCAACTGCGCGTTTGGCTCGCTTTTTTGATAGCGTTACGCCAATTCGAGGAATACCGAGATTATTTGGGGTAGCAAGCATGGTGAGTTCGGCCGTAACCGCTTTCACCGGGGGATTATCGAAGACTTTTTGAAAGTGCGCGGGAGTTAAAAGACGTAACTCCCGCCCGTAACAGTAGCTCTGCTTCAATATTATGCAGACAGAACTTTACGGCCTTTGGCACGACGGCGCGCTAAAACTAAACGACCGTTTTTCGTTGCCATACGAGCACGGAAACCGTGAGTGCGCTTGCGCTTCAATACGCTTGGTTGAAATGTTCTTTTCATGACGTTACTTCCGTAGTCGAGTTACCTAAAAATTTAGAGCGCGAATTCTAACGGTTAAAAGGATCAAAGTCAACGCAAAAAGCTATCCACAAAGTGTAGATGAGAATGATTCCAATTGTGGATAAGCATACTTAATTAGTGTAGTTAATTTACCGCAAAAGCTAGCGATCAGCAGGTGCTTTTAGTACAATCAAAACAGTCTAGCAGATACTAAAAATAAAGGATCGCTACAGATCTACAATTAGTATTCTTAACCAATAACTATAACTGATAAATTCGGGAGACAGGTGTGAATAAATCGCTTTGGCAATTGTGCGCAGATAGACTGCAAAGCGAATTAACCGCGCAGAATTTTAATACCTGGATCCGCCCGCTGCAATCCGAGTTAGACGACAACCTGCTGACACTCTATGCACCAAATTCCTACGTGGTCGACTGGATCAAAGACAAGTATCTGAATGTCATAAATGACTACTTGAATGAAATTGCTAATGACCGCGGCGAGAAGAGTCCGCGCGTTTCGTTTCGTGTTGGCGGTATCGAGAAGGCTCCAGAAAGAAATGGTGGGCAGGTATCATCAGGTTCATCAGGCTCCAACCATCAGGCACGGCCAGCCGCACCAGCGCAACGAAATCAGCCACGGGCAACACCGTGGAATCAGAATGACGCGCCTGCACCCGCATTTGAGTGTAATATTGATGAAGAGTATACGTTTGATAATTTTGTCGAAGGTAAATCGAATCAGCTTGCGCTAGCAGCAGCACACCAGGTTGCTGAAAACCCAGGCGGTGTTTATAACCCGTTATTTGTTTATGGCGGAACAGGCCTAGGTAAAACGCATTTATTGCATGCAGTCGGTAATGCGATTCGCACTCATAAAAAAGACGCTAAGGTTTTTTATATGCGTGCAGAGCGTTTCGTACAAGACATGGTTAACGCGCTCAAGAACGGTACTATAGACGAAATGAAACGCTACTATCGTTCAGTCGATGCACTCCTAATAGATGACATTCATTTCTTCTCTAACAAGAAAGGCACACAGGAAGAGTTTTTCCATACCTTCAATGCCTTGCTTGAAGGAAACCAGCAAATTATTCTCACGAGCGATCTTTACCCGAAAGAAATTGAAGGATTAGAAGACCGTTTACGTTCTCGCTTTGGTTGGGGCTTAACTATAGCGATTGAACCACCTGAATTGGAAACGCGCGTAGCAATATTAATTCGCAAAGCGCAGGAACGCGGTATTACGCTTCCCCATGAAGTTGCGTTTTTTATTGCTAAACGATTGCGCTCAAATGTGCGAGAGTTAGAGGGTGCGTTGAACCGCCTTGTTGCGAACGTCAATCTGACCGGCCGTCAGATAACAATTGATTTTGTGCGTGAGGCCCTACGCGACTTGATTGCGGCGCAGGAAAAGTTGGTCACAATTGACAATATTCAGAAAACCGTTGCAGAGTACTACAACATTAAGATGTCAGATATGCTTTCAAAGCGTCGTAGTCGCTCGGTTGCACGTCCTCGTCAAATGGCGATGGCACTAGCAAAAGAGCTTACAAATCATAGCCTTCCGGAGATTGGTGATGCTTTTGGCGGGCGTGATCACACAACAGTTTTACATGCGTGTCGCACTATAGCTAAATTAAAAGATGCGCAGAATGATTTGAAAGAAGATTACAGAAACTTAATCCGTACGCTTTCTGCATAGTCACGAAATAGTAAGCGGGCAAGGACCAAACAACAGGGGAATGTGGGCATGAAATTTTCCATCAGTCGAGATGCTTTTTTAAAGCCACTTCAAGTTGTCAGTGGGGCCGTTGAACGCCGCCACACGATTCCAATTTTATCTAACGTGCTTATCCAGGCTTCTACGGATGAGGTGCGTCTTACTGGCACCGATCTCGAGGTTGAGCTTGTTTCTGCCTGCGCAATTGAAGGCGGTGACGCGGGCGAAGTTACTGTTCCAGCCAAAAAGCTAGTAGACATCGTGCGTAGCTTACCTGAAGGCGCGACGGTTGAATTCAGTGCCTCGGCTGATAAGGCGATGATTCGCTCAGGGCGCAGTAAATTCACTTTGGCCACTTTGCCTGCTCAAGACTTTCCAAATATCGATGACTGGGACAGTGATATTCAGCTGATAACCAGCCAAGCGGTGTTGAAAGACCTCATGGAGCGCACGCATTTCTCGATGGCTAATCAGGATGTGCGTTATTACCTGAATGGCATGTTGTTTGAAACGGATGCCGGTATTTTGCGAACGGTTGCAACCGACGGACATCGCTTGGCAATGAGTAGCTGTGATATTGGGCAGCCGAATCTTGCTTCACGCCAAGTCATTGTGCCGAGAAAGGGCGTTATGGAATTACTTCGCTTGTTAGATGATGCCGATAACGAAGTAAAAGTATTAATCGGCAACAACCACATTCGCATTGAAACAAATGGCATTGGCTTTACGAGTAAGCTAGTAGATGGTCGGTTCCCTGACTATCGTCGCGTACTGCCGAGTGGTGGCGATAAAATTGTCGTGGCAGAAAGAGATGTGCTTAAGCAAGCCTGTTCTCGAGCGTCCATTTTGTCGAACGAAAAGTATCGTGGCGTTCGGTTAAATCTCAGCTCGGGCGAAATGTGTTTGACTGCGAATAACCCAGAGCAAGAAACCGCTGAAGAAGTTTTAGAAGTTGAATATCAAGGTGAGTCGCTAGAAATTGGTTTTAATGTAAGCTACCTCATTGATGTGCTCAACACGATTCAGGGCAGCAAGGTGAAGATAACTCTAGCTGGACCTGATGCGAGTGGACTTATTGAAGATAATGACGATGACTCGTCATTGTATGTTGTGATGCCGATGCGCCTTTAATTGGGCGTATCCGCAACGCGTATGTTTTTAGAATCGCTGTCTTTATCACAGTTTCGCAATTTCCCGTCGGCAGTAATCACGCCAGGTAAAACCGTTAATATTATATCGGGTGCGAATGGCAGCGGTAAAACGAGTTTGATTGAAGCTATCTATTGTCTTGGTTTTGGGCGGTCTTTTCGACCGGGAACCTACCGACAATTGATTCGGAATGATGAAAGCCAGTTTACGGTTTTTGCACGTGTTACAGAACAAGACGGTCGCAAACACCAGGTGGGCTACCAACGAAATACTACAGGTGAGGTTCAACTTCGTATTGACCACGCTAAAGAGAAACGATTTTCTGCATTAGCGCGATTAGTTCCTGTGCAGTTAATGACACCTGAGAGTATTGAGTTGGTATTAGGTGGCCCGAAAGTTCGGCGGCAGTTTATAGATTGGGGAGTGTTCCACGTGGAACATTCGTTCTATAGCGACTGGGTTGGGTTTTCAAAATTACTAAAGCAACGTAATAGCTTGCTCAAAATGAAACGGTTTCATCAGGAACATCAGTATTGGGATGAAAAATTTAGTGAATTCGGCGAGCGTATCCACCAGCACCGGACTAAATACATTGAAGCTTTTCTTCCTGTATTGAAGCAGCGACTTGTATCATTTCTACCGGATTACGAATTTGATTTTTATCTTCGTTCAGGGTGGGATAAAGAAATTAGGCTATGCGATGCGTTGGTCAAGCATCGGGAACAGGATCTACGATATGGTCATTCGACAGTCGGTCCGCATAAAGCGGAGTTAAAGATTCTAGCAAACGGGGAAGAGGTGAAGAATCTACTTTCCCGAGGCCAGCTGAAGTTATTGGTTGCAGCCTTGAAATTAGTTCAGGGCGAGTATCTTCAGCAGCAAACTGGCGTACAATGTATCTACTTGGTAGATGACATAACAGCCGAATTAGATTCGGTGAGTCAGGAGAAATTTTGTGGTGCACTTGTTGCATCCAATTCACAGGTTTTTGTATCGGCGATTAACGGTGATGATGTACATGCACAGTTAAAAACCAAAGATACGAAGATGTTCCACGTGGAACATGGAACCGTCAAGGAACAATAGAGAAGCTGATTATGGCAGAAAATAATTACGATTCGTCCAGTATTAAAGTCCTAAAAGGGCTTGATGCAGTGCGCAAACGCCCAGGTATGTACATCGGTGACACCGATGACGGAACTGGTCTCCACCACATGGTTTTTGAGGTTGTCGATAACTCAATCGATGAAGCCTTAGCTGGGCATTGTACTGATATCTTGGTGACGATTCATACCGACGGCTCAGTATCGGTTCGAGATGATGGTCGCGGTATTCCAGTTGATATTCATGAAGAAGAGGGTGTTTCTGCTGCGCAGGTCATCATGACCGTATTGCACGCCGGTGGTAAATTCGATGATAACTCTTATAAGGTGTCAGGTGGTTTACACGGTGTTGGTGTTTCTGTTGTTAACGCTCTGTCGGATAAGCTTTTGCTTACCATTCAGCGTGGCGGACACATATATCAGCAAACGTACAACCTTGGCGACCCTGTAGCGCCGATGGCGCAAATTGGTGATACAGAGAAGACAGGTACAGAAATCCGTTTTTGGCCAAGCCCTAAGATTTTTGCGGACACAGAATACCATTATGACATTCTCGCAAAACGACTTCGTGAGTTGTCATTCTTAAACTCTGGCGTTTCAATCATCCTCAAAGATGAGCGAAATGAACGTCAAGACCATTTCAAATATGAAGGCGGTATCTCAGCCTTCGTTGCATATTTGAATAAAAATAAAACCCCAATACACCAAAATGTTTTCCATTTTAGTAACGAGCGTGACGACGGTATTTGTGTTGAAGTATCTATGCAGTGGAATGATTCGTTCCAAGAAGGCATCTATTGCTTCACAAACAATATTCCGCAACGTGATGGCGGAGCTCACTTGGCCGGCTTCCGCGCTGCGCTGACACGTACGTTGAATGCGTACATGGAGAAAGAAGGCCTCAATAAGAAATACAAAACCAATGCGACCGGGGATGATGCCCGTGAAGGCTTAACCGCTGTTGTATCGGTTAAAGTTCCTGACCCGAAGTTCTCTTCGCAAACAAAAGATAAACTCGTTTCGTCAGAAGTGAAGACCGCGGTCGAGCAAGCGATGAACGAACGTTTATCTGAATACTTGTTAGAGCAACCAAACGACGCAAAAATCATCGTTGGTAAAATCATTGATGCTGCGCGCGCACGAGAAGCGGCTCGCAAAGCTCGTGATATGACACGCCGTAAAGGAGCGTTAGACCTTGCTGGTTTGCCAGGTAAGTTGGCAGATTGCCAAGAGAAAGACCCGGCCTTGTCTGAACTCTACATTGTGGAGGGTGACTCAGCGGGCGGCTCTGCGAAGCAGGGGCGTAACCGTAAGTTCCAAGCCATTCTGCCGCTTAAAGGTAAGATTTTGAACGTGGAAAAAGCGCGTTTCGACAAGATGCTTTCATCACAAGAAGTTGCAACACTGATCACCGCGCTTGGTTGTGGTATTGGCCGTGATGAATACAACCCTGATAAAACACGTTATCACCGAATCATTATCATGACGGATGCCGACGTCGACGGCTCGCACATTCGTACGTTGCTGTTGACCTTCTTCTACCGTCAAATGCCAGAGCTTATTGAACGTGGCTACATGTACATTGCACAGCCGCCACTTTATAAAGTGAAAAAAGGTAAGCAAGAAACATACATCAAGGACGACCCAGGTTTGATTCAATATCTAACCAGTCTCGCACTTGATAATGCATCGTTGCATGTGACCAAAGATGCACCTGGCATCAGTGGTGCACATTTGGAAACTTTGGTTAACGACTATCAGTTGGCCCAAAATTCCATTAAACAACGCCTGTCACGCCGTATGCCGCTAGATTTCTTACAGCGCTTGGTATATGCACCGCGACTAACTGATGAAACCCTTAAAAATCAATCAGCTATGGAAGAGTGGACGGGTACTTTGCAAAACGATTTGACGTCGCGCGAAGTAAACTCAGCGACCTACACGTTACATGTTCAGCACGATGAAGAACGTAATTTGTATCTACCTGTTGTAACTGTGCGCCGCCACGGAATAGATACTCCGTATCCGCTAAGCTATGAATTCTTAATGTCGCGTGACTATGATCAACTTGTATCAATTGGCGAAAAAATCAATGGCTTAATTGAAGTGGGTGGATTTGTTCGACGGGGCGACAAAGAGAAGCCAGTTAGTGATTTCGTAGAAGCTGTTGAGTGGCTTATTAACGAGTCAAAACGTGGTATTTATATTCAACGTTACAAAGGTTTGGGTGAAATGAATCCAGACCAATTGTGGGAAACAACCATGGACCCGGCAACTCGCCGTATGTTGCAAGTTACCATCGAAGACGGTATTGCGGCGGACCAGTTGTTCACAACCTTAATGGGCGACGATGTTGAACCACGCCGTGCGTTTATTGAAACCAACGCGTTACGTGTTGCGAACTTAGACGTATAGTCTCGTTGACAAAAAAGCCAAGTAATAAAAAAGGGAGCCAATTGGCTCCCTTTCTTATTTTTGGAAACAAAGAAACAAGGCCAGTTATCAAGTAACCTGAATCTTATGTTCCTTAGTTTAATTTAAAACCGAGATATCCGCAATTTGTAAGAATAACTGACGTAATGTATTTAACATTGCCAAGCGGTTATTCCTTACCTCAGCATCCTCTGCATTAACCATCACGCTTTCGAAAAAGCTATCCACGGGTTGCTGCAAGCTTGCCAACGCTTTCAAGGCTTGAGTGTAATCATTACCTGCAAGTGCAGTTGTTGATAGCTCTTGCGCGTGTTTAATGGCGCTTACCAATTCCTGCTCAGCGGGTTCGCTTAACAGTTCAGCGTTAACTTGAGTAGGAAGCTCGCCATCAACCTTGGCAAGTATGTTGCTAACTCGCTTATTAGCAGCCGCAAGAGCCTCTGCGGCCGGCAATGATCGAAATGCGGTTACGGCGTGAACACGTTGGTCAAAGTCGGTTGGCGTGGTTGGACGGCGCGCTAACACCGCTTGAATCACATCGACGGCAATCCCTTGTTCTTGATACCATGCGCGGAATCGACCTAGTAAGAAATCAACAACGTCGTCTTTGACACTCTCCGCACTAAGCAAATCGCCAAAGCTTGCAACCGATTCCCCCACGATTTCATTGAGGTCAAGAGGGTACTTTCCTTCAACCATAATGCGCAGTAAGCCAATGGCCGAGCGACGCAGTGCGAATGGGTCTCGGTCGCCCTTAGGTACTTGGCCAATGCCGAATATACCAACCAGCGTATCGAGCTTATCCGCTATAGCGACCGCAGCACCAGCTTTTGATTCAGGAAGCGAATCACCGGAAAAACGAGGCAGGTAGTGTTCAAATATTGCTTGAGGCACGCCTTCAGGCTCATTGTCATTGCGTGCATAGTGCATACCCATAACGCCTTGAGTTTCAGGAAACTCAAGCACCATTTGTGAGGCTAAATCAGCCTTACACAAATAACCGGCGCGCTCTGCAATATTCGAGTCGGCGCCCAGTTGAGCAGCAATTACTGACGCAACCTGCGCAATCCGGTCAGACTTGTCTTTGATGGACCCTAGCTGTTTCTGGAACAGAATATTTGATAGCCCCGGTACTCGGTCTGCCAAACGTATCTTTTTGTCAGATTCGAAAAAGAATTGAGCATCGGCAAGGCGAGGGCGCACAACCTTCTCATTACCCGATATAATCTGCTGTGGGTCTTTTGATTCAATATTAGTAATAAATATAAATGCGGGCAGCAAATTGCCTTGCCCGTCTTCTAACGGGAAATACCGCTGGTCGTCTTTCATGGTTACAATAAGCGGCTCTTTCGGTACTGCTAGAAATTGCTCATCAAAATGTGCTGATAATGCGATTGGCCATTCCACTAGTGCCGTCACTTCATCAACCAGGTCATTGTCTTCAATAACTTGGCCACCCAGTTTCGATGCAAGCTGTGAAATACCGTGAACAATCAGTTCGCGACGCTTAGCAAAGTCCGCGATCACCCACACCTTTTCCAACTCAGCTT
The DNA here is from genome assembly GCF_004025325.1 of Pseudidiomarina gelatinasegens. Classification (GTDB taxonomy): domain Bacteria; phylum Pseudomonadota; class Gammaproteobacteria; order Enterobacterales; family Alteromonadaceae; genus Pseudidiomarina; species Pseudidiomarina gelatinasegens. The sequence continues at coordinate 112,460 of NZ_RSFE01000005.1, read as the reverse complement.
CATAGTCGTCCGCATGGGATAAGGTTGCACCCTGAGGCGCATGAAACCGATGCCCTAATAGGTGGTTGTTTGATGCTACATCAAGAACGACTCCAGGAATCAGTGTATTGCCATACATCATGGTGACAGTTTTTACAGGGCGAATAAACTGAGCGGTCCCATTACCCCAGCGCATCGGCTTTGGAATAGGTAATTTTTTAAGCGCTAACTGAACCAGGTCAGGGAGTACTTCCCCAAGCGCTTGGCCTTTAACCTCAGCTTTATAAAGCAGCCATTCACCTTTATCGGTAACTAAACGCTCGGCTTCGTCGACGGTAATACCGTTACCCCGCGCCCAACCTTCGGCCGCTTTGGTGGCTTTGCCGTTGTCGTCAAAAGCGACGTTAACCGCTGGGCCGCGCTTCTCAACTATCTTATCGGCTTGCTGAGAGGCCAGCGCCGAAACTTGAACGGCGAGGCGACGCGGCGTTGCATAAGACTTCACTTCTTCAAAGGAAAAGTCGTTTTCGCGCAATAGCGTACTAAGGGCTTCTGTGAATGCATGACTTAACGCGCCTAGTGCTTTGGGTGGCAGTTCTTCAGTGCCAATTTCTACCAACAATGTCTGATGTTGCACGGTTAAGCTCCTTACTGTACTTCTTGATTGGACTGCGCAAGCGGAAAACCTAGCGCTTCGCGGGCAGCGTAATAAGCTTCTGCACAACCCTTTGCCATGGTGCGAACGCGAAGAATATAGCGTTGACGTTCGGTCACGGAAATTGCATGACGAGCGTCCAGTAAGTTAAATGCATGCGAAGCACGCATAACTTGTTCATAAGCTGGTAGAGGTAAGTTTACCGATAGTAAGTGCTCACATTCCTTTTCACAGGAGTCAAAACGCCCAAACAATACATCCACATCAGCATGCTCGAAATTATAGGTAGACTGTTCAACTTCGTTTTGATGAAACACATCACCATACAGAATTTTTCCACGTGGACCATCAGTCCAAACCAGATCATAAATGCTATCAACGCCCTGAATGTACATGGCTAAGCGCTCAAGGCCGTACGTGATTTCGCCAGCAACTGGCTTGCATTCGATGCCGCCAACTTGCTGAAAGTAGGTGAACTGTGTCACTTCCATGCCATTTAACCAGACTTCCCAGCCCAATCCCCATGCACCGAGGGTTGGCGATTCCCAGTTATCCTCTACAAAGCGAATGTCATGCACCAACGGATCGAAGCCAAGCATTTCCAGCGAGCCAAGATAGAGCTCCTGAATATTGTCAGGCGATGGCTTTAATAGCACCTGGAACTGATAATAATGTTGCAGCCGGTTCGGGTTTTCACCATAACGACCGTCGGTTGGGCGTCGGCATGGCTGAACGTACGCAAAGCTTGCCGGCTCAGGACCGATAGAGCGCAAGAATGTCATAGGATGGAAGGTGCCAGCACCAACCTCCATGTCCAACGGTTGGACAACCGCGCACCCTTGTTGCGCCCAGTAATCCTGTAGGGCAAGAATGAGCCCTTGAAACGTTTTTACGTCGTAGCTAGCCATGCGTCATCTCATGCTGATTTCTAAACCAAATTGGCGTAAATTATACCCTGTGTTGAAGCGAGGTTACAGGATACCGTGCGAAATGAGTGAAACAATTAACCGCTGTAGTTGGTGCGGCTCAAGCCCAGACTATATTCATTACCATGATACCGTGTGGGGGCGGCCGGTTGCTGACAGCCAAGAGCTGTTCGCAAAGTTGTGTTTGGATGGCCAACAGGCGGGCTTAAGTTGGATTACGATATTACGCAAGCAAGCCAATTACGAAAAGGCCTTTTGTGGATTCGATCCGGAGCAAATTGTTCAACTCCCTGAAACCTACAGAACCGAGCTCATGCATAACGCGGGAATTATTCGCAATCGATTAAAAATCGAGTCAATATTCAAAAATGCGCGAGCCTACCTGAACCTGCGAGAGCAAGGTATCGAATTTAACGAATTCTTGTGGGGATTTAGCGACGGACAGCCGCGAATATTCGCTCGGCAGGGTGGTGATATCCCCACATCAGATAAAGTTTCTGATAATATGGCGAAAGCCTTAAAAAAAGCAGGTTTTAACTTTGTTGGCACAACCATTTGTTATGCCTTTATGCAGGCGGTGGGCATGGTGAACGACCATGTCGTCAATTGCCACTGCCATGAACCAACAAGCGAAGCTATGCGTCGTTTTTCACTTTAAAATGAGTTTGTCATGTTAGAAATTGTGCTTGCCGATTATACCAACCCGAAACACCGCCAAGCGGTAGTAGATATGCTGGACGATTACGCACAAGACCCTATGGGCGGTGGCGAAGCTCTACCAGAAAGCACTCGCGCTAATCTTATTGACGAGATGGCTAAGCGTGACCATGTGTTTTCTATTTTGGCTTTTGTTGACGACCAACCCGTTGGTCTTGCTAATTGCGTTGAAGGTTTTTCGACGTTCGCAGCAAAACCGGTGATGAACATTCACGATATTGCTGTGATCAAAGATTTTCGTGGTCAAGGCATTGCCAAGCGTCTACTTCAGGAAGTAGAAACTTTGGCGCAATTCCGTGGCTGCTGCAAATTGACACTGGAAGTTATCCAAGGCAACGAGCCGGCGAAAGTCGCCTATGAAAAGTTTGGTTTTAAACCTTACCAACTTGATGCGGAAATGGGTAACGCAGAGTTTTGGCAGAAATACCTGTAACCGACCTTAGGCGTTATTGGTTACTCGTTATTCGTGGAACGGGAAACAGAGCATGACAGGTGAAGCGACTTCTCAGCTCGATACATTGGGGCTACGGTGTCCAGAACCGGTGATGCTGCTGCGCTTAACAATGCGCAAGCTAAACCCTGGTGACACGCTTGAGGTTATTGCTGATGATCCAGCAACAACACGAGACATTCCAAGCTTCTGCCGTTTTATGGATCATGAATTATTGCTGGCAGAAACAGAAAGTAAGCCTTATCGCTACCTAATCCGCAAAGGCCTTTAAAACCAAAAGCGTTACTCGTTATTCGTACGTTCACTTCGTTCACTGTTCGTCCGTAAGCTTCGCTTACTATTCGAAATACGAACAGTGCGAAGCACGGACCAACAGCTCGCTCTAGCGAGCGCACGAACAACGTTTTTTACTTAAACGCGTTCGAAGACAGTGGCGATGCCTTGGCCTAAACCAATACACATGGTCGCAACACCTAAGGTCGCGTCTTTATTTTCCATCAAGTTAATTAACGTGGTGGAGATACGTGCGCCCGAGCAGCCAAGTGGGTGACCGAGGGCAATTGCGCCGCCGTTCAAGTTCACTTTGTCATCCATAACATCCAGCAAGCCTAAGCCTTTGAGTACCGGCAGGGATTGTGCAGCAAACGCTTCATTAAGTTCCCAAAGATCAATGTCTTTCACTTCGAGACCTGCACGCTTGAGTGCTTTCTGCGTTGCTGGAACAGGGCCGTAACCCATAATTGACGGATCGCAACCTGCTGCCGCCATAGCACGAATTCGTACACGTGGTGTTAAGCCAAGTTGTTTCGCTTTTTCTGCCGACATGACTAAACATGCTGCAGCGCCGTCAGACAAAGCTGACGATGTACCCGCAGTCACGGTGCCATTTACCGGATCGAACACTGGGCGAAGTGCGGCTAAGCCTTCTACTGTGGTTTCAGGACGAATCACTTCGTCGTTTTTCACCAAATGCAAAATACCGTTAGCGTCATGACCCTCAAGCGCCAAAATCTCCTTCGCAAAACGGCCTTCAACGGTTGCTGCATGTGCGCGTTGGTGTGAACGTGCACCGAATGCGTCTTGTGCTGCACGATCAATACCAAATTTGCGCGCAAGTAGCTCGGCAGTCATACCCATGCTTCCAGCTGCACGTGCAACTGACATGTTCATCCCTGGATGAAAATCGATGCCATGCGTCATGGGCACGTGGCCCATGTGCTCAACACCACCAGCAATCATGATGTCGCCATCACCATGCATAATGGCGCGGGCAGCATCATGAATCGCTTGCATTGACGACCCACACAGGCGGTTAACCGTAACTGCAGCAACATGATGCGGAATGCCAGCAATTAACGATGCGTTGCGGGCAATGTTGAAGCCTTGCTCTAAGGTCTGTTGAACACAGCCCCAGTAAATATCTTCCAGTTCATTCACATCAACCTGTGGATTACGCTCAAGCAGCCCTCTCATCAAGTGAGCTGAAAGGTCTTCGGCGCGAACATTGCGGAACACGCCATTTTTTGAACGCCCCATTGGGGTGCGAATACAATCGACAATCACTACGTCTTTCATAAATTCCTCCGTTAGCGCTGCGCTATTGATTAACCTGCCAGGTACGATTTGCCTGACTCGGCCATTTCACGCAGGCCATCGGTTACTTGATACATTTCACCTAAGTGCGCGTACTTGTCCGCTAAGGCTACAAAATTTGCTAAGCCAACGGTTTCAAGGTAACGGAATGGACCGCCGCGGAATGGTGGAAAACCAAGACCGTATAGCAGTGCCATATCGCATTCTGCTGCACTTGCGACAATACCTTCTTCGAGGCAGCGAACGCACTCATTGACCATCGGCACCATGCAGCGAGCAATAATCTCGTCAGCTTCGAGTTGCTTGTCGGTAACACCCAGCATTTCATAAACTTCAGGTGCTTTTTCTTTCGCTGGGCGGCCTTTTTTATCCACGCCATAATTGTAGAAGCCCTTGCCATTTTTCTGGCCATAGCGTTCTGCAGCAGCGAGTTTAGCAATGGCGCTGCTAGTATCACGCGGCATTCGGCTTGGGAAACCATCAGCCATAACAACCGTACAATGATCTGCTGTGTCGATACCGACCACATCGGATAAATAGGCAGGGCCCATCGGCCAACCGAACTGGCGCTCCATAACTTTATCGATACCAGCGAAGTCTACGCCTTCATCAACCATGCCAGCAAAACCAGCTAGGTACGGGAACAATACGCGGTTGACCAAGAAACCTGGGCAGTCATTGACCACAATTGCCGTTTTGCCCATGCGTGTGGCATAAGCAACAACAGCTGCAACAGTTTCTTCAGAAGTTTTTTCACCACGGATAACTTCAACCAGCGGCATTTTGTGCACTGGATTGAAAAAGTGCATACCGCAGAAACGTGATGGGTCTTTCAGATTTTTCGCTAAGCGGTCAATGGAAATGGTAGAGGTGTTTGATACCAAAATGGTATCGGTGTCTACAATGCTTTCCATCTGTGCAAGTACTTTGCCTTTTACATCTGGGTTTTCAACCACAGCTTCAACCACAATGTCGACGCCTTTTACGCCTTCATCAAGCAGGGTTGGAGTGATAGACGACAGCACCTTGGCCATTTTCTTATGATCCATACGGCCGCGGTCAACCAACTTACCCATAATTTTGCTGGCTTCATTCATGCCAAGATCTAATGCATCTTGACGAATGTCTTTCATGACAACAGGTACACCTTTGTACGCAGACTGGTAGGCAATGCCACCGCCCATGATGCCAGCACCGAGTACTGCTGCGCGTTTGATTTCTTTAGTTGCCAGTTTAGCCGCTTTTTTGGCTTTGCCTTTGACCATTTGGTCAGCCATGAAGATACCCACTTGGGCACGGCAGGCGTCAGTTTGCGTCAAACCCACAAAAGCAGCATTCTCAGCTTTTAAGGCTTCTTCGCGATGGTGTTTTGCGCCATCTTCAACCGCTTTTATTGCTGCATGTGGCGCAGGATAATGTTTGCCGGCTTGTGCTGCAGCCATCGCTTTCGCAGTTACGAAGGTCATGGTTGATTCTGTTTCGTTCGCTTGCAACGGCTCAAGTTTTGGTTGGCGTTTAGCTTTCCAGTTTAAGTCGCCCGCAATGGCTGATTTAACCATCGCTAAAGCTGCGTCACGCAATTTTTCAGGCGCTACTACCGAGTCAACCAAACCAATTTTGAGTGCATCATCTGGCTTGTTATTTTTGCCGGTGGTAATCAGTTCAAGTGCGTTATCCGGACCAATAATACGCGGTAAGCGCATGGTGCCACCGAAACCTGGAATTAAACCAAGTTTAACTTCCGGCAGGCCGATAACCGCTGTGGTATCAACAACACGGTAATCACACGCTAAAGCTGCTTCGCAGCCGCCACCTAAAGCAAAGCCTGTAACCGCTGCTACGGTAGGCACTGGCAGGTCTTCGAGTTGATCAAAGACACGTGACGCTTTAGCAACCCAAACCTTGGTTTGCTCAACATCAGCAAATAAAGTCAGGAATTCGGTGATGTCAGCGCCTACAATGAAGGTAGGTTTAGAACTTGTGACAATAACACCACGTAAATCTTTGGTGTTGGCCAGTTGTTTGAGCGCTTGGCTGAATTCTTCCAAGGTTTTCTGGTCAAACTTGTTTACGGAGCCAGCGGCTGCGAACTGAAGTTCGGCAATGCCGTCTTCAACAAATTCGACCCGAATGCTATCACCCTGATAAATCATATTCGGTCTCCTTAAGCGTTTACTGATAATCAGATTGCTTTCGGTTAAAGTGGTTCTTATAGTCGCCCTAGAGTTTGGCCTTATTAGGGCAATTTTTCAATGGTTTTTTAAACGTGCGTTTGAATTATGTCGAAGTTAAATGATGGTTTGCGGTATCTAACGCTCGGAATTGTTGCGGTAATTGGTATGACAGGTGTAATTCAAGCCCGTTCAGCCGAAAATGCCGATATAGATGTGCGCGTGCAACAACGGGAACTCTTCCTCGAAGCTGAAATTGCGTTAAAGCGGCGTCAGCTTGACGACTATCAGCGTCTTCGCGAAGCACTAGAAAACTATCCGCTAGCCGCTTATCTAGATGCCTTTTACTTGCGTCAATTTGCGCAACCCGAACAAGACGCTGAAGTGCTAAGTTTCTTGCAGGCCCACCCGCAGTCGCCACTGGAGTGGCAGACGCGAGCTATGTGGCTTGATAAATTGATGGCGGGGCATCATTACGAACAGTTCTTACGCGACTACGATGCGCCGGGGTCAACTCGCCATCAGTGTTTTGCAATCTACGCACAGTTGGCAACGGGAAAGGGTGAGACTAAGCCTATACTGCGCTTGGTTAATGATATTTGGCTTACGGGTGAGTCACTTCCCGATGCCTGTGACCCCGTGCTTGAAGCGTGGCAAAACGCTGGATTGCGCACCGATGACATGGTTTGGGAGCGGATTGCGTTGGCTGCAGAAGGGGGCCAGCATACGCTCATTCCTTACTTGCAAAAAATGCTGCCGCAGCCAATGCATTACTTGGCAGAGCACTACCGGCGCGTGCGGCGTGACCCAAGTCAAATTGCTGATACGAAGTGGCTTTCTGGCGATTATCCTGCGCACGAAACGCAAATTGTTGCGTATGGCCTTGGGCGCTTGATTTGGCGTGACCCAGACGTAGCGCTTCGAGTGATAGACGCCTTGCCGACCCATATCAATTTTTCTGCTGAGCAATATCTGCAGTTACGCCAAACATTTGCCGTTGCACTCAGTTTAAAAGGGCATGAACAAGCAGGCCGCTGGTTGGCGCGGCTTGATCCGACCGAACACACAGATGTAACCTTGCATTGGCAGTTGGCTGAATGGTTGCGGCAGGGGGCTTGGGTGCAAGTCATGGGGCTTGTTCCGCGGCTGCCAGATGCCCAGCGGGAATCAGGCCAGTGGCAGTATTGGTTCGCCCGCGCTTTGCAAGCTCTCGGTCATGAGCAAGTGGCCAAGCAGGTTTGGCAGCGCGTTGCGCAAGAGCGCAGCTATTATGGATTTCTCGCAGCGGCTCAGTTAGATCAACCGTTAACGCTGACTAAAGAGCCCATGGTAATAGATCCGGAACACCTAAACCGAGTGAGTCAGTTGCCTGGAGTTCAGCGAGCTTTCGAACTACGCGCATTAGATCGCGATCTTGATGCGCGACGCGAATGGAATGCATTACTTGAGCATGTTCCGCTCGCCGACCAGCGCGCATTAGCGATGATTGCCAGCGACTGGGGTTGGCATGATCAAGCCATTTATACGCTCGGTAAGTTGGGTGAATATGACGCGATTGCTCAGCGCTTTCCAGAAGCCTACATGGACGATCACCAGCGCTTTTCGGATGCAGCAGAAATAGATGTAAACTGGGCGTTGGCCGTGTCTCGGCGTGAAAGTGCTTTTCGTGATGATGCGCGCTCTCATGCCGGAGCTTATGGGCTTATGCAACTGCTGCCCGCTACCGCGAATTTGGTTGAGCGGCGTGACGTAAGCACCCACGAGCTGTTTAACGCCTCGTACAATATTCGCTTAGGTACGCGCTACCTAGCTGATTTACAGCGGCGTTTAGGGAACAACTGGTTGTTAGCCACAGCAGCTTACAATGCAGGTATTTATCGCGTTTATGATTGGCTGCCAGCCCAACCGCTTGAAGCTGACCGATGGGTGGAACTTATACCCTACGCAGAAACGCGGAATTACGTAAAAAATGTGCTGGCTTACCAACAGATTTATCGCACCTTGCGTAATGAGAACCAGCAAGCTGATGTATTTGGCGAGCTGGTGCCCATGCAGATTAGTATTGCTGGGCCCAAACAATAGGAAAGTCATGAGCGGATACTTGGTGCCAGTTGGCGTTGCAGAAACAGAAATCGTGGTTAAAAACAGCCGTTTTATTGCCTCGGTACGGCAGGTTTGTTCCGCACAAGAGCATCAACAACATATTCAAGCGTGTCAGCAGCAGTGGCCTGCGGCAAGCCATTATTGTTCGGCTGCACTATGGGGCGCACCGAATGATAGCCAGAAATACGCGATGAGTGATGACGGCGAACCATCGGGAACAGCTGGGAAGCCAATGTTTAATGTGCTACAAAGCAGTGGTATTGGTGAGGTTTCGGCGGTGGTGATACGATATTTTGGTGGCACCAAGTTGGGCACTGGCGGCTTACAGCGTGCTTACAGCCAAGCTACCGCTGAAGTGCTTAAGGTTCTGCCAACACAAGAAAAAATACTACGCAAAGCGGCACAGATAAACTACGATTACGCAGATGAAAATGTGATTTCACATGTGTTGCAGCGTTATCATGCCCAAATTGAACAGCAGGAATTTGCAGAACGCATTGCTGCACAACTCGCCGTTGTGGCGGAAACAGCCTTAGAACTCAAAACCGAAATAAAAAACGCTACGCATGGGCGCGTAGCACTAACAATTATAAATGAGGACTCCTAGTGCGCTTTCGCGGCATTCTTCGCATTCTTGGACTATTAATATGTTTGTTTAGTGCCACCCTAATACCGCCAGGTATTGTGGCACTTATCTATGAAGACGGTGGCGGTGTTGCGTTCCTGTTGTCGTTCATAGTGAGTATTACTGTAGGCTTTTTGGTTTGGTATCCAAACCGCAATGAGCGTTCAGATCTAAAAGTTCGCGACGGCTTTTTGCTCACGGTGCTCTTCTGGACGGTACTGGGCTCGGTGGGTATTTTACCCTTTTGGTTTACCGCTGAAGTGCCACTGTCGATTACCGATGCCGCGTTTGAATCATTTTCGGGTTTAACCACCACGGGCGCCACAATATTAACTGGCATTGAGCATTTACCGCATAGTATTTTGTTTTATCGTCAGCAACTGCAATGGCTCGGCGGTATGGGTATCATCGTGTTAGCTGTAGCTATACTGCCGATGTTAGGCATCGGTGGCATGCAGCTTTATCGCGCGGAAATTCCGGGGCCGCTAAAAGACGCAAAAATGACCCCCCGCATTGCCGATACGGCGAAACACCTTTGGTATATTTATGTCGCGTTAACTCTGGTGTGTACCTTTGCCTATAAGCTTGCTGGCATGGGGTGGTTTGATGCCATTAGTCATGCATTTTCGACCATCGCGGTAGGCGGTTTCAGTACCTACGATGCCAGTATGGGCTACTTTGATAGCGCCACCATTAATATGATTTGTGTGGTTTTCTTGCTGCTGTCATCAATTAACTTCGCAGTGCATTACGCGTCAATCACTGGACGTTCTTTGTGGAGCTATTTCCGAGATCCAGAGGTTCGCGGGTTTATACTTATTCAAACTGTTTTGGTTGTTATCGTGTTTATGACGGTATTGGTGCACAAAGTGTTCGATACAACCGAAATAGCGTTCAATCAGGCCTTATTCCAATCGGTTTCTATTAGTACCACCGCAGGTTTTGCCACCACGGACTTTGCGTCTTGGCCACTATTTCTGCCTATCTTACTCATTTTCGCCAGCTTTATTGGCGGGTGTGCCAGCTCAACGGCTGGGGGGCTCAAAGTTGTACGCGTGCTATTGCTTTTCCGTCAGGGCGTACGCGAACTGAACCGACTTGTGCATCCGCAAGGTATGTATTCCGTGAAGCTCGGCAAGCGCATTGTACCGCCGCGAGTCGTCGAAGCGGTATGGGGTTTTTTTGCGGCTTATGCCTTAGTTTTCGTGGTGATTATGCTGGGCTTGTTGGCGACGGGGTTGGATGACATCACGGCATTTTCCGCAACGGCTGCGTGCCTGAACAACCTTGGCCCAGGTCTTGGTGAAGTGGCCGCAAATTACGCTGAGATTTCCGACACAGCTAAGTGGCTGTTGGTGGTTGCGATGTTATTTGGACGCTTGGAAGTATTCACTATATTGGTACTGCTAACGCCCACATTTTGGCGCAGTTAACAGCCCTGTTAGAAGAACAGGGCGCTTGGTTGGAACAGACGTTCTACTTCGCGAATGTATTTTTTATCCACTAAAAATAGAATAACGTGGTCATCTGCCTGCAATACGGTATCGTCATGCGCGATCAAAACTTCATTACCGCGCACAATGGCACCGATAGTGGTACCCGGCGGAAGTTTAATCTCATCAATGGTTTTACCAATTACTTTTGAGGTCTTTTCGTCGCCGTGAGCGATGGCTTCAATAGCTTCAGCAGCGCCTTTTCGCAGTGAGTAAGCATTCACTATGTCGCCTTTGCGTATCAGGGAGAGTAACGCAGAGACTGTCGCGCGTTGCGGCGAAATAGCAATATCTATAACATTGTCTTGCACCAAATCAACATAGGCTTGGCGCTGAATCAGCACCATGGTTTTCTTAGCGCCGAGTTTCTTAGCCAACATCGCCGACATAATGTTGGCTTCATCGTCGTTGGTTACCGCAATAAACACATCCATGTCTTCAATGTGTTCTTCAGTGAGCAAGCGCTCATCGGAGGCGTCGCCGTGGAGAATCGTGGTATTTTGCAAACTCTCATTAAGCATTTCGGCACGTTCTTTATTGCGCTCAATTAGCTTAACGCGGTGGTTTTCTTCCAATCGTGCGGCTAAGCCTGCCCCCACATTACCGCCGCCAGCAATCATAATTCGACGGTACTGATGTTCAAGTTTTTGCATTTCTTCCATCACCATGCGCACATAGCGGGTATCGGCAATGAAGAAAATTTCGTCACCAGCCTCAATAATGGTTGTGCCCATTGGCTTGATGGCTTGTCCTTGACGAAATATGGCTGCGACGCGCGTTTCAACATTCGGCATGTGGCTTTTAAGCGTAGAAATCGCGTGGCCAACTAACTTACCGCCGTAATAAGCTCGTACCGCAACCAAGCTGGCGCGGCCGCCGGCAAATTCCATAACCTGTAGAGCGCCAGGATAATCAACCAGCCGTTTAATGTAATCGGTAACCTGCTGCTCTGGTGAAATCAGATGATCAACAGGAATGTCGTCTTTGTGGAACAGTTTATCTTTGTAATCGCTGTATTCTTCTGAGCGAATACGGGCGATTCGTTTCGGCGTGCGATATAAGGTGTAGGCAATCTGACACGCCAACATGTTGGTTTCATCGCTAGGGGTTACAGCAATCAGCATGTCTGCGTCTTCGCAGCCGGCTTGGCGCAATACGCGCGGGTGCGATGCGTGCCCCTCAATAGTGCGAATATCATGCAGCTCGGCCAGAGACTCAAGGCGTGTCGAATCAGTGTCAACAACCGTAATATCGTTGTCTTCGCCAACTAAGTTTTCAGCTAACGTACCGCCGACTTGTCCACCACCAAGAATCACTATTTTCATCTGCGTTTTTCCAGTTTTGCGTAATAGAAACCGTCACCGTCAAAGTCGCCAGGCAACCATTGCCACTCTACTGCGCCATTGGGGTTGGTTGCAACGGCAATAGCGTCAGCATGGCGCTTTTTAAATGCTTCTATTTGCTGTGTATTTTCTTCCGCCAGTATAGAACAAGTTGCATAAAGAAGGGTACCGCCTGGCTTTAACGTTGGCCACAGGGCATCCAATATCTTTTGCTGCGTGCGCGCTAAATCCGCAATGTCGCTGTCACGGCGTAGCCATTTAATGTCTGGATGGCGACGAATCACGCCAGTAGCCGAGCACGGCGCATCAAGTAATATGCGATCAAACAACTCACCATGCCACCATGCATTCACATTGCTCGCATCAGCGGCTTTGACATCGGCGTTCAGCTGTAATCGGGTTAAGTTGTCGTGTACACGTTGCAGGCGCTGCGGGTCAGAGTCAATCGCAAGCATCTTTATAGTCGGCTGTTGTTCGAGAATGTGAGCGGTTTTTCCGCCCGGTGCCGCACAACAATCGAGCACCGATTCACCCGCTTGGGCATCAAGTAACCAGGCTGCATGTTGCGCTGCAATATCCTGCACCGAAACCCAGCCATCGTTAAAGTGCGGCAGGCTTTGCACATCCACGGCTTGTTCTAAGCAAATAGCGCTGGCAAGTGGTGAGTCGGCATGCGCGGCAATGCCAGCCTCATCGAGTAGGGCCAAATAGCTGTCACGATTGGTGTGCTGCAAATTGATACGCAGCCACATGGGCGCTTGTGCATTGTTGGCAGCCATAATCGTTGTTGCTTTATCTGCATACTGGCTTTGAATACGATCAGCTAGCCAGCGCGGATGCCCGTGCGTAAGGGCCGGCTTTTGTTGCAGTTGAGTTTGCAATTGCGGCAATTGACGCTGCAAGCTGCGCAGTACACCGTTAACTAAACCTTTTTGTTTACTGCGTTTTAGTAGTACTGCTGCATCTACGGTTGCTGAAACCGCCGCGTGTTCAGCTGAACCCATGTAGGTTAGTTGATACGCGCCAACCAGAAGCAGCGAATGTAAAATCTTCAACTCGCCTTTTAACGGTTTCGCGACCAGTGCGCCGATAAAAAAATTCAATTGGGGTAGGTGGCGCAAAACACCATATGCCAGCGCTTGTGCCATGCCACGGTCACGTACTGAAAGCTTGCGGTTTAATTCAGGTAATGCCTGACTTAATGAACGGCCTTGCTCAATCACCTGAAACACTGCTTGTGCAGCTACAGCACGACTTTCGGCGCCCGGGCGTAGGTTATTTTGCGTCATAAAATACCTAAAGGCAGCTTGCTGCCAACCACGAACCCGTCACTGCGACCATTTAAAAAGTCGGCAACTGGCATTGGCTTTTTGCCAGCGGGTTGCAATTCAAGCAAACGTAATGCTTGATCAGCGGTTTGTATGACAATTCCATGTTTATCTGCTTGCAATACGGTACCTGGGGGCGTGTTGCTGCCCGGCACCACATCGGCCCGCCATACTTTAACAATATCGCCTTGCCCAGCTACTAGCCAGCAAATGGGCCACGGATTAAACGCCCGCACCCAGCGTTCCAGCGCAGCTGCAGGCTGCTGCCAGTCTAGCTGTGCTTCTTCTTTACTCAGTTTTTTTGCATAGGTGGCTGCGGCATCATCTTGCGTTTTAGCATGAGGTTGCAGAGCTTCAAGATTGTGCAGTGTTTCGAGTAATGCAGCTGGGCCTAATTTCGCCAGCTTGTCATATAACGTAGCGGAGGTGTCTTCGGCAGTAATGGGCAAGCGCGCTTCAAGAAGCACAGGCCCTGTATCTAAGCCTGCTTCCATTTGCATAATCGCCACGCCAGTTTCGGCATCTCCCGCCCACAATGCACGTTGAATTGGCGCGGCGCCACGCCAACGAGGTAGTAGCGAGCCATGCACGTTAATGCAACCATAACGCGGCACATCAAGTACAGCTTGTGGCAGTAATATTCCGTACGCCACCACAACCATAACGTCGGCTTGATAAGCGGCAAGTTCTGCCTGAGCGTCTGCGTTTTTCAACGATTGTGGTTGATGTATTGGCAAATGGTGTTGCAATGCAAGTTGCTTAACCGGACTGGCCTGAAGTTTCTTACCGCGCCCCGCTGGGCGGTCCGGTTGGGTGTAAACGGCAAGCACTTCGGTTTGCTCATCATCGATCAATGCAGCAAGGTGTTCGGCGGCAAACTCTGGTGTGCCCGCGAACACCACCTTTTTAGGATTCTGCATTTACACGCGCTTCTTTTTCGAGTTTTTTACGAATTCGGTCGCGTTTAAGCGGCGACAAGTAGTCAACGAACAGCTTACCATTGAGGTGATCGATTTCATGCTGAATGCAAATGGCCAGCAATCCTTCGGCGGTCAAAGAAAACTGCTCACCGTTTCGGTCAAGTGCCGTGACGGTAACTTTGCCAGCTCGTTCAACTTTGGCGTAGACTCCAGGAAAAGACAAGCAGCCCTCTTCATTGGTGAAGTGACCTTCTTGTGCTGTAATCTCTGGGTTAATAAATACCAGTGCTTCGTTCTGATCTTCACTGCAGTCAGCAACGAATAGGCGGCGATGGATATCGACTTGCGTCGCAGCCAAGCCTACGCCATTGGATTCGTACATGGTTTCGAACATGTTATCGATGTCGGCACGCAAGGCATCATCAACCTGCTTAATTGGTTGTGCGATGGTGCGTAATCGTTCGTCGGGATATTTTAAAATTGTTAATTTACTCATAACCTATCATTCGCTAGTTTCATCTTGCGTGATTTTAACGTAATTTGGGGATGAACACACGGTTTTACAATGGAGCTTACGATGACCAAATGGCAACTACCGGCGATTGCGCTAATCGGTTTTCTGTTGGTATCACCACAGCATGTAGCCGTGGCGCAATCGAACACGGAACAGCAAACCTCAGGCGATGTGCTTACTTTGCGTGACGATGCACCGCAAGAGTATGTGGTGAAGAAAGGGGATACGCTTTGGGATATCTCCGAAATGTATCTCAATGACCCATGGTATTGGCCTGAGTTGTGGCGAATTAATGAAGACGTAGCCAACCCGCATTTGATTTACCCGGGTGACAAACTCACCTTGGTCTGGATTGATGGTAAACCGCAACTTACACGCAAAGAATATGTTGCGCTATTGCCGCAAGGTGAAGTGAAGGATAAAGGTGAACCGATTCCGACATTTTCGCGCGAAATGCTGGCCCCCCTGCTTACAGAGCACCGCCTGATTACGACCTCGGAGAAGACGAAGTTGCCACAGGTGCTTGGCGATAACCGCGGCGCACCGCGAGTCAATGGCATGTTACCGGTGTTTATCAAAGGTCATGTTGAGAAAACGACTTATAGCGTATTTACGCCCATTGAAAAGCTGCCGCAAGGCGAGTTACTGCGCTATGTTGGTGACGTTGATGTGACCTTCAACAGCGGTGAGTTGGCCGAGGGAGAGTTGAGTCGCATTCAGCGCGAGATTCGCCGTGGCGATTATCTGATGGATGCGCGTCCGTTAAACATACCTGAAATTATTACGCCGATGCCAGGTAACGCAATAGATGGTCAAGTTATCGCGTCATTGAACAGCCGCAAAGAACAAGGCAAATATGATGTGGTTATGATTGATAAAGGTCGTGCGGACGGCGTTGAAGTGGGGCAGATGTACCAAGCGATACGCCCAGGTTCGACGGTTTTCGTTGAAGGTGAAGAAATCAAGTTGGTTAATTTTTATAAACCGGCGGACGATCTTTCCCGGTTGTGGCGCAATACGGTGCAATTACCGGTTTCTGCAACCGCTGAAATGATGGTGTTAGAAGTGCAAGAAACAACGAGCTTTGCCATGGTACTGCGTTCGCGAGAATGGCTATCAGTAGGCGACTACTTCATACCGAAGCAATTCTAACTATTACCTCACTAACTATTCGGAGGTTTTCAGCATGGACGCTGAAACCGCAACAGCGATGCTGGCGCTTGCCAGCGCGCCGAGCAAACATCGGAAGTTTTTACGCAGCTTAAGTTCCCTCGAGCAGATGCTTCATCATGCCCGACTTCCCGACAGCAACATTGTACCCGCCCACGTAGACCGATTATTGCGTTGGCTCGCTCAACCGGAATGCCATCTTATTCCGATACGTGATTCGCGTTATCCAGAGCGACTCCAACACATTCACGACCCGCCTCTCGTGTTGTTTGCACGGGGCGACCTTGGCTGCTTGCAAGGCACCTGCGTTGCTATTGTTGGCAGTCGCAACGCTTCACCGGTAGGGCAACACTCAGCCGACTATTTTGCGCGAGGTTTGGCGCGTTCCGGTGTTATTGTTAGTAGCGGATTAGCAGCTGGCATTGACGCTGCTGCGCATCGCGCCGCGCTTGCTGAGGGGCGCACCTTGGCAGTGCTGGGAACTGGGCCTGATATTTACTACCCACCACGCAATCAACAACTGCAACAACAAATTATGCAGGCTGGACTCGTGATCAGTGAATTTCCCCCAGGCATGCCGGGTAAACGTGATCACTTTCCACGGCGGAATCGTATTCTTAGTGGACTCGCACAGCTCGTTTTGGTGGTTGAAGCAAAGCTTCGCAGCGGTACCTTGGTTACCGCTAGCCTTGCGCAAGCGCAGCAGCGAATTGTTATGGCGGTACCCGGTTCGATTTGGGATCCAGCTCACAGTGGGTGTTTCAAGTTACTCAGTGAAGGCGCAGGGTTGGCTGTTTCGGTAAGCGACATTCTGCATGAGTTGAATTTACCTGATTTACCCCCATCTAATGATGAACAAGGGCAAGGGCAAATTAATTCAAGCCGAAGCTTGGCAAACCGCCAATTGTTGGCTAATGTGGGATCAGAGGTCACATCAATCGATACCATTGTAGCGCGCAGCGGGCTGCCGGTTGCCATTGTTACAGAGCAGTTGGTGTTACTTGAGTTGGAGGGGAGCGTGACCTCAATTGCAGGCGGTTATATAAAAATGGGGAGGCGCTAACGATGTTTGATATCCTCATGTACTTGTTCGAAAACTATATTCATTCGGACATGGAGGTTGTAGTTAACCATGATGAGCTGACTGATGAACTTACGCGCGCTGGTTTCCATCGCCAAGAGATTCATAAGGCACTCGCTTGGTTAGAGCGACTGGCTGACTTGCAGGACAGTCAGCTGAAACCATACTTGAATAAGTCTCCGAGCAGCAGTACACGGGTCTTTACGGCCGAAGAAGTTGCACGTCTGGATTGTTCCAGTCGTGGGTTTTTAATGTATCTCGAAAACCTTGGTGTGCTTGATTTTTCAACGCGTGAAATGGTTATTGATCGCGTGATGGAACTCGACATGCCACAGTTTACGCTGGACGATTTGAAGTGGGTGGTGCTGATGGTGCTATTTAATGTACCGGGCCATGAAGAAGCCTACGATCAAATGGAAGGCTTGCTGTTTGAGGAACCCGAGGGTTTATTGCATTAAATGACCGATAACTTTTTGGAGCCTCAGTCACTGGGCGTACCATGCCCCCGGTGTCAGCGCGATCTGCAACTAAAAAAAGGCCGATATGGTCTTTATGTTGGTTGTAGCGGCCATCCTGACTGTGACTATATGACGGCTGCTGATTTTGACCCCGGTACAGATGCTCAATGCCCAATCTGTAAACAAGGTAAGCTTGTACAAAAGACGAGCCGCTTTGGTAATTCGTTTTATGCCTGCGACCATTACCCCAAATGCAAATACTCAGTTAACCTGCCACCGGTGCCGGAAAGCTGCCCGAAATGTGACTTTCCTTTATTACTGAAGAAGAAAACCGCCGCCGGTGAGCGTTGGATTTGCGCAGATGATTCCTGTGACTATAAATCTTCGATAAAATAGCGCGCATTAGTCAACTTAACCAATATTTGTAAAAGAGATGAATTCATGACTGAGCAGACCGACCCGTGGTTGCCGGCAAAGCAAGCGTTTGCGCAAGGCGAACTTCTCGCCTATCCAACCGAAGCGGTATTTGGATTAGGGTGTGACCCGCGCAACGAGAGCGCGGTGCAGAAATTACTGCAGGCGAAGCAACGCCCTCAGGAAAAAGGCCTCATTTTACTTGCGGCCGACTACAGTCAGTTAGTGGGTTTTGTCGCAGACGCAAAAATACCTCAAGATAAGCGCTTTAGTGTGTTTTCTAATTGGCCAGGCGCTGTGACATTATTATTACCTGCGTCGGATAATGTGCCCGAATGGTTACGTGGAACTCATGACAAAATTGCAGTTCGTGTCACTGCGCATGAGCCAGCTCGGCAGTTATGTAAAGCACTTGGTAGTGCCATCGTTTCGACCAGTGCGAACTTATCGGGGCAGCCAGCGCTTACTACTGCAGCAGACGTACGTGAAACCTTTGGTGAAAGTATTGCGTGGGTGATGGATGCCCCAACGGGCGGCGCAACGAAGCCGTCACGAATTATCGACCCGTTAACCCAAGAAATTTTTAGAGACTAGCTATGCAAGAAAACATGCTTGATCAGGTCAATCATTACCTAAAAGATTTGCAAGATCGTATTTGCTTGGCGCTTGAGAAAGCTGACGGTGTTGGCACATTCAAAGAAGAAGTATGGCAACGTCCTGGTGGTGGCGGTGGTCGTTCGCGCGTGTTGCGTGATGGAGCGGTACTTGAGCAAGGCGGGGTCGGCTATTCACATGTATTTGGTGAACAAATGCCAGCCTCGGCTACGGCACACCGGCCGGAACTAGCGGGACGAAATTTTAATGCCTGCGGTGTGTCACTGGTGATGCATCCGAACAACCCATATGTGCCGACAAGCCATGCCAACGTGCGGTTTTTTATTGCGGAAAAAGAAGGTGCGGAGCCAGTTTGGTGGTTTGGTGGCGGTTTCGACCTTACCCCGTTTTATCCGTTTGACGATGATATAAAACATTGGCACCAGGTGGCCTATGATGCACTAAAACCCTTTGGTGATGACCTGTACCCGAAGTTCAAAAAATGGTGCGATGATTATTTTTGGCTAAAACACCGCGATGAAACGCGCGGCGTTGGCGGTTTATTCTTTGATGATCTGAATGAGCGCGGTTTTGAAGAGAGCTTTGCAATTATGCGCGCGGTGGGTGACGCCTACCTAGACGCGTACCTACCAATTATTGCGCGGCGCAAGCACACCGAATTTGGCCAACGCGAGCGTGACTTTCAGTTATATCGTCGTGGGCGCTACGTGGAATTTAACTTGGTGTGGGACCGCGGCACATTGTTTGGATTACAAACCGGCGGGCGCACCGAATCCATTCTTATGTCGATGCCACCGCTGGCACGCTGGGAATACGGTTATCAGCCAGAACCAAATAGTGCTGAGGCGAAGTTGTATTCTGACTATTTGCGGCCTCGGGATTGGCTCCAGGAGCTTTAGCCGGTATTGATCATATGGTGAGCAAGTTGCGTGAACTGGCTGCGCAATTGCATTTTCAGCAATGGGTCCGAGACTTGTTCATCGAGCACTTGGTACATACAAAGTAACCACTGATCGCGCAATTTTACATCAATGGTAAAGGGCAGGTGTCTGGCCCGTAGCCGTGGATGCCCATATTTCCTTTCAAACAACGCGGGACCACCAAACCAACCACTTAAAAATTCAAAGAATTTTTGTCGGATGCCATGCATTGGCTGCGGGTGAATGGCCAACAAATCCTTTGCGCGTGGGTCGCTCTCCATGACATCATAAAAACGTTCTGCAATGGCACGCACAGCGACTTCACCACCGAGTTGATCGTAGATTGATTGTGGGCCGTTAGCTTTTTTGCTCGAGCGAAGGAAATTTAACATGGCGTTATTTACTGTCTTTGGTAATCCAATATCTCACAGCTTGTCTCCGCAAATACATTTAGCTTTTGCTAAGCAAGTGGGAGTGGAGCTGAACTATACGCGCAGTTTAACATCGGTTAGCCGGTTTCGCCGAGCGGTTGCCCAGTTTTTTCGTGAAGGTGGGGCTGGCGCAAATGTCACAGTGCCTTTTAAAGAGGAAGCTTATGAGCTGGTGACGCATGTCACAGCACGGGCGAAACAAGCTGGCGCGGTGAATACACTTGTACCGCTTGGGTACGGACAGTTGCTGGGTGATAATACCGACGGCATTGGCTTGGTGCGTGATCTGACACAGAACCTGAAGCAAGCCATTGCGCAGCGTGACATTGTCTTACTCGGTGCCGGAGGTGCAGCACGAGGCGTTGTAGGACCTTTGCTCGCAGAGGGGCCCAGACAGCTTATTATTGCTAACCGGACGCTCGAAAAAGCGAATGCTATTGTTGAGGTTTTTAATCATAGGACGCTCGTTGCAGCGCGGTTAAACGAGGTTGTGATTCCGTCGGGAGCTTTGGTCATCAATGCAACCAGCGCATCGTTAGCCCATCAAACTGTCGCCGTTGCGGCCGAACAACTCGGTCAAGCAGGCGCCGTTTACGACATGATGTATGGCGCTGAGCCAACAGTATTTATGCAACAGGCGCGTCAAGCGGGTGTGGCTAAAATTTCTGACGGGTTAGGTATGTTGGTTGAACAAGCAGGGGTTGCGTTTAGGTTGTGGCATGAAGGTGCTGAACTCAATACTCAAGCCGTGCTGGGCGAATTGCGAGCGCAGCAGAAAGCTCGTTAGTCGCGTAAAACAATATCTGGGCTTAAATCGACATCACCTTCGTGATTAACGGTTGCGAATTCACTACCACGACGAACCACAGCCAATGGGCCGTCTTCCGTGTTGCGAATAAATGCGAGGTCAAAACCAAATTTCTGCAATTGGTACACGCCAAACTTCTGATCCATCGACAGTCTGTCCCACCATTCAGAATGATTTAGAGCGATGCGTCGGCGCTCGAACTCTTCGAGTTGGCGCAGCTCATCTTTTGTCAGCTTCATCGATTCTGTTTCCATAGGACCACGTTAGGTTAAAGGGATCATCCATTGTTTTAGCGCAAAGCACATTGCCTATTCAACACTAGTTCAGATTACATTTGCAAGAACTATGACAAGCAGTATATAGAAAAAGTAAGACGATGTTGATTCCTTTTACGCATAATGATTTTTAATATCGCGTAAAAATTGTTCTAAAGAAATTTGCATTTGTGGCTGGCAATCCATTAGTAATGTGTTAGTCTTCTAGTTCGATTCTGATAAGAATTGGCGAAACACAATGTGACTCCCGCGTGTGTGTTTAAAATCAGTTTCCACAACTGAAAAAAAATAAGAATAAGACGCTGTCAGGGCTTCAGTATTACTACGAAACCCTTGTTATTCAAGACATTATAAAGCAATTCATCGCCAGAGATCTCTGATCTTGAACTGGCAAGATTTCTCGTTTTCAACAGACTTATCCACAACGTATGCACAGGTTACGCAGCTTATCGAGTAGCGAATATACGTGAGCTGTGGCATGCTACAAGGCAATTTAAAGCAGCCAAAATTCGAGATCTCAGCCATGGCCGATTCGTCATCAACATCACCACGAAAAACACCACCCCAAGTACCTGAAAATCCGTTTATTTTAGTGGACGGCTCGTCGTATTTATTTCGTGCGTTTTATGCACCGCCTCACCTTACCAATTCGTCAGGTGAGCCAACCGGCGCAATCTACGGCGTGGTTAATATGCTGCGTAGTTTACTGAAAAAATATAAGCCGTCTCATATGGCGGTTGTGTTTGATGCGAAAGGTAAGACGTTTCGCAACGAAATCTATGACGAATATAAAGCGCACCGGCCACCGATGCCGGACGATCTGCGGCAACAGATTGAGCCATTACATAAGATTGTAAAAGCGTTGGGGCTGCCGCTTTTGTGTATCGACAACGTTGAGGCTGACGATGTCATTGGTACTTTGGCTCAGCAGGCCGGCGACGAAGGCCGCTTCACACTCATTAGTACGGGTGATAAAGACATGGCGCAGCTGGTAAATGACCATGTCATGTTAATAAACACCATGACCGACACTTTGCTCGACTATGATGGCGTGATTGAAAAGTATGGTGTGAAGCCAGAACAAATTATCGATTTTCTGTCGCTGATGGGGGATAGCTCCGATGGTATTCCTGGCATGCCAAAAGTGGGTGAAAAAACCGCGTTGGCAATGTTACAAGGTATCGACTCCATTGATGCAATGTTGGCTAATCCAGATGCGCTTGCAGAGTTGGATTTTCGTGGTGCAAAAACAATGCCCGCTAAATTGCGCGAGCATAAAGACATCCTGTTGATGTCGCGCGAGTTAGCTACCATAAAACTGGATGTTGAGTTGACAACCAAGCCGGACGAATTGACGATTCAACCTGCGAATCGTGATGAGCTGATTGAATTGTATAAGCAATGTGAATTTCGTCGCTGGCTAGGCGAAGTTTTAGAGGAAGGGCCCGCAACTGATCAAGCTCTGGGCAATGCTAACACAGCGAGCCAGCAAATCGAGGACACGCCGGTAAGCCACGAACACTACGAAACGGTAACCGACAAAAAGAGCTTCGAAACCTGGTTAGGTGCCTTAAAAAAAGCCAGCTCATATGCCTTTGATACAGAAACCACCAGCCTCAATTACATGGAGGCTGAATTAGTCGGCTTATCGTTTGCCATTGAGCCGGGGCATGCGTGTTACATCCCTGTTGGACATGACTATCCGGGTGCTCCGGAGCAGCTCGATAGAGATTGGGTATTGGCGCAGCTTAAGCCGCTGTTGGAATCGACCTCTGCAAAAGTGATTGGCCAAAACCTGAAATACGATAGCCATATTCTGCGTCGTTATGGCATTCGCTTAGGTGCCATTCATAACGATACGATGTTGGCTTCGTACGTATATAACAGCGTTGGTTCACGCCATGATATGGACAGTTTAAGTCTGCAGTACTTAGGGCATAAGCCGATAGGTTTTGAAGAAGTTGCGGGTAAAGGCGCGAAGCAACTAACGTTTAATCAGGTTGGTCTAGAGCAAGCGGCGCCATATGCTGCCGAAGACGCTGACGTAACCCTGCGTTTGCATAACAAGTTATGGAAAGTAGTAAGCGAAGAGCAAGCCCTGTTGGATGTATTAACAAAAATTGAGCTACCCTTGCTGCCAGTACTTGTCGATATGGAGCAGCACGGCGTACAGATTGATGCCCCATTATTGGCGCGACAAAGTCATGAGATAGCAAAAGAATTGCAACAGCTGGAGAAGGCGGCTTATGACATTGCAGGTGAAGAGTTTAATTTAGGCTCACCAAAGCAACTGCAAACCATTTTATTTGAAAAGCTTCAGTTACCGATTCGAAAAAAGACACCTAAAGGCGCGCCATCAACCGCTGAAGAGGTTCTTCAAGAGCTAGCCCTCGACTACCCATTGCCGGACGTCATCATGCGGCACCGTGGTTTGAGCAAGCTTAAATCGACTTATACAGATAAACTGCCAAAAATGGTGAATCCTCGAACGAATCGTATCCATACCTCTTACCACCAGGCAGTTACAGCGACTGGCCGATTGTCTTCGAGTGACCCGAATTTACAGAATATTCCGATAAGAACAGAAGCAGGGCGCCGAGTTCGTCAGGCCTTCACAGCACCTGCTGGCTATAAAATATTAGCCATCGACTATAGCCAAATTGAATTGAGAATCATGGCGCACCTGTCGCAGGACCCCGCGCTGGTAGAGGCCTTTTCTAAGGGCCGGGATATTCACAAAGCGACGGCGTCCGAAGTGTTCGGCGTACCACTTGATCAAGTTTCGAGTGAACAACGCCGTCGGGCAAAAGCAGTTAACTTTGGACTTATTTATGGCATGTCGGCATTTGGCCTGGCGCGGCAATTGGATATTCCACGCCACGAAGCACAAGATTACATGGATAAATATTTCGACCGCTTCCCAGGCGTATTAAAATATATGGAAGACACGCGTACGCAGGCAAAACGCGACGGGTATGTCGAAACAATTTATGGGCGTCGTTTACAATTACCTGAAATCAAATCGCAAAACGGCATGCGCCGCAAAGGCGCCGAACGGGCCGCGATCAACGCACCAATGCAAGGTACTGCGGCTGATATTATTAAGCGCGCAATGATAGCGGTTGCAAAATATCTCAACGAAAATGTACACGATGAAGAAGTGTGGATGATCATGCAGGTTCACGATGAATTAGTTTTTGAAGTGCGTGAAGATAAAGTGGCTGAGTACCAGCAGAAGCTAGTGGAAATCATGGAGCAAGCCGCAGAATTAAAGGTGCCGCTTATTGCAGAAGCTGGCGTTGGGAATAACTGGGACGAGGCACACTAAAAAAAAATTAGATAAATTAAAATTTTTTTTGAACTAATTTTTAAAGGGTCAGTCAGAATCTGTGAAAGGCGCATTAAACGATTCGAGTTCGTTTGTCATTACCTTTCTGAGATGTTCTCTCCCTGGATTGTAAGAACTTTTGCCCGGCTTTATGCCGGGCTTTTTCTTTTCTGGAATTCAAACAGTGGGAGCGACGCGCGGCTTGCGAGCGCGGCGATTCGCAATAAATACACCGACCAATATAGCCGCCATACCAATTGCATGCTCTATCAAGAACGGTTCGCCGTCTATTACGCCAAGAATTAGCGCAACGATAGGAATCAGATAGGTAACAGAACTGGTAAAGGTAGTGTCTGTCATTTTCACCACCGTATTGAAAATAACCAGCGCCATAGCAGTGCCGACAATACCTAATACTAGAATTGCCCCAAGCGAAAACACTACGTCAGGTTGCGTTCCAAGCTGCTCAATGAAAGGCGTTGCGACAAGCAAGTAGATTAAAGCTGGTGGCGCCACAAGGAATAAGCTAACCCCGGTTATGGTTAACGCGCCAAGGTCAGGTATATGGTGCTTAATCAGGTTCAAGTTAATGCCGTAACAGATGGTTGCGACAATAATCAGAAGTGCAAATGAATTAAACTGTAGCTCACCGCTGGCACTGGCTGTTATTAATACAAAAGTGCCGGCCAAGCCAATCAAAACCCCCACCCATTGTTGCATAGCAACCATTTGCCGAAATACCAAAACGCCGATAATTAACGTTGCCAAAGGTGTGAAGGTATTAAGTACACCGGTAACGCCACTGGCTAATTGTGTTTGTGCAAATGCAAACAAAAATGCAGGAATAAAACTACCAACTAAGCCAACCGAAATTAATTTAGGCCAGTGATGGCGACGCACCGTTTTGAAACGTTGCATGAGAAATGGAAGTAGAAAAAAACCTGCAGAGGCGATGCGAATCGCAGCCAGCTGATCAGGCCGAAAGGCAATAAGCCCTTTCTTGATTAAAATAAATGAACTGCCCCAGATTAATGCGAGCAGCAATAACAGCAACCAAGCCTTTAGTGGTGGGGCCTCAGTCTGCTGCATCGGCGTTAACCGTTGTCTTGGGCTCGCTATTTAGCCATTCGGATAAGATAACTTCAACTTCAGGCAGGCCGATTTTGTTCAGCGACGAAAACATTTCAACTTGAACGCCGTCACCGAACACAAGCGCAGCCTCACGTGCTTGAAGTAGCGTACTTTTGCGTTGGCTTGGTTTCAATTTGTCTGCTTTGGTAAGTAAAACCAAGATTGGAATTTCGCATTCCGTTGCCCAATGCAATAAATCCTGATCGGTATCACGGTAGGGATGGCGAATATCCATCAATAATACGAGGCCACGAAGCGACTCACGTTGTTGCAAGTATTCGCTGAGGGCTTGCTGCCATTTTTCTTTTACAGAAATCGGAACCTTGGCATATCCATAACCGGGTAGATCGATAAGACGCTTACCAGGTTGCACCTCAAATACATTTATGAGTTGCGTACGGCCAGGTGTTTTACTCGTACGTGCTAACGCTTTTTGTCGCGTTATCGTGTTGAGTGCACTTGATTTGCCCGCATTTGAGCGGCCAGCGAACGCAATTTCGACGCCGGTATCGTCAGGCAACTGTCGAATATTTGCCGCGCTCGTGATAAATTTTGTGGGTTGAAAATTCAACGTGGTGTTCATAGACGTGTTTTGGACCTCAATTGAAACGACATAGTATCATGATTAGACGTTTAATCCTTACAACTTTTGTGTAAAATAGCGTCTGTTACAACTACCCAGAGCAGAGATATCGATGATGAAAAAAATCGCAATGTTCGTAGGCCTGTACCTTGGCTTAACAGGTGTTGCTATGGCAGCGACCGGTGATGCTGAAGCAGGACAACAAAAAGCCGCTGTCTGTGCTGCATGTCACGGACAAGATGGAAATGCACCATCTGATATGTATCCGAAGATTGCTGGTCAGCACGAAGGTTACCTATTGAAACAGCTAACAGACTATAAATTAGCCCATGAAACAGGTGGCGAGCAGGGTCGTGCTAACGCGATCATGCAAGGGCAAGTGGCTATGTTGAGCGAACAAGACATGGCGGATTTAGCAGCATTCTACGCTTCGCAAGAAATGGAAGGTGGGTCTGCACCAGAAGATGTCATTGCGGCCGGTAAAAAATTATTTGTGGCAGGCGATGAAGCGCGCGGAATTGCAGCGTGTGCAGCATGTCATGGACCTCGCGGTGACGGTATGGGCTTGGCAAACTTCCCAGATATTTCGGGGCAGCATGCAGCCTACACTAAGCAGCAACTCGAGCTGTTCCGCAGCGGTGAGCGCGCGAATGATATGAATAATATGATGCGCGATTTAGCGAGCAAATTGACTGACAAGGATATCGAAATCTTGTCGCAATACGTTCAAGGGTTGTACTAAGACCCATAAAAAAGGCAGCATCAGCTGCCTTTTTTGTTTTATTTGTTGAAAAAAAAACACAAAAAAAGCCCTATAAAAACGCGGGTTTGACAAAAAAGTTATAAGAAAATTCATTTT
This sequence comes from Pseudidiomarina gelatinasegens, assembly GCF_004025325.1. GTDB lineage: Bacteria > Pseudomonadota > Gammaproteobacteria > Enterobacterales > Alteromonadaceae > Pseudidiomarina > Pseudidiomarina gelatinasegens. The sequence goes on along the minus strand of NZ_RSFE01000005.1, from coordinate 85,569 downwards.
TAGAAGATAAAAATCATTGATAATTCGGCACGGATGAGTACTCTGAATGCCATTAGGTTTTCGCAAAGCCAGATAATATAAGGCTTTGCAGAGTTGAAAGATAAAATCCAGGGAATAAAAATACGGCCAGGAGGCCACCTTTTAGTCAAGCAAAATAAAAACAATAGAGCTCGGCTAAAACGCTTAACTAATAACAATAATAATAAAAAAGCTCACGGACGTTATAATTAAAAACATGGAAGATAATGACAACCGTTCTCGAAATCGCACGTGCGCTGTGTGAAAAATTGAGAATAAATCAGGCGATGGAAACATCGCCTTTTTTATTGCCCGCTAGATAAGGTAAACTATGCGATACTTTACGCATCACTTCAGTATTGGAAGTAGCGAAAGTTTCACATTCACCTGTTCTGGAAACACACATGACCCGCGTTAAGAAGACCCGCAAAACTGGACCGCTAGCGCCCGCGAAGCAGCCCCAAAATGATTGGGAAAAGCCGAAAGGCAAAACGGTACCACCGAAAACGACGCAAAAAACCAAAGGACATAAGCCGGGTAGTCGGTCAAATCCGGTTACAGGTAGTCCAAAAGGCTCAGCTAAAACTGAAGCTAACGCGTTAAACGATCCGCGTCATGGCAGTAAAAAGCCAATCACATTAATCGATCCAGCTCAACAACACGTACAACAAGTTAAGCAACCTGCTTTCGACCGTAAAGCTGCTTTGGCTGAATTATCAGCACTCGAAAATGATCAGCGTCTAGAGCAGTTGTTAGACCGCGTTGACGCAGGCGAGACATTGAGCAAAGCCGAAGCTGCATATGTTGAAGAACGCACCGAGCGATTTGCGCAGCTTGCCGATTTGCTGGGCATAGACCTAGACGATGATGATGACTTTGACGACGAGGATGATGATGCTAGAGATTAATTTGTCAACTTTGGGTTGGATAGTAGTAGTACTTGGTTTAGTCGTAGTGCTTGGCTTGGCTTTTTATGCAGGTCGTTTACTGGGGCGGTTGAAACAACAAAATCAACGTCGTGATAAAGCCCTCGAAAAGCGCAATGAAAACCTCTATGAAAGCATTGTCACTATCGCCAAAGCTATGGACCAAGGGCAGTGCCCACTGTCTGAAGGTGCGTTACGGTTGGTTGTGTTACTTGATTTGCGGGTGGAGTCGCAGCAAGCGGCCTACGCCAAACGCTATCCGGCATTGCACGATATGTACGAACGTATTAAGCACATGCCAACTCATGAAGCGCGCAAGCAGTATCCGAAAGGTGAAATTCGCAAGATGGATCTTGAACGAGAAGGGTATGAACAAGAGCTGGAAGATGTCATTTTAAAGGACATCCGCCAGCTTTTGAAAGACTTCGGTTAAGCCTTATTGTTTATAGATATTACCGTCTTTGATTACCAAGTTAATATCACTTAGTAACTCAATGTTATCTAACGGATTACCTTGTACAGCAACCACATCTGCACGCTTACCTACCTCGAGCGTGCCAATGTCGGTTACGCCAAGCAGCTTCGAGGCTTCGGCGGTTGCGCTACGAATAGCTACCAACGGCGGCATACCCGCTTCAACCATATAAATGAATTCACGGTAGTTTTCGCCGTGGTCATACACGCCAGCATCGGTTCCAAAGGCAATCTTCACACCAGCTTTATAGGCTGCAGCAAAGGTACTTTGAATTTTAGGACCAATAGCAGCAGCTTTCGGGCGCACTAATTCAGGGAAGAAGCCGTCAATTTTAGCGCGATCAGCAACTGAGCGGCCGGCGGTAATTGTAGGTACGTAATACACACCTTTCTTCTTCATGGCGCGCATCACTTCATCGTCCATGTAAGTGCCATGCTCAATGGAGTCTACGCCAGCCTCTATCGCCCGCAACATACCTTCTTTACCATGCGCGTGAACTGTAACTTTCATCTCGTAGTCTTTCGCGGTGGCCACAACAGCATCAAGCTCGTCTTTCATAAACTGCGGATTATGGCCGCTCTTAGCGACGCTCAAAACACCGCCAGTGACAGTTAGCTTAATCAGGTCTGAACCATCTTGATAACGCGCGCGAACTGCTTGACGCGCTTCGTATGGGCCATTTAATACGCCCTCATAAGGCGTTGGTGGCGCGAACAAGTCGCTATGTGCGCCATTCGTAGGGTCAGCGTGTCCGCCCGTTGTAGCAAGTGATTTACCGGCAGTATAAACGCGTGGGCCAATCACCTTGCCGGCATTAATGGCATTACGCAGTGCAATGCTGGCGTTATAGGAATCGCCAAGGTCACGTACAGTCGTAAAACCAGCCATTAAGGTTTTATTGGCGTAGTTGACGGCGTTTAGGGTCACATCAGCAGCGCTGTTGGTGAATTTATGCATATAGCTGCCAGGGCCAAGCTGCGACGTCAAGTGCGTGTGCATATCAATAAAGCCAGGCATTACGGTGCCATTGCGACGGTCAATTACCACATCACCTTGTTGTGGCTCGCGATAACCACTTTCGATGGCTTTAATGGTATTACCGTCAATAACCACAGTCATTTCCGATTTTGGATTAGCCTGAGTGCCATCAATCAGGGTTCCTGCGTGAATGAGCGTATCGGCTTGCGCAGTAAACGCTAAGCCTAGCGCTATAGATAATGTAAGAAACTTTCGCATAACAAGCACCTCTCTGTTTTTTGTTATAGTGACCACATTACAGAGCAAAGTCCTAAGCGGTCAATGAAGCTTCTGGCTTTTAACCGCTTATAATGAGTGAATTAACGCAAGAACTGCGAGTTCTTGGTATACTAAGCATCTTTTACACCTATAGGCTTCAAGTTTCATGTTTAAAGGTATTCGAGAAGACATCCAAAGCGTATTCGCCCGCGACCCTGCGGCGCGCAACGCTTTTGAAGTGTTAACCACGTATCCAGGCCTGCATGCCATTTGGTGGCATCGTATCAGTCACAAGCTCTGGAGTTGGCGCTGGTTTTGGCTTGCTCGATTTACTTCTACCTTATCGCGCTGGTTCACAGGCGTAGAAATTCATCCGGGCGCTAAAATTGGCCGCCGCTTCTTTATCGATCACGGTATGGGTGTCGTGATTGGTGAAACAGCGGAAATTGGTGATGATGTAACCATTTATCACGGGGTAACTTTGGGTGGAACCAGCTGGAGTCAGGGCAAACGCCACCCGACGCTACGCAATGGCGTGGTTATTGGTGCTGGCGCTAAAGTGCTGGGCCCTATTGAAGTGGGCGAGAATGCCCGTATTGGTTCCAACGCTGTGGTAGTTAAAGATGTACCGAGCGAAGCGACTGTGGTTGGTATTCCGGCGCGTGTAGCCAGCACGACAGAGAATAAAGAAGTGACAAAACGCCGCGAAGAAATAGCGAAACAGTACGGCTTTGACGCCTATGCAATTTCGGCGGACAACCCAGATCCTGTCGCCACTGCTATTGGTCGTATGCTGGATCACGTACACCTGCTTGACCAAAAAGTAAGCGATTTATGTTGCGCAGTAAATAAACTTGGCGGTAATGTATGTGAAGAAATACCGGAAGTTGAATTAGACGATATGGACTTCCTCACTGCAGAACAGGAAGCAGCTGAACGTCGCCAAAAAGACCAACAAAAGAAGCCGCAAGGTGAGAGCGATCATTAGTTGACGATTGGACAGTTGCTAGCGGAGGTAATTAAAGATGCTAGCATCACGACTTATTTTTATAACCCTACTGACAACCCTAACAGCTTGCGCAAGTGCTCCTGATGCGAGCCAGCAAGCTAGTGCTGACACGTCATTAGAACTTGGCCAACCCCAGTTTAATACAGCGCTATTTGAACCAAGAAACTCCTTGGTGACACCAGAACAACTGTTTGCCCTAACGACTGAGCAGCAACAGGACTTTTTATTTGATTTTAATGGTCGGTTAGCTCACCTTCCCGAGAATCAGCGAATTAGTGAATACCTGCAAGATTTGACCTACGGCTTTAATTACAAAGAGCAAACCTACACGGCAAGCGAGGCCTTTGCGCTGAGTGCGGGCAACTGCATGGCGTTAGCAATATTGACCAAAGGGCTTGCGGACTTTGTTGGCGTAGAGATTAAATTTCAACGTCTAACGAATGCGCCTGTATACGACCGCAACAATGATGTGGTTATGGTTTCTGACCATGTTCGCGCGCGGCTCTACAAGCCCGAACCTGAAGCTGGAAGTGAGAGTAAAATGTTCATTTTTCAGCGCTCATGGGTTGTGGTTGATTATTTCCCGTCAAAAGACACCCGTAACTCAGGCTTAATCAGTACTGACGAATTTCTTGCACTCTACTATCGGAATCGTGCTGCAGAGTTAATGATGGTGGGGCAAATTGATGAAGCCTTCGCTTATGCACAAGAAGCCCTACGTTACATGCCGAACGATGCGGACACGTTGAACATTATTGGGTTGCTGCACCGTCGCGCTGGCGATGATCAAACCGCTGAAGCGCTTTACCAGTATGCTTTACAGCAAAACCCACACAATTTAAATGTATTACACAACTACCAAACCTTGGCGAAGCGCCAGCAACGTAACGTATTGGTGGACGAGTTAACGCAACGTATTCAGGCGATACCGGATAGCAATCCGTATACGTGGATAACACTCGCGGAACGAGCATTTGAAAAAGGCGAGTTGGATACTGCGTTAGCAATGTATAGCAAGGCTGCAGAATCTGCGCCCTATGTACATGAAGCGTATTGGGGTCAGGCTAGAGTGCATGCTGCGAGGGGGGATACTGTGCGCGCTAAAAGGGTGTTGGAGCGAGGTTTAAAAGAGGCGCGCCTCTCGGCGACCAAGCGCACTTACAAAGCGGGTTGGTACAGTTACCAAGGCGTGGAGCCATAAAAAAAGCCGCTCAACAGAGCGGCTTTTTGAAATCTTTTCGCTAATAGCGTTGCGAAGGCAACGTCTTACATAGGTACTACGTTTGAAGCTTGTGGGCCTTTAGGACCTTGTTCGATAGTGAACTGAACAGTTTGGCCTTCAGCTAAGGTTTTGAAACCGTCTGATTGGATAGCAGAGAAATGTACGAATACATCTGCGCCTTGTTCTTGTTCAATGAAACCGAAACCTTTAGCTTCGTTAAAGAATTTTACTTTACCAGTTACTGTAGACATGCTGTGATTCCTCGTATTGCATGTGAAAATCTAGGGTATTGCTAATAAAAATTACGTGTATTACTTGGGGACTTACAAAACGAGGTACAGCAATTGACTTCGTAACAGGCCACAATTAGACAGCCGAATTTTTCTAGCGACGATGAGTATACGCTTATCTTAACCCCTGTCAATTAAAGATTTATTAACTGTTGCTTAAGTCTTAGCCACGAATCCAATTTTTGGTGATATGGCGAAACTGGTCCGTCCCCGAACGATGCAACCATTCATAAGCGGCCATTTCAGATGAAATAATAACGACCCCCTCTTGTCGAAGGCGGTTTAATGCGGTTTGTTTGTCGCTATCGCGGCGTGAGCCGACGGCGTCTTCAACCACAAAAACTTGATAATCATCAGCTATTAAATCCAATGCGGTTTGCAGAATGCAAACATGCGTTTCCATACCCATCAAGATAACTTGTGAGCGGTTCTGTTCACTTAATGCACTCGTGAAATTGGGCTCTTGCATCGCACTGAAGTGCATTTTTTCAATAACCTGTGCGTTTTCAATCACGCCAGATAGTGCATCAACACTCAGGCCAAGGCCTTTGGGGTACTGTTCGGTAACCAATACCGGTACGTCTAATTCGTTGGCAATTTCGCCAAGCCAACGCATACGTGCAATAAGTTGATCACGCTGATGGATAACAGGCGCGAGCTTTTCTTGGGCATCGACAATAACCAGCACACTTTGGTCGGCTTGCATAAGCATGGCAACAACTCCTTCGGGACATTGACTTAAACAGTGTATTAACGTGATTATGCCGTAAAGCATTTGCTATTCCCAATGCTAGACTATATTTTGAGCAGAATAACTTCACCTTTCGTCAGGTACGTCAGAAGGAAGCTGGCCATGCCAAATAACTCTGCAGATACCTTACTGCAAAGCTTTCGCAACAAAGTTACGCGCAATATGGTGTGGGCTGGAGCAATCACTGAATTGCTGCTCGCAGGGGCACAGTTGTGGCTTGGCAATTATATGCAGTCGGCGATTATATTTACGGCGGGTGTCGTGTTTGCCGCTATTGCCTACACATTTCGCCATGGGCGCATTCCCAATTACTGGCGCCTTGTATTTATGGTGTTGCTCAGCGTGATTTGTGTCATGTCTATTCGCGAGAACGGCACCATTGGTGTTTATTGGTCTTACCCCTTACTCGTCGCAAGCTTCTTTATGTTTCGCGACGGCTACGCCATCGCACTCGCTGCTGCCATTACCGTGTTCTTTAGCATAGCCGCACTAGCGTACATGCCACTTAATGATGGTTGGCGCATAGCTGCCACATTGTCGGTTATTTTGGCACTTGGTAGCGTTTTTGTGGTGATGCTCGGGCGTATGCAAAAGCTACTACACCAGTTGGTTGTAACCGATACTTTAACCGGTTTGCAGAATCGCCACCGAGTCAATAGCGTACTTAGCGACTTAATTAATAATTTCCGCAGGTATCATCGAGCTGCCAGCCTTATTATGTTAGATCTTGACCACTTCAAACTCATCAATGACAAATATGGACACTTGTTTGGCGATCAAATGTTGAAACAACTGGGACGACGGCTGAAATTGAGTTTGCGCGTTAATGACCAGTTATTTCGCGTTGGCGGCGAAGAATTTTTAATCGTGTTACCGGAAACAGACATTAAAGAGGCCGTAAAGGTAGCTGAAAAAATTAGACAAATAGTGTCGAATGCACCGTTTGATGGCAAAGATGCACAGGTGCGGTTAACGGTTAGTGTCGGCGTTGCCCAACTGCGAGCCGAGCAAACCTGGGCAGAATGGATAAATACCGCAGATACTGCTTTACTTGAGGCAAAGCGCAAAGGGCGCGACCAAGTATGCGCCGCAGAACACTACTCAGCCGAATAGCATAGCGAGAAACCAATCAATATGAATACAGCAAGTGCATCAGTGACGTCTACCCTTCCATTGAACCTTTGGCAGCAGTTCCGTCTTGTTGCTATGCGCACCATCTATTTTGGTGTCGGCGTGGTGATATTTGTGTTAGCGGGCATAGTAGCCATAGAAGGGCAGTGGCTCGAAACAGGGGCCTTGGTCAGTGTCGCTCTAGCGTTCATTTTAACTGGTGTTGTCTACCGCAATGAGCTTGCGCCACAGTGGATAAACTTTCTCTTTATATGCGCCTTGGGAACCCTTGTTAGTGTGTCTATGAAAACCAGCGGCATGATGGGCGTCTATTGGATGTACCCAGTGCTGGCAATGGTCTTCTTTATGTTTGACCGCACCATTTTTGTGTTAGTTATCATGTTAATTTACGCGTTGTTTGCAGCGGTTATGTATAACTTTTTACCGTTTGACTACGCGTGGCGTATAGCGCTCTCCATGTTGGTATTGATTGGTGTCGGTGCCGTATTTCTTATCATGATGAGTTACATGCAACGTAACTTATCGAAACTTTACGCGACTGACCCGCTTACTGGATTTTATCGCCGCGAGTACGTGGCTGACATGATGCAGCGTGAGCTAGACCGTGCGCAGCGGCAGCAGCACCCGGTGAGTGCAATGTTGCTTGACCTCGACTCATTTAAAAATGTGAATGACAAGTTCGGCTATATGTTTGGCGACGAAGTGTTGCGCGAAACAGCAAGTAGAATCGCCCGTGTGTGTCGTAAAAACGATGTTATGGTGCGCTATGGTGGCGCTGAATTCTTAGTAGTCTTTCCAAACACATCTGTCAAAGAGGCTGCGGAGCTAACTGGGCAAATGCTCGATAACTTGCGCCATGAGCCCTTTGCAGTAAAAAGTATGATGACCACAGTAACCGCCAGTGCAGGTGTGGCCCAGTGGCGGGCGAATCAAACCTGGGGGCAATGGCTCGAGAACGCTGATGCAGCGAAGGATAAAGCCAAAAGCCAAGGTCGCAATCGGCTGAGAATTGCGCAATAAATTTGCACCTAGAGCCCCAGCTAGCTACAATTCGCTCCTTTGAAAAAGGGAGCATCCAATGGCACCTGTCTTGATTTTAATGGGGTCACAATCTGATTGGCCCGTCATGCAAAATGCAGCACAAATGCTAAAAGACCTCGGTGTTGAATGGCGCGCGGAAGTTGTTTCGGCGCATCGCACACCAGATTTGCTTAAAACCACGATGGAACAAGCCGAGCGCGATGGTGTGCCAGTTGTGATTGCTGGTGCAGGTGGTGCTGCGCATTTACCGGGCATGCTCGCAGCGTTTACAGCAATTCCAGTACTGGGCGTGCCGGTACCAAGCAAACAACTGAAGGGCCTTGATAGTTTGTTATCTATCGTACAAATGCCGAAAGGTGTCGCGGTGGGTACACTTGCTGTTGGCGCCGCAGGTGCTGCCAATGCAGGGTTGTTAGCCGCACAAATTATCGGTTCATTCGATGCTGATGTGCGCCAGCGTGTGCATGCCTTCCGTGAGCAACAGCGAGACAAAGTTATGAGTGGTCCAAAGTTGGAGTTACCGGAGTCATGAAGATTTTGTTTATCGGTGATGGGCAGCTAGGTCAGATGTTGGGCGCTAGCGCCATCAGTCACGGCCATGAGTGCTTGCTATTTAGCACGCGCACCAACACCGTTAAACCGCTGTCTGCGCAAATTGATTTGAGCATCACACTTGCTGAGGCGATAGCGTGGGCTGACACGGTTAGTTGGGAGCATGAAGATATTCCCGCAGACATTTTAGCCGCCGCCCACGACAAGTTTCTAATGGACCCAGCGCGGATTAAGAGCCTGACTGATCGGCGTGCCGAGAAAAAGTTATTTGATGACTGCCGTGTGCCAACGTCACCTTGGCAAACCTACCGCACCGCCGATGAACTGAAAAAGATTCTCGACAACGCCGAACAACCGCTGGTGTTAAAAGCTGCGCGTGGCGGCTATGACGGCAAAGGTCAATGGCGTTTTAGCATGGCCGATAGTCCGCAGGAGCTCGCGCAACAAGCTGGACAGGCGCCAGGTATCGCGGAGCATATGATTCCGTTTGAGCGCGAGGTGTCACTGGTAGGCGCGCGCAGTAAAGACGGCAGCATATGCTGTTACCCATTAATTACGAACGTGCATGACCGTGGTATTTTGAGTTATAGCCTTGGCGCTATTGACCCAGTTGACCCTGCATTGCAACAGCAAGCTGAAGAATGTTTCCGCCGCTTAACCGACGCACTGCATTATGTGGGCGTGTTAGCCATTGAGTTCTTTGTAGTTGGCACAGACAATGAAGCAACGCTGCTGGTCAACGAAATTGCACCGCGTGTGCATAACTCGGGGCACTGGACCATGACGGGTGCGAACACGAGCCAGTTTGACCTGCACATTCGCGCTTTAACGGGTATGCCACTACCGTTATTACGATTAGAGCCTACCGTAATGATCAATGTTATCGGTGCCGAGCAAATTCCAGCCGGCCTTTGGCATCACGCCGACACCGATTGTCACTGGTACAATAAAGAGCCTCGCCCTGGGCGCAAAGTAGGGCACGTAAATATTCGCACTGCGAATCGTGATACTGCACTTACCTGGGTTGCCCAGTGGGCGGAAAAGCTGCAGGTTCTGGCTTAGTTAGCCAGAACCTTCTGCAACCAAAGATTAATCGCCTGCACTTGTTCTGCGCACACCTGATGTTGCATGGGGAAGCTCTGATAGTCCGCCTTATATCCGTGCTGCTGCAGCCATTGATACGCCTGTTTACCGAGTACCTCCGCAACCACAGGGTCTTGCGTGCCATGCTGGACTAAAATGGGCAGCTGCTGGTTTATCTGGTTTGGCTGAATACTTGCGTGTGTTGCCAAGTAAGTGGACAGCGCTAACAATCCGCGAAGCTTTTTCGTATACGTCAGTGCCGCTTCATACGCCACCGCACCACCTTGCGAAAATCCAGCTAACACAATATTCTCGGCCGGAATGCCACGCGCTATTTCGCGCTCAATTAATTTGTGTACTTCTGCTGCAGAGGCGCGCAGTTGCTGTTCATCAACTTCACGCTCAATAGACATACTCAAAATGTCATACCACGCGGGCATACGCACGCCGCCGTTAATGGTAACTGGAATTTGAGGGGCGTGTGGAAATACAAAACGAACCGCAACCGGCGGTGTTAAATGTGGCACTAATGGCGCGAAGTCATTGCCGTCGGCACCAAGGCCATGCAACCAAATGATAGCGTGCGTGGCCGGTTGTTTCGGTTCTATTTCTACACAGGGAAGATACGACATGAATACTCCGTTTAATCATCTTCAACATTATTACGATTTTTACCTAAACCACCGCTAATCGTCAGTTGCATAGCATCAGCAGGTGACATATCAAGGGTTTCCACACTGGTTCGTGGCACAATCATCATATAGCCGCCAACGTTGTAACTCATTGGCAAAAATACGGCAATGTGGTCGTCATCAAGCATGGCTGAAAGCCGATCATTCTTTTCGCCAGACCTTTTGGTCACAATTCCAATAAGTTTTACATCAGCGCCGGGAAGGGTAACTAAAACTACCGACTCATCGGAAAAGCTTTTGCCAGACATTAAGTCGAATACATCATTAATGGTGCCGTATAGGCTGCGCAGTAAAGGCATTTTTTCCATGATACTGCCGGGTAGTTGCCAAATTTTATTGACGAAACGCCAGCGGGCGCTATAACCAACAATCAGTGCAATCACTACAAAGCTGAAGAACGCCAGGCCAGGGAAATAATATTGGGTGCCCAGAATCGACTCCCAGATAGGGCGCAGCCAGGTTTCTATAGTTACTAGAAACCAATGCACTAATGCGATGGTCATCACAAGAGGCAGTAATATTGTTAAGCCCTTTAGTAAATAATGTATTACGCGTTTCATTTTGGTAATCTCAAGCACAATGTGTGCATAGCTTAACGTCTTTTAGGGGATATTATGAAGTTATTTGGTAGTTACACCTCGCCGTACGTGCGCCACTGCCGCATTGTATTGGCACAAAATAATGAAACCTTTGATTTTATTCCGACAGATTATGGCCAGAGCGCGCAGCAATCGCCGACGCAGCGGGTACCATTTCTGCAAGACGGCGACGTGATGCTATACGACTCTGCTTCAATTGTGCGGCATCTGCGCGAGCGCAATCAACAAGCGTTTTGTGACAACGTGCAAGACTTTGATTTGTTTTGTCTTGCGAATACAGCGCTTGATACCACGGTGAATTTATTTTTGCTGCAGCGTGATAGTATTACCGGTGAACAAAGTCAGTATCTAACTCGCCAACAGAGCAGAGTGAACTCTATATTGGCGTTGTTGAATGAACAAGAATGGCCAACGCAAGCGCCATACAGTGATGGGCAGTTGCGCTTGGCGTGCTTCTTAAGTTGGGCACAGTTTCGAGAGTGTATTAACATTCAAAACTATCCGAACTTGCAGCAATTTTTGCTGGCGCTCAACAGTCAGCCTTGGTTTGCGAATACACATCCAGCATTAACCTAAATAAAAATAGCAGGGGAGTTATACCTACATGAAATACATAGCCGCAGTGGCAGGCGTCGCGTTATTAAGCGCGTGTTCGCCGCAACAAGACACTCACACGGAGACAGCCGTGGATGCGAGAATAAGTTATCCAATGACAGTGCGCGGTAACGTAACCGATGAGTACTTCGGGAATGTTGTTGCTGACCCATACCGCTGGTTAGAAGACGACCGTTCAGAAGAAACTGAGGCGTGGGTGAAAGCGCAGAACGAGGTGACATTCGAATACCTTGAGCAAATCCCATATCGCGATCAGATCAAAGACCGCCTTGCACAACTTTGGAATTACGAGAAGGTGGGAGCCCCATTCAAAGAGGGGGATTACACCTATTTCTATAAGAATGATGGGCTGCAGAACCAATACGTGGTTTACCGTACCGACGCTGACGGCAATACAGAAGTATTTTTAGACCCAAATACTTTTAGCGAAGATGGTACAACGTCACTGGCAACGTTGAGCTTCTCAAAAGATGGCTCGTTAGCAGCCTACGCAATTTCTGAAGGCGGCAGTGACTGGCGGAAAATCATTGTGATTGATGTCGAAACCAAAGAGCAGCTTGAGCCGACATTAGTTGACGTGAAATTTAGCGGCATCTCATGGTATGGCAACGAAGGTTTCTACTATTCAAGCTATGACAAGCCTGAAGGCAGTGAGCTTTCTGCTAAAACTGATCAACACAAACTGTATTATCATAAGTTAGGTACGACTCAAGCCGAAGATACCGTTGTTTTTGGCGGTACAGATGCTGAAAAACATCGTTATGTTGGCGGCCAAGTCACCGAAGATGATCGCTACTTGGTGATTACTGCGGCAGTATCAACCTCGGGCAATAAGCTGTTTATTAAAGACCTAAGCCAGGCTGATAGTGAACTTGTCACAGTACTTGATCACACAGATTCTGACACCTATGTGCTGGACAACGTTGATTCAAAACTTTACTTGGTTACTGATTTAGATGCGCCGAACAAACGCGTTGTTACTGTTGATGCCAAGAATCCGACAGCGGAAAACTGGCAGGACTTTATTGCTGAAACTGAGCACGTGTTAAGCCCATCAACGGGTGCCGGGTATATCTTTGCCGAGTACATGGTTGATGCGATTGCGAAAGTTGAGCAATACAACTACGAAGGCGAGCGGGTGCGCAACATTGAATTGCCAGGCGTTGGCAGTGTCGGCGGCTTTAGTGCAAAACGTGAGGCAGATGTTGTTTACTACACGTTTACCAACTACAACACGCCGGGCACCATTTACGCGTTCGAACCTGATGCGGGTGAATCAAGCGTATATGCCGAGTCAAAAGCTGAGTTTGATAGTTCAGCATATGAGTCAAAGCAGGTATTTTATACCTCAAAAGACGGTACCGAAGTACCAATGATCATCACGTACAAAAAAGGGACTGAGCTGGACGGTAGCAACCCAACCATTCTATATGGCTACGGTGGCTTCAACGTTAGCCTAACCCCGTCATTCAGCGTTACCAACGCCATGTGGCTTGAACTGGGCGGTGTTTATGCTGTTGCTAATTTACGTGGTGGCGGCGAATACGGTAAAGACTGGCACATTGCAGGCACCAAAATGCAAAAGCAAAATGTGTTTGATGACTTTATTGCTGCAGCCGAGTATTTAGTTGGTGAAGGCTATACGTCGAATGACAAACTGGCTTTACGCGGTGGCTCAAACGGTGGCTTGCTGGTTGGTGCAGTGATGACACAACGCCCTGACTTAATGCAAGTAGCATTGCCTGCTGTGGGCGTCTTGGACATGCTGCGGTATCACACGTTTACGGCTGGCGCGGGTTGGGCATACGACTACGGTACTGCCGAAGACAGTGAAGAAATGTTTGAATATCTCAAAGGGTATTCGCCGGTTCATAATGTGAAGCAGGGTACACACTATCCGGCTACCATGATTACAACAGGCGATCACGATGACCGTGTGGTTCCCGCGCATTCATTTAAGTTTGCTGCTGAACTGCAAGCCAAGGACGCTGGCGCGAATCCACAATTGATTCGTATTGAGACCAATGCGGGTCATGGGGCCGGTACGCCGGTATCAAAAACTATTGAACAATATGCGGATATCTACGGATTTACGCTTTGGAATATGGGCATTAAAGAGCTTAAATAAGCGTTGAGTTACACGTTAAGTTAAGCCGTACTAAGATAAAAATCCCGATGCAGCATGTGCTTCATCGGGATTTTTTATTTGTGTTTTTGCTGCTCGGGGCCGTGAATGATTTCGACCGAAATGGCGTCTTGTTCAATTGCACCAGGTAAGTCAGTTTCGAGTAAGGTTTGTACTTCCGCAAACGGTTTATTAAGTGCCATTACACCCCAAGCCTGGTTTCGGCCGTGAACTTTACCTGCATAAAGAACCATGTCAGCGAGCTGCAGAGTCTCTTCCCAGTCCATTTGATTTTCATGCAAATCAGCAAACGGGTAGCTAATGAATCCAGCGGTTGCGGTGACTGATATTTCTCGGTCGCCACCTTTGATTGGCGTTGCGCCAATCACATCAAGCATGCGTTTGGCCATGATCGGTAGTTTCGCTTTTTCGGTGTTACTGATGTAAATCAAAAATTCTTCGCCACCCCAGCGCACAACCAAATCGGACTCCCGCGAAACTTGCAATAAACGCTTCGAAACTTCAACCAGTACATCATCCCCAACGGCGTGTCCTAAATTGTCATTAATCCGTTTGAAATGGTCGATATCTAACAACAGCATGGCGTCTTGGCTGGCGGGATGTGGGCTTTTCAGCTTGTCCTGCAGCGCGCGGCGGTTTAATAGGCCGGTTAACGGGTCACGCATTGACTGCTCAGCCAACTTGCTATTGGCTACTTTCAGCTCAAGATTGCTGCGACGTGCAGCGCGATAGAGCAATGCCACCAAGACCATCGCAAACACTGCAACGATGACAAACAGCAGCAAAATAGTGCGCTTTTGACTTTCATTTTCGATCAGCTGCTGATTTAGTTCGTTCTTTTGCGACAGCAGTTCAATTTGCATGGCTTTGTCTTTGCTGTCATATAAATTCTGCAGTTCAGCAATGCTCTTTTGCTGGTCGCCTTTATAGGCTTCATCGCGTAAATCACGCTGTTCGAGTAGCACCTGAATAGCTTCGTCGTTGCGTTGCAAGTGTATCAACGCTTCGGCGTATTCGCCTAATAACTGTTCGAGTTCCGCTGGTGACCAAGTCTCTCGCGCGTCATCTATGACTTTGCGCATCGCGATCAAACCGTTTTCGACATCACCTAAAAACACATCAACATAGCCAAGATTAAATAAAATGATTTCTGGATTAAATTGCTGCTGGTTGAGCTGGGCAATATTGTAGGCCTCATTGAGTACAGTACGGGCATCTTCATACCGGCCAATGCGAATATCCACATCACCCATGTTGTTCAATACAGTTAGGTAGCTCGTAATTTCATCTGGGTTATCTTTCAGCATGTTGCGCAGGCGTTGATAAAGCCCCAAAGCGGCATCGTAATTATTGCGTTGGCTTTCAATGTAGGCGCGCTCAAACATAAAATCTTGCTGAAAGTCTTCTAGCAAGCCATTTTCTTCAGCAATGCGTTGCGCATCGTCGAGTTGCTCTATAGCTAAATCGTAATTTTTTTGGCGCCCGTATAAATTGGCAATTTGCGTTTTGGTTGACAGCAGCCGAATCAACGTACGGCCATCATTCGTTTCTGCCACCGCATCGGCGGCATAAATCAAGTGCTCGAGCGAGCGATCAAACTGACTACGTTGCCCATATAAATAAGCAGCTAAATTGTGCACATAGTACTTAACGCGGGGCAATTGGGCCTGTTCTAACGGTATGAGGGCATCGTTTAAGTTCGCCATTGCCTGCGATATTTTGCCTTGCATCGCAGAAATTAAAAGCGCGGTAGCTTCTACTTCCGCTTTTGCATCAGCCAACCGACTTTGATTGGCTATCATCCGAACTTCAGCAATGGTCTGTTGTGCATCTTCGTAATTGCCAAGGTAGGCGTGATCAAGGGCAATATAGCTTAGCGTTCGCACGCGGCTCATCACTGGCGTGTCTGGCGTCAGTGATGCGTAAATGTCTTGCAGTTGCTGCATTGAAGTTTCAGTATTGGCGGCGTTCAGCACATCATCAAGGCTACCTTCGATGCTTTGATCAACAGCTGGCGCTGTCGTTTCTTGTGCGTGTGCACTGACGAAAAAAACACTCAGTACGAGCGCAATTAGAAACGTAATCTTCGGCATCCGCCCTCCCAGAATATGCTAACTTAATTTAAGACTTCATCACTTTGACATAACTGGTCGGACATGTATTCCGAATTGCGTTAAGTTGCGCGCTATGAACGTTCGTATGACGAAATGTTAACCTAATGTGTAGTTATCTCGATGATAACTCATTTAAGATGTAAGTGTAACAACTTGTAACATAGATTTTTTGCTTAAAATTTGATGCATCGTATAGTTAAATTTCCACCAATTTGGGAACTCGAACATGGCATTTAAAAATCGCTTTCAACTAAGTGGCTTAGCGTTAACGGCTTTATGGTTAACTGCTTGTGGGCCAATAACTCCAGCGCAAAACGGGCAAACCGCTGCAAGCAATCCACCTGTCGCTGAGCAACGGCCCTATGTCGTCGAATCGCCGCACGGCAACCGACAAGACCCATACTACTGGTTACGTGATGACTCGCGCACTGATCCTGAAATGCTCGCATATTTAGAAGCAGAGAATGCTTATTACGATAGTTACAGAGCAGATTATGCCGAACTAACCGCGCAAGTTGAGCAGGAAATTATTGGACGCATTAAACAGGACGACAGCTCAGTGCCTTACCAGAAAGGTGATTATCTTTATTCGGTAAAATATGAAGCAGGTAAAGAGTACCCCATTCATGTGCGTACCGACAAAGATGGCAATGATCAGTTGATGCTTGACGTGAACGTATTGGCTGAAGGTCAGAGTTACATGAACGTGGGCAATTTAGAGGTTAGCCCGAATCAAAACTTAATGGCCTATATGGTCGACAATACCGGGCGGCGTCAATATGAATTGCGTATTCGCAATTTGGAAACCGGTGAAGATTACGCACAAACATTAACGGGTTTGTCGCCAGCAATTGCGTGGGCAAAAGATAATAAAACCGTGTTTGTGATTGAAAACGACCCGCAAACACTGCTTTCAACGCGCGTTATGAAATACCGCATAGGTGAGCCAGCCGAAAGCGCCGAACTTGTTTACGAAGAAACCGATAATACGTTTTATATGTGGGTAAACAACACTACAGACGGCGAGTACATCCAAATCAACCTCGACCAAACGGTATCAACCGAAGTGCATGTATTGGATGCGGATTCACCTGACGGTGAGTTCCAGGTTTTGGCACCGCGTGAACGTGATTTTCAATACAGCGCTGACCATCTTGATGATCGTTGGATAATTCGTACCGATTTAAATGCGCCTAATTTCCAAATTATGACTGTTGCCCACAGTGACATTGGTGACAAGTCAAAGTGGACGCCACTGATTGAACATCGTAACGACGTGTTTATTCAAGACTTCACGGTGTTCACGAACTACCTTGCAATTAACGAGCGTAGCGACGGTTTGCGTCGAATTCGTATAGTGCCGTGGGAGAACGCCGATCAAGCTCAGTTTATCGCATCTGATGAAGAAGCTTATGTCACCGTATTTGAGCGTAACGTTCAGCAAAATACCGATGTATTGCGCTATACCTATAGTTCGCTAACCACACCATCCACTGTCTATGCCTATAATATGGCGACGGGTGAGCAAGAGTTGTTGAAGCAAACAGAGGTTCCGAACTTTGATGCCAGCCTTTATGAAACTGCTCGTACATGGGCTACCGCGAACGATGGCACAAAAATACCAGTGTCGTTGCTGTACAAAAAAGGCTTTAAGCAAGACGGTTCAGCACCGCTTTATCAATATGCGTATGGGTCGTATGGCTCAAGCTCTGATCCGTATTTTCGCTCAACCATTTTCAGCTTAGTTGACCGCGGTTTCGTGTATGCCATTGCACACATTCGTGGTGGACAGGAAATGGGCCGTCAGTGGTATGAAGATGGAAAGTTACTCAAAAAAATTAATACGTTTACCGACTATATTGACGTAACCGAACACTTGGTTGCAGAAAAATATGCACACCCGGACAAAGTGTTTGGTATGGGCGGTAGCGCTGGTGGATTGTTGATGGGGGCTGTGGCCAATATGGCTCCGGAACATTATCGTGGATTAGTCGCGCATGTGCCTTTTGTCGATGTTGTGACCACCATGTTGGATGAAAGTATCCCGTTAACGACCAATGAGTTTGACGAGTGGGGCAACCCCAAAAATCAACCGTACTATGACTACATGCTGTCTTATTCACCTTATGATCAAGTGAAAAAGCAGGATTACCCAGCTATGTTGGTTACAACGGGTTTGCATGACTCACAAGTTCAATATTTTGAGCCGGCAAAGTGGGTGGCAAAATTACGTACCCATAAAACGGATGCAAACCCATTAATGTACAAGACTATTATGACCGCAGGTCACGGTGGCAGCAGCGGCCGCTTCGCACGCATGAAAGAAATTGCGGAAGAATACGCGTTTATCCTGGACCTAGTTCAAGACTAAGAGCGTTATTCGTCGTTCGTCCGCTCACTTTGTTCGCTGTTCGTACGTGCTTCGCACTATTCGAATAGCGAAGCGGACGAACAACGAACAACGAACAACGAACAACGAACAACGAACAACGCTTTTCGTTATTCCCACTCAGCGCTGTGATAGATATTTTGTACATCATCACAATCATTAAGCATTTCCAGAAGCTTTTCCATTTGGGCAATGTCTTCTTCGCTGCTTAGCGTTGTCATCATTTGCGGTAGGTACTGAACCTCATCAACTTCAAACTCCAGGCCCTCGAAGGCGTCTTGCAACGCTTGTTTAGCCTTGTGTGACTCTGTATGCGGTGCAAATACCGTTATGAATCCGTCGTCGGCTTCCATGTCGGTAACATCCACATCAGCCATCATCAGGGCTTCTAAAACGGCCTCTTCGTCGTCGCCGACAAAGCGCAATATTGCGCAATGATCAAACATGTGCGAAACACTGCCGGGCGCGCCAAGCTTGCATTTGGTTTTGGTGAAGCAATTACGAACTTCACCAATGGTGCGGTTTGGGTTGTCAGTTAAAGCATCAACCATCACCATGCAATTGCCTGGGCCAAAACCTTCGTACATTGCTGGTGAGTAATCTTCACCCGCTCCACCCTTCGCTTTATCAAGTGCTTTATCGATAACATGGGCGGGTACTTGGTCTTTTTTCGCATTATCAATCAGACTGCGCAGTTGCAAGTTCGCGTCTGGGTCGACACCGCCTTGTTTGGCGACCACGTAAATCTGGCGGCCGTACTTGCTATAGACCTTGCTTTTTGCAGCAGCGGTTTTTGCTATCGACTCTTTTCGGTTTTGATACGCGCGACCCATAAATTGCTCTCGTTTGTTGCTGGTTAATGACAAAGGTGGCAATTTTATACCCAGTTACAGGTGATAATCCAGCTTAAACCAGAAAGTACGGCCAGGTTCGTTGACCTGTGTGGTTTGTTCAAACCCAGAAACCGCAGCACCAGCTGTACTTAAATGCTCTGCGTAGCGCTTGTCCATTAAGTTATCCACGCCAATGCTTAGGCGCCAATTACGGTCAATGCGCCGATGACCATTCACTGCCAGTGTGCTAAATCCACTGGTTTCTTTGAAGTCACTCCCAGCAATGTTGCCTTGCCCAATAGCCACTCGGTGCTGGTTATCAACAACGCGCCAAAGCCCGGCAAGGGTCCAATCGTGAATTTTATATTCTGCGCCCAGCTTTAGTTCAAGCGGAGGCTGCTGCGCCAGAGCGCGTCGATCGGTTAAGTTGCTACCGTGGGTATAGGCCACACTGGCATCAACCAACCAGTTTGGGCTTGGTCTATAGCTAATGGCTGCTTCGCCGCCCCAACTCTCGGCTTTAATAGAACGCACGGTATTTGGATTCATCATCTGGCCACTTTCAATCAGAATAAAATTATCCACACGATTGTAAAAAGCGTTTATCAATACCTCGAGGTTATTGCTACGCACGTGGTGTCCTATATCCAATTGGTGGGTAAGCTCCGGAGCTATATTAAACGCACTAATGGTCGTTTCACTTTGGTTTTGATTGCCGATGAGTTCCCAAAAATCTGGGAAACGTTCGCCGCGACCCAAACCAACGTAAAACTGATGTGCGCCTTCAGTGCGTTCAAAACGCAAGAAGCCGCTGGTCAATTCATCGCTACGGGATTCATCTGCTGTTGGATTTGGTTGGGACATTGCCATACTGCCAAGCTGCTGCCGTTGATCAAGCGCCTGCCAAAAATCAACACGCATGCCACTTAGTAACGCACTGTTATTCGTAAGCGCAAAGTTGGTTTCAACAAATACACCCGTTTGTTCAATGGTAGCATCAGCAATGCGTGCTTTCGCTTGGTAAGGCATCACGAACTGATTCATGCTGACCCGTTCGCGGTGACTGTGGTATTGGTGGTCTAAGCCAAGTTGAAATTTCGACCAAAGCTTTGTGTCGAGTGTTGCAACGATGCGACCACCGCGGCTATAGCGGTCAGGATTTTTTACCGCAGGGTTTGGCATCTGCATCGATGGGGTAAATTCGCGCAGACTGTAATTGTCCATGACATGGTCGACGTAACCAAAATAGACTTGCGTGTCTAATTCGGCCAACCAATCAGTCAGATAGCTTTCCCGCCAACGCAGGCTTGCGCTGGTGCGGTCAAACAACGCGCCATCCATCATCCGATCGGCATAAGCAGCTTCTGCACCGCTTTGCCCGACGGTTAGCAATACCACGGTATCATCATCGGGTGTCCAACCCATTTGCGTGTCAATGCCCCAGCGCTGGTAGGCACTATTAATAGCTTCATCAGCCCCGTCGTGAGCGGGTAAAGGTTGCTGCGGCGCTTTGGGATCTTTCACCACCTCTATAGTGCTTAAAGGACGTGCGCCGGTAACGACGATACGTTCCAATTCCAATTGAGGGGGTTGAGATTGACTTATTAATAGCGCCATTGAATACATTGCCAGCATGATTTTACTCCAGTAGTAAGCAGATGAGCGCATTATCAACGGCTTGATTTCAAAAGGGATGTGGCAAAGTGTCGCAGCTGGAATTCTGGTCAAACTCATGCATACTTAAGAGGTACTTCGAAAGGAGCTAAAACACGTGACCATACGGGATATTTTGACAGCACTGGTGCTATTGCTGATTACCGTTATTGCCAATAGTTTTATCTGGCTAAACGGTGCAGCAACGAACCCCTATGCCGTGCTGATACTGGTACCTATGGCAGCTGCTATGCTCCTGCTACCATTTCGATTGGCATGGTTGGTCATTGTGGTAGGGGTGCTGGGGCAGTTGCTGCAGTTGCAAGCACCACTACCTACTCATCATCAAATGGATACCCACTATAGGGCGATGGTATATGGGCAAGTATTCGCCGCGCTGTTGCTAGGAATTACGTTACATCTGTTGCGAATTCGTATAGTTCGCCAGCAGCAAGCGATTCGCGCGCTGCACCAGCGTCAGCATCGAGATGAACAGCTCGTAACTATCGGCACCGCAGCGGCACAGTTCAGTCACGAAGTTGCTACGCCGATTCAGACCATTCAATTTATGCTCGAAGACGTGCGCCAACGCTATCCGAATGACGAAGATTTACAACGTGCTGAGCAGCAGATACGGCGTATTCACAATCTCTTGCTAGACTGGCGGCAAGTTGCGGAAGATGTCAGAACCAATCGGATACTGGAGCTTCAAGTAAATGAATTGGTGCAACAGGTCAAAGACGCGCTCTTAATAGTGCGCCCAGATATTCGGGTTATGTGGCGCGATGATGAACAACCGGGTTGCGTTGTTCGAGCTGACCGAACACTAATTCCGGCTATTTTGAGTTTACTTCATAATGCTGCCGATGCTGCACCGGTAGATTCGAAAATCGAAGTGCGAACTGAAGTTTCTGAACAGAGCTGGCGCATGACGATTCGCAATCAGGGTGAGCCGCTTGATGCTTTTCGTAAGCAAGGATTAGGCCGTGAATTGCTGCCGAGCAGCCGCGGTGTGGGTGCAGGTGCTTTGTTGAGTTATGCAACGTTTGAGCGTTTTGGTGGCATTGTGACTTGGCGTGCTGAGCAAGGTTATACGGTCACCGAAATACGCATGCCAATTGAGGTGATTCATGGTTGAAACGGTTCTGATCATTGACGATGACATTAATTTATTGCAGGCACTTACAAGCCGTCTTGAGCGGGCTGGCTATAAAGTCCGCACGGCAGCAACGAAAACTGAACTTGACCAGGTTAATCTCCCCAATGTGGAGCATATACTGCTCGACTTAAAATTTGGTGAAACCAATGGATTAGAACTCATCGAGCCCTTGCAGCGCCGGTTCAAGCCAGAAAACCTTGTTGTCCTGACGGGTTACGCCAGCATCGCAACGTCGGTAGCCGCTATCAAAGCGGGTGCCACGGATTATCTGGCAAAACCAATACAAACTGCCGTGTTGCTGAATTGTTTAACACCCGAATCAGAATTGATGCCACTACCCAGTGCGCAGCCAATGACACCCGCTCAGTTGGAATGGGAGCACATCCAACGCGTGATGCACGAACATCAAGGCAATATATCCGCGACAGCACGAGCTTTGGGAATGCACCGTCGCACTCTTCAACGCAAATTGAGTAAATATTCCCCAATCAAGAATTAGGAGCATTGATGATAGATAACGCAGTGAAAGTAAAAGCATTTCTTGACGAGGACAGTGAAACGTTTAGCTATGTGTTGTACCACCAAGACGAGAAACAGGCCGTGGTTATCGACCCTGTTTTAGATTTTGATTACAAATCAGGGCGCACAAATACTAAAGGAGCTCAACGGATAGTTGATTTCGTTAATTCCGAAGGTTTACATGTTGCATGGGTGCTTGAAACGCATGCTCATGCAGATCACCTCTCAGCGGCTCCGTTTGTAAAAGAACAAGTTGGTGGGCATATCGGCATTGGTGAACACATCAAAGACGTGCAAAAAATCTTTAAAGACGTATTTGATCTTGAAAAAGAGTTTCTACCGAACGGCCATCAATTCGACCACCTGTTTAAAGATGGCGAAACCTTTAATGTCGGCGCCATGAATTTTCGCGTATTGCACACGCCAGGCCATACGCCGGCTGACTTGTGTTACATCGTTAACGAGCAAATGATATTCGTTGGCGATACCTTGTTTATGCCGGATGTTGGCACAGCGCGGTGTGACTTCCCGGGGGGAAGTGCAGCTACGTTGTTCCAATCGATTAAGAAGATATTAGCGCTGCCAGAAGCTACCGAAATATATATTTGTCATGATTATCCGCCAGCTGGGCGTGGGCATGAGTATAAAACGACAGTGGGAGCGCAGCGCAAACACAGTAAGCATGTACATGATGGCGTAAGTGAGGCGGAATTTGTTAAGATGCGCGAAGAGCGCGATGCGGGCCTTGAAATGCCGCGGTTAATTTTGCCGTCGATACAGGTGAACATTCGTGCTGGACACATGCCGCCAGCCGACGAAAACGGTAAGGTGTATTTAAAATTACCTATCGATCAACTTTAACTTGGTCGCAATAAACCACACGAGTGCATTTTGATAAAAGTTGGACCGGTAGTGTTTTGGATAATCGGCGCAATCACGCTTTCTCCATGGATAAGTGCGCCGATAGCGCTTTTACTTGGATTTCTAATGGCAAGCTTGGGCTGGGTGCCGCAGTCTATTCAGCCGAGTGTTTGGGTTAAAAAGCTACTTGCACTAGCCATTGTCGCGCTAGGTTTCGGCGTTCAGATAAATGTTGCGTGGCAAGTTACGAGTGACTATTTCGGCCTCATGGTAACCAGTATTGTTGTAACGCTATGCGCGGCGTTGTTACTTGGCCGGCTGCTGAAAGTTGATAGTATCACCAGCCATTTACTCGGTTCAGGTACAGCGATATGCGGCGGCAGTGCAATTGCCGCGGTTGCCCCTGCAGTTCACGCGCGTAATGATCAAATAGCCTTAGCGTTAGCGAGCGTTTTTACTTTAAATGCTGTGGCGTTACTCATTTTTCCACTGATTGGCCGTGCCTTGGCATTGGAGGACCAAACATTTGGCGCCTGGGCGGCTATCGCAATCCATGACACGTCGTCGGTGGTTGGTGCTGCGCAGGCCTACAGCGACGAGGCGCTGCAAACCGCAACAACATTGAAGCTAGCGCGCGCGCTTTGGATTGTGCCGCTGGCGCTGCTATCGGCATTGGTCTACCAACGTTTTAGCCACACCGAAACGCAAACTCGGGTGAAAATACCGTTATTTATTATAGGTTATGTGGTTGCCATGCTGGTTAGTTCAGCATGGCCTCAGTTTCATGAGCTTTACAGCGTGACGTTCGGCGCAGGCAAAAGCCTTTTGGTATTTTGCCTTTATTTGGTTGGCGCCAGCATTACGGTCGCCCGGTTAAAAGCAGCTGGACCAAGACCGCTTTTGCTGGCTGTTGTGTTGTGGCTACTCATTGCAACGCTTTCGTTGGCTTGGCTTACAATACGGACTGGCTAAGCACAACCACAGCCATAATCAGCAAGAATACAGCGAAGGCTTTTTGCAACTTTTGGCGCGGCAGTCTGGCGCCAATCCACGCACCTGCATAACTGCCCACTATTCCGGCCACGGTAATTATCGCGATGACTGTCCAGTCAAATTCAAAACCTTGCGCAGTTAACGCACTGTAGTATTTTGCGAATCCCACAAAGGACTTCAATGCGATAATCATTAAGCTGGTGCCAATCGCCAGTATCATGGGTACCCCACCCAATAACACTAAAGCGGGAACAATTAGAAAACCACCACCGACACCAACAAATCCAGTAATCGCGCCGACAATAAGGCCATCAAGAATAACCCGTACCACCTTCACGTCTTTTGGGGTTTCAATGTTGCTACGCCCACGCCACATCATGACTGCCGCAATTGCCATGAGTACCACAAACACCAGCAGTTGAATGCGCGGGTCAACAGCAGTACCACCCCAAGCGCCCGCGTATGCACCGACCATACCGGGAATACCAAACAGCCAAACATGTGGCCACGAAACAAGCTTTTTACGGGCACTCAGCAGGCCGCCGAATAAACTGATAAAGGCCACAATAACCAAAGACGACGCGATAGCTAAGTTGGCAGGCATGTCAGCTAAATAGAGTAAAACAGGAACGGTTAAAATAGACCCGCCAGAGCCAAAAATACCTAAACTTAAGCCGATAAGCACAGCACCAAGAATTGCCTGAATCACACTATTCACCTCTGATTTGTAGCTGAGTATAAGCACCTAGCAGTGAATGAACTATCATTGAAATAAACGATTACCGCTATCGCTTGTCATAACTTGATAAATACCAGCATAGCAATTAATTTAGTTAAATACGAAATACAAATAAGTTTTAACCCAAAGTGAGGATATGAACATGGGACTACGTATTGGCGATATGGCACCAAACTTTAAAATTGATACCACCCAAGGTGAAATTGATTTTCACGCTTGGTCGAAAGGTTCTTGGGTGTTTTTCTTCAGCCACCCGGCCGACTATACACCTGTGTGCACCACTGAAATGGGTCGCACTGCGCAGCTAGCCGGCGAATTTGAGAAGCGTGGCGTGAAGCCATTAGGGCTATCAACAGACACCGTTGAAGAGCACAACGGCTGGATCAAAGACGTCAATGAAACTCAAAATACCAACCTTGAGTTTCCAATTGTTGCGGATAAAGACCGCAAGGTTGCTGCTTTGTACGACATGATTCACCCAGGTGAGAGCGAAACGGCTGCAGTTCGCTCAGTGTTTATCATTGACCCGAACCACAAAATTCGCTTAACCATGACCTACCCAATGAGTGTTGGCCGTAACTTCACCGAGATTCTACGTGTTATCGATGCGTTACAAACCGGTGATCAATTCGGCGTGGCATGCCCGGCGGACTGGCAGGTTGGTGGTGATGTGATTATTCCACCAAGCGTTTCTATGGAAGAAGCTGAGAAGAAATTCCCGCAAGGATTTAAAACAGTTAAGCCTTATTTGCGTTACACTAGCGTAAACAAATAACAGCTTAAGATGAATGATAGCGACAGCCTTTTCGACAGACTTTAATACCGTATTGCCCGCACTTGATGCGTGGGTAACTTCGGCTGAACAAGAAGCTGCGCTGCTTTATCGACAACAGCCACGCCAACAGCAATTTCTTGCTGGGCGTGGCTTTTTACGTTGGCTGGTCTGTCAGCAATGGCATTGCGCAGCCGGTGCGGTCGCTATTTCGCGTCAAGACAATGGCGCGCCACTGCTGAGCGTCGGCGGGCAACAGTGGCAATGCTCGATTAGCCATACCAAGGGCGGTGTTCTGGTCGCCGCAAGCCCAGAATATGTTGTCGGTGTTGATATTGAAGTTGTGAAGCCGCGGCGGCGCTTGGTCGAGTTGGTGGAACAATACCAAGACGGCTTTTTTTCGAATCTGGATGGCTCAGACTGGCAGCTGTTTTATCAGCGATGGACGCTCGCAGAAGCGGTCACGAAAGCCGAGCAGGGATTGTTACTGAGCACGTTAAAGCGCCCAGTAGATGACTATCAACAGCGTGCTGAGCATGCGTTTAGCAACGGTTATATGTTGTGCTGTTATACCGAAGACGCTAAGCCGGATGCGTTACTTCGTGAAGTAACAGCCACCGCCGAAGGACTGGTTTTCGCTGAATTAAAATAGGCGCTTTAACCGATACCATGGCGATGGTAATCTTGTCTCTATTCAGACCAATGAACACTCAGAAAATGAGCAAACCATGACCCCAGAACAAGCAAAACAATTGATTGAAATGCAAATTGCCTTCAATCAAGTAATCGATCCTGCCTATCCCGAAAACCCGCAAGTGAAGCGTGATGACGTGAAAGCGATTTTGGTCGAGTTAGGCGAATACTTTGAACACACCGCCTACAAGTGGTGGAAAAAACAATCTGCCGACTGGGCGCAAGCCAACATGGAGCTGATTGATATTCTGCACTTTGCAATTTCGGATGCAGTTGAGAATGCATGTGCACGCGGCTTAAATCATGACCAGGCAGCTGAAGAGGTTGCGGCATTAGTGCTAGCCGGCGCAACCGGCAAAGCACCTATTGCAGACGGAAAAGAATTGATCGTTGCACTGGCACAAGACGGTACGAGCGAGAAGCCGTTGCAGTGTGGCGCGGCTTTTTTCGATAAATTGTTTTCTGCTTTAGTGGATGCTTACGGCGATGCCAATACGGTTTATTTAACCTACATTGGTAAAAACGCGTTGAATAATCTGCGCCAACAGCGCGGTTATAAGCAGGGCACTTACGTGAAAATGTGGCAGGGCCGCGAAGATAACGAAGTGATGATGGACTTATTAGCAAGCCATGAGACCGAGATTATTAACGCTGAGCAACCACTGGCGCAAGCGCAGCAACTGTTGCTGAGCCACTATGACGCGAACGTAGCTTAAGCGCGCGCCAAAATTCGGTCTAAATGATTGGCAAACTGCATGCGGTCACGCTGATTTAACGGGGGCGGGCCGCCGCTTTGCACGCCGCTGGCGCGCATGGTGTCCATAAAGTCGCGAATATTTAACCGCCCACGGATATTTTCTTTGGTGAATAGTTCACCTCGTGGGCTTAATACCTGCCCACCTTTTTCAATAATTTCTGCAGCAAGCGGTATGTCGGCTGTAATCACTAAATCACCAGCTTCTAACAAACGCACAATCTCATCATCGGCAACGTCAAACCCGCTGCTGACTGTGCGAGCCGAAATAAACCGTGAAGGCGGAACCCGTAGCGGCTGGTTGGCGATAAGTATCAGCTCAAGCTGCTTTCGCTCAGCCGCACGGTACAGAATGTCTTTAATAACTGTTGGGCATGCATCCGCATCCACATATATTTTCATCTTTAGCGAAACCGCATGCAGGTTAATATTAGTTACCGTTATCTTTCTTACGGTCTTTTGAGTTTTTACGTTGCTCTTTTTCCGCTTTTTCCATTTCTTTTTGGGCTTCACGTTCTTGCTTGTGCATTTCGCGCATCATCAGCCACTCTTCCTTATGCTTTTGTTGCAGCGCTTTTTGCTCTTCTTTATGAATTTGCTCCAAGCTTTTACGCTCATTTCTACCCATTTCAGAATTGTATTCTTGCGTTTCTTTGCGCTCATTCATGCGCATTTCCATCTCTGCTTTACGCTGCTCGCGTGCCGCTTCCATTTCAGCCATGCGTGCTTCACGCTCGGCTTCGGTCATCATTTTTGATCGCTCTTTTGCTTGCTCGGTCGCCTGTTCTTGTTTAGTTGACTGAGTTTGTTGTGCGACTGCCGGCAAAGCCAATGCGCAACACATAAGTAAACCAGCTAGATTTAAAGTTTTCATAAAATATTTCTCCATCGTGAATCGATTATTCACAACTATAAATTAGTTTACAAAATGACTTTATGTAAGGTGCTTTACATGTGCTTTAACATTACAAAGATAATCATTGTGCCCTATCATTGTTGCTACCGCCAAATTTTCGTCGTAGCGATCTGTAAACTGCCTTTATTAGTATTAATGTGTAGTCAATAAGCCGAATTGAACTGGAATAAGTATCGCCATGATTAATATGGATTTCTCAAAAAAAGTTGTTGTGCGCAGCGCCGAAGCTGATTGGCAGCCAAGCCCTGCTGAAGGGGTTGAGCGTAAACCCTTGGAACGAGAAGATGCAGAACGTGGGCGTGCATCCAGCATTGTCCGTTATGCACCCGGTGCCAAATTCGCGACGCATCAGCATCCGTTGGGCGAAGAAATCTTTGTACTTGAGGGGGTGTTCTCCGACGAGAAGGGAGACTATCCGGCTGGCACCTATATTCGAAATCCACCAGGTTCACAACACGCGCCATTTAGCGATGAAGGCTGCACGTTATTTGTGAAGTTGCACCAGTTTTCCAGTTCTGATGACGCCACGGTGCGAATTAACACCAACACCAGCCCGTGGCTGCAGGGCCAAGGGGGGCTGCAAGTCATGCCCTTACACAGCTTCGAGACAGAGCACTGTGCGTTAGTGAAATGGCCTGCAGGCGAGGTATTTAAATCGCATCGTCATTTTGGTGGCGAAGAAATACTCGTACTTAGTGGTGAGTTTATGGATGAACACGGCCGCTATCCGGCAGGCACATGGATACGTAGTCCACACAATAGCGCGCATACACCATTCGTAGAAAAAGAAACCATTATCTACGTGAAAACTGGCCATCTACTCGTCGCAGAGAGCTAGTTATGAAGCGATCTGCGTTTGAAAACCTGACCGAGACTGATATTTCTCGTGTTATTGAGATGGCTTGGGAAGATCGCACCGCATTCGAAGCAATAGAGCGCTTGTATCAGCTCAATGAATCGCAAGTTATTCAACTGATGCGTCAGCAATTAAAGCACAACTCATTTAAGCTTTGGCGTAAACGCGTGCAAGGCCGGGCGACCAAACATGAACAATTAAGGAACCCGGCTGTTTCACGCGCGTATTGCCCAACGCAATACAAACGCTAACGTTGTTTTACCAGCCCAATATACGGGGCCAAACTTCGAGCTCATCGGTATTCTTTAACACCATATAGTGTTGATGCATGGCTGCCGTTGCACACGCATGATTGGGAAGTATCCGCAGCTGTGCGCCGATAGGAAACTCATTAACGGTGTGTGTTGCCGGCAATGCAATGACGCCATGTTCTTGATTGACCGATGTGACACAAACCCCTTCATAGGGGGCGCCAGAATCCTTACAAACTAAACCATATCCATAATCAATGCGCTGGCTTGCAGTGCCACGATCGCGCGATAACGCCATCCAGCCAGCATCTATCAACACCCAGTTTTTCTCTTTATTATGACCAATCACGGTGGTTACCACTGACATGGCAATGTCATCAAGGCTACAAACGCCAAGGTTCAGCATAACCAAGTCGAACGTGGTATAAACACCAGCTCGAACTTCACTGATGCCGGTAAAGTCTTCAGCAAAATGTGCAGTGGGTGTCGAGCCGACGCTGACAATTGGGCAAGGAACTCCTGCTGCACGAATTGCCTCGGCAGCATTACGAGCCGCTTCGCATTCTTGTGCGGCCGCCGCTCGAATTTCATCAACAGAATCTGAAGAGTATGAGCCGCCAGCGTGCGTCATAACACCGGTTAATTGCGCACCATTGGCATGAACATGTTTAGCTATTTCAACAACCAGGGGGTTATTGGGTGCAAGACCAGCCCGATGACCATCACTATCAATTTCTATAAATACGGAAAACACAACATCATGCTTCTGCCCGAATTGGGTAACGGCTTGCGCTTGCTCGAGGCTGTCGAGCAAAATATGAAAATTAATGCCCCGTTTTATTAATGCGGCCGCTCGTTCCAATTTGTTGCTTGTTATACCAACGGCATAGAGCAGATCGGTATAGCCCGCATCGGCAAATGCCTCAGCTTCCGCCAACGTTGATACAGTGGCCGGCGAATTCATATTGGGCAGCATGTCATGAGCAGCGTCAACGGAACGTAATGTTTTGAGGTGAGGCCGCAGAGCACAGCCACGTTCCGAAATTCGCTGCTGAAGGTAAGTAAGGTTACGCATAAACCGCGCATGGTCAATGAGCAAGAACGGGGTTTGCTGGGTACTTAACTCATTTTGATTTACCGGCATGTAGAACTCCTCGACGGTTCAATGAATAACTTAACGCGGCGAATTTACGTTTGCGAGTGCAATATCACGAAAATGGTCAATAATTTGCTGCCGCATGCTGTCACGACGGCTCACAATATACCACTGTCCGGGAAGTGGAAAACCTTTCACATTAAGCGTAGCAACCGGGTCGCTACCATGCTCAACGATATGTTGGGAGAGAACCGCTAAGCCGCTGCCTGAGGCAACGCTTAAACGAATGGCCTCGTTGCTTTCAATTTGTGTACGATGGCTGAGTTGAATTCCTTGGCCTGCAAGCCATGTGTCGAAAACCATACGCGTTGCTGAGCCACTTTCTCGAATTAAAAATCGCTCATTGTGTAAGGCATGAAAATCAAGGTCTTTCTGTTTTGCTGCCCAATGTGTTGGCGGCGCAATCAGCACCAACTGATTTTGCATAAAGGCATAAGCTTCGGCATTTTCATCCGTTGGCGGGTGACTAAACAAATAAATATCATCTTTATTTGAAAAGTATCGCTGCAATGTCGACTCGCGATTGCCAATACTCAGTTCTACCTGAATATCTGGGTAATGACGGTTAAATTGAGCAACCAACTGGGGAAGAACATATTGTGCGGTGTTCACCAGTGCAATATTCAACTGACCAGCGATTCCGCCCTTTATGGCTGACAATTTTTCACCACAATCTCTTAATCGACGAATGGAGTCTCCGGCGGCTTTGTAAAGCTCTTGACCCGCAGCTGTTGGCACCATGCGTCGACCCTGTTGCAGCAGTAACTTACTGTCAAAAACCTCTTCTAAGCGGCGGATCTGAGATGAAACCGTAGGTTGAGTTAGATATAGTTGCCGCGCAGCACCGGAGATACTTTGCTGTTCAACAACCTGCGTGAATACTTCCAGCAATCGGAAATTGAGATGGCGAATATCCATGGCATAACCTTAAAATTAATGTATAGATGATTATCTATGCATAACAACTGTTTTATTTATTTTTAATAATACACATATTTTTGCATACTGGCGCGCAATTTAAACAACAGGACTTTTTATGCCAGATATTGTCATTGCATTTTTTATCCTTGGTCTTATCGCGGGCGTCGTCAAGTCAGACTTGAAAGTGCCGGGTCAGATTTATGAAATTCTTTCAATATTATTGATGCTGAGTATTGGTATCAAAGGTGGTTTAGCGCTACACAGCGAACAGCAGACAATTGTTTGGTCGCACTTAGCTGCCATCATGCTGCTTGGCCTAGTGATTCCAATTATCCTGTTGCCCGTACTGAAAAAATGGGTGCGTCTCGCCCACGTTGATGCGATTAGTATCGCCGCTCACTATGGTTCAGTAAGTGCGGGAACCTTCGCGGTCGCTTGGGCCTTAGCTGAAAGTTTTAACTTACCAATATCGGCTGATACCACACTGTATCTGGTGATACTCGAGTTACCGGCAATTATTGTGATGCTAGCGCTGTATCATTGGAAGCTGGGAGAAGAGGGTAAAAATACGAATATGCTGGCCATATGGCACGAAGCATTTACCAGTCGTGGCGTGATTTTGTTGATGGGTGGGGTAGCCCTGGGGTGGCTGTATGGCCCAAGTGGGCTCAGTGCAATATCACCGTTGGTCGTTGATGGGTTCAAAGTCTTGTTGGCGTTATTCCTGCTCGAAATGGGACTAACGACCGCCCGAATCTGCCGGCCTTTACCGCTTGAGCATTGGCGTTTGGTTGTGTTTGCTGCGCTAGCGCCACTTGCATTAGTGTGGCCGGGGCTGTTACTTGGTAGTTATTTGGGTTTACAGCCAGGCAGCGTGTTGATCTTGGCAGCACTAACGGCAAGCGCTTCGTATATTGCCGCGCCCGCGGCCATCCGTGCAGCAATCCCGGATGCCAACATCAGTAAAGCAATGTTGGCATCTCTGGGGGTTACGTTTCCGTTGAACGTGATTGTTTATATCCCGTTTCTGGCTACACAGCTTTAGTTTTGGGTCGGCAATTCGGAGGTACAAGCAGGGCAGCGCTTCGCGGCCAACGGAATTGAAGAGCAGCAAAATTCGCAGTTTTTAGTGGTGACTGGCGCGGGCTCTTCTTTCGTGCGTAAGCTGTTCATGCCTTTAATGAGCCAAAACACGGCAAAGGCTACAATAATAAAGCTGATGGTGTTGGTAATGAACACACCGTAGTTGATGGTGACAGCCCCTGCAGCTTGAGCGTCAGCGAGCGCAACGTAGGGGCCAGCGGTCTCAACACCTTCGCGTAATACTATAAACATATCGGTGAAGTCGACACCGCCGAGCATGAGGCCAATAGGTGGCATGATAATGTCGGCGACAAAGCTTTTTACGATGGTGCTAAAGGCACCCCCGATAATAATACCTACCGCCATATCGACAACGTTGCCTTTCATGGCAAACTTTTTGAATTCATTCAACATAATTGTCATCTCGCATGAAGTCGCTTACACACTGTAAGCGAACAATGAATTATTTATAGAACAAAACGCTAAGAAAAGGTAATGCGTTTTAGTGCGTGCTATTGCCAAAAACAAGTTTCTTTTGAAAGCGATAGCTCAGCAGGAACACAATAACTTCTGCTAGAGGCTTGCCAATAAAGGGCGTAACACCGACCCATAAAAGCCCCTTGGTAAAGACATAGTTGAGGCCCACCAAGATCACCGCAAGCAGCGTATATTTTGTCGCATCACGGGTTAGCGAACTGCCGCGACCGAACACCCATTGACGATTTAATGTGAAATTAAAGATACCTGAGACCAAACGGGCGGCCGCGATAGCGACTAAAATCTCTCCGGTTAAGCCATAAATCAGGGCAAACAGGCCGTAGTCGATGCCAGCCGACGCAATACCGACGCCAGAGAACTTAAGGAAATTTTTATAAATAATTATGGAGTCTTGCAGCGGTTTAAAATGGCTACTGGCGTTGTCTTGTTCATACACAGTGGTAATCTCGGTGCTGCAGAGCTGAAGGCCTTGACGCTTAGCCAGAATCAACATGTCCAACTCAAATTCATAGTGGTTGCTGGGTGTGTTGATAAGGTCATCGAGTAAACCATTGGGAATGCCACGAAGCCCAGTTTGGGTATCCGGTACCTTTATCCGTAATCCGAGCTGAAAGGTATAACGAGCGAAGGTATTGCCAAGCCTTGATCGAAACGGGATGCCTTTTTCTTTGAAATTACGGCTGCCTAGCCAGAGAGCTTGAGGCTGTTGTTTAAAGGCTTGTAAAACCTTCACAATGTCTTCTGGTAAGTGCTGGCCATCGGCATCCGCGGTGACTACGCCCTGTGCGCTTTGCTTGTGCGTACGAACCCAACGAAAAGCTGTTTTTAATGCTGCACCTTTACCACAGTTATCATCATGGCTCAGCACATGCAGGTTTTCCGCTGGTGGGATGGCAGTGAATATCTCGGTGCTCTCGCTACCATCATTCACAATCACAATCGCTTCAAACAGTTCTCGATGATTTTGTAAGTCAGCAACCACATTCAGCAACCGCTGATCAGGGTTAAAGGCTGGTATTACAATAACAGGAAGGCTAGGGTTCAAATCGTCCTCGTTAAATTTTGTGTTCGGGCATGGGTGTTATATCCTTTAAAGCGCCTGACGTTAAGACTATGTGGCAAAAGGTAAAAACACAAGGAAATCAAGGCTAGTAAGAAGTATAAGCATCGACTAGCCACAACACCGTAAACTTCCTTTGTAATTTGCCGCTAAAACACGTAGATTACGCGCCTATTTTTTGTTCGGGTGTACAACGTGATTTCTGCTGCAAATATCACCATGCAATTTGGTGCAAAACCTCTTTTTGAAAATATCTCTGTTAAGTTTGGCGAAGGCAATCGATACGGCTTGATTGGCGCAAATGGCTGCGGCAAATCTACGTTTATGCGCATTCTTAGTGGTGAGCTTGAGCCATCAGCCGGCAACGTTTCGGTTGAGCCGAATATGCGCGTCGGTAAATTACGCCAAGACCAGTTCGCTTATGAGCAATACAGTGTAATTGACACCGTCATCATGGGCCACGAAGAACTGTGGAAGGTCAAGGCGGAGCGTGACCGCATTTATGGTATGGCCGAAATGAGTGAAGACGACGGCATGCGTGTTGCGGACCTTGAAGTAGCGTTTGCAGAAATGGACGGTTACACGTCTGAGTCGCGCGCGGGCGAATTATTGCTTGGCGTTGGTATACCGCTGGAAGCGCACTTTGGATTAATGAGTGATATTGCACCAGGTCTTAAGCTTCGGGTATTGCTGGCGCAGGTACTGTTTTCTGAACCGGACATCATGCTGCTTGACGAACCCACCAACAACTTGGACATCAACACCATTCGTTGGCTTGAAAATGTGCTCAACGAACGTCAAGCCACCATGATCATTATTTCGCACGACCGTCACTTCTTAAATAGTGTGTGTACGCATATGGCGGATATCGACTATGGCGAATTGCGCGTGTACCCAGGTAATTACGATCAATACATGTTTGCAGCTACTCAAGCACGCGAGCAGCTATTGAATGAAAATACGAAAAAGAAAGAGAAAATTGCCGAACTGCAACAGTTTGTGAGTCGTTTCTCTGCGAATGCCTCAAAAGCAAAACAAGCAACTTCGCGGGCTAAGCAAATTGAAAAAATTCAGCTCGCTGAGGTAAAGGCCTCGAGCCGCGTCAGCCCCTTCATTCGATTTGAGCAAGAGAAGAAGCTCTACCGGCTGGCGCTAGAAATAGAAGGCTTGAATAAGTCTTTTGATGATTTGAAGGTGCTAAAAAACCTGAGCACAATGATTGAAGTCGGCGAAAAAGTCGCTATTTTGGGCGCCAACGGTATCGGTAAAACCACCTTGCTGAAATGCTTAGTCGGCCAACACACGCCAGAAAGTGGGCTTATCAAATGGTCTGAAAACGTCAGTATTGGTTACTATGCACAAGACCACGCAGACTGGTTTAAAGATAAAATCAGCGTATTTGATTGGATGAGCCAATGGAAACAACCGCATCATGACGAGCAGGCTATACGCGGTGTGCTGGGGCGTATGCTGTTTTCGCAAGACGACATTAAAAAGCCGGTCACCATTCTTTCGGGTGGTGAAAAAGGCCGCATGATATTTGGCAAATTGATCATGCAACGGCCAAACATCTTGATTATGGATGAACCAACCAACCACTTGGATATGGAATCCATCGAAGCCCTAAATTTGGCGCTTGAGCATTACGAAGGCACCTTGTTGTTTGTTAGCCATGACCGCGAATTTGTGTCATCGCTGGCGTCGCGCATTATTGAGCTAACTGATCAGGGCATGCGTGATTTCTCAGGCACTTATGATGATTACCTGCGGCAGCAACTCTAACAAGCCACTACCGCAAGCCCGGC
Organism: Pseudidiomarina gelatinasegens; assembly: GCF_004025325.1. Lineage (GTDB taxonomy): Bacteria > Pseudomonadota > Gammaproteobacteria > Enterobacterales > Alteromonadaceae > Pseudidiomarina > Pseudidiomarina gelatinasegens. The sequence continues at coordinate 49,758 of NZ_RSFE01000005.1, read as the reverse complement.
AGCTAAACGCGGGTTAGCCAGCCGTAAGGGTCGGGCGCTTTCCCCCATTGCAGCGCGTTTAACGCGCTGCGAAGCTTATCAATTGTTGGCGTTTTCGCACCACCATTGCCCACGGTATACTCTTTGCCGTTGTGGATTAAGGTGCCAATCGGCGTCATCACCGCTGCGGTACCTGACAATGATGCTTCGGTATGCGGCTTGCTGGCGCGCTCTAGCAGCTCATCCACGCTAAGCTTTCGTTCACTTATTTGCATGCCCATATTGCGCGCCAGCGTTAACAATGAGTCGCGCGTAATGCCGTGTAAAAAGCTAGTATCCAGGTCTTTGGTAATAATTTCATTGCCATCGATTAAAAGGAAGTTCGCAGCTCCCGTTTCTTGCACATCACCATTTGGACAAAACAGAACCTGGTCGGCATTTACCGCCTGCTTCGCTTGTAGAATGGGTTGTAAGGCGCTGGCGTAATTGCCGCCACTTTTGACCATGCCCATATGCGGCGCACAGCGCATGCCGTCTTCTTCCAGTAATAAACGCAGTGGTTTCGCACCGCCGCTAAAGTAGTCACCGACTGGTGAAAGAAGTACATAGAGCATTGATGTTGCGCTTGGTGCTGCCGCTTTGCCTATAGTTGGCTCAGTTCCGATATGGGTGGGGCGAATGTACATAGAGCCCGGAGGCGCTGGCACTTCAGTGGCAAAACGTTTGACGATGCCAACAATCATTTCTTCAATTAACTCCGGAGAAAACTTAGGCAACGTCAGTAAGCGGGTACTTTGAGCTAAGCGCTTAATATTCGCATCCATTCGAAAAATATTAATCGACCCGTCTTCATGCCGAAACGCTTTCAGCCCCTCAAAACAGGTGCTGGCATAATGCAGTACATGGGCGCCCGGGTGCAGGCTAATTTTATCTGCCGCCACGTTTTGCGCTGCGCTCCAGTGCTCACCATTGAAGGTGCTCAGCGCCATTTCAGGCATAAATACACTACCAAAAGCAGCCATAACTTCACTCAGTTGTTTTTTTGTTGGTTGTATATTGAGTTTACTGGGCAGGCAGCCGAACCGCAAAATTAATGTCAACAATGGCCGGTCATTTGTTTTAAGCTGTAGCGCATATCCTCAGAATTAACTCAACTTTCAGAAAGGAAATAAGATGAACAAAAGCTACCTTATCAGCAGTGCATTATTTCTAGCATTTGGGTTTTCTGGCCAAGCGTTCGCCAGCAATAACTCGGAGCACAAGTTAACGCTAAGCGAAGCAGATAAGTTAGTGGCGCTACCCCTACACTGTGTTGAAACGCCTTACCCGTATAAAACCGGTATTGTGCTTGGCAGTGCTGAAGATTTGCAGGAGCCTTCGGAACATCATCCGATATTTTATGGGTGCTTTGACTGGCACAGCGCAGCCCATGGTTACTGGTCGTTGGTAACGTTGTTACGACAATTTCCGGATATGGCAAACGCCGAACAGGCGCGAGACGTGTTAAAACGTAATATCACACAAGAGAATGGTCTGCGCGAAGCAGCATTCTTTAGCAAGGAGATTAATAAAACGTTCGAGCGTACTTATGGCTGGGCGTGGCTGTTAAAGCTGTCGGACGAGTTGAACGCATGGGAAGACCCGCTTGGACAAGAATTGGCTGCTAATTTACAGCCGTTGACGGACGTTATTATTGATCGTTATCTCAAATTCTTGCCACAATTACTCTACCCAGTGCGCGTGGGTGAGCACACCAATACCGCTTTTGGCTTAAGTTTCGCTTATGACTACGCCGTCAATCATGAGCTGAGCGAACTGCAGATGTTGATTGAACAGCGTGCCAAACACTACTTTATTGCTGATAAAGACTGCCCAATCAGCTGGGAGCCGAGTGGTTATGATTTTATTTCACCGTGTCTTGAGGAGATAGGCTTGATGCAACGGGTGTTGTCCAAGCAAGAGTTTTTGACATGGTTAAACGTATTTATGCCGCAATTGGCTGACAAAAATTACAGCTTAGAAGTGGGTAAAGTAAGTGACCGCAGCGACGGTAAACTGGTGCACTTGGACGGTTTAAATTTCAGCCGTGCCTGGAACCTTTATGCCTTAGCAAACGAATTCCCACAATATGCACATTTGAGTGCTGTGGCAGACGCGCACATGGCGTATTCGTACCCGAACTTGATTGGTGACAGCTACGAAGGCGGGCATTGGTTAGGAAGCTTCGCAATTCAGGCCTTGAATAAAGCGCAGGACTAGCCTGCGCACGCGAGAAAACGCCAGCCCCAGAATACTAAAAGCCTCTGGCTATAGCGAAACAATCTAACATAGACGGATTCGTTCGTTCATAAATTATAGCTAGTGTCATATATTGAGCGCCACTACGCTAATAGGAGGCGCTTATGAACGCTGCGACATTACCGATTATTTCTATGGCATCGCTCGATTCCGACGATGGCTTGAATAAATTGCGCCACGCTGCCAGCGAAGTCGGATTTTTCTACCTTGTTGATCACGGCATAACGCGTGACGCTCAACAAGAGTACCTTGCGTTGAGTCGTGCGTTCTTTCAGCTCTCGGCGGAAGAAAAACAAACGGTTGATATGATTCAGTCGCCCCATTTTCGTGGCTATAACGCCATGGGCAACGAAATGACCGCAGGTCGTCTTGATGCCCGTGAGCAATTTGATTGGATGAATGAAGAACAGGCACTGCCTGAGCAACAGTTGCAGTACCCTTGGCAAAAGCTCATTGGGCCGAACTTATGGCCTACCACCATGCCGAAGCTCAAGCCTGAATTAACGACACTGCAACGTAAGTTAAGCGGCATAACAGTTAATTTACTGCAGAAACTCTGTGAGTCGTTAGGCGTAGATCGCAATGCACTCGACCATACTATTGGTGGACAACCCTATACACACGCTAAGCTGATTCGTTATCCTGCGCAGGAGTCACAGCAGCAAGGTGTAGGCGCGCATAAAGACCCCGGATACCTCACGCTCGTTATGCAAGACTCACAAAGTGGTCTTAAAGTTGAACGTGGTAATGAATGGATTGACGTCGCGCCCATTCCTGGTGCGCTGGTTGTTAATATTGGTGAGCTCTTAGAGCTCGCTTCTAATGGCTTATTGAAAGCGACAAATCATAAAGTTGAGAGCCCCATACACGGCGTTGAACGGTATTCGATAGCGTTTTTTATGGCCGCACAATTGTCAGCTACAATACCGGTGCTGGCTTTGCCACCCGAACTAAAAGCAAAAGCTTCAGGGCCAACAACCGATCCAAATAATCCTTTGCTGACAGATGTTGGCAATAACGTTTTGAAAGGACGCTTGCGCTCACACATGCATGTAACCCGCAAGCATTACTGCGATGAATCAGTGCGGCACCTGTTGGCAAAAAGCTTCGCTTACGCGGCAACAACCGATATTTGTGGCGACTGCCGCGCTTAGCTTGCGTGCTCAGATGACTTTCACAAGCGCCGAATTCGGCGCGCATCACGTATAACTTCGTACGAAGAAATAACCGCAACTGCAATCAAAATTGTGTTAATGCCATACTGGGCAACGTTTATTCCCCAATCGTCGAGAGTTGGCAGAGTCTCAATCTGGAGCACTTGAGTCTGCATCAAAATAAGTGAAACCACTAAAAAAGCAGTGTTCACACCTATATTCAGCCATAACATGCTAGCGCTCCACAGTCGCACACGAAGTTGCCATAGGCTGTGAACTACCGCCACACCAATCACCGGAGTGAACCAACGTAAAATTTGCAGGGCCTCGGTAGAGAATAACGAATTACTATCGTTTCGCCACAGGGGATACCATATGAGTAGAATCAAAAAAAGCAGGGTGGCTAAGTCAGTGAAAATGTTGTCTAAGCCGATATGTTGCCAACTTTTGCTGGCAGTCGGCAGTTTCTCTGGACTCCAACGGCAAGTGCGAGGTTTATTTTCGTTGGTTTGACTGCGAGACATTACTGCAAAGGAAATTGTGATTGCACTGAATGCGAAAAAGGCGCTATTGATGAAGTCGCTGGCAATGGCGAAAACAAAGCGAATTATGCCCATGCTGCTACCACCCAACCAGGTGCTGGTTACTTCTATGACTGAGATAACAAAGAGTACGCCAAGCACCATATATAAGGTGCTTGCGTAGAGTCGCATTAATGAAGAAGCAATAAGTGGCTTGGGTGGGTAATACGTTATAGCAACGTCTCGCGGGTGCCCCATGGAAATGAGCAAACTGGACACATCACTATCATTGAACTGACCCTGTTGCGCTTCGAGAGCCTCTATTTGATCAAGGATATTGGCCTTTAATTCGCGGCCGATATCATCGCGTTTATCTTCAGGAAGCTCGCGCTGTACTGCTGCTATATAGCGTTCTACCATATCCATTAGTTATTCTCCTTATCGTTGTTACCGGTTAGCAAAGGGGTAACAGCACCATTTAATGTCTGCCATTCTTGAATGAGTTGCTCAAGTAATTCAGCGCCAAGTTCCGACAAATGATAGTAGCGGCGTTCGCGGCCTTCACCTTGTTGCCATTCACTATCAAGTAAGCCTTGATCAGCCAGTCTGCGAATAAGTGGGTACAGTGTGCCTTCGTCAATGTCGACACCTGCTTCATGCAGTTGCTTGCGTAATGAGTAGCCGTAGTGCGGTGTTTTTAACGATGCGAGTACCGCCAAAACTAACACGCCACGCCTAAGTTCAAGCTTCAGTTTATCCAGTTGTGCTGTTGTCATGTGGAATCCTAATAAGTACTGTGTACCGCATACTGTATATGACACAGTAAAGTATACTAGGTGACGCCTAGTAAGAATGCAACTATTTATTTTTCTGGTTAGCCTGCTCTTGCGCAACGTGCTCTTTTGCAAATTAATAAAACATGGTCTAGCGTCATTAATGAGCAGGGGATTTTTCGCGACGTAGTATAAGAAAAATTGATGACATCTAGGACTATTCACATGCAAGTCGAAACGATTAGAGATGTGCTGAATTGGACCGTTTCTTTCCATAAAAATTTAAAGGATTGCTTAAAGCACTGTTCTAAGCTGAACAAAGATGAACGTGCGCAGATGATCCTCAGTTATTTAGCCGATCATGAAGGGAGTCTTGCCCGTATTGTTCAAGGGTTTGAAAATACAGCTGACAAGAAAGCCTTAAATACTTGGTGTTATGACTATATGGATAAACACCCAATCATTGAGCATGGCCATTGTGAATCGCCATACCAAGAGCAGGATATGGCGCATATTATGGACAGAACCGTAGAACATCATAATCACGTCATTGAACTCTTCGAGCACCTTTATTCTCGAGTTGACACAGATAGTGCCAAGGAGCTGCTTGATACGATTAAAGATGTTGAAGAAAACGAGATAAAGCGAATGGTGCAAACAGCGAATCGTTTTTCTGATATGTAGAGTGCCGCTATTGATTATCATCAATAGCGGCGCCAATTACCACCGTCCTCCACCTTAAGGGCTAATAAATAAACCTTAATTCGCGTTACGCTGGGCATGCTATGGTCTCACCATACTTGGCAAGATAAGCCGTAAGGCCTTTAATTTTGCTGCCGTTTAATTCGTAAACATCACAAAAGGCTAAACGCTCAGTGCCGAGTTCGCAGGTTATTTCAAGATCACCTGTCAGCACCGCGCGATCGCCATCCAACAAAAATTGGCGGTGGGTAATTGTGGCTTTGCCGCCATCCCCGCTGCCCATTTTATGAAGCCAATCTGCGAAAGCTGTTTTGCCTTTTATCACTTCGTCGCTATTAGCCATACCAAAGCGAAAATCATCGGTAACGGCGTCGAGAATCACGTCCGTGTCGAAGGTTGCCCATGCGCTGCTAAAGCGGCGTATCATTGTTTCTATAGGTTGCATGATTATTATTCCTCTAGTTGAATTGTAGTGCGCTATGAATTTTCATAACGTACTTGTTAGTCGAACAAGGAATGTTTAAATCGACGTGTCTAGGCGATTTAGTTGTTCATAAAGGAAGGCACGTTCGGCATCTTGCAGGGTAAGCGCCAATGCACGGTGATAGCTTTGTTCAGCGGCATGGTTATCACCAAGTTGCCGAAGAAGGTCGGCATGAAAGACATGAAGCAGCCGATAGTCGGATAACACGCCGCTGCGATGAAGTTCATCAACAAGTTGCAACGCTGCTTGCGGACCTGAAGTTTTACTGACTACCACTGCGCGGTTCAGCGCGACAATAGGCGAAGGGTGCCGTTGTAGCAACAAGTCATAAAAAGCCAAGATTTCTCGCCAATCGGTATGTGCAAAACTTTTGGCGTCAGCATGTAAACCAGCGATAGCAGCTTGCAAGGTGAAGCGGCCAATGTCAGCGCGCGGAAGGATGTCCCGAAGCAAGGTATCCGCTTCTTGAATTTGGGCCGAGTTCCAAAGTTCTCGATTTTGCTCTTCTAAGGTTAATAAACGCCCGTCGTCAGCAAGGCGCGCGCAATGACGTGCATGTTGAAATAACATTAAAGCGAGCAGCCCTTGTGCTTCGGTGTGCTGTATGTCGCGCACCAGTTGGCGAGCTAGGCGCAGCGCTTCGGCCATCAATTTACTGTTAATGAGGGTGTCGCCACTTGAGCAAAGATAGCCCTCATTGAAAACGAGATAAATCACTTGTAACACGGCATCTAAGCGTTCAGCCATCTGTGTTGTTTCGGGGATTTCAAACGAAATTCGTGCCTGTCGTATCTTCTTCTTTGCCCGGACAATACGCTGTGCCACGGTTTGGGTGGACAGCAGAAAGGCTTGTGCAATTTGTTCAGTGGTCATTCCGCACACCTCGCGTAACGTAAGTGCTACGCGTGCGGGTTCAGCAAGAGTAGGGTGACAACAGGTAAAAATCAGCCTTAACTGATCATCTTCAATGGCACGCGCGGTGAGCGGAACTTCGTCTTGTGCGAGTAAGTTTAGGCTTGGTTGTAATTCGCGAAAGCGCTGATCACGGCGAAGCTTATCAATCGCTTTAAAACGGCCAGTGGAGATCAGCCATGCTCTGGGCTGATCAGGAATGCCATCGCTTCGCCATTGTGTCAACGCCGCAGAAAAAGCATCTTGTAAGGCTTCTTCGGCCAGCTCAAAGTCGCCTAGCAAGCGAATGAGGGTGGCTAAAATACGCCGGGATTCGTGCTGATAGATCAGCGCAATCTGTTGTTCTGTGCTTAGCCCGGGCACCGATTCTATACGTCCAGTTGGCGTACCGGACGCACCTCTATGCTACCAACCCGGGCCGCCGGAATGCCTTTGGCGTAGTCAATGGCGGCGTCAAGATCATTCGCTTCAATCATATAAAAACCGACAAGCTGCTCTTTGGTTTCTGCAAAAGGGCCGTCGGTAATGGTTACCTTGTCACCGCGAGGGCGTACCGTGGTAGCTGTATCCACAGACTGCAATGCCTCGCCAGCTAAAAATGTTGCTGCGGCCTCCGTGCGCTGTGTGTAAGCGAAACACTCGGAGTCCTCCGGACTCTCTGGCAAACTGTGTAGTTGATTTTCATCGGCATACACTAAACATAAATATTTCATGGCATTTCTCACTCTTCAGGGAAGTCAGGCACGTCAGGCTCAACCAAATGTGCAAGTTGCGCTAATGACTCTTGCCAACCAGCGTAACAAAACTCGACGGGAATTTCGGCAGGGATCCCTGCTTGCACAATCTTCAGTTCAGTGCCGCATGCGACCGGCTTGAAGGTTGCGAGAACATCCATTACATCGGCCATTGGTCCGCTATCAAAGCTATCGGTATGACGGATACGTTCGTTCGGAACAATCTCAACGTATTTAACCGTAAACGAATGACTTGAGCCTGTGGTGAAATTGTTGAAGGACATGTTGTAACCGCCTCCCTCACGCACATCGATGTGATGGATGGTGCCGGTAAAGCCATAAGGTGGCGACCAATATTCAAGTGCACTTTTGTCTGTGAAGGCACGATAAACACGTTCAACCGGAGCTTTAATAATTCGGTGCAGTTGCACAGTACCTGTCGGTTTACTCATGAAAATTCTCCTTTGTTTTGATATTCATTCTAGTTATCGAATGACAAAAGAAGAAATCGACATCCTGATAAAAAATGCGTCGAATCGTGCTCGCAGTTGTGCTGCTTCACCACAAGCCTTCAAATATAAAATGACTGTATGTGATCTACTCCTATAATCCTTAAGTAATATGCTTATGGTTTAAGAAGTCTTTATATACCAACACATGTTGGAGGAGTTCACATGAAAAAGGTTACAGGTCTATTGTTGGCATTGTGCACAAGTGCCCTTTGCTTTCAGACAGCATTAGCACAGGAAGAAAAAGCAGCTTTGGTGCCTTTGCCGTCGCTTGACGATTTCACGAGAGGCCAAGACGGCTGGGCCTTTGGGTTGGGCTTGGGTGTTGAATACGAGTCTGCCTATGAAGGTTCGGATGAGTTCGGCTTCGAAATCCAGCCTGCTGGTGCAGTGCAATGGCGCAGAGGGGATGACATTTTCTTCTTTGCCGGTGAAGCGCTGGGGTGGCGTGGCCTTCGTTCTGACACGTGGCTATTAGAGGCCATTGTGGGGTTCGAAGAAGGGCGTGAAGAAGGCGATTCCGACGACGGCCGGTTGGATGGACTCGGTGACACAGAGGAAGGTGTAGAATTCGCATTGCAAGCGCGTCGCGCTTTCGATGCTGACTGGCGTTATTGGTTGGATGGCCGCGTTGTAGCCGGTGAAAACGGAAATCTTGGTATTTTTGGCGTGGGTCGTCGCTTCGGCGAGCAGATCGACGGGTCTGGTTCTGAGCTTTCTGTCGTTGCGGTTTTTCACGACAGCGATCTTGCCAATACTGACTTTGGCATCGACGCAGCACAAGCAACTGCATCGGGTCTGGATGAAACCAACCTAGACGGAGGTTTCCGTTCAATTGGTGTGCATTACAATTACCGTAATTATATCAATGATAATTGGCAGGTTTTCGTCGAGGCGCTCTATGAGCGATACAGTAACGATATTTCGGACAGCCCAATAGCTCGCAATAATTATGAAGCCGAAGTCGGCGTTGGGTTCATTTACATATTCTAGACAGCGATGAGCCCCGTATGCCAGTGGCGCGGGGCTGATTGCGGTTTGGTCGGTTGAAACTACGTTTAATTAAAGCGGCCACACGATAAGAAGCAGAGGCATCGAAACGGCAACCACGAGCACTTGGATGGGTAGGCCCAACTTCCAGTAGTCGCCGAATCGGAATCCACCAGGCCCTAATATCAGCGTATTGTTCTGATGCCCAATTGGCGTTAAAAACGCACACGAAGCGCCGATGGCAACGGCCATCAGAAATGAATCCGGGTTTACGTTGAGTACGGATGAAATACTGATTGCTATGGGGCACATCACCGCTGCGGTGGCGGCATTGTTCATTAAATCGGACAAGAACATCGTCACCAACAAAATAGCAAGCAAACCAATGATAGCGTTTCCTTGCGCAACGCTATCGACCAAGAATGTGGCGATGAGCGCAGCGGTTCCCGTTGATTCCATGGCCCCGGCAACAGGTATCAATGCGCCCAAGAGAACAATGACCGGCCAATCGACCGCTTCGTACACTTTGCGTAGCGACACCGTTCCCAATGCCATCGAGGCGAGTACACCAAGAGCAAACGACACCGCGGCTGGAAGCCACCCAAGCGCGGCGACAGCGATAGCGCCCAACATGATTGAACTAGCTTGCCAAATCTTGGCTTTGCTTGGAATGCGAAGCTCGCGTTGTGCCAACGGTACGCAGCCGTTGTCTGCGGCGAACTCCGCAATAGCCTCAGGTGGGCCTTGCATCAGCAGCAAATCACCAGATTGAAAGTTGATGGCACGCAGCCGCTTCATTGAACGCTTACCCTCGCGTGAAAATGCGAGCAAATTAATGCCATATCGCGTGCGCAGTAGGATGTCTTTCGCAGAGTGGCCTACGAGTCGAGAGCTAGGTTGAACGACTAACTCTAAAAGAACAATTTCGCTTTGTTTGCTCTCTTCGCTGTCGTCGTCTTCGTCGGTTTTTGTTTCATCGTTCGAGTCAGTTTCTTCTTCTTGGTCTTCGACTGACTCTTCCAGCTTAAGCCCCAGTATGGATAATACATCCTTGAGCGCATCGGCTTCTGCTTCCAGCATTAATATGTCGCCAGCATGAACGCGACGCCCTGGGTTTGCGGCAATGATTTTCACTTCGCGCTGCACAATCCCAATTATCTGTGCATCGACATCTTTCAATTCAGCCTCAATCTCATGCAACGATAAGCCGTCAGACTTGCTCCCTTCGTCAACTCGAACCTCGGTGATGTACGCACCTGACTCAAAGCCTTCGACTCCCGCTTGCTTGCGTGCAGGTACCAATCGCCAGCCAATGACTGCGGTAAAAAGCACGCCCGCCGCGGCCACGGCAACGCCAATAGGCGTGAAGTCAAACATGCCAAAACTGCCTAAGCCCGCCTCGGCGCGAAAGCCTGACACAATGATATTAGGTGGTGTTCCCACCAGCGTTGTCATACCACCTAAAATGGTACCGAAAGCGAGGGGCATCAATACTTGGCCCGGGGTGAGCTCAAGCCGTTTCGACACATGTACGGCAACTGGCATTAACAACGCCATAGCGCCAACATTATTCATAAAGCCCGAGAGCAGGGCACCTAAGCCAATCAACGCACTGATGCTTAGGGTCGTACCTGCATTAGCGGGCAAAGCGACTCGTGTTAAAGCGTCAACCGCGCCTGAGTTTTGTAGGCCTTGACTCAATATGAGTACACAGGCCACGGTTATGACAGCTGGGTGACCAAAGCCGCTGAATGCAGCAGAACCATCAACAAGCCCCGCAATAACGCAGGCTAAAAGTGCCGCCAACGCAACCATGTCGTGTCGCCAGCGACCTATCAAGAACATCACCACGGTTGCCACAAGAATTGCGAGAATAAGCCACTGATCTAGAGTCATAAGTCGGTAACCGCCTTGATTTCAAGTTGCCACCACACTGAGAGGAAGCCCTGCGTTTTAATAACAGCTTAATATCATTTAGCCGGCACGTCCGCAGGTTTCGAGTTTTTTTTCTTCGCCGGTTTTTTTGCGCCTAAGGCAATTAATACATGTTCGCGTTCGCGCGCTAGAAAAACGGCAAGGTCTTCAAGCATTTTTTCATCGGTGATTGTTTCGCTACGCTCGAGCAGGGGAAGCAGCCCATCGACCATGTCCAACATCTTGTCGTGGGCATCGGCCTCAGCTTTCGTGGTAAATGTCATCTTTTCCTCTCCGTCTCGCACAACAACGTATTGAGTTACTACCGCCATAGTTCATCCTTATGGATAGTTAAAAAACACTGTATATTTATACAGTTACAGGTGAGCTGTTGCAACCTTTTATTTGTAAAGGACACAAGTTGGTCGTACTAGCTGAGCACCTGTAAGCCAAGCTGAATGCGTCGCTATAACTTAAATCGTGCATAAAGAGGATTATGGTCAGAAACTTTATTTGTATCGATCGCTGAGGTTCCTTGCAGTGACAGGTCGCGGTAGAAGATGAAGTCGAGAGGGTGCTGCCGGTAGGTTTTAATATGATGAGGGTCGACCATAATAGCTTGTCGTAGACCCACGCTGCGACAAAATTGCAGCAATCGCAACCGGCGTTGACGGCTCCACACGTTAAAATCACCAGCCACAATAAGCGGTCCTTGGTGCCCTAATATCTCTTCTTTGATGAACTCTATTTCTTGAGAAAATTGGTTCACACGAACGAAGTTCATCGCATGAACATTGACAACTAATAATGAGCCACCTTCTGCTAACGCGTGATACGAGAGCATGTAACTTTTGTGTGTTGCGAACATGCCTTCGCGCTTTCTGCTCAGTCGAGTTTGAGCTTCTGTAAAAGCATACTGGCTTGCGGTGAGTACACCATAAACAGAGCGACGTGTTTGCATATTTGGAGCAATAGCATAAGACCATTGCGGTAGTAGCCAGTTATTTTTCGGTGTCAGCTTTGCCTCTTGAAGCAACAAAAATAGACAGGGGTAGCTTGCTAAAATGCCAGCCAAAACACGTTGAAAATCTGATGTTTCGGTAAGTTTCTGAGTATTCCAACACAACACACCAAATTCTTCGCCATGATGAATTGGTTGCTCGTGTATGAACTGCTGAGGAATCACGATTTTTGGTTTAAGCACAGCTCCGACTCCGGTAAAAATTCCTTTGTTTTAGTTTAAAAGAAATTCTACGAGTGAGCTGTATTATTTTTCGGGGTCGTTACAGTTTGACGTCTCCCCCCAAAATAGAACCATGACATCGATGAGATTTCCATTAAAATTGGATCATCAGACTGCGTAATAGGGTTTGATAGCAGGCTAATAGGATTAAGCCGATGTCATCAGTTCCATCAGGCGAGGATTCACAAATAGCTTTTCCTTGCCTGAAGTTGTCTCTTCTAATATGCCAATTTCAACGAGCTGTTTTAGATAAACAGAAGCGGTTTGACGCTTGGCGATATCGCGTTCCACCAAATTACTAATTCGACAATAAGGCTGCTCAAAAATCACTTGAACAAGCTCATAGCTGTATATTTTCGGTAATTGCTCGCGAATCGTGTTGGTAGTCTGCTCCGTTAACGCTCGAATAGCGGCGATCTTCTCACAAGTCCAAAGTGACGTTTGCTCAACACCACGCAACATGAATATCAGCCAGTCTTCCCAGTTTTGTTTCTGAGTCACTTGAATCAGTAATCGGTAGTAATCTTGCTTGTGCGCAACAATGTAACGGCTAAGGTACAATATCGGCAGTGTCAAAAGCTTCTGCTCAATCAAATAGAGGACATTTAAAATTCTGCCAGTACGCCCATTGCCGTCATAGAAAGGGTGAATTGCTTCAAACTGATAGTGGCTCACCGCCATTTTTATTAGCGGATCGATAGTATCGGTGCTATGCAGAAACTGCTCCCAGTTACTGAGTAAATCGCGAATAACCTGTTCGCCAACCGGTGGTGTATAAACCACTTCATTTGTGGTTTGATTGCCAATAATGGTGCCAGGTAGCTTTCGTAATTCCATCGCCGTATTCTTCAATGTACTACACACTTCAATGGCGGTCGTCGTACATAGTGGTTTGCGCTCTAACTGCATGAAGCCTTGATAAAGCGCTGTGCGATAACGAAGCGCCTCTTTGGTTGCTTGATCAGCACCGCTGTCTTGTTGTGCATATCGAAATAGCTGATCTGTTGTGGTTACAATATTTTCAATCTTCGAACTGTCTTTAGCTTCTAACAGAGGAAGCAAATTGATGAGCATACTTTGATTAGGGAGTAGCGCGCCAGCTTGTTTCAATTCGGCAAGCGCAGCGCGAGCAGAGATGCATGCTTTCAATACATCGCGCGTTTCGATGAGCTCTAATTTTGGCGGTAACACCGGCAAATCGTTATAGGGTTGGTCAGCTCGCCACGTCATATTTAAATTCCTCGAAAATTTCGACACACTGTGATCTTAGTTGCAGTGTATGTCGATTCTATCGACACGACAAGTTTATTTGTCGATTATTTATTGTTTTATCGACATGGCGGGTTTCTAAAGCATGTACAGAATATTTAGGTGATGCTCGGCATCACAGGAGAGGAGCTGGATTTTCTATTAAAACTGCCGCTGAACTTTCGGTGGAGGATTACAAAAAACGTCAAAGATACCCAAAAAAATTTCTCATGCAGGTAAACCATAGAGTGTTCAACTGCGACTAACGCTTAAACATAGTCGATTTAAATTATCGTAATCCTAACTATGGTTACAGGAGGTTATTTTGGAAAATGTACGATGGATAGTTGCAATTTTTATAACATTTACTTCTATTATAGGCTGCAGTACTTCAATAAATCACTCTCGCATGAACTTGCCCCCAGAGTTCAAAACGATTGCTTTAGTAAACGTCAATGTAATTCCAATGACCGAGAATAGCGATGTGATTGAAGATACCACGGTTCTTATTGTCGATAATAAAATATCCGCTATTGGTGGGGGAATTCCTACCGATGCAGAGATTATTGATGGTCAAGGTAAGTGGTTAATACCAGGCTTAATTGACATGCATGTACACAATTTAGTGGATGGCAATATCGGCGATAGCTACCCGACAAAGGGAGCGTCATACTTCTTCGATAATCAAGATATTATGCTTTTATACGTAGCCAATGGCGTGACAACCGCATTTGAGTTAACCGGTCGGGTTGAGCACTTTGGTCAGCGTAATGAAATAATTCAAGGCGATGTCATTGGTCCGAGAATTGCCTTGGCTGCATTAATCGATGGCGATAATGCAAATCGAGTAGCTACAACGCCAAGCGAAGGGCGACAAGCTGTTCGCATTGCCAAAGGCGATGGGTATGAATTCATCAAGGTGTATTCTCGTCTTAATATTGAAACGTTTAAAGCTATTGTTGATGAGGCAGATAAACAGGGATTGAAGGTTGTAGGGCACATACCCACTTCATTTAAAGGAAAAACCAGCGAGGCTTTTGTACCTCACTTCAGCCTAGTCGCGCATGCAGAAGAATTTTCTAAACAAGCGAATTATTATACTGAAGAGGCCGCGCAGAAATTTGCTGAGCTGGCTAAAAAGAATAATTCATGGGTTATGCCGAATTTATCGAATTTAGTTCGCATCGCTGCTCAAGGACGCTCACTTGATGCGGTTCGAGATCTGCCTAGTCTGAAATACGTTCACCCGCTAATGCAAGACAAATGGCTCACCGCGAATCAATACTATGAGGGAACAAGTACAGAGAGAGTCGCATATTTCGATACATTGGTCGACTTTCATATTCAATTGGTCAAGGCATTTAAAGAAGAGGGTGTGCCTATGGTTGCAGGAACCGATGCTGGAACGTCTGGTATTGTGTGGGGATTTTCGTTGCATGATGAATTGGCTTTATTAGTCGATGCAGGTTTGACAACAGAGGAAGCACTAGCTTCAGCAACTAGATTGGCTGCGACATGGCTCGAAGTGGACGATAAACTTGGTACGATAGAAACAGGTAAATTCGCAGACCTCGTTCTGCTCGACGCAAACCCGCTCGAGATTATAGACAACACGAGAAAAATCGCGGGAGTATTCGTCAACGGTCGCTGGATCCATGCAGAGTATATTGAGGCCGAGCTTGCCGAGCTTGCCAAAAAAAATTCAGCAAATTTGGGCAAAGACGAATTTTCGTGGAGCAGAGTAACTGGACGGTGATCCACCCAATGAACCAATATCTAGAAATGGCGCACCCGACAGGAGTCGAACCTGTGACCTCTGCCTCCGGAGCAAACAGCGACTGGCTGTTGTTAAATGGGGAGAGTAGACACCAACCGTGGAAGCCGCGTCCTATAGGGGTCTTAGAGATATTTTAACGAGGCCATTTAGCCAGATAACGTACCTGTTAAAATCAAGGTACCGTCAGAACTCTGCAAAACCTGTCACAAAAGGGTATGGAAAAAAGGATAGTTAGCCAGATAGATCAGCTACTGGACTTCCTGTATAAATCGGGTGTTTTTGGTTAAAATCCTGCTCCTTTTTCCCGCTTTAGGTAATCTGCCATGGCACTCAGTGAATTCGAAATTAAGAAATGTGAGAAAGAACTTGAAGCGTTCATGACGATACGAAGACCGCCGGTGCACATACGACCAGAGCTTGACCTTGGTTACCGAATTGAAAATCAGAGTATTGAGATTTTCGAGATCAGACCGCAATGGCAAACCCCTCCTGAAACCATGGAGCTGCCGGTGGCAAAAACAACCTACGTAAAAACCAAGAATTGCTGGAAAGTTTATTGGCAACGCGCTGATTTGAAATGGCATGCTTATGAGCCAAAGCCTAAAGTTAAGCGACTTAGTGAGTTCTTAGAGCTTGTGAAAGAAGATCGGTATGCTTGTTTCTTTGGTTGAGCATCAGTCTACAACCAGTCCCGCAGTTTAAAATTTAATATATTAAGGTACTAATAGCACCACAATATAAAATAATATAAACTAACGGTTAATTTGGTTTATAAATTATAGTAGGTTGGCACTATGAGTACCGAATCATCATCTAAATTAAACAAGCTGCTCAGAGCCCAACCCGCCGGGGTTGTGCTTTGCTCTGCCTGGCTTGCAGATAAAGGTTACAGCAACGACCTACAAAAGCGTTATAAGAACAGTCAGTGGTTTGAATCTGTCGGTACGGGTGCATTAATCCGCTTCGGCGACCAAGTCGATTATCTGGGGGCTGTATATGCACTGCAAACCCAACTGGGTCTATCCGTCCATCCAGGGGGTAAGACTGCATTAGCATTGCAGGGTAAATCGCATTATTTAGAACTCTCTCCAAAACATGCGCAACTGTTTGGCAATCAAGGCGAGCATTTACCGCTTTGGTTTAAAAAACGGGATTGGGGCGTGAAGATAAAATGCACGCTCACCAATTTCCTACCGCCTGAGCTTGGTTTGATCGAACTATCGCATAAGCAATTTAAAGTGAAGATATCCGACCCTGCGCGCGCAATCATGGAATGTTTATACCTCGCACCAAAGTCACAATCATTAACGGAAGTTTATGAGTTAATGGAGGGGCTGAACAACCTACGACCGGCATCCGTGCAAAAGCTGCTTGAGGCCTGCAACTCAATCAAGGTTAAACGCCTATTTCTTTATATGGCTGACAAAGCGAATCACGACTGGGTGCGTTACCTCAATTTAGACAACGTGGACCTGGGCTCTGGTAAGCGCTCGATAGTAACTGATGGCGTTTATGTTGCGAAGTATACCATATCACCGTACCGAAAGCGCTGGAGTCAATGGCATGAATGAAGCTTATAGAAGGCAGGTGAAGCTACTTCTTGATGTATTGCCGGAGGTTGCTAAAGAAGAATGTTTTGCGATGCATGGCGGTACGGCTATCAATTTGTTTCTGCAGGACATGCCCAGACTGTCCGTAGACATTAACTTACTTGGAAATAGCTGAGCGCGCTGCACCACGCACAATTGTCCGCCATGCACAAAGTATTTCAATATCTCTCGCTTCATCTCTTTTGCCGAATCCAACCTAACGCTCGTCCAACCGTCTTAGAAAGGCCTGTTAGACTTATTACACTTAAATATCGGCCTCAACGAAAGTAAAAAGTGGCTGGAAATCGCCAGCATCAGCAGCGCGAAGGGCGGCAATATAATCTTCACGGCGTTCATTGTCAGCTTGTAAATCGAAGCCGCTAGCCCAAGCAATAGGTGGGTGGTTATATACTTCTTCAAGCATGATGTCGGTTGCAATACGCGCGTGGCGTCCGTTGCCGTTAGGAAATAGATGAATCTGTACCAACCGATGATGAAAACGAGCAGCCGCTTCCAGAGGTGAAAACGTCTGATGCTCCGCCCAATAGCTTGCGTTGGCGAGCAGCATGCGCAACTGCACTGCAATTTGAAGTGGATCTATACCGATATTTTTTTCCGTAAGTCGGTACTCACCGGCCCATGCCCAAACATCCCCGAAAAGCCTTTTGTGTAAAGTCCTTATAAAACCATCATCAAAGACTGAACCGCCCCGCCTGCGAGATATCCAGGTAAGGCCCTGCTCGATGTTGGCCTGCTCCAATTCATCTAACTCTCCTCGAGTCGCAACGTGTTTAAACTTTAGGCCCCGTATTTCATCGGGATCAAGCGGAGTTGCTCCATCCGGCTCTTCAAACATTACTTAACTTCCCAGAAGTCTGCGGGCATATCCCTGATGAATTCATTTGCGAGATCATCAATACGCTGCGCCGTTTGCTTGCTCGTCAAGGATTGTTTCTCCAATGCCATATGGGCACTAGCTCGTTTAATAAGATCTTCTGCTTTGCGACGCGCCTGCTTCTGGATAATATCTGAGACTGCTCCGTTCTCAGGCACAATGGCATAAACGAAACGTCCACCCATTGCCTCGGCAAACTTTTGCATCTGTTTGATTGTAATGGCTCCATCAGTCTCGTTGCGCTCAGCTTGATAGATGGCATTACGGCTAACCCCTGCCCGAATTGCAACTTGTGCCCCAGACATACCCAAAGCCTTTCGTAGCACTGAAAGCCACCCCTCAGGCGGCTTCCTTAGAGACACAAGTTGCTTCGCTGCGCTATTTACTATCTGTACATATTGTTTTTTTACCGTGTTCTTTACACTCATTGCATATTATCTCATTGACTAAAACCCATATATTGCACATTGAACAATATGCAAATAATTCTATATTGTCAATCAGTCGATATACTTTATGGTGGATGACTCTCGGTCTCTTTCACGCTATGGCGAGAAAATGTCTAGCTGGTAAGTGGCGGCGGTGCAGTGCAATTTTTCAGCAATCCCCAGTCATTCTAGATGAATCGTCGATTCGCAGCCGCTCGTTACTTTGGTATGCTCGACCAACTCACTTAAAACAAGGATTTGGTCATGAGCTCCTCATCAGATGGCAAAAAGCGCCCCGATAGAATATCAAGCTTTCCATCATGGGCGTTCGACAGCTCAATTCAGAAAATTATTGAGCGTAGCAAAATTCACATTTTGCCAGACAGTATAAGCTCTCAAATTTCTAGAGCTGCTGGAGCGGTGGAGGCCTTAAAGTCAGATCAACTCGTACACACTACCTTCGCTGCTCAAATGGTAAAACAGCAAAGAAGTTTAGCTAGCGAAATACTAGGTCGACATGGTGAAATGTTTGCAGCTGCAGAAGCTGCTACAAGGAGCGAACAGGAAATCGGCCAGGCTGCTAGAGCTGCGATTGAGTTCATGAAAACCCCGGGGATGGGTGCCGCGGTTCAAGCTATGAGAATGATCTCGCCGTTAATGGATTCAAATCAACTCACTCCTCCAGCATACACGGCCTACGCATCTATACTTGAAAGTAGCTTTGCAGATAGGGCCGGAGCCGCTAGTGCGTTAGCGTCCATTCACAACTTGTCTCAAATGGGTGAAATTGCTTCCATCGCGAGTGGGCTCCGCTTTTCTCACCTCACTATCGCATTGACTCACTAAGAATCAAACTAAACAACGTCCGTTGCCTCATCTAAAATCAAACTCTACGGGAATGATATTAGGTGATTTATGACAACTACTATGAGTCTTGCCGCTCGCCGGGAAATGTTATTAAGCATACGGCAACGCTACTTATCAGCAAAACGCCCAGAAAAAACGAAGATCCTCGATGGTTTTGTGGCGGCAACCGGTTACGACAGAAAATACGCGCTTGTTTTGTTGTGCAAAAAGAGTTCACCAATCGACACCGTGTCGTTGAAACCCAAAGCTCGACCCGGGGCTCAGGTTTATGATGACCAGTTTCGTCACGTGCTCATTAAAGTCAGGAATACCGCGAATCAAGTCTGCTCAAAACGATTTGTTCCTTTCATACCTGATCTGGTTGCGGCCATGGAGCTACACGGCCACTTGCGAATATCAGACGACATACGAAAAAAGCTTATGACAGTGAGCGCTGCCACTGTTGATCGAATACTTCAACCTGAACGCTCTAGACAAGTTCAGGGATTGAGCCAAACCAAAGCCGGAGCGCTTTTAAAGAGTAAAATTCAGGTGCGAACTTTCGCAGACTGGAATGACATAGTGCCCGGGTTTTATGAAGTTGATTTAGTTGCTCATTGTGGAGATGATGCAAATGGCACATTTCTTAACTCGCTAGTGATGGTGGACGTAAGCACCGGTTGGCTTGAATGCATGCCGTTGTTAAGAAAAAGTGCGGCGGATGTCATCAACGGCGTTAGCGTTGCTCGCTCTCTTATGCCGTTTCCGCTGTTGGGACTTGATACAGACGGCGGCTCAGAATTTATTAATTACGAAGTTTTGGATTACTGTGAGTCAAACAAAATCACATTTACTCGTTCACGGGCTTATAAAAAGAATGACCAGGCTTTTGTAGAAGAGAAAAACGGCTCCGTTGTTCGGCGCTTAGTCGGTTACGACCGCTTCGAGGGCCCTAAAGCGTGGGCAGCTCTCGCGAAGTTCTATAGTGTGTTACGGAAATACGTAAACTTCTTTCAGCCGTCAGTAAAGCTACTTAAAAAAACACGCACCGGTGCCAAAGTGGCAAAACAATATGACAAAGCATTGACCCCTTACCAACGTATTTTAAATAGCGGGCATATACAGGAAAGTATCAAAGACGATTTGACCGCAATTTACTTACAACTCGATCCGGTGAAGTTAATGTCTGAGTTAAAAGTGTTGCAAAATAACCTAATGACCTTTGCCTGGAATATTAACGGCACCGCCAAAACCGAGCAGCATGCTGATAAACCGGCTGAACCTAATCAGAGTCATACAGCACCCACCGAGTCAGAAGTTCTAGACTACTTTCGTTTTGAAAAGCCAAAAGACAAACGGAGTCTTCCGCGAACCTGGCGGACCCGTAAAGACCCGTTTGAACACGCCTGGGATGATATAAAATTTAAACTTCAATTAGAGCCTCACTGCACAGCCCCTGAAATCATTGAATGGCTCTCAGTTCGGTATCCTGGCCAGCACGATATGGGACAAGTACGGACTCTGCAAAGACGTATTTCAGCGTTGCGTTTACGTGACCAGACTTATCAGGCTAAACTAACCCAGTTAATGCAAACGGAATGATTTTGGAATGCAATCACCGAGCGATTGGCAAAGTGTTATTTTTTAATGAGGCAATACGACCCGGTCATCCTAATTGTCGCCGAACATCCCCCCCGGCAATCGAGGGGTGGGGCTGCGTAGGGCCGTGTGACCCCATCCTGCAGCGTGACCTGATTGAGTCAAGGCCGGGTTGTCATGCAGGCAGTTTGGCTGCAAGCAGTTCGACCTTCTCGATATTGGGCGGAGAACTGAGCAAGGTCGCGGCGTTGGCCATCAAGGCCGCGGCGATCTGGCCGTTCAGATGTGCCTGGCGACCTGCCTCATCGGCAAAGGCATCGAACACACCGAACGTCGAAGGGCCAAACTTCAATGCAAACCAGGCAGTGGTGCCAGATTCGGCGTTGGCGAGCGGCAGTGCGCTGGCCAGGAAGTCGGCAAGCGCAGCCTCCTGGCCGGGTTTGGCTTCGAGGCGAACAAACAGGGCGAGCTTGGTCATATTGTAATCCTTTGGGTAAATGGTTTAGGTGAAAGCACCGACGAGCCTGCAGTGTAAGTCTTCATGACAATCATTTATATAGACAAAAATGACAACTTTGATATCATTATTGCCATGAAACTTCATATCCTTGTTTGTGATCGCGTGTTTGATCTGGGGCTTGCGGCGCTCACTGACACAGTGGGCTTGGCCAATGCGATGTCGAGCTCGCTGCCACAGGCTCCCGCGCACATAGAGCTCACGCTGGTGGGCGTGCGGCGTCGCATCCTAACGGCGCAGGGCTTGACGGTCCCCGTGGTCACTGCGCGTGGTGTGCCGGAACCAGACGTCGTGCTCGTGCCCGCGTTTGGTGACAAGATGCCTGACACGCTCTCGGCTCGGCTCACACGCCCCGACGTGCCCGATGCGGTCGCCGCGCTACAGCTGTGGTCCACCGCTGGCGCGCATCTTGGTGCCGCCTGCTCCGGTAGTTTCTTACTTGCAGAGAGTGGCCTGCTTGATGGGCATCGTGCGACGACGTCATGGTGGCTGGGGCCGATGTTTCGGCAGCGCTATCCGAACGTCACGTTGGACGAGTCACGCATGATCGTGAACTCGACACGCTTCACTACCGCGGGTGCCGCTTTGGCCCACGTTGACTTGGCCTTGCACATCATCCGGGGGCGCAGTCCGGCGCTGGCGGCCCTGGTGGCACGCTATCTGCTGGTCGAGGCACGCAGTTCGCAAGCCGAGTTCGTGATTCCCGACCACCTTGCGCATGCCGACCCAATGGTGGAGCGCTTCGAGAGCTGGGCCAGACGTCGGCTCGCGCAGGGGTTCTCGCTGGCGGAGGCGGCCAGCGCCGCGGGCACAAGCGAGCGCACCTTGGCGCGGCGGCTGCAAAGCGTTTTGGGCAAGACACCACTGTCGTATTTCCAGGACCTGCGCGTGGAGCATGCCGTCCATCTCTTGCGCACCGGAAACGCCAGCGTCGACCAGGTCGCCACACAGGTCGGGTATTCGGATGGGGCGACCCTGCGGGCCCTGCTGCGCCGCAAGCTGGGCCGGGGTGTCAGGGAGTTGCGACGCGGCGGATGACCAGAGGCGTTTGGTAAATGTACGGCTGGAGACCGCCGCGAAACTGACGCAGGCCAAACGGCGCATTTGGACCTGATAAAACTACTGCGCCACGTTATTTGAACTGGTTTGCTAGGGTCTGTTGCCATTTCGCGCTAACCCATTGATCTATAAGAGCAAGCCCGTATCGTTGAAGCTCTGACCCAACATCGATACAAGAGGATTCACCGAAAGAATTGCTTGGCATGTTGTTCTTCTCTGTTCAAACGGACGGCGCAGCTATCGCGTGCCAGGACGGCAGCTCGTCAGGAAGGTTTCTCTTCCGCCGCCTTGTCGCTGTGGGCGTGTCTTATCCTGCGGACGATCCACCAGATCGTCAGCATCACCGCAGGTACCAGAACCGCCATCACCTGCGCCACTCTGTCGTGAACGAGCGGAATGCCCTTGAGCAGGTAGCCGAGAAGACTCACGACGTAATAAGAAATTGCCGCGACCGACAGGCCTTCGACGGTTTGCTGAAGGCGCAATTGCAACTTGGCCCGGTTATTCATCGAAGCCAGCAGATCGCGGTTCTGGCGTTCAAGTTCGACGTCGATCCACGAACGCAGCAACGCGATGGCTCGGGTCAGTTTGTCGGAGAGCTTGGCCTGGCGCTCCTTTACGGATTGGCACGTCCGCATGGCTGGAGCGATGCGACGCTGCAGGAAATCCGCCCAGGTGCTGTATCCGGATACGGCCACTTCTGAAAGCGCAGCCAGCCTTTCCTCGACGATCTCGTAGTAGGCACGGCTGGCGCCGAAGCGATAGAGATTTGCCGCGACGCCAGCTTCCAGTTCGGCGGCCAGACCTGTCAATTCGGAAAGCAGCACGTCGCTATCGCGGCGTTCTACCAAATTCGTACACATCTCGTCAGTGATCGCAGCAAGGCGCGACTCCATGCGTCGCAGCTCCGACGTCATCGATCGCGTCAACGGCAGAGACAGCAACGCCAAGGTACGGTACGTCTCGATCTCCAATAGACGTTGAGCCAGCGCACCTGCTCGCGCCGGGGTCAAATCACGAGCAAGGATGAGGATCTGCGTCAGGCCATCCTCATCCTGTCGGAAGTCGGTCAAGATGGCGGCAGAGCCGTTCTCTACCAGCGAGTAGCACAGGCTGGCAGGATCGAAGCGATCAGCCTCCTTCTCCGTTTCTGGCATCCACGGAAGAAGTCTCAAGCGGATGCCGGATACGACCAGGCCCGGAGGAACAAATCCATGTTTGAAGGGATTTTCTCCGCAAGGCTCTCCCGTCTTGGAATCCAGCGAAGCGCACCAGAGATACGTAGAGAACTCGGTGTGCTTTTCACAGTGAAGGTCTCCCTCATCCCATGTCACGCCGTGTAGCGGCGTAGCGTGGTCGGGCTCGGCAACGCCGAAGCGATGAGATAACTCGCTCATCGCCATCTGATCCCTGGCCTGGTCGCCTTCGGTCATGAAAGAGAGCTGCAATATACCGCGGGGGACCTGAAGCAACAGATGCGGGCGCGCATGCACTTCACCCACGGCTGCAGCACGATCGGCATAGGCCGGCATGCCGTACACGGTGGCGGTCGGGCCGATCTTCATGAGCAGGCACCGCGCTACACGGTCCGTCTAACAGGCTCGCCGTATAATAGAGGCTTGTGCTGACCCTGTCAGAACGCTCTCAGCTTCCTTGCTTTCAGACGAAGGTGTACGAGCAGACCTTGTTGCCCGCCGGATCACGCAGGTAGGCCGCATAGGCACCCGGCAGGTGACCACGTGCGCCAGGTTGGCCCTCGTCAGTGCCGCCTGCGGCAAGGCCGGCGGCGTGGAAGGCATCCACTTCAGCGGGAGTGGCGGCCGCAAAGCCGATCGTCACGCCGTTGCTGGAAGGCGCTTCACCATTGCCCGGGCGGGCGATGATGAAAGCCGGCTTTTCGCGACCGAAAAGTACCCATCCGTTGTTGAAAGGACCGAGGTTCTTGATGCCAAGAGCACCCAGAGCGGCGTCGTAGAACGCGACCGACTTCTGAAGGTCGGCAGCGCCGATAAAGATGTGCGAAAAGATGTCATCGCCAGAAATGACAGGAGTGGACATGATTAATTTCCTTGGTGGTTGGTGTTGAATGGGTAGTGGGCTGTCAGTAGTGGATCACCGTGCGAATCGACTTGCCTTCATGCATCAGGTCGAAGGCCTTGTTGATGTCGTCGAGGCCCATGGTGTGGGTGACGAACGGGGCGAGATCGATCTCGCCTTTCATTGCGTCCTCCACCATGCCGGGAAGTTGAGTGCGGCCCTTGACCCCGCCGAAAGCCGAGCCCTTCCAGGTGCGACCGGTGATCAACTGGAACGGGCGCGTCGAAATTTCCTTGCCTGCACCAGCCACGCCGATGACGATCGACTGGCCCCAGCCACGATGTGCTGCTTCCAGTGCCGAGCGCATCACGTTGACGTTGCCGATGCACTCGAAGGTGTGATCGACACCCCAACCGGTCATCTCGATGAGAACCTCGTGAATCGGCTTGTCGAAGTCCTTCGGGTTGAGGCATTCGGTCGCGCCGAAGGTACGAGCCAGCTCGAACTTCGCTGGATTGGTGTCGATGGCGATGATGCGACCTGCCTTGGCCTGGCGTGCCCCCTGAATCGCAGCGAGCCCGATGCCGCCGAGGCCGAAGATGGCCACAGAGTCACCCGGCTGAACCTTGGCCGTGTTGTGAACAGCGCCGATGCCGGTGGTCACACCGCAACCCAGCAGGCAGACATGCTCGGGATTGGCGTCGGGGTTGATCTTGGCCAGCGAGACTTCGGCCACCACCGTGTATTCGCTGAAGGTCGAGCAGCCCATGTAGTGGTAGATCGGCTGGCCGTTGTAGCTGAAGCGGGTGGTGCCATCGGGCATCACGCCCTTGCCCTGGGTGGCGCGCACCGCCACGCACAGGTTGGTCTTGCCGCTCTTGCAGAACAGGCACTCACCGCACTCGGCGGTGTACAGCGGGATCACGTGGTCACCCGGCTTGACCGAGGTCACGCCCTCGCCGACCTCGACCACTATGCCGGCGCCCTCATGGCCCAGCACCGCCGGGAACACGCCTTCGGGGTCCTCGCCCGACAGGGTGAAGGCGTCGGTATGGCAAACGCCGGTATTCGTGATCCTGACAAGCACCTCGCCCTTGCGCGGCGGCTCGACGTCGATCTCGACGATTTCCAGTGGCTTTCCAGGCCCGAAGGCAACTGCTGCACGTGATTTCATGATGTCGCTTCCTATATTAGCTAACTAAATTTTCCCTCACCGAGGGCACCCTGGTGCCTCTACCGCAGGTAGGAGCGGACGATGGAGATGGTCTCGTCAATGGACTTGTTCTGCGAATCGCTCCTGGGAAACTCTTCCCGTAGATAGCTCTCCAGAACCGTTGCCTTCAATCTGTTGACAGCTCTACGAACAGCCGCAAGCTGCTGAAGAATTGCAGGGCATTCAGCACCTGCATCGAGCGCTTGCTTCTTTTCTTCCGGGGCATGTGGCACCCACCGCTTTTCACTCCAGATAAGCGGGGCCTGACGCCGAAGAGACAGGCCCTCAACTCATTAGAATTCCTGCACGGTTGGGCGCAGAACGATCTCGTTAATATCCACGTCAGCAGGCTGCTCAATTGCGAAGGCGATAGCTCGAGCGACCGATTCGGCGGGAATTGCATGCTTGTAGAAATCCACCACGAAATCGCGGCTCTGTTGGTGGGTGCTGCCGAATTTCAGTTCGGAGTCCACGGCGCCCGGCTCGATAGTCGTGGTGCGGATGCTGCCACCGACTTCGTGACGCAGTCCTTCGGAGATAGCCCGCACAGCAAACTTGGTGCCGCTGTACACGGTGCCACCCGGGCTGAACACCTTCAGGCCTGCAACCGATGCGATGTTGATGAAGTGACCACTGTTTTGTTTCTGGAAGACTGGCAATGCAGCCGCGACTCCGTACAGCAGACCCTTGATGTTGATATCGATCATGCGATCCCACTCGTCAGTGCGAGTATCGCTGAGCGGTGCAATCGCCATCAGTCCGGCATTATTGATCAGTACATCAATGCGACCGTAGGTGTCCACGGCACCTTGAATGAGTGTTTTGACCTCTTCCTGAGAGGTGACATCGGTCTGATACGCGATTGCCTGACCACCTGCATTGGTCAGCTCAGCCACCAATGCGTCGAGTTTATCTTTGCGGCGTGCAGCCAGCACTACGCGAGCGCCAAGCGCAGCAAGGTGGCGTGCAGTAGCCTCACCCAGGCCGCTGCTGGCACCGGTGATAACGACAACTTTTCCAGAAATGTTATTGCTCATGCTAAGAACCTCATCGGTGGTTTTATACTTCGCCATGGTTGGTTAACCTGGCAGTGTGTATACTATAGACCCATAATTTATCTCAATAAATGAAATTAATTGGATTATGCTATTCCTGAAAATGGAATAAATGGGAGGGGCAACATGCTTAATCGCATGGAGATGGTCAGGATTTTTTGCACAGCAGCAGAGGCTGGTAGCTTCCGCGAAGCGGCAACTCGATTAGGCATCTCCCCACAAGGGGTGACTCGAGCCATTCAAGCCCTGGAAACTGAGCTTGGCGAATCACTGTTCCACCGCAATACCCGCAAGGTGAGCATCACTGCTTTCGGTCAGGATTACGCCAAAGATGCCAGGTCAGCTCTGGATCATTTCGATACGCTATTCCGTTCGCACAGGACGAAGCCTGAGCTGTCAGGTAGGGTGGGGATTACGGCTCCACATGCTATTGGCAGGCGCTTCCTAATACCGTTTCTTCAGCCTCTGGCCGCTGCACATCCTGACCTGCAATTCGATCTCCGCTTGGAAGATCAGATGACTGATGCTGTTGAGGCGCATATCGATATTGGTATCAGGGTGGGGGGTATTCGCGACCGGCGCTACGTTGCACGTGCCTTAGCTCCCGTGCCGTTTTACGTTGTCGCGTCCCCGTCTCTCATAGGCCAAAAGACACCACCTGAATCTTTGGATGCCTTAGCTAAGCTGCCACTTTCAGTCCTGATCGACCGGAAAAATGGCCGCCCTTGGCCTTGGCTATTTGCCGACGGGCAAACGTTCACGCCCGGGCAGCCAGCGCTTATCTGTGATGATCCAGATACGGAATTGGAAGCCATCCTGGCAGGCATGTGTTTTGGTCAAATTCCTGCCTATCTGGCTGAGCCTCATCTGCGGTCAGGAAAGCTGGTTGCTGTTTTGGCTGATCTCGCTCCAGCGCCATGGGATCTGTTCATATACCGCCCGCAGCAGGGTCCTGTATCGAAGCGGGTGCGATTGGTGTACGACCACCTTAAGCAGGCTTTCTCAAACCCCAAGCTATTTCCCCAGGGCCTGGGGAAATAGCCAGAGACTCATAGACAACCCTGGCGCGAAGCACGGCGCGTTCCCAGCTGATCCAGAAGTGAGCTGCAAGGGCGTGGAAATATGCATACGTGCCGGAAAATGATAGCGACATATTGACATATTTATATATTGCAAATAATATTAGCTCATAACCCGTGCGAGAAACCTTAGGAGGTACCCCCATGAAAGATTCCGGCGATACCTACCATGAGATCTCTGCCCATGTCCCCTTTGGTGGCGATAAGAAATCTGGCCTAAGACGGGAAACTCACAACTCAATGCTGGAAGCCTACAGGCAGAAGAAGAACATCGACGTTAGCCTCAACGAAGCACCGCTCGGGCTCTTCAGAGCTCGTTGATCCATGTTTTTTTGACTTATAGCATCGAATATTTTAGATATGCAGGTAAATGAAATGACACACTCAGAACTTTTTAAAACCACTCAGCTGGGCCCATACACCCTCAAGAACTGTATCGTTCTGCCGCCACTGACGCGTTCGCGCAGCTCCCAAACCGGCAATATTGCGAACGACCTAATGGCCACCTATTACCGTCAGCGCAGCGGTGCTGGCTTCATGGTGACCGAGGGCACACAGATCGAACCCCGAGGACAGGGTTATGCCTGGACACCCGGCATTCATAGCCCGGAACAGATACAAGGCTGGCGTAAGGTCACCGACGCTGTTCACGCCGAAGGGGGGGTGATCTTTGCTCAACTTTGGCATGTGGGCCGCGTGTCGCACACATCGCTGCAACTCGGTGGTGAAGCGCCCATCGCGCCATCAGCCATCCGCGCGGACAACGTCAAAGTGTTCATCGAAACCGGCCCCGGCACGGGTACACTGGCCGACCCATCGACCCCACGAGCCCTGTCCACCAAGGAGGTAAAGGAACTGGTTGAGCTCTACGCCCAAGCAGCCCGAAATGCTCTGGAAGCAGGTTTTGACGGGGTGGAGCTTCACTGCGCGAACGGGTACCTGGTAAACCAGTTCATTTCGGCCCATACCAACCAGCGTGATGATGAATATGGCGGTTCGCTGCAAAATCGTCTTCGTTTCCTGCGCGAAATCACACTCGCCGTTGCTGGTGTCGTCGGCAAGGAGCGCGTTGGCGTTCGCTTCGCTCCGCTGTTCGCGACCACAGACGAAGACCGCGTTTACCTTGGCCTGGTCGAAGAAGATCCTCACCAAACCTACATCGAGGCAGTGAAGATCCTCGAGGAAGTGGGCATTGCCTACCTGTCGCTCGCCGAAGCCGATTGGGAAAACGCACCCGAGCTGCCTGAGACGTTCCGAGAAGCTGTTCGTAAGACTTTCAGCGGCAAGATTATCTATGCCGGTAAGTACACCGCTGAGCGAGCAAATCGCGTGATAAAAGCTGGCTGGGGCGACCTGATCGCTTTTGGTCGCCCCTTCATTGCGAACCCCGACCTGCCCGCTCGTATCGCCAACAACTGGCCGCTTAACCCACTTGATCCAAGCAGCATGTACGGCGGTACCGATAAGGGCTACACCGACTACGCTACTTACAAACCCTAAGCGCTCAGAGCCACGCCCCATAACTCAGGGGCGTGACTCAGCGTTTGCTGACCGAGGAAGTTAAGCATGTACCAACCGAGCACGATCCCCTACCAAGAGCATAGGGGATTCAAACAGACCTTCAGGCAGGGTCATCTAAGCCTTGGGCTGTTCTTTCCCCTGGAGGCTTTCGAGGGTGACACCCCGCGCATGCTGGATCAGGTCGCGCTGGCCAAACGTGCAGAGGCACTTGGTTTTTCGGCGCTCTGGTTTCGCGACGTGCCGCTCAGGGACCCAAGCTTCGGCGATGTCGGCCAGGTTTTCGACCCTTGGGTGTATCTGGGCTACATGGCAGCCCATACAACAAAAATCGCACTAGGCACCGCCTCCATCGCCCTTACTTTGCGTAATCCCTTGCACACGGCAAAGGCCGCAGCGAGCATTGATCAGTTGAGCGGAGGTCGCTTGCTCCTGGGAGTAGCCTCTGGCGATCGTCCCGTGGAGTTTCCCGCATTCAGCGTTGATCCAGAACAGCGCGGCGAGACCTTTCAAGAAAACCTCAATGTGATACGCCAAGCCCATCGAACACACTTCGAGCCCATTCGCTGGAGTCACGGTGAGTTACTGGGGGCCGATCTCGTTCCCAAACCTACGACTCGGGAAATACCGCTATTCGTAACCGGACATAGCCGCCAGTCGCTCGATTGGATCGCGCGTGAAAGCCATGGATGGATCAACTATCCACGTCCGCCAAAAATACAGCGACTCATCGTGGAAGATTGGCGACAGGAAACGGCTAAACAATGTGGCGCTATCTACAAGCCGTTCTTGCAATCGCTGTATATCGACCTGGACGAAAACCCATCCACGCCGCCCTCGCCTATCCATCTAGGATTCCGGCTGGGACGTAACCACCTTCTGGCCTTGCTGGATACACTTCAGGAAATCGGTGTAGATCACGTCATCCTGAACCTCAAGTATGGTAAACGCCCCGCAGCAGAGGTTATCGAGGAGCTTGGCAAGCATATCGTCCCTAAATTCGGCGGCGCGCAGGTGCCCGATAGTCCTACCTGACAGGACAATAGGATTCCAGTCCAAGCCTGCCCATCACTGCGAAGGGCAGGCGCGGAGATCATGGCGAAGCCTTGCAATTTGACACGTGAATCAGGAAGATATCCAGATATCGGAAGAATAGGTAAAAAAATTCATGACTATTGACGTCAACGAAGCCCTGAAAGCATTGGCGAACCCGATGCGCCTTACCATCCTCAATTGGCTCAAGGAGCCCAGGACAGCCTTTCCCGGGCAGGAGGTCGACCCAGAAACGGTAGGCGTGTGCGTTAGTATCATCCAAGAGCGCACGGGCCTCTCTCAGTCAACGACATCGCTTTATCTCGCCGCTCTACAGCGCGCGCAATTGGTGACATCGCAGCGGATCGGCCCCTGGACCTACTACAAACGCCACGATGAGAATATCGACGCCTTCTTAAAGGCGCTGCAAGAAAGAATCTAGGTATGCAGACCCAGGAAGTCATGGTGCATTCTTGAGCCCTCATCAGGAGGATGCGCTATGGCTACAGGTCTTCATGCTTTGACAGCCGCCAAGTAATACGCCATCGTAGGCCATTATTTAGCGCCAACCAATGACTAAATTTTTGTTACCTTTCGAGTGCCCGGATACCTTCCGGATGTACGTCGAGGCCCATTGATAAACGAGGTATCTATATGGCACGCATTGTCAGAATTCATGAATACGGTGACGCCAGCGTTCTGAAGCTGGAAGATCTGGAAGTATCGGCACCAGCAGCAAACGAGGTGCAGATTAGTGTTAAAGCTCTTGGCTTGAACCGAGCCGAAGTGATGTTCCGCAATCACGCATACCTACAAGAAGCGGAGTTCCCCAGCCGCTTAGGCTACGAGGCCGCAGGCGTCGTAACGGCAGTCGGGAGCGACGTAACCGAGATCACTATTGGTGACTCGGTCGCTCTGATCCCACCTCTGGATATTGCTCGCTGGGGCACCTACGGCGAGTTGGCCAATGTACCGGCCCACCTGGTGGTAAAGAGCCCTGAGAACTTGTCCTTTGAAGAGGCTGCGGCGTCTTGGATGCAGTACGTCACCGCCTGGGGAGCATTGATTGAACAGGCGAAGCTACGGCAGGGCGATTTTGTCATCGTTACCGCCGCGTCAAGCAGTGTTGGCTTGGCCGCCTTCCAAATAGCTCGAATGGTCGGCGCCACATCGATTGCGATCACTCGAACTCACGCGAAGAAGCAAGCCCTACTTGATGCAGGCGCTGCGCATGTCATCGTCAGCGATGAAGACGATATCGTCGAGCGTGTTATGACGATAACTGCCGGTCAAGGCGCTCGCGTTGTATTCGATCCTGTAGGCGGGCCGTCCTTTGAACCTCTCACGCAGAGCATGGCTCGGGGCGGAATTTTGCTGGTGTACGGCGCGCTTAGCTCTGAATCGACACCATTCCCACTGTTTACCGTGCTGGGCAAAAGTCTGACTTTGAAGGGTTATCTCTACGCAGAGATTGTGGCCGACCCTGAAGCCCTGGAGAGAGCGAAGGCTTTTATTCTGCAAGGGTTGAAGTCCGGTGCGTTGCGCCCGATCATCGCAAAGACATTCACACTTAGCGACATCCAGGATGCCCATCGTTTCCTTGAAGCCAATCAGCAGATCGGCAAGATCGTGGTAACTGTCTGACCAGCAATTATGGGGCTGGGAGAAAGACTCGCTTGGCTGCGTTCGCTCGATGATGAGACGCCGCCAGAGGCGGACGCCTGATCGGTCCATCCGAAACCGGCCCATCGTGATCTCACAAACTACAGGATAAGCACATGCCAGCCTCTTCTTTCGGTGAATCCTCGGCGCATATCAGACGCAGACGCGTTGCCCACTATCTACGCACGGAGTCTGGCGCTGCGGTGCTGCTGGTGATCGTCACGGTTGTGGCGCTCGTGTGGGCGAACTCGCCGCTATCCAACGCCTATTTCGAGTTGTGGCACCTAGACGTCGGGTTCAACTTCGGGCCACTGCGCCTACACATGGATCTGCATCACTGGATCAACGACGGCCTGATGGTCGTCTTCTTCTTCCTGATCGGCCTGGAGGTGCGTCAGGAGTTCGCCCACGGATCGCTCCGGGACCGCAGCCGTGCCCGCCTCGCCCTGATCGCGGGGGTCACGGGTGTCGTGCTTCCCGCGCTGGTGTATGTCCTGATCGTGAAACTAGCCGGAAGTGAGGGCCTGCACGGGTGGGGTGCGGTGGTCGGCACCGATACGGCGTTCATGCTGGGCACCTTGGCGATCGTCGGCCCGCGGCTATCGGGTCAGTTGCGCGTGTTCCTGCTCACCCTGACCGTGGTCGATGACTTCCTCGCAGTGTCCATCATCGGCATCGTCTATAGCGAGGAGATCCGGATCGTCCCCTTGCTTATCGCCCTCGCCAGCCTCGTTGGATTGTGGTTGTTGGGGCGCACCCGGCAGTGGCGGGCGACGCCGTATGTGTTGATCGTGATCGTGCTGTGGTTCGCGACCGTGTACTCCGGCATCCATGCCTCCCTGGCCGGGATGGCTGCGGGGCTCCTGATCCCCGCCTACGCGACGCAGCGTCACAAAGTCGTCGCGGCAAGACAACTGTTCCGTGACTTCTGGCAGTCTCCGAGTGCCGCATCGGCCCACGCGGTGGACCGCGGACTATCCCGCGGTATCTCTGTGAACGAGCGGCTGCACGAGTTCCTGCGGCTGCCGGCGGCACTGCTGATCGTGCCGGTGTTCGCCTTGGCGAACGCCGGGGTGGATCTGCGTGGCGGGTTGCTCGCTGAGGCCTTCGGCTCGCCCGTGACCTGGGGCGTCATCTCGGGACTCGTGCTCGGTAAGCTCCTAGGCATCGGGCTCATCACTCTAGCCGCAGTCCGCCTCGGACTGGGGCGCCTGCCGGTGGGCGTCGGGATGGGGAGCGTGTTCGGTGGTGCGGCGCTGTCCGGGATCGGTTTCACCGTGTCGCTGCTCATCATCGGGCTCGCGTTCGGTACGACCTCTGACCTGGGCCGCCAGGCGACGGTCGGGGTGCTCGTGTCGATGTTACTCGCCACGTTGCTGGGGTGGCTCATATTCAAGGTCGCCGCTCTCAAGTGGGGGGAGGAGACTGCCGATTTGCCGATGGTACTTGAGCCACCAGTCGATCCGGAGGTCGATCACATCCGCGGTCCGGAGGACGCCCAGCTCACGCTCGTGGAGTACGTTGACTTCGAGTGCGCGTACTGTGCACACGCCACCGGTTCGTGGGACGATCTGCGCGCCCACTTCGGGGACGACCTGCGGTATGTGGTGCGCCAGTTGCCGCACCACCCCCACGGGCCGATCGCCGCGCGGGCGTCCGAGGCGGCATCGAACCAGGGGATGTTCTGGCCGTGGCTGGACTTCGTGTTCACCCGTCAGCATGCGCTGGAGCGAGAGGACTTGATCGGCTACGCCGCCGAGCTGGGTCTTGACATCGATCGGTTCATCGCGGATCTCGACAGTCCCGCAGTGATAGAGCGTGTCGAGCGTGACCTCGTCAGCGCGGTCGCCAGCGGTGCGCACGTCACTCCTACGTTCTTCATCGAGGGTCGTCGTCTGCTCGGCAGTTACGACGCCCGCACTCTCACCGCAGTGCTCGAAGCCAGTCGCCGCGGCCCTCGCACTCAGGAAGTCCCGTCCTGAGTGGGGCGAACTACAGGATAAGAACATGCCAAGCAATTCTTTCGGTGAATCCTCTTGTACCGCTGCGGCCAGCGGCCTCGTGCAGGTGCGTGGCGCGCGTGAGAACAACCTCAAAGAGGTGGACGTCTCTATCCCGCGGAATGCGCTGGTGGTGTTCTCGGGTGTCTCCGGCTCCGGGAAGTCCTCGCTGGCCTTCGGCACCATCTATGCCGAGGCGCAGCGACGCTACTTTGAGTCGGTGGCCCCCTATGCACGGCGCCTGATCGACCAGGCGGGCGTGCCGGACGTAGATGCGATCGACGGCCTGCCACCAGCGGTGGCGCTGCAGCAGCAGCGGGGGTCCAGCAATGCGCGTTCCTCCGTGGGCAGTGTGACCACCCTGTCCAGCCTGGTGCGGATGATGTATTCGCGCGCCGGCGCCTATCCCGCCAACCAGCCGATGCTGTACGCCGAGGATTTTTCGCCGAACACGCCGCAGGGGGCGTGCCCGACCTGCCACGGCTTGGGTCATGTGTACGAGGTGACCGAGGCGAACATGGTGCCCGACCCCTCCCTGAGCATCCGTGAGCGGGCGATTGCTTCCTGGCCACCCGCCTGGCAGGGCCAGAACCTACGCGACATCCTGGTCAGCATGGGCTACGATGTTGACCGGCCGTGGAAGGACCTGCCGAAAAAGGATCGCGACTGGATTCTGTTCACCGAGGAAACACCAACGGTGCCGGTGTACGCCGGTTTCACGCCTGCCGAAACCCGCTCCGCGCTCAAACGCAAGATGGAGCCGAGCTACATGGGCACCTTCACCGGCGCCCGGCGGTATGTGTTGCACACCTTCGCCAATACCCAGAGCGCGCTGATGAGAAAGCGCGTATCCCGGTTCATGGAGGGCAAACCGTGCCCTACCTGCCACGGCAAGAGGCTCAAGCCCGAAGCGCTGTCGGTCACCTTCGCTGGGGTGGACATCGGCGCGTTTATGCAGATGCCGCTGGACCACTTGGCGGCATTGCTCGAACCCATCGCACAGGGCGATTTCCGCGCCCATGCAGCGGGTGCGGCTACAGACAAGGGAGCGACCCGGCGCGAGCGTGCCGAACGCGCTGCCACCGTCCATGCGGTATCGCCCGACGTGTGCCATACCTCCGCGCTGTCGGAAGAAAAGCGCCTCGCCGCACAGCGCCTGGCTGTAGGCGTGATGGCGCGCCTGCGCCAACTGCGCGAGCTAGGTCTGGGCTACCTGACGCTGGACCGGGCCACGCCGACGCTTTCGGCCGGCGAGTTGCAACGCTTGCGGCTGGCCACGCAATTAAGTTCCCTGCTGTTCGGCGTCGTGTACGTACTCGACGAACCCTCGGCGGGCCTGCATCCCTCCGACAGCCAGGCCCTGTACGATGCACTCGACCGGCTGCGCGACGCGGGCAACTCGGTGTTTGTGGTGGAGCACGACCTGGACCTAATGCGCCGCGCGCAATGGCTCGTGGATGTCGGGCCGGAGGCCGGGGAGCGTGGCGGCCACGTGCTCTACAGCGGCGAGCCGGATGGCCTGCGCAAGATTGCCGAATCGCGTACTGCACGTTACCTGTTTGACGAAATTCCCGCACCCGGAAGCCGAGCACGCGAAGCGACCGGCTGGTTGGAGCTGCAGGGCATCCACCGCCATAACCTGCATGGCGTGGATGCGCGCATTCCGCTGGGCGTGCTGACAGCCGTTACCGGCATCTCTGGCTCCGGCAAATCCAGCCTCATCGCGCAGGCCCTGCCGGAATTGGTGCTGCTGCACCTGGGCCACGAGCCTGAAGACGATGCCGCCGAAAGCGCCACCAGCGAAGGGCCGGCAGTGGTCGAAGCGACCGGCGGCCATCTGGCGGGCGACGTGGACGCCATACAGCGCCTGGTGCAGGTGGACCAGAAGCCGATCGGGCGCACGCCGCGGTCGAACCTGGCTACCTACACGGGTCTGTTCGACCATGTGCGCAAGCTGTTCGCCGCCACGCCCGATGCTCGACGCCGCCGCTATGATGCCGGACGGTTCTCGTTCAACGTCGCCAAGGGGCGCTGCGAGACTTGCGAGGGCGAAGGTTTCGTTAGCGTGGAACTGCTGTTCATGCCTAGCGTGTACGCGCCGTGCCCGACCTGCCATGGCGCGCGCTACAACGAGGCCACGCTGAAGGTGCAGTGGTACGGGCGCAACATCGCCGAGGTGCTGCAGATGACCGTGGACGAGGCCAGCGAATTCTTCGCGGGTGAAGACGCGGTGGCAAGGCCCCTGCAACTGCTGCGCGACATCGGACTGGGCTATCTGCGCCTGGGGCAACCGGCCACTGAGCTTTCCGGTGGCGAGGCGCAGCGCATCAAGCTGGCGACCGAGCTTCAGCGCAGCCAGCGCGGCCGAAGCCTGTACGTGCTCGACGAGCCGACCACCGGGCTGCACGCGTCGGATGCCGACCGGCTGCTGGTGCAGTTGCAGCGCCTGGTCGATGCCGGTAATACCGTAGTGATGATCGAGCACGACATGCGTGCGGTGGCCCAAGCCGACTGGGTGATCGACGTAGGGCCAGGCGCGGGCGCTGCCGGCGGCAGCATCGTGGTGGCGGGTTCCCCTCAGCAGGTGGCCCGAAAGTCTGGCAGCCGAACCGCTCCGTTCCTTGCACGGGAGTTGGCGCGGGCCGAGTAGCTTAGTTCGCCAAATGTTGCCAGCTTCGCGGGGCATTGATCGTCGCCACACGGTGGTGACGGTCGCTGCCCGAGTCGCGTCATCCTTCCTGAGTCAGAGCAAGATAGGGATTGTTGGGCGGTATTTCGGCGAATACCAAGGACCCATTTTCGAGGAGGTAGCCATGCAGTCGGCGGGACTTCCTCGGGCCCGTGACTTCACAGGTCCAAATGTTCAGGCCATTTGGGTGCTTGCGGTATAGCTGCAGTTTCTAAAAGCGCTTTTGCACCCACTGCCAATCCGGTTGCTTGTCCTGCCTGACCAGCGCATCCACCTGGGGATGTTCCTACGCATAGCGCTGGAACACGCTGGGACTGACCAGGTAGGCGGTGTCGCTCACCGTATGCACGAGCGCCTTGGCGTCGTTGATGATGAGTCGCCGCGCGGCGACTCCCTGTTGCAGCCACGTCATGAAAATCTGCCACATACTTTTTTTTGGCGAATTTCAGCGAATTTGGGCAAAGGTCATGAGTGATTTGAAGGTGACCTCAACTCAAAAGAAGAAAAGTAGTGAAATTTGCAGGGGTAACGCGCTGAAAGCCTTTAATGGCGCACCCGAGAGGATTCGAACCTCTGACCTCCGCCTCCGGAGGGCAGTCACGGGTTCGGTGGTAAATCGTTAAAGTTAGGCGTGGCAAGGGTTTAAACGGTGTTGTGACTTTTTGTTGGGCGTCGAAATCGACACTTTTGAGGCCGTTTAATGACAAATTTGGTCACAGAATACCGAAGTAGAAATTTCAATTTTTGACCTTTGCCTCGCGACAAAAAATTCTGAACATCCGATAAATCCTGAGTTTTTAGGTGGAAATAATTCCACCTTTTTACTGGGCTTTGGGTACGTAGAGTAGCCTATAATTTAATCATTTCAACATGAGGGGTATGGTAATGAAAACCACAAAAACTCATGGCAACAAACAGCACAAGCGAACTCTCTTAAATATGGCGCTTATATCTGCCTTAT
Organism: Pseudidiomarina gelatinasegens; assembly: GCF_004025325.1. Classification (GTDB taxonomy): domain Bacteria; phylum Pseudomonadota; class Gammaproteobacteria; order Enterobacterales; family Alteromonadaceae; genus Pseudidiomarina; species Pseudidiomarina gelatinasegens. The sequence continues at coordinate 12,341 of NZ_RSFE01000005.1, read as the reverse complement.
TAGCGGTATTTATTTTGCGATTATGTTGGTCGCGAAGTGGTTAGAATTAGCCGGTATTAACACAGGGGAATGGCCAAATATACTTATGATTCTACTGGCGCTGCTATTTGTCGGTGTTGTCACACGAATGAGCGTAGGCAACCATAAACTATCTGGTGGTTGGAGGGAGATACTGGGTATTTATCAAGATGAATTCACGCGTGAAACTAGCCGAAAGGCTAATGCGCGAGCGTTTGTCGGATTAATTTTAGTGCTTATTCCTGGTGTGTTGGTTGGAGAAAATTTAACCCAAACAGGAATTGGCAACTACGTCACAGTTAGTACTTATAGTTTATCACTCATCGTGATTGGTACGTGGGTTTGGTCAATTTCTGTTTTATGGGAGATGCGAGACCAAGGAGACGACGATAATGGATGAACAGGTACTCAATAATTTGCCCGCTTTTAGAGCTCAGTACGGCTTGTCGCAGCAAGATCTCGCTGATGCAATCGGCGTATCGCGTAAAACAATTAGTACGATTGAGACTCGCCGATTTACGCCGTCTGTAGTTATTGCATTGAAGTTGGCAAATTACTTTAATGTGCCAGTGGAAACTATTTTTTCATTGAGTTCGAACTGACTTCGCGTTAGTTCGAGTCGACACAATTGATGACTTCCCCAAGTCACAAACTATGATAACGAAGCGTGCAAGTAGTAGTCATTGTCATGATTAAAAAGGGCTGTTTTAGAGATTGAGGTACCACGCGGCGATAGAGAAGTACAAGATCACGCCGGTAACGTCGGCAATGGAGGTGATTAACGGACCGCTTGCGGTGGCAGGGTCGAGGTTGAATCGGCTCAGCAAGAAGGGTAACGATAGCCCAATCAGGCTTCCTACTATTACCACAAGTACCATGGTTAAGGTCACTACCACGGCTATGTCGGCGCCGCCACGCCAGATACCTAAACCAAATACGGCGGCAGCCATGGTTAACCCTAGTAGCAATGCTACCAAGCACTCTTTGCCGAGGAGGTAACTCCAATCTTTTAAACTGACATCACCGGTAGCTAATGCACGGACCATTAGGGTGCCAGATTGAGCACCGGCATTACCACTACTAGCGATGAGTAAAGGGAGAAAAAACAGTAAAGCCAAGTAACTTGAAATGGTCTCTTCAAAGTGGGCGATACCCGCGCCTGAAAAAATATTGCCAAATACTAGAACAACCAGCCAAAACACTCGCTTTCGATAGAGTAACGTGACACTGGCTTGTTTCACACTACTCTCGAGTTTGCCAATGGTGGCGGTTTTGTGAAAATCTTCCGTGGCTTCTTGTTCAACAACATCCATGGCGTCGTCATAGGTAACGATACCAATCATGTGTTGGTCGTCATTGACGATAGGCAGTGCCATCAGATCGTAACGAGCAATGAGTGCGGCGATTTCTTCTTGCGATGTATGAACGCTGGCGAAGATCGGATCATGGTTCATCAATTCAGAAATCAGAGCCCCTACCGGTGCTAAGATAAGTTCACGTAGGGTAATAACACCAATGAGTTTTCGCTGGGTGTTCACCACATACGCGGTGTAGATGGTCTCTTTATCTGGCGCCTCGCGACGCAATATGTCGAGTGCCTGTTGGACCGTGACATGGTCAGGAAGTGTTGCATAATCAGACGTCATAATGGCACCGGCTGTTCCTTCTTGGTAGGCCGATAGTCTCAATAAGTCTTCTCGTTCAGCATGAAAAACAATGCAGGCAGCAAAACATCCCGTTGTTCTTGTTGGAGGCGGTTAAATAAGTCCGCTCGTTCGTCAGCTGACATTTGCTTAAAAATACTAGCCAAGTGCTTGCGACCGATTTGCAGAGCAAGCTGTTGCTGTGTTTCTTCACTTAAGTACGCGAAAATCTTAGCTTGCGTTGCCGTGGGTAGAGTTCCCATCAGCAACCACAGGTCACTGAGGATAAAGTGCTCTAGGGCACTGGCAAAATCAGCTGGATGCACGTCATCTAATGTCTTAGCTAACGCACCGAATTGATGAGTTTCTAGCGCGTTGCGTAGATGGTCAATAATGATTGGGAGCTTCATGTCTATTCTCTACGCGCCAGCCGGGATCGGCTCTTCGTTAAGCGCGGGTATTAAGGTGCTGATCATGTCGTACAGCATGTTAACCGGAAACTCGTGCTGCGGCAGATAGCCTGCAGCCGTGAGCTTAATTGGCTTGTTGATAAACTCGTTCACATGCTGATAACGCTGCTGCGCATGCATGTTCGCGATAATTTGTTGTAACAGTATTTGGGCCGCTTGCTTTTGCATGTCCAGCTTCAGCTCAGCAAATGCTTGCTGCTGCTCGGGCGTGAGTTCATCCTCGTTAAACTCTTCGGCCTCATCGGCCGCTATAAAGGCTGCTAACGCCTCTTCGTCAAAGAAATCCTCACCGTCAGTTTCATCTAGTGCATCCTGGTCACCCATTACAAATGCAAAAGCACGGTCGTGGTCGTGGGCTTGTTGTTCTGTTAGTTCGATAAACTGATCCAGGCGCTGTTGGATCTGCGCTAGGTTCGGCTTGTTGCTGGAGCGCTCGGGCATATGTGCAACGCCGCCGCTATCTTCAGTAGGGCAAGCACCCACCGCTGCGATGATTTTAACCGAGCTGTGGCGAGGCTGAATGCTGCTGCCCCCATGAGTCACTGTATGACGCCAGTCATCGCCAAAATCATAAACGTAAAGCATGCTATCGCCTTTGCATGGCAGCTGGGCGACTAGCTTGACACCAATTTCAGATTGATCGTCATCAAAAGGGTCATCGTTGTTCGAGAAGAAGCCTGCTGCGGTCTTGAACATATGCAGACCCACCTCCGGACCCCGCTCCGGAGGTGGGTCTGCAAGTTCCTCAAAAACTGAGGGCGAGGCCGACGCTGATGGCGGTGTTTTCGATGCTGTCGCCGGCGTGGCTTTCGGCATCCATGCGAGAGACTTCACCGGAGATGGTGAACATGCTCCAGAGGGTGTGCCAGACGCCGATGCTGGCTTTGCTTTGTTGTTCTACTTGCGCCAAGGTATCAACGCCAGCGAGGTCTACTTGTGAGACGCCGTAGTTGATACCAAATTTGGTGGCTCCTATGGTGTGGGTGGCTTGGGCTAACCAGCCCGAGCTATCGCGTGGAGCGCCATTGCTATCGGCAGCATCAATCAGAAGTCCGTAATAGCCAAAACCTTGACCGTCGAACGCTGATGCCATGAAGCGGGTATCGCCCAACTGCAGCGCCGCAGTGATATCGATGCCACGGGCGCTGTAGCTGCCGCTTGGGGTGCTAACATCTTGGTTGTAGAAGGTGCTAGAGACAAACCCTTGCTCGTAGTTGTAGCGTAGGCGGCCGTGCAGGCCTGGCCGTTCAGAGCCTGAGTCGCCGACATAGCCGTTACCGCCGAAACTGACTGGGTCTAACGGCTGAAAAATACCGATATCGGCCTGCCATTGTTCGCCAAACTGACGGCTGTATGTGATTTGTGACAGCCTATCTGCAAATACGTAGCCGTAGCCAGCCGCACCTAGAGTGGTGTTCAGAGGACTACGAATGGACGCTGGTGCGCCAACCCCGCCTAATGCCATATCTTCTAGTACTACATCGATACCGAATACGCCGTAATCACGACCCACTTTGATGGTTCCTAGTTCTGCGTTGCCTACCGTAAAGAAGGCGCGATAAGCACGGTTGTCGCCGTTGCCGTTAAAGGCGCTGTTATCAGTGGTGCCGGGCTCGATGGCGATCACTGCTTTGATATCAAAGCCTTCGCGTTGGGTGCTGGCGGAGAATTGGAAACTAGCGGGGCTGTAGCCGTTGGATACCGAGGTAGCATCTTCGCCGGTACAGAGCAGGGCATTGCCTGCAACGACGGCCCCTGAGTCATCGCAATCGGCGAATACCGCATGGGCGTTCACATAACCGCGAAAGCCAAAATCCCAAGCGGGCTCGCTGCTGCTGTTGGCATAGGCTGGTGCGGTACCCAGTAACAGAGCGCTCATTACTGCTGGAAGATAAAGCCGTGTTGTTTTGTCAGTCATAACCATTGCCTCTTGTTGTTATTATCGTTGGTGACAGCTCTCAGAATGAGATGATGCTGATGTGGGTAACAGGTGCAATGGCTGTGCCAAGTCGGTAGCTATTTATAACTATATGTTTTTAAAGCTATTTATTTTTTGAGATACAAACAATCTTGATGACAAATGTCATCGTTGGGTGTAGCTTGATGATAATTGTCATCAACAAGATGGGCGAGACTCTTAGGCTTGAAACAAAAAAGCATTTAAAAACATGGTGTTATAAATATTGTAAAAGTTGGTACGTCGTTTGCATCTATGTTTGTCATCCAAGGTACCGACTATCGAACGCCAATAATAAGAACAAGAACAACGAGAGGAAGATCATGAGTACTTCAACGGTTCAAACCTTTAAAACCGCTCGACGGTTGCTAACTGGCGCCCATGCTAGTCATCAGTTGGCGCACGAGATGCAACTGCTTGCTATGCAGCGCCCGTTATTGGTGAGTGATCGCGGGGTGAGTGAGGCGGGCATTATCGCTACGGTTACCGCCCAGTTAAACCAAGCTGGTGTGCATCAAGTGACTGTCTTTGATGCGATTTCTGCTGAACCTGAGATGGCGGTGGTTGAAGCCTGTCGCGAGCTGTTTGTGGCAGAAGGTTGCGATGGCATTGTGGCGATTGGTGGCGGTAGTGCCATGGATACGGCCAAGGCCGTGGCGGTTTACGCTGGTGATACGCGCCCGTTAGCGGAGCTGTTCGGTGAAGACCAAGTGAAACCTCGGCAATATCCGCTGATTTGTTTACCTACTACCGCAGGTACCGGCTCAGAAGTCACCAACATTTCTATTTTGGCTGACACCCAAGCCCAGTTAAAAAAGGGCATTGTGAGTAATGAGATGTTGCCTGATGTGGCCATTGTGGCGCCAGAGCTCACGCTGAGCTGTCCGCCAGGTGTTACTGCGGCCAGCGGTATTGATGCGTTGGTGCATGCCGTAGAAAGTTACCTTTCAAGATTTGCGACGGCGTTAACCGAGCCCTATTCGTTGGCGGCTATCCGTAAAATCAAAGCCAGTTTGGTGCAGGCTTATCAAGAGCCTGACAACATGGTCGCCCGCGAAGAAATGGCCACCGCCAGTTTGATGGCTGGGCTGGCTTTTGGTAACGCTGGGGTGGGTGCTGTTCATGCTTTGGCGTACCCGCTAGGAGGCCGTTATCATTTGTCACACGGTATGAGCAATGCGGTGATGTTGGTGCCAGTGATGCGTTGGAACCAAGCGGCTTGTCCTGAGCGCTTTGTCGAATTAGCCAAAGCTTTTGGTGCGGCCGATAGTATCAGCGTAGAAGCGGCTGGGGATTATGTCTTACAGCAAATGCAGGTGTTGTGTGCGGCGGTCAATATTCCGGCGCAACTGCGCGAGTTTGACATCCCTGAGTCGGCCTTACCTGAGCTTGCGGAAGCCGCAAGTGGGGTCACTCGGCTATTGCGCAATAATCCACGCGAGCTCTCGGTGCAAGATATCGAAGCCATTTATCGCGAAGCCTACTAAGGAGCCTCTGATGTCGTTATGGAAACAACGCGTTAGCGGCGCTGAAGCACCGTTTTTTGCCCTGGGTCCGTTTAAAGTGCGGTTGCCGTTTGTGCATTATCGCTTTGAATGGCCGGACTATTTTCAAGGGCTGTTGATGTGTGCGGTTGATCTTGCCGCCATCTCGTTAATGACCGAACTGCTGGGCATGCCGTTCGAGGCGGCGTTAGCGATTGTGGTGCTCAATGGTTTGTTTTATTTACTGCACCATTTGCTTGGTGATCCTGTGGTCCCTGGGTGGATAACCCCAGCGATTCCGTTACTGATGATGTATGTGTCGATGTTCCCGGAAGGTGAGGCGCGGGTGCATGCATTGATTGCGTTTCAGATGTTGCTGGGGTTGTTTGCTATTTTGCTGGGCGCCTCGGGCGCTGCTAAGCGGGTAGTGCAGTTGATACCTAGCGCCATCAAAGCCGGCATTATTATGGGGGCTGGGCTAGCAGCGGTTGCTGTGGTGTTTGACGATGGCGGGCGCTTTGAAAGTTATCCATTTACCATTTCTATTGCGGTGGGTATTGCCTTTTATCTGATCTTTTCTAAGCATTTTGCGGCCTTGCAAGATCGTCATTGGGTGTTTGCGGCGTTAGGTAAGCTAGGTATTTTCCCGATTATTGCCTTGGCGATTGTGCTGGCCCCGCTGTTTTCAGAAGCGCCTTGGCCGCAGTTGGAGTGGGGTTTTACCTCGCCTGATTTTGCCACCATGTTTAGTCAGTACACCTTGTTCGGAGTGGGTTTTCCGCCTTGGAGTATGTACTTGAGTGCGATTCCGACGGTGCTTGCGGCGTACATTGTGTTGTTTGGTGATGTGTTGCAAAGCAAGGCTATCTTGGATGAAGCAGACGAGGTGCGCCAAGATGAGAAAATTGATTACGACCCTAATCGTGCGCATTTAATCTTTGGTGCGCGTAACCTCGGCATGAGCGTGATCGGACCCGATGTGACTATGTGCGGACCCTTGTGGGCGGCCATGCATGTGGTGATTGTGGAGCGCTTCAAAAAGGGGCGGCAAGCGATGGACTCGATTTTTGGTGGCGCCGGCTCATTTCGTTGGGGCACCAATACCGGCTTGTTGTTGTTGCCGGTGGTGAGTTTGGTGCAGCCGATTTTGGGGATCGCTTTAGCGCTCACTCTGCTTATTCAAGGCTATGTGAGCGTGCGTATTGGCATTCAAGAAGCACGCTCCGAGCGTGATTTAGGGATTGCTGGGGTGATTGCTGCCATTTTGGTGGTGAAAGGTGCTACTTGGGCCTTTGCAGCTGGGCTGTTGCTGTGCTTTTTAGTGTACGGCTGGCGCCTAAGGGAGCAACGAGCATGATGTCCGGCGATAATTTACAGCGAGTGATTGATGCGTTAAGTGATGGTGTCTATATCACCGATGGTCATGGCGTGACGGTCACTGTGAATAAGGCGTACGAGCGTATTACCCGCATCCCACGTAGTGCGCTCGTGGGCTTACACATGTCTGAAGTGGTACAGCGAGGCTACATCTCGCGTTCGGTGTCGTTGGAGGTGTTGAAAGAGCAAGGTCCGGTCACGCTCACTCAGACCATTGGCAATGATCATAAGATTTTAGTCTCGGGTACGCCCATGTTCGACCCGCAAGGGCGAATTGAATACATAGTTACGACCGTGCGTGACGTTACCGAGTTGCTGCAGGCCAAACGCGCCGAAGAACAGTTGGAGCAGATCTTACATGTGCGTGACCATTATGGTGCGCACGAGGCCAACGATGCGGTGATTATCAGTCGGGCAACCCAGCGTTGCTACGATCTCGCCAAACGAGTTGCTCCCACCGCCGCCAAGGTTCTGATTCAGGGTGAAACCGGCACTGGTAAGACGTTACTGGCGCGCACCATTCATGATTACAGTGCCGTGGCGCAAGGGCCCTTTATTGAGTTGAATTGTGCTGCCATGCCAGAGAGTCTGTTAGAAGCAGAATTGTTCGGCTATGTGCCGGGGGCCTTTACTGGGGCTGCTCAGAAAGGCAAGACGGGGCTGTTGGAGGCCGCTAATAACGGCACTTTATTTCTTGATGAGATTGGCGATTTACCACTCAGCTTGCAAGCCAAACTGCTCAAAGTGATTGCTGAAAACCGGTTTATTCCGGTTGGTGGCATTCAATTCAAAAATACCAATTTCAGGTTGATTTCTGCAACCCATCATAACTTGCATGAATTGGTGGCACAGCGCCAATTTCGTGAAGATTTGTTGTATCGCTTGAGTGTGGTGCCACTGGAATTGCCGCCGCTGCGCGAGCGGGCTGAAGAAGTTGAAGCCTTGTTGCAGCATTATCTAAGCCATTTTAATGCTAAGTACGAGTTTGACTGTCGTTGGCACAGCGATGTGATTGCTCGGTTACAACGCTATCACTGGCCGGGCAACATTCGTGAGCTGATTAACCTGACTGAGCGACTGGTGGTGACTGCAGAGCAATCGCTGATTACCACGGGCCAACTGCCACGCGAAATGCGAGTAGATACAGGTTTTACGGCCCTTGGTATGAGTTTAAAAGAACAAGTAGAAGGTTTAGAGCGCGAGCTGATTGAGCAGGCCCTCGCCATGTACGGCACTACCCGCCAAGCGGCGGCAGCGCTGGGCATTGATCAGTCTACTTTGGTGAAAAAGCAACAACGCTGGCGGGCCCAGCAAGCTGTGGAAAACCGCAATACAGTGGAGTTTAAAGATGTTTAAAAACGACGTAATTGAGTTACGCCAGCAGGCATTTGTGAATGGCCAGTGGCTTGATGCCGATGCGGTAGAGGAGGTCGTCAACCCAGCAACAGGAGAGTGCTTAGGCACGGTGCCACAACTCAATAGCGCGCAAGTTGAGGCCTGTATTGCTGCTGCCGAACAAGCCTATTACCTGTGGCGGGAGGTACCGGTTCGTGAGCGTTGTGGCCTATTGCTGGCTTGGTATGAGTTGATTATGGCTGAGCGCGAGCGCTTGGCGCGGATTTTGACGCTGGAGCAGGGTAAGCCGTTGGCTGAAGCGCTCGGTGAGATAACTTATGCTGCGAGCTACATTCAATGGTTTGCGCAGCCGAGCCTGCTTGATGGTGGGGCGACCTTGCCCTACGGCGAAACCCCATTATCGATGTTGGTCGTTAAAGAGCCGGTAGGGGTGTGTGCGGCTATTACACCATGGAATTTTCCGGCGGCGATGATCACTCGGAAGGTAGCGCCGGCCTTAGCTGCGGGCTGCACCATGATTGTTAAACCAGCGCCGGACACACCTTTTACAGCATTGGCTTTGGCTGAGCTCGCGCAACGCGCGGGGCTACCAGCAGGGGTGCTGAATGTGATCACCGGCGATGCACAGCAGGTAGGAGCTCAATTAACGGCTTCCAAGCAGGTTCGTAAGTTGAGTTTTACTGGCTCGACTGCGGTGGGGCGTTTGTTGATGGCTCAATGTGCTCCAACCTTGAAGCGACTGTCGCTAGAACTGGGTGGTAATGCTCCTTTTATTGTTTGCGCCGATGCGGATATTGAGGCTGCGGTGGATGGAGCTATTGCGGCTAAGTTTCGTAATGCTGGGCAAACCTGCGTGTGCGCCAATGCCCTGTTTATTGCCGATGAGGTGTATCAGCCATTTGCTGAACGCTTAGTTGAGAAGGTGCAGCAGTTGCGCTTGGGCTCTGGCGATCAGACTGATGTCACGATTGGGCCGCTGATCAACCGGGCGGCCCTACATAAAGTCGAAAAGCTGTTGTTAGATGCGCTCACCAAAGGGGCCAAGCTGTTATGCGGTGGTAAACGTTGGCAGAGCGATGCTAATTGGTTTTTACCCACGGTATTGGCTGACGCCAGTTTTGCTATGGAGTGCGTGCAAGAGGAGATTTTTGGGCCGGTAGCACCTTTGGTGCGCTTTACTGACGAGACCCAATTAATTCAACAGTTACGCCAGCAGGAGGCCGGCTTGGCTGCCTATGTCTACAGCCAAGATTTGAAACGAATTCAACGCTTTGCACGAGAGCTTGAGGTAGGCATGGTGGGTGTCAACACGGGCCTTATCTCAGATGCTGCGGTGCCATTTGGCGGAGTCAAAGCGTCGGGTATGGGTCGTGAAGGCGGCCGTCAAGGGATCGAGGAATATCTCGAAACCAAATACATTAAATTGAGTAACTAAGTTTTATTCCAATAACAATAAGGACTTACATTATGAAAACAACAAAGAAAGTACTACCAGTAGCGATTGCAGCCATGCTGATGGGTTTATCAACAGCAGCTCTGGCACAACAAACACCGATTGAGAAATTACAGGCCGATATGCCGAAGAACTGGGGCAAATGGGGAGATGACGACCAAATTGGTGCGCTGAATTACCTCGATGACGCGCAGGCGATGCGTGGGGTAAAAGCTGTGAAGCAAGGTAAGACATTTACTTTACAGTTGCCGATGATACATGGCGTGGGACCGGTCTTTCCTGGTCGAGTGCCGGCCATGCACTATATGACTCAAGATGAGAGCATGTACGACACCGGTAAGTTGGATAAACTGGCGGGTGGCGTGAAGTATTCTGATGATGCGGTATTTATGTATCTGCAAGGAACCACGCACATGGATGCGTTAGGCCACGCTTGGTACGGTGACCAAGTTTACGGTGGGGTGAGCGCTGATAGTACGGTGCATGGGCATGACCATGTGGATATTGGTAGCTTGGCGAGTCACGGTATTGTTGGACGCGGGGTGTTGCTGGATGTTGGTTTACGTAAAGGCGGCGATGCCGGGCGTTTGCCACCTAGCAGTTGCGTGACTTTGCAAGATCTGAAAGAGACAGCAAAGGCCCAAGGTGTAACGCTTGAAAAGCGTGATATTTTGCTGATTCGTACGGGCTCCGTTGGCCGTTTTTATAGCGATGCGCCAGATGCGCCATGGAGCGCTACCACCGAGCCAGGTTTGTGTTACAGCAAAGAGTTGGTGCGCTGGATTGATCAGATGGAAATTCCGGTGATTGCGGCGGATAACTTAGCGGTTGAATTGGTACCACAAAAGATTGAGGGTGACGATTACGTGATCCCTTTACATGGTGCGCTTATTCGTGATTTAGGTGTGGTGCTGAGCGAGTTGTATTGGCTGGACGATTTGGCTGCAGATAGCGCCAAAGATGGCCAGTATACCTTTATGTTCACCGCGGCGCCGCTGAAAATGGAACGCGGCTCAGGCTCGCCGATTAACCCGATTGTGATTAAGTAGGCTTGTTGCTCTTTTCTGTCTGCAGGGACTTGGAGGGACTTGCGGCCCCAGCTACGTAGCTGGGGCCGCAGGTGGCTCCGGAGGGAGGTCCGGAGGTGGGTCTGCAAGTTCCTCAAGTGAGGGCGTGTAGCAAGGTGTCGAGTTCGGCGGTGCTGGTGAATAGCGCCGGCGTGATGCGCAGGCAGGACCCGGCGGCAAGGCCGTTGAGGCGAAAGGCGCCAATGCCGGCAAAATTATCGACATGTTGGCTACCTATCACTTGAACGTGAGAACCCACTTGGCTGGTCCAGTAGTGGCGTAGGTAGCGTAAGCGTGCAGCAATTAATTCAGCACCGATAGTGTCGCGATAGGCGAGAGCCGTAGGGACGCTTAGCCACGCAGCGTAGTTGAAAGTACCGGTGTGGATTCTTTTATAGGTGAAACCACGGTCGTTATGACTGGCCGCTTGCTCTTGCAACCAAACGTTGTCACCGCTAGCAGGAGCGATATCGGCGAGGCGTGTCGATTTGATGTACATCACCCCTGCGCCTAACGGCGCTCCCATCCATTTATGTAGGTTAAAACCAACAAAATCAGCTCCTAAATCGTTTAGATCAAAGTTCATCTGGCCCCACGAATGGGCAGCATCGACAATACAATCCACCCCAAAGATCCGCGCCATCGCCACAAGGGCTGCGGCGCGTTGGAGAAAGTCACGTCTGTTCGTAGTAACCCCTTGGGGTGCTGGCCTCTTAGTTAGTAAGTACTACTTGTCTACATACTATTAAAAATGGCGCACCCGACAGGAGTCGAACCTGTGACCTCTGCCTCCGGAGGGCAGTCAAGGGTTCGGTGGTAAATCGTTAAAGCCAGGTTTGGTAAGGGTTTAAACGGTGTTGTGGCTTTCTGTTTTGTGTCGAAATCGACACTTTTGAAACCTATTAATGACAAAATTGGTCACAGAAAACCGACATGGGAATTTCAGTTTTTGACCTTTGCCTCGCGACAAAAATCTATGAGGTATCCGAGAAAACCTGAGTTTAGAGGTGGAAAAAATTCCACCATTTAACTGGACTTTGGTTACGTAGAGTAGCCTATAATTTAATCGTTTCAACATGAGGGGTATGGTAATGAGAAACACAAAAACTCATGGCAACAACCGAGAGCGCTTTGTTCCAAATATCGAGAACTTCAAAACCAGCCTTCGGTAAGAGGGGCTCAAGATGAAAGAGTCTACTGAAATGCAAACGATCGCATCTTTAAAAAGAAAGTATGCGAGATAAATACGGCGTTTAGGAAAGGCTTTATTGACATTAACGCCGCTTGTTCAAAAAGCTATTAATTAGATCTTGCTGTTTGGCTAAACGCTCAATAATGTCGGCAAAATTATCGGGGAGATTACACAGTATTGGTACTCTGAGATCCTTCTGTTACCGGCAGTGTAAAAATGACCCCCTAACGGCAATTGAAAATTGACCCCCTGAAGTAAACTAGCGGTTTTTCTCAAGAGGCCGCTTTCGATGTTAACTCAGGAGATGGTTGTGACCATTAAAGT
>NZ_RSFE01000004.1 GCF_004025325.1 Pseudidiomarina gelatinasegens | reverse complement strand
TTATATTCTCGGTTATTACAGTCGATGGAGACCGCATTCGTACAACGGTGGATTGACACCATCTGAGTCGGAAAAACGGTACTGGAATAACTACAAAACCGTGGCCAATATTACTTGACCACTACAACATCGCTGCCGCGGGTGGAAGCGAAGAAGCGATAGTGGGAAGGAGTCTAGTAGAGCGGATTATGACTCGCGAGCAGACTGCCGAAGCTCAACGTCTTGCGCGTGAGTGCGTACGAAAAAACTACAAAGACTGTTGAGTTTAGACCTACTCAACAGCTCTATATAGTGGGTATAAAAGTTTTATAAAAAGTATCAAAGAACGCAAACACGGAAAGCGGAAATGTAGCTACGAGCCTGATATTTTTAAAACTTACGGCCATAACAAAAATATTTAAATTAATTACCTCTAACGAGAGATCGCTGTATGAACTTTCCAAAGCGACTACTTAGTCATGCATATTATCACCACAAAACTCCCTTGTTTTAGGTAGCGGTATTCTACGAATCGGCGGTGGAGTGGTTCGAGAATCAATAGTTAATTTTAAACTCTATGCTCTAGGATTTGTGACATGCGAGGGGAAGAAGAAAAACTTAATTGCCTAAAGAAAGTGATTTTTAATGCTCAAGAGCATATGCGAGTGGGCGATCCCACTAGAATCTACTCCCAATATTTGAGGTATGCACTGGATGAATTCAGAGATATGAATTTTTACATCTCAGAAAACGCACGAGGTCTTTTTCGAAACGAAGTGATACATGAGCATGTTGTGCCTCATAAAATAATTATGGGTAAGTTGCTTAGTCTAGATTGTCCTACGAACTGCGATATCTTATCAATAATCAAAAAATATTATGTGATATGTAGAATCACTAAAGCCGAAGATAAGCTATTGAGTTCTTTGGGTCTTCGTTCAAAGATGCCATCTGGCTGGGATGAAGAGAGCGGTTGCGTCTTTGCTCGATACCGGTACGCCGGTATTTCAGTCTCTAGAGTAAACTTAGGGAAATAGAATAAATATTTTTACGCTATTCATATTTTCTATTCCGAGTACCAAACCAATAGAGTATGAAATAAGGTCATCATCTGCGAAATGGTTGCTAAGATTCAGACAGTGACGGTCGGCCTTTAGGCGATTTGATTAGCAATGTAACTAATTCTAAACTGACGACCTTTGATTCACTGCGCTCGTCTCAATTACAACTGGTCAAATACAGAGCCTTTGCGTGGAACAAAGATTTTTTCATACATTCTGATCGCATAGTCGTCAGTCATCCCAGAAATATAGTTGCAAATGACTCTTCTCTGCTCCTTCAGATTACTAGCATCTTCATACTTCTTATAGCTAGATTTTGGCATAAATCGTTTCGGGTCTGAGGCTATTGCTTGGAACAATTCGAAAACTATTTTTTGACCTTTAAATTCAAGTTGCTGCACCTTGCTTGCTCTGATGACTTCTTCGCGAACAATAGATTGAAAAAAATCCAATAGTTGGCTGCTTTCGTCAGACATTTTGGCAACATATCTCACAATCGGTGACTTAAAATTGTCGTCTTGAACCGATATTGAAATACTTGAAACCATTAAATGAACCAGTTTACCTATCGCTTGCTTACGACGGTGGCTTTCACCGCTAAATAATTCGTCAACCAGCTGAAAAAAATCAACATTGATGGATTTTTTTACATGTGCTTTAAAATAAGAGAGATTTTCGGATTTATCTAAATACTCATCCCATTCTTGACGTGTAATAAAGCCGAGAGAAATACCATCTTCCAGATCATGTACACCATAAGAAATATCATCAGCTAAAGACATGATCGACGTGTCTAAGGAGTGGTAACATGATTTGAAAATGCTGCGGGCACTTTTGTCTTTCGGTTTGGTCTTCTGAAAAAGCTCCCGGTCGCTTGGTGAAAATGGCTTTAATATAAATTCGATGATATCGGAATCATCATCGAAGTAGCATTTTGGAGGCTTATATTCATTCGTGTTAAATAACCAGTTTGGGTCTACCGGCTGAGGCTCTTTTAAAAGGTCGAATTTTGTTTGAGAATAAGCAATTGGATATTTTAGTACGCCCAATAGTGTTCTTCGTGTGGCATTCAATCCGTACTCAGCTCGGTATTTTGCCAGTTTACCCAGAATTTTTAATGTTTGCCCGTTACCCTCAAAACCTCCAGCGCCTCTCATGCAGTAGTTGAGAGCAACTTCTCCACCATGCCCAAAGGGTGGATGGCCGATGTCATGAGCTAAGCATATGGTTGAAAGTTGGGAAGATGTTGGCAAGTAATCGACTGGCAACGAACCGAGAATAGTCGGAGTAGATTTGGCTGTTCTTTCCAAAAATTTCAGTATGCCGATCCCGACCTGCTTAACTTCCATAGAGTGCGTTAAACGTGTTCGGTAGAAATCACTTTCGCCTAAACCCAACACTTGAGTTTTTGTTTGAAGCCTTCGAAATGCAGCAGAGTGAATAATTCGAGCGTTGTCTCGTTCATCTTCGTGTCGAATATCCGTTACGTATTTTTGATCTGTTGGGTCTCGACGTTCTGACATGACTTGGTTGAAGGCTACAAGATCCATTGTGACTAATCCCTTTTCTGGATTAAATCGGTAATTATTATTTAGGTTTATTTATATCATTTAAAACAAATAGTTTACGCATGCTGATTTCGCAAGAGTTATAGGAAACTTGTCCAGGTACTAATGTTATATCGTGTTCAAAAAGTCCCGTAACAGAAGAAACTATTGCTGTCACCTCACTTACTAGTAATCTTCCTCTAGTGAAGATTCGTCTTTCCACCATAATAATGTTATATATTCGTAGCCATTATAAATTTGGCTTTCAATCAATGTGTAATTCGCCACGGCTATGTTGTCGATCCATTTGTCGGCATCTACTTCAACAGCATTGGTCTGGGTAAATGTTCTTTTGGGCAGCATGTCATAGGGCCAGACCGACTCAGGCAGAATTGCGTTTCTAAAAAACCATTTCCGTTTACCAGATGGACTCCAACATAGAATCATACATGGCCGATCTGAAGTTTCCACTAATCTGGTAAGGCCTGATTTTTCTAGACACCTTCTACCCGTTTAAAATATTCACGCTCGAAGTTGTTTGGCGACACTCTTTCATTTTTTGTATGGCGTCGAGTTGGATTGTAAACCATCTCAATATAATGAAACACTGCCTGCTTGGCTTCAGCCCGGTTTGGATAAATACGACGGCGTATTTTTTCCTTCTTTAAATTGCTGAAGAAGCTCTCAGCAACCGCATTATCATGACAGTTACCACGTCGACTCATACTGGCTTTAATATTGTATGCATCGAGTAACTTTCTGAACTGCCGACTGGAATACTGAGATCCCTGATCGGAGTGCAAACTGACTTGTTGCTGCGGCTTTCGTCGCCAATAAGCGGCTGTAATGGCTTGCATGGCCAAGTCTTCCGTCATTCGGTCGCTCATCGACCAACCAACGATATTACGTGCAAATAAGTCCATGACGACTGCCAAAAAAAGAAAGCCTTCATGTGTTTTAATGTAAGTGATGTCCGTCACCCACCATTGATTAGGATGTTCGACGTTAAACTCGCGATTTAACGCGTTATCGGCAACAATATCGGTCTTACCGCCGTAGTAGCCTCTGGGCGTGTTATAACCCTGCTGTGCACGGATGCCTTCTTTTTGCATTAAGCGTAAGATCCGATCTCGGCCGCAATATTGGTTGGCATCACGAAAGTCCATATAGATAGTGCGGTAGCCATGAAAACCACCGCTCTCTATCCAAAACTGCTTAATTTTTTGCGCGAGTTGTTGGTCTTCACGCTCTCGCTTGCTGACTGGCGATTTAAGCCAGTCATAATAGCCACTGGGGTGAACGTCTAACGTTCGGCACAAAACTCTCACGGGATAACGTGAACTACGAGATTTTATGAACCGGTACCGTTCTTTGACTCGCCGGCAAAGAACACCGCTGTAGATTCAAGTCATCAACGCAACACCCTTATCAATCATGTGTGACGGTGTCATAAAGTTCAATGTTTTTCTCGGTCTCTCGTTTAATTGGGTCGCTACGTTGTTAAGAACTTCCTGTGAATGAACAGATAAATCAGTTTTTCTTGGGAAGTATTGCCGAACCAAACTATTAGTATTTTCGTTTGTGCCTCGTTGCCATGGTGATTGGGGGTCGCAAAAGTAAACGGGTATACCAATTTCTTTTGTTAGATCAGCATGCTTAGCCAGTTCCATACCGCGATCCCAGGTGAGCGATTTCCGGTATTCTGCCGGCATCTGCTTAAATATTTTTAACAGCCCCCGATAGACCGGACAGCACTAACCAGCCACACGGGTTCATTGTTTGGCCTCAGGGAACACGTAGAGTGGCGACTTACAGGTTTTGCACATATTATCGTTCACATAGCCCGACCAGCTAGAACTGCATTCTGAGCATTTAAACTGATAAATAATCGATGGCCTTTGAGGTGAATTTCGTTCGACTTGCTCCGGTAAATTTTGCTTCACATGATATACCCACTTCTTCCCAGTTGTTTCATGCTTTAGATAGTTAATTACTATTTCTCGGAAAGGTTTATTTCGGCGCTCAAACTCTCTATATAAAGATTCGATGTTGAGCTGAATAACGCCGCAGCGCTGAACTTCGGGATGGAGGAGGTTCATCGGAAGTCTGCGTCCTTTATGAACGATATATATGATTAATGGAACGCTTTGAACTGAAGATTTAATGTCGACTAGCTGCCCTTCAAAATCACACCGCAACTCAACGTCATCAAGATTAAGCATTCTTGCTTTGGAAACGACTCTGTGGGCTATCTTTAACTCGGGGACTGTCAAGCTTCTCAATTCCTCGAAAAGTTGGAGAATCATTAAGCGAACGGAGTGATCTAAGGAGTAGTCACACGGCTGAGTGACAAATTCATTATCTTTAGTTGTAGTTAGGTAGTGAGAAAAGTGCCAGGTATTTACATTTCCTTGTCGTGCTATGAGCGGCTCGTCACACGATGGACAAATGCAGTTACAAGCATATCCTTTTTCGACTTCATCAACGGCTACTAATTGACCTGTAGCGCGGTCTTTTGCAAATGGTATTTTGACGCTGTTCATATATTTTATTCCGAGTACCAAACCAATAAAGTATGAGCTAAGGTCATCATTTGCGAAATGGTTGCTAAAGGCCAGAGAGTGAGAGGGAGTCACAGGGAGTCTTTATGGATTCAGATAAACAGAAACTTGTTGAAGCCGCGCGTTGCGGCTTGAAATGGCTTGAGGTTCAAGCTGAGCGAAAGAGCGCTGGCCAGTGGAAACATGAGATTTTAAGGCGTCTTTGTAATGCTGTTATAAAAAGTAATGGCGATAGAAGTTCGTTTATTGCTAAGGATATCTGCCAGTCGGAAACGGATCAGAATTCAGGTAGCCAGCTCAATAAAGAGTTCAGGAGGTTTGGCAAGATTCTTGAAAGTTGGGCAGAGAGTTTCAATGAATCTGCAATTGATAACGAATTTAGAGTTTATCTCACAGGTAAGCTTTCACAGCCCGCGAAGCATAATGTTCTAGAGTTACATGTTCGGGAAGTTGATAGTGTTGCTACAGTTTCCAAAGACAAAATTCCTCAAGGGCATATTCGTTATACTGTGTGGGAGCGTAAGGCACTGCCGCGCTGGCAGCAGCGGTTGTTAAATCGCGATATGGGTGTTGGTACGCACTTGTTGTTGGCTGCCATATTTTTACTAGTGCCGATTGTAGCCCTAATATATGCGGTAGCGCTGGGTTTCCTGACTTATTATCATCCCACTATTTGGAATGTATCGGTATTCGTCGGTGTAATCTGCGTTGAATTTTTTGTTCTGCGAGGCCTTTACGAATTTTGGTACTTCCATGACCGTAAAATTATGATGCTTCCTATTCAATTAACACCGCTTGAGCAGCCACCTACCGCGTTAGTCATGCGTCGTGAAAAGGATAAGCGCTGGCCAGTTGTTCATGTAATGGCGACCAGTTCCGATTGTTTGTTGTGTGATGGCACAGTATTTTTACGCAAGGAATCTCATTATCGCTATCGTGTTATCGGGGCGTGCAACAGACATCCAACCGAGCATCGATTTACGTTTGATTATACAAATATGCTAGGGAAGGTTTTGGCGGACTGAAAACACAAATAACGAGAAGTGATAATGGGATTCGATAAAGAAGCACGAAAATTTTTTCAGGAATAACTAGATCGTTAATACTTTATGTATTGAGAGGGAAAGTGTAACCCTCAACTTAATTAGAAATTATCAAATATAAGCCATCTTACTGTGAAATAGTGTCCTTCAACAAATGGACTCTTCACACAAGTTAACGATTAAAATTAGGAACTGTGGGACGACATGGCAAAATATGAAGTAAAGCAAACAGCGATCAGTCAAATTCTTGCTGACGTTCGTAGCGATAAAATAGCAATTCCGGAACTACAACGACCATTTGTTTGGAAAACATCTCAGGTCAGGGATTTAATTGACTCACTTTACAACGGTTATCCGGTTGGTTATCTGATAACGTGGCAATCTGTTGGCGCCAAATTAAAGGGTGGAGCTGTCGCAGCACATCAACAAATACTAATCGATGGCCAACAACGAGTAACAGCGTTGAAGGCCGCAATTGCGGGACAAACGGTGATTGGTAACCGTTATGAAAAAAAGCGGATCGCTATTTCGTTTAATCCTGTAACGGAAGAGTTTGCGACGAGAACGCCAGCGATTACCAATAGCCCCCAATGGATTCACGATATTAGTGAGTTTCTTTCCGGATCCAGTCAGCTGAGCTTTTTGAGAAATTATTTCGCTAAAAATCCAGATGTTGATCAAGACCAAGTTGAACGAGCCTCGGCGAGACTCGCCGCTGTTGAGCACGCGCAAGTAGGTGTCATTTCATTGGCAGACGATTTGGATGTAGAAACGGTTGCAGAGATCTTTGTTCGGATCAATGCCAAAGGTGTTCCGCTATCAAGTGCTGATTTTGTAATGAGTAAAATTGCCACGTACGGCAATGAAGGGCGCAATCTTAGGAAGCTAATTGATTACTTCTGTCACCTGACGGTTTCTGGACATGCTTTTGATGATATTAAAGAGAACGATGAAGAGTTCGCAAAATCAGAGCATATTAGGAAAATTCAGTGGTTAAGTAATCAAACGGACGAGTTATTTCAACCTGACTATACCGATGTCATTCGTATTGCCGGTCTAGTTGGATTTAGTCGTGGTAAAGCCGGAGCAATTGTTAGTGAGCTATCCGGGCTTGACCCACAAACGAGAAAAATTGATGAAAATCTTATTCCAGCCGCGTATTCTCGTTTTGCGGAAGCATTAGATCTACTTGTGAGTAAGACGCATCTCGAGCGATTTGTAATGATGATCAAGTCTGCTGGGTATATCGATGCCAGCATGATTGGGTCAAAGAATGCATTGAATTTCGCATATGCACTTTACCTGCGCCTTCGGTTGGACGATCAGCTGAATGAGGGAGAGAGAGCAAGAATTGTAAAACGCTGGTTCGTTATGACATTACTGACCGGAAGAGCCGTGGGAAGCTTTGAATCCACGTGGGAAACTGACTTACGTCGTATTAAGGACCACGGTGCGGAACAATACTTACGCACTCTTGAAGCCTCAGTTCTAAGTGATAGTTTTTGGGATGTAACTTTAGTTCAGGAGCTCGAGTCACCAAGCAAGCGTAGTCCTGCATTCCAAACATATTTAGCAGCAAGAGTTGCAAAAGGAGGGCGGGGATTCCTTTCAAAGTCGATTAATATCGCACAGATGATCGAGGGGCATGGCGATATGCACCACATAATTCCCAAGAATCACCTTATTCGTCATGGATTCCCGAAACAGGGAGATTACAACCAGATTGCAAACTTTGCGTTGACAGAAACAGCAATCAACATCGCGATTAAAGACCTACCACCGAAAGAATACATGTTAATGGTTCTTGAACAGATTGAATCCGGAAATTTAAGACTTGGCGAAATTTGTGATCGAGAAGATTTACAGAGAAATTTAGCCGAAAATGCTATTCCTGAGCTCATATTCAATACTACCGCAGAAAATTACAAAGAGTTCCTAGCGGGACGCCGTTTTTTAATGGCAACAATGATCAAAGAGTATTATGACAGCCTTTGATCTTAAAGATGAGAAAACTTATACATGATTGTCTTCAATCTATTTAAAACTCAATGGCGGCAAGGTGTCTAGCAAATCAGTGTCGATTCAGCTAGGTTATCTCACCCAGCGCAGCAAGATAATTGGCTAACATCTTTAGTAAACGTTTGAGCGCATAATTTTAAGCCTTCTACCATCGTAAGGTATGGGAAGAGCTCATCAGCCAACTCATTGACTGTCATTCCTGCTCTTATCGCCATTACAGCAGCTTGAATCAACTCACCGGCTTCTCCTGCGACGACTTGAACACCGAGCAGTCGGCCGCTGCCACTCTCTGCGACAATTTTTATAAACCCTTGGGTATTGAAGTTAACCAATGCCCGTGGGACATTTTCAAGGCTCAACGTGCGGCTTTCGGTGACGTAACCACCAGTTTTAGCATCAGCTTCTGATAAACCCACCGTGGCGACTTGTGGATCAGTAAAGATAACCTCGGGCATTGCACTGAGATCAAGATGCGCATCACCGCCCGTCATGTTAATAGCGGCTCGGCTGCCGCCTGCGGCGGCGACATAGACAAACTGCGGCTGATTCGTACAGTCGCCTGCCGCATATACTCTTGAGTTAGAGGTTTGCATGCGCTCGTTAATCGTTATTGTACCGCGTTCAGTTTGTACACCGATGGTTTTTAAATCGAGGTTTTCCGTATTGGGCGTACGGCCTGTGGCCACGAGCAGTTGTTCTGCTTTTAATGTTCCGGCATTGGTTTTGAGAATGAAGTGTTGTCCGTCGTAACGCACTTCGCTGGCTTCTGTATGCTCAAGCACATTGATGCCTTCGCGATCAAAAACAGTCGCTATTGCTTCACCAATGGCAGGCTCGTCTTTGGATAACACCCGACTGCGAGCCAAAACAGTAACTTCACTACCGAGACGCGCGAAGGCCTGTGCTAATTCAAGAGCAACGACCGAGGCTCCAATAATAGCGAGGCGTTTAGGAATGTTACTTAGCTCTAATGCGCTTGTCGAAGTAAGGTAAGGGGTTTCAGCTAAGCCGGGGATGGGGGGTTGTGCGGGTCGGGCCCCGGTGCCGATAAAAGCACGGTCAAAGTAAACCGTTTGCTCACCGCCATCGCGAAGTGATACGGAAAGAGTTTCATCGTTTATAAAGCGGGCTTCGCCGTTAATAACGGTAATGGCGGAATTCTCTCTAAGAATACTCTGGTATTTGGATTCACGGAGTTCTTCTACCCGAGCCTGTTGTTGCTCGAGGAGAGCTGATCGATTTACCTTAAGAGTATGAGTACTTAAGCCTTTATCAAAAGGGCTTTCTCGCCGCAGTTGGGCGATATGAGCCGCTCGGATCATGATTTTAGACGGGACACAGCCAATAT
The DNA here is from genome assembly GCF_004025325.1 of Pseudidiomarina gelatinasegens. GTDB lineage: Bacteria > Pseudomonadota > Gammaproteobacteria > Enterobacterales > Alteromonadaceae > Pseudidiomarina > Pseudidiomarina gelatinasegens. The sequence continues at coordinate 292,119 of NZ_RSFE01000004.1, read as the reverse complement.
TGACACAAGTTCCGCCAATAGTACCTCTCTCAATGAGCGTCACTCGGGCACCTCTCTCGGTCGCTTTGAGTGCCGCAGCCATCGCACTGCCGCCGCTACCAATGACAGCAATGTGTAAATTGTTATTACTCATAACGGTTACTCCTTGGTCTTTCAGTTTTACAGCAGCTATAAGGCATTGTGATGTTTCATGACTGATTTTTTGGTGCCGTTGCTTTCAGTGTTGATGGGTATCCTGCATTTGTCGTTGCTTCAGTGAGCTGCTTAACTGACGTTTTTTCGTCGTCGAATGTCACGGTTGCATCCCGCTCTTCAAAACGGACATCGACGGCGCTCACACCTGCAACTTGGCCAAGTGCAGCTTTGACAGTAATTGGGCAGGTGACGCATGTCATACCGGGTACTGATAGCGTAACCGTTTTCTCAACCGCCAATGTGGGCATGCTAAACAGTAAAAATAAAATGGTTGTTATCATTGTTTTTTTCATCGTGTATTGCCTCCTAGTAAAAGAAAGGAACAACATAGGGGTAAGCCAATGCTGTTAAAGTAAGCACCGCAACGAGCCAAAACATCACTTTGTAGCTCTTACGAGCATTTGGCGTTGCGCAGGTGTTATCAGGGTTGCAGTCATCAGCACGCCGGTATATTCGACGCCAGGCAAAGAATATGGCAATCAATGCAATGGCAATAAAAATGGGTCGATAAGGCTCAAGTGCTGTGAGGCTCCCAATCCAGGCCCCGGATACACCGAGTGCAAGTAATATGAGGGGACCCAGACAACACGCAGATGCCAGAGTCGCTGCGATCCCTCCCGCGAGAAGAGAGCCCCGACCAGATTTTGAATTTGACATAAGAGTAACTCCTTCGGGCATTTTGCTTTAATGTGTTAATCTTAGACCCGTACCTCACTACGGAAGCAATAGCTATGTTAAAAAAACGCAACGTAATGACAATTGGCACGCTGGCCAAAACAGCCGGCGTGGGCGTGGAAACGGTGCGCTATTATCAGCGCCGAGGGCTAATGAGCGAGCCGGAGAAGCCGTATGGGGGGATCCGACATTACGACGAACAAGCGCTTGCTCGGCTTCATTTTATTCGCGCGTCTCAATGGCTCGGATTTAGTCTGGATGAAATTGGTGAGCTATTAACTCTGCAAGATGGCGCTCATTGCGATGAAGCACGGGAGCTTGGAGAGCAAAAGCTCACCAGTGTTCGTCGAAAGATATCGCGCTTACAGCAAATTGAACGAGCGTTGAATGAGCTGGTGCAAAAATGCAGCTCCGGACACGGAGATGTCTATTGTCCACTGATGGCGTCGCTTAATGACGGGGTTGAGGACGCTACCACGGACAAACATAAGGTGCGTTAGTCTGTGTAGTAAAACTTTTGAGCGTAGTTCTTTAACTGAATTGCTTTATAGCTAACGCCAGCCATACACAAGAATCCCCATACCGGTTAGCACAAACGCCGCCCCAATCAAGTCGAAGCTGGATAAAGGCGATTTATCGACAATTCGCAGCCAGACTATGGCAGTTAACACGTAAATACCGCCGTAGGCTGCGTAAACGCGCCCGCTTTCCGCCGGATGAAGTGTTAATAAGTAAGCAAATAAGGCTAAGCTTATTGCTGCCGGAATGAGCAACCAAACGGAATGACCCTCTTTGAGCCATAGGTAGGGTAAATAGCAACCGACAATTTCTGCAATTGCGGTTGCGATAAATAACCCGAGTGTCTTTATTAAAAATATTGAGCTCATTACGAATCCTGGTGATTACCCGCAACACCCAGAAATATCGTCTTTTTCACCTGTCTTTACAGCTATCGCGTCTTTGATGATGCGAATAGCAGAGTGCAGTACAATGATGGCTATGACAGTTGCGATGAGTAAGTCAGGCCATGCCGCATGGAGCTGGGCGACGAGCATCGCAGAGACAATAACACCGACATTCATGATCATGTCATTGCGTGAACAAATCCAGCTGGCGCGAATGTTAATATCGCCGTTTCGGGAGCGATATAGAAGGGCAAAGCAAACGATGTTTACCAGTAATGCAAGCCCCGCTATTGAGAGCATGACAAAGGTTTCGGGCTGACTACCAAATGCCAGTTTAAGGATGACATCCAATAACACCGCCAGAGCTAATAATGTTTGCAGTATGCCGTTTAAAATAGCGGCATTGACTTTATATTTAATGGCTTTGCCAACAGCGTATAAGCTCACAGCATAAACCAAAGTATCGGCAAGCATATCCAGCGAATCAGCAATAAGACCACTGGATTCAGCCATCCAACCCGCAATGAACTCAACAAAGAACATGACGCCATTAAGGACTAGAACCGTCCATAACAACCTGCGTTGAGAGTTATCCATTTCGGCTTGCGCTGAACTTCCGCAACATGATGACATTGGAACAACCTAAAACGATTTCGATATACCTACAGTTTATCACACGTTAACACGAGTTTCAGCGCTGGTTTTATGGTGGATTATTAGATAAAGTGGCCGTTACGAAAATATATTGGTTGCTCATATTGGTCTTATTAACACACAGCTTTTTTACCTCTGCATCTGCTTCTTTCCATATTTAAGACTCGGGTCACCAAAGTGTCGATGTTGTGTTTGGAGAATATGATATCGAGCATCAATTTCATGCGCACATCTGGTGTATTACTGGCTCGTCTTGAACAAAAATAATGCACTCATTATCAGTTGTCCCGGCACGCTTCATCAGGATCTTCGAGTTCTACCGTTGTATGGCTTAGAGCATAGGGCGCAAGGACGTTATCGATGTGCTGTTTTAAGTCGCTACGGGCCTCGATATCAAGATTTTCAGTTAACACCAAATGAACGGTTAATACATGCTCCTCGCCGTCTAGTGACCAAAAATGCAAATGGTGTAGGTCAGCAACATGAGGTAGCTCCAGTAAAGCGTCAGCGACTTGTCTGTAGGTTTTTTTGTCCGGAGTTGCTTGTATGAAGAGTTTCAGCGTTGCCCACAGGTTGCGCAGCACATTCACTAAAATAAATAGAGTAAAGCCAATCGACAATATAGGGTCGAGAATTGGCCAGTCTACGAACAACAAAACAATACCAACGATAAGTACAGCAACCCAGCCGAGAACATCCTCCAGCAAGTGCCAGTTAATAACGCGTTCGTTTAACGTTTTGCCCTCTGACAATTTGTAAGCGGCAAATCCATTAACTGTAATGCCAACGACGGCTAAAGCGATCATGCCATCAGCGATGGGCATTTGAGGGTTCCAGAGTCTGGGAATCGCTTCCACAAGTACCCAGGCAGAGCCTGCGATTAAAACAACGGCATTAATAAATGCACCGGCAAGATTGAGTCGCTTATAACCGTAGGTAAAGTGTTGGTTAGCCTGTTTTTTGCCCAGCTTATTAAGTACCCACGCCAGGCCAAGCGACAAGCTATCGCCAAGATCATGAACGGCATCAGCTAAAATGGCGGTACTGTTGGTAAGAAAGCCACCAATAAACTCGATAATGGTGAAAACAAAGTTAAGAACAAATGCCCACCCTAATCGGTTGGACGGCATGTCCTTTGAGTGATCATGGTTATGGTGATGCCCCATAATACGTTCCTCTTTGTAGTAGAAGGGGCGGCAATAACCGCCCCCTTAAGTGCTGAACCCTAACGGCTCAGATCCTTAATTTTTTGTTTCGAAAACCAAGGATAGAGCACGGGTAAGATAACCAGTGTTAGCAATGTCGCAGACACCAAACCGCCAACAATGACGGTGGCCAATGGACGCTGAATTTCAGCGCCTGCGCCGGTTGCAAACAGCATGGGAATGAGTCCTAACGCTGAGGTTATTGCCGTCATTAATACCGGGCGTAGTCGAGACCATGCGCCATCAAACACGGCATCATTAACTGCATGCCCATCGGTTATTCTCTGGTTTATACTTTCGACCAGAACCACACCGTTTAGTACCGCCACACCAAACAGTGTGATGAAACCCACGGCGCTGGGCACCGATAAGTACTGTCCTGACACATAGAGTGCCACAATACCACCGATGACTGCCAACGGTACATTCACCAAAATCAACATGGCTTGACCCATGGTGCCGAAAGCAAAATAAAGCAGCAGGGCGATGAGTGCCAGCGATATGGGAACGACAATGGACAAGCGCTCCTGTGCTCGTTGTTGACTTTCGAACTGGCCACCAATGTCGACTGAGTAACCGGTTGGTAAATCCACCTTCTCGTCAATCGCCTTCCTAATATCGGCAACCACGCTGCCCATGTCACGACCCTGAACGTTCGATTGAATTACAACGCGACGCTGTACATCATCACGACGGATTTGCGGTGGTCCTGATTCAATTGCAACGTTGGCGACTTCGCCTAAGGTTACCCAGGCCCCCGAGGGAGTTAACAAGCGTAACGAGCGAATAGACTCCGGCGTATCGCGGAATTGCTTGGCCAACCGCACGTAAATATCATAGCGCTCATTACCGCGAATGATCTGGCCTGCCGAAGCGCCACCCAAGCCATTGTCGACAACGCTAAGTACATCGGAGACATTTAAGCCGTAGCGTGAGAGTTGTTGGCGTTTCGGCGAAACCACCAGTTGTGCTTCACCTTTTATTTGCTCCATCGCTACTGCAACGGCCCCGTCAACCTGCTTGACGGCACTTTCTATTTCCTGGCCTTTACGGGCCAACACGTCAAGCTCGGGTCCAAATAGTTTGATGGCTAGCTGCGATTTTACACCTGAGAGCAGTTCATCAACCCGTGTTGCAATAGGTTGTGAAAAATTAAACAACAAGCCTGGGTGATCATCTAGTTTTGCCTCCATTTTTTCTTGTAAGGCGTAGCGATCCGATGCTGTTGTCCATTCAGACTGCGGCTTAAGACCCACATATATCTCGATGTTGCTGATAGGCTCTGGATCGCCGCCCACTTCGGCTCGTCCAATGCGGCTGAGTGCGTAGGTGGTTTCCGGGAACGACATCAGGATTTTTTCAAGCTTCGGAGCCACCTCTAAGGCCGTTTCAAGGTTAGAGGAGGGGGCTAATGTCACGCGAATATTAATCGTGCCTTCTTCCAGTTCGGGCGCAAACTCTGTGCCGAGACGAGGCACTAACACCAAAGCGCCGACAAACAGCACACCGGCCAGGGCAATAACAGCCTTTTTACTGCGTAACGCCACCGATAATAGTCTTTTATAACCATTATCTAGTGGTTTAAGCAGCTTATTTTCACGAGGCTTAATACCCCGACTGAAAAAGTAACTGGCTAATGCCGGTACAACCATGATGGCCACAAAAACCGCGGAGATAATGGCCAGCATAATACTGATAGCCATGGGCTCAAATAATTTAGCTTCAACACCCTGAAAACTAAACAGTGGCATAAAGACCACCAAGATAATCATGGCGGCAAAGAATACCGGTCGTGCCACTTCGTTAGCCGCTTCCTTAACTCGCAGCTTGATACCATGACTATCGAGTTTGGCTGCCTGAGGATCCGGGTCGCGGTGCTCTGTGCGTTGCTCGGCGTCGTCTTGGTGTTCACTATCCGGACGACTTAAGTGCTTAAAGATATTTTCAACCATCACCACGGAGCCGTCGACCAGCATACCAATGGCAACAGCAATCCCGCCCAGCGACATCAGGTTAGCCGACATGCCCATCGCGGACATTACCATCAGGGCAATGGCGATAGAAACGGGAATGGACAGTAACACTAAAAAAGTAGCGCGTATGTTGAGCAAAAACAGTGCTAATACTGCGATAATAAACACAAAGGCAATGAGCAGTGAATACGCGACCGTAGATACGGCTTTTTGTATTAAATCGGCCTGATCATAATACGGCTCAAAGGTAACACCCTCGGGTAATGCTTGCTGAATAAGCGGAATGCGCTTTTTAATACCGTCGATGGTGGCTTTGGTATTCGAGCCCATGCGTTTGAGCACAATACCCGACACCACTTCGCCCAACTGGTTGACCTCGCCGTCGACTTTACGCGACATTGAGACCGCCCCCTGGCGAATTTCACTGCCGATTTCGACGTCGGCAACCTGTCCCAGTGTTACGGAAACGCCGTCAACGGTTTTGAGCGGTATTTGTCGTATTTGTTGCAGGCCTTTTTTACCGCTATCCAACCAGCCGGTGCCGCGAATAACCAACTGCTCCTGACCGCGGGGCATATACCAACCACCAACGTTACCGTTATTCTTGTTGACCGCGCCCATGACGTCTTGCTGGGTAAGGTCGTAAGACAGCAGCTTGGCGGGATTGAGGTTAACCTGATATTGCTTAACTTCACCGCCAAAGGACAAGACTTCGGTAATTCCCTCAACGGGCATCAGTAGCAGTTTAACCACATAGTCGTTAAGACTGCGTAGCTCCATGCTACTGACACCAGAGCCCGGCTCGGCAAGTAGCAGATACTGATAAACCTGGCCGAGACCGGAAGAGTTAGGGCCCATTTCGGGCGTGCCGACTCCCTCTGGAATCAACTCCTTTGCCGCTTGCAGCCGCTCGAATACCAGTTGCCGGGCAAAGTAGATATCGACACTCTCGTCAAATACCACGGTAATGCCCGATAAACCTGTTTTTGAGATTGACCGAACTTCTTTGACGTCGGGCAGGGCATACATCACCGACTCTATCGGATAGGTAATAAGCTGCTCGACTTCGGTCGCTGCTAATCCTGGTGCTTCCGTATTTACCGTTACCTGAACGTTGGTAACATCGGGAAAGGCATCCAGATTAAGTTTGGGAATAATAAAAAATGACGCAATGCTGATGCTGAATAAAGCCAATACCAATAACAGGCGATTGGCGGCAGCAAACTGAATAATGCGCTGAAACATACAACCTCCTGTTAGTGGTTATGTGGGTCAAAACCGCCTTTAGCGATTTGTGAGCGAACGAAAAACGCGCCGTTGTCTACGTATTTTGTGCCTTCGTTAACGCCTCGAATAACTTTCCACGGACCCTTTTCATCAACCAATTCGACTTTCTTCGGTTCAAACTTTCCGGGTTCGTGCTCAATGAATATCTGCCAGTCACCATCAGGGGCCCGCATTAAGGCTGAGTCCTTAACTGCAAGCACCGGTCCATCCGACTTGACTGAGAAATAAACATCCGCAAATAAACCAGGGTGTAATTGGTCCTTTTCGTTATTTACCGCAAGTCGTACCGTTCGGGTGCGGGTTTTATGGTCTATTGTGTGGCCTTCCTGAATGACTTTTGCCGCAAAGCGCTGATTGTCGACACTCACTGTAACAGGATCACCAAACTGCACACTAAGGTCAGCTGAGCCTGGTAGACGAGCATTAACCCACAAGGTTTCTTCTTGCAGCACTTCAACCAAGTGATTACCGGCATTAACTTGCTGGCCTTGCTTGAAGTTATCGCTAACCACAATCCCGCCAATTTCTGAGGTCAGTTGGTATTCGCCGATAGGGTAGTTAGCTTTACTTAAACGCTTAATGTCGCTGGCTGACATACCAAATGCTTTGAGTTGCGCTTGCGCTGAGGTAAAGGCGTTTTTCGCTTCGACAAAGCGTTTTTCACCCACCGTTGACTCACCGAGTGACTGCACGCGTTGCCATTCGTTAAGTGTGACCAAATACTGACTTTGCGCCTCCGCCATGGTGGCGCTGAAGAGGGTTGCCAGTGGCTCACCTTTTTCGACGTGATCGCCAATACTGACAAAACGTTTGAGAACGGTCGAATCGATGCGCGGACTCACGATATAGCTATTAAAGTCGTTAGCAACCACCTCGCCCGGGGCATAAACCGGATATTCAATGACTTGAGTTTGCAAGGTTCGCGTGGTGATATCTGCCATGGATAGCTGCTTGCTGGATAGCTCCACGCCTGAGCTTTCCTTATGTTCACCTTGCTCGTGTTTGCCTTCTTCCTTGTGGGTATCTTCTTTTTCGTCGTGTCCGTGTTCATCCTGCGCCATAACCGAAAAGCTCAGCGCAAGTGCTATTGCTGCGTATAAAGGTTTTACTGACATCGTTTACTCTCCAATCTCTGCGTTTGTTGGCTGGCTTAACGGCGATAACGTCAGTGCTTTACTGAGTTCGCCCGAACGGTACAACCATTCAATGGCGGCCAACCGATATTGTGTTTGCAGCGCTATCCCTGCAAATTGGCTATCGAGCTGCTGTTGCACAGCGGTGAGGTAGTCTGTGGTGGATAGGTCACCGGCGAGCCAGGACTGCTCAATCACCTGCATCGACTCATCCTGCCGAGATTGAAAGTCTCTTTGCCAGCTTTGCCACTGTTTTTTCACAAAACGATAATTGTTAAGAGACGATTTCAGTGCTGCTTGCCATTGTTGCCTTAGTGCAATCAAACGTTTTTCTTCAGCAACAGCTTCGCTATTGGCTGCGCGCACCGCATCGCTGTAGTTATTGCGAACCTGTAGTGGAATGCTGAATGATAAGCCAATTACTGTTTCGTTATCGCTCTCGCCCGCTTCGACGCCTACGGTTGGGTTGGCGGTGGTTAACGAGCGTTTCCAGTCGACATCGGCGCGCTTTAATTGCCATTGCAGGTAAGCGGCTTTTAACGCTGGATGTTGTTGCCAACGAGCCGTTAACGCAGGTTCAACGTTAAATAGCTCCTCATTAATGGAGAGTTGACCGACATCAGACGTTGTTAGCAGAGCGTTTAACTCTGCTTCAGCGGATTGCAGTTGTTGATAAGCCGCTGCCGTTTGTTGCAGTTGCCGACTTAGCGCGAGTACCGTCAGTTGTTCGTCGACGGCACCTAAGTCACCGGCTTTACGTCGTTCGGCAACCAGGCTTATCGCCTGTTTAACGATTTTCTCTTGCTGCTCAGCCAGTGCGTAACGCTGTTTTGCGTCCAGCCATTGCACATAGGCATTCAACAAAGTTTTAGCATGCGATGTCGCCGACTGGCGATAAATACTCACTGCCATAGCCGTCATGGCGTCACTCTGACTGGCCCTTGCTTCATTGCGAGTGCTCCAGTCCAGCGTCTGGCTTAGACCAACAGCGTAATTATTGATGTCACCCTCGCGCTCTAAGCGTGACGATAAGCTAGGGTTGTACAAAGGCTGATTTAATTGTTTGCCCTGTTGGATCAGCGCTTCAGCCTGCTGTTGAGCGGCTTCAACACTGGGGTGTTGCTGCACAGTTTTTTGCCATTGCTCGGGCAACTGTTGTGCATTGGCGTAGCTTGAACTTATTGCCAGACTTACGGCAACAAACAAGCGTTTGCTATGTGTCGAAAACGGACCCATAGATAGACTCCTCAGTCATATTACTGCGTAAAATAATGATTTCTTGCGCTGCTAACGCAGCTTATTAGGCAGTTATGAGGAGATGGGAGGCCGGAACAGCGGAGATGATAGAGGGTTAGTGTAAAACTCAGTATACCCAAGACGTATTGTGCCCATTCGTGGTAACGCGAGAGTTTTTTCAGCCTTCATGGCATATAAATGAAATGAACCATGGCAGTGACAGCAATGATGGTAGTCAAAGCTGATTTCGCCACTTTTAGGGAGATTGCGCTTATCGATGTGGGATTCGTCATGCTCAAAATTGAGGTGTTGCTCAGAAGAGGATTGGTGAGATTGATGCACATCAGCAACCGCCTGACTGATTTGAGTCAGAACAGCAACAAGCACCAGTATTAAAAATCCTAGTCTAAGCATCATTACCTACAGTTCTAAATAAGCAGCTTAATGGTACATTAATTAAAAATAGTTTTCAACTAGTGGCGATTCACACAAATACTTCTGCTGTATACCTATGCACGAATCAAGAGCTTCAGGTAGAAGCGCGAGAAGAAGGTTTTGATTTTATATTTGGTACCGATGTGGCAAATAATGAATTGAGTTTTTTATTCGAGTCAAAATTCGAGCCTTACCAAGAATATTCAAGGACAGACATTAAAGGAATTGATCTCGTACTAAAACTCGGTGACTCATTTATTCGAGCCTTGGAAGTTAAGCTTACAGTTATTCCGGACAATACCACTGCAAACGACAGAGAGTCTGACTGGGGTACCGAGTTGGTGATTAGACCTGCAAGTACTTCTTACGCCGCGCTAGGTATTTTTGATTCGATAAAACCATTTAGAGCGAGACTAAAGGAAATCTTAGAGCCTACCTGTTCGACAATTCAACATTGGGATAATACTGTTGAAATGTTGAGTAAAAGGGAGGAAATCATTGGGTGTTTAAATAAAATATTTACAGAGTTTAAAGACTACCAAAAACCTTTTTTATTACATCCAATATGGAAGACATTGGGTAAGTCACCGATTATTGATAAGGGTAATGCATATGATATTTTTGTTTGGAGCGACTTTGCTATTTGCCGTACCTTTATTGATTGCGCATCAAGAGAGCGAGATGTGGGGAAAGTTACAAGGCTTTATAGATCAACGCTAAGGCTTGCAAGGATTCTTTACGAACTAACACAAACAGATAAGGTAAATATTCATAATATTTATACTCAAATGGCTTTCAACCTGCAGACTGACAAAGAATTTGCTCTGAATGGTAAAATGACTCGTAGATTTATGAATCATCCTCGACGTTATAATCCAATTATGAAATTATCTAGCATCACAAATGTGATTATGAATGGCGGGCACAAAGAGTTAAGTCCAGAACGTCGTTTTGATCAAAGCTTGTATTATACAGCACAGGAATTATTTAAAGACGATGCTTAAAATTGAATATTGTTGTTTATGCTTAAGAGAAAACGACAGAATTTGCTTCCTAAATCGATTAAGAGCAAGAATGTTGTGCGAAGGTCATGAAACTTGGAGGCAAAACCTTAACAAGTCACAATTTTGGCACAGAATCGGCACAAAAGCCTCAAAGTTAGTACTTGCTATCAATGTCAGGCTATAGAATTATGGCGCACCCGACAGGAGTCGAACCTGTGACCTCTGCCTCCGGAGGGCAGTCGTGGGTTCGGTGGTAAATCGTTAAATCTAGGTGTGGTAAGGGTTTAAACGGTGTTTTGATTTTTTATTTGGTGTCGAAATTGACACTTTTGAGATCATTTAATGACAAAAGTGGTCACAGAAAACCGACGTGGAAATTTAAATTTTTGACCTTTGCCTCGCGACAAAAAATTCTGAATATTCGGAAAAACCTGAGTTTTTAGGTGGAAAAAATTCCACCATTTCGAACGTGGCTTAGGCGCGCTGCATAGGTTATAATTTATGCGGCTCATCCTAAGGGTACATGATAATGAAACGCACAAAAAACAGCTCAGATAAACAAGAGCGCTTTGTTCCTAATATTGAGAACTTCAAGACCAGTCTTGGGTACGAAGGTCTCAAAATGAAAGAGTCTTTTGAAAAGCAGTCTATCGCATCTTTAAAACGTAAATATGCGAAATAAGTACGGCGCTGGTCAAGATCCGTATTGTTACCCGGACTCCGATGTTTTGGTTAACAAGCTAAACATTCGCGATGAGGAAACTCTTGTCGCTGCCGAAATAGAATTTACTACCCTACGTTATAAATCCTACACAGCTACTACATTAGGCAGTCAGGAATTCACACTCGAGCATCTACAGCGTTTACATCTGCATTTATTTCAGGATGTATACGATTGGGCTGGCGAGTTACGAACAATTGATATTTCAAAAGGTGCAACTCGATTCTGTACGGCATCAAGAATCAAAGCTGAGGCGGATAGGTTATTTCGCCAAATTCCTTTGTTAGAACATGCAAAAACACCTGAAGTTTTCGTGCGTGATGTGGCTGATTTATACTGCGAGATTAATTTATTACATCCATTTCGGGAAGGTAATGGGCGTGCGCAACGATTCTTTTTTGAAGAAATGCTATTTGCACTTGGTTATGATGTATTGTGGCCTGAAATATCGCAGCAAGAGTGGGTCGATGCCAATGTTTCTGGTGTGAATCTCGATCTTCAGCCACTTGTCGATATTTTTTCGAGCGCCATGAAGACAAGAGCAGAGTTCAATCAGTACTAGCACTTTCTACGCATAACTACTCCTATTTTTGGGGGGATTACAAATGGACTTTATGAGTGACAGCTTGCACAACAAAGTCAGGTTTCGCACATTTAATGTCATTGATGACTTTAATCGCGAAGTTTTAGGTATCGATATTGCGACCAGCATGCCGTCGTTGCGCGTCATACGCTATCTTGACCAACTTGCTGAGTGGCATGGTTACCCTGAGAAAATTCGGGTTGATAATGGCAGCGAATTCACCTCGGAAGTGTTTGTAAATTGGGCAAAAGCACATGACATTATGATTGATTACATTAAACCTGGTTGCCCATATCAAAACGCCTACATTGAACGATTTTACCGAACTTATCGTGATGATGTACTCGATTGCTACATCTTCAACAACCTGAACGAAGTGAAGCAAATAACCGAAGATTGGATTGAGCTATACAACAACGAACGACCGCACGATTCACTCAATGACATGACGCCATTTGAGTACCGAAATGCGGCATAAATACTCTACGAGATGACTGTGTTAGAAATGGGGTATTTACATTTCTTCCACTATCCTCACACTCATTGTCATCCCGGTATTCTATACGCTGGTGAAACAGCATCGATTAAGGCCTCGTTAATCAACGGATGGTGGATGAGGGGGCACAAGCTGCTGAAACATCTGTTCTTCAGCAGCTTGTGTTATCAGAGCATCATTCCGTGGGTTATCGCCCCATTCAATCGCGTGAGCCACGAAGCCGGAGAGCGTTGAAAACCACCGATGCCGAGCTGAGACTCATTGCGAGTGCGGCGAACATGGGTGAGAGCAGAATACCCGTGAGGGGATACAACACACCGGCTGCGATCGGGACGCCAAGCGCATTGTAGATAAACGCGAAACCCAGATTTTGCTTCATATTAGCGACGGTACTATCGGAAAGGTGCCGTGCGGTGGAGATTCCACGCAAGTCGCCTTTGACCAGGGTTACCTGAGCGCTGTTCATGGCAACGTCTGTACCCGTCCCCATGGCGATACCTACGTTAGCCTTTGCGAGAGCCGGGGCATCGTTAATCCCGTCCCCAGCCATAGCTACAATACAACCTTCAGCTTGAAGCTGTGTGACGAGGTCAAGCTTGTCAGCAGGTTTGACTTCGCCGTGCACTTCGTCGATTCCCAATTCCTTGGCAACAGCGTTAGCCGTTGCAATACCATCGCCGGTTGCCATGATGATACGAATCCCCGCTTGCTGGAGATCTCGCACTGCTTCCAGCGTGCTCTGTTTGATCGGGTCGGAGACAGCCAACAGGCCTGCAAGTTGGCCATCCGAGGCGAGATACATGACACTCGCACCTTTTTCGCGCAATGAGTCGGCGATGTTTGTCAGGTGGGTAACATCAATCCCGTCTTGCTGCATCAGAGCTGTATTGCCCAGGACCAGCGACTTACTATCGACTTGGCCACGAACGCCGATGCCGCTACCTGATTCAAAATCGTCGACTGCACTGAGTGTGAGGCCGCGCTCGCGCGCCGCGTTCACAATAGCGTCGGCAAGTGGATGTTCACTGCCTTGATCGAGGCTCGCTGCAAGACGTAGTACTTCATCGGCAGTTATGTCACCTGCCGGAATTGCTTGTTCAAAAGCCGGACGTCCTTCAGTCAATGTGCCGGTTTTATCAACAATCAGAGTATCGACTTTGCGGAAGTTCTCAATCGCGGCGGCATCGCGAAACAGCACGCCTTGCGTAGCGGCTTTGCCGGTTGCCACCATGATGGACATGGGTGTGGCCAGCCCCAACGCACACGGGCAAGCGATAATCAGCACCGCAACAGCATTTATCAAACCGTACACCCAGCTCGGTTGCGGACCGAAGAATCCCCAAACGAACAGAGTTGTTATGGCGATGACCACTACAGCCATAACGAAGTAACCGGCAACCAAGTCAGCCATGCGCTGCATGGGAGCGCGCGAACGCTGCGCCTGCGCTACGAGCTGCACAATCTGAGAGAGCACTGTGGCAGAACCCACTTTCTCTGCCCGAATCACAAGAGCGCCTGAAGTATTCATCGTCGCGCCAATCACCTTGTCTCCGGGCCGCTTGCTTACGGGGAGTGGCTCTCCGGTCAACATCGACTCATCCAATGAGCTATTACCTTCCTCTACCGTGCCGTCAACCGGGACTTTTTCACCAGGGCGAACGCGCAAGCGATCACCTTCATGTACGTGATTCAAAGGCACATCTTCCTCAGTGCCATCCTTGTTGATCCGCCGTGCTGTCTTAGGCGCCAGACCGAGCAAGGACTTGATGGCAGCTGATGTTTTCGAGCGTGCCCTCAACTCAAGCATCTGACCCAACAATGTCAGCGAAATAATGACAACTGCTGCTTCAAAATAGACTGAAACGCGGCCCATCGACATGAAAGTTTCAGGGAATATGCCCGGTGCTATCGTCGCGATAGTGCTATAGATAAACGCCGCTCCAGTACCAAGGCCTATCAGCGTCCACATGTTCGGGCTGCGGTTCACTACTGATTGCCAGCCCCGTACAAAAAATGGCTGCCCTGCCCACAACACTACCGGTATTGAAAGAACGAGTTCGATCCATGTTTGCACGCTCATGCTGAACCAGCCAAGCTGCGGGCCGAACATAGCAAGTATTGTCACGATGACAGTAAACGGCAGCGTCCACCAGAACCTGCGTGAAAAATCTTTCAACTCTGGATTGTTATCATCATCCAGACTGGGCATCAATGGCTCAAGAGCCATGCCACACTTTGGACAGGTTCCCGGGTGATCTTGCAGGATCTCCGGATGCATAGGGCAAGTGTACGTCGTGCCGGGCTCATGCGGCGTTGTATGTTCCTCCGACTTGGTGGGATCGAGGTACTTTTCCGGGTCATCACGGAATCTACCCAAACACTTGGTGCTACAAAAATAGAAAGACTTACCCTCATGCTCCATGTGATGGGATGAATTCTCTGTAACTCGCATGCCGCACACGGGATCTGAGAGCGGCGCATCTGTGTGCGACGGATCCACGTGGTGTGGATGTTCTGATTGATTCTGCCTCATAACAACTAATCCTCTCGAGGTATGTGCCAAATTCCGTATACGCGTGCGTATAGCCTCATGACTGCATACATTTACTTCTTTTCAGCACCACTTTACCCCATTGGATGTACTGGTCAACTAAATCCGGACACATTTTTAAACAATAATTCATGGTTAACTGGCGACCTGCCGCCGTTGGCCGAATGTAGTCGCTCCAGGTGGTAGTAACGGATGTAAGCGGCCACATCCCTTTTCATATGTTCACGTGTCGGTTGTGACACTTTAAAGAGCCAATCATGTTTCAGGCTGCCAAAAAATCGTTCAACAACTGCGTTGTCCCAGCAGGCGCCAACGTCGCCCATACTCGCTCGCATACCAAAACGCTGAAGCTGCTTCCGGTACCGCTTGCTGGTGTACTGCGACCCGCGGTCGCTATGGAACACCAGCCCCTTGCTCGGCCTGCGCAGGTTGTAAGCCGTAATCAGAGCCCGCAGCACCAAACTGGTGGTCATCGTTTTATCAATTGCCCAGCCCACGATGCGCCGCGAATACAGGTCCATCACAACCGCCAGATACATCCAGCCTTCGCCGGTGCGGCAGTAGGTCACATCGCCCGCCCAGATCTGATTCGGGCCCACTGGGTTGAAATTCTGATTCAGCAAATTGCCCGCTACGCTGTCGCTGTGTTTGCGCTTGGTGGTTACTTTGTAAGCCACGCGCTGCGTCACCTTCAAGCCCATTTGATCCATAAGCCGGCGAACCCGGTATCGGCCAATTTCAAAGCCTTCCGCGCGAAGTGCCTTCATCATTTTCCGGCTGCCCAAGCTGGATCTGCTCGCTTTGAACAGTTCCTTGATCCGGCGGCGAAGCTGCAGCTCTTGAGCGCCAATCAGCTTGCCCGGGCGCTTGCACCAGTCATAGTAAGCCGACTTGCTGACCTTCATAACCCGACACAGAGCCCTGATTGGGTAGTTGCCAGATTCGACCTTGATGAATTCAAACTTTACTTTATTTCTTTCGCGAAGAAGGCTGCTTTTTTAATATGGCCAGGTCCTCTGCCTGTTCAGCTAATTGACGTTTTAATCGAGCAATTTCAGCGGCTTGCTCTGCTTCTCTGGCGCTCGTGCTAGATTTTTTTTGCGCCGCAGTCCGCCAACTGTACAGCTGGGATTCGTAGACTTTCAGTTCTCTAGCCGCCGCTGCAACGCCTATTCTTTCAGCTAATTTCAGGGCTTCTGCTTTAAATTCTTGTGTGTGGACTTTGCGTGTTTTATTTGCTTTCATGATTCACCGAGTTAAGTGATTTTACTCACTTAGCTCGGTGTCCAAAAGTACTGGTACGGATCATGTTAATTGCCGGTGCTTTTTCAGCACCCGGTAAATCGTTGATTCAGAGCCAATATAAACGTCTTTATCGGCCAGTAACGGCACGATTTGTGAGGCCGGTAAATCCGCATACTGCGGTAAATTACAGACCATCAGGATGCGCTGCTCTTCGTCTTCGCTCAACTGCCGCGGTTGTTTAACCGGCGCTGTTGTGGGCCGTTTATCCGGCGTCGGATTGTTAGCCCAGCGCTTTAACGTGCGTTGGCTTATGCACATAACATGCGCTGCCTGATGGCGGGATGCGCCGTTATTAACCGCTTCGTTAAAGTAATCGAGTAGTCTTATACGCTCGCTTTGCGGCGTTAGTCGTCCTCGTTGTCCGGTTCGTCCCCGTATAAGGCTTCGAGCTTTTTTGAAAGCACCAACAGGGCACTGGTCTCGGCCAACGCTTTATCTTTGCGGCGAACCTCGGCTTTAAGCTTTTTGATTTCTTTGGTCGTTTTTTTACGCTCTTGTTTTACCTGGCGCTCACTGTCAGCAGTGCGGCCAAAGCCCTGCAGGCAATCGGTACGCCACTGTTTGACCTGCTCGGTAAATAACCCTTTTTCACGGCAATAAGCCGACAGTTCGGCTTCCGATAAGCCGGCGGTTTCGATAACGATGGCTAACTTGTCTTCAGCGGACCATTGGTCAGCCTGCTTTTGATGTCCGGGCACTGCAACTCCTTGCTCACGACATTGTTTTAACCAATGATACAAGGTTTGCGGACTGATCCCATCCTCATCAGCCACAGAATTTACAGAACGACTCTGTGGCGGTAATAATTTTTTGAGCGTTGCAGCTTTACGCTCTTCAGAATAACGTGGCATACATGAACCTATGCCGCCCACTGTTTATTAACTAATGGCGAAATTGCCAACTGGACAACAAGGTTGACATAGTGGGTCATGCCCTTCAAACTGGCGATAAGGAACTTGCAAGGGCACAACTAGCTAGTGACGTGATGATTTATGAGGGAGGCCGCGTTGAAAGAAGTGCTGATGAATATGCTCATCACCATATGTTGTCGGATATGAAATATTTAGCAGCTATGAAGAGCGAAACACTTGAGCATCAAGTAACGATTCTTGGAAATACGGCTATCTCTGCTTCGCG
Source organism: Pseudidiomarina gelatinasegens (assembly GCF_004025325.1). Lineage (GTDB taxonomy): Bacteria > Pseudomonadota > Gammaproteobacteria > Enterobacterales > Alteromonadaceae > Pseudidiomarina > Pseudidiomarina gelatinasegens. Next base: position 274,624 of record NZ_RSFE01000004.1, on the reverse strand, counting down.
CAGTCACACCAAGGGCACTTACAAAGGTAAAGAGCGCAACTATCAAGGCATGGAAACAATGGTGCTGGAAAAACAAAACGGTAAATGGAAAATCAAGCACATTCATTGGTCACATTAATTTATTGGTCAAACAACGGAGAACAACAAATGACTAAATTTGTAGCAATAACGATGTTGTGTATGCTGGCATTTTCTTCGAATGCACATGATAAAAGCCATATGAATGACGAGAAGCAAATTACTCACATCATTCATCAAATTAAATATGGTTGGGAAAATGGCGATGGTAAGCCTTTTCGCAAGCACTTTCTTGATTTCAAAGGAGCAAGGTATTTTGAGTCGGGCGGTCAAAATGTTGGTTTAACAGATTTAGTAGAGCACCACGTTGAACCAGAAAAAGACGCATTGGTTTTCTTGAACTTGGATTTCTCCAATATCCAAATTCATATTGAAGATGAGTTTGCTTGGGCGCTTGCCGATACAGCGGTAAAGGGTGAGGTGAGAAAATCAGGAAAAACCTTCGATAAAACAGGCTTCCAAACGTTTCTATTTAAGAAAGTAGATGGTGATTGGAAAGTGCTTCATACCCATTCTTCTAGTAGAAATAGGAAATAAAGCTATTTAACTGACTTTAATAAAGAACTAAGTTTTCCGGATGAGCTTAGTTCTTTTATCTTTTTATTAATCTCTTTCATTTTTTTATCGTTTATTTCGGTTTTGTGACAGACAAAAGCGTCCAAAGATGCATGAATTGGATTCTCTTGATTGTAATAATCTAGAGGCAACTCTAGAGCTTTGTACGCTGAATTTATATCTGCTATGTACGCAATAATTCCATCCGTTCTATTTTTATGTAAAAACTTAATTAAAGCCGTATCAGAGTCAATATTTATATATTGTGCATTAAATTTTTTTCTAATATTTCCAATAGATAGCCCTCGACGAATAGCTAATCTTTTGCCTTCAAATTCTTGAATTGACTGATAAGTGGTGAGAGAAAAAATGTAGGCTTTTGTGATATTTATAGGCTTACTTGAAATAAATGAATCGGGGTTAGGTATAGTTGCAGGGGGCCGTTTATCCGGCGTCGGATTGTTAGCCCAGCGCTTTAACGTGCGTTGGCTTATGCACATAACATGCGCTGCCTGATGGCGGGATGCGCCGTTATTAACCGCTTCGTTAAAGTAATCGAGTAGCCTTATACGCTCGCTTTGCGGCGTTAGTCGTCCTCGTTGTCCGGTTCGTCCCCGTATAAGGCTTCGAGCTTTTTTGAAAGCACCAACAGGGCACTGGTCTCGGCCAACGCTTTATCTTTGCGGCGAACCTCGGCTTTAAGCTTTTTGATTTCTTTGGTCGTTTTTTTACGCTCTTGTTTTACCTGGCGCTCACTGTCAGCAGTGCGGCCAAAGCCCTGCAGGCAATCGGTACGCCACTGTTTGACCTGCGCGGTAAATAACCCTTTTTCACGGCAATAAGCCGACAGTTCGGCTTCCGATAAGCCGGCGGTTTCGATAACGATGGCTAACTTGTCTTCAGCGGACCATTGGTCAGCCTGTTTTTGATGTCCGGGCACTGCAACTCCTTGCTCACGACATTGTTTTAACCAATGATACAAGGTTTGCGGACTGATCCCATCCTCATCAGCCACAGAATTTACAGAACGACTCTGTGGCGGTAATAATTTTTTGAGCGTTGCAGCTTTACGCTCTTCAGAATAACGTGGCATACATGAACCTATGCCGCCCACTGTTTATTAACTAATGGCGAAATTGCCAACTGGACAACAAGGTTGACATAGTGGGCGGTGTTTTTCAACCGAGTTGTCCAAAAAAACTGTTTTAAGCAACCGCCGTATTACGCTTAATTTCCTCAACATTGGAGGGATTCAGCGCAACGTCACCAACGGGCGTCCAGTTTCTTGTGTTGCCTGACCAGCGCTCCGGGCGGCTGTAACTACCCCGTAAAATAATACAGCTCGCTCGTAGAATTTCTTTTAAACTAAAGCAAAGGAGTTTTACGATGAGCAAACGCATGACTGAAAGCCAAATTGTGGCGATTTTAAAAGAAGCCGAGGCCGGTATGCCGGTGAAAGATATCTGCCGTAAGTACGGTATCGGTAATTCAACGTTTTACAAGTGGCGCGAAAAATACGGCGGCATGGAAGCGTCTGATGTGCGCCGCTTAAAAGAACTGGAAGAAGAGAACCGTCGACTTAAGCAGATGTATGCTGAGTTGAGCCTCAAGTCACAGATGCAAGAAGACATCATAAAAAACCTTTAGCGCCTGTGGCAGAACGGAAAGTCTGGGCACGCGAGTTACAGGTGCAGTATGACGCAAGCGTTGTAAAGTGCTGTGATGTAGTCGGCATCAGCCGTACTGCATACTATTACGAGCCGAAATTGAACGATGATGATGAAATCATTGATGCCTTGAATGCGTTAATTGAAAGACATCATCGTTGGGGGTTCCCAAAATGCTTCAAACGCCTTCGTAAGCTAGGCCACCGCTGGAACCACAAGCGTGTTTATCGCGTTTATACTGAGCTAAAACTGAACCTGCGTCGCAAAGGTAAAAAGCGATTGCCAAACCGCAACCCAGAGCCATTGGCTGCACCGAATGCATTGGGTAAGTCTTGGTCAATGGACTTTATGAGTGACAGCTTGCACAACAAAGTCAGGTTCCGCACATTTAACGTGATTGACGACTTTAATCGCGAAGTTTTAGGTATTGATATTGCAACCAGCATGCCGTCGTTGCGCGTCATACGCTATCTTGACCAACTTGCTGAGTGGCATGGTTACCCTGAGAAAATTCGGGTTGATAATGGCAGCGAATTCACCTCGGAAGTGTTTGTAAATTGGGCAAGAGCACATGACATTATGATTGATTACATTAAACCTGGTTGCCCATATCAAAACGCCTACATTGAACGATTTAACCGAACTTATCGTGATGATGTACTCGATTGCTACATCTTCAACAACCTGAACGAAGTGAAGCAAATAACCGAAGATTGGATTGAGCTATACAACAACGAACGACCGCACGATTCACTCAATGACATGACACCATTCGAGTACCGAAATGCGGCATAAATACTCTACGAGATGACTGTGTTAGAAATGGGATATTTACAGTTGAAATTCTGAGAGGACTTCCGTCGCAGTTTACTCGATCCGCAATTAATCAAGAAAGATTGAACGAGCTTATGATTACTCTGAGTGAAATTAAGAACTATGACCCGTGTGTTAGATCAGTTCATGCATATTTTGAGCGGAAAGGGACAAAAGAAGCCGATGTCTTGTATGTTGTTCTTCAATGCCTATACAAAGTGGGGGCCGTGGGACTAAAAATTAGCTCATTAGACACTTTTTTGTGGTCACACATCGATCAAGCTAGTGTAAGTAAAGGCGAGGTTAAGCGTTCGAGCCATTTCAAAATACATAAAATGCTTCATCGTGCCCTGGATGTAGACTCAAATTCATCAGTTCCTTTTCAGATATAAACGACAAAAAACGATAGTGTTACTTGCCTTATCGAATCGAAAGGTATCTCTGTATTATCGGCTTGATTGAGCTAAGAGTCAGAATTTTATAATAGATATTTATTTTATAATGGCTTGGTCCCAAGATGGTCCCATTTTGGTCCCATAAAATATTTAGTTAGCAAGCACTACTTCTCTACGAACCATTAAAAATGGCGCACCCGACAGGAGTCGAACCTGTGACCTCTGCCTCCGGAGGGCAGCGCTCTATCCAGCTGAGCTACGGGTGCTAATTGGGAAAGTGCTTATGAATAAGCAGGCGGGGATTCTAGGTAAAATCGCGTTCATTGTCTAGTGCAAACGGCCCTAGTGTTGCGATTAAACGAAGCGGAATTGATTGCGACCGCTGGATTTTGCTTCGTAAAGTGCAGAATCCGCATCATTGAGAAGCTCGCTTAAATCGCGCTGGTTGGCGGTGGTGACAATGCCGCCAACACTAACCGTTAAATCAATACGTTCACCTTCAAACTCAAAGGCTTGCTGCGCCACGCGTTCAACGAGCCTGCGGCTCACTTGTTCGGCTTGCATGCGGTCTACATCGGCCAAGGCAATTGCAAACTCTTCACCACCAATTCGTGCGGCAATATCATGCTCGCGCATGTGCTTGCGAATAATACGGGCCACATCGCGCAAACAAGCGTCACCGGCGGCGTGGCCGTAGCGATCATTAATCGACTTAAACCTGTCTAAATCAAGCATAAGGACGCACGAAGGCCGCGCTTGCGCCTGGTTTTTAACTAATAACTCACTGCCTAACTCGAAGAACCCGCGGCGGTTAAACAGTTGCGTGAGTTCGTCAATGTTAACCACTTCAAGTAGCCGGCGCTCGTTCAGGGAAAACACGAATACAGGGAACAATACTGTGGTCGCGGTGGTAAGCAGCAGGTGTGCAATTAATAGCACCGTAATGAGCTGCTCACTGCTGATAACCAGTGACGCCTTTGACTCAATCGCAACCACAACGGCCGTAGCGAACAGTAAAACGCCATGAACGAGAAATAAAACCGACAAGGCTCGGCGGGTAAATTTAGGGGTTGGCTTAATGGTTTGAACGTAGGCACCGGAGTAGATGTACAATGCGGCGCAAATGGATGCTGTCAGCACTTGTGCTTGCAGTGGATTTTGGTACAAAAAATATAATGGCACCGCGCTGATAATCATGATGCGCGCTGTCCAGCGGTTTGATACCGAGCGTTGCAGTTGATATTGGCGTAGGCCATGCAAAGCTAGCAAGGGCACCAGAATAATGAGCAAGTCAGCAACAAAAACCGTCAACCAAGGCGCATCCAAAGAAAACCGAAGCCCTGCCAAAATATTTGCTATAGCGAAAACAAAGCACGCGATGCCCCAGGTGCGAAAGCTCTTCTGTGATTTTAAAGCATTGAAGATAACAAACATGGCTGCGCCCAACAGCAGGTTGAGCAAAATGGTCGTAATGATCACAGTTGGCAGATGAATGTACATGTGTTGCTCGGCCGTGCCTCTTGTCAGCAATCTAAATCGTTTAGCGCGATAGCCTTGATACCATTGTCACGCAAACCTAAATAAAGCAGTTCGCGATCGCCATCGGATACAAGCATGAGACTACGCACGCCGCCACGCGACGTTTCATGTGAGAAGTCATGCTTTAGCCATGTTTGACCATTGTCGATACTGCATTCAATGATCAGAGGTTGCTCGGCGCTTAACTTATCGTAACCTGCTGTGTATAAAATACCCGCATCCGTGCTAACAATATCTCGGTAAAACCGGTAGTTAACGTCCCCCATGGGTGTGCTCCAGGTTTCACCATAGTCGGTGCTCAGCACAATGCCGCCTTCACCACCGAGAATTACTGTTGAAGTATCTAAGGGGTGAATCAGTCCATCTACATACGTTGAAGGGCGGGGTAATAGGTCATGCCATTCGGTGATATTTTCAGTTGTTTGGTCATACCGACCGAAATAGCCGTTTTCAATGGGGCCTTGCCCACCAAACCAGACGCTTTGATTTACGTCATCAACGAGTAGCAGGTGCAGGCCAGCAGCAAACGCGTCCCAGCTGCCTGTTACAAGTTGCCAGTCTTCGACGGCTGGACTTGCCACAGCGACTGCTGCGTTACCCACCGCATAAACCTGATCGGTGCGATGATCATAGGCGAGGTTAAATATTCTAGTGTTAAACTCGCGGCCAAAATTGTGTGTTATCGGTTCCCACGTTGCGCCATTGTCCTGACTCCTAAATAGCAGGTACGGCTCGCTTGCATCACCGCTTGTCGGTTCAGTAGCCATCAAATAGTGGCCTTCACTCAGCACAATAATGCCAGTTACCGCGGTGGTTGTGGGCGAGCGTAACTGCCAATCAGCGCTGGTATCTGCGCGCCAGTACACACCTGCGGTAGTTCCCGCTATTTGGGCGCTACCGTCTTGCCGGATATATTCGACGGTATAATCACCGCTTAGCACAGTTTCTAATTTATTTGATACGGGCGGTTCGCCGCCGTCGGGTGGATTACTATCAGACGAGCTGCCGCCACACCCACTTAACAACAATACAGCTACCGCAATTCCAATTTGCATGAGTTTGAACATTGTTAAATCTTCCGGTTCGCATTACATAATCACTGCACGTATCAACAAACCCACTAAAGTCACGCACAGCACGCCGGCGGCCCATAATCCGACAAACCATAGCCAACGTCGCCATGTCGAATTACTCATGATAGCCACTATCTTCACTTACTTTGCCACGAAATACCCAGTAGGTGTAGCCCGTATAAGCGAAAATTATTGGTAAGAGAATCACCGCACCAACCAGCAAGAATGCCAAGCTATTGTCAGGTGCAGCTGCTTCCCAAATGCTGATTTCAAAGGGAATAAGGTACGGGAAAATGCTGGCGCCAAAGCCTACGAATGCAATCAAGAACACACCCAACGCCCACAAATAAGGCCGGCCTTCTTGTTGTTTTGTGAGTGAGGTGAGTAAACCGCCACCGACAATAGCTAACACAAAAGGAACCAGCCACAGTGCCGCTGAGCCCGGCCAGGTTAACCAGCGTTCGGCAACGTTCTCGAACGACGAAACTAAATACACGCTGGCCGCTGCAATGGCCATGATCAGCAGAATTCCGCTGTTACGACCGTATTCGTATGCGCGTTGTTGCAATGGCCCATCAGTTTTCATGACCAGCCAGCTTGCACCCAACAAAGCGTAACCGACGCACACAGACAGGCCAGCAAAAATAGTAAAGGGGCTCAGCCAGTCAAACCACCCGCCAGAATAAGCACGGTCGGTTACCTCAATACCTTGCAACATGGCGCCAAGCATCACGCCTTGGCTAAAGGCTGCAACCATAGAGCCAAGCATGAAGGCACGATCCCACCAGTGTTTGTTGGCTTTGCTTTTAAACCTAAACTCAAAGGCCACACCACGAAATATGAGCCCCAGCAGCATGGCAATTACTGGCATATAGAGCGCCGGCATTAATACCGAATACGCCAATGGGAACACGGCGAGTAAGCCGCCACCGCCAAGAACTAACCAGGTTTCGTTGCCATCCCAAACGGGGGCAACACTATTCACCATGCGATCGCGGTACGTTTCTTCTTTAATCCATGGGAACAATATGCCCATACCCAGATCGAAGCCGTCCAAAGCAACATAAGCAAATACCGAAACAGCAATAAGAATTGCCCAAATCAGTGCGTAATCCATACGTTAACCCTCCTCGTGATAAAGGCGCTCTGCGGCCATTGGCACGCGGGCGTAGTTTGGAATATGCGTCGATTCCGGATTACCCGCCATTTTGCGGAGCATATAAACGGTGCCAGCGCCGAACACTAAAAAGTAAACGACAATAAAGGCAACTAAACTGGAACCAACACCTACCGCATCAATCGGCGATGCTGCATCACTGGTTCGTAACAGCCCATGAATCACCCAAGGTTGCCGACCCACTTCAGTGACAACCCAACCAGCTATAACGGCAACGAAACCAAGCGGGCCCATCAGCACTGCGGCGCGATGCAACAGCGGCCTATCGTAAAGCTGCTTGCGTAGCCTCAAATAGCCCGACCAAAGTCCAATGAACACCATCAGCAAGCCGATGCCAACCATAATACGAAACGACCAAAACACGATGGGCACAGGCGGCCACTCGTCACGCGGAAAAGCATCCAGGCCGGTGACTGTCGCGTTCACATCGTGTTTTAAAATGAAACTGGCTAAGCCTGGGATTTTTATGGCGTAGTCCACTTTAGCTTCTTCTTCATTGGGCCAGCCGAATAAGTATAGCGGCGCTTGAGCTTCAGACTTAAAGTGCCCCTCCATCGCAGCAACTTTCGCTGGCTGGTGTTCTTGTGTGTTCAGGCCGTGTAAGTCACCCACAAACACTTGTAACGGCGCCACAATCAACGCCATCCACATTGCCATAGAGAACATTTTGCGCGCCGCTTGTGAGCTCTTATCTTTCAGCAAGTGCCAGGCGCCCACTGCACCCACCACAAATGCCGTTGTTAAGTAAGCGGCCAGGAGCATGTGCGCAAGCCGGTATGGGAAAGATGGGTTGAAGATGGCTTCCATCCAGCTGGTAACGACATATTGGCCTTGCTCATTCATGGCAAAGCCCGCTGGGGTTTGCATCCAACTGTTCACGGATAAAATCCAAAAGGCGCTGATGGCGGTGCCCACTGCAACCATTAAGGTTGCAAAGTAATGTAAGCGCTCACCAACTTTGTTCATGCCAAACAGCATGACACCCAGGAAACCAGCTTCCAAAAAGAACGCTGTTAGCACCTCATAACCCATGAGCGGGCCGATAACAGGGCCGGCTTTATCTGAAAACACCGACCAGTTGGTGCCGAACTGATAGCTCATAACAATGCCAGACACCACACCCATACCGAACGCCACGGCAAATATTTTCAGCCAGTAGCGATAAAGCTTTTGGTACACTGGGTTACGGGTTTTTAGGAACAACCCTTCAAGCACAGCAAGGTAACTGGCTAAACCGATAGTGAATGCTGGAAAGATAATATGAAATGCGATGGTGAAGGCAAACTGAAAACGTGCCAATAATATCGCGTCGGCTTGAGAGAACCACGTTTCGAACATGACGAACCTCGTTAGCAGTAATTTTTTACAGTATAGGTCGTTTTGATCAGTATTTTGGGTAAATTACTCGGTTTCTTTAAGACCATTTCTAATAGCGCCCATACAAAAAGTATGGCAATGAGATTAAACCATGTTGATGACACTTTTTGTGGCAGCATTTTTATCGGCAACTTTGTTACCCGGTTCGTCCGAGGTATTGCTGGTTACGTTGCAAATGCAGGGCCACGATATGATGGCGCTTTGGGCTGTGGCAACGTTTGGTAACACGCTAGGTTCGTGCGTGAACTATGCGCTGGGGCGTTACGCGTTGCATTGGCAAAATCGCCGCTGGTTTCCTGTGTCTGTGGCGCAACTTGAAAAAGGCCAGCGCTGGTTTAGTCGCTACGGGAAGTGGAGCTTGTTATTGGCGTGGATGCCGGTGGTGGGCGATCCGATTACACTGCTGGCTGGCATCATGCGGCTTCACGTTGGCGTATTTTTAATACTAACAACACTCGGTAAAGCCGCTCGCTATGCACTTATTCTAGGGTTACTGCACGGGTTCAGCTGAGGGCTCAGCGTAGGCCTGGCGAATTTCCTGCAAGTGGGCATCAATGGCTTCTCGGCTTAACCATTTACCGGCAACCATTACGCCGTGATGTGAGCGAATAACCTCCGGGTTTATCAGTGGGTTAGCGCCAAGTAACAGGAAGTCGGCACGCTGACCCTCGGCAATTTTGCCAAAACTATCGCGGTCTGCGAAGTAGTCACCCGCAGCCACAGTGGCGCTATGTAAAATGCCCGCCACGGGAATACCCGCATCACGCAGCATGCGAATTTCATGCAACGCAGAAAAGCCTGGCACACTAAACAGTTGTGGCGCATCGGTGCCAAATATCATCGGCACACCGCCATCAAAGAGTGCTTTTACAAGGCGTTGGCGGTTGTCTTGCTGCACCGCAGCGTTAGTTGCATTGAAGTAACCTAACGTCGGCTCATTAAGGTACCCCAGCCACCCGTCACGCACACTTTGTGGCACGTACACAAGTTCAGGATAAGCGCGCAAAGCATCCGCATCGGAGGCGCCAATAATGGTGGCCCAAAGCGCTTGCGTGGGCACCACTGCAACATCATGGCGCAACGATAAATCCACTAAGTAATCCAGTTCATAACGTGACGCTGGGCGATCCGTTGCATCAATGGCTTCAAGGTAGCCGTCAAGGTGATCAATGGTGCGCTGTCCTGCTGCCAAAGCGGCCTCAAGGCCAACGTCGCTGGGCACGTGGCCACCAAAGTCCATATTCGCATTGTTGGCAGTTGTTGCCATGGCTTGGTATTCGGCCATGGTAAGGCCCGGATGCACTTTGAGTAAGTCCCAGCCTTCGCTGCGCTGGTCGATAACCCGTTGCGTCGCTTGCTCGGGTGACTCAATGCTATTGCCGTTAAAGCTTGGCCCAGCCAAATAAAGGGTAGGGCCAATACGTTTGCCGGCGGCAATATCTTGTTTGAGTTGCAATTGATGCGGGTAGCCGAGCATGCCGCGCACTGTTGTTACGCCGTTGGCGGCATACAAAAACAGTACATCATCTAAATACCGATCAGGGAACTGGCCCAAACCATTGGCTGGCGGCACATGTCCATGCATTTCGGCCATGCCTGCCATGATGTATTTATTGGTGCCATCAACATGCACATAATCTGCGGGCACAGTAATCGCCGCAGTATCCGCAACTGCAGTAATACGATCACCAACCACTACCACCGTTTGCCCAGCGGTAATTTCGGCATCGTCTTTGGTTAGATGCACGACATTCACATTATGAAATGCGTAACCTTTGGGTGGTGCAGCATTAGCTGGCTCGGCATTGGCCGTATTTTCGGTGCGCGGGCCGCAGCCGGTGGCAACCAATGCAGCAAGAACAATCGATATTAGTTTGTACATAACGAAACCCTATGAACGAATATTGCCCAATTGTAGTTTAATTTTGAACCAGGCGTCGGGTTGTTTATCGCGCAAACTGACGTCCTAGTCGGATTAACTCACGCACGACCGTAAAAATGATTTAGGCTAGGTAATAATAAATTCAGAACAGCAGAACAACTATAAAAGGTACAAAACATGCGACATTTGCTTATTCCCGCACTCATTGGTGTGTCGGCAGTAGCCTTGCAATTTGCCTCAGCGCCTGCGGTGGCTGTCGAAAAAACGACGACCCTGCAAGCCGAAGATATTTTCGCGCTTGAATGGGCGAACGACGTACAGATTTCTCCAGACGGACGTTACGTGGTTTATGTGCGTCATGGTTTTGACATCATGAAGGACAATACGCACCGTAGCCTATGGTTGGTGGACACCAAAACTGGCAGCCATACCCCGTTGTTTGATGACCAACATAGTTATGGCAATCCAACCTGGTCACCAGACGGCTCGCGCTTAGCCTTTAGCTCAAATCGTGATGGGCGCAATCAAATTCATGTGTACCATTTAGCGACTAAAACCTCGAGTGCAATCACTGAGGTGACTGAAAGCCCACGGCAGTTTTCGTGGTCAAACGATGGCAAGCAACTGGCATTTTTAATGAATGTTGCCGCGGAGAAAACTGCGTACGCAAAAGCCGTCAAAAAACCTAAAAAACCAAAAGATGCAAAGTGGGCGAAGCCAGCTATCGTGGTCGAGCGCACTTATTATCAGCGTGATGGCGCGGGCGTATTGCCAGACAGCTACAGTCAGATTTTTGCTGTGCCTAGCGACGGCGGCTACGCCCGTCAACTTACAGAGGGCGCGTTTAGCCACAGCGGACCACTGGCTTGGGTTGAAAACGACAGCGCATTGGTATTTAGCGCCAACCGCAACACCGATTGGGAATACCAGGTGAATGAATCTGACTTGTGGAAAGTTGCTGTACAAACCAGCGAACTGGAACAAGTGACAGATTTACCGGGCCGTGAATATGCACCGGTAACTTCACCAGACGGCAAGCAATTGGCATTCTTGCACCGCGGCAATGCAGCCATTCCGTACCACAATTCGAAGCTTCGTATTATGCAATTGGGTAACCAAAAGCAGCGTGAACTGTTGAGCGATTTCGACCGCTCTGTCGGCAGTCCAATGTGGTTAAGCAACGACAGCTTAAGCATTCAATACGCTGATCGCGGCCGCTACAAGTTGGCGGAAGTGACATTGAGCGGCAAAAAAACCGACTGGATAAATGATGTGGGTGGCGTATCGGTCAGTCGTCCTTATATGAGCGGCATGTACTCGGTTGCCCGTCAGGGTGGCAAAGTGGCTTATACGCAAGGTAGTAGCTACCGTCCAGCCGATGTCGCGGTGTTTGACGTACCGAAACGCGGTAACGCTAAAGTAAGTACCTTAACCGCATTAAATGACGACGTGCTTGGTCATCGTCAATTGGGTGAAGTTCATGAATTTACCTACACCTCGAGCTTTGATGACACCGAAATTCACGGCTGGTACATCACGCCACCTAATTATGATCCGAACAAAAAATACCCGCTGTTGTTAGAAATTCACGGTGGTCCACATTTAGCTTATGGCCCAATGTTTGCCGCAGAGCAACAACGCTATGCAGCCGAAGGTTATATCGTGTTTTACAACAACTACCGTGGCAGTACCTCGTACGGTGCTGAGCATGCCTTGAAGCTTGATGGTTTCTATTCGTCAGAGCGCGATCATGCCGACCACATGGCGGGTATTGATGTGTTGATTGATAAAGGCATGGTCGATGAGAACAACTTGTTTATTGCAGGCGGTTCAGCGGGCGGCATCGCCACGGCTTATGCGGTCGGTTTAACGGATCGCTTCAACGCGGCAGCAGCAACCAATCCGGTGATTAACTGGATTAGCAAAACACTCACCGCCGATAGCTACTTAGGGCAAATTCATAACCAGTTTCCAGCGAAGCCGTGGGAAGACTACGAGCACTACTGGAAGCGTTCGCCACTATCGATGGCGGGTAACGTGAAAACTCCGGTGATGTTGTTTAGTGGCGAAAACGACCGCCGCGTGCCAATGTCTGAAATTGAGCAATTCTATCAAGCGCTGCAATTGCAAAAAGTGGATACCGCCATGGTACGCGTACCTGATGCATCGCATGGTGTAACGGCACGGCCATCGAATATGATTGCAAAAATTGAGCACACCTTGGCGTGGTTTAAGCTTTACCACAAAGAGGCCAATAGCAATTAAGAACTAAGAAACACTGGTTGCGGCAAGATAATTATTGATATCATGCCGCAACTTTAGTGTGTTTCTAACGGTAGGTTTTAACCATGGAAAGAATTCTAGAAAATTTGATGTACAGCTTACGCTGGTTGCTTGCGCCAATATACTTGGGCTTGAGTTTGGCTGTGTTGTTGCTGGGGATTAAGTTTTTCCAAGAAATTTACCATGTCTTTCCTGAAATTTTATCGATTAAAGAAGTCGACTTAATTCTCTTAACTTTAACGCTTATCGACATTGCGTTAGTGGGTGGCCTGTTGGTTATGGTCATGTTGAGCGGTTATGAAAACTTCGTGTCCACATTAAATATTAATAACGATACCGAGAAACTTGCTTGGTTAGGTAAAATTGATTCGGGTGGCTTAAAGAATAAAGTCGCCGCTTCAATTGTGGCAATATCCTCAATTCATCTACTGAAAGTATTCATGAATGCCGAAAATTTGGATGAGTCCCGAATTAAGTGGTACGTGATTATGCACTTAACTTTTGTTGGGTCAGCGTTCGCTATGGGCTATCTAGATAAAGTAACGCGCAAATCCAAAGAAGACTAAGTGGTAACCCTAGGTACGCGAGCAGTAATGCTGGTTAGCAAATCATAGCTAATGGTTTCGGCGTGCTCGGCAACCCGTGCAACACTTAAGTTGGGTCCCCAAAGCTCAACGTCGTCGCCAATAGCAACCGCATTCAGGTCCGTCACATCCACGGTGATCATGTCCATCGACACCGTGCCCGCCAAAGGTGCTTCTTGGTCATTGATCATCACCGGTGTGCCATTGCGCGCGTGGCGCGGATAGCCGTCAGCGTAGCCGATAGCAACTGTTGCAATAAGGCTTGGCCGCCCTGCGGTCCACGTGCCACCGTAGCCCACGGATTCACCTGCTTTGACTTCACGCAGCGCTATAATCGGCGCAACCAAGCGCATTGCAGCAATTAAAGGTTCAGGCAAAGGTTTTGGGTTACCGACTGGATTGTCACCGTAGATTAAAATACCTGTACGTATCCAGTGGCCGTTATTCTGCGTCATGTCGATTGCAGAGCTAACCAGGGCCGCTGAGGTAGCAAGGCTTGTGTCCAACTTGGACTCTGTTTGCGCACAAACTTCTTCGAACAGCGCCAATTGGTGGTTATTTAATGGGTGAGTTTGATTTTCAGCATTTGCGAAGTGCGACATCATGGTTACACTGCCGACTTGTGCGGATGCTTTGAGTTGATTATAAACCGATTGCACCTGACCTTTTGGCCAACCAAGGCGGTGCATACCCGTATCGACTTTCAACCAAACCGATAAAGGGCGCACCATGCGTGCGGTTAAAATCGCATCAAGTTGTTGCTGTTGGTGCACTACCGGTTGAAAATTGTAATGGGCACAAACAGGCAGTTCAGCCTCACTAAAGCAGCCTTCAAGCAACACAATAGGATGCTGAAAACCAGCATTTCGAATGGTAATAGCTTCATCAATAAACGCGACAGCAAAGGCGTCAACATGCGCACTGATAGCCTCGGCAACAGTCAATACACCATGCCCGTAGCCGTCTGCTTTTATCACGCCGAGCAGATGCGATTTGCCAGCCAGCTGACGTGCTACTTTTGCATTGTGGCTTAAAGCGTCGCGATTAATTTCAGCGCGAGTGGGGCGAAAGTGCACACCATTAGCCATAAAATCCGTTCCTTAAATCATAATGAGGCTGGTGACTATATAGAGCACCAAGGTAATTCCGCCGGCCGTTAAGGCGTACGGCAACTGCGTGCGCACGTGTTCCAGCAAGTCACAACCTGACGCCAGCGCGGATACCGCTGTGGTGTCTGATATTGGTGAGCAATGGTCCCCAAATACGCCCCCGCCAAGCACCGCTGCAAGCAGTAATGGCGCCGGTAAATCCAGCGCGATAATCATTGGCGCCGCAATAGGGATCAATATTGCAAATGTGCCCCAAGAGGTACCGGTCGTAAACGAAATGAGCGCGCCCGCTAAGAATAACATGGGGGCAATCATAAATAGCGGCAAAAAGTCACCAACTAAGTTTGCCAAGAACACCCCAGTGCCAAGTTCACGTAAGCTGCTGCCAAGTGCTAATGACAATAATACGATACTCACCAACGGTAGCAACTCGCTCATGCCCTTAAAGCCAATATCAACCAATTGCTGGTGGCTTTTGCGCCGACTGATTAGCAACATAATGTAGGCAACAACACAGGCTAAAGCCGTGGCATACAGCACTGATTTTGAACCATCACCTTGGGTGATATCGCCGCCGCCAGTGCCAAACATAAAGGCCACCATGCCAAACACCATGACACTTAAGGGCACCAGCATGTAGCGGGCTTTGCTGTTACTGGGTACATGTTCTGGAATATCTTGATGCGGTTGCGGCTTTTCTTCAACGGCGCGCATGGGCCCAAATACTTTGCCCGAAAAGGCTGTATAAAACACGATACTTAATGTAACAAGCGCGTAAAAGTTAAAAGGTATTGTCGCCCACAAGGTGCTCACAGATGAACCCGGCAGACCTTGTTGCTCAATCATGCCGAGTACGTATGCGCCCCACCCATTGAGCAAAATTAAAATGCAAATGGGGGCGCTAGTGCTATCAATAAGGTAAGCCAACCGAGCACGGCTCATGCCGAGCTTTTCAAACAGCCCGCGCGACAAAATACCTGCGGTGAGCACACTTAAATTCGATTCGATAAATACGAAAATGCCGGTGAATACCGTCATTAAGCTGGCGCTGCGTTTGGTTTTACCAAGCCCACGCGACAACAGTGCTTCAACAGTAGCTGCAACGCCGCCAGACTCACGGATATAGGCCAACAGCGCGCCAACCATCAAGCTAAATACTAGAATGCGCGTGTTACTGGCCGAGCCAAACACCGCAATGATGCGCTCTATTGTCGCCACGAAGGTATAAATGAGGGGCTCGCCACCTTGCCAGGTATGCAATAACTCGGAGGTAACAATGGCAAGCAGCAATGCAACAATGACTTCTTTACGCCAGAAAACTACCAAAATGGCAACGAGTGGCGGTAACACAGACATCCAACCCATAAGAATGGCCTTTTGTTGTTATTGTTTGAGATTAATTATGACATTAAGCAAGAAAATTCCCTAACCCTATTGCAATCCAAATGCGAATCGTTATCATTAGCGATATCAATTAGGCTAGCTTACTTTGGGGAGAACAAATGCGCCTTAAGCCATTAACTATTGCTGTCACCGCCGCTCTGATAACCGCATCACAGAGTGCCTTTGCGCAAGACACATCGACTGCAGTCGATGAAGTAATTCAAATATCAGCTACACGCACATCACAGCCTGCAAGTAGCATAGCTGCCACCGTAACCGTGATTGATGGTGAAGACATTCGTGAGCAGTTAGCAGTTGCAGACTCGTTATCAGACGTGCTTGGTAATTTAGTGCCTGCATTTTCGCCATCACGCCAAAAACTCACCAGCGCAGGTGAAACTTTACGTGGTCGCGAACCCTTGTATTTGATTGACGGCGTACCGCAGTCCAATCCATTACGAAATGGTTCGCGCGCAAGCTATACCATTGACCCACTGATGATTGAACGCGTTGAAATTATCCATGGCGCCAGCGCTATTCAGGGTATGGGTGCCAGCGGCGGTATTATCAATATTGTCACGAAATCAGCGAGCAACGGCTCTGAACAAGAATTTGTTGCCGGGTTAACCACATCGCCCGAAGAACTTAGCGATGGCTTAAGTTACCGTGCTGGCTATTTAACGCGTCATGTATCGGGTGATTGGCAAGTTGTTGCTGGAGCGCAATTACGTAGCACGGGCATGTATGTTGACGGTAACGGCGAGTTTATCGGTACTGATGTGACCCAAGGCGATACGCAAGACTCTGAAAGTTTCGACTTGTTCACTAAAGTTGGTTACAGCATCGATAGCGAGCAGCACGTTGAATTGATGGTGAATCACTTCAATTTGCAAGGTAACGGCGATTTCTCTCCGGTTACCGGTAATCGTGCAGAAGGCATTGCCGCAATTTCTGTGAAGCAGCCAAGCGAAGGTGATCCTGCAGAAAACAAGGTAACTACGGCCACGGTAACCTACAAGAATAAATCGGTATTGGGTGCTGACATGAACTGGCAGGTGTTTCTGCAAGACTTCTCCGCATTGTATGGTGGCGGCCGCTATGCCACGTTCCAAGATCCAGCATATGGCGACGACATTTTCGACCAGTCGCGTAATGACTCCAATAAATTTGGTTCGCGTTTAACCATGAACTGGAGTGCACTAGCTGATCTGCCCGTTGATTTGAGCGCTGGTGTGGATTATTTGCGTGACACCACGTTCCAGGAGTTGGCTCAGACCAATCGCAATTGGGTACCAGAAACCACGTTTAATAACTGGGCGCCGTTTGCGCAATTGCGTTACCAACAAGACGGGTTAACCGTAAGTGGTGGGCTACGTTATGAATACGGCAAACTTAAAGTGGACGACTTCACCACCCTTTATACTTATAACAGCACCTTTGTTGAAGGTGGTGAGCCATCATTTAATGAGCTTCTGCCAAACTTAGGTGTGGTTTATGCCTTTACTGATTCGCTGCGAGCGTTTGCGAGTTATTCTGAAGGTTTCAGCATGCCCGATGTCGGCCGTGTGTTGCGTGGTATTAATACACCTGACTTGAGTGTTGATAGCTTCTTAGATTTGCAGCCAGTAATTGCAGACAACCGTGAAGTTGGTATTGAGTATCGTGGCAAAGCGCTGCGTGCAAGTCTCAGTTACTTCAGCTCTGAGTCAGACTTGGGCGCACGTTTGCAGCCAAACGATGAAGGTATTTTCTCGGTTGCCCGTGAACGCACTGAAATTGATGGTATCGAGTTTTCTGCGAGCTATGCGCTGTCAAATAACACCAGCTTTGATCTGAACTACGCCGATACCGACGGCGAATACGACAGCAACGCAGATAATGTGGTTGATACTCAGCTTGGTGGGCGCAACATTGCGCCGCGCCGTATGAATTTTAGCTGGCAGCAGCAATGGACTGACATGGTCAATACACGCTTGCAACTCAACCACTTATTCGATCGGGATATTTATACTGGCGAACAAGCCATCAACAACTTTGAAGGCTATCAAACGGTTGATTTGCAAATGAACTACGATTCACCAGATTACGGTTTGTTTACCGTAGGCATCGAGAATCTTCTTGATGAGTATTACCTGACCTATTATGCGCAAACCGCTGGTGCTGACCGCACTAACTTTGCTGGTCGTGGCCGTACAGTGAGCATCAATTGGTTCTATCAATTCTAACCAAGCTGCACCGCTGGTTCGGTTTATTCTTTGGTATCTGGCTCGTGCTCGTCGCTTTGACGGGCACGATGCTTTTATACAAAGTTGAGCTGTTGCAGTTAAGCTACCCACAATTGCGGCTGCAACAGTTACCCACTAAGCAAACTGCCGCACAAGTATTTGACCGTTACCATGACGGCTATGCGTATATGCCGCGTGAGGCGAATCCGTGGCTTGAAGTGGTGCGCCCCGATGGCACTCGGCATTATTACAATGCGACCGGCGAGCGAATATTAGAGCGGCCCTATTTGAGCGATTTGGTTGGCATTATGGTGGAATTTCATCACCACCTGTTGCTCAAAGATCTAGGTAAAGAGTTACTTGGCTACATCGGTATCGCCGGTTTAGCCCTGCTTATAACCGGCATTCTTCGTTGGTGGCCACGACATTGGTCGCGGCGCTTACTAACCATTCGTTGGGCGTGGCCATGGCAACGCGGCTTTGCGGCTACATTATTTCAGTTACATAAGGTTGTTGGCAGCGTGCTGTTTGTGCCGGTACTCATTGGCATGATTACAGGGGTAGCCATTATGTATTCCGCGGCGGTCGGTTCCGCATTGACAGCGCTGGCGCCGCAGCAACAACCCCAACCTGTCACGGAGCAACAATGGCTTGAAGTGGCGCCTGCACAAAGCTGGCAGCAGCGCTTCGCGCGGGCTAAGCAACTATTGCCTGAACATCAACCCCAGCTTATTTCGCTATCCAACTTAAGCTTAAGAATGACATTTCCGGGCGAATGGCACCCAAATGGCCGTAGCCATGTGCAATTTAATGCCGAAACCGGCAGGGTACGCAGTGTTTACGATTTGCGTTATGACAGCAAAGGGTACCAAGTAAGCCAGATGATCTTTCCTGTTCACGTTGCGGCGGTGGGCGGCTTGCCGTGGTTAATGGCGGTGTTGTTAGGTGGTTTAGCATTAATTATTTTGCCGCTAAGTGGCATTTACTTTTGGTGCTGGCGTCATTATAAAAAACGCTGTAGGTTGTAAGAAACCCTGACACTAATTGAATAATGAGACGTACGTAGTGACCACTAAAATTGCCACTCTCGGGCCCGCCGGCACATTTTCTGAACTTGCTGCACGCGATTTTTCAAAACGCTTTGAAAGCAGCGATGTTCTTTTTTATCCGACGCTTCGCCGCACCATTGATGCGCTTGATCAGGGCGCCGAGATTGCCGTGGTGCCCATCGAGAACATCGTAGAGGGAATTGTCGCACCGGTGGTGGATAGGTTTGTGCGTCGGCCGTTGCAGATTATTGCAGAAGTTGCTATTCCGGTGCGTTTTTCGGTTGTCATGAACCACCCTGAGCCGCAGCGACTTTTCGCGCAATTTGTGGCACAGGGGCAATGCAGTGAATGGTTAGCCGGTCATGCGTCAGATGTGGTGACAACCGCAAGCAATACCGAGGCACTGGCGTTATTGTTGGCGAGTAATGAACCCGCCGCTGCGCTTATACCTGAGCATTTGCTCACCAATGAAAACGCAGGCTCGCAGCATTATGCGAAGGTTGTGCACGATGTGACGGATGTCGCCCATAACGTGACGCGGTTCGTGGCGTTACAAGCAGCGCAACCGCTCGCATTGCCAAACCATGCAACTGCATACAAATCTGCAGTTGTTATCGTCGACGATGCGGATCATCCCGGCCTGCTCCTTGAGCACTTGCAGGCGTTTGCCGTGCATCAAGTCAACTTGTTGTCTTTGGTATCACGTCCAACGGGTCAAAAATTTGGGCAATATCATTTCTTTATCGAATTTGAAGGTCACTTACAGCATAGCCAAGTACAGGCCGCATTAAGTGCAATTAAATTACGTAATCGCGTGATTGAGCTTGGCAGTTATGCCTATTCCAGCTCTAATTCAAGCTGCAATTGATCATCGGGGTCAGGTAGCGCCACGCTAATACCGATAAGCCGAATGCCGCGATGATTCCTGCGGTCCCAGGCTTCACGAATCAAATGATAAAACAAACTTGGTGATGCCGTTGGCGTGGTTCGCGATACAGTAGTTTGCTGAAAATCGCTGAACTTCAATTTAACGGTTTGGCTTTTAATATGAGTTTGTTGCCAGCGTGCAACGCGCATTCGGCGTAGTAACTGCGGTAGTAATACTTCATCAACAAATTGCTCAACTTGGCGCAGTTGACTGAAGTCGCTAGGCAATGTTTCCTCCACGCCAACACTTTTTCGCACCCGCTCGGTCACTATTGGGCGGGGGTCGATACCTTGGCAGCGTTGATAGAGTAACCAACCCGATTTGTCTCCCAGCAATTCTTGCAAGCGTTCAATTGAAGCGTGTTGAATGTCGCGACCTAAAAAGAACCCTGCATAATTGAGGCGTTCTAAACTTTTCGGGCCAACGCCCGGAATGCGCTTAAGCTTTAACTGGGCCAAATAATCTAAGACGCGCTCTGGGGGCACCACAAATTGGCCGTCAGGTTTATTTTCTTCGCTGGCTATTTTAGCCACCATTTTTTGGTTCGAAATGCCTGCGGACGCGGTTAAACCAAACGCTCGAAGCGCATGCCGAATGCTCTCCATGGTTACGCTGGCACTGCCGTGGTACTTTGTGTTGTCGGTTAAGTCCAAATAAAATTCATCAATGGAAGCCGGTTCAACCAAAGGCGTTGTTTCTTGTAAGATGTTGAGCACTTTTTTGGAAATGTCACGATAGTAGCCGTGATCAGGCGTGACAAAATGAAGTTCGGGACACAGTCGGCGTGCATGTGCACCGCTCATTGCGCTGCGCACACCGTACTGCCGGGCAAGGTAATTTGCGGTTGCGACAACCCCGCGTTCACCGCCACCGCCCACAGCAAAGGGCCGCTCGCGCAGGGCGGGGTCGCGTAAAACCTCGGCGCTGGCAAAAAAAGCATCGAGATCTAAAAGGGCTATTTTACGCGTAGTATCAGACATAGCACAGAAGTGTTTAACCTTGGACGGAATCTGGCTATAATCGCAACAACTAACTGAGCAAGCAAGCTCAACAGCTTATACAGGAGTCCACTGTGAACGTACTGAAAGTAGTAAAATCTAGCCGTATATGGGTTGCTGCATTAGCATTGTCTGTTGGTAGCGCAAGCGCCGCAATGCTGCCACAACAAAGCAACGATGACATAAAAGAACGTATTGCACCGGTTGCACAAGTACGTGTTGCTGGCGCAAATGCATCGCAAAGTGGCGGTGACAGTGCAAGTGCCCGAGCGGGTGATGAGGTGTACAACAAGTTTTGTGCTGCGTGCCACACTTCGGGTGTGTTAGGTGCACCAAAAATCAATGATGCGGCCGATTGGGAAGAGCGTTTAGCACAGGGCATGGATACTGTATTGAAGCATGCTGTAGAAGGTTATAACGCAATGCCACCGAAAGGCACATGTAATGACTGTAGCGAAGAAGAAATTCAAGCTGCAATTGACTATATGGTCGCTGAAATATAACGAATTTTTCGTTACTATTCATAAGCTTTATATTGAAAAAACCGCTTCGGCGGTTTTTTTGTGCGCGTAATTTAAGCAAAATGCTTTTCTAAATCTTTTATGAAAGATATACTCGGGCGTTGAGTTTACTAAAAGTTTACATTGTCTTGTACTAAACAAGCTGTTCTAAAAGTACGCGAACATATTTTTTTAAATAATAAAAGCGCGAACACATTCACAATAATGCATCAGCCTACTGAGCTCGTTAAAAAGCAAAAAGAAATTGCGCGCCTGCGCAAGGCTGTTGCACGCCTGCAAGAACTCGCCCTCAAATATCGCCAGTCGGAAGTAATCCAAAAAGCGCTGTTCAAAATCTCTGAACTGGCGTCGTCGGTAACCGATATGCAGCAGTTTTATCAATCGGTGCATAACATTATTGGCGATTTAATGGTGGCGAAGAACTTCTTCATTTGTTTGTACGACCAAACCGAAGATATGGTGAAGTTTGTCTACTTTGTCGATGAATATGACGATATCCCGTCGCTTGAAGCAATCCCAGCAGAGTTATTGGGTAAAGGGTTAACTGGCTACGTAATGCGTACCGGAAAGCCTTTTTTGTATGACGCACAAATTTTTGAGCGCTTGCTGAAAAGCGGTGAGATTCGCGATTTAGGTGCAGCGCCAGTTGATTGGCTTGGGGTGCCGCTGCATTCCGATAATCGTGTCATCGGGGCTATGGTTGTTCAAAGTTATACCGAAGACGTGCGCTACAGCGAAGCGGATAAAGAACTGTTCATGTTCGTTTCACAGCATATTGTTAACGCATTGGAACGTGTGCGTCAGCGCGAACTCATGCAGGCTGAAATTGAACATCAAACCGCAAAATTGCGGCTTATTAATGATGACTTAAAGGTAGAAATTGCTGAACGCGAGCGGGCGCAACAACTTAGCTCGGTGTTATTCGCCATTTCTGAAGTTACCAATACTTCAGACTCTATGCAGAGTTTCTATCAGCAATTGCATCGGCACATTGGGCAGCTCATTAATAATGATAACTTCTTCGTCGCATTATTAGATGACGACAAAAAGTTCTTGGAATTCCCATATTACGTTGATGCCTTCGACAACAATTTGCAGAAGAAAAGGCCGATTGCGCGTGGCATGACGGAATACGTTATTCGCCATAAAAAGCCCGTATTCATTGATCGCTACACCTACGGTGGGTTGATTGAATCTGGCGAAGTGGAAGGTGCTACGAGTTATTATGGTACTCAGCCAACGCAGTGGCTCGGCTCACCACTATTGGTTGACGATGAAGTCATCGGCGTATTGTCCGTACAAACGTACAGCGAAGAAACCACCTATAAACAAGATGACCTGGAACTCCTCAATTTCGTTTCCCAGCATGTGGCCGTTGCAATTGAACGCCGCCGCAACGCGGATGAAGTGCGACGCGTCAACGCATACCTCGAGCGCAAAGTTGCCGAGCGCACGGAAGAACTGGTGAGTGAGATTGAACGCCGTAAAAAGGTTGAAGAAAAATTATTCTATGACGCGCACCATGACGCGCTTACCGGGTTACCGAACCGCTCAATGTTTACTGAGCGCCTGCAACAAACCCTAAAACATAAACGCCGTTATCCGCATCATAATTTTGCCGTGTTGTTTGTTGATCTTGACCGTTTCAAAGACATCAACGACACCCTTGGTCACTCAGCTGGCGATGAGTTTTTGTTAGAAGCCAGCCGTCGCATTGGCGAATGCATTCGCGATAACGACACCATAGCGCGGTTGGGCGGTGACGAATTTGTTATTTTACTCGACATGATTCGTCATGTTGATGACGCCTGCGATATTGCATCACGCATTATTGAACAAATGAAGCAGCCATTTGTGTTCGGTGAAAGTGAACATTACTCTGGCGCCAGTGTCGGTATCGCAGAGTGCAAATCACGCAATGATTCGGCTGAACGCTTGTTGCGTGATGCTGATGCCGCCATGTATCAAGCCAAGAGCATGGGCCGCGGCCGCTATGTGGTGTTCGATGAAAGTATTCACAAAGACTTGGTCGCTTCATTAAACCGCGAGACCGAACTGCGGCATGCGCAGTTTGATCAAGACTTTATTCTGCAAAAGTTCGATGTGCATGAATTGGGCAAAAACAAACCCATCGCGCAAGAACTGTTATTGCGCTGGCAACGTGACGATACTTTATTGCCTGCAGATCGGTTTTTGGCCATCGCTGAAAAAACCGGCATGACCATGGCACTTGATCAGTGGATGCTGACCCGTTGCTGCGAGTTGCTCGCCAACGACGAAAATGCTTTGCCAGTTTATGTGGCCATTTCCGCCAAGCATTTGTTTAAGTTGGCTGCAGTGAAAGCCTTGCAGGAAATTATCACCAAATCAGGTGTTGCGCCAGAGCGCCTGATTCTTGAATTCAGTGAAACCGAGCTCAACGACAACTCCAAACGCCAACTGAGCTGCTTGCGCCAGTTTGCTGATTTTGGTGTCGGCTTAGCACTGAATGAGTTTGGCCGTAGCGCTGGGGCGCTGCAATATATACTCAACTACCCATTTACGCATGTGAAATTAGACCCGCGCTTTGTGGCCGATATTGCCACCAGTCAGCGCGCGCAAACCATGGTGCGGAATGTGGTGCATTTATGCCGCGATCTTGGCATCGAAATTTCAGCGGCGGGAATCGATACCCTGGATCAACAAAAAGCGTTGGTGCATAACGGGGTCAATGTCGGGCAGGGCATACTGTTTGGAGAACCCGAGCAGGTAAAGTCACTATTGCAGGCACAACCGGCGCACATGCAGTCGGCCGGAACAGCGTAACCTCTTCTTAATCTTCCATTGCTTTACGTAGCAGTTCAAGGCCACTTGCGCGGGCGTTTTCGCGGGCCGCTTCATTAGCCTTGGCTTGCTCTTCCCACTCGAGATCATCTTGCGGTAACTCATACAGAAAACGGCTCGGTTCGGGCCGTATAACGTCACCATATTGGCGCCGTTCTCTTGCCATCGTGAATATTAACGACTGTTGTGCGCGGGTAATACCGACGTATGCTAGGCGGCGTTCTTCTTCAACCATGCCTTCATCAATGCTTGACTGGTGCGGCAATAAACCTTCTTCCATGCCAACCATAAACACGTGGGGAAATTCCAGTCCTTTAGACGCGTGCAAGGTCATTAGTTGCACTTGGTCGCCTTGTTCTTCTTCTTCATTGCGCGACAGCATGTCACGCAAACATAACTTGGCAACGGCTTGTTCAAGCGTCAGTGGCTCAGCATCATCGTCACCTTTGAGCATTTCGGTTATCCAGCGCATTAACTCGTTGACGTTTTTCCAACGCATTTCGGCCGCACTCACACTTGGGCTGCTTTCATACAGCCATTCTTCGTAGCCAATCAGTTTTAGTAAGTCGAATAAAGCTGAAGCCGCATCGGCGCCATGGTCGCATCGGCGTGCCGCGCGCTTCATGAAGTCGACAAAGTACTGCACGGATTGGTATTCGCGTGCGCCCAAGCGTGTTTTTAAAGCTTGGTGGTCAGCCGCTTCATACAAACCAACGTGCAACTCATGGGCAAGATCACCAATACGCTCTACCGTGTGCGGGCCGATGCCGCGTTTGGGGGTGTTGATGATGCGAATAAAAGCCGTGTCGTCGCTTGGATTAACCAATAACCGCAAATACGCCATGATGTCTTTAATTTCTGCGCGCGCAAAAAAGCTTTGCCCGCCGGTCATGCGGTATGGAATACGGTTGCTTATCAGCGCCTTTTCAAACACACGAGCTTGGTGATTGCCACGATACAGCAGCGCAAATTGATGGTACGGGGTGCGCTCTAAAAAGCGGCGGCGTACAAT
The DNA here is from genome assembly GCF_004025325.1 of Pseudidiomarina gelatinasegens. Lineage (GTDB taxonomy): Bacteria > Pseudomonadota > Gammaproteobacteria > Enterobacterales > Alteromonadaceae > Pseudidiomarina > Pseudidiomarina gelatinasegens. The sequence continues at coordinate 249,153 of NZ_RSFE01000004.1, read as the reverse complement.
TTCCGCAATCACACGTTCAGCTTCGTGTTCTTCATTGCGGCCATAGATGACCCGCAGTGGTACGCCGTATTCCATTTCAGAAAATAGCTTCTTATCGAACACGTGCGGGTTGTTTTCAATCAAAATATTGGCCGCCTTCAGAATGCGGCCGTGCGAGCGGTAATTTTGTTCAAGCTTGATCACTTTCAGCTTCGGAAAGTCCTTTTGCAGCAACGCTAAGTTCTGTGGCTGCGCACCCCGCCACGAATAAATCGATTGGTCGTCGTCACCCACCACAGTGAAGTTAGCCCGCTCACCCACCAGTAACCGAACTAACTCATATTGGCTGGTGTTGGTGTCTTGGTATTCGTCAACCAGCAGATAATGAAACTTGTTTTGCCAGCGGGTTCGCGACTGCTCATCCGTTTTCAGTAACAAGGTTGGTAATAGAATCAAATCATCAAAATCTATCGCATTGCAGGCTTTCATATTTTGCTGATAGCGCCGGTAAAATTCAGCAAACATTTGGTCGTCTGGCTGTTGCGCTTGGGCAAGTGCTTGCTCAGGGCTGAGCATGGCATTCTTCCAGTTACTGATTTGGCTTTGCAGTAGCTTTAATAGGGTTTTGTCGCCATCAAGTTCGGGTTCGGTCAGCGCTTTCAACAACGCAAACGAATCTTGGTCATCAAATAACGAAAAGCCCGGCTTCATGTTCAATTTCGTGACTTCTTTACGAATAATCGTCAACCCAAGTGTGTGAAAGGTTGATACCGTGAGGCCGCGCGTATATTGACGGCCCAGCGTTTGCCCAACCCGTTCCTTCATTTCGCGCGCCGCTTTATTGGTAAAGGTTACTGCAGCGATATGCCGCGCTGGGTAACCGCAGCGCTGAATCAGGTGGGCAATCTTTTCGGTAATTACACGTGTTTTACCACTGCCAGCGCCGGCCAGCACAAGCACTGGCCCTTCAATTGCTTTCACAGCTTCTTGTTGGCGCGGATTGAGTAACATGAAATTGAATGACCTTTCGCAATGAAGCGTTTAAATAAAATGGAGCCCCTAAACTTGGCCGCAGATTTTACCGTAAAGTCCTGCTAAGCTAAAAGGCAATTAAAACTTATCTTAAAATCAGTGATGGATGTAAAAATGGACGCCAAAAAAATTGAAGACATCGCCCGCCAAATTAATGACAGCATTCCAGCGGGTGTCAAAGACTTCGCTGGCAATCTTGAGCAGCGCATCAAAACCGTTTTGCAGCAACAGCTTGGTAAACTTGATGTGGTAAGCCGCGAAGAACTTGATGTACAGCATCAGCTCTTGTTGCGCTTACGCCAACGTGTTGATCAGCTCGAGCAAGAACTCGCAGCAATGAAGCGTGATCAAGACAGTTAAGCACTAAGCATCGGGTTTACATTGCGCCCACGTTGCTGCTGTTGAAACGTTTTGTGGTGCCGGCAATGCCGCTTTCGCCGCAGCCACGCTGGCTCGATACCTGTCGAGCTCAAGTTCATTACGCAGAATCTGATTCACATCGCGATTAATAAAATAAGCGATACTGCCAATGTTATACAACGGTGAGTACTTTTCTTCACGGACCAACGCGGTGGCATTGCCGTTCAGTTGATTGAGGCAGCAGTCATTTAAGCGGTTCACCAAAGTGCGCGTAATTGAATCCGGTACCTTCATATTGTCAGGGTCACTTGCGTAACGCCGCAGCCCCTCAATTTGATCATAAGTTTCATCAGTAATTTCAATGGCTTGCTCAATTAGTTGTGCAGACTCGTGGGCAAGCTCAATATTCAGAGCTGACAAAATAGCGCGGCTGGCTGCAGCCTCGGCGACACTAAAGGCATCGTCGGTTCGGTTTAACTCACGCCACTGCTCATTCAAATAGCGCAATTCTGCCGTATCAATCGGCTGCTGTGGCAATGCGGCTAAGCGTTGGGCAAAGTTGCATACGCGCACATCGCTCAGCGGTGCGGCCGCGCTTTCAGATACCGTCTCAATGCCTTGCGGTGTCGTTTTGTCGCAGCCAGTTAACGTAAATAGCGCAACAAAACCCATAAGCACGGCTAGAATTGGTCGGCGTGGGCTAAAATTTTTTGACACAAACAAGCTCCTCAAAATGTACACCGAGTGTAACACTTGCTTTGCGGTAAATGCAGCGGCATAACTAGAAATAATCATACACAGCCCGTACTATGAACACATCACTGATGGTGCAAGGAGAATGTAAATGGCGCAATGGATAACGGGTGAAGTTATCGAGAATTATGCTTGGAATCAGGAGCTATTCAGTGTGCGCGTGCGCACCCAACCGTTTGAATTCATTGCAGGGCAATTTGTTCGGCTTGGTCTTCAGCATGACGGCGGGCGCATACAACGCGCTTATTCGTTGGTGAATGGGCCCGATGAAGGGGTGTTAGACTTTCTTGTGAATCGGGTTCACGACGGCCTGTTTTCGCCCATGTTGCATGATTTACGCGCCGGGCAATCGATAGAAGTTTCGCAGCCGCCCAGTGGCTTTTTTACCCTCAACGAAGTGCCCGACGGCGACAGCCTGTGGCTCATTTCAACGGGTACCGGCATTGGCCCTTACCTGTCGATGTTAAGTACGGATATTCCTTGGCAGCGCTTTAAACGGATACACCTGATTCATGCTGTACGGTTCGCTGCAGACCTTGCCTACAGCGCTAAAATTCTCGAGTGGGTTAAAGCACACCCTGGTCAACTGACTTACCAACCGGTTGTCAGCCGTGAAGATCATGCGGGCGCATTGCGTGGTCGTATTCCTGCCCTAATTAAGTCTGGCGACTTACAGCGCGCCGTTGGCGATGTGCTCGACGAACGGGCACAGGTTATGTTGTGCGGCAATCCGGAAATGATTCGTGATGCCAAAGTATTGTTGAACGACATGGGCTTACCGAAAAACCTACGCCGCAAACCCGGCAATGTCACCGTGGAACATTATTGGTAATACTACGAAAGGATGAACGTATGTCAGAACACCATATTGTCGTAGTTGGTGGCGGTGCCGGTGGCTTGGAATTAGCCAGTAAACTAGGGCGCAAATACGGCTCAAGCAGAGCCGTAAAAGTCACACTCGTTGACAGAAATTTAACCCATATTTGGAAGCCGCTTCTTCATGAAGTTGCTGCGGGTGCGCTCGATGCAGATATGGATGGTGTTGACTATCGTGTGCAGGCTGCCGCGGCTGGGTTTCGGTTTCAGCCCGGCGAACTGACTCAGGTTGACCGCGATTCACAAACACTCACCTTAGCCCCCATTTGTGATGATGCGGGTCATGAAATCGTCGCGGCGCGAACCCTTGAGTATAATCACTTAGTGTTAGCCATCGGCTCGGTGACGAACGACTTTGGTACCGCCGGTGCCGCAGAACACTGCTATTTTTTGGATAGCGTGAAGCAAGCCAAGAAATTTCACCACACCCTCATGAACACTTTTTTGGCGTTGCAGGCACAACGTTACCCACGGCCACTTCGTGTTGGCATTGTTGGCGCGGGCGCAACCGGTGTTGAGCTTGCAGCAGAGCTTCATAAGTCGGCGGAATTAATACGTAGTTATGGCTTTGACGACTTCGAATTAACGCAGCTTGAAATAGTACTAATAGAAGCTGGCGAACGTATCTTGCCAGCGTTAAGCGAGCGAATCGCCGCTGCCGCAAGTCGCGAGCTGGCTAAACTCGGTGTTAAAATTTGCGTTAATACTGCAGTCGAGAGTGTCAGCAAAGAAGGTTTTGTCACGCGCTCGGGTGATTTTATTGAGGCATCCATCAAAGTTTGGGCCGCCGGAGTGCGTGCACCTGACTTTCTAGCAAACTTTGCTGGATTAGAAACGAATCGCGGTAATCAATTGGTGGTGACGGATGTTCTGCAAACCACCCGCGACGCAAATGTTTTTGCGTTAGGCGATTGCGCAGCATTTACGCAAGCGAACGGCAGCAGGGTTCCGCCTCGCGCGCAGGCTGCACATCAAATGGCCGACTGTGTTTATGAAAATATTGTGCGCAGTTTGAAAGGTCAGTCGCTGAAACGCTTTACTTACAAAGATCACGGCTCGCTTGTGTCCTTGTCAAACTATACGGCCGTGGGCAGCCTGATGGGAAATTTAACCCGCGGCTCCATGATGATTGAAGGCATGATGGCACGGTTTATGTACAAGTCATTGTATCGTATGCACCAAGTGGCCTTGCACGGTTATTTCAAAACCTTTTTGTATATGCTGGCGCAGGGCATTAACCGACGTTTACGCCCGCGCCTTAAACTGCATTGATTTAAATAAGACCGCGACTGTAAGCTTTGTGATTAATTCCACCACACTAGCGTAATGGGTACATCACCGCCGGTGTATTCAAATTCAACACTCACCAGACCGCCACTATCGGCAATGGCAACAAGCCCATCACAGTCAACGTTTTCGGCACACAGAAATTCATACTGGTAAAATGCATACACGCCAGCTGTTTGCTCGTTCGCGGTGAATGGATTTCCTTCTAGTGTCACTTCGTTGTAAACGTAACTTGTGCCAATTGCGTCGGGTTGTGAACTAATAACTTCAACGAGCTCTATCGATGTTGCACTGCCATCAGCGACATTGTTCGTATCGACATCCTTTTCTACAACACGCAGTTCATAAGATGTACCAAATTCATGTTCGAACCCAATAATACTGTCGGTAAACATTTCTCGACCGCTATCCGATGTCGCGGTAGCAGCTAATGGCGGCGTGAATTGAATTCCCAGGCCATAATAGGCAGGTGTCGACTCGACGGAGACATTGAATTCAGTACCTTCATCCGAATCACTTGAACCCCCGCAACTGACCAAAAACACTGTGGCAACAACGACTGATAATAGGTTAGTTGATATCTTTAATTTCATATTTTGTTCATCCTTGAGAGACTTACAGCTGTTCATTAAAACGAAAAACGTATGGATTCGTTGCAAAAAGGTATAAATTTAAGGCTATAGAAAATTAGAAAAGTGTCAAGCAGAGTAGTTGCTGAGGATTTAATTATTTTCTTGATAGTTTAACGCTAGAGTTTTGCGATAAAGAACTTTGTAAAATTGAAAGGTACAGACAGTATTTCGAACTTCCATAATTGTAGCGGGTGATCAACAGCGAAAGCGTCAATCTCCAGTAAGCAGTCATTGCATCATGCTGCCTAACAGTAGTTAATGTTGCAGAATCGGCCCAACGAGGTGCAGCTACAAACGTATCAAGATAAAAAAGAAGAAGGTAATTAAGTTGAAGGCACTAGCACTAATTTCATTTTCACTTTTATTCTTCGTTTCGGCTGGCGTGTATATAGCTGAAAGGCCGATGTCAGAAGATTGGATCTGGGCGGGGATATTGTTTTTGATTGGCTATCAATGGGTTTATTTATTCATCTTGAATAAGAATATGTACACTTTGTATGTTGGCGAGCCGTTATATGCAAACAGTGGTAAGTACAAATCTTTAAGAGTTGTACATTTTTTCATAGGGTTGGTGATTTGTGTATCTTCTTCAATAGCCATATGAAAGCCGTCGAATCAAAATAAAAAAGTTACTTGTATTGGGAGCAGAATAAAAAGAAATAGCTGTTGATTAAATATGCGCGACAACGACAAAGGCTAAAAAATGAAGACTTCATATTTAGATCTAGATTTAATAAAACGGGATGGGCCTTTTGATGAGTTTAAACAAGATGTAAGTGTAGTAAGTGTTGAGCTAAAGTCAGGTGAACAATGCCATCAAATATTGCTGATGTATCCCAATGAAATAATTGGAATGAACGGCATGTCCTCATTGCCTTTTGCTGTTGAAGAGGTAAATAAAGTATTTCAAACGAAAGATGACTTATCAACAAGGGCAGACATGTCGTGGGTATTTCGTGAAAGGAACTCTAAATTTTGATCTAAATTAAGGTAACTTGAATTCAACTAATAAATGCCGTTTTCCATAGAGAGCGCTAATAAAGCTGACGGGGTTCGCCATCTTTAGACAATGATAGAAGGCAACCGGGAGCAAGTGTCCATAATGGAGGTAAGTTTAAAGAGGACAATCAATGACAATTAAAACAGGGATAGTTATTTTAATATGTTTAGCTTTAATGTACCCAGCATATCTGTGGTTCACTTATATTGATACTACAGTGGTCAAAGGCAGCGCGTACAATTTTGAAATTGGGAGTTCAAAGCAAGAAGTATATAAGTCACTTCCAAAAGCTCTTTCACAATTAAAGGGAAACGGTAATATTTTCATTCAAATCAAATCTAATGAAAGTATTGCGCCTTATGTGGCTACTTCGCCTGATTTTGACGTAATGGTAAGCCCCTTATTTCATGAGGAGGGTTTTGGAGAGTTTGCACGAAAGGACACTTGGGAGTTTTATTTCAGAGCTTCTTTTAACAATGTACTTAAGCTTGAGTTCTGCGACGATAAGCTTTGCAAGATTCACAGGCATAGAAAGAATTTCGAGCTTCCTTAATTTGTTGACTAGAAAGCTCGGCTCTTGCGGAGGGTGTTGTAATCAATTCCACTGCACTAGCGTAATGGGTACATCACCACCGGTTGTATTCTAAGTTCGTGGGTAGTTAATTTGTTCAGTAATTAAAGGCTGTGATTAGCTCTCTTAACTAAATAAGGTCACTTATCCTGTATATTTCAAAGTCGACGTTATCCCAATAGGAAACAATCAAAAAGTTCTTATACACAACGAGAGCTTCAATAGTTTTCTCAACGTCAATTCGATATATTTCTGTAACGTCGTCGCCGTTGAGGTTGTATGCATAAATGAAGTTATTGTTGGCGAGGAGTACGCCTTTATCGTGAACCGCAACTCTGTTTGTTCCGTTCGAACTTGTTGGGTTGACTGTTTCATGAAAAAGTTTTGGCTCGGAAAGTCCGTTGAAAGAAACGCCCATCTTCCAGACAGTAGCAAAACCTGTAAAAAATAGCGTGTCATCACGCAACTCGATATCAAATCCATAGAGCTTATCTGTCGTAGTATATTCATCGAGGAGCTCAAACTCGCTACTGAGTAAGCTTATTTTTTGAGGGCCTCCAAGGCTTTCAAAAACCACTATGGAACCATCTTCTAAAGCATAAACATTATTAATCCAGTTTTCCGTTTGATACCTAATGTCCTGAGTGGTGAGCCCTTGACTGTCAACACATACTTCCTTGATTGTATAACGCTGCACTTCGTCTGGAGAACTCTTGTCCACCCAGTAAGCGCAATTGCCAAATGACTCGAATATCACAGCGCTTAAATCAGGGGAGTCTTCAGTCATGTAGATGACATCAAACATATCGCTTTCTATGCGGTTAACACGCACATGGTTGACCATCAAGGTTGCAATATCGCCATTTTCTAACGTGGCAATATTAATGGATCCAGTTGAGGATACCTGGATTTCGCTTTCAACCAATCCGGATTCGTTGATATCTAATAGGCTGACACCAGCATTGTGGCTGATAGCTAGGGAGTTCTCGTGAACTGCATAGTTTCGACCGCCCGGCAGCCAGTAGGAATCAAGATATTGGACATCGCGATCGACGACCTCGATCGTTGGCGGGCGCTCGTCAGGCTTATCTTCATCGCCAGCACCGCATCCAGAGATGAGAGCTATTGAAAAAATAAATAAAAAAATTCTTAGCATGAATAATCCTTTATGTGTTTCGTGGCCGCCTAACGTTGAAGCAACCTCATCGTCCTTGGCAGATAACAATAGCATCTGGAACCGTATAGCCAACCGTTTGTTATTTCAATGTTATTTACAATATTATTAATGCAATTAATATGAGAACCATTGGTATGGAAGTTGGTCAATCGAACGAATCTTGTGTGGTTAAAGCGTCGTTGGTACACAAAGCCCTTAGTCGAATAAAAAAATCTACTTGTTAGGAATTAAAAGATGAATATTGATAAAAGACCGCAGTTGGGCTTTCGGGTGGTGGGACACGAGCTGGACGGAAGTGAAGTATGCTGTACTGGAAGACAAACAGCTTTACTTTTGCAGAAATTGAACGAACTTCATACTGGTACAGTATGGTACGCCTCGGACTTAGTTTGGAGTACCGGCGTTGTTGGAGAACCTGGAACCCCAATGTATTTGGGGGACGAAGTTAAAACAGTAGAAGTACTGAGTGGCATCGATCAATTTTTCTCTGGAATATTATTAGGCTTTGAAAAGAGGAATTTGCCCAAAAATTTCAAAGCTAAGCATTTTACCGAGGACATGCCATATTCGGAAAATGAAGGCGCTCTGTTCGAAGTAAGGCTCTTCGATACAACGTATTTTGAAGTTTATTTTTCTGATGCAAAATTTGCGAACAAATTCATTTCAACGGTTAGGTGCGATCTTATAAACCACTAAATCTTGCAGCCACTCAGCAGCGGGAAACTCAATAGCACCGCGCAGAATGGCAGCAGGTCACGCTAAAGTCGTTGATAGTGTTACTAGTCCAGTACCAGCAGGAACAATGGCTCAAAAAGGTATGGAGTATTTGAACCAACAATCTGAAAGTACTCAAAGTAATAGTACATGTATTAAAAAAGATGGAGGCTGTTGATGAGTGAAGGTAGCTATTTTTCAAGGAACTTTTTGAACAAGCAGGTGCTAGTGTCAGCATTGTTTACCGCGTATAAGAACCTGCTTTGGCCCTTGGTTGGTATAGGTTTACCTATTGTTATTTTTGGTGTGAAAGGCACTGGTATTGAAAAAGCTACCTTTTTCGTGGCAATTTCAATTGGCTTGTTCATACCTTATTTTTGTCTTTGCTTCACAATGCATAAACTTTCTCTTAAAACTAAGGATGACGAAAAGAAGTTTTATGCACTTTCACCCAAGGAACGAGGCAAAGTTATCGGGGATGGATTATTAGGTTGGTGGTAAAAGTTAATTTGAACAGAAAGCCTCGCTCGTACGTTTTTTTTGCTTTTTATAACGTATAACTTCGTAAAACTCACTATCTTGCCGATGCCCTAGGTTATAGCGATGAATCATCCAACATCGTACACCACATTGTGACATCACCAATACAACCCGTTTCTCGTTCACTGCTATAGTTTTACTAGTAAAGCCAAGGAGGGCCGTGATGGCAGGTAAAGCTGTTTCAATAGCGCGTGTGTTTACACGCGCTACACAAGGCATTGATGCGCCGTTAGTGACGGTAGAAGTTTGTTTGGCAGGCGGATTGCCGGGGTTTGCTGTGGTTGGGTTGCCGCAAGCAGGGGTGCGTGAAGCACGTGATCGGGTGCGTTCTGCAATTCTGGCTAGCGGGTATAGTTTTCCCAAAGCGACAAAAATCACGGTGAACTTAGCACCGGCGGATTTACCCAAATACGGAGCTCGGTATGACTTAGCTATCGCGATAGGAATCTTAGTTGCTGATGGTCAAATTTCAGAGCGCTCAGTGGCTGGGCGTGAATTCTATGGTGAACTGACACTCAACGGCGACTTGCGGGAAGTGATGGGGATACTTCCGGCCGTGCTGAGCTGTCGCGACGAAGGGCGTGAAGCGGTTATTCCGCTCGACAATGCTGAAGAAGCTGCGGTTCTCAGCGTGCAGCAATGTGTTGCAGCCATTAGTTTGCGCGATGTTTTCGAGCACCTAACCAGCCCCTCTAAATTACCGTACATTCAAGCACAACCGAAACAAGAGCCGAACCTTTCTTGTGGCGATGTCGCTGACGTTATCGGGCAAGAGCAGGCCAAACGCGCCTTGCTGTTGGCTGCAACCGGTGGGCACCATTTATTATTTGTGGGGCCGCCGGGTACCGGGAAAACGATGCTCGCGCAGCGCTTGCTCGGGCTGTTACCGCAACTGGATGAGCGCGATGGGCTTGCGGTAGCAGCAATTCGTTCGGTTAGTGGCACCTTGCGCAGCACCCATTGGCAACAACGGGTTTTGCGAGCGCCGCACCATTCCTGTTCAGCTGCAGCACTGGTTGGTGGTGGCTCGCCGCCGCAACCGGGCGAGATATCACTTGCGCACCGATCGCTGTTATTCCTTGATGAGTTGCCCGAATTTGCCCGTCATGTGCTGGACTCCTTGCGCGAGCCGCTTGAGTCAGGCGTAGTGACCATTAGCCGCGCTGGTCATCAAGTAACGTATCCAGCGCAGTTTCAACTGGTATGCGCTTTGAATCCGTCACCATGCGGACATTTTGATGGCAACTTAGCCAGTGCACGGGCAACACCCGACCAAATTACTAAGTACCTTGGCAAGCTTTCCGGGCCGTTGTTAGATCGTATCGACATGCAAGTGGAGGTGCCGCGCCAACCGGATGTGTTGAGGCAACAACACCAGCAGCAAGAGCCCTTAACACCAACCTGGCGGGGGTGGGTTGATGAAGCTCGGGCAACACAACTCGAGCGGCAGGGCTGCTTGAACAGCGAATTAAAGCCCTCTCAATTGGCAGAATTCTGCCAATTAGAAGACGCCGACCACAGTTTTTTGGTCGCAGCCATTGAGCAGTTTAAACTTTCACACCGCGCTTATCACCGGTTGTTACGTTTGGCACGAACCATTGCAGATTTGGCGGAAGTGGATACGATTTCACGTCAACATTTGGCCGAAGCGCTCAGTTTTCGAGCGCTGGACCGGTTGCTGCATCAATTAAATACGTTGTAGAGCTTGTTTAAACAGCGTGACAATGTGGCCAATGTCGTCGGACTGCACATCGAGATGGGTGACAAGGCGCATCCGCGCTGAGCGTGCAGTTATTACGTTATGCTCAAGTAAGTAATCACTCACTTTTAAGGCTTGTTCTAGCGAGTCGAAATTCACGTAAACCATATTGGTTTGTGCAGGTTCAACGCGAATACCGTCAAGTTGGCTCAAACCGTCATGCAGTAACTGGGCATGCTTGTGATCATCAGCTAAACGCTCAATATGATGGTCCAAGGCATAGTCCATTGCCGCTGCGATAATACCCGCTTGACGCATACCGCCCCCAAGCATTTTGCGCCAGCGGTGCGCGCGCTCAATAAATTTCTTTGAGCCAACCAGAACCGACCCTATGGGTGTGCCCAAACCTTTTGAAAAGCAAATAGACACGCTATCAAAGGGCGCCGCCAGTTCAGCTAAAGGCTGTTGCGTTGCAACACAGGCGTTAAATACACGTGCGCCATCAAGGTGTAATTTTAGCCCGTGCTTGTCACATAAGCGACGCGCTTTAAGCATATAGTCTTGCGGAATGACGCGGCCTGTATGCGTATTTTCAAGCGACAGCAAACGGGTGATTGGAAAATGTGGGTCATCCGGTTTAATCCGCTTTTCTACGGCCGCCAAATTTAAAGTACCGTCAGCTTCTACCTCAAACGGTTGCGGCACAATACCGCCAAGCACTGCAGCCCCGCCCGCTTCGTAGCGGTAGGTGTGGTACTCCTGACCAACCAGATATTCTTCGCCCCGCTGACAGTGACTGAGTAGTGCTAATAAATTGGTTTGCGTGCCACTGCTGGCAATAAGCGCTGCTTCCTTTCCGGCCAATGCAGCCATGCGCTGTTGCAACGCATTAATTGTGGGGTCGTCACCAAACACATCATCGCCAACCGGTGCAGCAGCCATGGCGGCTCGCATTGCGGCCGTTGGCCGGGTTACCGTGTCACTGCGTAAATCGATCATACAAAAGGGTTCCTAGGTTCAAATTCATGCTTAAACGTATACCAAGCTATTGCTGATAGCCCCAGGCTGGTGGCGGAACATCAATGGGCTGACTCAAGTCCACATGCACTTCAAATATACGGCCCGGGCGCGAGAGTTTATAGCTCATGGTTTGATCGTCAACAAAGCTTATGGTCCAAGTGTTGGTGATGGACACATCAAGGCCATTTTCAACGAATAGCTTTTTGCTTGCTTCGTCAACAGGGAATGCCTGCATGGTTGCGCTGCCAGCGGCAAGTGTTTGTCCGCCATAAGGCGAAACGGCGTCTGCGCTGCCGTCTTCATGCAAATGAATGTGTTGAAAATCGATATAACCGCCATGCTGCGTCAACACCCAAGTGCGTGAACGGTCATCACCCACATGCAATGGCATACGCACCACGTTGTCTTCGCAATCACGCACGTGTACAACTAATGGATAATCCCAAGCCGCGCTGGGTTGGTTATCTTCGACAATCGTAGCAGCGAAAGCTTGCCCGCAGTAAGGGCGAAAAGCATCCATGAACGCCGTTTGCTCGGCAACATAGTCCTGCGCTGCGGGTGTTTGCTCTGCTGGTGCACATGCCGCCAGTAACAATGTGCTCATTGCTAGTGTGGCCATACCCGTTGAACCAATTGCAAAAGGAGTGCGTATCATCATGCTTTCCTGTTATTTGATATTCGAAAATGTGTAGTTACTTTGCCACAGGTCTCTTTGCTATAAAACAGGGCATCGTGCGATAATGGCGACCATTGAGCGCAAATTTTAACGAATTTAAAGAAACGGACGCGATAATCATGCATGTTTACCAAAATGTTCTGGAAATGATCGGCAACACACCGATGGTTAAAGTCACCAACACCGACACCGGCCCCTGCGAGCTGTACTTGAAGCTTGAGCTGATGAATCCAGGTGGTTCCATTAAAGACCGCATTGCAGTGAGTATGATTGAAGCGGCCGAAAAGTCAGGTGCGTTAAAGCCGGGCATGACCATTATTGAAGCAACGGCTGGCAACACCGGTTTGGGCCTTGCTTTAGTGGCGGGCAGCAAGGGCTACCCGTTAAAAATTGTCATGCCGGATAAAATGTCCGCCGAAAAAGTGAATAACCTTAAAGCAATGGGTGCAGACGTGGTGCGCACGCGCTCTGACGTGCAAAAGGGGCATCCAGAATACTATCAGGATATGGCCGCGCGTTTGGCGGAAGAAAATGGTTACTTTTATGTCAACCAGTTCACCAACCCAGCCAACGTTGAAGCGCATTACACCAGTACAGGGCCAGAGATTTGGCAGCAAATGGAAGGCAACTTAGATGCCTTTGTTTGCGGTGTAGGTTCAGGGGGCACGCTCACCGGTATCGGTCGTTATTTGCGCGAACACAATGCCAACATTGATTTGGTGCTGGCGGACCCTGACGGCTCAATACTCGAGCCCATGATTAACCGCAACGAAACAGTCGAAGCGGGCAGCTGGTTGGTTGAGGGCATCGGTGAAGACTTTGTGCCAGATATTTGTGAAATCAAACTTGCCAACAAAGCCTATGCAATAAGCGACAAAGAAGCCTTCAATACCGCCCGTGAATTATTGGTGAACGAGGGCGTTATGGTCGGCTCATCAAGTGGCACCCTGATTGCTGCCGCATTGCGTTACTGCCGCGAGCAAACGGAGCCGAAGCGCGTTGTAACTCTCGCGTGCGACACCGGCAATCGCTACCTTTCAAAACTTTATAACGATGAGTGGATGGCCGCTCAAAACTTGCTGGAGAAGTAACATGGCAGATGCAAAAAATATGAAATTCGCAACACGCGCCATTCATGGCGGCCAGTCACCTGAACCGGCAACTGGCGCCGTTATGCCGCCAATTTTCACCAGCTCAACCTATATTCAGGAAAGCCCAGGCGTACATAAAGGCTTTGAATATTCGCGCTCACACAATCCAACACGATTTGCTTGGGAGCGTGCGGTAGCAAATTTAGAAGGTGGCCAGCAAGGCTTGGCGTTTGCGTCGGGCATGGCTGCAACGTCGACAATCATGGAATTACTCGACAGTGGTGATCATGTGGTTGCCATGGATGACCTTTATGGCGGCACGTTCCGGTTATTCGACAAGGTGCGGGGCCGTTCCGCAGGGCTTGAGTTTTCGTACGTGGATTTAACTGATCTCGCTGCTGTTGAAGCCGCCATCACACCGAAAACCCGTATGGTATGGATTGAAACGCCAAGCAACCCAATGTTGAAGTTGGTTGATATCGCAGCAGTTGCGGCAATTGCGAAGAAACATAATATTATTGTCGTGGTCGATAACACCTTTGCTACGCCATTCAATCAGCGTCCGTTAGAGCTTGGTGCTGACATTGTCATGCACTCGGCCACCAAATACTTGAACGGCCATTCAGATATGGTCGGCGGCATCGCGGTTGTTGGTGATAATGATGAGCTGGTAGAAAAAATGCTCTTCCTGCAAAACTCGGTGGGCGCAGTAGCAGGGCCATTTGACAGTTATTTGGCTTTGCGGGGCGTTAAAACGCTGGCATTACGTATGAAGCACCACAACGAAGCGGCGTTGCAGTTAGCCCAGTGGCTGGAACAACATCCGCAAGTAGAAAAAGTTATCTATCCCGGCTTACCAAGCCATCCGCAGTATGAACTTGCCAAAAAGCAGATGAGCGGATTTGGTGGCATGATTTCAATTTTGTTGAAGGGTGATCTTGAAAAAGCGCGCCGTTTCTTAGAAGCCGTTGAAATTTTTGCGTTGGCAGAAAGTCTGGGTGGGGTGGAAAGCTTGATTGAACATCCAGCGATTATGACACACGCGTCCATTCCTAAAGAAAATCGCGAAAAGTTGGGTATTTTGGATAACTTTGTGCGTATTTCGGTAGGTATCGAAGACATTGAGGACCTGATCGCGGACTTAGATTGTGCTCTAAGCGCCTGATATTTCAGGCGCATTAACACTCTTTTACAATTTCATGAAGATACGGTAGGCTAATTCCCACAACAAAAACAAAAGTACAGGGAACATAATATGCCTATAAGCCTTTTTCTACTACAAGGGTTATTGGCGGCGTTGTTGTTCTATGTGTTGGTCGGGCAGTATCAGCGCCAACCATTGTGGAATATGCTTGCCGTATTGGCGTGTGGTCTGGTACCACCGCTGAACTGGATGATATTAATGGTTACAGTTGGAATGCGCATGTGGCGCAAGTCAGCACCGATGGTAGCCGTTAAATAAACATTATCTGATTAGGAATTTGCGAAGCCGTTTATGCAAACCACATTACAACCCTTTCATTTGGCCGTGCCAGTGCATGACATTGGCAAGGCCCGTCAGTTTTATGGTGATATTCTTGGTTTATCAGAAGGGCGCAGCAGCGCACAATGGGTAGACTGGAATTTCTTCGGTCACCAGTTTGTGACGCATTTAGCACCTGAACGGGCAGGGGTTGCGCATCGCAATCCGGTGGATGGTCACGACGTGCCGGTACCGCACTTCGGCGTGGTATTAACCATGAACGACTGGCACCAGCTAGCGGAACGCGTTCAAGCCGCAGGTATAGAGTTTGTGATTGAGCCGCATATTCGTTTTAAAGGCCAACCCGGCGAACAAGCCACCATGTTCTTTTATGACTTCAGCGGTAATGCGCTTGAATTCAAAGCCTTTCATGATCTTGGCCAGTTGTTCGCAAAATAGCTTTAAGCGGCTGGTGGCGCAATGTTGCCGCCGCTAATGATTACCCCAATACGTTGCTTCGCAAATAATTCTGGATAGCGTTTTATCGCGGCAATCACAGTTGCTGATGAAGGCTCAATCCACTGCTCAGTCAATTCAAAAACCAACTTTTGTGCAGCCAAAGCCTCGCTGTCAGAAACCACCAACACATCATTCACTAACGCACGAATAATCGGAAACGTCTTGTCACCAACACTGGTCAGTAAGCCATCGCAAATACTCATCGGTGGCATAGCAGGTTGCAGCACACCGGTTTGGAACGACGCCTGGCCATCGGCTGCCAGCTCCGGTTCTACGCCATAAACCCGTTTAACGCCGTTAGCTTGCGCCGCAATAGCGGTGCCACTAAGCAGCCCACCGCCACCTAATGGCGCAATAATACAATCAAGATCAGGTTGTTCGTTTAAGAGTTCGTGCGCCGCAGTGCCTTGCCCCTGCCAAATGTGCGGGTGGTTGTAGGGCGGCACGAAGCTTTTGCCGGTTGACTGTTGCGCAGCCACAAAAGCTTCGCGGGCTGCCATGCCGGGTTCGATGGTGATCAGTTCAGCATCATACTTGGCCATATTGGCACGCTTTACGGGAGAGGCATTTGCCGCCACGCCAACCCGAACCTTAATACCTAACTGTTTACCGGCAGCAGCAAGCGCGGCGCCGTGATTACCGGAAGACACCGTATACACGCCACGTGCGCGTTCTTCATCAGTGAGTTGCAACAGGGCATTGCATGCGCCACGAAACTTAAATGCACCGGTGTGCTGCAAATGTTCGCATTTGAGCCACACTTGCGCGTTCAATGCCTCGTTGAGCTTTAAGCTGACAAGCACCGTGGTGCGTCGCACCATAGGCGCAAGGCGCTCAGCGGCTGTTACAATGTGAGAATAGTCGAGTTGCGAAGTCATAAAGCGTATACTACCTCAAAGATAAAAAACGACTAACGAACTTGGGGTTATTATGGTTTTAAACACGTTCGATCGCATTCGTGCTCTGCCCATGGCCTACCAAACCGTGATGGCCTTGTACCTGTGCCAGCGCATGGTGCCTAATTATGAGCTATTTCACCATGTTACTGGTTTCGGTGATCCAAAGCCACTGCACGGCGCACTCAATGCGTGCTGGGACTGGGTATGGCAGGAAAAAAGCGTGAAAGTTAACTTTGCGCGCTGGCAAGAAAAGGTAGATGACGTAACCCCAAGCGAACACGGACACGATATGCTGGGCGTGTATCCCGCTATGGATGCCTGTACGGCAATAAGTACCTTACTGCAGGGCTTGCTGGACCAAAATAGTGCCGACTTGGTGAGTGTTGCTAAGGTTTCTCAAGCCGGAGTTGCTAAGTTTCTCGAGCTCACTGAAGGTGCTGAGCTTGATGCTCAAGAACGCCGTAAACTATTGCGCGAGCATGAGCTGGTGCAATACGAAATAGAAGTGCAGCAAGCGATACTTAATTATCTTGAAACCGTTGCCGCAGCCACGGACAAACCCACCAAAGAATTGGTGAGCCAAGCGCGCGCAATGGTTACCGATGAAGGCGTGTCCAACATCGGCGTGAATATGTCAGACGAAAACGTCTCAGAAGACTAAGTTTTTGGTGCATGCTGCTGTGTGCGTGCCGGCTGCGCGCGCACTATAGCAAGCCAACCAATTACACCGAACAGCACAATCTGCCAATAGTCGCCACGACGCCATTGCATGTGGTCTTTATAAACGGTTGCGAACATCAGCAACTGAATCAAATGCAGCGCAATCAACAGCACCATTAAGAATAGAAAGAAAGCGAATAGCTTATCCGGAAATGGCGCCACCAAATTGGCTAGCATAACGCCCCAAATAATTGCGAAAACGAGTCGGCCAAGCCAAACGGCAGTTCCCATATGCATTACCTCAAATTGTTAAACTATGAAACCGTATATAATCGGAAGGTAACTTGCCCCGCGTTTTTTTCGCGGTGCAAGTGCCAATGACTGGGCACGGTGGGTGTTAAATCCCGTTCGCTTTCAATGTATACCCAGCTACCAGCAGCCAACCAATTGTTTTGCTCAAGTAGCTCTATACTGCGGTCGACGAGGCCTATTCCGAAGGGCGGGTCAATAAATACCACCTGAAACGGTGAGCTTGGGCGCTGTTGCAAAAAAGCTAAGGTGTCAGCGCATTGCACCAGCGCCTGTCCGGCAACCGCAGCAGATAGTATTTGTGCATGATGCGCCAATAACCGTGCGGCCTGGCTATCTTGTTCTATCAAAATCACTTCGCTGGCGCCACGAGAAAGTGCTTCAAAGGCAAGTGCACCACTACCGGCAAACAAATCAAGGCAACGCTGCTGAGCGAGCTCAAACTGCAACCAATTAAACACGGTTTCTCGCACTCGGTCAGTTGTGGGTCGCAGCCCAGGCACATCGGCGATAGCCAGCTTGCGGCCGCGCAATTGGCCACCAATAATTCGCAATTCGCCGCGCCCTTTATTAACGTTGGGGGTGCGTGAACTGGCAGCTTTGCTTTTCTGCTTGTACGAGCTTCGCGGCATGCTAAAGTAAGCCTTCTTTTATTTGACGTGTTAAACTGTGCGCATTGTAAACCGAGCAGCAGCGAACTTCCAAAGGTAAAGCAGGCATGGCCAAAGGATCTTTCTTTTCTCTATTTCGTAAAAACAAGTCCAATGACACCGAACAGCAGGCTGAAACTGACTCCGCCCACCCATTGCCAGAAGAACCCTCTATGGCGGAAGTTGCCGCGCCGGATGCTGCAGAAATTTGTGCACAGGTAACTGCTGAGTCTAAGGCTGCGGAAGTTAAGCCGAAAGCAAATTTATGGAACCGTCTTACCTCGGGCCTGCGCAAAACCTCTTCTGCAATAGGTGATGGCCTGTGGGGTATATTCAAAGATAAAAAAATTGATGATGAACTGTTTGAAGAGCTAGAAACGCAGTTACTAACAGCAGACATTGGTGTACCGACCACATTAAAAATAGTTGAACGCTTGACCGAACAAGCCGGCCGTAAGCAACTGCACGATGCCAGCGCGCTGTATCAGCTATTGCAAGAAAACATGACCGAAATTTTAACGCCCGTTGCGCAACCGCTTGCAATTCCGCGTGACCAGAAAGGCCCATTCGTTATTCTTATGGTGGGTGTGAATGGTGTGGGTAAAACCACCACCATTGGGAAACTGGCTCAGCAATTTAAACGTGAAGGAAAGTCAGTAATGCTGGCTGCAGGCGACACCTTTCGTGCCGCAGCGGTGGAACAGTTGCAAGTGTGGGGGCAGCGCAATGATATTCCAGTTGTTGCGCAGCATACAGGTGCAGACAGCGCGTCGGTTATTTATGACGCCGTTGAAGCAGCGCGTGCGCGCGGTGTTGATGTATTGATTGCGGATACGGCCGGGCGCTTGCAAAACAAAGCGCATTTAATGGACGAGTTGAAAAAAGTTGTGCGCGTTATGCGCAAACTTGATGAGTCCGCACCCCATGAGGTGATGCTGACCCTGGATGCTGGCACTGGACAGAATGCGATTAGTCAGGCGAAATTATTTACTGAAGCCGTGGGTGTAAGTGGAATTACCCTTACCAAACTGGATGGCACTGCAAAAGGCGGTGTTATTTTTGCAATTGCTGATCAATTTAACATTCCAATCCGCTATATTGGTGTGGGTGAAGGCATTGATGACTTAAGGCCGTTTGCGGCACGTGAGTTTGTTGACGCCTTGTTCCAACGCGAACTTAACGAGACGCAATCGTCATGATTAAATTTGAGCAGGTTAGTAAAACGTACCCAGGCGGATTTCAAGCACTCAACAACGTGAGTTTTCACCTTGAGCGTGGCGAAATGGCTTTTCTAACCGGCCACTCTGGAGCGGGTAAAAGTACCCTGCTTAAACTAATAAGCATGATGGAACGGCCAACGGCTGGGCGCGTGTTAATTAACGGCCACGACTTGAAGCGCATCAACGCGCGCCAGATTCCTTATGCCCGCCGTGACATTGGCATGATTTTTCAAGATCACCGCCTGTTAATGGATAAAACCGTTCTCGATAATGTAGCGCTGCCCCTGCTAATTGAAGGGTATAGCATGCAAGAAGCGCGCAAGCGTGTGCAAGCTTCGCTCGAAAAAGTAGGGTTAGGCGACAAGTTGCGCCATTACCCGATGATGCTTTCTGGGGGCGAACAACAACGCGTTGGCATTGCCCGCGCGGTGGTGAATAAGCCGCCGTTATTGTTGGCCGACGAACCAACCGGTAATTTAGATCCGAAGTTGTCGATGGAAATCATTCGCTTGTTCGAAGAATTTAACCGGGTGGGCGTGTCGGTACTGATTGCGACCCACGACTTGGGTTTGATTGCGCGGCTGCGTTATCGCACGCTAACTCTGCGTGACGGACGGATGATCAACGATGGCTTGCAGGAGAGTTAAACCATGAGTTTACTGTTCCGCTCACGTCAGCAAGGCGCCAAACAGGTAAAAATTTCTGGCTTTCGCCGTTTTGTCATGTTCTGGGTGCATAATGTGCAACAAGCTGTGGCAAGCTTAGGCGAGCTGGCCCGTTATCCAATGGCAAGTTTGATGACGATGGCAGTGCTTGGTTTGAGTCTGACCTTACCGGCAACCTTGTATGTTGTGGTTAAAAATACCGAAGCCATTGGTGCCGATTGGCAGCACGCTTCAGAAATAACCTTATTTTTGCGTAAAAATTTAAGCCAGCAAGAAGTATCGACGTTTCATAAACGACTTAGTTTGTCGAATGACATTGAACGTGTTCGCTGGATAGACAAAAACGAGGCTTTGCAAGAATTTCGTGAGGAATCAGGTTTTGGCGAGGCCTTAGATGCGCTGAGCAATAACCCGCTACCTGATGTTTTATTAGTTACTCCGGTAGCCAATAAACGCGGTACAGCGCAAGCCCAGCAACTGGCGCAGCAAATGCGCAATGAGCGCGAAGTTGAGCAAGTTCGGCTTGACTTAGACTGGTTGCAACGGCTTGAAGCGCTCTTAAATTTGGTACGTGACGGGTTGTTAGCGTTAGCTGCATTGTTGTGTATTGCGGTGGTTTTAATTGTTGGCAATACTATTCGGCTCAATATTAACAGTAAGCGCGACGAAATCATGGTGATGAAATTAGTCGGCGCAACGGATGGTTACATTCAACGGCCGTTTTTATACACCGGAGTGTGGTATGGTTTTGTCGGTGGGTTGATCGCTTGGTTGGCGACAGCCGTAATGATTTTATGGATTTCTGGCGCAGTGACCGATATTAGTGAATTGTATGAGAGTCAATTTTCCTTAGTAGGGCTGACTTTTAATGAAATGCTGGTGTTATGGTTGCTGGCGATTGGTTTGGGATTATTGGGTTCGTACATTGCAGTAAGAAAACATGTACGTACTATTGAACCACAATAAACTATCCCCATATGGGTAATAGTGAGACAAAAAAATCATCCCAAAGCAGTCATTGTCAGCAGCGCCAGTTTTGCTAGAATGAGGGAACTTCCAGACCGAAAAAAGGTCTGATGAGTGTCTGGATAATGTTGTGTAGACACCAGTAAGAGAGGATGTTGTTGCATGAGCTCTGAGATTACCAGTATGGCGTTAGCTGTCCCGCAGTCGGGTGGCAGCCTAGAAGCGTATATTTCAACAGTAAATCGCATTCCTATGCTGTCGGCTGAGGAAGAGCGCGAACTGGCTACGCGTTTACAAGAACAGGACGACCTAGAGTCTGCTCGTCAGCTCATTATGTCGCACCTGCGTTTTGTTGTGCATGTTGCCCGCGGCTACTCAGGTTATGGCCTGCCTCAAGCTGATTTGATTCAAGAAGGAAATATTGGTCTGATGAAAGCGGTCCGTCGTTTCGACCCATCAGTGGGTGTACGATTGGTTTCATTCGCGGTGCATTGGATCAAAGCTGAAATTCACGAGTATGTGCTGAAAAACTGGCGCATGGTCAAAATTGCGACGACCAAGGCGCAACGTAAGTTGTTCTTTAACTTGCGCAAAATGAAAAAGCGCTTGGGTTGGTTTACGCATGAAGAAGTGAGCACTGTTGCTGAAACTTTGGGCGTAAGCACAAAAGAAGTAATGGAGATGGAAGCTCGTATGAGTGCCCACGACCAAGCATTTGAACTCAGTTCAGATGACGATGACGCCAAAGATGGTGGCACTTATTCTCCAGCTCAGTATTTAGAAGATAAACGTTCAGACTTAGCTGAAGAAGTTGAAAACGAGCAGTGGGAATCGCATACCCAAAAACGTTTGTTGTCGGCGATTAACACCCTTGATGAGCGTAGCCAAGATATCGTGCGCGCACGGTGGTTAGACGATGACAACAAAACCACGCTGCAAGAACTTGCCGATAAATATCAGGTATCCGCTGAGCGTGTTCGTCAACTTGAAGCCAATGCCATGAAGAAACTTCGTATGGCGATGTCTTAAACACCGACTTCGAATAAATTCGAATAAAAAAACGCCGGCCTAATTCGCCGGCGTTTTTTTATGCTCAGTAAGTTGAATTGGTTGGGCGGTGCGCGGTTCTGCAAGTGCGGAAGCAACGACAAGTTCAACACCGTATTGGTTTGCCAAGTCAGGTAACACGTGTTTTAAAAACTCTAGGGTAGAGCGGTGCGGGTGTGCAATAGCGATGGCTTCACCATGTTTATGCGCGTGGCGAATAAGATCACGCCAGCGCAGCTCTATTTCATCGGCCTGCGGGTCGTTGTCTAAAAACACATGACGCCTTGCAACGGGAATACCAAATTCGCGGGCAACGTTTTCAGCCTGGGTGGCGGCCGTTGTGCGGCTATCCAGAAAATAAAAGTTACGCAGCGCAAGTTGTTCCATAACCCATTGCATGGGCTCAATAAGGGCGGTTAACTGGCTACCCATATGATTGTTCATGCCCACGGCCTGCGGCAACTGCACAAAGGCTTGTTCCATCAGCATTATAAACTGTGCTTTGTCTTCATCCGTAGTGAGCATACCAATACCGGCGTTGGCATTGCTTCCCGGTTGCATGGGCATGTGAATAATGACTTCTTTCCCGGTTTCTTGCGCATTACGGGCAATGCGCTCGGCATAAGGCGTGTGTGGCAACATGGCTAACGTCAGTGCGCCCGGTAATTTGGCAAACTCTTGCTGGAAACGGCTATTACCAAGGTCATCGATAACAATTGCAATGCGCGGCAAAGCGCCTTCTTCTGACTGTGCAGAAAAAGCCATGAGGCCGAGTATTAGACTAGCAACTACCTTTAACCAGACACGCATTAACGACACCAATTGACAGGGTTCACCGCATCACCTTTGACACGAACCTCAAAATATACAGCAGGATCTTCACGACCACCACTCTGACCAACTAATGCGATGGTCTCATTGGCGCGCACTGTGTCACCAACTGCAGGTAAAACGGTTTGGTTGTGCCCGTAAAGACTCATGTAGCCGTCACCATGGTCAAGCACTATGATGAGGCCGTAACCCCTTAGCCAGTTGGCAAAAAGCACGCGGCCATCGGCGATTGCTTTTACCGGTTCGCCAGACTCAGCTTTAATAACAACGCCTTTCCAAATAACACCACCGCTGCGTTGTTGTCCAAATACCCGCTGTACGCGGCCTGCGGCTGGCCAGTTCATTTTGCCCTTCAGTGCGGCCAGCCCCTCAAGCCGAGGCTCGTCGCGCATCGCGGCTTGAATGGCGGCGAGAACTTGCTCAAGCGATTCTTGGTCGCGTTTCAGTTCACTGATGCGTTGTTGATCAGCCGATTGCTCCCGACGCAAGCGTTTCACCAGCTGTTGTTGTTCGGTTTGTTGCGCTTTTAACACACCCTGTTGTTGGCGTTGCTGTTGCAGCCGCTGTTCAAGTTGTTGTTGTTGGTCAAGCACGTCTGCACGCACCTGCTCAAGTTGCTGTTGGGTTGCGCGAATGGTTGCAAGCTCTGAAATACGCGCACGATTAAAATACCCATAGTAGCCCAGTAGACGCTCAAATTTGGCGGGGTCTTGTTGCTTTAATATCAGCTTAAGGTAATCGTGCTTGCCCATGCGGTAGGCCATATCCAGCTGCTGTTCCAGTAAATGCAGTTGCTGTTGTAAATCGCTTTCAAGTTGTTGTTCTTGGCGCTGTAAATCAGTAATGCGTGCGCGGATATCGGCAAGTTGATTGGTTGTTGTGTTCAATTCACTGGCAACCGAAGCCATCTGCTGTTCAAGCTGTTTT
This sequence comes from Pseudidiomarina gelatinasegens, assembly GCF_004025325.1. Taxonomy (GTDB): domain Bacteria; phylum Pseudomonadota; class Gammaproteobacteria; order Enterobacterales; family Alteromonadaceae; genus Pseudidiomarina; species Pseudidiomarina gelatinasegens. The sequence continues at coordinate 225,591 of NZ_RSFE01000004.1, read as the reverse complement.
AGCTCCCGTTCAGTCAAGCTCAGCTGTTCAGCGCGCTGGCCAATAGCGGCCTCGCGACGTTTTAACTCGGCTGCTATTTGCTCTAACTGTGCTTCGGTTGCTGCCTGTTCATCGGCACTCGGTTGCTGGCCCCAGGCAACTGGAGCCAACATCAAACAGATGAGAACAAGCAGCCAGTGCTTCACGACTTCAGCGTCACAATGGGTTTGCCGGTCATTTCAGCGGGTTGCTCAAGGCCGAGCAAATGCAGCATGGTTGGTGCGACGTCTGACAACGTGCCCCCGTCGCGGGCATTCGCTTCACGCCCTACATAGATGAAAGGTACCAATTCACTGGTGTGTGCTGTGTGTGACTGGCCGGTGCTGTGGTCCTGCATTTGTTCAGCATTGCCGTGATCGGCTGTAATCAAACATTCACCGCCGACCTCTTGCAAGGCTTCAATCACGCGAGCAATCGAGCTATCAACCGCCTCAACGGCTTTCACAGCGGCAGCAAAATTACCGGTGTGGCCAACCATGTCCCCATTCGGGTAATTACACACAATAACGTCAAACTCGCGGTTATGAATTGCTTCAACGAGCGCGTCAGTGAGTTGCTCAGAACTCATTTCCGGTTGCAGATCGTAAGTGGCCACGTTCGGTGATGGAATCAGAACGCGTTTTTCGCCGTCAAATTCCTGTTCACGCCCGCCACTAAAAAAGAAGGTTACATGGGCATATTTTTCGGTCTCTGAGATGCGCAGTTGCGTATAGTTGTTTTTCGCCAACCACTCACCCAACACGTTGGTCAGACTTTCCGGTGGAAACGCGATAGGGCCCTTTAGATCAGCTGCGTATTCTGTGAGCATCACGAAAGCCGATAACTGCGGTACTTTGCCACGTTCGAATTCATCAAAGTCACGGTCTAAGAATGCGTGGCTTAGCTCGCGAGCGCGGTCGGCGCGGAAGTTCATGAAAAACACGCTATCGCCGTCCTGAATGGGCGCGGCATCAGCAATCAGTGTTGGCTTCACAAACTCATCGCTTTCATCACGTTCGTACGCGGCGGTCAGGGCGAGAGCTGCGTTATCAGCGTGATAGCTTGCTTTGTTATGAATCATGGCATTCCATGTTTGTGCAACGCGGTCCCAGCGTTTGTCACGGTCCATTGCAAAGTAACGCCCACAAACAGTGGCAAAGCGACCAACACCAAGTTGGCTAAAGAGCTTTTCAAACCGCTCAATAGTAGGCGCTGCAGAGCGCGGCGGGGTGTCGCGACCATCCAGAAACCCGTGCAAATAAATTTTCTTGGCTCCGCGTTGCGCTGCTAAATTCACCATTGCAATGAGGTGATCTTCATGGCTGTGTACGCCGCCTGGTGATAACAAACCCATAATATGAATGGCTTTTTGCTTGGCCACAGCCGCATCAACGCCAGCGGTAAGCTCGGCGTTATCGAAAAAGTCGCCATCGGCAATGGCTTTGCTGATACGGGTAAAGTCTTGATAAACGACGCGGCCAGCGCCTAAGTTCACGTGGCCCACTTCAGAGTTTCCCATTTGCCCGTCAGGTAAGCCAACGGCCATACCTGAGCCGTCCACCAAGGTGTGTGGGTAGGTTGCCCATAGTTTGTCCATGGTTGGTGTGTTCGCCGCAGCAATTGCATTATCAGCGGTGGCTTCACGGTGGCCCCAGCCATCTAAAATTAAAAGAGCCAATGGTGTATGTGGCTTTGCCATAACATCCTCAGTGGTTTTTCAGTAAATTCAGAAAATTGACCTTATTTTATGCGATTTTGACGCACAACGCATCCTTTCTAACTTCGCGCTTATGGCAAAATTTTACTGGCAACACAGGTTTCAGTCGGTATACTCTGTGGCTTGTTTTTTTCAACTGGAGTAGGCAACCCCATGGATCAACTTCTCGCTTTCGCGATGGACCATTACTTTATGAGCCTGTTGTGGGTCATCCTTTTGATTGCGATTATCGTAAGCTACCTGAAAGGCGTAACTTCTAAGGTTAAGCTATTAGAGCCGCAACAAGCGACCCTACTGACTAACCGTAACGACGGTGTGTTTGTTGATATTCGTTCAACGGACGAGTACCGTAAAGGCCACATTCAAGATGCTATTCATGTAACTGCCGATAAGATTCGAAAAAATGAGGTGCAGGCTCTTGAGAAATACAAATCTGCCCCCATCGTTGTTGTATGTGCAACAGGCATGACTGCGCGTTCAGCAGCAGCTGCGCTCAGTAAAGCTGGTTTTGAGAACGTTGCCGTACTTCGAGGTGGAATCTCAGCCTGGCAGGGCGCCAGTTTCCCACTGGTTAAAAAATAAGTATAACTTTTAGCAATAGGACGTAAAAAATGGCTGACGAACAGCAAGTAAACGGCGCCGCTCAAAACGACGCGCAACAACAGCAAGCTTTCCAGATTCAACGCATTTATACCAAAGACGTTTCGTTTGAAGCGCCAAATGCTCCAGATATTTTCCGCCAAGAGTGGAAACCAGAGCTTAGCCTTGATCTAAACGTTAAAAACACCAAGATTGAAGACGGTGTTTACGAAGTGGTTCTGAAAGTAACTGCAACAAATAAAGTTGGCGAAACGGTAGCCTTTATTGGTGAAGTTCATCAAGCAGGTATTTTCACAATTACTGACGCAATTGAAGAAGGTCAACGTGCCCAATTACTTGGCGCATTCTGCCCGAACATTTTGTTCCCATATGCTCGCGAGTGCTTGTCTAGCTTAGTAAGCCGCGCAACATTCCCGCAATTGAACTTAGCGCCAGTTAACTTTGACGCGGTGTTCGCGCAACACGTACAGCAGCACCAGCAACAAGCTGCTGAGCAAGCTGACGCATAATCTAAGCGCCATCAATGCGTAATTCGCAAGTAACAGTGCTGGGTGCCGGTTCTTATGGAACCGCCCTAGCGCTTTGTTTTGCCCGTAAGGGTACGCATACCTGTTTGTGGGGCCGCGATGCTGAGCAAGTCGAAGCAATGGCTAGCTCACGCGAAAATGCGCGCTACCTACCAGGCATTCAACTTCCTGATACTTTGCATGTCACTGCCAATTTGGCTGAAGCGGTAGCTGATAGCCATAATATTGTGGTGGTGGTACCCAGCAGTGCGTTTGCCCAAGTGCTAAAAGACATGCGGCCGCATTTGCGCGAAGACGCGCGGGTTGCATGGGCAACCAAAGGGTTAGAACCTGAAACGGGGCGGCTCCTGTTTGAAGTTGCTCAAGAAATTTTAGGTGACTCACACGCACTGGCTGTGTTGTCAGGGCCAACCTTCGCCATGGAAATGGCCAAGGGCCTACCCACTGCTATATCCATGTCATCAACAGACCCACAGTTTGTTGACGAACTGTCTGAGTTGTTGCACTGCGACCGCAGTTTCCGGGTGTATACCAACGATGACTTCATTGGTGTGCAACTTGGTGGCGCAGTTAAAAACGTGATCGCAATTGGTGCAGGAATGGCCGATGGCATCGGCTTCGGTGCGAATGCGAGAACCGCGTTGATTACGCGCGGCTTAGCGGAACTCACGCGGCTGGGTTTGAAGCTTGGTGCAAAACCTGAAACTTTTACCGGCATGGCAGGTTTAGGTGATTTGATACTAACCTGTACCGATAATCAATCCCGTAATCGACGGTTTGGATTGGCATTGGGGCAGGGTAAAAGCGTTGACCAAGCCATGAAAGAAATTGGTCAAGCGGTTGAGGGCTATCGCAATACCCGTGAAGTGGTTGCGTTAGCAAAACGGCACGGCGTAGAAATGCCCATCTGCGAACAACTCTACGACGTACTCTACGGCGACACCACGCCTCAACAAGCTGCGATTAACTTGTTGAGCCGCGCCCGCACATCGGAATAACTGTTAACTTAATAACTGCTGAGCGATGGTTTGCCATTGCTCATCAAAATGTTCAGTAGGTGCCCGTTTAAACTCAGAACGTACGAACTGCGTGACCTTGCCATCGGCATAGGCCATCACGAGGTTGGCGAGCATGCCTTCGTCAAGTGCGCCACGAACCTGTTCACGCAATCGACGCTCGCGTAATACCTGTTTTAAGTTCGCTTCAACTTTCTCAAAAATCCCCTGCACACGTGCACGCAGACGTTCGTGTTCGCCCAGCAAGGCATCGCCCGTTAAAATACGGGTAATGCCTGGATTGCGCTCAACGAATGTAAGTATTAAACGTACAATCATTTCACAGCGGGTTACGGTGTCTTTTTCGTTTTCCAGAATTTGGTTGATGCGCGACAGAATGGCATCTTCCGTAAAGTCGATGAGCCCTTCAAACATCTTCGCCTTCGATGCGAAGTGACGATAAAGTGCGGCTTCTGACACCCCAACTTCAGTGGCTAAACGCGCCGTGGTAATGCGTTGTCCGGGGCTGGTTTCTAGCATGGTTGCTAAGGCAGCTAAAATTTCTTGTTTGCGGTCTTGTTTCGCGGCCACGCAAAACTCCTTCTGTTTGTCGTTAATCGTTAATCGTTATTGGTTATTCGATAGAAGCTTTGCTGCTTGTTGCAGGATCTGTTGGGCGATGGCTGATTTGCTGGCGCGTGCGAGTGCTTGCTGTTGCACGGTGTTGTTTGTGTCACGCCAAAATAGGAGCATCGCGTTGTCTTCGCTATTAAAGCCGATATTGGTATCGCTGACGTCGTTGGCTGCAATCATGTTGAGCTTTTTGCGCTGTAATTTGTCTTGCGCATAGTGTGCAACATCGTTGGTTTCGGCAGCAAAGCCAATTGTAAAGGGCGCTTTGGCAAGCGCTGCAACGTTGGCGAGTATGTCGGGGTTTTTAACCAATGCGATGTGCATAGCGTCATTATCTTTTTTGATCTTATTATCGGCAACATGCGTGGGGCGATAATCGGCCACGGCGGCACAGCCAATAAAAATATCAGCCTCGGCAATAACACCCATCACGGCAGTATTCATTTGCTCTGCGCTCACCACGTCTATACGAGTTACGCCCGCGGGCGTTGGCAATTGGCAGGGGCCGGCCACTAAGGTGACGTGCGCGCCCATACGTTGTGCAGCTGTGGCCAGGGCAAACCCCATGCGGCCCGAGCTGTGGTTACTTAAATAACGCACAGGGTCAATGGCTTCCCGCGTGGGGCCAGCGGTAATAACAAGGTGTTTACCTGCTAGCTCGTTCGAGGTTACCGTTAATAATTTGGTGACAGCTTCGCGTAATTCAAGCGGTTCCGGTAAGCGGCCCGCGCCAACATCGCCGCACGCTTGTGCGCCGCTCGCTGGAGTTATAACGGTTACGCCACGACTTTGCAGTAATGCGCAGTTCGCCTGTACCGCTGGGTGTGCCCACATTTGTTGATTCATTGCTGGTGCAACAGCTACCGGGGCCGCCGTTGCAAGACAAAGGGTTGTTAGCAAATCAGGGGCGTGCCCATGGGCAAGTTGCGCAATGGTATTGGCAGACGCGGGTGCAATGAGCACAAAGTCAGCCCATTTAGCCAACTCAATGTGGCCCATCGCCGCTTCTGCAGCTGGGTCAAGCAAATCATGGTGAACTGGATTGCCAGAAACCGCCTGCAGTGTTAGCGGGGTAATAAACGCCTGACCGCCTTGTGTTATTACGCAGCGAACATCGGCACCGTAGTCTTTCAACCGGCGCACCAAATCGGGCATTTTATAGGCGGCAATACCACCGGTTATGCCGAGCACGATGCGTCGGCCGCTTAATGGCTTCTTGGGGCTTGTACTCATAGTAAGTCCTTACCTTTTAACTATTTTTACAATACCACGAAGACCCGATTTTCGCGATATAGAAATTTTATACAGGGGTGCGTTATTGCCGCGCTTAAGCCGAGGCGACAGCGCAATTTAAGTCATGCCGCACCGCCGTATGCTAAATTTTCATTCTTAATGAGCAACAGCAAGGATCAAGGAGCGATCATGACGAGTGTAAAAGACTGGCCCGTAACCGAACGGCCCCGCGAAAAAATGGCAGAGCTTGGGGTGGCAACGTTAACCGATGCTGAACTGCTCGCTATTTTACTCGGTACCGGCATTCGCGGCAAAGACGTGGTGGCCTATGCGCGTGACTTACTGGGTGCATTTGATGGTTTAGGTGGCATGCTGGCCGCCAGCGCGGAAACCTTATTGGAGCAACCTGGGCTTGGGCCAGCGCGGGTGATGCAGTTGCAAGTGGTGATGGAAATTTCGCGCCGCTATTTGGCGTGGCAATTACGTCGTGATGATGGTTTTACACAACCGGCCATGGTGCGCGACTACCTGACGGCGCAGTTACGGCATCAGCAACGCGAAATTTTTGTGGTGTTGTTGCTTGATAGCCAGCACCGACTATTAAAATATGTTGAGTTATTTCAAGGAACAATCAACGCCGCCCCAGTATATCCGCGAGAAATAATAAAATTAGTGATGCAACATAATGCAGCCGCGGTGATTTTAGCGCATAATCACCCCTCTGGCGTGGCTGAACCAAGTCAGGCAGATCAGCGTGTAACAGAGCGCTTAAAACGGGCCCTAGGTATGATCGACGTTGCTCTATTGGATCATTTCGTTATTGGCTCGGGAACACCAGTTTCATTTGCCGAACGGGGGCTCTTGTAGTAAAGTAGCGCCGCCGTTTACAGGATCATAATGATCAAAAAATATCAGCGATCACTTGATTGCCGGGCCAATTTGCTGTATAAAATGCGCCCTCGGATTCAAGGCAAGGCCGCGATGGGCGACAGGCGAGCTTGAAGCAATTTTGGAGTAAATAAACGATGTCACAAGTATGTCAAGTTACAGGAAAGCGTCCGGTTAGCGGAAACAACCGTTCACACGCGCGCAATGCGACCAAGCGTCGTTTCCTGCCGAACCTGCAATCTCACCGCTTCTGGGTAGAATCAGAAAAGCGTTGGGTTAAGTTGCGTATCTCTACTAAAGGTATGCGTATTGTTGATAAAAATGGTATCGACGCGGTGCTCGCAGATTTGCGCGCTCGTGGCGAAAAAGTGTAAGGAGCTGAACCATGCGTGATAAGATTCGTCTAGTTTCTTCTGCCGGTACTGGTTACTTCTACACTACCGATAAGAACAAGCGCAACATGCCAGAAAAAATGGAAATCAAAAAATACGATCCAGTGGTTCGTAAGCACGTGGTTTTCAAAGAAGCTAAAATTAAGTAAGCTTCTTCTGAGCACAAAAAACCCAGCCTGGCTGGGTTTTTTTGTATCTGTAGCACCGAATTATTTGAAATAGTTAGCGCGTGGGGTCAATCACGCCGTTAATACTGGTGTTATGACGGTACCAACCGGTAATGCTAAACCGATCGCGATTACCTGCCAGCACTTCATGCATAAACACATCGCTAAGAAAAATAACCAACTTGCCAGCTTCCGGTAAAATAGTTTCTAACACCCGACCGCGCTCGTCGTACATGACAAGTTGACCGCCGTCGGCTTCCTGCCAGTGTGGGTTTAAATAAAATACCGTGGTGAGAATGCGATTGCTGCGCCCTTTAAAGGCGTCGAGGTGCTTACGATAAAAAGCGCCGGGCGGATAGTGGGCAAGATGGCATTCATAATCGAATAGCCCCATAAACAATTCGCGATTCACTTGCACCCGCAAGCCATCCATCATATCAAGGTAGGCACGCTCAGGCGCAAAATCACGCTGCAACCAACGGATCTTATCTTGGCGCACCGCCGTATTTGTGGTGTATTGATCAGCACGCCCAATTCCCGCCTGTTGCCAGTCGGTGGCAGCTAAGTTTTGGGCATAGTCGAAAAGCAGTTGGCAGTAGTGCGGTGCGAGAAAGTTTGGAACGACCACATAGCCGCGTTCAGCGAGTTGCGCAAAGTCGATCGCTGAGGTTTTAAAAACTGTATGATCAAGCGTCGATGGAGCTGCCTGCATTGCCTGTATTTAACCCCAAAAGCCAAATTCGTACGAAGTGGCGCGAATATAGATGAGGCTACAGTGAAACACAAGTAGTGTGCATGCACTAATTTTCATACAATTATTCGTTCACGCAAGCCGTAACCAATGAGTGAAATTTTATGCCTGAGTTGCCAGAAGTAGAAGTCAGTTGCCGTGGTATAGCACCGCACCTGCAGCAGCAAAAAATAACCCAAATTATTGTGCGCGATCGGCGCCTGCGTTGGCCTGTGCCTGAAGAGATTGATAGCGTTGTTGGCGCGTTAATTACCAAGGTGGAGCGGCGCGCCAAGTACTTAATTGTGCATACTGCGGCGGGGCATTTGATTATTCACCTTGGTATGTCAGGCGCACTGCGCGTGGTGCCAGCCAACACACCTGCGGTAAAGCATGATCACATCGATTTGGTGCTGGAATCAGGTAAGTGCTTGCGTTTTAACGATCCGCGCCGGTTTGGCTGCTGGTTGTATTCTAAAGAGCACCCAAGCGAGAACCATCCGCTATTGCGCGCGTTGGGGCCTGAACCGTTAACCGATGCGTTTAACGAGGCCTATTTGTTCAAAGCGTCACGAGGGCGTCAGCAGGCCATTAAGACCTTTATTATGGATAACCATGTGGTGGTTGGGGTGGGTAACATCTATGCCAACGAAGCGCTGTTTAAGGCCGGTATTCATCCAAAACGTGCGGCGGGGAAGATAAGTCAGCGCCGTTATGAGCAATTGGTGCCCATTATTAAGGCCACGCTCGCCAAAGCGATTGAACAAGGCGGCACCACCTTGCAAGACTTCACCCAAGCGGACGGTCAGCCGGGCTATTTTAAACAAGAGCTGATGGTTTACGGCCGTGGCGGCAAGTTGTGCATGCAATGCTCAGGGCGTTTGAAAGAAATACGGCTGGGGCAACGCAGCACGGTCTATTGCCCCAGTTGCCAACGCTAAGGCGTGTGCTGGCGTAAAAACGGTGTGATGGCTGCGATAAAGCCTTGCGGGTCGCTGATAAAGGGAGCATGACTGCATTTGGGTGCGATGTGCGCGATGCTTGACGGTAAAATCGCGCTGACTTTCTCGGCGACCGTTGTTGGCACGAGCGCATCCAACTTCCCGTAAATGCGTAACAGCGGCACTTCAAGCCCCGCTAAACGTTCGCGCAAATCAACTGTAGCTAGCATATCCAACCCTGCATCCAACACCTCAACGGAAGCCATCGGCTTGGCAAATAACCATTCTTTAATCTGCTTTACGTCGTCACGCGCGTGCGGAGAGCCCATCGACTGTAACGCCAAAAAGCGTTCAACCGTGCGCTTAAAGTCTTTGCTGAGCTGCTTGGCAAAGGTGTTGAGTACATGCGGTTCAATGCCAGGCCAGTCTGCTTGCGCGGGAAAAAATGGCGATGACGCAACAGTGGTCAGGCTATGAAAGCGCTCAGGGTGGCGCAGTGCCAACTCGGTTGCGACCAACCCACCTAACGACCAGCCAATCAAGTGGCAGCGCTCAGGCAAGGCTGCCAGAGTGAGTTCACACAGGCTATTGAAGTCAACTGGGTGATTATCCGGCCACGGCGACTCGCCATAGCCCGGCAAGTCCAGTCGGTGCAAGGTGCCAAGCTGCGCGAGTGGCGTAATGACGGGGGTCCAGATATTGGCATTCAAGCCCCAGCCATGGAGTACAACAATATCCGTCCCTGTGCCCCTGACGGCACGCCAAACCGAAGCTACCATTTTAGATTCTCTATCACTGCGAAAGGATGCGTCTATGTTAGGGTATTGCTGGCTATGTGATCAATCATTACGAATCGCTGAATCAAGTGGGCTCTGCCACGTGTGTTTACATGATTTACCGCGGTTACCACCTTCGTGTTTGCGCTGGCGTTGCCAACGTCCCGATCGGGCACAAGGGCGCTATTGGTTTGCGGCGTTCCGCTGGCAAGCCGACATACAACACCTTATTCACCGCTTTAAATTTCAACGTTGCCCAGAACTGGCCGGTATCTTGGCGCCATTTTTGGCGGCACAAGTGCACCATTGCTACCGTGAACGTGATGACGCTTGGCCAGATATGTTGGTGGCAATGCCGATGACCTATAAACGCTGGTGCCAGCGTGGCTATAACCAGGCTGGTTTGTTAACCCATCAGGTGGCTGAGTTGGTACAACTGCCGGTGGCTACTGGCTTGTTGCGTCGTATTAGGGATGACGACGGGGCACAACACCATGCGGCAGCAGGGCAGCGCTGGCAAAATATGCACCGCAGCATGCATTGCAGCCGTGATGTAAGTGGTTTGAAGTTAGCGATTATTGATGATGTGCTGACCACGGGCGCATCAATATCTGCTGCTGCAGATGCCTTGCTGCGCCGTGGGGCACGAGCGGTTGATGCGTGGACGCTGGCGTATGCCGAGCCGCACCAACCGGTGGTTAGCGATTAATGTGCGTGAGCGGCCTCAGCTGCTTCGGCAGCTGCGGCTTCTACGTTTTCTTCATCGCTCATTGTTGGACGAACTTCTTGCGCTAAGAAAATCGCATTACTGAGTAGTTTGGCGCTGCCCCAGAAAAACGCGCGGAAGTTCATGTCGTCGGTAAACGCGATAACCCGGCCACGACCTTGGCGATGCGCAATAATTGCCGCTTTGTCAGCCAATACTTCGCGGTTTGCTGCGGCGGTAAAGCCGGCAAGCAGCGGTTCTTTTTCGCTGTAAGTCGCAACGGTTACGAACGGCTGCTCGGGTACCACCATCGCATTCACGCTATCTTTAAATACTGGCAGCGTAGCGCGCGGGTAGCCGAAGGTTAGCGGGTGCGAGGTATCCAGCTGTAACTCGAAAATTGCGCCGGCTAAACGACGTTGACCATAAAAATCATCCATGTCGCCATACGTAAGCTCTTCTTTTTCGAAGGCTTCGCGGAAGGTTTCGTCTTCAACAAATTTGGCCGCCAAAATATCGTTGTTGCTCAGCCACTTTGAACCGCCTTGCTGACCAATAATTACGCCGCCTTGGTTAACCCAATTGCGCAGGCGTTCGGCACTGTGTTTATTCAGTTTTGAATACCGGCCATCAACCATAATAATGTGTGTATATCGTGACAGATCCGCTGAGTTCAAACGGTCAGTATCAACCATAGACACTGGAATACCAACATGGCGGTCAAGGTAGTACCAAGCCTCACCCGCTTCGTACATATTGGCGTCAGTACCAACCACCATCATGACATTAACTGGCTCAACTGGTGACAAGTTTCGGCTGCCTAAGTCCATACCGCTTGGGGTAAGGCCTGAGGTAATAGCGTGCACGTCAACCTGATTTACGTTGGCAATTTCAGACAATTTCGCCTGCACGTCGGCCCAATCATGATCTTGATAGGCGCGCGTTACAACCACGGTGCCAGGGCTGAATTTGTATTCGCCATTCGTTGTTTTCGCGGTAAATTCTTGGTTCGCTTGGCGCACATGAATGCCGGCTTGTAGTAAGCGGTTTAACGTACGCGGGGAAAAGTAATTGTTCCACTCGAACGCGTAAGCATAGGCGTCTTTAGCGAAGCTGATTTGCTTCGGTTGTGGTGCTTGCCAAGCTTCGCTTGCGGTGTCGATGCTCCAACCGTCGAACTTGGCAAAGTTAACGTTGAAAGCATGCGGGAATGTCCACGCTGAGACATCATAGAAGGTGTTATCTTTGAAGCTCTGTTGGTCCATAAAGATTGCGCGAATCAACACATACTGCTCTTGTTCAAGCGGTACGTAATAGCTTTCGTTGGCAGGGTAGGTAACGCCGTCAAGTTTTACGGAGTCTTCCAATGCGTAACTCTTAATGCCGTGTTGGGCAAGAATGTTTAGCATTTCTTGAACACGCGCAGGGTCAGTTGGGTCACTCACCACATAGCCTTTGAAACCGGCCTTTTTCGCGGCAGCCAATGCGTTGTCATAAAAACGCTGCTGGTAGTCTAAGAACCAGCGTTTGTTCGCATGTGCACCGTACATGCTGGTCAGTGATGTGGTGAACTGGTTTTGAATGGTGAACGGGAATTCAACCAAGCCATTAATTGAATCTTGCGCGTGACCGCGGCTAGACGCCTGCTCAAACAAAATGCCGATAGCACCTTGCACATCTGGATAGGTTGAACCTTTACCAACGTAAAAGTCATCAAAGGCTTCTTCGGTAAAATACAAACGGCCTTGTTCATCCAATGCAGCAGCATGGCCTTCAGCCAATGTTTGGGTTAGCTTAACGTTTTCGTCAGGCGTATTCGGGTTTTTCCGTGACGGAATACCAGGCTGAAAGAAAAACGTGCTGTCAGTACCCATTTCGTGGAAGTCAGTTAAAACGTTCGGCTTCCATTTTTGGAAGTTCGCGATGCGTGCGCGTGACTCAGGATGTTGTAATAACAACCAGTCACGGTTTAAGTCGAACCAGTAATGGTTAACACGACCGCGTGGCATGGGCTGCACATGTTCGCGATGTTGGGTATCGGCAACAAGGTTTTGACTCTTGTGCTGATTCGCCCACTGTGCAAACCGCGCTAAACCGTCTGGGTTATAGCTTGGATCAAGTAAGATGATTGAATCACGTAATACCTGTTCAATTTTGTCACCTTCTGCAGCAGCTAAGTAATAGGCATACAACAGTGCAGAGTTACTGCCGCTCGGCTCATCGCCGTGAATGCTGTAACCCATATAAAGCACTAAAGGTGCGCTTTCAGGGTCACCTTTGCGGTTTGGATCAGCAAGCGCAAGGTGTTGGTCACGCAGGCTATCTATATTTTTATGATTTTCTGGCGTGGTAACCGTTGCCAGCAACAGCGGACGACGCTCATGCGTGTAACCGGTGCGCTCTAGCGTAAAGCGGTCAGACTTTTCCGCCAAAATTTCCATGTATTGCGCTAACTGCTCTGGGCGCACATGCCATTCACCGACTTCGTAGCCAAGTACTTCTTTCGGTGTTGGAATATCTGGGTTATAAGTCACATCTTTTGGTAAATAGTCTTCTAGCGTAGTGGCTTGCGCCGCTGCTGAAGTGATTAACCAAAATAGGGCAATCGATATAATACGAACCATGACGTTATCCTGTGTTGCATAGCCAAACTAAGTGCTGCCACGCTAGCAAACTTAGCTACAATGCCCAAGCTGATTACTATGCAATGCGTGAAATTTGCGATAAGATATACCTTACTAAATTACTCAGGTATAGCAGTGAGGTGGTTAACCCATGATTCGTATTACAGAAAGTGCGCAAGCACATTTTCGCAAGTTGCTTGCCGAACAACCGGATAACACAAATATTCGCGTGTTCGTGGTGAACCCGGGTACGCCGTCGGCCGAATGTGGTGTTTCATATTGTCCGCCCGACGCGATTGAGCCGGACGATGAAGTATTGCCATTTAGCGGGTTTGATGCGGTAGTCGATTCTGGCAGCGCGCCATTCTTGATAGACGCTGCAATTGATTTTGAAGAGCAAGATCTTGGTTCGCAGCTCACGCTGAAGGCACCCAATGCAAAAGCTCGAAAAGTGGCTGACGATGCGCCATTAATTGAGCGTGTTGAATACGTTATTCAAGCTGACATCAATCCGCAGTTGGCCAACCACGGTGGTAAGGTTTCTGTGAACCACATTACCGACGACGGTATTGCAGTGTTGCAGTTCGGTGGCGGGTGTAACGGCTGCAGTATGGTGGATGTGACTCTGAAAGAGGGCATCGAAAAGGAACTTGTACAACGTTTCCCAGGTGAGCTCAATGGCGTTCGAGACGTTACAGAGCACCAAGCTGGCGAACATTCATACTATTAAAGTTGTGTAAAATTTAACCTTGTATAGATCGAGGGAGTGATCCCATCCTAAATGTTCTTTCGTAGTGTGATTTGCGAATACACACAATGAGGAACACATTATGAATGGGATCACTAAACTTGGTCTCGCTATGTCGGCAGCGATTTTCGTTTCTGCTTGCGATAGCGATAATAACTCCACTGGCGACAATAATACCGTGACGCCACCCGTTACACCAGCATCTACTTTCGTGCGCGTGCATCATTCCGTAGCGGATGCGCCTGACGTAAATGTACTGGTAGATGGTTCGGCAACCCTCGAAGCTGTACCTTTTGGCGCCTCTTCAGGCGTACTCGAGCTTGATGAAGGCAGTTACAGCATTCAGGTAGACGGCATTTTACCCGACGAAAGCGTTGCGACGGTCATTGGGCCTGCTGATTTAGATTTCGCCGCAGATACACGCTATGAAATCTTCGCGGTGGGCACTGTTGCTGACGAAACGATTGCCCCGTTAATTATTGAAAATCCTGTCAGTGACATTGCGGCAGGGAACTTCCGACTGCAAGTTGTTCATGCTGCACCGAGCGCTCCTGCGGTTGATGTTTACTTGACTGAAGTAGACGCAGACCTATCTACAGAACAACCTGCGGCCACATTAGAATTCACCGACTACACGGCGCAACTTGATGTACCTGCTGGTGCGTATCAAGTACGCGTTACTGCGGCTGGTGATCCGAGTGCGGTGGTATTTGACAGTGGCACTGCCGAGTTTGCCGAAGGTGAAGACCTCGTCGTTGCCGCAGTGACCAATACTGGAACTGGCCCATCACCAATTATGTTGCAAGTGGCGGACGGTGAAGGCGCGCAACTCATTGCTTCAGCAGACGCTGGCGGTGAACTACGTATTGTCCATGCCAGCGCCGACGCGCCGGCGGTAGATATCACCGTCAATAACGCTGCAACGCCAGCAGTCGCAGACTTAGCCTTTTTAGAATTCACCGACTTTATTAACTTGCCGGGCGATGACTATTTGGTTGATGTTGCAGCAGCCGGCGGTGACCCTGTGGTTATCGACGATGCAGCCTTAACATTGGCCGAAAGCCAACGCGTTAGTGTTTATGCTGTAGGCGCTTTAGGTGACAGCTCGCTGACTCTTGCTGTGGTAGAAGACGACGCGCGTCGCATTGCCACCGAAGCCCAAGTGCAATTGGTGCATGCATCGCCAAGTGCGGGTCCAGTAGATATTTATGTAACAGCAACCAGCGACATTAGTGAAGCAACACCAGCCTTTGCCGATGTGACTTTTGACGCGGCTGCATTAGTATCAACCGGTTATGTTTCATTGGTGCCGGGCACCTACTTTGTGACCGTTACTGCGGCAGGTACTCAAACCGCTGCGATTGGCCCAATTGAACTAACCTTAGAAGGCGCTGGCGTTTACACTGCTGTTGCGGTGGACGCTACTGGCGGTGGCTTGCCGCCACAACTTATTCTGATGGATGATCTTGCACCAGCGATGTAAGCCCGCGCTGACGTAAGTAAACCCACTGGCTGCAACCACGGGCCAGTAGAAATAAGCTTAACGCCAACCACAAGCCGTGGTTGGCGTTTTCATTTGGAAGCCACCACTGGGAAAGCAGCCAAACCGGCACAAACACGCCAATGGCACTTACCGCCATGGTATTGCGCATGGCATGTGTGAGGCCCAAACCAATAAATACGCCGTCGTAATAGTAACTCCAGTGCCCTAGCAGGGGTAAGACGATTAGCCAGGGCAAGTAACGTTGCGCAACTGAAATGACGTCGGGTAAATCGGTCAGCATGCGAATTATCCAATCGCCGAGCACAAAAAATATCAGGCTATAAACCAGCGCGAACAGCATCGACCAGAACAGCGTGAGATGCATCCAGTAACGAATTTTAGCGGTGTCTTTACGTCCGCGCGCGGCCCCAAGCAGTGCCTCCACGGCATAGGCAATGCCGTCTAAGCCCAGTGAAATGAGCAGTAGAAACTGCATCAGTACCGCATTGGCAGCTACCACCACGGTGCCGAAGCGCGCGGCATAACCGGTCATTGTGGCCATGCACAGCTGTAATAATAGTGAGCGAATAAACACGTCGCGGTTCATTGCCGCAAAGCGTTTAAGATAGCTTGGTGTAATGCGCCATAAGTGCGGTGCGGGTAACACATCACGAATTAACCAAAGCCCAAGCAACGCGGTGGATACTTCGGCCAGCACCGATGCCCATGCAGCACCGGCAACATTCATTCCTAAGCCTAAAATTAAAACAACGTCAGCAATAACATTCACGGCATTGGTAAATATCACCAAGGCCATTGCCGCGCGACTTTGCTGGCGGCCGAGCAAGGTACCCAGTACCAGTAAGTTTATCAATGCAGCGGGTGCCGCCCAAAGCCTGATACCAATATATTGTGACGCGTAGCGCTGCAGGTCAGGACTGGGGTTGATGACCCACCACGAAAAATCAATAATCCACGGGGTAACCAGCAGCAGTAACAGCCCGATGCCTACCGCCAGTACCATGCCATGCACCACCACTTGCTGCGCGGCGGCATGATTTTTAGCGCCAAACGCGTGCGCAATCTCGGCTGTGGTTGTCATGCGCAAGAAAATGGCGAGTAGATAAATAAAACTGACAATCATGGCGCCAAGCGCAACAGCACTGAGATAAATCGATTGGGGCAAGTGCCCAATAATTGCCGTATCCACTAAACCCAATAAAGGTGCGGCAATATTTGATATGATCATGGGCAAAGCAATCGCAAAAATAGTGCGATGATCAGCGCGCTTACCAAAATTGAACGGGAGTTTGTTTATGCGTTTCATGCTTATTGTTCTTGGGTTAATGAGCTGTGTGTCTTGGGCTGCACCGGGCAGTGTTGCTGTGTTGCAATACCACCACATTGGGGATGATACACCGCGGGTGACTTCAGTGACAGCCGAAGAGCTCGAGGCGCACTTTGCGTGGTTAAAAGAGAACGATTTTACGGTATTGTCCATTGCTGAAATACAACGCCGATTTGCCGCTGGCGAATCGTTGCCGGAATACACCGCGGCAATAACGTTCGATGATGGCTGGCGCAATGTTTACCGCGAAGGGTTGGCGATTTTCAAAGAATACAATTATCCCTTCACCATTTTTGTGAACCCAAAACTCATGCGAGAAGCCTCGAGCCAATATATGGGGTGGGAACAATTGCGTGAGCTGCAGAAACATGGTGCGCAGATCGCGAACCATACCAATAGTCATTGGCACATGACGTGGCGCTATGAAGATGAAACCGAACAGCAGTGGCGTGAGCGGGTGGTCGCCGATGTGCTTGATGCGCAACGCGAGATTGACGAAAACCTCGGCGAGCAGCCTCGTCATCTTGCCTATCCGTACGGTGAATACGATGTGGCATTGCAGACCTTGTTGCAAAAGCATGATTTTATAGCATTTGGCCAGCACTCCGGGCCGTGGACTTCGCACAGCCCGGCCACCGCAATTCCGCGGTTTCCAGCGTCAGCCCAGTATGCGAATTTAGAAACGTTGCGTACAAAGATGAAGAGTTTAGGCTTACCGATAACTGATTATGAGCCAGAGGAAATGTTAGTTTCCGAAGGGCAAACCACTCCGAGCTTCACGGTTAGCGTTGCTACAACCGAAGACTTTAACCCAGGCCAAATGAACTGTTTTGCAGGGGGGGAAGTGCTGCAACCTGAGTGGGACGGGAATACCTTTACGGTGCAACTTGAGCAGCCGTTGCCGATTGGCCGGTCGCGGGTAAACTGTACGGTGCCGAGTAAATCGCAATCCGGCCGTTTTTATTGGTATTCGCACCCGTTTGTCCGCGCTGATGAACGCGGACGCTGGCCGGACTAATCGTTAATCAAATTGTGACGCAATGATTGCGAAATCGGTGATCAATTGCGTCATGTTTACCGAAGGAATTTCACCCATCACGTGTTCGGCTTTGAAAATAGCTTGGCGCTGCCCATCAGGATTCACCAAAACAATGGCTGCACTGTGGTTCACGAGGTAATCAGTAGCGCCTTCGTCAGGTATTGAATACATCAAACCCAAACCATTTACGAACGGGTACAGCTGCGGATGCTCGGCACGCACGCCAACAAATTCAGGGCCAAAGAAACCTGCGTAATCAGTCACCCGTTGCACGGTGTCGCGCTGCGGGTCTACTGAAATCATCCACACGTTTACCGGATGTTCAGCTTGCTTCTGCAAATCAGGCATGGCTTTGCGAAGGTTGGCCATGGTTGTGGGGCAAATATCCGGGCAAAAGGTGTAGCCGGTAAATAGCAGCGTCCATTGCCCTTGTAAATTACTATTGGTCACGTCGTTGCCAAGCGAGCTCTCTAGCGTGAACGACTCCAAGGTACGTGGCGGGTCGTATACCAGTGCTTGCGGCTCTGGCTTTGGTAAGTTGTTGTAAATAACAACACCAAATACCAAAGCAATTAATGCGACGATGCTAATCAGTAGCTTTTGCATTGTAGAACTCCCTTCTGTGGCTATAACCCGACCAATGCGGGTGAGACTAAGTAGTGATCTGCAAGCAACAAAATAAACAGCGCGAATAACTGCCAGATTGAAAATTTGAACATGTTAAACGCAGTGCGTTTGGTTGGGGCGAACTTCAGTTTCCAAGCGTAAACCAAAAACCAAATACTCAAAATACTCGAGCCGACTAAATAGATAACGCCGGACATGCCAACAATATATGGTAATAAACAAATAACCCCGAGTAACACTGTATACAGCAAAATACAGGTTTTAGTGAACTCGATACCATGAGTTACCGGCAACATTGGAATCTCGGCCTTCGCATAATCTTTGGCGCGGTGAACGGCAAGCGCCCAGAAATGAGGTGGTGTCCAGGTGAACACAATCATGACCAATAAAATTGCAAATGGGTGGATTTCGTTGGTTACAGCGGTCCAACCAAGCAGCGGTGGTGCAGCACCAGCCAAACCGCCAATAACGATGTTTTGTGGGGTGGCGCGTTTTAAGTACATGGTGTAAACCATGGCGTAACCGATCAAGCTGGCGAACGTCAGCCAAGCGGTGAGCATATTGACCCAAAGCGCCAGAACCGCGAACCCTAACGCACCGATAACAGCAGCAAAGGTGAGTACGCGCTTAGGCGACAAGGCCCCCGACGGTAAGGGGCGACGCAGCGTGCGAGCCATGCGGGCGTCAATATGGCGATCAACCAGATGATTAACAGCTGCCGCTGAGCCTGACATTAAACCAATACCAATAAGGCCTGGAACCATGATTTGCCAAGGTACCCAAGTAGGCGTGGCGAGGCACATTCCAACCAATGCTGTCAGTAACAACAATAGCACCACATTGGGTTTGGTCAGGGTTAAGTAGTCACGCCAGCTGGCATGTTTTTTATAGGTTTCAGCAAGCGCCTTGTCGGCGCCTGACATTTGAGCTTGTTCTGACATTCGAATTTACCTCGCCGTTGTCATTATGTACTTCACGCGGTGATACGTCATTACGCGTTGCGGGCGATCTTGTAATTTAACCCAACTAAACTAAGTAACAAAAGCGCACCCACAGCATTGTGCGCTACTGCAACGCCAAGCGGCAGCATGAAAATTACATTGCTGAAGCCTAACGCCAGTTGAATAACTAAAAATAATGTAACCCAGTTCAAACTGCTGCGAATTACGCTGGTTTGCGTGCGTCTAAATCCAAACCAGAGTAACAAACCCACCACAATGGCGGTGAAATATGCGCCAAATCGATGCGCGACATGCATGGTCATGCGTTCAGCGTAGTCGTGAGCGCCATATTGATAGGTGTTTGCTTCCGGTACCGAGAATGCGCCAGCTATGTCGAGGCGTTCGCTCCAATTGCCCTCGCAAAATGGTAAGTCGGTACATGCCATTGCCGCATAATTGGCAGCAACCCAGCCACCCAAGGCAATTTGTCCAATCACGACCAGTAAAGCAAACAACGCAAAGCCCGACAGCGTTCTCATCTTGGCATCGCCAAGCGGCATGTGTACGCGCTTGAGCCGAAGTGATAACAAGTACAACAACGATATCGTGGTAAAACCGCCGAGCAAATGCCCCATAACGATTAAGGGTTGCAGATTCATGGTTACGGTCCACATACCTAGTGCTGCCTGGAAGGTCACCAAACACAGCAGCGCAACAGGCAATAATACCGGTTGTTCAGGGTGTTTACGCTTGCGAATAAAGGCCCATACAGTAAGGGCTAAAATGAATAGGCCCAGTGTGCCCGCCGCATAGCGGTGAATCATTTCGTTCCAGGCTTTTTGGGATTCCAATGGGGCATCAGGAAATAACGCGGCCACCTTGTTGGAATCTTTTGGAACGGTCAACTCGCCGTAGCAACCAGGCCAATCCGGGCAGCCTAAACCAGCGTCAGTTAGGCGCGTATATGCACCCAAAACAATCACCACAAAAGCTAAAACAACAGTTAACTTAACGAATGTGCGCATGCGACTAACCTATCTTAGAAAGCTTTAACAAAGTGCGCAGGTCAGAAAGTAGATTCTTCGCTTCTGCGCGCATCGCTTCTTCATTTTCATACGTTGGATAATAAAGAACGACGTTACCGAGTGGATCAATAATGAATAAGTGATGTGCTGGAATATCGGCAACGGCTTGAGCCAGCGCCAGGTCCTGCACATGCTTAACCAATGGCACTTGATTCAAGTCGAGTTGGGTCCCGTTGGCACTAATTAGGATAGGGCTGACGCGGTCGGTTTCTTTACCCAAGGCAATATCAAGTTGATTGATTGCATACAAGCCTTGCACACATGCCTGATCGCAATTGCCGTCGTCACGCAACGCGACGCGCCAACCTTCAGGTAAGCTGTCGCTAAGTTGGCGCAGCTCAACCGGTGGCACCATCATGGTGCCCTTGTTGGTCGCTGCACCTTGGTACCAATTTTGGTCCAGCACTAATTTAGCACCGATGACAGGAATTAAAAACGCGAGCACAACACCAACAAGGGTAACGCGCGATTTTTTGATAGTGGTCATGGTCATTCCTCTGTTTTTATTTTTTTGGAACGGCTGGCAAACCAGAAAACTAACAAGCATGCGATGGCGAGAGAAAACCATTGGAATGCGTAAGCACGGTGCTTGGTTGGTTTCATAACTTGCGGTTGCCATTGGCGCGGCCAACCCAGTTCAGCAGATTCTGAGAGTAGCACCACATAGGGTTGAATGGGAAGTTGTGTTGCTGTGCGAATTGCGTCGGCATCAAGTTGCTGCACGCGCACCGGCCATTGGTCGTTTTCCACCAAGGTATCGCCCATGCCCCAAATTTTGGTGATGTTGGGCTCATAAAAGTAACCGTTTATGGTTACTTTTCCCGTGGGCAATTGAAGTTCTGGTAGTTGTTGCCGCGTTTCGCCCCAGGGTACCCAGCCCATATTGATCATCACAATATGTTGAGTGGCGTCGGATAGATTCGCTTCAAGCAAGCCGATTACATGATAGCCGGGTTGGCCATCCATGATTTGATTGTCGAGCAATAGGTAACTTTCAAGCAGTTCGCCTTGCACTGAAACTTCGGCAAAGCGAGGTATCTCGGTTGCAGGTGCGCGATGCGTGTTTAACGAAAGTGTTGGGGTAGAGCGGTTAGCGTAATCTGCAAATAGTTGTTCTTTTTCGTTGGCACGATCAAGTTGCCAAAATCCAAGCTTGACCAAAATTGCAATTGCCAGCACAGTGAGCAGCGTAGCAAGGAGTTTGCCTTTACGCATGTCGAGCTCCGTACGAAACTTTTCGATAGGAATCTGTGATGGTTATTACTGCAAAAATCATATTGGTACTACTCATGTTATTTATGGTCGTAAACTTGTTTCGAGCATTATTTGCCATGCTCCGCGACGACCCGACCAAACCTTCCATGACCAAATTCTTGGGGCAGCGGGTGTTGTTTTCCGCTATAGCCATTGTGGTGATCGTACTACTACTGGCATCTGGGGTGTTGACACCAAATCCACGACCGTATTGATGTTCTCGTAATCAGGAACGTCAATACGGCCGCGACAGCGTTATAGAATATAAACAAAGATAAACAAGCACACCCAAACCACATCAACAAAGTGCCAATACCAGCTGGTTGCTTGGAAGGCAAAATGCTTTTCTGG
Source organism: Pseudidiomarina gelatinasegens (assembly GCF_004025325.1). Lineage (GTDB taxonomy): Bacteria > Pseudomonadota > Gammaproteobacteria > Enterobacterales > Alteromonadaceae > Pseudidiomarina > Pseudidiomarina gelatinasegens. The sequence goes on along the minus strand of NZ_RSFE01000004.1, from coordinate 203,768 downwards.
GGTGAAGTGACCTTTGATAACACGCAGGAACATGATGATTAACATCAAGGTACCGAGTGTTACGTGCATACCGTGAAACCCGGTAAGCAGATAGAACGTATTTCCGTAAATACCGGAGTCGAGCGTTAGTCCCAGTTCTTCATAAGCGTGAATGTATTCTGCAACCTGAAGGTATAAGAAGATACAGCCTAGAATAATGGTAATAGCCAGCCAAATAGTCAGCTGCTTACGGTTGTTCTTTTCTAGCCCTACATGCGCAAAGTGACACGTGACGCTCGATACAATCAGAATAATGGTGTTGTATAGCGGTAAACCCATCCATCCCATTGCACCAGACTCTGTGCCACCTGGGGTTTGCGTGAGTGGCCAATGGGCTTCAAAAGCTGGCCATAACACCTCGTTGGTCATCGCGTTGTTGCCGGCGCCACCGAGCCATTCAACCGCAATCACACGGGCGTAGAACAATGCGCCAAAGAACGCCGCAAAGAACATGATTTCTGAAAAGATGAACCAGCTCATACCCTGACGGTACGAATGCCCCAACTGATTGCTATACATGCCGGCCATCGATTCGTTAATCTGGTCGCGGAACCAACCAAACAACATAACCAGAAGCACGGCAATGCCGCCTAGGAGTACATTGACACCCCAGCCGTCAGTGGCTTCATTCTTCATGTCGATAACTGTGTGGCCTGCACCAAAAGCGATTAAGCCTAAGGCGATAGCGCCAATTATCGGCCACGGACTTGAAGCAGGTACGTAATATTTTTCGTGTTGTTGTGCCATAAAACTAATCCTCAGTCTGCTGATGTTGCTTCAAAGGTTGCGAGAACATCAGGTTGAGCATTGGCTGTCATATCGTACATCGTGTATGACAAAGTCAACGTATGTATATGTTTAGGAATATCCGGATCTAGGTAGAACTGCATTGGCATTTTTGTTTTAGCACCAGCCGCCAACGGCTGCTGGTTAAAGCAAAAACATTCGGTTTTATTCAAATACAAACCGGCTTCACCTGGCGCGACTGAAGGCACAGTTTGCGCCACCATGTTTTGACCAGTTGGATTGTTTGCCAAAAAGTTAACTACTTTTGTTTCACCGGGGTGCACACGCACGGATGTAACTTCCGGCTTGAACCCCCACGGCATTCCTGTATTGACCCGGGTAATAAACTGTACATTGATGGTGCGCGAAGTATCGACTTGGCGTGTGTTAACAGCCGCTTGTTCGTTTTTTGTGCGGCCGTTAAACCCGGTAATGTCGCAAAACACTTCGTACAATGGCACCAATGCGAACCCGAAACCAAACATGCCTACAACAACAAACAGTAGGCGACGAATGACCCGCGCGTTATCTGGGCGCGGGTTAGGAGTCGGATTATTATCAGTCATTTTTATTTCACCTCAGGCGGTGTTTCGAAGGTGTGGTACGGTGCCGGTGACGGTACTGTCCACTCTAAACCTTCTGCACCTTCCCATGGTTTCGCAGATGCTTTTTCGCCACCGCGTACACACTTAATCACAACCGCTAAGAAGATAAGCTGTGATAAGCCGAACGCGAAGCCACCGATACTAACAATTTGGTTAATGTCAGCGAACTGTAGCGAGTAGTCCGGAATACGGCGTGGCATACCGGCTAAGCCTGCAAAGTGCATTGGGAAGAACAACACGTTGACCGAGATCAGCGAGGTCCAGAAGTGCCATTTCGCTAAGGTTTCGTTGTACATGTGGCCAGTCCATTTCGGTAGCCAGTAGTACGCAGCTGCCATAATCGAGAAAATGGCACCCGTAACAAGCACATAATGGAAGTGCGCGACCACGAAGTAGGTGTCGTGATACTGGAAGTCAACTGGGGTAATCGCAAGCATTAATCCAGAGAAACCGCCGATTGTGAACAAAATCACGAACGCCAAGGCAAACAACATGGGTGTTTCAAAACTAATTGAACCGCGCCACATAGTGGCTACCCAGTTAAATACTTTCACCCCGGTGGGCACCGAAATCAGCATGGTGGCGTACATAAAGAATATTTCTGCCGCCACAGGCATACCGGTGGTAAACATGTGGTGCGCCCAAACGATAAAGCTCAAACCAGCAATGGCCGCCGTGGCGTAAACCATCGACGAATAACCAAACAGTCGTTTACGGGAAAACGCTGGAATAATCGCTGAGATGATACCGAAGGACGGTAAAATCATGATGTACACTTCGGGGTGCCCGAAGAACCAGAAAATATGCTGGAACAATACGGGGTCACCACCACCGGCCGCGTCAAAGAAGCTGGTGCCGAAGTATTTATCCGTGAGCACCATGGTTACGGCGCCGGCCAATACAGGCATTACAGCGATTAACAGGAAGGCTGTGATAAACCATGTCCACACAAACAGCGGCATCTTCATGTAAGTCATGCCAGGTGCACGCATGTTCATAATAGTCACGATCACGTTAATTGCGCCCATAATCGACGAAATACCCATGATGTGAACCGAGAACACGAACAGTGCCGTGGAATCACTGCTGTAGGTGGTTGAAAGTGGTGCATAGAAGGTCCAGCCAAACGCTGGGCCGCCACCTTCCATGAACAATGAAGCCAGCAGGATTGCAAACGCAAATGGCAGAATCCAGAAGCTCCAGTTATTCATCCGCGGCAGCGCCATATCTGGCGCACCAATCATCATAGGTACCATCCAGTTCGCCAAGCCGGTGAAGGCTGGCATAACTGCACCGAATACCATAATGAGGCCATGAACGGTGGTCATTTGGTTGAAGAAATGCGGCTCAACCAATTGCAAACCAGGTTGGAATAGTTCGGCACGAATAACCATTGCCATTGAACCGCCAACCAAGAACATAATAAAACTAAACCAAAGGTACATCGAACCGATGTCCTTGTGGTTTGTCGTGAAGAACCAACGGGTAATACCCGATGGCGCGTGGTGGTGATGATCGTTATGATCCATCTCGCCAGCAACTGTGCTCATATCGGGTCTCCCTTACTGATTCAAAAATTCGTTTACATCAGCGGCCTGAATCAGGTCGCCAGTGTCATTGCCCCAAGCGTTTCGCTCATAGGTAATAACAGCCGCCAGTTCACGCAGACTTAGCTGATTGCTAAATGCTTGCATGGCTGTACCTGCTTTACCATTGACAACGATATTGATGTGGCCCGCTTGGTCATTTAAGACCATTTCGGTGCCTTTCAAGCTTGGGAATACGCCAGGAATACCTTCACCGCTAGGTTGGTGACATGCAGCACAGCTACCAAGATATACGCGCTCGCCTAGCTCCATGAGCTCGTCTTTGCTCATCGACATAGACAGCAAGCGTTGCTCTTCTTCAGCAGCTTGTTTGGCAATGGCTTCTTGTTCGCTTATCCATGCTTGATATTCAGCAGGTTCTTTCGCGATAACAACGACCGGCATAAAGCCGTGGTCTTTACCGCAAAGCTCAGCACATTGGCCGCGATAAATTCCTGGCTCATCAACTTTGGTCCAAGCTTCGTTAATAAAGCCTGGGTTCGCGTCTTTCTTCACGGCGAAATCAGGAACCCACCACGAGTGGATAACATCATCTGACGTGACCAAGAACCGAACTTTAGTATCTGTTGGAATAACCAATGGGCGGTCAACTTCAAGCAGGTAGTTTTCACCTTTGTCGAGACGGTTGTTAATTTGGTCTTGGCGTGTGGCCAGTAGACTAAAGAACTCAACGTCGTGCTCGAAGTACTTGTAGTGCCATTTCCATTGTGACCCGGTAACCAGAACAGTGACTTCAGCTTCGGACGCGTCCTCCATGGCAAATAGCGTCTTAGTTGCTGGAATCGCCATACCAACCAGAATCAGGAACGGGATAACGGTCCAAAGTATTTCAACCTTCACGTTTTCATGAAACGTCGCAGGCTTATGACCCTTGGACTTGCGGTGGACAATCATGGAAACAAACATGACACCGAAAACGATAATACCTATCACACAGCAGATATAAAAAATCGTCATGTGAAGGTCGTAAACGCGTTGACTGATCTCGGTAACACCTTGAGTCAGGTTCAACTGCGATTGCGCACTAGCAGCAAAAGGAATACTTGCTATTAGCGCAGTGATGAGTCTAATGCTCACGCGAAATCTCCTCTCATTCTTCCGACGCGGGTTGGCCGCGAATACACCGAAGTGCGAGCCTGAAGAACAACGAGGTGAGTAGAAAAAGGAACAGCTTTTCAAATGAAAATCTTTTTCCCACTAACCCTTTGTTGTTATGTATCAAATATTATTTTTGTTTATTGTGTTAGCAGTTAATGCGCATTCAAAATACCATTTTCTGGTGAAAAAGAAACCGCCTATTCGAAGAATTTTTACATCTAAGTATAAAAAAAGGGCTGCAACTGCAGCCCTAACTGACAACCTTCACAAGCAGGTTTAGTGGAGTGGGGTGAGTGAAGGTAAATCATTAAACACGAAACTGTGCGTTTGGCTAACCTTGCTAGCCATTTTTAAACGTTGTTGCATACGCGGTGATAATTCACCGAGCCAACTTAATACAAGGCTACTGGTTCCGGCTAACAGAGCTTGCTCAGTTGCCCATTCACGTTCATCTTGACTGCGACCATGAACCCAACGAATGCGTGAGCGGCTAATACCCGCGCTGACCAGCTGCTCAATAAGATCACGACGCGCGCCAATGACGGTAATCCACTGATTTGTACGTAATGACAGAGCATGCAACCGCGGCAATATATCGTCTAAATTATTCGTGGTTGTTTCCAGCGCTGGAACGGCTGACCATACGTCAAAACCAAGGTCGTTAAATTGTTTTGTGAATTCGTTTCTCATAACCATGCTCCATTTCGAATGACGCCAACAGCCAAACCTTCGATGGTGAAGTACTGGTGGGTAAGGTCGACTTGAATGGGGGAAAACTCTTCGTTTTCCGGATGCAATAAAATGATGTTTCCGCGTCGCTCAAAACGTTTGACTGTGACGTCATCTTCAACGCGTGCCACAATGATTTGGCCATTACGTGCTTCTTGTGTTTTATGTACAGCGAGCAGGTCGCCGTCAAGAATCCCGATGTCTTTCATGCTCATGCCGTTTACGCGAAGTAAAAAATCGGCATGTGGCTTGAATAAATTCTGATCAACTTGGTAGTGACTTTCGATATGTTCCTGCGCCAAAATAGGCTCACCAGCGGCAACGCGCCCGATTAATGGGAGGCCTTCTGGCAGCTCTTCGACGTCTACACCGATTAAGCGGAGACCGCGCGACATGCCAGGCATCATTTCAATCACACCCTTTTTAGCGAGCGCCTTGAGATGCTCTTCGGCAGAATTTGCCGACTTAAATCCTAAGCGCTGGGCAATTTCAGCACGGGTAGGCGGCATGCCGGTCGCATCGATATTGTCTTTAATAAGGGTCAAAATTTCTTGCTGTCTCGGTGTTAATGGACGCATCTGAATACCTGTTTATCTATACAGTGATACTGTGAGTATATACAGGCGTTTTGGTTTCGCAACTTTTTTGTTCAAAAATTTTTCAGTCAGACAATTTTTATCATTAGTGGTATGCTTTATACGTCTGTAATTAGTGGGGATATTCGATGAGTCTAAGAGGCTTTTGGCGCGCGATTATGTACTGGCCTGTACGTTGGTTAACGCGTTTCGAAATTATTTTGGATGACACTGCCCAGCAAGTGGTCGGTGACAACAATGTTGTGTATGTGATGCGTTCTACCTCAACCACCGATATGTTGGTGGCGCAGCGGGCGCTGAAACAAGCTGGATTGCCAGACCCCGCGGATGAACTCTTTATTAATGGTCAGCAGCTGGCGCGCGTCATGTTTCTTGATCAAACTGACCATGGCTCAGCCCAACAGGCTATCGCAGACTTTGAGAAGCTGATTGCAGCGCATCAAAAAGACAGCCAGTTAAACATTAAGGTTGTGCCCATTGGCTTATTTTGGGGGCGTAAGCCCGGACAAGAGCCTCGCCAAGGGCATACCATGGTGTCTGATATTGATAACCCAGGCCATTGGCGAAAATTTTGGCTGGTTATGTTTTCAGGTCGGCATATTTTGTTGCGCGCCAGTTTACCGGTGCAATTGCGCGAAATGGCCGAGCAGCGTGGCTCCACGCAAGACCTGGCGCACAAGCTAGCGCGCGTTGCGCGGGTACACTTCGTACGGCTAAGGCATGCAATTGCTGGCCCTAAAATGACCGAGCGTGCAGTGGTTATTCAAGATCTGCTCGACACGCCAGCGTTACAACAAGCCATTGCCGACGAAGCGCGTAGCAAGAAAATAACCGAGCAGCAGGCACGCAAAGTCGCGGAAAAGTATCTGCACGAGATTGCGGCGAGTTACAGCGATACCCTGGTTCGTTTGCTCGACCGCTTTATGTCATGGTGCTGGAGTCGTATTTATAACGGTATTCATGTTGAAGGCGGTGAGCGTATCCGCGAATTGGCTGAAGCAGGCCATGAGATTGTTTACGTACCTTGCCACCGTTCGCACATGGACTACTTACTATTAAGCTATGTAATCTATAAAGAAGGCCTCGTTCCACCGCATATTGCAGCCGGTGTGAATCTGGACTTTTTCCCGGCCGGCCCCCTATTCCGACGCGGTGGCGCATTCTTCATTCGTCGCAGCTTTCGCGGCAACAAACTGTACTCCACGGTGTTTCGCGAATACCTTAACCGGCTATTCCAAAAAGGTTACCCGGTTGAATACTTTACTGAAGGTGGGCGTAGCCGAACGGGTCGTTTGTTGGCACCCAAAACCGGTATGATTGCGATGACCGTTCAGGGAATGTTGCGCGGTCAGCAACGCCCAATGTCGTTGGTACCGGTTTACCTTGGCTACGAACATGTCATGGAAGTGGGTACTTACTTAAAAGAACTCAAAGGCAAATCAAAAGAAAAAGAATCGGTGTGGAAGGTGATAGGAAGCTTGCGTCACTTACGCAACTTTGGCCAAGGCTATGTGAGCTTTGGCGAGCCGATTAACCTAGGCGAAGCACTTGAAAAACTGCAGCCGAATTGGCGTGAAGCGATCACCACCGGAGCAGAAGAGCCGGAGCGGCCAAAATGGTTAACGCCAACCGTTAATTTATTGGCTGATGAAATTATGTGTCGGATCAATAACTCAGCGGCACTAAACAGTGTAAACCTCACGGCATTAGCTATTTTGAGTTCGGAGCAGCACGCGTTAACGCGCGAAGAGCTGGTGAGTCAGTTAAACCTCTACACGCAGATTTTAGGCGAAGTGCCATATAGCAAAGACGCGTATGTGCCAGAGGAAGACGGCGAGGCACTGTGGCAGCTGGCTAAAAAACACGACAAATTCATTGTTGAATCAGACGGTATTGGCGAGCTGATTCGCCTTGATGGTACTAACGCTATCGCTATGACCTACTACCGTAACAATATTATGCACATGGTTATTGTGCCAGCACTTTTGGCGGCCTTTGCATTGGGGCATAAACGCTTTAGCGGGGAACAGGCGAGCCAGTTGTTAGCCCAGTTGCATCCGTTATTGCGCAGTGAATTATTTATCAGTCATTCTCAGGCGGATATGAAACTGTGGGTAAGTGCATTGCTGGAACAATATGTGCAATGCGGCTTGCTCAGTGAGCCTGAAACTGGCGAATTTATGGTTGCCAAACGCGACTCACAAGCCTACTCACAGCTTGTTTTATTAGCCCGAAGCGCGGGTGAAACGGCACAGCGTTACGCAATTGTTTTGGAGTTACTGCAACAAGCACAACCGATTTCTCGCAGTGAGCTTGAGCAGAATTCGGTACAGCTCGCGGAACGTCTCAGTGCGGTTCACGGCGTGAATGCGCCGGAATTTTTTGACAAGAAAGTACTTAGCACACTCATTGGTACGCTAAAATCGGAAGGCTACTTTACCGTGTCAGACTCAGGTGAAATGGTGGCCGACCATCGCGTTGGTGAACTTAGCGACGCGGTTGACTTGTTGCTGGAACCAGCCGTGTTGCAGACCATTAGGCAGTCGGTGCAGCAACTCGTGAGTGCGGCGAATTAAGCCAAGCTATTAAAACCAATAATGCGCAGCAACAGCAAGGGTGAGTACCCAGCCCACGTTGTTGTTGTGCAAAAAGGCTTGAAAACAGCGCTGTGGCTCGCGATACCAGATAAGGTAGTGTTGCCATAAGAACAACAACGCAATAACGCCAAGCCCGGCCCAATAGGGCCAGCTAAATAACAACAAATACCCAAGCCAACCCAATAGTGCAAGCGCAACCAACTGCAGCACCGCAATAGCGAAGGTGTCGTGCCCCGCGAATAAAATGGCGGTGGATTTCACCCCTATTTTCAAATCATCCGCGCGATCAGCCATTGCGTACTCAGTATCATATGCCACAGTCCACGCAATATTCGCGAAAAACAGTATCCAAGCTACCAGCGGTAAGCCTTGGTCGAGTGCCGTAAAGGGCATTAAAATACCGAAACTGAATGCTATTCCAAGTATGACTTGCGGCAGTTGCGTAAAGCGTTTACTAAACGGGTACAAAGTGGCAACAGCCGCCGCCGCGAAGCTTAATAAAATGGTTGCTTGGTTAAACTGCAGCACAATAATAAATGCCAGCAACAACAACACGGCAAATAGTGCTAGCGCATGCCAAGGCTTCAGTTCGCCCGTCGCCAATGGTCGTAATTTCGTGCGCGCCACATGCCCGTCAATATTGCGATCGGCATAGTCGTTAATCACACAGCCGGCTGAGCGCATCACAAAAACCCCGAGCATAAACAACACCACCGTGCGTAGCGGCGGGTTGCCGTTACCAGCAATCAACAAGGCGACCAATGTCGGCCAACCAAGTAGTAAGCTGCCGATAGGACGATCAGCACGCATCAAGCGCCAACACGCGCTAATAAATTGACCTGCTCGTATCATAGGTGTTGTTCCTTTAGGCGTGTAAGTTGTGCTGGCACGGATTCGCCGATAAACACTTCAGCAACCAGTACGCGCTGACCCGCAGCAGTAAAACAGCTGCGACGGCCCCACAGCGTTTGCGGTGGATAATTCAAACACTGATGCAACTGACTAATGCGAGACTGCGGTGTAAAGGCTGAAACTTCAATGTCGCTGCGCGTCAAATCAGGTTGGGCAAAGAGGTGTGCCCCCAGCGGTTGATTTCCCAATTGCCCCAACTTCAACGCCTGTTCGTCAAGTGCGCTTTGCGGAAATACACTACGCGCAAATACCCACGGTTGGCCATCACAACATAAGATAACTTCGCGAATGGTTGCCTCGCTAACGTTGCCTAACCAGCGCGCTTCATCCGGGCGAATAACCCCCGGGTGTTGCCCCAGAACCTCAACGCTGAATGTTTGGCAATGGCGTTTGAGCTTTGCTGTGAGTGAATCTGGGTCAAGTAACCATTGTCGAATAATCGAATTGTCGGGCAAGCTGTCAACATCGGCCAGCTGCCAATCAGCTTGCTGGCCTTGGCTCACAATAGGAAAGTCGAAGTTCGCTAACTCAGGAAAACGCATAAGCCGTTACGATTGACTGTATTTGGTTAAAGTTCGAATGCCAGCGCCAACTAACAAGCCAGCAATTAAGCCCGCGGTATGCGCGGTATTAGCAATGTTAACCCACAGTAGGCCAGTGTAGCCGAGCACCAACCAAGCCAGCATAAAAATGATTAAACCTTTGGGTAAGAACAAGGGGTGTCGTGGATTATTCCAGCCCACCACGGTGGCGATACCGAACAAACCGTACACCACGCCAGATAAGCCGCCAAAGTAGGGGCCACTTTCAATAAATTGCGACGTGTTTGACATAACCGCGCAAAACAAGAAGGCTAAAATAAGCCATTTGCTGCCATAGTAACGTTCAAACCGCCCGCCTAGATACCACCACCAAAAAACGTTAAACACGATATGTAAAACGCTAAAATGCAGCAGGGCAGGTGTGATAAATCGCCACGGCTGTGTCCATGGTAGGGCTTCGAAATTATTCGGATTAAACAGTAGAATACTCAGAATTGACTCAGCCAGTGGCGTCATTAAGCCAATAAACACGAGGACTACTGCAGCCGCATAACTGGCCGTGAACCAACCTGCTTGTTGCAGTAGCGTGCTGAAAAAACTGACGGGCGGCGCCACAGTATCGGCTTCGTGTTGTGCGTTCTCTTGTACCGTTAACTCAGCCAGTTGTGGGTTTTCTTTGAAGGTTTGAATAAGCGCTTTTGCATGGGCATGGTAGCTTGAAACTGTCAGCCACAACTCCAACTGATTACCATGTTCACTGACCGTGACTGGAACCCCGTTTTGCTGTAAGTAGCGATAAAGGTTTGCCATCATATCCGCATCGCGGGTGGTCAGTAGTTTTTGCATTTAGCCGCGCTCCACCGCATCGGGAAACGACTGCGCCCAGGCTGTCATTCCGCCATCTAAACTGCTTACCGGCTCTACCCCTTGATGGGCAAGGTACTGCGCCGCTCCCTGACTGCTGTTGCCATGGTAACAAACAACCACCACTTCAACGTTGTCGTCAAGGTCAGCCAGAAACTCTTGCACGTTCGCATCGGTTAAGCGCAGCGAGCCAGGAATATGGCCCGCTTCGAATGAACGCTGGTCACGAATGTCGACAAAACGCGCGTTGCCTTGTTGCCACACGCTGTGCGCGGTCGTTGGATTAATGCGTTTAAAATCAGCCATTCTTTGTGTCCTTACTTGTCGAGCTGTATTAGCTCCAGTCCAACACCACTTTGCCGGATTGGCCTGAAGTCATAATATCAAAGCCTTTCTGAAAATCATCTACAGGCATACTGTGCGTCAAAATTGGGGTTAAATCGAGCCCTGATTGCAACAAGCTTGCCATTTTGTACCAGGTTTCAAACATTTCCCGACCGTATATGCCTTTAATCACTAGCCCTTTAAAGATAACTTGGTTCCAGTCAATTGCGACACTTTGTGGGGGAATACCCAACATAGCGATTTTGCCACCGTGATTCATGGTCTCTAGCATTTGTGCAAAAGCTGACGGCACGCCAGACATTTCGAGGCCCACATCGAAGCCTTCTTTCATACCAAGCTCATTCATCACGTCTTTTAAGTTTTCTTTACTGACGTCAACAGCGCGTGTTGCGCCCATTTTCTTGGCTAAATCTAAGCGGTATTGGTTCACATCAGTGATCACCACATGGCGCGCGCCAACATGACGGGCCACCGCTGCGGCCATTATACCGATAGGGCCAGCACCGGTGATCAGTACGTCTTCGCCCACTAAATCAAAGGCTAACGCGGTGTGCACGGCATTACCGAACGGGTCAAAAATAGCCGCTAAATCATCACTGATGTCGTCTGGCAATTTGAATGCGTTGTCAGCAGGAATCACCAAATACTCGGCAAAAGCACCTGGGCGGTTGACGCCAACCCCAACCGTGTTACGACACAAGTGTCGACGGCCGGCGCGGCAGTTACGACAATGGCCACAGGTAATGTGGCCTTCACCTGAAACACGATCACCCTGTTCAAAGCCGCGAACGCCTTCGCCCATCGCTTCAACAACACCCACATATTCATGACCAACAACCATGGGTACAGGAATGGTTTTTTGTGACCACTCGTCCCACTTGTAGATGTGTACATCGGTGCCGCAAATCGCAGTCTTCTTAATGCGGATGAGCAAGTCGTTGTAACCGTATTCAGGTTTCTCAACGTCGGTCATCCAAATACCAGGTTCTGCATGTAATTTCGCGAGTGCTTTCATGATTCGTTACCTTCAGAGACGACGTTAAATAATTCCAAGGTCTTTACCAATGCGAGTAAACGCATCAATTGCCCGGTCGAGTTGTTCGCGTGTGTGCGCAGCTGACATTTGTGTGCGTATCCGCGCTTTGCCGCGTGGTACCACAGGGAATGAAAAGCCGACCACATAAATGCCTTCTTTGAGCATCCGCTCAGCCATTTCTGATGCCAAGCGTGCATCACCAATCATCACCGGGATAATGGCATGATCCGCGCCACTCAGGGTAAAGCCAGCCTTGGTCATTTCAGTGCGGAAATGGTTGGCGTTGTCCCACAACTTTTTGCGTAACTCGTGGCCGTTTTCCAGCATTTCTAATACGCGAATAGAAGCCTGAACGATTGCTGGCGCCACAGAATTTGAGAATAAATAAGGACGTGAACGCTGGCGTAACCAGTCAATCACCGGCTTTTTACCTGAAGTATAGCCGCCTGATGCGCCGCCTAACGCTTTACCTAATGTGCCGGTAATAATATCTACGCGGCCCAGTACGTTGCAGTATTCGTGGGTACCTTTCCCGTTTTCGCCTAAAAATCCGGTGGCATGACAATCATCCATCATGACTAACGCACCGTATTCGTCAGCTAAGTCGCATACGCCATTCAGGTTTGCGATAACGCCATCCATTGAGAAAACGCCGTCAGTGGCAATCAGGATATTGCGCGCACCGTCAAGCTTGGCTTGTTTGAGTTGCGCTTCAAGGTCAGCCATATCGTTGTTTTTGTAGCGATAACGCTTGGCTTTACTTAAGCGAATGCCGTCAATAATTGACGCATGGTTCAGCTCATCGCTGATAATCGCGTCTTCCGGACCCATTAATGTTTCAAAAAGGCCGCCGTTCGCGTCAAAACATGATGAATATAAAATAGTATCTTCGGTGCCTAAAAACGCGCTCAATTTTGCTTCAAGCGTTTTATGAATGTTTTGTGTACCACAGATAAAGCGCACCGATGCAGTGCCGAAGCCATGCTCATCAAGCCCTTGCTTCGCTGCCTTGATAAGTTCAGGACTGTTCGCCAAACCGAGGTAGTTGTTGGCACAGAAGTTAAGTACTGACTCACCGTCACCGACTTCAATTTCGGCATCTTGGTCGCCTAAAATGATCCGCTCATTTTTGTACAAACCTTCGTGTTTAAGCTCGTCTAGCTGCGTTTCAAGTTGTTGATAAAAATCTTGCTTCATGTAATTCTCCGTGCTTCGGACCCTGCGGGTAGACTTAAGCTAATGCACTTAAGCCGTTAAGATACTGCATAGTTTACCTGATCAGCGGGGGGCTGCGCATCCTCATTTCTACGGCTGGAGAAATTTCATGCATAAACGCGCTATTTATCCGGGCACTTTTGACCCGATTACCAACGGACATGCCGACTTAATTGAGCGTGCTGCCAATTTATTTAGTGAAATTGTGGTTGGTGTTGCCAATAGCCCAAGCAAAAAGCCAATGTTTACGCTGGATGAACGCGTTGAGTTGGTTCGCGAAGTAACGGCTAACCTCCCCAACGTTACCGTCGTTGGCTTTAGTGGTTTGCTGGTGGACTTTGCCAAGGAGCAAGGGGCAACGGTGCTTATACGTGGTTTGCGGGCTGTATCGGATTTTGAATACGAATTTCAACTCGCCAATATGAATCGACGTTTATACCCGGTGCTGGAGAGCGTGTTTTTAACGCCCGCCGAGGAAAATTCGTTTATCTCATCCACGCTGGTCAAAGAGGTTGCCATTCATCACGGTGACGTGCGCCAATTTACCGACACGCGAGTTGCAGCTGCGTTAGAGGCTAAGATCAAGTCGCGCGAATGAGCTGAAACTCATAGCGCGACGTCAACGAATACCCAAGCTAACAGCAGCGGGCACACCAAGCGTAAGTGCCAAAATAATAGGCGATAGCGCCACTGCGTGCCTGCCAGTTCACGCACACGATTACTGCGCTGCCAAAACCAACCCAGCACAATAAAGTAGAACAACCCGGATAGCGGCAGCTGAAATTGAGTGACGTACGTAACAACCCAATTAAACAGCGGCTCAAACCAAATAACTAATGCACAACCAATCAAACTGATACAGCCTGCAATGATGCCTGCTGCCTTGCGGCGCGATATCTGGTGCGTTTCAATGGCATAGGCAATAGGCACTTCGGCTGTGGCAATGGTTGATGTTAATGCTGCGATACTGAGCAGAGCAAAGAAACCAAACCCAAGCCAGGCGCCAGCCGCACCGAGCTGTTCGAACAAGTCAGGTAGTACTTGGAAAATCAGGCGGCCCTCGCCAATCAGTTGTTCACCTTCGGTAACTGACAGACCTTGCGCCATCGCGACATAAAGTGCGGGAATGATAAGTAGACCGGCAAGAAAAGCGACCAAGGTATCAAGCGCCGCAACACTCCACGTCAGTCGGCCTAAGCGCGTACCTTTGCTTAAATAGCTGCCATAAATCATCATGCCGCCCAAGCCGATAGAGAGCGAGAAAAATGCTTGCCCCATGGCTGAAACAATCAGATCAGCGCTCCACATGCTGCTAAAATCTGGCACCAGGTAAGCGCGAAAGCCATCGCTTGCACCCGGCAAGGTGCCAATAAAGGCAATTAGCCCAAGTAACAAAACAACCAGCAGCGGCATTAGTCGGCGCGCCCAACGTTCGATACCATTTTGTACGCCATTAATCACAATTCCGAAGGTAAAGGCGACAAATACCAACAATAGGATTATGTCGCGCAGGATTGATGGCGTATCTGTCCAGTGTGTTAGTGCTGTTAAGTTAAGCGCGGTGAGCAGTGAGGTTAAGCCTTCAGCCACCATCCAAGCGGCAACTAAGTGATAAAAGCTAAGCATCAACACCGCGCCAATAACATTGAGGTAACCAATGGTTTTTCCGCTTGCGGCAGTGATGGGCCGACTGGTTTGACTCAGCATGGTGAGGGCTTTAACTGGGTTTGCCTGTGCGGCATGGCCGATACTTAACTCGGTGTAAAGAGCGGGAACAGCCAGTACCACAATCACCACCAAATACACGAGCAAAAACGCTGCGCCGCCGTGGTTTGCAACTTGAGTTGGGAACCCCCAAATATTGCCTAGCCCAATTGCAGAACCCGCCGCAGCGAGGATAAAACCGAGTCGTGTATGAAAACTATCGCGCATAATTAAGCCATTATTTTTGCGGTAAAAGCCGCCATTCTAGCCTCTAACGGGTACGTAAGACTATTATTTTTGACGATTTCAAGTTAGAATCGCGCCCCAAGTTTACTTTTCAAATTTTATGCTCAAACCAGACCCGCAGGAGTCCGTTACATGACTGATCTGGATCTAGGCCATTACGGCATCACAGACGTCACTGAAGTTGTCCATAATCCTTCTTACGAACAATTGTTTGAAGAAGAAACACGCACTGATTTGCAAGGCTATGAAAAAGGCGTTGTGACTGACCAAGGTGCTGTTGCAGTGGATACAGGTATATTTACCGGTCGCTCGCCAAAGGACAAATACATTGTGCGTGACGACACCACAAAAGACACGCTGTGGTGGGCTGATCAGGGTAAAAATGATAACAAAGCGATTACCCCGGAAATCTGGGCTGATTTAAAAGAAACTGTTACCGACCAGTTATCAGGCAAACGTTTGTTTGTTGTGGATACATACTGCGGTGCAAACGAAGACACACGCTTGGCCGTTCGGTTCATTACCGAAGTTGCATGGCAAGCCCACTTCGTGAAAAACATGTTTATCCGTCCTTCTGCAGAAGAGCTGGAAAACTTTACACCAGATTTTGTGGTTATGAATGGTGCAAAATGCATCAACCATAAATGGCAAGAGCACGGTCTGAATTCTGAAAACTTTGTCGCTTTCAACTTAACTGAACGCATCCAGTTAATTGGTGGTACCTGGTACGGCGGCGAAATGAAGAAGGGCATGTTCTCCATCATGAACTACTACCTGCCATTGCAAGGCATTGCATCCATGCATTGTTCTGCAAACGTTGGTAAAGACGGTGATGTGGCAATTTTCTTTGGTTTGTCAGGTACGGGTAAAACCACGCTTTCAACCGATCCAAAGCGCCAACTCATTGGTGATGACGAGCACGGTTGGGATGACGACGGCGTATTCAACTTCGAAGGCGGTTGCTACGCGAAAACAATTAATTTATCCGCTGAAGCAGAGCCTGATATTTACAATGCGATTCGTCGCGATGCGTTGCTTGAAAACGTCACCGTACGTGCAGATGGCAGCGTAGATTTCGATGATGGATCAAAAACTGAAAACACCCGTGTTTCGTACCCGATTTATCATATCGACAATATTGTGAAGCCGGTTTCTAAAGCGGGTCACGCGCAAAAGGTTATCTTTTTAACAGCCGACGCTTTTGGTGTTTTACCGCCAGTTTCCAAGTTGACGAAAGAGCAAACTGAGTACTACTTCCTGTCAGGCTTCACGGCAAAACTTGCCGGCACAGAACGTGGTATCACTGAGCCAACGCCAACCTTCTCGAGCTGTTTTGGTGCGGCATTTCTGACCTTGCACCCAACCCAGTACGCTGAAGTTTTGGTCAAGCGTATGGAAGCAGCCGGCGCGGAAGCTTATTTGGTGAACACTGGCTGGAACGGTACGGGCAAGCGTATTTCTATTCAGGCAACCCGAGCCATTATTGACTCTATTCTGGACGGTAGCATTGAAGACGCTGAGTTTGTCCAGTTGCCATACTTTAATCTCGCCATGCCAACGGCACTTGCAGGCGTTCAAGAGCAACATATTTTGGACCCACGCAACACCTATGCAGACGCGGGTGATTGGGATGTGAAAGCACAAGATCTTGCTAATCGCTTCGTCGCGAACTTCGAAAAGTTCACCGATAACGAAGAAGGCAAGTCTTTGGTTGCTGCTGGCCCTCAGTTGTAACCAACGCTAAACGTTACTTAAGAACCAGCCGCGCGAGCGGCTGGGGCTTTGCATACAAGAACCCTTGCAGCAAATCACAGTTTGACTCGCGCAGCAGCTGCGCTTGTACTTCGTCTTCAACACCCTCGGCAACCACAATTAAATTCAACTTATGCGCCATCGACACGATGCCCGACAGAATCGCATTGTCGCGTTTATTGTGGGCAATTTCGCGTACAAAACTTCTGTCGATTTTAATTTTATGTACCGGTAGAAAACGCAAGTATGCAAGGCTGGAATACCCTGTTCCAAAGTCATCTAGCGACACGCGCACTCCCATACTATCGAGCGTATGAATGGTATCAATAGCGCGATCTTCGTCGGCCATTAATACGCTTTCAGTGATTTCTAACTCAAGGCATTCGGGATCTATTCCCGTGCGCGCCATAATGTCGCGCACAGTTTGCAGGAATGTTATTTGAGTAAACTGCACGGCGGAAATGTTAACTGCAACCGAGAGCGGTATTTCGCGGCCTTTGTTTATCGTCATGATGTCACGACAGGCTTGCTCAAGAACCCAATTGCCGATAGGCACAATCTGTCCTGACTCCTCCGCAAGTGGAATGAACTCAGCTGGCGAAACCATACCGCGTTCAGGGTGGTGCCAGCGCAACAAACACTCAAGCGCGCACACCGACTGCTTGTCGGAACAAAGAATCGGTTGATAGTAAAGTTCGAGCTGCTCTTGGGTTAACGCATCATGCAGTTGCTGGCGCAGTAACAATTTCTCGCTGAGTTGCGAAGATATCTGTTGGGAGAACCAATGCACCGTATTACGACCGGCTAACTTAGCCTGATACATGGCCATGTCCGCGTGCTGAATCAGCGACTCTGCCGCCGGTAACACGTTGACTTTGTGCTGTGGCTCATAGGCCGCAATACCAATACTTGCGGTAACTGTAATGGAGTATTCGCCGAGTTGAAATGGCTGTGCGAATACAGACTGAAGCCGCTGCGCAATTCGATGCCCTTCATCGGCATCGTCCACCTCAGGTACCAGCAATACAAACTCGTCGGCGTTAACCCGTGCCAAGGTGTCACCCGGGTCAAGCAGCGCAAGGATGCGTGAAGCAACTTGCTTAAGCAGGTTGTCGCCGCAGTTGATGCCGAAAGCATCGTTGATGGCTTTAAATTTATCCAGATCAATATAGTACAGCGCAAGCATTTGGCGTTGCCGCTTTGCGAGCACTAAATCATGCGTAACCCGTTCTTCAAGATGGCTCCGATTTAAACAGCCAGTCAAAGGGTCATGTGTTTGATTATAAATTAGCTGCTCTTCAATGGCGCGTTTGTCACTAACATCTAATAGTACCCCGATAAAGTGAGTCACTTTATTGGTCGCATCAAGGACAGGGGAAATATGCACTTCATTCCAGTAGCTGGTGCCGTCTTTTCGGTAATTGAGTATCGAGGTTTTTAACTCTTGATGGTGCTCAAGTGCATGGATTACCGAGTTTACTGCCGCCGGGTCAGAGTCAGGCCCCTGCAGAAAATGAAGACTCTTACCGAGAACTTCCGTTGGGTGATAGCCTGTGGTGCGATAAAAAGCGGCATTGGCATAAACTAAGGGGCGCCCGCTAACCAGTGCGTCAATAATGACAATACTGTTGATACTTGACTGAACGGCGCGTTCAAGCAAGTAACCCTGACTGTACTCAAGTGGTTGAGATTCCGTGAAACGATTTCTGTCTACATCCATGCGGCTGCCTGCAAACGACGATTACCTGACTAAAAAGCTCACAGATGAATCCCATGAACTACGTACACTGGAATATACTAATGTAAAGGTAATGTAACAACAAGTATCTGCGAGTTAAGCCGTAGATTTTCCAAGGCGTGTGCAGTTGCGTCCATCGTGCTTGGCTTGATAAAGGCCGTCATCGGCCCGTTGAATGATTGATATTTGTGTGTCGGTTGGGGAAAGTGTTGCCGAGCCAATGCTTAAGGTTAGGTGTAAATCTTCATCAGTAAAACGATGCCGACCAACAGCTACGCGGATCTTTTCTGCCAACTCCACTGCACCATCTTCACCGGTCTTTGGTGCAATAATCAGGAACTCCTCACCGCCCCAGCGACCCAGTACATCGGTTGCGCGCGCGCAGCTCTGCAAGAGGCTGCTCAGCTCAACCAGCACTTCATCACCAACGACGTGCCCATAACTGTCATTGAGCGTTTTGAATTGGTCGGCGTCAATAATCAACACAGACAGATCAGTTTTGTCACGTTTGGCGCGCTGCAATTCAATTTCGAGCATGGCATCAAGATGTGAGCGGTTGAATAATTGAGTTAGCGGGTCGGTAACCGCTAAAATCTCCAGCTCTTGATTACGTTTGGCCAAAAATGCGAAGGCTTCGGTACGGGATTTTTCATAGTGACGGCTAATCGTCAGCAAGGCGAACAACGAAAGCGCGATGTTAAAGTAACTCGGAATATTTAGTTCGTAACTGGGCCAGCCTGAGGAGAAAACGACAATAAACACGATAGAGGCTGTCAAAAACAACACACTAACGTATAGCCCACGGCGAATGCCTAATAAGAAAAATGAAATTGTTGGTACTAAGCTTAACCAAATAAATGAATAGTTTCGGCCTTGCGCAATTGCTAAATAGATGCCCAAAAAAACCACAATTGTGCCGGTAAGAGCTATAGCGCTGCGGTCTAAGTTCAGGTTCTTACGCAAGTCGACTTGTATGGCCAAAATAGCTGCGAACACACATAAGTTGGCTATCGCCATGTCGAAATAGCCAAATAACGTCAGGTTTAGTAGTACAAAGGCGCCGGAGTAGACTTGCAAAATAAGCAGCAAGCTTTGCATTAATTGTACACGCCAGTAGCGTGGGTCTTGACGTTCAAAAGGGTGGTGGATAACCCACCACCCTTGATGAACTAACGTACGCAAAACTTGCCAGCTCATGCGTGGTTACCAGCTTGAACTAAAGCTGTTCAGCGTGAGGTAACTCATGCGCTGGAGCTTCTTTGTTGCCTTCAACCAAAAAGTGCTGCATCCAACGCATTAGGCGCATGGAGTAGTCCAGCTGTGCGGCAACGCGGCGGTTGCCGTGCCCTTCACCTGGGTATAATACCAAGCGCACCGGAACCTTACCGTGGGTTTTCAAATAACGGTATAGTTCCATGGACTGGCTTGGGTGCACACGCGTGTCTTCTTTGCCGTGCATGATCAAAATAGGTGTACGGGCTTTTTCAGCATGATAAATCGGGCTGCGCTCAAGGTACCATTGCCACTTTTCCCACGGATAACTGCGTGCATGAACCGCGTGCATTTCTTTGGCAATATCGGTGGTACCGAATTTTGAAATGTTGTCACTGATACCAACGAACATCACACTTGCTGCGAAATGTTCCGTCAGAGCAGTTGCGCCCCAAGCTGAAGCAAAGCCGCCGTAAGAGCCACCGGTGATGCCCACTTTGGTTTCGTCAACAAGCCCCATTTCTACCAAGTGATTTTTGCCATCAACAAGGTCGTCAAATTCCTTACCTGCGTAGTCATTTTGGCCGAGCTTAGAAAACTCGACGCCACGCCCCGTGCTGCCACGGTAATTTGGGAAAAACAGCGCATAGCCTTGTTGCGCAGCATATTTTACCGGGCTGCCATAACGATCAAGCCAACCATTGCTGTAATGGGCTTCTGGTCCGCCGTGCACCACCATGATAAGTGGGTAACGTTTGCCTTCGGTATAATCCGTTGGGTAAACCACCACACCTTCAAGCTCTAGGCCGTCACGGGCCTTGTAACTGATGGTTTCTTGGCGGGGCATAGTGACATCGTCTAACCATGGATTAGAATTGGTTAGGCGCGTGATGTTTTGTCCACTAATGCGAAATAACTCTGTTGGATGTGCACTGCTGTGCGCCCGAACCAGGACATCGTTTTTACCGGGTGCAACTTCAATGTCGACCGCAACCAGTTTACTTGGCTCCATGAGCATGCGGCTTTCAAACCACTGCATAGTCAACGCTTGCACTTCACTTTGTGTGCCACGATGACCTAACCAAATAAGTTCATCATTGCGACGCCAAGCGATGTCTTGCACATGACCTTGATAATCAGGCAGCAGGTTGGTTCTTTCATTTTCTTTACTGGTGTCATACACGTACAACCGGCCCGAGGCTGGGTCGTTATAATCCGCAGCACCAATCACCGCCAAATAACGGCCATCAGGCGAGAACTCAGCTTTGCCGAGCTTACCAACTGATTCAAAGGCACTGACTTGTTTGCCGTCATAATCGAGCAGTTGATACTGTGTGCTCATGTAATTGTCGTCAACCAGGGCTGTTGGCGCGACACGAACCAACAGCTGGTCGTTCTCTGGGCGAAATGCAACGGACAATACTTGCGTGTCAGTGCTTAACTGAACAGGCTTCGCGTCATCAGCTTGCGTGTCGTAAAGCCAAAGGTGTGTAAACTCGTTCTGTTCTTCATAAATTTCTGCTTTGAAGCCTTTTTTGGCTAGTTTACTCTTGGTTTCATCGGCTTTAGAGCGAGCGCGAAAAGCAATATAGCGGCCGTTATTGCTAACCGCATAGCTGCTAATAGCTGCGTCATGGCTCAGGGCGAGCTGCGCTTCGCCACCGGTAGTTGCCATTTTGTATAAGCTGGTGTGCTTCGCATCGTCGCGTTTAGCCAAAAAATAAATTGTTTGGCCATTAAAGCTCACCGAGCGCACTGACTCTTTACCGGTAATGAATGGCACGCTGGTGGCATCGCCATGTACGGTGTGAAGCTCAATGTAGGCACCACCGTCTTCATCTTTATACGGAGTACGTGGAACCACGCGGGTAAATGCTGCCAACTGGCCGTCGGCGGCAAGAGCCGCACTATTAATTGATTTTACGGTAACCGTTTCTTGCAACGTGATATCACGCGCAAAACTGGGTACGGTTAATACCGCAGCGACTAAAATGACGCCAATGCTGCGAAGCATAATGAACTCCTCGTTGCTTTGTTGTTCAAGATTTATTCGTATAATTTTGTTAATACTACCAGTAAAATTATTGACTTCCCACGAAATAACGCCAATCTGTTAACAACATTTTAAGCTTTGGGTACCCCATGCTAGACCAACTATTAATAGGCGCAATTTTAATCGGAGCGCTGGTGCTATTTGTCTGGGACAAATGGCGCTACGACATTGTCGCAATGCTGGCGCTGTTAATTGCAGCGGCATTGGGGTTGGTTCCTGCCCAAGAGGTCTTTGCTGGTTTTGGTAATGCCGCCGTTATTACGGTTGCAGCAGTATTGGTGATTAGCCATGCCATGTGGCGATCTGGGGTGGTCGACGCGCTAGCGTCGCTAATGAAGCGGGTTGGTGATAAAGCGTGGATTCAAATGATCGCGTTAACCACTATTACCACCATATGCTCCGCATTTATTAGCAACACGGGAACCATGGCAATTATGATTCCGGTGGCGCTGCAGTTATCACGTAGCGGCCTTGGTCACGCTTCTAAAGTGTTAATGCCGATGGCCTTTGGTTCATTGCTGGGCGGTACCATTACTATGATAGGTACACCGCCAAACATTATCATTGCGGACATTCGTCACGAAGCTCTGGGTAGTAGCTTCGGTATTTTTGACTTTACCCCGGTAGGCTTGAGTTTGGCGGCAATTGGTTTGGTATTTATGTGGGTTACCAGCCGTTGGTTGGTGCCGAATACCACCAGCCGTGACGCAGCCAACTCACCTTATGACATGAGCTCGTATATAACCGAATTGTGGGTTCCCGAAGAGGCCAATTGTGTCGGGCAAACCTTGTTTGAACTCGAAAGCAAAATCAAAGACAACTTTGCCATTGTTGCGGTGAAACACGGAAAGGCAGTTACCACTGCGCCGCCACGTTATTATCGTATCAAGGCGGAAGATGTGCTTATTGTAGAGGCCGATACTGAAACATTGCAACAAATTATTGATGCGACCGGTCTGGAGCTCAATGCTGACGAAGAACTCGCTGACCGATTTTTAATTTCCGCCGAAGTGCAAGTGGTAGAGGGGGTTGTGGGTCCTGATTCACGACTCATTGGCCGTTCGGCTGCTGATTTACGCTTGCGCCACCGTTTTGGCGTGAATGTGCTGGCCGTTGCACGGCAAGGGCAACCGGTAAAACCAAATTTAGCCAATATTCGTTTCAAGCCGGGCGATGTATTGCTGTTGCAAGGCGACGCCGAAATTCTAACGGATGTATTCCGTCGGTTTGGATGCTTTCCGTTAGCGCAGCGCAGTATGCGCATTGGTGGCGTAAAAAAGCTGTTCACGCCGTTAGCCATTTTTGCGGTTGCTATTTTAGCCAGTGCGTTGGGGCTATTGTCAGTGCCGGTAGCTTTTACTGCCGCTGCGGGCGCGATGGTGTTAGCGAATATCATTCCGTTGCGCGAACTGTATGAGAACGTCGACTGGCCAATCGTTGTGTTACTTGGTGCGACCATACCACTTGGTGGTGCCTTAGAGCGAAGTGGGGCGGCGCATACGCTAGCGGAATGGGCGTTCGTTGTGAGTAGTGACGCACCGGCGGCGGTTGCAATGACAATTCTACTGGTGGTGACGATTAGTTTGTCGAATATTGTAAATAACGCCGCCGCAGCGGTGCTGATGGCACCAATCGGTTTAAACATGGCGGAAAGCTTGGGTGTTGCGCCAGATCCATTCCTAATGGCGGTTGCGGTTGGCGCTGCACTACCATTTATCACCCCCATTGGGCATCAGTCGAATATCTTAGTTATGGGGCCTGGTGGGTATGCTTTCGGCGATTACTGGAAGTTAGGGTTACCGCTGACTATGGTTTTAACCGCTGCCACCGTGCCCCTTATTCTCTGGTTTTGGCCGCTGTACGGGTAGCTTCTGCGCCAAGTGCAATAATCCGTAACTGCGCAATTGTTTGTTCAGCAAGTCGATGCCTTTCTTTTGCATCGGCATCGAGTGCGTCGGCGCCTGCGCTAAACACAATGCGAACAATCGCGTCAGCCTGCAGCTCAGCAAGATAACGTTCAAAATTTTGTTCATCCACTAAATAATCGACCAACTCAGCGGTGAAATGCTCAACTTCGCGTGTTACCGCGAGTCGAAACTCCCTTGAGTTCCCAGACTTCTCTTGCAGCAGCAGACGGAAAATAGCGGTATTATTGGTGACGAATTCCATAAAGGTGGTTATTGAGGCTCGAATGATTGAGCCACCTTTAGCGATTTGTTGGCGTGACTGGCGCAATAATTGGCGCAGGGTTAAGCCGCCTTCGTCGACTAACGTTAAGCCGAGCTCTTCCATGTTTTGAAAATGGCGGTAAAAAGACGTTGGCGCAATACCGGCTTCGCGCGTAACTTCGCGTAAGCTTAAGCTGGCATATCCATGTTCCGCACTTAACTGGTTCATGGCCGCTTGAATAAGTGCGCGTCGGGTCTTTTCTTTTTGGGCTGCTCGAACGCCTGCCATAGTGATGGAACTCTCTGCTCTAAATGTCGTCAAAGGTGATTATGTCAGTGAACGTGTGTTCACGCAATTCATCGTTTTTTGAGCGATAATGCTTGCGTTGAGCGATTGGTGTAGGTAAATTGAGCGAACAAGTGTTCACTGAAATGAATGTGTATTTCTTTTACGTAGTTAAGTTGGTTTATATTTATGTCGTCACATCAAAATTCAGCTGCCGCTGAAAAACCCCCGATTCTTTGGCTTAACCTAAGTGTTTTTGCTATTACTTTTTTGGTTGCCGCTATTGGCGTACCTTGGTACGGCTTCACCCATGGTTTTTCTACGGGGCTCATCGTTGGCTTAATTGCGACCATTGGCTTTGCTGGTATTTCAATTACCGCCGGTTACCATCGGTTATGGGCGCATCGTACCTATGATGCACATTGGTCATTGCGCATACTATTCGCATTAGGTGGCGCGCTTGCAGTGCAGAACAGTGCATTGCATTGGTCGTCTGATCACCGCGAACACCATAAGCATGTTGACGACAACGACAAAGATCCGTATTCAGCGAAACGCGGGTTTTGGTATTCGCACATCGGTTGGATGCTGCGTGAATATCAAGCGTCGCGGTACACCAACTACGACAACGTGAAAGACATTCAAAAAGACCCAATTGTGATGTGGCAACATCGTAATTATTTAACCCTGACGTTACTAACCACCTTCGGTTGGCCTGTCGCGCTAGGTTTGATGCTTGGCGATGTATGGGGTGCAATAATTTTAGTGGGGTTTGCTCGCTTAGTGATTAATCACCACACAACATTCTTTATTAACTCGCTGGCGCACATATGGGGTAAGCAAACTTATACGGATCGCAACACGGCCCGCGATAATGGTGTGTTAGCATTTTTGACCTTTGGCGAGGGCTACCACAATTACCACCATATTTTCTCGGCGGATTACCGCAATGGCATTCGCTGGTGGCAGTTTGACCCAACCAAGTGGTTGATTCGTGCTTGCTCGTGGGTTGGTTTAACGCGCAACTTAAAACGCACTAACGGTTACCAAGTTGAAAAAGCGCGCTTAGAAATGCAGTTTAAGAAAGCCACTGCAAAAGCAGAAGTTTCGTGCGAAACAACCATGGCGAAACTGCATGATGAATTTGACGTTATGGTTGCCAAGTTGCGTGAGTACTATCAGGTACGCAAGCAATTGTTAGACATTAAAACGAAAGCACTCGTAGACAGTGTGCATGTGCCCACCTTAGCAGAGCTGCAGGCTAAAGCGGATGCAATGCGTGAGGTATTCGTCGCGCATAAACGCGAGTTCCACCAACTATTGCAACGAACAATTCAAGGCAATATGCAAGGTACACAAAGCGTTTAATTGATGAATAAGAATTGAAAGCCGACCGCAGTCACAATGCTACGGTCGGCTTTTTTGTGGGTGCTATTTCTTTGCTTTGGCAAAGGCATCAGCAAAGGCTGATCCCATAGCTGAGTTCGCTGGCGCCGCAGCTTTGCCCTTTGGTTTTGCTGAAGCTGGTTGTTGTGGCTTACCTGAGGATTTTGTGTTCGTTGCAGCGGGCGCTTGAGCTGTTGGCTCATCATGCAAGCGCATGGTTAAGCTGATACGTTTGCGTGGTACGTCAACTTCAAGCACTTTAACCTTCACAATATCGCCAGCTTTGACAATTTCGCGCGGGTCACTGACAAACTTATCTGCCAAAGCCGATACGTGCACTAAACCGTCTTGGTGAACACCAATATCCACAAAGGCACCAAAGGCAGCAACATTACTGACGACGCCTTCGAGTGTCATGCCAGGCTTCAAATCCTTGATGTCGTCTACGCCATCTTTAAAGCTCGCTGTTTTAAACTCAGGGCGTGGGTCACGACCCGGTTTATCAAGCTCACGCAAGATGTCCTGTATGGTCGGAAGCCCAAACGTGTCATCGGTATAATCAGCGGCGTTTAAATTCTTCAAGAAGCTTGAATCGCCAATGATGTCGTTCACTTCGCGCGCATTAGCGGCAGCAATGCGCTCAACAACCGGGTAGGCCTCTGGGTGAACCGCAGAACCGTCAAGCGGCTGCTCACCGTTCATGATGCGCAAGAAGCCAGCCGCTTGTTCAAATGACTTAGGCCCCATGCGGGCAACTTTCAGAAGCTGCTTGCGTGCCGTGAAGCGACCGTGACTATCCCGATGCGTAACAATGTTCTGCGCGAGCGTTTTGGTTAAACCCGCAACGCGTGCCAGCAACGCTACTGAAGCGGTATTAATATCCACTCCGACAGCGTTTACACAGTCTTCCACGACAGCATCAAGGCTTTGCGCGAGTTGCGCTTGGCTAACATCGTGCTGATATTGGCCGACACCGATTGATTTAGGTTCTATCTTCACCAGCTCAGCCAGCGGGTCTTGCAATCGGCGAGCAATCGATACGGCGCCACGAAGTGACACATCCAAATCTGGGAATTCGTTGGCAGCAAGTTCAGAAGCAGAATAAACAGATGCCCCAGCTTCGTTAACGATCACTTTTGCGGCTTTTATTTCCGGGTTGGCTTTTAGCATTTCGCCAACTAGCTTGTCGGTTTCGCGCGAATGCGTGCCATTGCCAATCGAAATGAGTTTTACTTTGTGTTGCTTACACATGCCAGCCAAGGTACGCATGGCTTTATCGACTTGGTTTTGGGGCTGGAATGGAAATACCGTATTGGTGCCAAGCACTTTACCGGTTGAGTCCACCACTGCAACTTTAATGCCGGTACGAACGCCTGGGTCTAAGCCCATGGTGACCTTGTCGCCGGCAGGTGCCGCCATCAATAAATCTTTTAAGTTGTTGGCAAAAATTTGAATGGCATCGGTCTCGGCGCGCTCGCGCACTGAACCGAATAATTCGGTTTCCATGTGCAGCAGTATTTTAATGCGCCATGTCCACTGAACCGTTTGCTGTAACCAAGCATCGCCAGCGCGGCCTTGATCATGCCAGCCAATGTGCGCAGCAATGAGGTGCTCGCCGTGGCTGTGAGCTTTAGGGTCCTCTTGCTGCGGGTCAGCGTTGAGTTTGAGCTGCAAGATACCTTCGTTACGGCCGCGAAATAATGCCAATGCGCGGTGCGAAGGTATTTTCTTAATGGCTTCATGAAATTCGAAATAGTCGCGGTATTTTGCGCCTTCAGCTTCTTTGCCGGGTGCCAGTGTGCTGGTGATTTCTGCGTTATTCCATAAGTAGTCACGCACTTTTTTCAGCAACGCGGCATCTTCAGCAAAGCGTTCCATCAGTATAAAACGGGCACCATCAAGCACGGCTTTTTCATCAGCAAAACCAGCGTCGGCATTAATGAACTGTTGCGCTTCTGTTTCAGGGGTTAAGCTCGGGTCAGCAAATAAAGCATCGGCAAGTGGCTCGATACCTGCTTCAATAGCAATTTGCCCCTTAGTGCGACGCTTCGGTTTAAACGGGAGGTATAAATCTTCTAACTCGGTTTTTGACTCGGTTGATAAAATCGACCGCTCGAGTTCAGCCGTCAGCTTATCTTGTTCACGGATGCTTGCCAAAATCACTGCGCGCCGGTCATCCAGCTCACGCAAGTAAGTTAAGCGCTGGGCTAAATTACGCAGTTGCGTGTCGTCTAAACCGCCCGTTGCTTCTTTTCTGTAACGGGCAATAAAAGGCACCGTAGCACCGTCGTCAAGTAGCGCGATAGCAGCTTGTACTTGCTGCGAACTGACCGCTAATTCGTTCGCGATTTGCTGAGTAATCGAGCTCATAGCTTCTCTCATGTTGTCCTTGTGAACCAAAAAATGTGCCCAAGTATATCAGGCTGATTCTGGCTTGTGTGCGTTTAGGTGTTGTTATCGCGTAAAGTGGTAAGTTATTTGGTTCACAAACCAAAGTTTGGGGCCGTTGGGGGTTTGCACCACAAACTCATCGTCAACTTGCTTGCCAAGTGCTGCACGTGCCATGGGGGCATCAATCGAAATAACATCGTCGCGTTGATAAATTTCGTCGGGGCCAGCTATCGTAAAGCTACGTTGTTCACCATGCTCGTCTTCAACGACAACACTGGCACCGAAGAACACTTTGCCTTCTTGCTGCGGGGAGTAGTCGACAATTTTTAGTTGCTCAAGGCGTTTGCGCAAGAACCGAATGCGGCGATCAATTTGACGCAACTTCTGCTTATTGTATTTGTAATCCGCGTTTTCACTTCTATCGCCAAGGCTGGCTGCCCAAGTTACTTTTTCAGTGGTTTCACGACGTTCTACGCGCCACAAGTGGTCCAACTCTTGTTGAAGTTTAAGATAACCCGTACGGCTAATTAGATTTGTTTTCATCGGTTATTTGGTTGCTCTTTGGCTCAGTTAAGCGTTATTACTAAAAAAATCGAAGACTAGAGTGACGTTCAAACGCTATTGTGGCAAGAAAAGACTGGAAATACAGGTTCGAAGATCCTATTTTCAATCAATTGCAGCTGCGGAGTAAACCATGCCGAAAGTCGATGTACGCCGACGGAATCATATTATAGAGCACCGCAAACAGGGCCGCCCAGTGCTATTTGGGCATGGCTTTGGGTGTGACCAATTAATTTGGGAGCCGGTCATATCTTACATGCCCGCTACTATCGCGCCGATAACGTTCGACCATGTCGGGTGCGGACGTTCGGATTTTAGTGCTTATACGCTCAAGAAATACAGTGATCTAGACGGGTATGTTGATGATCTCATCGAAGTCATTGAGGCCCTCAATTACGGTGCTATCGACTTTGTTGGGCATTCTGTTGGCGGTATGATGGCTATGCTGGCGTCAATTAAGCGACCTGATTTATTTTCAAAACTTATCGCAATTGGGCCCTCGCCTCGATACGTCAATGATTGTGACTACGAAGGCGGATTCGAGCGCGAAGATATTCTCGAGTTGTTATCCATGATGGAGCGCAATCATTTTGAGTGGGCTGGTTATTTGGCCCCAATAGTAATGAAAAACAGCCATCGACCAGAATTTGCTGACGAATTAAGAAAAAGCTTTGCGAATTCCGATCCGGTTATTTCGCGTAAGTTTGCCGAGGCAGTGTTTTTGTCGGACAACCGTGACAAACTCAGCCAGATACCTGTGCCCATCACCTTACTGTACTGCGACGTTGATGTTATTGTGCCGCTTGAGGTGATTCATTTCATGGCGCTACACATTCCACAAGCAAAGCTAGTTCGGCTCGATGCCATCGGGCATTACCCGCATTTAAGCGCCCCGGAAAACGTTAGTCAGGAGATACTGGCAAATTTATGATCAAATCTGAGCATTGGATCGGTCACGCGCCGGTTGGACTAATGGCCATCCACAATAATCATCATGTTGTTGAAATTAACGACATGCTGCTGAATTTGCTTGGGTATCAACGCAACGAATTGATTGGGCAAAGCATTAATTCGCTATTTACTCGTTCGGGTAAGTTGTTCTTTCTCACACACGTTTTTCCCTTATTGCAACACCATGGCAATGTGGAAGAAATGTATTTGCGGCTGCGTGATAAAAAAGGCGACGAAGTTCCTGTGCTAATGAACGCCACTGCGGTTGAAACGGATGGCAGCTTAGTCTATATGTTCGCGATGATGCCGATTCAGCGGCGATTTATTTTTGAAGACCAACTGCTCAGCGCCCGTAAAGAAGCAGAGCAGGCGTTCGCCGCGGAGCGCGAGGCCACCGATGCTCTGGAATTAGCACAAGCAGATTTAGAAGCGAAACAAGAACAGCTACTTGCACTGAACGAACAACTACAGCGACTTGCCACCACAGATGAAATGACCCAATTAGATAACCGCCGAAGTTTTGAAGCCTCACTCGAAAAGCATTTGGCGTTGGTGAAACGCAACGCAAGCACAGGGGGCTTACTACTGCTTGATGTGGATCATTTTAAAGCAATTAATGATAGTCATGGGCATAGCAAGGGCGACGAGGTGCTGAGAAGTATCGGGAAATTATTGCGCGGCCTTACACGTGACATTGATACAGCCGCACGGGTGGGTGGCGAAGAGTTTGCTGTTATTATGCCAAATGTTGGTAGTGAAGGCGCGTTTACCGCCGCAGAGAGAATTCGTCATAGCGTGCAAGCGCATACCTTTAAACACGGCCAAGTAACCGTGAGTATCGGGGTAACCATGCTTAAGGAAGGCGACGATCGAGAGCGTATCTTAAGCCGGGTAGACCGAGCGTTGTATCAAGCCAAACACAATGGTCGTAACCGGATTGAGTACGCCTGAAACCTTTCGTTACAAGCCTTTGTTGGCAAACTAGTTTGCATCGCATATAGTGCAAAAGTTAGCTTCACTGAGCATAAAATTATGAGCCAAGAAACCTTTAAAATTCTCGTTGTAGATGATGATGCGCGGTTGCGCAGTTTGCTTGATCGATACTTGCAAGAACAAGGCTTTTACGTGCGCTCCGCAGGCGAAGGCGAGCAGATGAATCGTTTGCTGGAACGTGAAAACTTTCATTTGCTGGTTCTCGACTTGATGTTGCCGGGCGAAGATGGCTTGTCGATTTGTCGCCGTTTGCGTCAGCAAAACAATGACATTCCAATTGTTATGTTAACCGCAAAGGGCGATGAAGTAGACCGTATCATTGGGCTTGAGCTTGGTGCCGACGATTACTTGGCCAAGCCGTTCAACCCACGCGAATTGCTGGCACGCATCCGCGCGGTGCTGCGCCGTCGCGGCAAAGAAATTCCTGGCGCACCAAGCGCAGAAGACCAAGAAATTTCCTTTGGTGAGTTTCATCTTAATTTAGGCACACGGGAAATGTTCCGTGGTGATCAACCGATGCCACTCACCAGCGGTGAGTTTGCTGTATTGAAAGCGTTGGTTACACACCCGCGTCAGCCAATGTCACGCGACAAGCTGATGAACCAAGCACGCGGCCGTGACTACAGTGCTTTAGAACGTAGCATTGATGTGCAAGTTTCACGCTTGCGCCGCATGCTTGAGACCGATCCGGCCAACCCACGCTATATTCAAACGGTGTGGGGGCTGGGTTACGTGTTTGTTCCAGACGGTAAACAGGCAGCAGGTAAATCAAACTAATATGCATTTATTTCCGCGTTCGGCATTTGCCCGTACGGTCGCGTTAATTGCCGCGTTGTTACTGATCAATCAAATCGTGTCCTACATTATGATTGGTTTGTATGTGGTGAAACCAAGCATGCAACAAATTAGCAGTGTGGTCGCGCGGCAGGTGCAGGGTATTTTGGCACTTGATCAGTGGATTGATCAGGTTGAACTGACCGCGGAACAACAACAGACACTGGTAACAAGTTACACCGAAGCAACGGGAATTCGCGGTGTTAGTATTAACGATGCCGTTCAGCAAGGGTTGGCAGACACCACGACCTATAACTTCCTCTCTGCTCAATTATCTGACCTCTTGCAAGCCAATACCGAAGTGCGAATTTCGCAAGGCGCAGTCTATAAAGTGTGGTTGCGCACGGAAAACCTGCCCGGCTATTGGTTGGTGATAGAGCTGGATAGCTTTGACGAAGCCCGGTTCTCACCTTTGTTGTTTTACTTAGT
Organism: Pseudidiomarina gelatinasegens; assembly: GCF_004025325.1. GTDB lineage: Bacteria > Pseudomonadota > Gammaproteobacteria > Enterobacterales > Alteromonadaceae > Pseudidiomarina > Pseudidiomarina gelatinasegens. Next base: position 172,093 of record NZ_RSFE01000004.1, on the reverse strand, counting down.
ACTAATTGGTGCACTCAGCGTTTTCGGCGGCATGGTTTTCACCAATTGGCAAAATCGGCCACTTAAAGCGCTCGAGGCCGCCGCCAAGCAGATTGGCCAAGGTGACTATCCAGACCAACTACCAGAACGCGGTTCCAGCGAGGTGATTGCTGTAACGCGAGCTTTTAACCAGATGAGTCAAGGGGTCAAGCAACTCGAGCAAGATCGGGCGCTGTTGATGGCTGGGGTTTCGCATGACCTGCGTACACCGCTGACACGTATTCGCTTGGCGACTGAGATGATGCCACCGAATGAAGATTATTTGGCCGAAGGAATCATCAGCGACATTGACGATATGAACGCCATTATCGATCAATTTATTGATTACATTCGCAGCGACACGTCAGCCGACAATGACCAGCAGAATCTGAACTACTTGGTGGAAGACGTGGTTGCGCATGTTCCAGATTCATGGCATTCCAAAATAGAAGTTATCTATAACGAGATGCCGGACGTGCCGGTACGGGAAATTTCCATCAAGCGGGTTCTCATAAACCTACTGGAAAATGCCGAGCGCTATGGGCATGAAAAAGTACTTGTTGAAACTGGCTATGACAACCAGCGGAAAATGGCTTGGTTTAAGGTGTGTGATGATGGGCCGGGCATTCCAGCAAATCAAATTGAGCACGTGTTGCAACCCTTTACGCAAGGTGACAAAGCACGATCCACTAAGGGCTCTGGCCTTGGTTTAGCGATTGTGAAGCGCATTGTGGAACGGCACCACGGTCGCGTGCTGTTTGGCAGCAGCCAGCGACTTGGCGGTTTGTGTGTGCGTGTCGAATTGCCGCTAGAGATAAAAGCCGAAAGTGCGCGTTAACCGCGCACTCGATTCAGACCATTCAATGCTGCTACCCGGTAGGCTTCAGCCATAGTCGGGTAGTTAAACGTGGTATTTACGAAATACTCAATGGTATTGCCTTCACCTTTTTGTTCCATGATGGCCTGGCCAATGTGAATAATTTCAGAGGCGCGCTCACCAAAACAATGAATACCCAACACTTCTTTGGTTTCACGATGAAACAAAATTTTCAGGTTACCTACGGCCATATTTGAAATTTGAGCGCGCGCTAAATGTTTAAACTGCGCACGGCCCACTTCATACGGCACTTTTTGTTCTGTCAGTTCTTCTTCTGTTTTACCCACGGAGCTGATTTCTGGAATGGTATAAATCCCAGTTGGAATATCACTGATCAACCGCTGATCACATTCATCAAATAACATCGCGGTTGCACAAATACGGCCTTGATCGTAGGCCGCGCTAGCCAAAGAAGGGTAACCAATAATATCGCCCACGGCATAAATAGAGTCGACTTTGGTTTGATAATGCTTATTCACTTCAAGTTGCCCGCGATGGTTTGGTTTCAAACCCACATTATCCACCTTGAGCTGCTCAATATTGCCGGAGCGACCGTTAGCAAATAGCAAGCAATCGGCATCGATACGTTTACCCGATTGTGTATATAAGGTCACGCCATCTTCGTGGCCTTCGATGCGCTCGTATTCTTCATTATGACGAATCACCACACCACTATTACGCAGGTGATAACTCAAAGCGTCAGAAATCTCGGCATCCAAAAAACTCAGTAAGCGACTGCGTGTGTTAATTAAGTCGACTTTAACGCCAAGACCACGAAATATACTGGCGTACTCACAACCCACTACGCCAGCGCCGTAAATAATAATACTGCGCGGCTCGTGGGTTAAGTTCAGTACGGTATCCGAGTCGTAAACGCGTTCATGGCTGAAATCAACATCAGGTGGATGGTAGGGGCGCGAGCCAGTCGCGATGACGACCTGTTTCGTCGTGATGTATTCTGTGGTGCCGTCAGTTTGCGTGATTTTCAAGCGGTGCGGTGTTTCGAACTCTGCGGTGCCATGAATCACGTCAACACCGTTACGTTCATAAAAACTGCTGCGTAACCCCACTTGTTTACGAATGACACCCTGCGCGTGGCGGAGTATTTCGGCAAAGGTTAACCCGCGCTGAATGCGCTCCGCTGCAAATAATGGGTTGGCATTGTATTCGATAAGGCGACTGACCGAGTGGCGTAAAGCTTTCGAAGGAATGGTACCCCAATGGGTACAACCACCACCAATTGAACTGTGCTTTTCAACCATTGCTACTTTGCGCCCGTTTTTAGCTAATTGCATCGCTGCGCCTTCGCCGCCGGGGCCACTTCCAATAACAACTGCGTCAAATTGCAGGTCTGTTGGGCTCATCAACTGCTCCTTCTGGTTGTACCGCTTGCTTCTTTGCCGTTATAGTAACGGAAAGATGATGTATTCAGCCAGTTTAATGGAATCGTCATGGCGTACAAACCCATTCCAGAAATTTTGACTCGACAAATTGTAGCAACCAGCAGGCTGTTGCGTATTGAGGCGATCGATCTTCGTTTTAGTAACGGCGTTGAGCGGCAATTTGAGCGCATGGCCAGCAGTGGCCGCGGTGCTGTGATGATTGTTCCATTTGTTGATAACGACACATTAATGTTGGTCCGCGAATACGCGGCAGGCCTGCATAACTACCAACTTGGCTTCCCCAAAGGCTTAATTGACCCTGGTGAAACACCTGAAGAAGCAGCAAACCGCGAGTTAAAAGAAGAAATTGGCTATGGTGCGAAGCAATTGATACCGCTGAAAAGTGTAACGATGGCGCCGCAATTTTTTTCGGCCACCATGCATATTTTTATAGCGCGTGATTTGTATCCAGAGAGCTTACCCGGTGATGAGCCTGAACCGTTAGAGCCGGTGCCATGGTTAATTAGTAAAGCGGATGCGCTGCTTGAGCAAGAAGACTTTACCGAAGCGCGCAGTATCGCCGCGCTTCTGATGACCTTAAGGGAATTGCAACGATGAATGACAACAGTTCCGTTGAGCAGTTGCACCAATGGTTAACAGGAGCCGCGGAGGTGGCACTGAAGGCAGGCGATTTAATTCTTGAATTGTACGAAGAACAAGCCTACGAAACCTACGAAAAAGCAGATGACTCACCGGTTACCAGTGCCGATTTTGCCGCCAACCGATTGATTGTTGATGGCCTTGCAGCGCTCACGCCAGATATTCCCATTTTGTCAGAAGAAGGCACCCACCTGACGTTTGAGGAACGCAAGAAGTGGCCGCGCTACTGGATTATTGACCCAATCGACGGTACCCAGGAATTTATTGCCAGAAGTGGGGATTTTGGCGTGATTATTGCGTTGGTGGAGCACAATCAGCCCGTGCTGGGTGTGATTTATTGGCCAGCAGGCGATGTGCTCTATACGGCCCAAAGCGGGCAGGGTGCGTATCGTGAAGATGTGCATGGCAAGCAGCGAATTCACATACGGCGTCTTGCGGACCCTGATCAAGATGTGATTCATATGGCAATTAGCCGCCGTCAGCCGCGTGAGCGCGTGTTGCAGCGCATGACCGGGGACCGCGAATTAGCCATGCTACCTGCCGGCAGTTGTTCGCTCAAAGCGTGCATGATCGCCGAAGGTAAAGCGGATTGCTTCTTACGCGTAGGGCCAACAGGCGAATGGGATACAGCCGCCGCGGAAGTTATTGTCGGTGAAGCCGGGGGGCGCATTGTTGATGAGAACTTTAAGCCACTTACCTACAACCAAGAAGCTGATTTAGGCAACCCAAATTTCATTATTTTAGGTGACCCGGCGGTGCCGTGGCAGAGTGTTTTCATTCATCATCGAAACGGTGATTAGCTGGGAGTATATTCACCGTCTCGTGCAGTTCTGACCAGACTAATACCGCCTCACCGCGCTCTAATTGTGCACGAACATCGTCAACTTTTTGCTGCAGTGATTTTTCGTGGTCACCGTAGTCTGTGCCTTCGCGCAGTACAAAAGCTTCAATAATGCCGGTTAATGTTTCTGGGTTTACTTGTTGCCACGGAATTTCCATTAGTTGCTTGCCTCATTCTGTACTTCTTGTAGTGCTTCTTCAGCGGCCATCCAGTCTTCTTCCGCAGCATTTAACAGACTTTGTGTGGAGGCCTGTTGTTTGAGCAAATCGGTCAGTTCGTTTTTGCGAGCTTCTTCGTAAAGTCCGTTGTCGGCAAGTTTCGTGTTCAAGTCAGCCAATTTTTGCTCGAGCTGAGCCATCGTCTTTTCTGCTTTGAGCACACGGTCTTTTAGCGGCTTCAACGCTTGGCGTTGTTCGGCGGCCTGCCGTTTCTCAGCTTTGCGGTCGGCTTTCCCGCTGCTGGCGTTGTCAGCTATTGCGGCAGCTTGGGTGTGCTTTTTCAACCAGTCGTGATAAGCGTCTAGGTCACCAGCAAAGGGTTCGACATGCTGATTTGCCACCAGATAAAACTCGTCCACAGTGGTGCGTAGCAAATGCCTATCATGCGACACAATAACCATCGCGCCGGTAAAGTCTTGCAGGGCATAAACCAGCGCTTCGCGCATGGTGCTGTCCAAATGGTTGGTCGGCTCATCCAGCAGCAATAGATTGGGTTTTTGATAAACAATTAAAGCCAATACTAAGCGTGCTTTTTCGCCGCCAGACATGGGGGCAACTTTCGCGGTTGCGGCGTCACCCGAAAAGCCAAAACCACCAATAAAGTCTCGCAAGGTTTGTTCCGTTGCGGTTGGATCAAGCCGTTGAACATGCATAAGTGGTGAGGCATTAATATCGAGCATTTCCAACTGATGCTGGGCAAAATAGCCAAGTTTAACGCCCGGGTTGAGTTCTACCACCCCGGCTTGCGCCTTAAGTTCACCCGCTAATAATTTAACCAAGGTGGACTTACCGGCGCCGTTTCGGCCCAACAAGCCGATACGACTGCCGGGGACTAAGTTGAATTTGATGCCTTTTAAAATAACCGTATCGCCATAACCCGCTTGTACTTTCTCGAGTGTTAACAGCGGGTTTGGTAGCTGCTCGGGCGCACGGAAACTAAAATTAAACCCGCTAGCGGCGCGCAATGGCGCACTTGCCTGCAGCCGTTCCAATGCTTTAATTCGGCTTTGTGCTTGTTTGGCTTTGCTGGCTTTGTAACGAAACCGGTCAATATAAGTCTGTAAATGCTTGCGCTGAGCCTGTTCTTTTTCGAACTGTGCTTCTTGCTGGGCCAAGTGTTCGGCTTGCTGGCGCTCGAAGCTGCTGTAATTACCGTTATAGGTGGTCGCGGTTTGATGCTCAATGAGAATAATTTGCTGGGCAACGGCGTCGAGAAAATCCCGATCATGCGAAATGACCATTAATGTTCCGGGAAAGCGCTGTAGCCAGTCTTCCAACCAGAAAATTGCATCGACGTCCAAATGGTTAGTGGGCTCATCCAACAGCAACAGGTCAGCGCGAGCGATCAGCGCTTGGGCAAGGTTTAAGCGCATGCGCCATCCCCCGGAAAAAGCTTTAACGGGGTGGTAAATTTGTTCTGGCTGAAAGCCAAGGCCATTCAGCAGCGCTGCGGCCCTTGAAGGTGCATCATAGCCACCGATGGTGGCAAGTTTGTCATGCAAGGCACCAATGGCATGGCCGTCATTGCTTTGTTCGGCCTGTGCGAGTTGCGCTTCAAGACTTCTTAGCTCTTCGTCACCGTCAAGCACATACTCAAGTGCTGAGCGTTCAAGCGCAGGTGTTTCTTGTTTTACACTCGCAATACGCCAGCCTCGCGGTACCTCACAATCGCCTTGCTCAACACTTAACTCATGGCGAAGTAAGGCAAACAATGACGACTTACCAGTGCCATTACGGCCAACCAAACCCACATGATGGCCTGGGAAAATGGTAATATCTGCATTTTCGAGCAACAATTTGCCGCCGCGCATTAACGACATCGCGCGAATGTTTATCATAGAAAGCCCTGACTTGGTGTTCTGCTAAGTTTCTGCGACAATTATACCTGATAGCAACAGAGGTGAATATGACTCAAGCTCGTAAACGTTTTATCGCTGGCGCAGAATGCCCAGCGTGTCATGCGCAAGACACCCTCATGTTAACCATCCAAGGTGAGCAAGAGAAAGTGAGTTGTGTGCAATGTGGGCATGAGTTCTCGGAGCGTGGCGCCAAGCCACCTGCGGCATCCAAAGCCGACGCCAAAAAGCCATCCAGCACCGTGAATCAGGAAGGGCTTATCGGGATTTTCAAACCCGAGTAGCTAATATTGCACCTTACCCGCTAACCCGCTACTGTTAGGTTAACTTTATTCACTGTAAGGGCGAGTTATGAGTCATTTAGTGTATGGTGGTTTGTGGGTTATTTTAACCACGGTAATGGTGCAATGGATTATTGCCAGTGGCGCAAAAGCAAAACAAGCAGGCGCCGTGCCCGGTAAGATTGATGAAACTCTCAGTCACGATTCGTTCGTTTTTCGTGCACATCGCACGTTCCATAACAGCCTCGAAAACGTTCCGTTTTTTATTGCTGCGGCATTTTTAGCGATTTTCGTTGGCGTTGATTCGCAATGGTTTGCCATATCGGTATGGGCGTTTGCCTTCGCACGCATCGTACACATGTTGTTGTATTACGGCATTGCGACGGAACGCAACCCAAGCCCCCGCAGCTATTTTTTCATTATTGGTGTCATTGCCAATATTGTCGTTTTGGTGCAAATCGCCATTGATTTAGTGGCTTAATAAATTCAGCGTGACGCAAAAGGTAAATGCATGACAGACCAGCAGTATCCAATTGGAACTCCAGGAAAGCCTTGGGGAGCGGAAGAAAAGCAACAGTGGCTTGCCGCACAAGAAGCGAAGCGTTCTTACTTCGAAGATGTTGTCAGCCAAATTAATACATTGCACGATCGTTTTGATGTTGAGCAATACGGTGCCTTGGATTATTCCAACAATACGTTCCCGTTGTTTTTAGTTAAAACCCGCCAATGGGACAGCACTAAACCGAACATTCTGGTCACTGGTGGCGTTCACGGTTACGAAACTTCAGGCGTACATGGTGCATTGGCGTTTGTTAAACAGCAGGCAGAACATTACAGTCAGTGGTTTAATATTCTCGTCGCACCGTGCATCAGTCCTTGGGGCTACGAAACGATTAATCGTTGGAATCCATTCGCTATTGATCCAAATCGTTCGTTTAAGCAAGACAGCCCTGCGGGTGAATGCGCAGCCATTATGGACTACCTTGCGCGGCACAACTTAGAGTTTCTAATGCACATTGATTTGCATGAAACAACCGATACAGATAACTCTGAATTTAGGCCCGCCTTAGCTGCGCGCGACGGCACGGTGAACACCAATTGGAATATTCCAGACGGATTTTATACTGTCGGTAATTCTGAACAACCGACGCCTGACTTCCAAAAAGCAATCATTGATTCAGTGCGAAAAGTTACCCACATTGCGCCAGCTGATGAAAATGGCAAATTGATTGGAGCACCCATTGAGCAAGAAGGCGTTATTCATTACGCCGGTAAACAGCTGGGGTTATGTATGGGGTTAACCGATGCGCCATATGTCAGCACAACCGAGGTTTATCCCGATAGCGACAACGCTTCGCCAGCAGAATGTATTGATGCACAAGTTGCTGCCGTAACAGGCGCGATTGACTATCTGCGCAAGCACAAGTAAGAGTATTTAGGTTATTTTTTGCAAACGGAATGCAGTACTGGCGTATCGAGCCCAACAATGCGCCGGACCGATAACAATAAGGGCATTATAAAAAGGAAAATAACATGAATTGGTATATTGCCGTACTCAAGAAATATGCTGTGTTTACTGGCCGTGCGCGCCGCTCTGAATATTGGTTTTTCATATTATTCAACGTGATCATCTCTTTAGTTTTAGGCTTTATCGATGGCTTTTTGGGTCTCGGTGATCCAGAAGCTGGTGTTGGTCTGCTAAGTGTTATCTACGGTTTAGCTGTTTTAATTCCATCAATTGCAGTTGGTGTTCGGCGGTTGCATGATACCGATCGGTCAGGGTGGTGGTTGTTAATTAGCCTTATTCCGCTGATTGGTGGCATCGTGCTGTTAGTATTCTTTGTGTTAGACGGCACACCAGGCGAGAACCGCTTTGGCCCGAACCCTAAGGGCTAACTCATGCGTCCCCATATCTCCTTTATTACACTTACAGTAAGTAATTTGGAGCGAGCCGTCGCGTTTTATCGCGACGGGCTCGGTTGGGCGACAGAAGGAATCGTTGGTAAAGAATATGAACATGGCGCCGTGGCTTTTTTTAAACTCGATGGTGGGCTAATGTTCGCATTGTGGCCGCGTGATAGCTTAGCGAACGACGCTGGGCTACCAGTAACCCCAGCCTCGCCAACCCATGTATTGCTAGCCCATAATGTGGCTTCTGAAGCCGAAGTTAATGCCGTGCTGAAAGAAGCTCAGGCAGCAGGTGCACAGTGGATTAAACCGGCGAAAGCAACCGCTTGGGGCGGTTATGCCGGTTACTTTATGGACCCCGAACAACATTTATGGGAAGTGGTTTACAACCCGAAACTATGAATCAAAACTCTGAAAAATTAATTGCGCAAACTGCAGCGTGGGTAGAACAAGTCATCGTTGGATTTAATCTGTGCCCATTTGCACGGCAAGAAGTTGAGCGGCAAAGCATTGATTATCAGGTTGAGCCAAGCGATGCTTCCGCAGAGCAATTACAAAGCTTGTTAAACCTTTGCAAAAAGCTTGATGATAACCAAGACATTGCCACCGCACTGCTTCTATTACCTTCGGGGGTTGACGATTTTCATGACTATCTGGAACTTGTTGATTACGCAGAGCGTTTACTCGAGCTGGAAGGTTATACGGGAGTTTATCAACTCGCGACTTTTCATCCAAACTATCAGTTTGCCGGTTGTGATGCTGATGATGCGGCAAATTATACCAATCGGTCGCCGTACCCAATGTTACATTTGTTGCGCGAGGACGGGTTAAGTGCAGCGTTAGCGAGTTATGCTAAACCAGAACGTATTCCTGAGCGAAACATTGAGTTCGCAACCAAAAAGGGCGCGGCCTTTTTTGAAGAAATTTTGGCGAATATTAAGGCGTTAAACGGCAACGCTTAGCGCACAACCAAGTTTTTTGGGGGCCTCATGCTTTCCAATTGGCACGCTGAAGACGCAGCCGTAATCTTGCGAGCTGTTAACTCGTCTAAAATAGGCTTAAGTGAAGCTGAGGCAGCACTTCGTCTGGCGAACAATGGGCCAAATGCACTTCCTGAGCCACCACCACCCTCAACGCTCAAACGCTTTATTCGGCAGTTCCATAACGTACTTATCTATGTACTTTTAGGCGCAACGGCTATCACTTTGATGCTACAGCACTATGTGGATGCTGTGGTGATTTTCGCTGTAGTACTAATCAATGCCATTATTGGTTACGTACAAGAGGGTAAAGCCGAGTCAGCACTAGCGAGTTTGCGACACATGTTGGCGCCAACAGCCGTTGTTTTACGCAGCGGTAACCGCATTGAAGTACCCGCTGAAAAGTTGGTTGTTGGCGACATTGTCTTACTTGAACCCGGTGCAAGAATTCCAGCAGATGTGCGGTTGCTTACCTGTCACAACCTACAAGTACAAGAGGCTGTGCTTACCGGTGAGTCGGAGGCTGTGAGCAAGCAAACTGAACCAGTCGCAGTGAACACCCCGTTGGGCAGCCGCGCTAGCATGGCTTATTTGGGTACCTGGGTGACCACCGGACAGGCGCAAGGCGTTGTGGTGGCAACAGGGACAGCAACTGAGTTTGGCGAAATTGGTGTCATGCTAACGGAAGTAACGCGGTTGACTACGCCGTTGGTGGTGCAAACCGCGCGGTTTTCCAAATGGTTAACACTGATCATATTGGCGTTGGCATTGTTGCTACTCATTTATGCGAGCCTGCTAGAGCTACTGCCGTTCGCCGAATTGTTCATGGTAATGGTGAGTTTAGCGGTAGCAGCTATTCCAGAGGGGCTACCGGCAGTTATGACGATTACGCTGGCGGTTGGGGTGCAAGCCATGGCGCGGCGCAATGCCATAGTGCGTCATTTGCCAAGTATCGAAACTTTAGGTGCAGTTTCAGTCATTTGTACCGATAAAACCGGAACGCTTACCCGAAACGAAATGGTGGTGACGGCAGTTGTGATTGCCGATGAACAGTTTGACGTTACGGGCGAGGGGTATAATCCGGCCGGTGAAATTAGCGACGTTAATGCGATTGAAACCGATCCCGTGCTACAGCAACTTGCGCGGGTTGCGGTGTTGTGTAATGACGCAGAATTACAGCAACAAGAGGACAACTGGGCAGTAAGCGGTGACCCAATGGAGGGGGCTTTGGTGGTATTGGCTGCAAAGATTGGCTGCTCAGCTGAACACGCAAGGAAGCAATGGCGACGGGACGACTTACGCCCGTTCGATGCTGAATATCGTTACATGGCAACCCTGAACCACAGCCACGATGGACAAGGTTTCGTTCATGTAAAGGGTGCGCCTGAACAAGTGTTATCGATGTGCTCACAGCAGCAAATGCTCCATGATATCCAACCCTTGAACCTAAACTATTGGCAACAAAAAGCTGAACATATGGCCCAACAAGGCCTGCGGGTTTTGGCCCTCGCCCAGCGACGTATAGAGCCAGACACGGTATTGCTGGACTCGTCAGATGGTCTTGAAAATTTAGTGTTGTTAGGCTTGGTCGGCATTGTCGATCCGCCACGTGCTGAAGCAGTGCTTGCAGTGAAAGAATGCCAGCAAGCAGGGATTGGCGTGAAAATGATCACGGGTGACCACCCAGGCACCGCTCGATCAATTGCGCAGCAAGTTGGTATTATCAATACGGATAAAGTGCTCACTGGGGCTGATTTGGATAAGTTAAACGACCAGCAATTTAATGCAGTTTTGGCGACAACCGATGTGTTTGCCCGAACCAGCCCCGCGCACAAATTGCGGTTAGTGAAAGCACTGCAAGCGCAACAGCATATCGTTGCCATGACAGGTGATGGCGTGAATGACGCGCCCGCTTTGAAACGGGCAGACGTGGGTATTGTAATGGGTATTCGCGGCAGCGAGGCGGCGAAACAAGCGGCAGACGTAGTGCTAACGGATGATAACTTTGCATCCATTGTGGCGGCGGTTCGCCAGGGCCGCACGGTATACGATAATTTGAAGAAAGTGATTAGTTGGGATATTCCCACCAGTGTGGGCGAATCCATGACCATCATTGTTGCTTTACTCATGAGCATGGCATTACCGATAACCCCAGTTCAGTTATTGTGGGTTAACCTCGTTACTGCCATCACTTTGGGGCTGACGCTTGCATTTGAACCTACCGAAGCTTACAGCATGCAACGGCCGCCGCGGCAGCGCTCCGAGCCATTATTGCGCGCCTCACTGGTTTGGCACATTGTGCTGGTTTCAGTACTCTTTATGGTGGGTATATTTGGTATTTTCCAATATGCACTGGGGCAAGGTTACACACTTGATTTGGCGCGCAGTTTGGCCCTAAATACCGCGGTGGTATTAGAAATATTTCATCTGTTTTTTATTCGTAATATTTATGGCACATCTCTGACACTGCATTCACTTCGCGGTACGCGCCCGCTATGGATTGCAGTTGTGTTGATCGTGCTGGCGCAAGCGGCCGTGACATACGTGCCCGCGCTACAAAAGTTGTTGGGTACAGCGGCAATTGGTTGGCGCGATGGGCTGCTGGTACTCGCTATAGGTGTCGCATTGTTGCTGGTTGTTGAGGCAGAAAAGCAGGTACGTATTCGTTTATTTAATTGGCGCTTGTAATTTTCCGACCTTTTTTATGGAGCTTTTACTAAATCCTTTCATTTAACGTGTTGAGCGGCGTCATGTCGCTCGCTACCATAGCTGCCGTAACGTTGATTGTGGGGGAGCGGCATCATGTACAAGTTTTTACTGGGTTTGATTATGAGTACCATGGTGGTTTTAGTCGCCTGCAGTCCGCAGGAGCAAGAAAGCTTTGTGAAAGAGCTTCCTAGCGTTCAACAATCAAATAAAGGCTCTACGCATCACGCTTTAGCCCCTTCTCGACCGCGCGCACAAGTCGAATCACCTGCTTTTCAACTTTAACTGCGCCTGAGCGCTGCCGTGCTAATGCCCACTCGATGTGCTCTTGAACCATTGGCGTGCTGCTCGGGTATCGCTGTTCGAGCGCCGCAATAATATCAGTATCTGTTGGCGCATTACCGAAGGCAACGGCTAAGTTACGTTGCCAGCACTCATAGCCAATACGCCGAATGGGCGAGCCCTCGGTACGCTTCAGAAACTGTTCTTCATCCCATTGCCATAATTCAAGTAATTCCGGTGCGTGCAAATCCTTGCGTGGTGCGAAATCGTCTTCACCGGTCAGCTGGGCATAACGATTCCAAGGACAAATGAGCTGGCAGTCATCACAACCATAAATGCGATTACCCATCAGCGGCCGATACTGTTCCGGAATGCTGTCACGCAACTCAATCGTTAAGTAGGAAATACAGCGCCTGGCATCAAGCACGTACGGTTCTACTATTGCTTGCGTGGGGCAGATGGTAATACAAGCGCTGCACGTACCGCACTTTTCCTCAACTTCAGTATCCATAGGTAGCGGTAGATTGACCAGCAATTCGCCAAGAAAGAACCAAGACCCGCTGCCTTCATCGAGTACCAAAGTGTGTTTGCCGCGCCAACCGAGTCCGGCTTTTATAGCCAGTGGTTTTTCCATAATGGGTGCGGAATCAACAAATGGCCTGAAATCCAACTCGGCACAAGCTGATTGAATTTTATCGCCCAACTGTTTGAGGCGCTTTCGCATGAGTTTATGGTAGTCGCGACCTAAGGCGTAACGGCTGATGTAGCCAAGACGAGGATTTTTAAGTGTTTTAGCAAAACCAGCTTCGGCCGGTAAATAATTCATGCGCACCGATATAGCTCGCACAGCGCCTGGATGCAGTTGATCGGGGCGGGTACGCAAGTCACCATGACGCGCCATCCATTCCATGTCGCCATGCATGCCTTGGTCAAGCCAACGCTGCAAATGTTCGCGTTCGGTGCTTAAATCAACATCAGTAATACCGACCTTTTGAAAGCCAAGTTCGGTACCCCAACGTTTAATATCTTCAGCGAGTTGATGATAATCCATACAATTCGATTTATCCTCTAGGATAGAGCGCAGCGCTAACATAGCAAAAAACCTACAAGGATGCACCGATGCTTAAAGATTTCAGTGCGATGATTTATACCACCGAACAAGTTCGCAGCGGCGAAGCAAATGCAGCTGCAGAACATGATGTGAGTATGGCGCAGCTGATGCAGCGCGCCGCGCAGGCTTGCCTGCTAGCAATTAAGCAACAGCATCCCGTGGGCGCGCAACTGCTGATACTTTGTGGGCCGGGCAATAATGGCGGCGACGGCTGGGTACTAGCACGACTTGCCCAGCAAGCGGGCTACCGTGTGCGTGTAGCTGGCGCAAAACCCAGTTCGCAGCTCGCTAAAGAAGCCGCGCAAGCATGGCATGATCATGGCGGCTCGTCGATTGTGCTCACAGATGTGCAAAGTCAGCATTTTGAAGGGGTCGACATTGTCGTGGACGCCTTGCTTGGCAATGGTCTTGCCCGTGATTTAGACGCCCTCTATCAGCGTGTTGTTGAGTTATTGAATCATAAAGCACGAGGCTGTTGGGTACTCAGTATTGATGTTCCCACAGGGTTAGACAGCGACACCGGCTGCCCCAAACCGATAGCCGTACACGCCAATAAAACGGTAACCATGATTGCAATGAAAGTTGGGTTGGTGACCGGTCAGGCGGCAAATTTCTGCGGCGCCATTGAGCTTGCCGATTTAGGCGTGGCTGGTGCATTTTATAGAGCCAAGCCCGCGTTAAGAGCGATAAGTCATAATGTTGTACGTGAGTGCTTACCAACTCGAGCAGCTGCATCTCACAAAGGTATGTTCGGTCATGTGCTAATCGTCGGTGGTGGCCCTGGCATGAGTGGCGCGGTAAACCTTGCTGGGCGCGCTGCACTGCGATGTGGAGCCGGCAAGGTCTCGGTGGCGACCCATGGGTCATCCCAATTAGCGGTGGCCGTTAGCCAGCCAGAGCTCATGGTGCATCATGTTGATGATGATCTAAGTCGTTTATTGACGCTCGCATCGGTGGTCGTCATTGGACCTGGACTTGGCCAAACGGAATGGGCGCAAAAACTGGTCGAGCAGGTGGGTTGTTGGGAAGGCCCGGTAGTTTGGGATGCCGACGCGCTTAACATTTTTGCACAGCAACCCATCCGTAAACCTGAAGGGGCCACCTGGTATTTTACACCGCACCCTGGCGAAGCCGCGCGTTTGCTGCAAAGTAGTGCAAAACACGTTGAATCCGACCGGATGCAGGCCCTTACAAAACTTTGTCAGAACTTTCATGCACATGTGTTACTCAAAGGTTCAGGTACATTAATACAGAATTACGGCAGCGACATGCGCTGGGTATGTCGTCGCGGCAGCCCAGCATTGGCTACGGGTGGCAGTGGCGATGTGTTAAGCGGCGTTGTCGGGGCAATGATTGCGCAGCACGTTGATGCTGAAAATGTATTGCCAGTTAGTGTGTGGTTGCATGCTGTGGCGGGTGAGAATGCTGCGCAAAACGGAGAACGTGGTACACTAGCGAGCGATTTGTTGATGCAGTTGCGCGCGTTGGTAAACCCGACCCAACAGCCTGGGTAGCCAACGGTGGCAGCTAAGATTTTTACAGTGGAAAATTGATGCAAAGTCAGACTCTTTATTTGGAAAATGAAGCGGCATTGCTGGCGTTATCAAAGCGCTTGGCTCAAGCGGTGTCAGCTCAAGAAAAAAAGCTATGCAATAGCGCATTGACGGTGTATTTATTAGGTGAGTTGGGTGCGGGAAAAACAACGTTCAGCCGTGGTTTTATTCAAGCGCTAGGGCATCAAGGGCACGTAAAAAGCCCTACCTATACGCTGGTAGAAAGCTATGATTTGGCACCTTGGCAAATCAACCATTTTGATTTGTATCGCTTGGCCGACCCAGAAGAGCTTGAATTTATGGGTATCCGTGATTACCTTGGACCTCATAAGATTATTTTAGCGGAGTGGCCCCAACGCGGTGAAGGGTATCTTCCACAGCCAGATATAATTATAACGATTGATTATGCGGGTACAGCGCGATCAATCACTTTAAATGCGCGAACAGAACGGGGTCGAGTATTGCTCGATACAATGTAATGCGAAATATCTATGCTGCAGTGGTGTTCATGTGCGTGCTCTTCAGTGGCGCGGCTCATGCCAATGAGATTGTGAATGTTCGGGTGTGGCCAGCACCGGACAACACACGTGTGGTATTTGATCTTAGCGACAGCCCGGAATTTAGTTATTTCACGCTCTATCAAGCTACGCCATACCGACTCGTCATCGATTTTGATGGTACCCAGTTAGGTCTTGATCTCAACAAGGTGCAGAACGATTCGTTGCTGATTAAAAAAATTCGCACCAGTACCCCTAAAAATAAACAATCCACGCGAATTGTGATTGAGCTGTCAGATAAAATTGATGCCAATGTATTCCCATTAGCGGCTAATGACCGCTACGGGGAGCGGTTAGTCATCGATTTGCCCGGGCGTTCAATTGCGCGCAAAAACGAACCTCTGCGCGCTGACCAGCTCGAGGAGCGTAAAGTCACGATTGCAATCGATCCCGGACATGGTGGCGACGACCCAGGCTCAATAGGTCCCAGCGGTACCTATGAAAAGCATGTGGTGATGAAAATCTCAAAAGCTCTGGCAGATATCATTAACCGCGATAGTGCGATGCAGGCTTATTTGATTCGCTCAGATGACTACTACGTGGGCTTAAAAGCGCGCACTCGCAAGGCTGAAGAAATAAAAGCTGACTTACTCGTGTCTGTGCATGCAGATGCTTTTACCAGCCCACAGCCACGCGGAGCCTCAGTATGGGTGCTATCAACACGGCGGGCGAATAACGAAATGGGTCGCTTGCTCGAGGACAAAGAACGCCTGTCGGATGTGCTCGGTGGTGTCGACATGCGCATTGAAGAAGATGACACCTACGGTTACCTCAACAAAGCGTTGATTGATATGACTATGGGCCACGCCATGAGTACCGGTTATGAAATGGCACGTGAAGTAATTGCCGAAATGAAGCGGGTGGCGCACATGCATAAAACAGAACCGCAGCATGCTAGTTTGGCCGTATTAACTTCAGGGAACGTACCTTCTATGTTGGTTGAAACCGGTTTCATCTCCAACCATCAAGAAGAAAAGCAGTTGCTTAGCAACAAGCATCAACAGCAACTTGCGCGTTCAATATATCAGGGTATTCGGAATTATTTCCAACGCCGTCCACCCGATGGCACTTTATTTGCGACCAATCGTAACAGCACCCATGTGGTTCGCTCAGGTGAATCGCTGTCAGTGATTGCGCAACGCTATAATACATCGATAAAAGCACTAAAAGAGCGCAATGATTTGTCTAGCAACGTTTTGTACGTTGGGCAAAAGCTCGAAATTCCATCATCTTAAGTTAGGTTTACACATGCCGATTCAGTTGCTGCCAATAAGTCTGGCCAACCAGATAGCAGCAGGGGAAGTTATTGAACGCCCCGCATCTGTTGTTAAAGAGCTGGTTGAAAATTGCCTTGATGCCGGTGCTTCGCAAATTAGCGTCGACATTGAGCAAGGCGGGCGGCGCCGTATTCGTGTGCGCGATAACGGTGGGGGTATTGTTAAAGAAGAACTTGGGCTGGCGCTCAGTCGTCATGCTACCAGCAAAATTGCTTCGCTCAGTGATCTGGAGGCAATTCAAAGTCTCGGGTTTCGGGGGGAAGCCTTAGCCAGTATCAGCTCAGTATCGCGCTTAACCCTCACATCGAAAACCGCAACCCAAGAACAAGCATGGCAAGCGTGGGTAGAAGGGCGTGACATGCAAGCGGAACTTGCACCGGCGAGTCACCCTGAGGGCACCACCGTTGATGCGCAGGACTTATTCTTCAATACACCCGCGCGGCGTAAATTTTTGCGCACCGATAAAACTGAGTTTGCTCACATTGATGAGGTATTGCGGCGGATTGCGCTGGCGCGCTTTGGGGTACGTTTTAGTTTAACGCACAATGATAAAATTGTGCGCCAATACAATGCAGTACAAGAACCGGAGCACGCTATAAAACGTGTTGCGCAGGTGTGCGGAAGCAGCTTTACCGACACAGCCTTGGGGTTAGACGAGCAAACCGGACCGGTACGCTTGTGGGGCTGGATAGCCCCCGCGCATGCCTGCCGCCATCAAGCCGATGTTCAGTATTTTTACGTGAATGGGCGCATGATGCGCGACCGTTTACTTGGGCATGCCGTGCGCCAAGCCTACGGCGATACTTTAAACGATGAACGAACGCCAAGTTTTGTTTTGTACTTAGAATTACCGGCCGAGGATGTTGATGTCAATGTGCACCCGGCAAAACACGAAGTGCGCTTTCATCAGGCCCGGCAAATTCATGATTTTGTATTGCACTGCGCGCGCCAGGCGCTCAGCTCAGCGCGCGCTACCGCAGCAACCGAAGCTGAACAAACGCAGCACGGCTATACAGCCAGCAGCGAAGCGTTGACCCAGCAAGTTAGAGAGCTGCAACCACAGCATCGTGAAATATTCCCAACGCGAACGGCCCCGCCTGAACCGGCGCCAACAATGCCGCATCCAAAGCCATCGTTACCGCACTCTGTGCTGCAGGTAGTGGCTCAGCGCTTCGCTTTGATTGAATCAGAACCATTGGCATTGCTTGATTTGCAGCGGGTTCAACACGCGTATTTGCAGCAGCAACTGCAGCAGCAGGCACAAGTCGGGCTAGCTGGGCAGCCGTTGCTGATTCCCGTAAAATTGACCGATACCGCGCTACTGCGCTCACTGGTCGAAATTGATGCCAAACAACTGGCGCGACTGGGTGTGCGTTATGAGCAGTCCAAACGTGCAGTGACGATACTGGATGTGCCTTCAGTTTTACGTCAAACAGATATCGCCACAAGTATTGCAGCGTTGGTGGAGCGTCTTCAAACCAATAAAGAAGTATTTAGTTGGCTGGCAATTCATCAAGTTCAAGCCGACTACTCACTGACGCAAGCGGAACATTGGCTGCGCTGCTGGCAAGATCAGCTGAATTCGAATCCCCAGTGGCTTACCGCGATTACCTTACCAACCATGCCGGAGCCGCTGCGATGAATGAGCCCTTTGTTATTTGTTTGTATGGGCCAACGGCGGCGGGTAAAACCGGTTTGGCGATTGCACTTACACAACAGCTTCCTTGTGACATTGTCTCGGTCGATTCAGCCTTGATATATCGTGGAATGGACATTGGCACAGCCAAGCCAACTGCGGCAGAGTTAGCACAAGCGCCACACCGCCTCATTGATATTTGTGACCCGGCTGAGAGCTACTCGGCGGCGCAGTTTGCGGCAGATGCGCGGCGTGAAATTGACGCCATCATTGCACGAGGGCGTATTCCACTCTTGGTGGGTGGAACCATGCTTTACTTTAAAGCTTTGCTAGAAGGCATGTCGCAACTGCCTGAAGCTGATGAACATATTCGGCAGCAACTCGGCCGTGGGCTCGAGCAACACGGGAGTGCCAAATTGCACGCGGAATTGGCTGCAATTGACCCCGTGAGCGCAGCACGAATTCATCCGAACGACCCTCAACGGTTGATGCGGGCGCTCGAGGTATATCGCATTTCCGGTAAGACATTAACGGATTTAACGGCTGCACGTCACGGCGCTTTGCCTTACCCTTTAATTCAAATTGCCGTTGCGCCACGTGATCGTGCCACCTTGCACCAACGTATTGCGTTAAGATTTCGTCAAATGGTTGAACAAGGTCTTCTTAATGAGGTCGAACAACTACGACAACGGTCTGATTTACATGTCGATTTACCAGCTATACGCTGTGTTGGTTACCGTCAAGCGTGGCAATACCTTGATGGCGACTACGATTATGAAGAGTTTATCGACCGCGGTATCTTTGCCACGCGGCAGTTGGCCAAGCGTCAATTAACGTGGTTGCGAAAATGGCCTGGTGTGCAGTGGCTTGAAAGTGAGTCACCGAATTTGCTGGAACAGGCCTTGGAACTATGCGCGCAACCACCGCAGTTATTTGCGCAGGGCAGCCTTGAAAACTAAAAGATTCACCTTATATTCAGTATAAGCTGAAATAAATTAGACAAAGCTGCGAAATGGTGGCATTTAAACTATAGTTAAAGTGACTGGTAATAGCGTTTGAGTATGTTGCCGCCAGACACGAACAATAACAAAAAAGGAAACAGAATATGGCTAAGGGGCAAACATTACAGGACCCGTTTTTGAATGCGCTGCGCCGTGAGCGCGTTCCGGTGTCAATTTACTTGGTAAATGGAATTAAATTGCAAGGCCAGATCGAATCGTTCGATCAGTTTGTTATTTTACTTAAAAATACAGTAAGCCAGATGGTCTATAAACATGCCATCTCAACTGTTGTTCCAGCGCGTATTCCGCAAAATTATCTGCCAGTAGCAGAGAATAGCGAAGAGGCGATTGACTAATACTATGATGAAGGAGCAGTGATAGCTTGTTTGATAGGTTTGAAAGTGGTGAGCGTGCTATCCTGGTCCACGTTGATTTCCCAGCCGAAATCGATCGTGAAGATCTCTCTGAGTTAAAACTTCTTGTGTCATCCGCCGGGGTTGAAACCCTCGGTGTGGTGACAGCATCGCGTAGCACCCCAAGTTCCCGATATTTTGTTGGCTCAGGCAAAGCAGAAGAAATTGCTGATCACGTTAAGTTGCTAGACGCCAATATTGTCATTTTTAACCACAGCTTAAGCCCAACGCAGGAGCGTAACTTAGAAAAGTTATGCCAATGCCGCGTGCTTGACCGTACTGGTTTGATTCTTGATATTTTCGCGCAGCGTGCACGTACCCACGAGGGTAAGTTGCAAGTCGAGTTGGCGCAGTTGCGGCATATTTCTACGCGGTTGGTGCGTGGTTGGACCCACTTGGAGCGCCAAAAAGGTGGTATCGGTTTACGAGGCCCGGGTGAAACTCAGCTTGAAACTGACCGACGGCTTATCCGTGGCCGCATCAAAAACATTCTTGGGCGCTTGGAAAAGGTTCAGAAGCAGCGCGAACAAGGGCGTCGGGCGCGTCAGCGCGCTGAAATTCCAACAGTATCATTGGTTGGTTATACCAACGCGGGTAAATCAACCTTGTTTAACAAAATTACTGAATCCCATGTGTACGCTGCCGATCAGCTGTTTGCGACACTTGATCCAACATTGCGGAAGCTGGAGCTAGCTGATGTAGGGTCAATTATCTTGGCTGACACCGTTGGCTTTATTCGGCACTTACCGCATGAGCTTGTTGCAGCATTTAAAGCTACGTTGCAGGAAACGCAAGAAGCA
The DNA here is from genome assembly GCF_004025325.1 of Pseudidiomarina gelatinasegens. Classification (GTDB taxonomy): domain Bacteria; phylum Pseudomonadota; class Gammaproteobacteria; order Enterobacterales; family Alteromonadaceae; genus Pseudidiomarina; species Pseudidiomarina gelatinasegens. The sequence continues at coordinate 151,736 of NZ_RSFE01000004.1, read as the reverse complement.
GATTTATTGCTTCATGTCATTGATGTGGCCGATGAGCGCCAAGCAGAAAACATGCATCAAGTGCAGGAAGTGCTGCATGAAATTGGCGCCGACGAAGTACCGCAACTGCTCATTTGCAATAAGATTGATAAACTGGATGACGGGCTTGCGCGTATAGATACTGATGACCAAGGGATGCCGATACGCGTATGGCTATCAGCGCAGTCAGGAGCCGGAATAGATTTGTTACAACAAGCGTTAGTGCAACGCTTGCGCCCACAGATGGTTGACGTATCCTTACGAATTCCACCCTCAATGGGTAAGTTACGTGGTAAGCTTTACGCCATGAAGAGTGTTACAGCAGAAGAAACCCGTGAAGACGGGCAGCTTGCGTTGAAAGTACGAATGTCAGCTGTTGATTGGCAACGCTTAAGCAAACATGTCGCCAAAGAGTATGGCGATACCTTGCAAGGATTTGTAGAATAGCTGTAACAAATTAACAATAATGTATTTATAAACCACCCAGAGTTGGAGTAATCAATGGCCTGGAATCAACCGGGAAACGGCAATAACAATGACCGTGATCCATGGAAAAACCAAGGCGGCCGCGATCAAGGCCCGCCCGATCTCGATGAAGCGATTCGTAACTTGCTTGGCAAGTTAGGTCTTGGCGGAAACAAAGGCAAAGGCGGTGACGGTAAAAAAAGCAGTGGTGGGTTCCCATCACGTGGTTTTGGCGTTATCGCTATCTTAATCGTAGTTATCTGGTTTATTGCCGGTTTCTATACGGTCAAAGAAGCCGAACGAGGCGTTGTATTGCGTTTTGGTCAATACCACAATTTGGTCGAGTCTGGCCTGCATTGGCGTCCATTTTTTGTCGATACGGTCGAAACAGTCGACGTGAGCAACGTACAACAGTTCCAGTCTGAAGGTTTTATGCTAACCCAAGACGAGAACGTGGTGCACGTAGAGCTTGACGTTCAGTACCGTATCGTGAATCCGCGCGACTACCTGTTCGCAGTAGAAAACGCAGACCGGAGTTTAGCGCAAGCAACCGATAGCGCATTGCGCTACGTTGTTGGCCACACGACCATGGATGAAGTTTTAACCGTGGGTCGTGAAAGTGTTCGACAGAACACCTTAGAGCTGCTGGAAAATGTGATAGCGCCTTATCAATTAGGTATTCAAGTTGTTGATGTGAACTTGCTGCCAGCGCGTCCGCCTGAAGCAGTAAAAGACGCGTTCGATGATGCTATTTCCGCGCAAGAAGATGAGCAACGTTTCATTCGTGAAGCTGAAGCTTATGCACGACAGGTTGAACCGTTGGCGCGTGGTCAGGTTCGCCGTGTTCTGCAAGAAGCTCAAGCGTATCGTGAGCAAGTTGTGTTGAAAGCTCAAGGTGAGGTTGCTCGCTTTAAAGAGCTGTTGCCACAATACATAGCTGCACCTGTTGTGACGCGTGAGCGTTTATACATTGAGACATTGGAAAAACTCTACAGCAATACCGCCAAAATTATGGTGGATGTAGACGGTAGCAACAACATGATGTATTTGCCGCTGGATAAAATTCTTGAGAAGCAGCGCGGTTCGGTAGAGCCTGCGCGTAGTGAAGCGTCTAGTACTAACTCACGTCCGACGCAAAGCTCAGGTAACAATCAAAATGGCAATTCGTCGCGCAGTAATACCAATGACACGAGCGTTCGCACCAGCGATCGCTTTAACGATGGCCGGGGGTAAACGATGAAAAACTTTATAGCAGTATTAGTTATCGTCGCTGTGGTGCTCGGCTTCTCCTCAATTTTTGTTGTGAAAGAAGGCCAACGCGCCATTGTGGTTCAGTTTGGTAAAGTATTGCGAGATGCGGACACTGGTGAAGCGACGGTTTATACACCGGGCTTGCACTTCAAGCTACCGTTCATCGAAGACGTTAAGCGCCTTGATGCACGTTTTAAAACACTTGATGGTAATCCAGACCGTTTCGTAACCAGCGAGAAAAAAGACTTAATCGTTGATACGTATGTGAAGTGGCGAATCTCTGATTTTGCAACTTACTATTTGTCGACCAATGGTGGTAACCAAGCTCAAGCAGAAGCATTGTTAACACGTCGGGTTAGCAGTGGTTTACGCGCTGAGTTTGGTAGCCGTACCATCAAAGAAATTGTTTCTGGCGAGCGTGACAACTTAATGCGTGAAGCGCTAATTCGCGGTGCCGATAGTGCCCAAGAATTAGGTATCGAAGTTATCGACGTGCGGGTGATGCAAATCAACTTGCCAACCGAAGTCAGTCAATCGATATTCCAGCGGATGCGTGCAGAGCGTCAAGCAGTTGCCATGGAACACCGTTCTGAAGGTCGTGAGCAAGCAGAATTTATTCGTGCTGATGTTGATGCACGTGTAACGGTTATGCTTGCAGACGCTGAGCGTGAATCACGAGAACTACGTGGTCAAGGTGATGCAGCGGCAGCAGGAATTTATGCTGACGCATATAGCAAAGACCCCGAGTTTTTTTCATTCATTCGTAGCTTACAAGCTTACGAGAAAAGCTTTGCCACTGGCAACGATGTGCTGGTGCTTGAACCGGAAAGTGATTTCTTTAAATACTTGAAGAACTCAACAGCAACCAACTAAAAAGCTAGTTAGTGATTGCTAATAAAAACCCGCGGTTGTGCCGCGGGTTTTTTGTATATAGTCTTCTAAAAAAGTCCAACGAGTAACAAACAGATGTCTTATAAAAAACACTACAGCCGCTATCTAGCTCAACACCCAAACACATTGCATTGTGCGCCGCACAGCCACCACTATTGGCCTGATGTAACGCGCGATGCTCAGTTGCAATATTGGGACGACAGTGCCCGCGGCGTGGATCACAAATGGGACATCATTTTCGGCGAACGTGTGCCGTCGGTGCAGCAGTTGTTATCGAAGCTCCTGAATCACCCTTACCCGGAGCAATTTGTATTTGCCAGTAATACACATGAATTGCTGTATCGGGTGATTACCAGCTTTGACCCAAAGCAGCCGTTGCGCGTACTGAGCACCGACAGCGAGTTTCATAGTTTCGCCCGCCAGATAAAGCGGCTGCAAGAGCGTAACAATGTCGAGCTAACAACCGTGCCAACCGAACCTTATGAAACGTTCGAGCAGCGCTGGTTGGCAGCAACTGAACAAGGCACATTTGACCTAATATTTACCAGCCAAGTGTTCTACAATTCTGGCGTTGTGGCACCGGACTTAAGCACTTGGATCGACCAAGTACCTGCAGCCACGCAAATCGTTGTGGACGGCTACCACGGGTGCGGCGCAATACCGACCGATTTAAGCCCTTATGCCAACCGTATTTTTTATTTAGCTGGCGCCTATAAATACCTTCAGGCCGGGGAGGGGTGTTGTTTTATGGCGGTTCCTAAAGGCTGCCAACTGCGCCCAGAATACACCGGATGGTTTGCTGATTTTGCAAACCTAGCAAAGCCACAAACTGGAACCGTTAGCTACGCCAACGACGGCATGCGCTTTGCCGGTGCAACGATGGACTTCTCAGCGCTATATCGGCTCGAGAGTGTCTTATTATGGTGGCAGCGAGATGCGTTGACGGTAGCAGCCATGCATCGCTATGTGCAGCAGTTGCAAAGCGAATTTCTTGTCGTGTTGGATGAACTTGACCACTCGCAGATTAATCGAACGCATTTATTAGCCGACAACCTTGATCATCATGGCCACTTTCTTACCTTTAAGCTGAAAAATGCTGAAATTGTTGAAGAGTTGGCGGGGCGCTTGCGTGCAGCGGGTGTCGAGACTGATTATCGAGGCGAACGATTGCGTTTTGGATTCGCAATGTATCACGATGCGGCAGACTACCAACGCCTAAAAAATGCATTGAGTCGCGACTGATCGGGCTACCGCCGGTGCCAAATACCTGTTAAAATCGCCGCCTGTTTTTTCAACAGTAACCGCTGGTAACGAGATCATGGGTAAAAATGTAGTAATTCTAGGCACACAATGGGGTGACGAAGGTAAAGGCAAAATCGTTGATTTGCTGACAGATAAAGCGTCACTTGTGGTTCGCTATCAGGGCGGGCACAACGCAGGTCACACCTTAGTGATTGACGGTGAAAAAACCGTATTACACCTTATCCCATCAGGTATTTTACGTGATAACGTAAAATGCGTTATCGGTAACGGCGTGGTGCTGTCTCCTGAAGCGTTAATGGAAGAAATGGCCATGCTAGAAAAGCGTGGTGTTCCGGTACGCGAGCGTTTGCTTATTAGCGAAGCCTGCCCACTGATCTTGCCTTACCACATTGCACTTGACCAGGCGCGCGAGATTGCTCGAGGTGCTAAAGCTATCGGTACTACGGGGCGCGGTATTGGTCCGGCTTATGAAGACAAAGTAGCGCGCCGTGGCTTACGTGTTGGTGATTTATTCAACTTCGCACGGTTTGAAGAAAAACTGCGTGAAGTGGTCGAGTTCCATAACTTTACTTTGGTAAATTACTACAAAGTAGAAGCGGTAAATGTTGAAGACGTTTTAAATTACTGCCGTGAAATCGCCGGCCAGTTAAAAGACATGATCGCAGACATTCCAACCTTGCTTGATGATGCCCGTAAAGCTGGCCAGCACATCATGTTTGAGGGCGCTCAAGGCACCTTATTAGACATCGACCACGGTACCTATCCGTATGTGACGTCGTCGAATACTACTGCCGGTGGCGTGTCCACGGGCGCTGGTTTTGGTCCGCGTTATATCGACTATGTACTGGGTATCGTAAAAGCCTACACTACGCGTGTCGGCAGTGGCCCGTTCCCAACTGAACTGGAATGTGAAGTTGGCCAACATTTAGGTGTTAAAGGGCATGAGTTTGGTGCCACTACTGGGCGGAAACGCCGTACCGGTTGGTTTGATGCGGTTGCAGCACGTCGTGCAGTGCAGATTAACTCTGTCAGCGGCTTCTGTTTGACCAAACTTGATGTATTAGACGGGTTAGATGAACTGAAGATTTGTGTTGGTTACAAGCTGCCAAACGGTGACGTGGTAAACTATCCACCAATGGCTGCTGAAGACTACGACACGGTAGAGCCAATTTATGAGTCAATGCCAGGTTGGCAAGACAGCACAGTGGGTATCACTGAGCATAAAGATTTACCAACTGCAGCCATGGCTTATATCAAACGAATCGAAGTTTTAACTGGCGTTCCTGTGGACATTATTTCGACAGGTCCGGACCGTGGCGAAACCATTATTTTGCGTCATCCGTTCGCAAATTAACCAAACGGACCAAGAAACCTAAAAAAATTGGTATTTACTATTGCATCATCAAAATCGATACAATAGAATGCGCTCCACCTAACCGGGGTGCCGGCATAGCTCAGTTGGTAGAGCAACTGACTTGTAATCAGTAGGTCCCGAGTTCGACTCTTGGTGCCGGCACCAACTCAAAATATGGTTATGGAGGGGTTCCCGAGCGGTCAAAGGGATCAGACTGTAAATCTGACGGCTCAGCCTTCGCAGGTTCGAATCCTGCCCCCTCCACCATTTTTGCATTATCTGTAGAATGCGGTGAGTCCAGAATGGTTTGAGGTGGCCCGATTCAAGGCATGCGGGTATCGTATAATGGCTATTACCTCAGCCTTCCAAGCTGATGATGTGGGTTCGATTCCCACTACCCGCTCCAATAATCTGTATTCGTGCTGATATAGCTCAGTTGGTAGAGCGCACCCTTGGTAAGGGTGAGGTCGGCGGTTCAAATCCGCCTATCAGCACCACTTATCCGGTCCAACTCTTCCCTTGTCTCGCTAAATTCGGCATAATTGTCGGTTAATGATTTTCAATTGTTGGTGTTTAACCACCGTACGTTGTCCAAAAAGAGGCTGTCATGGCAAAAGAAAAATTTGAACGTTCCAAACCGCACGTTAACGTAGGTACAATCGGCCACGTTGACCACGGTAAAACTACTCTGACCGCTGCGATCACCACAGTATTGGCGAAAACCTACGGTGGTTCAGCACGTGCGTTCGATCAAATCGATAACGCACCAGAAGAAAAAGCACGTGGTATCACCATCGCAACGTCACACGTTGAGTATGATACTCCGGCACGTCACTACGCACACGTAGATTGCCCAGGACACGCTGACTATGTGAAAAACATGATCACCGGTGCTGCGCAGATGGACGGCGCTATCTTGGTAGTAGCTGCAACTGACGGCCCAATGCCACAAACGCGTGAGCACATCTTGTTGTCACGTCAGGTAGGCGTTCCATACATCATCGTATTCATGAACAAATGTGACATGGTCGACGATGAAGAGTTGTTGGAATTGGTTGAAATGGAAGTTCGTGAACTTCTATCAGAATACGATTTCCCAGGCGACGATTTGCCAGTAATCCAAGGTTCAGCATTGAAAGCGTTGGAAGGCGAAGAGAAGTGGGAAGCGAAGATTGTCGAATTGGCAGAAGCATTGGATTCATACATTCCAGAGCCAGAGCGTGATATCGATAAGCCGTTCATCATGCCAATCGAAGACGTATTCTCAATCTCAGGCCGTGGTACAGTAGTAACAGGTCGTGTAGAGCGCGGTATCGTTCGTACTGGTGACGAAGTAGAAATCGTAGGTATCCAAGATACTACGAAGACTATCGTAACTGGTGTAGAGATGTTCCGTAAGTTGCTTGACGAAGGTCGTGCAGGTGAGAACATTGGTGCGTTGTTGCGTGGTACGAAGCGTGACGAAATTCAACGTGGCCAAGTATTGGCGAAGCCAGGTTCAATCACGCCACACACGCAGTTCGAAGCAGAAGTGTATGTATTGACCAAAGAAGAAGGCGGACGTCACACTCCATTCTTCAAAGGCTATCGTCCACAGTTCTACTTCCGTACGACTGACGTAACTGGTGCAGTACAGTTACCAGAAGGCGTAGAGATGGTCATGCCAGGCGACAACTTGAAATTTGTTGTTGAACTGATTCACCCAATCGCGATGGACGAAGGTTTACGCTTCGCAATCCGTGAAGGTGGCCGTACAGTAGGCGCAGGCGTAGTATCTAAGATCATCGCTTAATGTGCTGAGGTATCCGTTTACGGGTATTGATGAAAGGGGAGCTTCGGCTCCCTTTTTTAATTGCAAAAGCGTTATTCGTTATTCGATCGCTGCGCTTGTCGTTATTCGTTAACCAATAACCAATAACGAATAACCAATAACGATTAACGAATAACGAGCAACGCCCTTGTTTTACAGTCTTTGATCGGTATAATACAGCGTCCGTTTCTGTCACATAAACAGAACATGCAGGGGTGTAGTTCCAATTGGTAGAACAGCGGTCTCCAAAACCGACGGTTGGGGGTTCGAATCCCTCCACCCCTGCCAAACAGATCAAAGGCGTTATTCGTTAATCGACCGCTACGCTTGTCGTTACTGGATGTAGCGACTAACGAATAACGAATAACGAGTAACGGTTTTTCAAACAGGATTAGATAATGAGTGCAAACACCGAAACGCAAAGCAGCTCACTCGACGGCTTAAAATGGATCGTCGCGATTGCATTACTCGCTGCCGCAGTATTGGGTAACTATTATTATGGTGACCAAATCTCTGTGCTATACCGCGCTATTGCCGTGGTACTTTTAGTTGTTATTGCAGGTGTTATTGCTGGCCTTACAAGTAAAGGTCGCCGCTTCCGTAATTTCGCTAAAGAAAGCCGCACTGAAACGCGCCGTGTGGTTTGGCCATCACGTCAAGAAGCGACGCAAACAACAATTATTGTTGTAATAGCGACTGCGATTGTTTCATTAATTCTGTGGGGCATGGATGCGATTTTAGTTCGCGTTGTGGGCTTCTTTACCGGACTGGAGTTTTAATTTATGACTGATAAAAAACGCTGGTACGTGGTTCAAGCATTTTCTGGATATGAAAAGCGTGTAGCTGATTCACTGCGTGAGCACATCAAAATGCACGGCATGGAAGACAAATTCGGTGAAGTGTTAGTGCCAACTGAAGAAGTCGTTGAAATGAAAGGCGGCAAGCGCGCGAAAAGCGAGCGAAAATTCTTCCCAGGCTATGTGCTGGTGGAAATGGCGATGGACGAAGATGCATGGCATCTCGTTAAAAGCATTCCACGCGTTTTAGGTTTCATTGGTGGTACGCAAGAGCGTCCAACACCAATCACCCAAAAAGAAGCCGACACCATTTTGAATCGTTTACAGGAATCTGTAGACAAGCCGAAGCCGAAAACATTATTCGAGCCAGGCGAAGTTGTTCGTGTTAACGACGGTCCGTTTGCTGATTTCAACGGTACTGTTGAAAGCGTTGATTATGAGAAGAGCCGTTTAACTGTATCGGTTTCCATCTTTGGTCGCGCAACACCGGTCGAGCTAGAGTTCGGTCAGGTCGAAAAAGCATAAAGATAAAAGCGTTTTTCGTTATTCGTCCGTTACACTGTTCGTCCGTGCTTCGCACTGTTCGCGAAGCCTTCGAATAGAGAGCGAAGCGAGCGTACGAACAACGAATAGCGAAGCGTACGAAAAACGCACTTCGCTTGTTGCAATGAGGGGCGAATAGGACTATAATTCGCCTCCTTTTTTATATTGGGGAGCCGTTAGAGTAAGTCATCTCTTAGATTTACGAGGCGTTTGACCCACAACCAAGAGGCTTAAACATGGCTAAGAAGTTAAAAGCTATCATCAAGCTGCAAGTAGCAGCCGGTGCAGCAAATCCGTCACCACCAGTTGGTCCAGCATTGGGTCAGCACGGTGTGAACATCATGGAATTCTGTAAAGCGTTCAACGCAGCAACTGACCAGCTTGAAAAAGGCGCGCCAGTTCCAGTTGAAATCAGCGTTTTTGAAGATCGTTCATTCACGTTTATTACCAAAACTCCTCCAGCAGCCTTCTTGTTGAAGAAAGCAGCCGGTATCAAGAGCGGTTCAGGCCGTCCTAATACTGAGAAAGTGGGTACAGTTACCCGTGCTCAGCTGGAAGATATTGCGAAGGTTAAAGAGCCAGACTTAACAGCGGCAGACCTTGACGCAGCGGTACGTACTATTGCCGGTTCAGCCCGTGCAATGGGCCTGAATGTGGAGGGTCTGTAAGATGGCTAAGTTAAGCAAACGCGCACGTCTTATCCGTGAGAAAGTTGAAGCTCGTGATTATGAAATCAACGAAGCAATCAACTTGCTAAAAGAATTAGCAACTGCAAAATTTAAAGAAAGCGTTGATGTATCTGTAAACTTGGGTATCGACGCTCGTAAATCTGATCAAAACGTTCGTGGCGCTACCGTGTTACCTAATGGTACTGGTCGTGACGTACGCGTTGCAGTATTTACCAGTGGCGCTAACGCTGAAAAAGCGAAAGAAGCCGGTGCTGACATCGTAGGTATGGAAGACTTAGCTGAGCAAGTTAAGAAAGGCGAAATGAACTTTGATGTTGTAATCGCTTCTCCAGACGCTATGCGCGTTGTTGGTATGTTAGGTCAAATCTTAGGTCCACGTGGCCTGATGCCTAACCCGAAAACTGGTACTGTAACCCCTGATGTTGCGACTGCTGTTAAAAACGCAAAATCTGGTCAGGTTCGTTATCGCAACGACAAAGCGGGTATTATCCATGCAACTATCGGTAAAGTTGACTTCGATAATGACAAGCTGAAAGAAAACTTAGAATCATTATTGGTTGCTCTGAAGAAAGCTAAACCTTCTTCAGCAAAAGGCCAATTTATTAAGAAAGTAAGTCTTTCAACCACTATGGGCGCTGGCGTTGCCATCGACCAAGGTTCATTGACTGCTGTATAAGGTTTTGTGGGTTGGAGCTTTGCTCCCGTCCAAGACCGCAGGTGTATCGCGGCTGATTCCTGAGAAGGAATAATCAGCGACACTTAATTTCCTGCGCAGATGGTGATATCCGACTCAGACTCTCTGGGTAAGAGATTCACCGTGACAACGTGGTAGGTGCATTATGGCCTACCTATGTGTAACGATCGGTCCAAAGTTTTTTTAACGGCGGACCAAAAAAAGAGGTGATACTAGTGGCACTAGGTTTAGCAGCAAAACAAGCAATCGTTAAGGAAGTTAACGATGTTGCTTCAAACGCTCTATCCGTCGCTGTTGCTGAGTATCGTGGTATGGAAGTTGCGGACATGACCCAACTTCGTCGTCAAGCGCGTGAGCAAGGCGTGTATCTGAAGGTAATTCGGAACACTCTGGCAAAACGTGCATTCGTTGACACGAAGTTTCAGGACATGGAAACAGCGTTAACAGGTCCTTTGATCTACGGTTTCTCTATCGACGCACCAGGTACTGCTGCGCGTTTATTTAAAGAGTTTGCCAAAGAGAATAAGCATCTGAAAGTTACTGCTCTATCAATTGGCTCAGGCCTGATGGGTGCAGACAAGCTTGACGCTGTGGCTTCACTTCCGACTCGCGACGAAGCATTGGCGAAATTGCTGGCCACCTTCAAAGCGCCTGTTAGTAAGTTCGTTCGTACTATTAACGAAGTTCCTACTAAGTTTGTGCGTGTGTTGTCGGCAATTAAAGACGCTAAATAGAAGCGGTTTTTTAACCAATTTTTTTGTAATTTATAACCCAGGAGTTTAGAGTTATGGCTCTTACTAAAGATGATATTTTGAACGCGATCGCTGAAATGCCAGTTATGGAACTGGTTGAATTGATCGAAGCTGCAGAAGAAAAATTCGGTGTTGACGCTTCAGCTGCTGTTGCTGTTGCTGCTCCAGCTGCTGCCGGCGCTGCCGCTGCAGAAGAGAAAACTGAATTTGATGTAGTATTGAAATCTGCTGGCGCTAACAAAGTAGCAGCTATCAAAGCAGTTCGCAGCGCAACTGGTCTTGGCTTGAAAGAAGCTAAAGACATGGTTGAGTCTGCACCTGTTGCTGTTAAAGAAGGCATCAGCAAAGAAGACGCAGAAGCACTTGCTAAAGATTTAACTGAAGCTGGTGCGGAAGTTGAAGTTAAGTAAGTTAACAAACTTGCATAACTTGGCCTTTTAGGCCTAGGGCTGGTGGCAATTTAGCCACCAGCCTTTTTGCGCTGTAAAGCATGTATCATTTTTGCCCGTTATTGGGGTGCATGCTCGCGGTGACAAAAACGGGAACGACAAGCTTAATTTAGTTTGTTTTTAACCATCGACTCCTACTCCGGTGGTTAGGGTCATCAATCAGCTAGCTGAGGAACCCCATGGCGTACTCCTACTCTGAGAAAAAACGTATTCGCAAGGATTTTGGTAAACGGCCGCACGTTCTTGAAGTGCCTTACCTGCTGTCAATCCAATTAGATTCATTTAAAAAATTCATCGAGCCGGATCCAGAAGGCAATAATGGCCTGGAAGCGGCATTTCGCTCAGTATTTCCAATTACCGCATATTCAGGTAATTCGGAACTGCAGTACGTGAGCTATCACCTTGGTACGCCAGTATTTGACGTGAAAGAATGTCAAATTCGCGGCATTACCTACGCAGCTCCTTTGCGGGTTAAACTGCGCCTGGTTCTTTTTGATAAAGAAGCAGCGGCAGGTACCGTTAAAGATATCAAAGAGCAAGAAGTCTACATGGGTGAAATCCCATTGATGACCGAAAACGGTACCTTTGTAATCAATGGTACTGAACGGGTTATCGTTTCTCAGTTGCACCGTTCACCAGGTGTATTCTTTGACCACGACAAAGGTAAGACCCACTCATCAGGTAAAGTGTTGTATAACGCACGCGTTATTCCTTACCGTGGTTCTTGGTTGGATTTTGAATTCGACCCGAAAGATAACGTATTCGTACGTATCGACCGTCGTCGTAAACTTCCGGCGTCAATCATTCTTCGTGCCTTAGAATATGGTACTGAAGAAATCCTTGATATGTTCTTCGACACCACGTATTTCCAATTCCGTGCGAAGAAAATCTTCATGCAGCTCGTGCCAGAACGCTTACGTGGCGAAACTGCGAAGTTTGATATCAAGAACGACGATGGTGAAATCATCGTTGAGAAAGGCCGTCGTATTACTGCGCGTCATATCAACCAAATCGCAAGCCTGAATCAACCAGAAATGGAAGTTCCGCTTGAATACTTGGTTGGTAAAGTATTGGCGAAAAGCTACACCGATAAGAAAACCGGTGAAGTTATTGCAGAAGCAAATGCTGAACTAACGCTTGAGTTAATTGCGAAGTTACGTGAAGCTGGCTTTAAAAAGTTTGAAACATTGTTCGTGAACGACCTAGACCATGGGCCGTACATGAGCGAAACCTTGCGCATTGACTCAACCAGCAATCGTTTAGAAGCACTGGTTGAAATTTATCGCATGATGCGTCCAGGCGAGCCGCCAACCAAAGAAGCGGCTGAAACCTTATTTGAAAACTTGTTCTTCAGTGAAGACCGCTATGACTTGTCATCAGTGGGTCGTATGAAGTTCAACCGTCGCTTAGGTCGTGATGACCTGACCGGATCAGGCGTATTAACCAAAGAAGATATCGTCGAAGTTATGAAGAAGCTCATCGAGATCCGTAACGGTCAAGATGAAGTGGATGATATCGATCACTTGGGTAACCGTCGTATCCGTTCAGTCGGCGAAATGGCCGAGAACCAATTCCGTGTAGGTTTGGTTCGTGTAGAGCGCGCAGTAAAAGAGCGCTTAAGCCTTGGCGATTTAGATGGCACCATGCCGCAGGACTTAATTAACGCGAAGCCAATTAGCGCCGCGGTGAAAGAGTTCTTTGGTTCAAGCCAGTTATCTCAGTTTATGGACCAAAACAACCCATTGTCAGAAGTCACGCACAAGCGTCGTATTTCTGCTTTAGGTCCAGGCGGTTTAACGCGTGAGCGTGCCGGTTTCGAAGTGCGTGACGTACATCCAACGCATTACGGCCGTGTGTGCCCAATCGAAACGCCTGAAGGTCCAAACATCGGTTTGATCAACTCATTGTCTACGTTCGCGCGTACCAACGAGTATGGTTTCTTAGAAACGCCGTACCGTCGTATCGACAACGGTGTAGTTACCGATGAAGTAGATTATTTGTCAGCAATCGAAGAAGGAAACTTCGTGATTGCACAGGCAAACGTTGCCTTGAACGATAAAGGTGAATTGATTGAAGACTTGGTTCCATGTCGTCATAAAAACGAATTCACCCTAATGTCTAAAGAGCAAGTTCAGTACATGGACGTTGCTCCGCAGCAGATCGTTTCAATTGCAGCAAGCTTGATTCCGTTCCTTGAACACGATGACGCGAACCGCGCATTGATGGGCTCGAACATGCAACGTCAAGCCGTACCAACGCTGCGCGCTGATAAGCCGTTAGTAGGTACTGGTATTGAACGCACTGTAGCGGTCGACTCAGGTGTTACTGTTGTTGCGAAACGTGGTGGTGTTGTTGAGAAAGTTGACGCCAGCCGTATCGTTGTAAAAGTGAACGAAGAAGAAATGTTGCCTGGCGAAGCCGGTATCGACATTTATAACCTTGTTAAATACACCCGTTCTAACCAGAACACCTGTATTAACCAGACACCTACAGTAAATGTTGGTGAGCCGGTAATGCGTGGCGATGTGTTGGCTGACGGTCCGTCAACTGACATGGGTGAGTTGGCATTGGGTCAAAACTTACGTGTGGCGTTCATGCCATGGAACGGTTACAACTTCGAGGACTCGATTCTAATTTCAGAACGCGTTGTTCAAGAAGACCGTTTAACCACAATTCATATTCAAGAATTGAACTGTGTGGCACGTGACACCAAGCTAGGCGCAGAAGAAGTGACTTCTGACATTCCTAACGTAGGTGAATCGGCTCTGAACAAGCTCGACGAAGCAGGTATTGTTTACGTTGGTGCTGAAGTTTCAGGCGGCGACATCTTGGTTGGTAAAGTAACGCCAAAAGGTGAGACCCAGTTAACGCCAGAAGAGAAACTTCTGCGTGCCATCTTCGGTGAGAAAGCGTCTGACGTGAAAGACAGTTCATTGCGTGTACCTAATGGTGTCACCGGTACTGTAATTGACGTTCAGGTGTTTACGCGTGACGGTGTTGAGAAAGACCATCGCGCGAAGTCAATCGAAGAGATGCAACTCAAACAAGTTAAGAAAGACTTAACCGATGAGTTTAAGATTCTTGAAAAAGGCATCTTTGAGCGGGCGCGTAGCCTGTTGTTGGCAAATGGTTTTGATGAATCGAAACTTGCAGGCCTTGAGCAAAGCAAGTGGTTGACGCAAAACCTGAAGAAAGAAAGTGCCCAACAGCAGCTTGAACAAATTGCGCATCAGTACGAAGAAATTCGCACTGACTTCGACAATAAGTTTGAAAACAAGCGTCGCAAGATTGAGCAAGGCGATGATTTAGCGCCTGGCGTACTTAAGATTGTGAAAGTGTACTTAGCCGTACGTCGCCGTATTCAACCAGGTGATAAACTTGCTGGTCGTCACGGTAACAAAGGTGTTATCTCAACCATTCAACCGGTTGAAGACATGCCGCACGACGAACACGGCACGCCAGTGGATATCGTATTGAACCCACTGGGTGTACCATCGCGGATGAACATTGGTCAGATCCTAGAAACTCACTTAGGTATGGCTGCGCGTGGTATTGGTACCAAAATCGAAAACATGATGAAGCGCCATGCGAAAGTTGCTGAAATGCGTGAATTCTTGCAGAAGGTCTATGCTCTGGGTGAAACCCGTCAAACCGTTGATATTAACGAATTCAGCGATGACGAAGTGTTGCGCCTTGCGGAAAACCTGAAGAAAGGTTTACCGACAGCTACACCTGTATTCGATGGTGCAATCGAAAGTGAAATTAAAGACCTACTGAAACTGGCTGATCTGCCTGAATCTGGTCAGATTACCTTGTACGACGGCCGTACTGGTGAACGTTTTGAGCGTGATGTAACTGTTGGTTACATGTACATGCTGAAACTTAACCACTTGGTTGACGATAAAATGCATGCGCGTTCTACCGGTTCGTACAGCTTGGTTACTCAGCAGCCGCTGGGTGGTAAAGCACAGTTCGGTGGACAGCGCTTCGGTGAGATGGAAGTGTGGGCATTGGAAGCTTACGGTGCTGCTTACACCTTGCAGGAAATGTTGACAGTGAAGTCGGACGACGTAAACGGTCGTACGAAGATGTACAAAAACATTGTCGACAACGATCTGCGCATGGAAGCAGGTATGCCGGAGTCCTTCAACGTACTTCTGAAGGAAATCCGCTCGCTTGGTATCAACATCGAGTTGGACCAAGACTGAGACACCACCGGACGCTATTTGCCAGGAGATAAATCGTGAAAGACTTATTAAAGTTTTTAAAACCGACTAACCAGACTGAAGAGTTCGATGCAATTCGCATCGGACTCGCGTCGCCGGACATGATCCGCAGCTGGTCTTTCGGTGAAGTGAAAAAGCCAGAAACAATCAACTACCGTACGTTCAAACCAGAGCGTGACGGGTTGTTTTGTGCGCGCATTTTCGGCCCGGTAAAAGACTACGAGTGCTTGTGTGGTAAATACAAGCGCTTGAAGCACCGCGGTGTGATCTGTGAGAAGTGTGGCGTTGAAGTTACACTGACCAAAGTACGTCGTGAACGTATGGGTCACATTGAGCTGGCCAGCCCAGTTGCTCACATTTGGTTCTTGAAATCATTGCCAAGCCGCATCGGCTTGATGCTTGATATGACGTTACGTGATATCGAGCGCGTACTGTATTTCGAATCATACGTAGTAACCGAAGCGGGCATGACTGATCTTGAACGCGGCCAGATTCTTACTGAAGAAGAATACTTGGATGCGCTCGAAGCTCATGGTGACGAGTTTGAAGCGAAGATGGGTGCTGAAGCTGTGTTGTCACTGCTTCAACACATTGATATCGAAGGCGATATCAAACAGCTTCGTGAAGAGCTTCCAGAAACGAATTCTGAAACCAAGCGTAAGAAAATCAGCAAGCGTTTGAAGCTGCTTGAATCATTCCATAACTCAGGCAACAAGCCAGAGTGGATGATCTTGAAAGTGCTACCAGTATTGCCACCGGACTTGCGTCCTTTGGTACCGTTGGATGGTGGCCGCTTCGCAACCTCTGATTTGAACGACTTGTACCGCCGTGTGATTAACCGGAACAACCGTCTTAAGCGTCTACTTGACCTTGCGGCGCCGGACATCATTGTGCGTAACGAAAAACGTATGCTGCAAGAAGCAGTTGATGCGTTGTTGGATAACGGCCGTCGCGGCCGCGCCATTACCGGCACCAACAAGCGTCCGCTGAAATCTTTGGCAGACATGATTAAAGGTAAACAGGGTCGTTTCCGTCAAAACCTGTTGGGTAAACGTGTTGACTACTCAGGCCGTTCAGTAATTACTGTTGGTCCTAAGTTGCGTTTACACCAGTGTGGTTTGCCGAAGAAAATGGCACTGGAACTCTTCAAACCATTTATTTATGGCAAGCTTGAAGGCCGTGGTTTAGCGACCACCATTAAAGCTGCTAAGAAAATGGTAGAGCGCGAAATTCCAGAAGTATGGGACGTGCTTGATGAAGTAATCAAAGAACACCCGGTGATGCTAAACCGTGCACCAACGTTGCACCGTTTGGGTATCCAGGCGTTCGAACCAGTACTTATCGAAGGTAAGGCAATTCAGTTGCACCCACTTGTGTGTGCGGCCTATAACGCCGACTTCGATGGTGACCAAATGGCGGTTCACTTACCATTAACGCTAGAAGCGCAGCTTGAAGCGCGCGCGTTGATGATGTCAACCAACAACATTTTGTCACCAGCAAGTGGTGATCCAATTATCGTACCTTCACAGGACGTTGTATTGGGTCTGTACTACATGACGCGTGAAAAAATCAATGCGAAAGGCGAAGGTATGGCGTTTAAAAACGCGAAGGAAGCTGAAAAAGCTTACCGTACCCAATGTGCCGAATTGCATGCACGCGTAAAAGTACGTATCACTGAAACGCTTACTGATGAAGAAGGCGTAACAACGACGACGACAAAACTTTATGACACAACTGTGGGTCGTGCAATTTTGTCTCTGATTCTGCCTTTAGGTATGCCGTTTGACATGATCAATCAGTCAATGGGCAAAAAGCAGATCGGCCGTTTGTTAAACCGTTCTTATCGCGACTTAGGTTTGAAACCTACGGTAATTTTTGCTGACCAAATCATGTATACCGGCTTCCATTACGCGATGATCGCGGGTGCGTCTGTTGGTATTGATGACATGGTTATCCCAGCTGCGAAGAAACACATTATCGACGCTGCAGAAGAAGAAGTTGCTGAAATTCAGGAACAATTCGAGCAGGGCTTGGTAACCGCGGGTGAGAAGTACAACAAAGTTATCGATATTTGGTCGACCGCGAACGAGAAAGTTTCTAAGGCAATGATGGACAACTTGTCCAAAGAAACTGTTATCAACGCGAAAGGCGAAGAAGAACAGCAAGACTCGTTCAACTCGGTCTATATGATGGCTGACTCTGGTGCTCGTGGTAGCCCAGCGCAGATTCGTCAGTTGGCTGGTATGCGTGGTCTGATGGCGAAGCCAGATGGCTCCATCATCGAAACACCAATCACCGCAAACTTCCGTGAAGGTTTGAACGTACTTCAGTACTTCATCTCAACTCACGGTGCGCGTAAAGGTTTGGCCGATACCGCATTGAAGACAGCGAACTCAGGTTACCTGACACGCCGTTTGGTTGACGTTGCGCAAGACGTTGTAATTGTTGAAGACGATTGTGGCACCGAAGATGGTTTGTTCATCAAACCGTTGATTGAAGGTGGTGACGTTGTAGAGCCATTGCGTGAACGTGTATTGGGTCGTGTAGTTTGTGACGACGTGATGATGCCTGGCAGTGAGAAAGAAGTTCTGATTCCGCGTAACACATTGTTAGACGAAAAAATGTGTGACGTGTTGGAACAAAACTCTGTTGACCAAGTTAAAGTTCGCTCGGTTATTACCTGTGACACTGATTTCGGTGTTTGTGCGAACTGTTACGGTCGTGACCTTGCTCGTGGCCACTTGGTTAACCAAGGTGAAGCAGTTGGTGTTATCGCTGCTCAGTCAATCGGTGAGCCAGGTACACAGTTAACCATGCGTACCTTCCACATTGGTGGTGCTGCATCGCGTGACTCTGCTGCGAACAACATTCAAGTTAAAAACAACGGTACTTTGAAACTTCATAACGCCAAGTATGTAGAAAACAGTGACAGCCATTTGGTTATCACCTCGCGTTCTACAGAATTGACGCTAATTGATGAGTTCGGCCGTGAGCGCGAACGCTACAAAGTACCGTACGGTGCCATCCTCAAGAAAAATGAAGGTGACACGGTCGACTCTGGCGAAATCGTTGCTAACTGGGATCCGCACACGCACCCAATTATCACCGAGGTAGCGGGTCGTCTGAAGTTTGTCGACTTAATCGATGGCGTAACCATGACCCGTCAAACCGACGAGCTGACTGGCCTCTCAAGCATTGTTGTGCTTGAAACAGGTCAACGTACCAGCGCCGGTAAAGACATGCGTCCAATGGTTAAATTGGTCGACGCGAAAGGTAAAGACGTAAACATCGTTGGTACGGATATGCCAGCGCAATACTTCTTGCCAGGTAACGCGATCATTAACCTTGAAGACAACGCTGAAGTGAAAGTTGGTGATACGGTTGCACGTATTCCGCAAGAAGGTTCAAAAACTCGCGATATTACCGGTGGTTTGCCGCGCGTTGCCGACTTGTTCGAAGCACGTCGTCCGAAAGAGCCAGCTATTTTGGCAGAAGTCTCAGGTACTGTTAGCTTTGGTAAAGAAACCAAAGGTAAGCGCCGCTTGATCATCACCCGTCCAGAGGGTGGCGATCATTACGAAGAGATGATTCCGAAGTATCGCCAGCTGAACATCTTCGAAGGTGAGCAAGTGACTAAAGGTGAAGTTATTGCCGATGGTCCTGAAGCACCGCATGATATCTTGCGTCTACGTGGCGTAAGCGCATTAGCGAACTATATCGTGAACGAAGTGCAGGAAGTTTACCGCTTACAGGGCGTTAAGATTAACGATAAGCACATCGAGACCATCGTGCGTCAGATGCTGCGTAAGGCGATTATCTTGAACCCAGGCGAAACTGAGCTGCTGGAAGGCGAAATGATGGAGCTTTCAGAAGTACTTGCTGCGAACGTGAAAGCGGAAGCAGAAGGCAAAGTACCATCAAGCTATGAGCGTCAATTGCTAGGTATCACCAAAGCTTCATTGTCGACTGAGTCGTTCATCTCTGCCGCGTCGTTCCAAGAAACGACACGTGTATTGACCGAAGCAGCTGTACAAGGCAAGCAAGATCCTCTACGCGGCTTGAAAGAGAACGTTATTGTGGGTCGTTTGATTCCTGCTGGTACCGGTTTTGCCTACCATCGCGAACGTGCGCGCAAGCGTGCCGAAGCACTGGCTGGTAGTATCGAAGCACCGCGTTTGACTGCAGAAGAAGCAGAACAGCAATTAGCTGACGCTTTAAATGCAGGAAATGATGCAGCGGATAACGGCGATAAGTCTGAATAAGCAGTCGCTTAGCAGTACCCAAAGTATGGAAAAAGGCCGGTCGAATCATCGACTGGCCTTTTTATTTCCGTCGCTTTTCCTTGACAGTCCAATTATTGACCATTAAAATTCGGCCTCCCCATATTTGGGCGTTAAGCCCGTGGTTTGCTTTTAGCAGGCCAAAAATAAGGGGAAATTTGGATTTTTCATTCTGTTGAGCGACATCAACATAAGTCAGGAGTAATGAATGGCAACAGTTAACCAGCTGGTGCGCAAAGGTCGTCAAAAGCCGGTTGTGAAAAGCAACGTACCGGCACTTGAGGCTTGCCCACAAAAACGCGGTGTATGTACCCGTGTTTATACAACCACCCCAAAGAAGCCAAACTCTGCACTGCGTAAAGTATGCCGTGTACGTTTGACTAACGGTTTCGAAGTTTCTTCGTACATCGGTGGTGAAGGTCACAACCTGCAAGAGCACTCTGTCGTATTGATTCGCGGCGGCCGTGTAAAAGACTTGCCAGGTGTTCGTTATCATACAGTTCGTGGTGCTTTAGACTGTGCAGGCGTAAATGATCGCCGCCAAGCTCGTTCAAAGTACGGCGCAAAACGGCCAAAATCTTAACGGTTCTCCGTTAGTAAGGCCAAACTGTTCATTAGAAAGTTTTGGGTAATAACCTGAATTAATCGGAGAATATTGAGATGCCAAGAAGACGCGTCATAGGTCAACGTAAAATTTTACCAGATCCTAAGTTCGGATCAGAGTTGTTGGCTAAGTTCATCAATGTCGTCATGGTTGACGGCAAAAAATCTGTCGCTGAAAACATTATTTACGGTGCGTTAGACATCCTGACTGAGAAGTCGGGTAAAGACCACCTTGAAATTTTTGAAACTGCGCTGGACAACGTTCGTCCTACTGTCGAGGTTAAATCTCGTCGTGTTGGTGGTTCAACCTACCAAGTACCAGTAGAAGTACGTCCTGTTCGCCGCAATGCACTGGCTATGCGCTGGTTAGTTGATGCTGCGCGTACTCGGGGTGAAAAATCCATGGCTCAGCGTCTGGCAGGTGAAATGCTAGATGCATCAGAAAATAAAGGCTCTGCTGTGAAGAAGCGTGAAGACGTCCACCGTATGGCCGAAGCGAACAAAGCGTTCGCACACTATCGCTGGTAAATTCACAGTTAACCCAAAGAGGAATTTATGGCTCGACAAACATCGATTGAGCGCTACCGTAATATCGGTATCTGTGCTCACGTAGACGCAGGTAAAACAACCACCACTGAACGTGTGTTGTTCTACACCGGCTTGTCTCACAAATTAGGTGAGGTACATGACGGTGCAGCGACTACCGACTGGATGGAGCAAGAACAAGAGCGTGGTATTACTATTACCTCTGCTGCTGTAACTGCTTTCTGGAAAGGTATGGACCAGCAGTTCCCTGAACACCGTATCAACGTTATCGATACTCCAGGACACGTTGACTTCACTATCGAAGTTGAACGTTCACTGCGTGTACTTGATGGCGCTGTAGTGGTGTTGTGTGCATCTTCTGGTGTGCAGCCGCAAACTGAAACAGTTTGGCGTCAGGCGGACAAATACGAAGTACCGCGTATGGTATTCGTAAACAAAATGGACCGTGCTGGTGCAGATTTCTTGCGCGTAGTAGGCCAAATCAAAACCCGCTTAGCAGCGGTTCCTGTACCAATCCATTTACCGATTGGCGCGGAAGACCACTTCAAAGGCGTTATTGATTTGATCAAAATGAAAGCTATCAACTGGAATGAAGAAGACCAGGGTATGACTTTCAGCTACGAAGAGATTCCAGCAGAACTACGTGAAGAAGCAGATGCGTATCACGCAGAGCTTGTTGAAGCAGCCGCCGAAGCTAACGAAGAGTTGATGAACAAGTACCTTGAAGAAGGTGATTTGACTGAAGCTGAAATCAAAGCTGGTTTGCGTGCACGTACTCTGAACAACGAAATCATTTTGTGCCTATGTGGTTCTGCATTTAAGAACAAGGGTGTTCAAGCAATGCTTGACGCGGTTATCGAATACTTACCTTCACCAACTGAAGTTAAGGCGATCCGCGGTATTCTTGACGACGAATCTGAAGGCGTGCGTAAGTCATCTGATGACGAGCCGTTCTCAGCGTTGGCGTTCAAGATTGCAACTGACCCGTTCGTAGGTACTTTAACCTTCTTGCGCGTTTACTCGGGCGTTCTGTCTCAGGGCGACACCGTGTATAACCCAGTGAAGAGCAAGCGCGAGCGTATCGGCCGTATGGTACAGATGCACGCAAACGACCGTAAAGAAATCAAAGAAATCTTGGCGGGCGACATTGCAGCAGCTATCGGTTTGAAAGATGTAACTACCGGTGACACCTTGTGTGACCCGAACAACATCATCACGCTAGAGCGTATGGAGTTCCCAGAGCCAGTAATCTCTGTTGCTGTAGAACCAAAAACTAAAGCTGACCAAGAAAAAATGGGTATTGCTTTAGGTAAATTGGCTGCAGAAGATCCATCGTTCCGCGTTAAAACTGATGAAGAATCAGGCCAAACCATTATTTCTGGTATGGGCGAGCTTCACTTAGACATCATCGTTGACCGTATGAAGCGTGAATTCAAAGTTGAATGTAACGTTGGTAAACCACAGGTTGCGTACCGTGAAACTATCCGCCAAGCAGTGGAAGTTGAAGGTAAGTTCGTACGTCAATCAGGTGGTCGCGGTCAGTTTGGTCACGTTTGGTTGAAAATTGAACCAATGGAATTTGACGCAAACGATGATGACGCGCCGAACTATCAGTTCGTGAACGAAATCGTTGGTGGTGTAGTACCGAAGGAATACATCCCTGCGGTAGATAAAGGTATCCAAGAGCAAATGCAGAATGGTGTAATTGCTGGTTACCCAGTACTTGGCGTGAAAGCGACCTTGTACGATGGTTCATACCACGATGTCGACTCATCAGAAATGGCATTTAAGATCGCAGGTAGCATGGCATTTAAGAAAGGTGCCCAACAAGCTCGCCCAGCGCTTCTTGAACCAATGATGAAAGTTGAAGTAGTTACCCCTGAAGACTTCATGGGTGACGTGGTTGGTGACTTGAACCGTCGTCGCGGTATCATCGAGGGTATGGAAGATGGCCCTGGTGGACTGAAAGAGGTACGTGCACAAGTTCCATTATCAGAAATGTTCGGTTACGCTACTGACCTGCGTTCGCAGACTCAGGGCCGTGCATCTTATGCAATGGAATTCTTGAAGTACGCTGAAGCACCAAACAACATTGCTGAGCAGGTTATTTCTGCTCGTCAAACTAAAGATTAAGTAGAGTCTGGTCCGGTTCTTTAAGGGACCGGACTTTTAACTTAAGTTAAGGAAAAGTCATGGCTAAAGAAAAATTTGAACGTTCCAAACCGCACGTTAACGTAGGTACAATCGGCCACGTTGACCACGGTAAAACTACTCTGACCGCTGCGATCACCACGGTATTGGCGAAAACCTACGGTGGTTCAGCACGTGCGTTCGATCAAATCGATAACGCACCAGAAGAAAAAGCACGTGGTATCACCATCGCAACGTCACACGTTGAGTATGATACTCCGGCACGTCACTACGCACACGTAGACTGCCCAGGACACGCTGACTATGTGAAAAACATGATCACCGGTGCTGCGCAGATGGACGGCGCTATCTTGGTAGTAGCTGCGACTGACGGCCCAATGCCACAAACGCGTGAGCACATCTTGTTGTCACGTCAGGTAGGCGTTCCATACATCATCGTATTCATGAACAAATGTGACATGGTAGACGATGAAGAGTTGTTGGAATTGGTAGAGATGGAAGTTCGTGAACTTCTTTCAGAATACGATTTCCCAGGCGACGATTTGCCAGTAATCCAAGGTTCAGCATTGAAAGCATTGGAAGGCGAAGAGAAGTGGGAAGCGAAGATTGTAGAATTGGCAGAAGCATTGGATTCATACATTCCAGAGCCAGAGCGTGATATCGATAAGCCGTTCATCATGCCAATCGAAGACGTATTCTCAATCTCAGGCCGTGGTACAGTAGTAACAGGTCGTGTAGAGCGCGGTATCGTTCGTACTGGTGACGAAGTAGAAATCGTAGGTATCCAAGATACTACGAAGACAATCGTAACTGGTGTAGAGATGTTCCGTAAGTTGCTTGACGAAGGTCGTGCAGGTGAGAACATTGGTGCGTTGTTGCGTGGTACGAAGCGTGACGAAATTCAACGTGGCCAAGTATTGGCGAAGCCAGGTTCAATCACTCCACACACGCAGTTCGAAGCAGAAGTGTATGTATTGACCAAAGAAGAAGGCGGACGTCACACTCCATTCTTCAAAGGCTATCGTCCACAGTTCTACTTCCGTACTACTGACGTAACTGGTGCAGTACAGTTGCCAGAAGGCGTAGAAATGGTAATGCCAGGCGACAACTTGAAATTTGTTGTTGAACTGATTCACCCAATCGCGATGGACGAAGGTTTACGCTTCGCAATCCGTGAAGGTGGCCGTACAGTAGGCGCAGGCGTAGTATCTAAGATCATCGCTTAATGTGCAGAGGTATCCGTTTACGGATATTGATGAAAGGGGAGCTTCGGCTCCCTTTTTTAATTGCAAAAGCGTTAAACGTTATTCGTGCGTTCACTGCGTTCACTGTTCGTCCGTTCGGCTTCGCCTCACTATTCGAAGTATTTTGCCGAACAGCGAAGCGGACGAACAGCGTAGCGCACGAATAACGAATAACGAACAGCGATTAACGAACTTGACATTACTGCCGTTAACGTAAACGATAGTTGCAATGAAAATGGAGTGCAATTACCGTTGAAGCATCTAATTAAAATAATAATAGCTTTGGGCTTTGCCCTTCCAGCGATCGCAGACCCCATCAATGTACGTGTAGCGGCGTTTGAATTTCCGCCGTATTATTCCGACACCATGGATAGCCATCTTATTGGCGAGGTGTTGAATGAGCTTAACAATATTCAAGATAAGTACCTGTTCACACTTGAGCGCGTTGCGCCAAACGGCCGCTATTTTGCTTTAAGCGAAAAAGGCTGTTGTGATTTGATGCTATTTGAAGACCCAAGTTGGGGCTGGCAGGACGCTGAATATCCGGTAGAAGTTACTGAACCCTTATTGATAGGTCGCGAACGCTTTGTTGCTATGAAGCAAATCAATAGAGGCCAGCAGTTTTTTGAAACTAAGGGGCTTCGATTCGGCGGTATTGTTGGCTATCACTATCCATTTGCTGCCAACGAAAAGGATAACCGTGTACTCGAAGAGCAATACGGGATTTACTTAACCCATTCGCACCACGCAAACTTACGCATGCTTATGAATGGACGTCTTGATCTCATCATGTTGGCAGATGACTTTATTCAGACCATGTTGACGGAAACAGAACGCGAACAGCTGCTGTTGTCGGACAAGCCTTATGGAGTTTATAAGTTACGGGCTGTGATTAGTGCTGGGAAAACGGTAAAACCGAGCGAGTTTAAGCGCTTTCTCAAGCAATTGAAGCAACAAGGTAAATTGATGGAAATCTTTCAGCGTTTTCACGTAAAAACGGAACCAGGCTTGTCTTAATAGACGCTTAAACCTAACTTATTGGCCAGCTCGCGAATCATAAACATGCTGCGCGCCGAGTTGCCGAAGGCATTCAAGGGTGGACTCCAGGCACATATCACGCCGTAGTCCGGTACAATCGCAATAATTCCTCCGCCAACGCCACTTTTAGCTGGTAACCCGACTGTAAAGGCGAACTGTCCTGATTGATCGTACATGCCACTGGTGCTCAATAGCGCATTAACGCGCTGAGCGTCTCTGTGTGATGTTATCTGAGCGCCGGTGCGCGGACACACGCCTCGGTTCGCTAAGAACGCTAGACTGCGTGCCAGGTCTTCTGTGGTCATGGTCAAGGCGCATTGCCAAAAATAATGATCAAGCACCTCTTCCACATCCGATTCGATATTGCCAAAACTCTTCATCAAATAGGCTAAAGCCGAGTTGCGTGAGCCGTGTTCGCGTTCAGATTCGTGAACCCGCGAGTCGACACATACATTATCACTGCCACATAAGCTACGTACCATGCTCAATAAGGCTGATTTACTGGCGGAGTAGTGACTGACAAGTACGTCGCTCACTAAAATGGCACCCGCGTTAATCATTGGATTACGGGGGATGCCCTTCTCCCACTCTAACTGCACAATTGAGTTGAACGGTTGGCCAGAGGGTTCCATTTGTACGCGGTCCCAAAGCGGATCGCCCAAACGTTCCATGGCTAACATGAGTCCGAATATTTTAGAAATCGACTGAATAGAAAAGGGCGTCGTAGTATCACCAACCGAAGTGACATTCCCGTCGAGCGTTGCTACCGTCAGCGCGCAATACTCTGGATTCACTTCAGCTAAAGCCGGAATGTAATCAGCGACTTTTCCTTCGTTCACGCTCAAGGCTTGCTGCAAAATCTTTTCCAACAAGGGCTTCAGGTTGTCTGGGGCATGAATCGATTGCCCGCCGCTGATCACATCTTTGCTCATTTCGCCTTCAATAATGGTTTTAGGAAGCGTGCGGTATGCGAACGTTCACAATCAACGATATCTTCTGGCGCACCTGCCGTCAAAATCTCACCACCACCTGAGCCGCCCTCTGGGCCTAAATCGATGATCCAATCAGCCGTTTTAATCACATCAAGATTGTGCTCAATGATGACAATGGTGTTGCCGTGATCGCGTAACCGGTGCAATACGGTAAGCAACTGTTGAATATCATGAAAATGCAGGCCGGTGGTCGGCTCATCAAGGATATACAAAGTTTTACCGGTATCGCGTTTCGACAGTTCGCGCGCCAATTTAACCCGCTGTGCTTCGCCGCCAGAAAGGGTCGTTGCAGATTGCCCCAAACGAATATAAGACAAACCTACGTCGATAAGTGTTTGTAACTTGCGCGCGATAGCTGGAATGGGTGCGAAAAACTCGCGCGCATCTTCAACGGTCATATCCAGCACTTCGTGAATGCTTTTGCCTTTGTATTTAATTTCTAATGTTTCACGATTATAGCGTTTGCCTTTACAGACATCGCATGGCACATACACATCAGGTAAGAAGTGCATTTCAACCTTAATCACGCCGTCACCTTGGCAGGCCTCGCAGCGTCCGCCGCGCACGTTAAAGCTGAAGCGTCCAACTTTATACCCACGCGAACGTGCTTCTTCCGTACCCGCATAGAGTTCACGAATGGGGGTAAAAATGCCAGTGTAAGTCGCTGGATTTGAACGCGGTGTACGGCCGATAGGGCTTTGGTCGATATCCACCACTTTATCTAAGAACTGCATGCCATCGATACTTGCGTATGGTGCTGGCTCATTAGCTGTTGCTTTGTTCAGCTCACGGTGTGCAATGCGGAACAAGGTGTCGTTAATCAGGGTCGATTTACCGGAGCCGGAAACGCCCGTTACACAGGTCATTAATCCCGTAGGAATCTTCGCGTCGACGTCTTTCAGGTTGTTCCCGGAGGCGCCCTTAAGGTGAACCCAGTGCTTACCGGGTTTATTGCGTTTTTTAGGTATCTCTATGGCTTTGCGACCCGACAGGTAGTCGCCGGTCAGTGACGCTTCATTGGCCATGATATCTTCATAGTGGCCTTGCGCAATGATCTCACCGCCGTGCACACCAGCACCAGGGCCAATATCGATAACATGGTCGGCTGCGCGTATCGCATCCTCATCGTGTTCGACCACGATGACTGTGTTGCCGAGGTCGCGTAGACGCGTCAAGGTTCCTAACAAGCGTTCGTTATCACGTTGGTGCAAACCAATCGACGGCTCGTCCAGTACGTACATCACGCCAACCAAACCGGCCCCGATTTGTGAGGCAAGTCGAATGCGTTGTGCTTCGCCGCCGGATAAAGTTTCAGCGCTGCGCGAAAGGCTTAAGTAGTTCAAGCCGACGTTGACAAGAAAGCCAAGCCGGTCGTTGATTTCTTTCAATATTTTTTCGGCAATTTGTGCGCGCTGACCTTCCAGTTCAAGCTGTTCAAAAAAGGCGAGGGCATCGCCTATTGAGCGCTCAACCACTTGAGGTAACGTGGTGTCGTTCACATACACATGGCGCGCTTCCTGGCGCAAACGAGCACCGTTACAACTCTTACAGGGTTGTGACGCTAAATATTTCGACAAGTCTTCACGTACCGCCATGGAGTCGGTTTCACGGTAACGGCGCTGCATGTTGGGAATAATCCCTTCAAATGCGTGCGTGCGGGCAACGCGGTCGCCGCGGTCATTCATATAGGTGAATTCAATTTCCTCTTTGCCACTGCCAAACAGCACAACCTTTTGGTGTTCTTCACTGATACTTGCAAAAGGTTTGTTGAGGTCAAATTTATAGTGGCGCGACAGTGACTGCAGCATTTGATAGTAATAAAAATTACGTTTGTCCCAGCCGCGAATTGCGCCGCCAGTTAAACTGAGTTCCGGGTTCGTTACCACTTTTGCCGGGTCAAAAAACTGCTCAATACCCAGCCCGTCGCACGAACCGCACGCGCCGGCCGGGTTGTTGAACGAAAACAACCGTGGTTCCAATTCTTGCATACTGTAACCGCAATGCGGGCAGGCAAAGTTGGCCGAAAATACAATATCAGCAACATCTGAATCAGTTTCCATGGGCACCACCAAGGCCGTGCCACCACTTAATTCCAATGCCGTTTCAAATGACTCAGCTAACCGTAGCCCTAAGCCTTCACGCACTTTAATTCGGTCGACGACCACCTCAATGGTGTGCTTCTTTTGCAGCTCCAGTTTTGGCGGATCGCTCAAGTCGCAGAGCTCGCCATCAATGCGGGCGCGGATAAAACCTTGCGCGGCAAGGTTTTCAAGTACCTTGGTGTGTTCCCCTTTACGCTCCTGAATGATCGGGGCCACAATCATCAGCTTTTCACCTTCAGGTAAAGCCAATACTTGGTCGACCATTTGCGAAACCGTTTGTGCCGCCAACGCAACATTGTGTGTTGGGCAACGGGGTTCACCGACCCGTGCGAACATTAAGCGCAAGTAATCATAAATTTCGGTAATGGTACCCACGGTTGAACGTGGGTTGTGAGACGTTGATTTCTGTTCAATGGAAATGGCGGGTGACAACCCTTCAATGCTATCAACATCAGGTTTTTCCATGAGTGACAAAAACTGACGTGCGTAGGCCGACAGGGACTCAACGTAGCGACGCTGACCTTCAGCATAAAGAGTATCAAACGCTAGCGACGACTTACCCGAGCCAGACAGCCCCGTAATAACCACCAATTTGTCACGCGGTATGGTCACATTGATGTTTTTCAGGTTGTGGGTGCGGGCACCGCGGATTTCTATTTTATCCATGAGAACTACAACTCTCCGTTGCCAATAACAAGCGATTGAATGAAACGAGTATTATCGCACAACCGATACCTTCTGGTACAATGGCCAGCGATTTTTTCCTGCAGCAATGAGAATTTCATGCGACAGCAAAACCAAGACAACCGACTAACACCCATAGAGCGGCGCGCCTCCGGTGCTTTAGCTGCTGTGTTTGGATTACGTATGCTGGGCCTGTTTTTGATCATGCCCGTTATTGCAATTTATGGCCAACAGTACCCAGATTACACGCCGTTACTGATTGGTCTTGCCATTGGTGCATACGGTTTAACCCAAGCCTTGCTGCAGATCCCTTTGGGCATGCTGTCTGATCGAATCGGCCGCAAACCTGTTATTGTCGGCGGCTTAATTCTATTCGCTTTAGGCAGTTTAGTGGCGGCATGGGCCGATACCCTTGTTGGCGTTGTCATTGGTCGCGCGTTGCAGGGCACCGGGGCGATAGCTGCAGCTATTTTGGCACTTGCGGCCGATATCACGCGCGACTCGCAGCGCCCAAAAGTTATGGCAACTATTGGCATGTTTATTGGCCTATCGTTTGCCTTGGCGTTAGTACTCGGGCCGTTACTGGGTGCACAAATAGGGCTGTCCGGCCTGTTCTATTTTACAGCTGTGAGCGCAGTGTTCGGTATTGTGGTGTTATTGGCGGCCGTACCAAGTGTGTCGCAGAAATCAGCGCGGGGCGACTTAATCCCGCTTTCGAGTGAATTAGGGCAACTTTTTAAGAATCCGCAACTGGCTCGTCTTAATTTTGGTGTGCTGGTATTGCACTGCGTACTTACCGCATTTTTCGTGGTGGTACCGCTGCAATTGATGCGCGGTGGTTTGGCTGCGGATGAACATGCGTGGCTTTACCTGCCAACGCTATTATTCTCGTTTGCTTTAATGATACCCATGTTAATTAGAGCTGAGCGGCAACGTCAGCAGCCGCACTATTTCCGTGTTGCGATTGCTTTGGTTGCTATTGCGGTAGGTGTTATCGCATTTGTGCCGGCGCATTGGGCGTACTTGGCTATTGCTGTTGTATTATTTTTTACTGGGTTTAACTTCCTTGAAGCAACGTTGCCGTCTTCGTTGACGCGCTTCGCACCTGCAGGCCGAAAGGGCAGTGCCAGTGGAATTTACTCAACCTTTCAGTTTTTAGGGGCGTTTATTGGCGGTGCCGCCGGCGGCTCAATTTACCAACATTTTGGGCTTTTAGGTGTTGGGATTTTTTGTGTGGTGCTGCTACTATGCTGGTTCGTGGTTAGTTTTGGCATGCAGCCTCCACCGCAGCAACAAAGTGTCAGTTATACCTTGCCGAAGTTGTCGGCAGCACAGTCAGATGGGCTTGCCGAGCAGCTCAGTCGCGTTACTGGCGTGGAAGAAGTGCGCATAGTCGCAGCAGAACATACGGTGTATTTAAAAGTACACAAAACAGATTACAATGATGCGGACGTAGAGGCGCAGTTAGCGCCGTACAGAACATAAGAATATTGAAGGAGCAGATGGCATGGCCAGTCGCGGTATAAATAAAGTAATTCTCATCGGTAATTTAGGCGCTGATCCAGAGGTGCGCTACACACAAAATAATACTGCCATTGCAAACTTGTCAATTGCGACTAGCGAAACATGGAAAGACAAGCAAACCGGCGAGCCGCGCGAGCAAACAGAATGGCACCGTTGTGTCGCGTATCGCCGGTTAGCTGAAATCGCTGGTGAGTACTTGAAGAAAGGCTCAAAAGTCTACGTAGAAGGGCGTTTGCAGACACGTAAATGGCAGGGCCAAGACGGCGTTGAGCGCTACACAACTGAAATCGTAATTAACGATCTGCAAATGTTAGACGGGCGTCCCGGTGGCGGCCAAGGCGGTGGCCAAGGTGGCTATGGTGGCGGACAACAAGCTGGCGGTTTTGGTGGTCAGCAAGGCGGCCAACAAGGTGGTCAGAAGCCAGCAGCTCAGCCGGGTGCTCAACAGCGCCAAGCGCCTGCGCAAAACTTCAATCAACAGCCGGCCCAACAGCCGAAGCAAGAACAAGAACCGTTCATCCCAGATCAAGATTTTGATGACGATATCCCGTTCTAGCCTTTTACGAAAGCCCCTTTTTAGGGGTTTTTTTTATGGGGGAAGAAAGTAAGCGAGCGCCGCCGAGAAAATTATTTTATGCCGTGCTCGGCTGCCACAGTATCAAAATATTCCAACGCTTTTTTTGCGTAAGCGCGTTTTTCAATGTAATCGCCAGCAAAAAAGTTTTTCTTAAAGCCATAGGCAACCATATCTTTTAGCCGCTTCAACGGGACATCCACAGCGCTTAACGCCAGTTCATACTCTTGGGTAACCGTAGTGCGCGAAACCAATCGGTTGTCCGTACAAATAACGGTGGCAAGACGGTGATTGAACATATGCTTGAAGTTGTGATTGCGAACATCGCCGATATCCGGATTCGTCTGCAAATTACTGGTAATACACACTTCTACGGCAATACGTCGGTCAGCAATAAACGAGGCCAAGCGTCGTGCATAGTCTTCTTTATCAGATATTTTCGGGTCTTGAATCATTTCGGGCGAAAACAACGAGTAGCCGTGGCCGAGTCGGTCGGCATAGCACTGTGTTAAAGCTTCAAAAATACTTTCGGCGCCATATGCTTCGCCAGCGTGAACCGTTTTCAGCAAGAAGTTTTGGTGCGCATATTCATAAACCTCTTTGAAATCGTGCGCCGGGTAGCCCATTTCTTGTCCGGCAATATCAAGGCCAACTATTGGCAAACCTTCTTCATCGCGTAAGCGCACACTGGCACGAATCATTTCCATGGCAGCAGTTTTGATAACTTGCTTTGGCTCATGGTCGCGCAACATTTGAAATAACTGCGTGTAATAAGGTGAGAAGCCTTTTTTGCCGAACATGCGCATGGCGCAATTAATGATGCCATAGTCAAACGGAGGCTTATGCCCTTCGCGCACAGCTGTTTGCGAATTGTATTCATGTTTAGCGCGCGCAAGGCCCTTGTTAGTGGCATGCATAACCGTATCAAAATCAATACCGCGAGCTGGGTCCATCATCAACTGTGGCGCGAAACGCGCTTCGATGTAAATAACGCCTTCGGCAAGGTTGTCTTGCGCTAATTCGTAGGCTGCTTGTTCAAGGTTTTCCATGTCGCGCAACACCGCACAGGTGTACTGAAAACCATTCAAGTACTCGCCTAAATTCTGGTAGGACTCTTTAAATACCAGATCATACAAGCCATCTACCGTGTAGGATGGCAATTCAACGCCACTGCGCTTGGCCATTTCAATTAAACCTTGTGGGCGTAAACTGCCATCTAAATGCAGATGCAGGTCAGCTTTTGGCATGGCTTTTAGAAAGGCGTGGGAGTATGTTGTGGTCATTGACTTCTCCTTGATTAAGTTGACGAAGTATACCATTTAACTGCAGTTATTCGAACGCTAACACTTGTCGTTACTTCCAAAAACATAGACACTTATAACGATTAAACTAACGATTAACGGAACCTATGGCTTCACTTTATTTTACCTACTCGGCAATGAACGCTGGCAAGAGCACTTCATTGCTGCAAGTGGCACATAACTACGAAGAACGTGACCAACGCGTTCTGCTATTAACGCCATCGATTGACGATCGGGCGGGGCATGGCCGTATTGCATCGCGCCTCGGAATTGACCGTGAAGCATTGGCATTTTCAAATACGACCGACTTAGCAGCGCTGATTGACGCGCGGCACCAACGTCAGCCTATAGACTGTGTGCTAATTGATGAATCACAGTTTCTGACCGAAGCGCAAGTTTGGCAGCTCACTGAAGTGGTTGATCGTATGGATATTCCAGTCATGTGTTACGGCATTCGCAGCGACGCTTTCGGCAAGGCTTTTCCGGGCAGCGGTGTTTTATTGGCGGTGGCAGATAAAGTTGCGGAAATGAAAACCATCTGCTTTTGCGGGCGTAAAGCAACCATGAATCTGCGTATTGATGCACAAGGTAACGCCGTAAAAGAAGGGGACCAGATAGCCATTGGCGGCAATGATCGTTACATCTCTTGCTGCCGTAAGCATTGGAAAGAAAAGCTCGACTGGTAAGCATTATCGGTGCCCTAATTACCCGAAATCAAAAAGTTACTTTGCGTAATCACGTCAATGATCTAGATAAAAGTCTGCTACTATTTGATACAGAACAATAATCAACCTGTTCGGAGAGTCGATGAAGTCAGCACCGGTACCAAACAATGAATTGGAACGTCTGCATTTGCTGCACGAGCTCGATATCTTAGACACCGAGCCGGAGCCGATATTTGAAAAAATAACACTGATGGTCAAGCAGTTATTCGGTGTTGAGACGGTACTGATTAGTCTGATTGATAGCGATAGACAATGGTTCAAATCCAAAGTTGGCTTCAACGCAAGTGAAACACCGCGCGAAGTTTCCATGTGTGCCCATGCCATAGCACAGGGTTCAACCATGGTTATCAACGACACACGAGAAGATCCGCGCTTCATTGGCAACCCGCTTGTTACCGCCAGTGGAGGGATACGTTTCTATGCTGGCGCTCCTATTGAGATAGCTCCCCAAACTTATATCGGCACGCTCTGTGTCATTGATTCAAAACCGCATGTATTTACTGCGCAACAACAGCAATGGCTGGAAACCTTAGCCGAGTGGGTCAAGAATGAGCTGCTCGGGCGCTTTGCTATGAGTAACTACGAGCAGGAGCGTCAGGTATTGGCGCAAGGTCCAGTAGCAGCAGTGGTTTGGCAAGTTGAACCGGAAGCGCACCTCATTTACGTGGCGGAGAATGTTGAGCGGGTGCTGGGTTATTCAGAGACTTATTTGCTCGACCCCGAGGTGCGCTATGAAACCATCGTGCATAGCGCCGATAGACAAGAATTATTAAAACGCATGCAAGCAGTTCTTGATGGTAAGCAAGAGTCGTTAGAAATTGAGTACCGCGTGGTTACGCCATCACAAGATATCCGTTGGGTGCATCATTTCGCCCGGGCTGACCGTGATCACAGCGGGAAAATTGTGCGAGTGCGCGGTTATTTGCATGACAGTACCAAGCGTAAAAATTTAGAATTGAGTTTACAGCACGCCAATCAAAGCATTGCTATGGCGCTTGAAGCCGGAAACTTAGCCACCTGGGAATGGTATTTGTTTGACCAGTGGGTCGAGGTTGACCACACCTGGGAGGAACTGTTGGGGCGCGATGAGACTTATGCGCGCAACAACAAATGGGCTGAACTCATTCATCCGCAAGACTATCAACGTGTGCGTTCAGCGTTGCAACAACACCTCAAAGGCAAATCAGAGCGTTTCGAGTCGCGGTTTCGTCTTTTACATGCAGACGGTCATTATATCTGGCTGCACAGCATTGGTAAGGTTATCGAGACAAATGAACAAGGCTTAGCTCAGCGCATGGTCGGTATTCATCATGACATTACATCTGAAGTCATGAATGAGCAGCGCCGTCGTCAGCAAGAAGCCGTATTGAGTTTGGTCAGCTCGGTGCAGCATGAGTTTTTATTTGTAAACGACTTTAGTGAAGTCTGTGATGTTGCCCTGCCAAAGTTAATGGAATTAACCGACAGCAAAGCTGGGCTAATTGGTGAATTACCGGATAATTCGCGATCACGAAATATGTTGTGGTTACACGGCTTACGTATTCTCGAGGACGAAACAAAAAATTCAGCCTACCAAAAATTAATTAAGCAAGGCCTCGATGTTGAAGTAAGTGGTGAATTGGCGCTGCACGTTTTAGTGCGCGGTGAACCGCAATTGTGTCCCAACCCCGTGCAACCCGAGGAAGCAGTCTTTCACCCACTTGAATTACCCGAGTTGAAAAACGCCCTTATTTTGCCGCTTTATTTCAAACAACACGTGGTGGGTATGTTGCTGCTCGCAAACTCAGAAAATGGTTATCAACGTGAGCAGTTAGCCACCTTGAAACCGATGCTGAACACGCTTGGTACCTTGATGCATATACGGCGCATGGACGAAGAGCGCCAGTTCGCTGTGGATGAACTGCGCCGTATGGCGACCATTGATGAGCTGACCCAAATTGCCAATCGTCGTGTGTTTATCGAAGCTGCAGAGCAGCGATTTGTTGAACAGCAGCGCTATGACATGCCTGTAAGCGTTGCAATTATCGATTTGGATCATTTTAAAAAGGTGAACGATTCATTTGGTCATGCCGCGGGCGATAAAGTGCTAAAGCAATTCACAGACGTTGCCAAAGAAGTGCTACGAGATGGTGATTTGCTGGGGCGTCAGGGGGGTGAGGAGTTTGGTATTTTACTGCCACATGCAGATATCAATCAAGCCATGCTGGCTGCTGAGCGTGTTCGTGATGCCATTGAAAAAACTGAATTTTCATGGGACGGCAAAGTTATTCCGGTATCGATTAGTATCGGCGTGGCGCAGCTGATGGCAACCGATAATGATGTAGACAGATGGTTCGCTCGCGCAGATAAGGCTCTTTACCAAGCAAAATCTGAAGGTCGTAATCGCTGTATTGCCGCAGACGAGGTATAATGGCGGTGAAATAACCATCGAAACACAACTTGAGGTAGATATGCAGGTTACTGAGCTAACAATCCCAACGCCCGACGATTGGCACCTTCATCTTCGCGACGGTGAGCTGTTAGCCACCACAGTTCCTGCCACAGCAGCCGTGTTTGGGCGTGCTGTAATCATGCCTAATCTTGTTCCACCGGTTACCTCTGTCGAGCAGGCTCGCGCTTACCGTGAACGTATTGAGGCCGCGCGGCCTGCCGGTAATTCATTTGAACCGCTGATGGCTCTTTATCTGACTCAAGATACCAACATCGAAACGGTACAAGCGGCTGCAGCCGATCCGCATGTTATTGGCTTTAAACTTTATCCATCTGGCGCCACCACAAACTCTGCGGCTGGCGTGACCGATGTAAATGGGTTGGATGCGGTATTTGCTGAAATGGCAAAACTGCAGGTGCCCTTATTGGTTCACGGTGAAGTAACGACAGCTGACGTTGATATTTTTGACCGAGAAAAAGTATTTATAGACAATTACTTACGACCTCTTTTACAACGTCATTCAACCTTAAAGCTGGTGCTTGAGCACATTACCACCGCCGATGCCGTGGCCTTTGTCGAAGAGCACGGTAACAATGTTGCCGCCACCATTACTCCGCAGCACTTGCTGATGAATCGTAATCATCTTTTGGTGGGCGGTGTGCGCCCACATAATTATTGCCTGCCGATACTGAAGCGTCGCGAACATCAGCTAGAGCTGCGTCGTGCAGCAGTTTCCGGAAGCCCTAAATTCTTTCTCGGAACAGATTCTGCGCCGCATGCCCAGTCGAAAAAAGAGACCGCTTGTGGCTGCGCTGGTTGCTACTCAGCCCCAGCAGCGTTACCGTTGTATGCAGAGTTTTTTGAACAAATGGATGCGCTGGATAAACTGGAAAATTTTGCCAGTGGTTTTGGTGCAGATTTTTACGGTTATGCGCGCGCAACATCAACAGTAACCTTGGTGCGCAAACCTTGGCGAGTTCCAGAATCTCTCTCAACTGCGGTGGGACCCATGGTACCGTATTGGGCTGGCGAAACATTAAATTGGCAGCTAGAATAAAGTTAACGTAAAAACAACAAGTGGCTGAATAATTTAACAAGCTAGAAATTCCCCTCAAGTCGTGGTCTTATAACGGCTTGAGGGATAAAATAATAACTATAATAAAAGTATAATTTAAAAAGGGAAATGACATTGATTCGTTTGTGGCGCGCTAAACACAACAATCGCCTAGTGCTTACGTACGCGTTGGCATCGGGATACGTGTCGCTTGCAATCGCTGAATTTGGCGATAATGACCCTGAGCACGCTCCTGCCTTGATTGTGTCTGATCATATTGAAGTTACGAATGGCGACTCTGCCGCCGCAATTCGGGAGTTGTCCAATAGGTATTCGCGTTATACCAAGGGTAGCCCGATGGCAGTGGTGATTTTGGGCCCGTCGGTATATCAAAGCGTGCAGTTAGAACGACCGAATCTTCCAGCCGAAGAAATTACTCAAGCATTGCGCTACAACCTGCGCGATTTAGTGTCGTTGCCGCCAACTGATATTGTGGCGGACTATTATGATGCGCCCGTGCAATTGGCAGGACAAGACAAGATTAATGCCATTGTGGCTGACCGCAAGGTGTTGCAGCCGGTATTAAACGAGATACATCAGGTTACCGAAAATATTCTTGGCATTTTCTCTGAAGAACAAGCTATCGCACAGTTGTTCACTGACCAAAATGAGCCAGCGGTAGTTGCTTACCAACATGATCTAGAGCCAGCATTATTGCAGGTGTACGCGCAAGGCAAGCTGCAGGTGAACCGGGTGGTTCGGAGTCTTGAGCAACTCTCGCAGTTAGGCGCCGATGAAATTGACCTTGGCGGTGCATCGCCGTTAAGTGTCGAAGTGCAGCGCTCAGCAGATTACTTTGAACGCCAGTTACGACAACGCCCGATTCGCGAGCTTATTATCGCTGTGGGGTCAAAGCATCGCCAAAGCATCGCCAAACAACTGAATCAAGATCTTGGGCTCGAATCACGCTGGGCGGAATACCCTGCGTGGGCGCAAGAACTCGCGGTGGGCGATTTTTCTGACTTTCCAGTGCTTGGCGGTGTGATGCTGGCGCAGCAATTGCGAAATGCAAAGCAGGTAGCCGCATGAAGCATTTAGCGGACCTGTATTTAAGCGAGCTTCAACCTAGCCGAGAAAAACTCACATTTAATCGTGTTGTGGGTGCGACCGCGTCACTGTTGGTGGTTGCGGTGGTACTGGGCATCGGTATCCACTTTTGGGCGAGTCAGCAGCAGATTAACACGCAGCGGGCGGCTCATGCACTGAGCCAAGCCCAGCAGCAACTCGCAGCGAAACAGCAGCAGTTGCGCGCGGCAATGAATAATCCAGATGTTGAACAACGCATTGAGCAAACCGAGTTACAGCTGGGGCAACGCCAACGTTTGCTGCAGCAAATGCAGCAGATTACTGAAAGTAGCCAGGTTAGTTTTGCAACTTTACTCAATGAACTTGCTCAAGCCGACGTTGAAGCAATTTGGCTGCAGCGTATTCTGGTGACAAATAGTGAACTTACGTTGCAGGGTAAAACCGCCAATGCAAGTGCACTGCCGGTTTGGCTTGCGAGCTTTTCGAACTATCCATCATTAAGCGGTCGCCAATTTGGTGTGTTTGAACTGCGCGATAATGCTTCATCAGGTGTATTAGATTTCACCGTGGGCAGTTTGCAGCACAGCAGTTTATTAAGCAGTCAGCCAAGCCGTAGCGCAGGAGCAGCGCAATGAAAGAACAATGGCTGCTGTGGAAAAATAAATTTGAGCAGGTTGACGTGAAACGACGCCGCATTTGGTTTGTGGTTGCGTTATTTCTCATCGTGTATTTAGGTTTTTGGTTTGGCGTGCGTCCAGCACTTGAAGTGATTCAAACTGAGCGGACGCAACAGCAACGTCAACAAGTATTGATTGAACAAATCGAGCGGGAAGTGGCGTCCGTTGAAACGCGCTTGGCGGGTGACCCGCAAGCGGCGCAGCGAAGCCGGCTGGAACAGTTGCAACAACGTTTGGTTCAAGTGAACCAGCAACTGAATCAAGAAGCGAATTATGTGAGTGCGGCGGATAACCGAGCCTTGCTAAAAGCGTTGCTGAATCAAGCGCGCGGTGTGAAAGTTGTGTCAGCGCAGGCGTTGCCTGCTGAGCAAGTTTATCAAGACACAGAAACAGCGGAAGCAGCAATTTATCGTCATCGGTTGCAACTGGTTGTTAAAGGCAATTATTTCGCACTCGCAAATTATTTACAGCAACTGGAACAATTAGATTGGTCTTTTTATTGGCAGCGTTTGGATTATAAGGTTCTTCAGGCGCCAGAGGCCGAGGCAACAATAGAAATTTATACCATCAGCTTGGAGCGTGATTATGTGGCGAGTTAGTTTCGCAACATTGTTGATTCTGATGGTGCCTGCGTCGTCGTATGCTCAGGCATTGAGCGACCCTACGGCTCCGCCACGCGTGATTGAACGCAGTGAAGCAGGGGAAAGTTCGACGGAACGTTTAAATTTACAATCAATACAATGGATAGGTACAGAACGTTCAGCTTTGATTAATGGTGAACGGCTTTACCCAGGTGATAAATTGAATAGCTATACGGTTGAAACAATCGAAATGAGTCAGGTTACCTTGCGCGACCAACGAACCAATAAGTTACTAACGTTGCGCCTTTTTGGATTCACAAAAAAGCGCGGCAGTCAGGCAGCTAGGAGCGGTTTATGATAAGAGCGGGCATCATCGTAGTGGCACTGGTTGTGCTCACCGCTTGCGCACACAATCCAGAGCGCAAGCCGGTTGAGGCGCAGCAAGCGCTGCAAGAGCGTGGCAATGTGCGCGCTAACTCGGAACGACCACCGCTGCCCGACTCGGTGCGCGAGAGCTTGGCGAATGACAGCGCGCAACTACGCAACGCGAGCGCTCAATTGCTTGCCGAACCACGCTTTTCAATTGCCGCTAACGATGTTCCCGCAGCAGACTTTTTTGCCGGCTTAACCACAGACTCGCCCTATAACATCGTGGTGCATCCAGACGTTACAGGCACGATTACCGTGAACCTGAAAGACGTCACCCTGACTGAAACACTCGACGTTATCGGCGACATTTACGGTTATGACGTGCGCAAAGAACGCAACATGGTTCGGGTATTTCCAGCAGGCCTGCGTAGTGAAACAATTGCCCTGGATTACTTAGCGTTACGTCGCATGGGGCTGTCGCAAACGAGTGTTAGTTCAGGTGGCGTTAAGGACAGTGACCGCAATAACAATAATCAATATGGCGGCAATAACAATAACAATTTACTCGGCAATCAGGGTGGCGCAAATAATAACCAAGCTTCGCAAAACATGAATGGCATGCAAACGAATGGTTCATC
Organism: Pseudidiomarina gelatinasegens; assembly: GCF_004025325.1. GTDB lineage: Bacteria > Pseudomonadota > Gammaproteobacteria > Enterobacterales > Alteromonadaceae > Pseudidiomarina > Pseudidiomarina gelatinasegens. The sequence goes on along the minus strand of NZ_RSFE01000004.1, from coordinate 111,934 downwards.
CATTAGCAGTTCGTCTGAAACTGATTTATGGAGTGACCTAAAAGCTATTCTAGAAGGAATTGTAGGTACCGGTGAAGGCCGCCGCGTTGTGGTAGCACCGCAAGCCGGGTTGGTAACTGTTACCGCGTTACCCTCTGAACTACGCGCCGCGCGCGAGTTTATGGCATCAGCCCAACGCCGGTTGCAACGTCAGGTTATTTTAGAGGCACGCATTGTTGAAGTTGCGCTTAATGATGACTATCAACAAGGTATCAATTGGAACGACTTGTTCAAAGCCGGTAATTCGGTAGGCTCGATCAGCATGAGCGGTTCAGGTGTATCTGCAGGTAGCGTTGGTGGTGTGTTTGGTATGACCCTTAACGTGGGCGACTTTACTGGGGCACTGAGCTTGCTGCAAAGCCAAGGTAACGTGCAGGTGCTATCGAACCCACGTGTCAGCGCAGCGAATAACCAAAAAGCCGTGATTAAAATTGGTGAAGACGAGTATTTTGTCACCAATGTATCAACTACCACGGTTACAGGTACCGCAACAACGTCAACACCGAATATTGAACTGACACCATTTTTCTCAGGTATTTCATTAGATATTACCCCGCAGATTAGTGAAAACGGCGACGTGATTTTGCATGTCCACCCGTCAGTAGTTGAAACCACCGAACAAGAAAAAGTGGTGAAGCTGAATAATGACACCTTCGTGCTGCCGCTGGCGCAAAGTAATATCCGTGAAAGCGACACCATTGTTAAAGCGCGTAACGGCGAAATTGTGGTGCTCGGTGGTCTGATGCAAACGTCCTACAGCGATAATGAATCAAAGGCACCACTGCTTGGTGATATTCCGGTACTTGGCAACCTGTTTAAAAGCAAGCGCCGTACAGAACAGAAAAAAGAGCTGATTATATTAATTCGTCCAACTGTAATTGGCGCTGAAACGTGGCAAGACGAACTCGACCGTTCAAGTGAGATCTTGAAGCAATGGTACGGGAACTGAGGCCGCTATGTATCAAAAGCATTACGGCTTAACAGAACTGCCATTTACGCTAACCCCAAATACAAGCTTTTATTGTGATTTAGAGGGCCACCGTGCGGCATTAGAAGTTCTGTTAACAGCGCTTGAAACGGGTGAAGGCTTCATCAAAGTTGTTGGTGAAGTGGGCACTGGTAAAACGCTGTTATGCCGAAAGCTTTTAAATGAGCTGCCTGACGAGTATGTGACCGCTTACATACCCAATCCGTTTTTAACGCCCGAAGAACTTCGTGCGCAAATTGCGCGTGAGTTACAAGTGGACATCAGTGATGCCAGCAGCCAGCAATTAGTCACGCAAGCGATACAACAACGGTTGCTGGAAATTAACGGTGAAAAACGCACAGTGGTTATTGTGCTCGATGAGGCACAAGCGCTACCGAGTGACTCTCTTGAAGCTTTACGACTGATTTCTAACCTAGAGACAGAAAGTCGAAAGCTGCTGCATATTGTTTTGTTTGGACAACCTGAACTGAATGAACGTTTAGCTGCCCGGGAGCACCGGCAATTGCGCCAGCGTATTTCATTTAGCTATTACTTGCAGGCCATGACCGTTCATGAACTGGCTCGGTATATTTCGCATCGGCTACATATCGCCGGTTACAAAGGTGCGCCAATTTTTAATGGTAAGGTTGTAACCATGCTGCACCAAGCAAGTCGGGGTATTCCGCGATTGGCAAATGTGTTGTGCCACAAAACGTTACTGCTTTGCTACGGCGAAGGGGTTCACCCAGTGACTGCGAAGCATGTTCGCATGGCCGTTGATGACACCGAAGATGCGACATTACCTAAGCCAACGTGGCCTTGGTGGCTTGCGGCTGGAATTTTGTTCGCTGGCCTTGCGGCTTATGGTTATAGCCAAAACTGGTTTGTGGAGGCATGGTCATGAGCGTGATTAATCGCATGTTGCGCGACCTTGACCAGCGGCAGCAACAGACCAAGAACCAAACCTACACACCTGCAGCAGTTGCACCTCAACCCATTCATTGGCTGTGGATAGTCGCGATTGTGGTTATCAGTGCGGCGGTGATTGTTGGCGCATTAAATTTATGGTGGATGTACTCCGCCGACAAAGCAACGCCAAATGAGGGCGAGCAAATTGTTGGCGTGCAGCCGGTGCCAAACCAGCAAACTTCAATCGCAACGTTACCGAAGTCTGAGCCAAAACCTGAGTCAAAGCCGGCAGCCGAAAAACCGAAGCAAGCCCAAACGATTGTGGATGTTCGCGCGCTTGAGCAAATTCAAGAGCAATCCGCTGAGGCCGAGCCCGTAAAACAAGAGCCCGCAAAGCAAGAGCCGGTAGCGATTGCGCAACCCAAACCCAAGCCTGAACCTGCAGAAAAAGAGAGCTCATTTGCAGTGACGCGGGTTCAACTGTCACCGACTGAGCTTGCTGAAGTGAACCTAGCGAAAGCGCGTGAAGCCTTGGAAAAAGGCGAACAAGCACGTGGCCAGGAATTGCTTGAAAAAGCGCTGATGGTAAAACCCGATCACGTCATTGTCCGGTCGGAGCTAGCCGCCTATTGGTACGGCCGCGGCATGACAACACGAGCGCTGACATTATTGCAGCAGGGGCTGGATATGAAGCCCCAGCAAAGTGAATGGCAATTGCTGTACGCGCGCATGTTGGAGCGTATTGGGCGTGTTGAACAAGCCTATACAGCATTAATCACGATTGATTTGAACGCCACCGAAGTACAGGAATTATTAAAACTACGTGCCGCTGCTGCCACCCAGTTGGGTTACTTCAATGAAGCCGCTGCAGACTATACGGCGCTCGCAGCTGAGTATGGCGAGCAGCGTTGGTGGCTGGCAGCCGCAGTTGCTTATGAAGACGGCGACAACATTGACGCTGCAGTACGGTGTTATCGACAAGCCTTGCAATACCCTGAACTCGGCAATGATGCTCGCGCCTATATCGATCAGCGCTTAGCTGTGTTGGAGGGCTATTAACATGCGTCCACGCTTAAAAATGCGTCTTGGTGACTTACTCGTTCAAGACGGCATGATCAGTGAAAACCAATTGCAGCAAGCATTGGCTGACCAAAAGCAAAATGGCCGTAAGTTGGGTGTCACCCTCATTGATTTAGGGTTTATTGCGGAACACGACCTGCTCGAGTTTTTAGCGCGTCAGCTCAACATTCCGTTAATTGAACTTGGCGACCGCAAAATATCCGAGCAGGTCGTCAATCTAATTCCAGAAGTGCAGGCGCGTCGGCATCGAGCGTTAGTGATTGAAGCCGATGAAAAAACTGCGTTGGTGGGTATGAGTGACCCTGCAGACCTGGCTGCTGTTGATGCAATATCTCAGTATATTCAGCCTCGTGATTTAAAGCTTGCGGTTGTTCCAGACGCTGACCTGCTCGAGGCATTTGATAATTTATATCGCCGTACCAAAGACATCGCCCAGTTTGCGAAAGAACTACAAACGGAAACCCAAGACGGCGCCGAATTTGATCTCGGCGCATTGTCGTTAGATGACGACGATGACGAGGCAACGGTTGCGAAGTTATTGCAATCGATATTTGCCGACGCGGTCCAAGTGCGTGCATCAGATATTCACATTGAGCCCGATGATCGCGCCTTGCGGATTCGCATGCGCGTTGACGGGGTATTACAAGAAAACGTATTGACCGAGACAAATATTGCGAATGCCTTGTTATTACGCTTGAAGCTAATGGCCGGGCTCGATATTTCAGAAAAACGTATGCCACAAGACGGTCGATTCAATATTAAGGTGCGCGATCACAGCATTGATGTGCGGGTGTCGACCATGCCGGTTCAGTTCGGCGAATCCTGTGTAATGCGTTTACTCGACCAGTCCGCTGGGTTGTTGCATCTTGAGCAAACGGGTATGCCCGACCACATATTAGAGCGTGTGCGGCGTTTGATTCATCGCCCCTATGGTATGTTGATTGTAACTGGACCAACCGGCTCGGGTAAAACCACCACCTTGTACGGCGCACTTAGTGAGCTTAACCAAGCTGAGAAAAAGATAATTACCGTTGAAGATCCGGTTGAATATCGGTTGCCGCGAATTTCTCAGGTGCAAGTAAACAGTAAAATCGGCTTAAGTTTTTCCAACGTGCTGCGTACGGCTTTGCGCCAAGATCCTGATGTGATCATGGTGGGTGAGATGCGTGATCATGAAACCGTAGAAATAGGTTTGCGTGGTGCAATTACCGGTCACTTAGTGTTAACCACATTGCACACCAACGACTCCATTACCAGTGCCCTGCGACTTATCGACATGGGCGCAGCGCCTTACTTGGTTGGTGCTGCATTACGCGGCGTGTTAGCGCAGCGTTTGATTCGCCGCGTTTGTGAAAACTGTAAAGTGGCGGACAGCCCTGAGCCTGCGGAGTTAACTTTGTTGCGGCGCATGGATTCGAGTATTCCAGTTGACGGTTCTGGTTTTGTGCGTGGCAAGGGTTGTCGCAGTTGCAATCACACCGGCTACAAGGGCCGAATTGGTGTGTTTGAATTATTAGAAATGAACGAAGCCATGATTGACGCGTTACGTGACAGCAATATGCGTGAATTTGCACAAGCCGCCCGCCAGTCTGAGGGCTTCAAACCGCTCGCAAGTGTTGCACTCGAATATGCGCGTCAGGGTGTCACGTCACTTGATGAAGTGTTATTCCTGGCTGAAACTGTCGAAGAGAAAGAATTACGGATAACACCGCCGACAGTGGAGGGGCTCGATGGCTAACTTCAAGTATCGCGGTCGTGACCATGGTGGCGCTATTGTTCAGGGAACCGTTGAAGCAGCCAATGAAGGCTCTGCCGCAGAAACGTTGTTGCGCCGTGGCGTCACGCCTCTTGCGATACAGCCCGATAGCATTGGCGTGAACGAACCGCCAAAACGAAAATTATTTGAGCCGCGTATCACCAGTTCGGATTTGATTGTGTTTACGCGCCAAATGTACGCATTAACAAAAGCGGGTATCCCGCTGCTGCGAGCTATCGACGGCCTGGCTGAAAATACCAGTAACCGCCGGTTTGGCAAAATACTAAAAGACATCGTTGAGCAGTTAGAACGGGGGCGTCCGCTTTCTAGCGCTATGGCATCGCACCAACGCGTTTTTCCGCGGCTGTTAGTGGCGATAGTTCATGTGGGTGAAAACACTGGCGAGCTGGAAGGCGCTTTTTTGCAGCTTTCTGAATATTTAGAAAAAGAACAAGAAACCCGCAAAGCAATCAAAGCCGCCATGCGCTATCCAACATTTATCTTGATGGCTCTGGTTGCTGCTGTCGTGATCATTAATATTTGGGTGATTCCGCCGTTTGCACAAATGTTCGCTAATTTTAATGTGGATCTGCCGTTACCAACCCGAATTATCCTGGCCACATCGAACTTCTTTGTGAATTGGTGGCCAGCTATGTTAGTGGTTACTGTGGTTGCTATTGGTGCCGCCATAAATTATGTAAAAACCGCAGCAGGAAAATTGAAGTGGGACCAGTGGAAAACCCACATGCCGGTGGTCGGTGACATTATCATGCGCTCATTGCTGGCACGTTTTGCTCGAACTTTTGCGGTTATGCTGCAGTCAGGTGTACCGCTAACTCAAGGCTTAGGCTTGGTTGCGGAAGCAGTTGATAATTCGTGGATGAGCAGACGCATTAATGACATGCGACGGAATATTGAGCGTGGCGAAAGTTTAACGCGTACAGCCCGAAGCAGTGAGCTATTTACGCCATTGGTATTGCAAATGATAGCTGTTGGCGAAGAAACGGGCCGAGTTGATGAAATGCTGTTTGAAGTTGCGGGCTACTATGAGCGCGAAGTGGACTATGATCTGAAGAGCTTGACCGCGCGAATAGAACCGATCATGTTAGTATTTGTTGCGATTATAATAACTGTTATGGCACTCGGTGTGTTTTTACCGATGTGGGAGATGATGGATGCCTATCGCGGTCGTTAAAAAAAACAAATATTTTACAATATTGAATAACCATTAATATTTGCGTGGTTTCTCGATAAAAATGATAATAAACACACGGGGAATAAGGGATGCAAGCAGTGCAAACTAAAACAACAACGAACCAATCAGGCTTTACCCTGATTGAACTGATTATTGTGGTTGTCATTCTTGGTCTGTTAGCAGCCTCAGCTTTACCGCGCTTTACCAGCGTGACAGCTGACGCAGAAGACGCAGCCCTAGAAGGTGTTGCCGGTGGCTTTGCCAGTGCGGTGGGCCTTGTGCGTGCCGAATGGGAACTGCGAGGGCGACCACAAGGTAACGTTGATGGCGCTGGCGCTGTTGTTATTATGGACGGCATTACCGTGAATGTTGATGGCAGCACCGGCTACCCAGTAAGCGGTGACGACAACCTCAATGCCCACGATTTAAATATTACCGGCGAAGATTGCCGCACTATGATGCAAGCCATTTTGCAAGGTGCTCCAACCGCCACCACCAGTTTTACCCTGTTGGGTGAAAACCGTTACTACGTGACCCGCGAGAGTAACGGAACCAATGATATTTGTGTGTACTATTTAGCAAATACCATTAAAAACTTGGCCGCCGCGCCAAGTGGCACCGACTATCTATCCGTCGGTAACGTGTTTGTTTACAACCCACGTACCGGTGGGGTAAGTATTTTTAGCAATAATTAGTTTATACTTCGGGGAATACTCCTACTTTTTTTAAAAGGGAATGCGTTATGAAAACACAAAAAGGTTTCACACTGATCGAACTGATCATCGTTATCGTGGTACTCGGCATTTTAGCCGTTACTGCCGCGCCACAATTCTTCAACTTCTCAACTGACGCCCGCGAGTCAACGCTAAGCGGTTTGAAAGGCTCAATGAACGGCGCTGCTGACTTGGTATATGGCAAAGCTGCTATCGCCGGTGTTGAAGGCGACGCAGATGACGGCGCTACGCCAACAGCTGGATACGTTTTGGTGGATAGTATTGAAGTGGTTTACGGGTATCCGGCAGCAACTGCGGCAGGCATTACTGCTGCGTTGAATATTACTGCTGCTGATTGGGATATTGCGTACACAGATAACGCCGACATTGGTGTAACTGCAAACGTAGTTCGTTTCGCTCCAGCAGGTACCACACCAACAGCTACCTTCGATGCGGCAGATCACACTACAATTACTGAGTGTTATGTTGAGTACACTGATGTGACTACCGATGGCGCACGCCCAACAATCACCGTTACGACAACGGGTTGTTAATTCACTTATTGATACAAAAAGCGCCTTTGGGCGCTTTTTTATTGCCTGTCGTTAACAACGAACCCCAATCAATTCCCAACCCGTTCCATCCAAAAAATCACTCGATCATTGCCGCGATATTGGCCAAAGCCTGCTGTCGCTTGTGGAAACCGATGCCCGTCGCCATCTTCGTCCAACCAAGGGTACTCCAACCAACTGTCCGTCTGGTATTCGAATAGAAACTCGCCCGTGTTATTGGGCGGTGTTGGCGCAGACCATAGCAGATTCCCGAGTTGCAATTCGCCCTGCAACAAATCGCTGTCGATACCTTCGCCACTTGTTGCTAAGGCATTTGGGTTATCAATAATATTAAGAGCTGTCGGTGTGGTTGCGGTGCACGAATCGTCGCCATGAAGAATGAACCGTTGACCGTCAAAATACTCACTGCGCATGACAACTGGCAACGGTTCGTCTTCAGGGCCAAAAGTATTTTCAAGCACCATTCTACCGTAGCGTAAATCTAACGTGCCGTTAAGCGCGGTGGCGTTGCCGGACTGAGTGATCAAAGAAGCACTCGCAAAGGCTCGGGCATCTTGTTCAGTAAGCACGCGTAAGCCAAGGCGCAAGTTCGGATAAGGACCATCAGCGGCCTCATCAAGACGGCGGTTGAATTGCACTGATGGCGTGGTGGGAACCGTATATTGTCCGGCCACCCAGGTGCTCGTTATTGGCGCGACTAAGCGCGTCGAAAACTCATCGCCCACAGTGTCTTGCGGCATGGTATGCGCGGCAACAAGTTCAAACTCTGCAGTGCCTAAGTAACTGGCGCTATTATAATTACGTGTTAATACGCCGGCAGTATTTACCGCATCAATGGTGTAGGCAACACCAATGGTCGGCTGCCCCATGTAACTAAAGTTGCCGGTAGAACAACTATCGCTAACACTCGACGAGCTCAATACAAAGCGGTCAGGATAAAATCGGCCGATAGGGCTAACCAGTCGGCTGAATGCATCACCGGCGCCTAAATAACTATCGCCACCTAGCCGCGCACGTAAATTAACCGTGCCTGCTTCGCGCCAAACGGCACCTGTCGTTCGTTTAGCGCCGCTGTAGGTTGGATCGACAGTAAACGGATTGGTTATTGTGAGTTTACTTGCATTGCTCGACGGGTCGGCCGGAATTGGATAGGCCATCGAATCAAATTCTGCGAGTACATCTGCCGTTATAACTTCCTGGCCGAAATTCGGGGTGGGGTTGCCATTGGCATTGAGCGACTGAACGATGAGTGTAAACGGCTCACCAGCTGCCGTGAAACCCGCTCCCGTATCGGTCGTTGCTACCCAAATATTTTCTAAATCATCAAGTGCGGCCGTGACTAACGTATGCGGGCGCACCACAAAATCATTAATACTGGTTCCGGTCAATGTAACGTCAGGATCGCCGTTACCGACGTCTTCGGCTAAATCGAGCTCTGCGTGTAAGCGCAGTTGCCCAACATCCGTATAATTCGCTGTCAACAGCGCTGTACCGGTATTGTCGAAGCTTACGGAAATTGGGCTTGTCGTTATAGCTGTGCCGTTATTATTTAATGGAATTGACGCGTTATTGAGCGAAAAATTCTGGCCGGCCTGACACGTCAGTGGGTTGGTACACTCCAAGCCAAAATCGACAGACTGAGCACCTTCAACTCGGGCCATACAGGCACCGGTGGTAGTATTTGTTTCCACGGCTCGTAAGGCCAGCGTGAAATCATTACCCGCAAAGTCGCTCGGTACATTACTGACGCCATCAGCCGCTGTGATAGCCAAACCTGCAGCGACAAAGTCAATCGCACATGATGTTGGCGTGACCCCTGACGGGTCATAACATTGCACCGGCTCAGTCGCGGTGGGGACAGCACTAGCTAGGCTAATGGCGGTAACACCACCACTGACATTACGTAGGCTAGCGTTACCCGTGCCGTTCAAAAACTCCCAGTTTGAACTTTCGGCCGTGGCACTAACTACAGAGCTACCTTGCCATGTGCTTCCGCTAACACTCGCTGTTGCCGTAAAGGTTACGGTGTCATCGTATGTTTCCGTACAATCACTATTGGCACAGGCAATAATATCCACTGCAGCAGCTAAACAGCTAACCTGCCGCTGTGGGTGAAGAATACGGAAATGATCAACAGCAGCAGGCTCAGGGGTACACCCAGCAGCTTGGTTTACTTCATTTTGCACTGCTGGGGTGTAAGAGATATTCGCGTTACTACCTAAGGTCACAGTGCCAGCGGTTAAGGCCCCGCCTTGAAAGTTGGTATTGTTACCAAAATTAATGTCGGTGGTTTCATATGGGCTATAGATAAGACCATTAAACGTGAATTCTGGACAATTATTGCCGCTATTGCAGTAGTTACCGATAACGAAGTCAGCGCCTTCATACAGGTAGACCACTAAATTCCCAACATTTCCGGTGCTGTTGAAGGAGATATCATTGCCACCAAATACGCCATCACGGATAAATAAACGAACCGGGCCATCTGGAACGATATTTATTGACGAGTTATTACCCAAATCCATACTTTTAATAAAGTAATCGCCAGGCGCCAAGTTGAGCGTATTTGAATTGGTCGAAAAGGTTATTTCTTCAATATAATAGTTGCCGCCGCCCGCCGTTGACGAAACCGCGTTGTTTCCTTGGGTGCGAATCGTGCCGTAGGTTCCAGGCGCGAGGTTGGTTGCGTTCTGCTCAGTTCCTGAACCGGTAAATACCGGAAAGGTTGCGGGCTCTAATGGTGGAAATTCAAGATCTACGGTATCGATGGTTCCCTCCGGAGTAGGGGTATTGCCGCCAGTACCGGTCTCATCAATGATGTCGTTATCGTTAATTTGCGAGCCACCACCTGCATTAAAGCCGTTTGAACCAACAATGCCAAAATCAGCAAGGTCATTAAACAATGAGCAGCTGTCTGGTGGTGGTGGGGTGCTTGGGTCGCACTCGGGTGGTGTTGAGCCGGCACCTGCGTCGCAGTATGTTGTTCCGCCTACGGTACCACCGTTGTTTTCAACTGTCGGGGCCGAAACGTCGCCACTAATAGTGCCCTGCCAATCGATTTGAATTTCCGTTGTGGCGGTTGCATTACCGGTAATATATGCATTGCTGGCTTCTAATTGGATGAAGTCCGCGCTAGCGTTACCGGTTATCCCTGAACCGTTGCCAATGATGATGTTTTGCGTGGCGTTAACTGTGCCTTGAATGTTGCTGTTGGAAGCCAAGATGAGCACATTTTCGGCGCTTACGTTACCGTCCATTGAACTGCCACTGGCTAACGTGAAGGTTCCTGTTGCAGTGACATTACCGGTAATGGTTACCGGTGAATCTGTGGTTACGTCCGTACCGGAAATGTTGCCATCTATAACATGGCCGCTACCAATAGAAATAGCGCCAGAACTTGTAATTGGTCCACCAAAAGTTGAATTATCGGCGCGCAATACAATGGAATTGGTGCCGGTAATTGCACCCGTTATATTATTTTGACCATTTATATCAATGCTATCGGACGCATTCAGTGAACCGTCAATTGTATCTTGATAGCTTGTGGTGATTTGGCTGCCGGTTAAGTTACCAGTAATTTGGCTTAACCCACCGGTGGTAATCTGTGCGGCATCCAAATTCCCAGTAATGGTATTTTGATAGCCAAGAGAAATATTGCCCGTCGCGGAAAAATTAACGGTTCCCGAGAATTGGAACCCTGTGGTGATGTTGCCACTTGCAATAATGGTTAGCGGAACGCTGCTTGAGCCCACCAAAATAGACGCACCGTTTAGGTTTACATCACCCGTGACCTCAATGATGGTTTTACCATCCGTGATGATGGTATCACCAGCTTGCAGCACTAAGCTATTACAGGTCACATTGGTATTATTTTTAGCGGTACATCCGGGCGGTACATCCCAGTTATTACCGTTACCGGAAAGGGTATAAGTTTGCGCTACCGCCGCGCCGGTCACTAAAAAAAGAAGCAAGCTTAGCGTTGTTTTAATAAACCCCATCACTTGCCTCCAGCATTATTTCTTTTGAATAGGTCATATCGCCAACCTCGCAATTTCCTTCAGCAACGATACGAAAATGCACCCCAGAATAAGGGTTACTTAACACCGCTTTATCGCAATAAACCGTTGTGGAGCAATTTGTTAGTCCATTAATGGAAAACACTTGCTCTGCCCGCGCCAAAGCGGGTGGAGCGGAGGTTCGGTCAGTACATAAACTGCTGTTAACGGGTGCATCATGTGGAAACAGATCCATTAAAAATAATTCTGCCCCAGTACGTGCTGCTGTTTGAGCGCGAGCACCATAAACTTCACTGACGGTAGCGCTACTGGAGTCACCCAAAATACGTACCATGGCTGTACCGATTAAACTCATGACGACGATAATGAACACCGCGACGGCCAAAGCCGCGCCGCGCTGTTGCCGTAAGTTTGGGACACTTGGTTTACGGAACATTCGGTATATGCACCTCGTGTAATAGCTGCAGCGGTTCCTGGTCAGCTGTTCGGCTAAAACGCCAGTCAATTTGTACTAAATTATTGCGCTGCAAGGTTGCCTCGAATTGATAAAACGGAAATTCGTTAGCACCCAAATTATTGAATAAGTTCTCAGCCATCAGCTCGGCACTGGTTGCTGTACTTCCCTGCAGCGTACTAAGTGAGGGCTGGTTAATAGTGCGGCCATAGCCGGCATAGCGAACCAACGCATTGCGCACGTCATCATAGCACCAACTTATCGGGTCACCGCCGATGTAGTAACGGCGAGCCGGACTCTCAGCACCAAAGAATGATGGGTTGGTGCTGTATTCAATTTCAACCACATTGTCTTGCGGGGGCGTGGCAGGGCTAACATTGGTGACCACCTTTCTGCGCTGGTTTGAGCCCCCATAAATATAGCTGCTGTTGGTGGCGTAAACGAATAAATAACCGCCGACAAGCGATTGGTTGGTGGCCGGGGCGATTGCAACAAAAGGGTCATTTCCCGTTGGGCCCGGGCGCGGAATATCCAAGTACTGGCTACTAGCAAGTATGGGCATAAATTCCACACACCGTTGGTTGTCGGTTAGGCTAACACGAACGCTACGCGGTATTGAGTTTCGCAGCTCGGCAACCAATCGGTTGACGGCGAAGCGTGACTGCGAAACTAATTGATCGCGTTCCGCGGTATCGCGAAATATCTGGGCGCCAAAGCCTAAATAGTTAAATACGAACAGCCCGGTTATTGCTAAAAGTACAATAACAATAATGAGTTCGACCAGTGTGAAACCGCGATTGCGCCCCATCAATAGTTCCCTCGTATCGAAGTAAACGTGAAGGTTTGGCCGAACGACGTGGTTACCGATACCTCTATGCGCTTATATAAAGTTACCGCGCCTTGGCACAGGCCGCCGTCATCGCTGTAGCAAATGTCGATGGCGAAGCTAAAGCCGACATAGCGCGCAGCAATGTCGTCTCCCAAGGCATCCTCTAAAGCTGGGTAGGTTATCTCTAATTGATGGTAGTCATCTACGTCATCAAAATCTTCGCGGGATTCCCCGTCAGGGCCTAGGTTGGCAGGTGCGGTGCAAGGCGGCGCACCGACCTCACCGCAGCGTTCTAACCCACCTTGCCGATCACTATTTTCATCGAATGACTTACCACTTACTTCATCAATAAGAGCCTGGCCAAGTGCCGCTGCGCGCACTTGCAAAAGTGGCTCAGCACTGCGCTGCGCTTGTGGGAACACCAATACCGTCAGTAGCACAATAGAAATACTAAGCACGACGATACCGATAATTATTTCAATCAGCGTAAAACCGCGCTGACTTTTGGTACCGCGATAGTATGTGGGCGAATCGCGCAGCATGGACAAACTCCGAGGCTTCTACTTTTCTTATAATTTGTTGATATATTGTTCTGTATACTACACTTTTTTCGTTTACACTGCATATATATAGTGAGTCATAGCAAGTGAGCATAATTGGATCAATATGCGGAACATTATCGCCAGTAAAAATGTAAATAATCAGCAAGGCTTCACGCTTGTAGAGCTGATTATTGTTATTGTATTGGTTGGTATTTTGGCCGTTACGGCAGGGCCGCGTATTTTTGGTTCAGGCGGCGTTGATCAAGTGGTGACAGAAAGGCAATTGATGAGCTTGTTGCGGTTACAGCAGCAGCAGGCTATGCAGGACGTTGTAAACCGCTGTTATGGGGTTTCTTTTACTAGCACGCAGGTCGCGCCCTATGATTGTGGCCAGGCCGTGAGCGCACAACGCTTAATCAATGTGCCCAATGACAACACGTTGACAGTTGTTTCGAGTATACTAGGTGCTACGTCTGAACTGCGATTTAATGCGCTTGGATGCCCAGTATCGGTGAACCATGCAACCGCCGCCGAAAACTGTGGTCAAAGCAGTGTCGAAATACAAATAGCAGGGCCCAACGCCCGTAACCTTTGCATTCAAAGCCAAGGTTATATTCGGGTAGGCAGTTGCAGCTAGAAACAACCGATAGAACGCGCTTGCCCGCGCGGTGTCAGCTTGGTAAAGTTACACGGTTATTCAGTCCACCAAATTACGAGTAAGGGAACATCCCCTCATGTTTAAGAAGTTACGCGGCATCTTCTCAAACGATCTATCGATCGACTTGGGTACAGCAAACACACTTATTTACGTTAAAGACGAAGGCATCGTGCTGAACGAACCTTCAGTTGTGGCGATTCGACAAGAACGCTCAGGCGGCCCCAAAAGTGTGGCGGCAGTCGGTCACGCGGCGAAGCAAATGTTGGGTCGTACGCCGGGTAACATTAAAGCAATCCGGCCGATGAAAGACGGCGTGATTGCTGACTTTTATGTGACTGAAAAAATGCTGCAGCACTTTATTAAGAAAGTGCACGATAGTCATTACTTTCGTCCAAGTCCGCGTGTTTTAGTTTGTGTGCCATGTGGTTCAACGCAAGTTGAGCGCCGTGCCATTCGTGAATCAGCCCTTGGTGCTGGTGCTCGCGAAGTCTATTTAATTGACGAACCAATGGCTGCCGCAATTGGTGCAGGGTTACCTGTATCTGAGCCAACCGGTTCTATGGTGGTGGACATCGGTGGTGGTACCACTGAAGTTGCGATTATCTCGTTAAATGGTGTGGTTTATTCTTCGTCGGTTCGTATTGGTGGCGACAAATTTGATGAAGCCATTGTTAATTATATACGCCGTAACTTTGGTTCATTAATCGGTGAAGCCACAGCTGAACGAATTAAGCACGAAATTGGCTCGGCCTTCCCAGGTGAGGAAGTTCGCGAAATTGAAGTGCGTGGTCGCAACCTTGCTGAAGGTGTGCCGCGTTCATTCACCTTGAACAGCAACGAAATTTTAGAAGCATTACAAGAGCCGTTAATGGGTATTGTGAGTGCCGTAATGGTTGCCTTAGAGCAATCACCACCAGAACTTGCGTCTGACATTTCTGAACGCGGTATGGTTCTTACCGGTGGTGGCGCATTGTTGCGTGACCTTGATCGCTTATTGATGGAAGAAACTGGAATACCAGTAATTGTTGCTGATGACCCGCTGACTTGTGTTGCTCGTGGCGGTGGTAAAGCACTCGAAATGATCGACATGCACGGCGGTGACCTGTTCAGTTATGAGTAAGCGACACCATGAAGTCGCTATTTGATCGAGGGCCCAGCCTTCTTACAAGACTGGTGCTGGCGCTTACTTGCGCTGCTACAGTGATGTTCTTAGACCACCGGCTGAATACCATGCAGCCGGTGCGTTCGTTTTTATCTACCCTTGTTGCTCCCGTTCAATACCTCGCTGTGTTGCCTGAAGAAGTGCTTGACCGTTTAGTTTATTTGTCCACAACGCGAACCACGTTACGCGAAGAGAACAAGGCTCTAAAACAAGAGCTGCAAGAGCTGCAAATGGCTGTTCAACGTTTAAACTTTTTAGAAAACGAGAACGATCGATTGCGGCAGCTGCTGGACTCGGAAGTGCGAGAGACAAGTCGTCGCATGGCAGCCGAAGTGGTGGCAGTGGCAACCGACCCGTTTTCCCATCAAGTGGTTATCAACAAGGGCAGTGCCAACGGTGTTTACGAAGGCCAGCCGGTGCTCGATAACCGTGGCATTGTGGGGCAAATCCTAAGTGTTGGTCGCGGCACTGCGCGCGTATTACTCATTTCAGATCAAAGTCATGCTATTTCTCTACGCGCAGAACGTAACGACATTCGTGTGCTAGCGCGTGGTACCGGCGACTTGCAGCGACTTGAACTTCTATTTATACCGCACTCGAGTGAACTTGAAGTTGGCGATAAGCTGATGTCGTCCGGCTTGGGCGGGGTTTTTCCTGAGGGATATCCGGTCGCAGAAATCATCGAATTTGATCGTGACGAACGCTTGCAATATGCACGCGTGGTGGCACAGCCATTTGCGCAATTAGATCGCATTCGAACGGTGTTGTTGTTATGGCCAAGCAGCGCAACAGAACAACCAGTTTATGATGATAAAGAGGGTGCAGATAATGTGGATTAAATCTGGACTGCTGCCGCTCTTAGTGAGTTACCTCGTGGCTTTAGTGCTCATGGTTATGCCAATGCCTGCGTTTTTAGAAGCTTGGCGGCCAGATTGGTTAAGCTTGGTGATTATTTATTGGGTCATGGCATTACCGCATCGCGTTGGTATGGGTACCGTACTTATTCTCGGTCTGGTTGCTGACATTCTGATGGGCTCAGTGTTTGGTATTTATGCCACAGCATTATTAATTATGGCGTATCCTGCCATTCGACACTTTCAACGTATTCGTAATTACTCCTTTACCCAACAAGCTTTAATCGTGGCAGTGTTGGTATTGGTAAAGCGGGTGTTGGTGTATGAACTTGAACATGTATTGAACGATGCAATGTTTCATGGCTCTTACTTATATCCAGTTATTTCGTCAGCCATAGCTTGGCCCTGGGTGTATTTGATTTTACGTAAGTACCGGAGGCATTACCTTGTCCGCTAAGGCATTAGCACTGGCATCGGGCTCACCACGCCGTTTTGAGTTGTTGCAGCTATTAGACCGGCCCTTTTCTGTGGTGCGGCCGCAGGTTCCTGAACAGATTCAACCGCATGAAACGCCGTTAGCGTATGTTCAGCGCTTGGCGCTTAGCAAAGCACAGGCAGGTGCCAAACTTTGTGATGCAGGCACGTTAGTGCTCGGCGCCGACACGATTGTGGTATGTGGCAATGAAGTGCTCGAGAAGCCACAAAACTATCAACACTTTGTGAGCATGATGACTATGCTTTCAGGTAACACACATCAGGCAGTGACCGCGGTTGCTGGGGTGCTAAATTCCATTGAAGACGTTGTAGTGAGTAGCGCAAACGTTACCTTCAAAGCCTTGTCGGAAGCTGAAATTGAGGCTTACTGGCACAGTGGAGAACCGCAGGATAAAGCTGGCGGGTACGGTATTCAAGGTCGAGCGTCGAAGTTTGTGACGCACCTAGAAGGCAGCTATTTCGCCGTGGTGGGATTACCCATGTACGAAACCGAACAGTTAATACAAACCATTGAGGGGCGCGCATGAGTGCAGAAATATTGATGAACGTCACGCCCACAGAAACTCGGGTTGCTTTAATTGAAAACGGAATTTTGCAAGAGATACATATTGAGCGGCAAGCCAAACGCGGGCTTGTTGGAAATATCTATGTTGGCAAGGTGTCACGCGTGTTGCCTGGTATGCAGGCAGCCTTTATTGATATCGGCTTAGACAAAGCAGCTTTTTTGCATGCATCGGATATCGTCACGCAGTTGGAGCAAGCCGAAGACATCGCGCGCGGTACATTACCGACGGCAGATATTGCACAGCTCGTGCGCCCAGGGCAACAAATTCTGGTGCAAGTGGTGAAAGATCCTCTGGGCACTAAAGGCGCACGCCTAACCACCGATATCACCATTCCATCACGCTACATGGTTTTAATGCCGCAATCTCCCCATGTGGGCATTTCGCAGCGCATTGAAGACGAGCAAGAGCGCGAGCGCCTAAAAAAAGCCGCGATGCCTTATTGTGACGGCGACAGCGGTTTTATTGTTCGTACAGCTGCAGAAGGTGCTGCGGATGACGAGTTACAACGTGATGCTAAATTTTTGCGGCGCTTATGGGACACCATTCAAGCGCGCCGTAAAGGCATGCGCAAAATCGGCTTGGTTTACGAAGACTTAAATCTGTCATGTCGCATACTACGCGACTTTGTCGGTGAACAAATTGAACGCATTCGTGTTGATTCGCGGGTTACTTATGACTTGCTTAACGAGTTTGTGAAAGAATTTATTCCAGAGCTTAGTGATGCATTGGAATATTACAGTGGCGAACGGCCGATATTCGATTTATTTGACGTCGAAAATGAAGTTCAACGCGCGCTTGACCGCAAGGTTGAACTAAAGTCCGGTGGTTCTATCATAATCGACCAAACCGAGGCAATGACCACCATTGATATCAACACCGGTGGTTTTGTTGGGCACCGCAATCTGGAAGAAACCATTTTTAATACCAACACCGAGGCGACACAAGCCATTGCGCGACAACTTCGGCTGCGCAACCTCGGCGGCATTATTATTATCGATTTTATAGATATGCAAAACGCGGATCATCGCCGGCGTGTGCTCCACAGTCTTGAGCAGGCGCTGGGCAAAGACCGCGCAAAGACCTCAATCAACGGTTTCACTTCATTGGGTTTGGTTGAGATGACGCGAAAACGCACCCGGGAGAGCCTAGAGCATGTGCTGTGCTCAGAGTGCCCCGTATGTGGCGGGCGCGGGTCTATGAAGACCATTGAAACCGTGTGTTATGAGGTAATGCGTGAAATTGTGCGGGTTAACCGTGCTTATGCTGCGGATCATTTTGTGGTCTATGCATCGGCAGCGGTCACTGAAATGCTGCTTAACGAGGAATCACATGCTCTGGCTGAACTTGAAGTGTTCATAGGCAAACAAGTCAAAGTACTGGTTGAGCCTTTGTACAATCAAGAGCAGTTTGATGTGGTAATGATGTAACTATGGCGCGTCAGGCATTCGGGTTTATCTATAGAACCCTACTGTATAGCATTGCAGTAGTGCTGGTGCTGTTTGCGCTATTCATTAGTGGCTTACGGTATCTATTGCCGCAGTTGCCAGACGTAACCCAACAGGTAGAAACCTTTCTAAGTAATCGCTATGCCATTGAAGTAAGCCTTGCGCAAATAAGCGCGGATTGGAGCCGTACAGGCCCCGAACTGATATTGCACGAGCTTGTAGTGCGCCCTGATGCAACCAAAGCCACCCGTGTTGAAATTGGCGAAGCCAGAGTACATATCAACTTTTGGAGCAGTGCCAGCACAGTTAGCCTTCAGTTTGAACGGGTGCAATTGGACGCCATGCGACTCCATTACGACCTGCGTGACAGCTACGGCAGTGATGATGCAACCGACTTGACCTTGTCGGATAAACTAACTTCATTGTTGTTGAATCAGCTCGATTATATTCAGGTAACCGAAAGTACGCTGGAACTGGTTAATTTAATTGGGGTGACTCGCGCCATTGATATTCAGGAGCTGCGTTGGAACAACCAGAACAAACGCCACCAAGGTGTAGGAAAGCTCGTATTTTCAGATGTGTCCGATAATACCCTCGATGTCATCATTGATGTGCAAGGTAGTGATGCCCGCGCGTTGGATGGGCAAGTTTATGTTGCTGCTCATAAGTTAAATATTACACCTTGGGTTCAGCAGCAAGTTATTGATACACAAATCAAAAATGCAGAGTTTAACTATAAGCTTTGGTTGAACTTTCAGCAAAATCAATTCACCGACGGCCTGTTACAGCTCGGTGAGCAAGCTTTGGTGTGGCAAGTCGGCGAGCAAACCCATCAGCTGCGCGTGCCTGGCGGTGAGCTTAAATTACGCCCTTACCAAAACGGCTGGCGCGTAAATTCAAACCCGATAACTATTGAGCACAACCAGCGTAGCTGGATACTCCCCACATTTAGCTGGGAGCAAACCCCCACAAGCACGGCAATTAGTGCGAATGATATTCCATTGCCACCGATGTTGGAGTTACTCAACTTGCTTGGTAGCCAAGGTGCCGCGGTGAGCAATCAGCTTGCTGACCGCGACGCTCAGGGGGTGATTGATGTGGTGTTCGAGAACCAATTAAAAGGGCCTATGCGTTGGTCAGCCAGTGGTGAAGCGCTGAGTTGGGGCCAATTTGGTGGCGTACCAGGGCTTTCGAACGTCAACCTTCGACTGTATGGTGCTGGTGAGCGCGTCGCCTGGCGGCTTGATGGCGTTAACGCGGCGTTTAATAGCGTAGCATTAGACTATGATGACCCGTGGGCGTTGCCAAAATTGGCAATGTCTGGTGATTTCTCTTGGTACGGCGATGGCGATTGGCAGTTACGCGTGGACCCGACCAGCGAGTTGCATTTGGAAGGGTTCCCGATTGGACTGGCTGCAACGCTTAAGCCTACAGAAGATTCAATCTATGTAAATGCCTTAGCGCGCAGCTTAAACGAACAACCGATTTCGGCCGAAACCCTGCGTAATAGCTTACCCGTTGTCATGGGCGATAGATTGCATGACTATTTGTCTGTTGCAATTCAAGGCGGGCAAGCGCAAGAAATCGCCATGGTGTGGCGCGGTGATTTGAAGCGCTTCCCGTATCACGACAAGCAGGGTGCGTTCGAAGCTCGGGCGCGTTTAAGTGAGCTGAACTATAAGTTTCAACCGAATTGGCGTCCCGTTTATGACGCAAATGCAGTTATTAATTTCCGTAATGAGCGCATGCATATTGTCGCTGAAAACGGTCAACTCGGTAATGTACAAATAAACCGTGCTGATGTGGTATTGCCGGATATCTTGGCCGGGCAAAATGCGTATTTAGATATTCAGGCTGATATTGCCGGAGACGCGAAAGAACTTAAGCCAGTATTTGACGATAGCCCGTTAGCAAACAGTTTAGGCGCTACCTTTGCTGAACTGCAGCTGCGTGGGCCGTTAACCAGTCAACTGCAACTGACGATACCACTTAAAAAAGACGCTCAAGTCATTGCTGAAGGCTTTGCCGAGCTGGAAGGCAACGAACTTACGGTGCGCAGCCTTAAAGAGACGTTTACTGACGTTAGCGGTCGCGTTGATTTTCGCAATGATGTAATAACAGCAGAACAACTCTCAATGCAGTGGCGCGACTTCCCTGTAGCGATAACGCTAAATAGTAGCCAGCGTGAGAACGACTATTTTGTTGATGTCACAGCTGCCGGCAACTGGGCGTTGCAGAAATTCGAACCACTGGTTGCAGGAGAGATGCCATGGAATGCAGCGTTTAATCTAAGTCTACCCAAACAAGGTGGTTATTCGTTTCGTTGGCAGCAAACCGCAAATCTTGATGGTGTTACAGTCAATGCTCCTGCGCCCTTAAATAAAGACACCGGGCAGGCGCAAGAACTCGAATTATTGGTTTCCGGCAGCCAAGACAGCATTTTGGTAAATGCCGAGGTGGGTGAGCACGTGCTGGTCGAACTCCAATTTGACGGCAAGGGTGAGCAACTCCAAACCGGCTACGCGCGCGTTGGGCCATCGTTCAGTCAGTCACCTAACCCGAATGTGGTTCGGCTGAACCCAGTTTTCACCGTCGACGTGAATCTGCCAGACGCTGATGTGGAGCGTTGGTCGGCCACTTATGAACAGCTTCAGCAACTCATTCCAGAAGGTGCCGGTGAAACACAGCTGGCCAGTTTATTGCAGCCAGATTATATTCAGCTAATTAGTCCACGGGTCTATTTTAAGGACAATCAGTTGACGGATGTCGTTATGGTCGCCTGGCCTGCCGAACGTGGTTGGAATGCGCGGATTGAGTCGGCGCAAATGCTCAGCGATGCCTTACTTGTGCCGGCGACGCGCGCAACCGCAGAGGTTGAGGCGAGTAAACCTGAACTGCGATTGAATGCAGAGTTCATAGAATTGGGCACCAGCAATTCAGCTGCAAAGGTTCTTGATGACGCAAGTACGGTGGCAGAGAAAATTGCAAAATCTCCCAAAGACTTTAACCATTTGCCGGACATATATCTGCAATGTAAACGTTGCCGCTATGGGCCTTATGAATTGGGTGAAGTGGATTTACATTTAAGTGGCGAAAGCAACCTGTTAAAACTGGTTAACTTTAAGGCGCAACATAGAAATCACACCATTACCGCAGAAGGCAGTTGGGCACTCGAAACGAGCACGCAACACCCACAAACACGAATTTTCGGTGAGTTTACCTCGCCCGACTTTGGTGAGTTTCTTGAGAACTATGAATTCACTTCAATGGTGCGTGACAGCGAAGCCAGAATCACATTTGATCTAAGCTATTTGGGGGCGCCGCAGAATTTTGACGCAGCATCACTCAATGGCAACATTGGTTGGCGACTAGGGCAGGGGTATCTCAACGAAGTGAGTGACCGCGGCGCACGACTATTTTCATTGCTGAGTCTCGATAGTATTCTGCGGAAGTTGCGCTTTGATTTTCGTGATGTGTTTGCAAACGGACTGTTTTATACCAATTTTAGCGGCGACTTTAACATCGTAAATGGCATCGTAAACACCAATAATACCGAACTTAATGGTGCTGCGGGTGACATGGAAGTTAAAGGACAAACCAACTTGATGACGCGTACGCTTAACTATGATCTTCAGTTTGTGCCGAAAGTTACTTCCAGTCTGCCGGTAATTTTGGCATGGATGATTAATCCGCCTTCTGGTCTTGCAGCCCTGGTCATTGATCGTATGTTGCACGATGCTAAAGTAATCAGCCGGCTCGAGTATAAAATATCTGGCACTATGGACGAGCCGACCATTGAAGAAGTTGCGCGCGACAGTCGCGACGCGCCAATTCCACCGGAGGTGCGCAATGATACAGAATCAGCAGAACCTGAAGCAGGTACAAATGACGGCGCTGCAAATGACCAGCAGCCCACAACCGAGTCAGAATCTTCAAACAATCGAGACGCTACTTAAGCAGCTCCCCGAACACCGACCACAATTGGTCGTCTTGCCTGAGGCTTGCCTATGTTTCGGGGCGGGCGACCAACGTCAGCGCGAGTTGGCAGAGTTACCAAATGAGGGGCCGATGCAAGCGGGCCTGGCTGAACTTGCACGTCGTTACAACGTGTGGTTGGTCGGTGGCACCATTCCGTTAATTAATCATACCGACGACAATAAGTTCTACGCGGCAAGCCTCGTCTATAACCCGCAAGGCGAGTGCGTCGCTCGGTATAATAAAATACATCTGTTCGACGTCGACGTTGCCGATAATACGCGCAGCTACCGAGAATCCAGTTGGACCGAAGCTGGTACTGAGGTGGTCACTGTGGCCACTGAGTTTGGCACATTGGGGTTAGCGGTATGTTATGATGTGCGCTTTCCAGAACTGTTTCGGGCATTGCGAAGCGCTGGCGCGGACATTCTTCTGTTGCCTTCAGCATTTACGCAAGTGACTGGCGCTGCCCATTGGCATGTGTTGACCCGCGCGCGTGCCATTGAGCAGCAATGTTTTATGGTTGCCGCCGCACAAGCAGGCGAACATGAAAATGGCCGCCAAACGTTCGGCCACGCGCTTGTAATTGACGCGTGGGGCCGCATATTAGCTGAAACAGACCAAACAAAACCAAGTTTAGCAACGGCACTGGTGTCGGTCAGCGACATTCATAAAATTCGACAAGACATTCCGGTAGCGGACCACTTTAAACGCAGTAATAAGGTTCTTCATGCAAGCACAGAGCGTACAAGATAATCTCCTCAAGCATCATGGTCTTGACCGTGATGCTCTGCATACATCATTGGCAACCTTATATACAGGTGATATCGACTTTGCGGATATCTATCTGCAAAGCAGTATTAATGAATCCTGGGTGCTCGAAGATGGCATCGTCAAAGAAGGCAGTTTCCATATCGAAGCTGGTCTCGGCGTGCGCGCCATACATGGTGAGAAAACCGGGTTTGCTTATGCGGACGACATTTCGCCGCACGCGCTTCAGAAAGCGGCTGCTGCTGCTCGCGGTATCAGTTTGGCTGGCGCAAATAAGCAGGTCTGTGCGTTTACTCAGGCGCCACATATTAAGCGCTACGCAGCGGTGAATCCGTTGGCAAGCTTAAATGAACAAGCAAAGATTGATCTGTTGCGTGAAATTGACGCCTATGCACGTAGTTTGGACTCTCGCGTGGTCGAAGTTATTGCGAGTATTAGCGGTAGCTATGACGAAGTACTGATTGCCGCAACTGACGGCACCTTTGCGACCGACATCCGCCCATTAGTCCGGGTGAATTGTACCGTATTAGTCGAGCACGATGGTCGTCGTGAGCGCGGCAGCGCGGGCGGAGGTGCTCGTGTTGACTATCATTATTTCGCGCAAACCATCGGTGAAAAACCGCGCTGGAAGACATTTGCTGACGAAGCAGTTCGACAAGCTTTGGTAAATCTTGAGGCTCGGCCTGCACCAGCGGGAACAATGCCGGTAGTGCTTGGCGCAGGTTGGCCGGGAGTTCTGCTGCATGAAGCGGTTGGCCACGGCTTAGAAGGTGACTTCAACCGCAAGGGGGCATCAGCCTATGCCGGTAAAATTGGCGAAATGGTTGCCTCTGAGCTGTGTACCATTGTTGATGATGGCACCATCAATGACCGTCGTGGCTCACTAGCTATTGACGATGAAGGTACCGAAGCTGGTTACAACGTGTTGATTGAAAAAGGCCGTTTAGTTGGCTACATGCAAGATAAAATGAATGCGCGATTAATGGGTGTTAGCCCGACCGGTAACGGACGTCGCGAGAGTTACGCGCACCTGCCAATGCCACGCATGACGAATACCTACATGCTAGCCGGTGAACATGACCCGCAAGACATTATTGGTAGTGTAAAACGTGGTATTTACGCACCGCACTTTGCAGGCGGCCAAGTGGATATCACATCGGGGAAATTTGTGTTCTCTGCATCAGAGGCTTACTTAATTGAAGACGGTAAAATTACCGCACCAATTAAAGGAGCCACGCTCATCGGTAATGGGCCAGACGCGATGCGTCAAGTTTCTATGGTTGGCCATGATCTAGAACTCGACCAAGGTGTGGGTGTGTGTGGTAAAGATGGGCAGAGTGTGCCGGTTGGTGTTGGCCAACCGACGCTCAAATTAGATGCATTAACCGTGGGTGGCACCGATTAAAGGGTGACCACCTCACGTAAATATTTGAATAATTCGCGCGCAGCAGCTGGTGATTTACCTTGCTGGGCTTGCTTATTCGCTTGGCGATAAAACTGACGTAACTTTTGGCGATCAGCATTCGGGTAGCTATCTATAAACTGCTGAATTGCTTCGTCGCCGCGGGCTAAAATACTGTCGCGATATTTTTCAAGCTGGTGGAATAGCGCGCTTTGTTCGTTGTGGGCATCTTCCAGTTCAGCTAGTGCTTGCTCTATCGGTGCGGTGTCGCGATGGCGCATCATTTTACCGATAAGCTGCAATTGACGGCGGTAACCTTCACGCGTGTTGCGAATGCGCTGAGCCAGATGAATCGCGTCGAGTAACTCTTCGTCGAGTGGGATTTTGGCAAGTTTGCCTTCTGACAAGGCAACAAGTTGCTCACCGAGTCGCTGTTGAGCTTCGGCTACGCGTTTTAGTTCTGATTTACTGACAAGATCGTCGTCGTGCTCAAATTCGGTCATGGGGGTCGCCTCTGTGTTTCCGAGCGAATTGTACCTGAACACGAGTTATAAATACAAAAACGATATTGGTTATTCGTTATTCGTTATTCGTCCATTCGCGTTGCTCACTGTTGGTACGCTGCGCTATTCGAATAGTGCGCAGCACGGACGAACAGCGCAGCGCACGAATAACGAATAACGAATAACGAGCAACGAATAACGCCTTAAGGTTTGACAGGAGAAGTAATGATTCCGGATATCAAAGAATTAAGCATCGAACTTCACGACGTTGAAGAAGCCGTAGCGGATGCCATCAAGTATGCAAATAAACTTGGTGTGAGTGCTTCTGAATGCGCAATTAGCCGCAGCAGTGGAATCAACGTTGGCACGCGTCTGGGAGAAGTTGAGACTGTTGAGTTCAATCAAGATGGCGCACTTGGAATCACAGTGTTTCGTGGTCAGCAAAAAGGCTCAGCATCAACCACCGATTTAACCGCTAAGGCGATTCGTGCGGCTGTTGAAAAAGCAAATGACATTGCGCGATTCACCTCTCCTGATCCATATGCTGGCCTTGCCCCAGCCGAGCTAATGGCCACCGAAATTCCTGATTTGGACTTGTGTCACCCAGCCGACCAGAGTGCGGAATTTGCTCTGGAACAAGCGCTTGCTTGTGAACAACATGCCTTGCAGCTTGATCCACGCATCGTAAACTCCGACGGAGCAGGTTACAGCAGCCATGTTGGCTATCGGGTGTATGGCAATAGTCATGGGTTTGTTGCCGGGTATTTACAGTCGCGCCATAGCTTAAGCTGTGCGCTGATTGCAAAAAGTGGCGATGCCATGCAGCGTGACTATAGCTACACCGTTGCACGCAATCGGGACGACTTGTGGTCGCCTGAATACGTTGCCAAGGACGCCGTAGATGCGACAATTTCACGTTTAGATTCTAAAAAGATAGCGACGGCCAAAGTTCCTATAATTTTTCGTGCTGATGTGGCGAATAGCTTGTTCGGCCATTTAGTCGCGGGTATTAGTGGTGGCAGCCTTTACCGTAAATCGAGTTTCTTAGTGGACCATCTAGGCAAGCAAGTACTTCCTGAGTGGCTAACCATTACCGAGCGCCCGCACTTAGCTGGTGCCTTGGCTAGCAGCCCGTTTGATCATGAGGGCCTTGCCACCCGTGACCGCGAAATCGTTGCCGACGGTATTTTGCAAACGTATCTGTTAACTAGTTATTCAGCACGCAAATTAAATATGCAGCCAACCGGCCATGCCGGCGGCATTCACACTTGGGAAGTAAACACCCAAGTGGACGACCTCGCCGCGCTGTGCAAGCAGATGGGTACGGGATTATTGGTTACAGAACTGATGGGGCAAGGCGTAAACATCGTCAACGGTGATTATTCGCGTGGCGCTGCCGGATTCTGGATTGAAAACGGCGAAATACAGTATCCAGTCGAAGAAATTACAATAGCGGGTAACTTAAAAGATATGTTGCAGAATATTGTGGCAATTGCCGGTGATGTGGACATGCGTCATGGCGTGCGCACCGGCTCGGTATTGTTAGAGGAAATGCGTATCGCAGGTGTTTAACCGAGCAGTAGGGTTGCCGTACCTAAGAATGCAAAGATACCGACCACGTCGGTCACAGTAGTTAGAATGACCCCGCCCGCAAGGGCTGGGTCAATATTGAACTTCTTCAATATCAGCGGCACTGTAACGCCTGCTAGGCCAGCAGCGAGCAAGTTCGCCATCATCGCAAAGGCAATAATACCGCCAATAACTAAATCTTGTTTCCAAATCGCAATCACACCTGCAATTAGCACAGCCCAAATCACACCATTGAGTGCACCAATCGCTAATTCCTTGCCAATCAACCAGCGTTGGTTGCTGGCGCCAATATGCCCAAGTGCCATACCACGTATGACCAACGTGAGAGTCTGTGAGCCAGCGATACCGCCCATGCTTGGCACGATGGTGTTGAGGATGGCGAGAATCGCCATCTGTGCCAAAATATCTTCAAACATGGAGCTAACGGCGGCGGCGAGCAGTGCGGTTAGCAAATTCACACCTAACCAAATACTGCGGCGGCGAGTACTTTTTAATACCGGTGCGAAGGTATCCTCATCGTCGTCTAAACCGGCCATGCTCAACATGGAATGCTGTGCGTCCTCACGGATAATATCTACCACGTCATCAATGGTGATACGCCCGAGAAGGCGGTTTTCAGCATCAATAACTGGTGCTGATATCCAATCTTGCCGTTCAAACAGTTTTGCGACTTCAGTTTCATCCATTTCAACGGGAATTCCCTGAATGTCTTGATCCATGACTTCATTGACATATTTAGCTGGGTCAACGGTTAGTAGCCGTGTAATCCCAATTTCGCCAATGAACTTGTCATCACGATCCACCACATACAATTTATCGGTTGCTTCAGGTAGTTCGCCTTTGAGGCGCAAATAACGCAATACCACGTCGATGCTTACGTCAGGGCGCAAGGTGATGGTATCGGTATTCATCATACCGCCAGCAGTTTCTTCGGCGTAGGAGAGCGCTTGCTCGGCACGGTGCCGATCTTGCTCATCCATCGACTTCAGAACTTCTTGATAGACCTGCTCAGGAAGGCCACGAAGAACGTAAGCAAGGTCATCGGTATCCATGCCCTCGGTAGCAGCCGCGAGCTTTTCTGGCGCCATTTGACGGATAACAGATTTTTGAACTTCTTCGGAGAGTTCTTCAAGAATATCACCGTGCTCTTCGGCATCGACCAACTGCCAAATAATGGCACGTGCTTTAGGTGGTGAAGATTCGAGTAGGAGTGCAACATCCCATGCTGGAAGGTTATGCAGTTGTCGCCGTGCCTGCACATACATGCCACGGGCTAACGATTCAGAAACTTCCTGAATGCGTTGTTCGGCAAATTCTTTGTCGGCAACTTCGGCTAGCATACGATAAACTCCCAGTAATATGAGAAGTTTACCGCATCATTGCGCTTCATCAAAGCGTGATTCAATTAAGTTTGCAATGGCATCCACTGCAACCAGCGCATCTTTACCTTCAGCAACCACATCAATTTCGCGCCCTTGTCCACTGGCAAGCAGCAGCAAACACATCACACTGGAGGCATCAACGCGTTGATCACCTTGTACAATGGTCACTTTGGCATCGAATTGATGCGAAAGCTTGGCTAATTTGGTAGCTGCACGAGCGTGTAAACCCAATTTATTTCGGATGGTCACTGTGCGGCGGATTACCTCACTCACAATAACACCTCACTTATGTCGGCTCGCCTCGCGATGGCGAACCTGTACTTTGAAGGGTTGATCACTAAAGCGCTTCGCAAGTTGCTCTGCGATATAAACTGAACGATGTTGGCCACCGGTACAGCCAATACCAATGGTCAAATAACTACGATTGCTGCGCTGGAAGTGCGGTAACCAGGTTTCTAAAAATACTTCGAGCTGATGGATAAACTTGGTCACAAGTGGCTGCTGAGCGAAAAAATGTTGCACCGCTGGGTCGCGTCCCGTCAAGGGTTTTAACTCAGGTTCCCAGTGCGGGTTAGGCAGAATTCGGGCATCGAAGGCGTAGTCGAGGTCAGGTGGTAAACCATATTTGTAACCAAACGACTGAAACACCACAATCAACCGTGACGCTGCTTTTCCAAGTACACGTTCGGCGACTTGCTCACTCAGCTGGTGCACACTCAAATCACTACTGTCGATTCGCCACGTTGCGCGCTCCGCCAGTGGCTCCAGCATAGCCGCTTCAGCAGCAAGAGCGTCTGCTAGCGGCAGTTCTTTCTGTGACAGCGGATGCAATCTGCGCGTTTCGCCAAAGCGGCGCAATAAAATTGAGTCGGAAGAATCAATATAGAGAATTTCTGGTTTTACTTTACTGGGTAGAAAGTCGAGTGCTTCGGTTAGCTCATTTTGATCTGCGGGTAAATTGCGCACGTCAACGCTAACGGCAACTTTATCGTATTGTTCAATAACCGCATGAACCAGAGTTGGTAATAGCGTTATGGGAATGTTGTCCACGCAATAGTAGCCGAGATCTTCAAGCACCCTCAGTGCAATGGTTTTCCCCGAGCCAGACCGGCCTGTGACAATAATAAGCTGCATCGAATTAGGTTACTCTACCCTTGGGTTATTTGATAAAAATTTCGTAGAGATCTTGGTCGCTCTGCGCGTCGCGCAATGCGCGCGTACAATTTTTATCATTCAAACGCTGCGCTACGGAAGCTAACGTTTGCAGATGTTGCTCATGCTCATCTTCTGGCACAAGCAGAGCAAAAATAATATCCACCGGTTGGTTATCTATAGCATCGAAATCAATGGGATCAGATAACGTCATCAAAATCGCAACAGGTTTATTGGCACTAGCCAAACGCCCATGCGGAATGGCGACACCCAGCCCTATGCCAGTGCTGCCTAACCGTTCACGGTTGAGCAGGCTTTCAAATACATCAAAGCTAGTGGTGCCGGAGAGGCGAGGCGAGGCCAATTGACCAATGAGCTCAAGTACTTTCTTTTTGCTTGAGCCATCGACTGCACAACGTGTGCAGTCGGGGCTTAATAAGGTGGATAAATCCATGATTTAGTGGCGTTTTATCTTTTCTTTATGTTTAATTACCTGCCGATCGAGTTTATCAATCAGCCCGTCAATGGCGGCATACATATCTTCGTGTTGTGAATCTGCGAAAATTTCACCGCCATTTAAGTGCAGCGTAGCTTCCGCTTTTTGCGTTAACTTTTCAACATTTAAAATGACATGGACGTTATTTATGTGGTCAAAGTGACGCTGAAGCTTACTAAATTTACTATCGACATACTCGCGCAATGCGTCAGTGATTTCTACGTGATGACCAGTCAGATTAATTTGCATAACATCTTCCTTCTGTTTGTCCAAGATTCAGATAAGACGTTTGCGTTGACTCGAGGGCGGAATGTTCAGCGCTTCTCGATACTTCGCAATGGTCCGTCTAGCTACTTGGATACCCTGTTCGGCAAGGAGTTCAGTAAGTTTACTGTCACTCAACGGCTTTTTAGGGTTCTCCGCAGCAACTAGTTTTTTCAACAGAGCTCTGATAGCTGTTGATGAAGCTTCCCCGCCATTGTCAGTGTTCAATTGACTTGAGAAGAAGTACTTCAATTCAAACACACCACGCGGTGAATGCATATACTTTTGCGTGGTTACCCGTGAAATTGTTGATTCATGCATATCTATTGTGCTGGCGATGTCTGCAAGTACCATAGGTTTCATCGCTTCAGCGCCGTGTTCGAAGAAGCCTTGTTGGCGCGCAACAATAGCGCTGGCAACCTTTAATAAGGTTTCGTTGCGGCTTTCGAGGCTACGGATAAACCATTTGGCTTCTTGAGTTTGTTGGCGAATGTATTGCATGTCGTCTTTTTGTCGCGCGCCTTGGCATAAGTTCAAATAACTTTCATTCACTTTAAGTTTAGGCACACTTTCAGGATTTAGCTCAACCATCCAGCGGTTATTTTTTTTGCGCACTAACACATCTGGAATTACGTAATCGTCACTCGCATTGCCAAAGCCTTCGCCGGGTCTTGGCTGGAGGTGTTGAATCAACTCCAGAACTTCGGCAAGGTCCGACTCCGACAGCCGTAATCGCCGCGCTAAAGTGCGGTAATCGCGACTTCCCAATAACGCTAAGTGCTCACGTACCGCTACCAGTGCCGGGGCTCGCCAGGGTGTTTGTTCAGGTAAATGCAGCAGCTGTAGCTCTAAACATTCGCGAACGTCGCGCGCGCCGACGCCGATAGGGTCAAAATGCTGAATGCGCTTCAATACCACGGCGACTTCATCGGGCTCAATCTGTTCACCAGTTTGGTTTTCGGCAGCAGCCAAAATTTCGTCCAGTGAAACGGTTAAGTAGCCGCTGTCATCAATCGAATCGATAATCGCAAGGGCAATGAATTCATCGGTAGGGGAAAAATGCGAAAGCTGCATTTGCCAGATCAAATGGTCTTGAAGAGATTGGTGAGTTTCGCCTTGGTAAATCGCATCTTCGCCATCATAACCAGCAGAAGACTGGCCTAAAGCAGCCGAGCATGGGCTGTCCCACGGCGACTCGTAGTCGCCGATGTCGGTCTCGCCTTCAGCATCAGCGTGCTCAAGCTCAAGCAGAGGATTTTCTTCTAACGCTTGCTGCACTTCTTGTTGCAATTCAAGCGTTGATAACTGCAATAGTTTAATAGCCTGTTGCAACTGCGGTGTCATCGACAGTTGCTGCGAGAATTTAAACTGCAGGCTTTGTTTCATTGCACCACCTACAAGGTGAACTGTTCACCCAGGTAAACGTCTTTCACCTGTTGGTTATTTAAGATGGTCTGGGCGTCGCCACTGGCAATCAATTCGCCGTGACTTACTATGTAGGCATGTTCACATACCGACAGGGTTTCACGCACATTATGGTCGGTGATTAACACGCCAATACCGCGGTTGCGCAGGTGTTCAATAATCTTTTTAATATCTAGAACAGATATTGGATCAACCCCGGCAAATGGTTCGTCCAGCAAAATAAATGCAGGGTCTGCCGCGAGTGCGCGCGCGATTTCTACCCGCCGCCGTTCACCGCCAGATAGACTCATACCAAGGCTGTGCGCAATGTGACCAATATGAAATTCTTCCAATAACCCGTCAAGACGCTCTTCGCGGCCATTGGCGTCAAGGTCACTGCGGGTTTCCAATATTGCCATAATATTGTCACGCACGGTGAGCTTGCGAAAAATAGAGGATTCTTGCGGTAAATAGCCGATGCCTCGACGCGCGCGTTCATGCATGGGTAACAGTGAGATATCGTCGTCATCAATCATGATACGACCTTTATCGTTGTTCACCAGCCCAACAATCATATAAAACGTGGTGGTTTTACCTGCGCCATTGGGGCCGAGCAAGCCAATAATCTGGCCAGACTCAACCGTTAAGCTGACGTCTTTGACTACCTGGCGTTTTTTATATGATTTAGCTAAATGCTCAGCGATTAGTCGGCTCATTGTTCGTGTCGCTCTTTTTCTTCGGCATAAATATAGTGGTGACACGATCGCTTTCATCGTCACCGCGGTTCGCTGTCATTTGCTGCGTTGCGAAGTTATATACAATTTCACTGCCTTGAATCACGCTATTGCTCTGTGAAACTTTGACATTGCCTGATAACGTCAATAATTGCTTGGTTTGATCGTAACTAATTATTTCGGCTTCGGCAGAAATTGGTGAACCATCATCCAGTTGTTGCTCGTACACCGCGGGGCTACCGCTTGCAGTAAACACATCAGATTGGTCGTCACGTCGTGTAACTTCCAAATGGTCAGCACGAATGCTTAAGCTGCCTTGACTAATCACCACATTATCTTCAAACACAGCAATTTTGTTTGCCACGTCAAACCAGTCGCGTTCGGCATTAATTTTAATGGGTTGCTCAAAATCCAAGCGACCTTGGGCATTCGCCTCACCAACGGAAAACAGACTAATTATCAGTAGTGCTACCGCCGGTATATATTGTTTCAACATGTCGTGTAAGTTCCAATGTTTGAGCGCGCATATCTGCGCGCAGACCTTCGCCTTTCGCCGTAAAGTCACGGCCTACAATCAGCACTGGCTGGTCAGTTTGAACGGATTCGTCCAGTGTATCAATGGTTAAATAACTTGTTTCTATGCGGTCGATAAATTCTGATTCAGAGAGACTGATCATTTCAATGTTCCGTTCCAACACCAAACTCTTGTCAGCGTAAAACGAACCTTGTTCCGCCTGAACTTGCCAAATAGGGCCATTATTGTCGAGTTGTACGATATAAGTCGGCGCGGTCAATTCAGTCAGCCCGATTGGACTGTAGTGGGTCATTTTTTCGGCGGCAATGCGGTGTGCTAGCTCGCCATTGACACCGTACACCCGCACAATAAGGCCCTGTGCCGTAAAGTCGGGTTTAATTTCACTATAGCCTTGCTGTTCTTCGTCATTGTCATCGGTACCAAACGGCCGCCAGAAAAGCAGTGCTGCCGTGACAAAAATTATGGTGATGACCCAAGCTAAATTGCGATTCACAGGCTGACTCCGCCATGCAGCTGTAATTGCCCTTGTGCAAGGAGTATCAAGTCACTCAACTCGCGCACTGCACCATAACCTCCGCGTTGTGCGGTCACATAGTCAGCGATTTGTTGCACAAACGGGTGTGCGTCTTGCACCGCAACACCAATGCCGCTGCGTTTAATCATGTCAACATCCGGTACGTCATCGCCAATTGCAGCAACCTCGTGGTCCTGCAAGTTAAGCGCTTTAAGCAACTCATCATAACAAGAGAGTTTTTGTTCTTGCCCTTGGTAAACATGGGTGACCCCGAGTGCTTTCATTCGGTTTTCTACAATGGCTGATTGTCGCCCAGTAATCACAGCAACTTGAACGCCGGCGTTGAGCAGCGCTTTAACTCCGAAGCCGTCGCGGGTATTAAATGCTTTGAGCTCTTCGCCGTGGTTACCCAAGTAGATGCAGCCGTCAGAAAATACGCCGTCAACGTCGCACACAACCAGTTTAATTTGCTTAAAACGTTCTAGCAATGTGTGCGAGATGTCACCGTACCAAGTGCTTATTGTTTCCATTACATCACTCCCGCCTTCAATAAGTCGTGCATATTCAGTGCACCCTGAGCGATGCCTTGGTCATCGACCACAAAGAGCCCATTAATTTTGCGGTCTTCCATAAGTTTTAAACCTTGTGCGGCTAAAACGTCTGGTTTAATGGTTACTGGGCCGCGTGTCATAACTTGCGCGATAGGGGTTGTGTGTAAGTCGACGCGTTGGTCCAAAATGCGCCGCAAGTCACCGTCGGTAAATATTCCTGCTAACTTCCCTGAGCTATCACCAACCCCGGTCATGCCCAATCCTTTGCGTGACATTTCCAACAGCGCTTCAGAAATAGTAGCTGATTCAGTCACCATGGGCATGCGATCACCGCTATGCATAATATCGTGAATGTGAAGTAATAGTCGGCGACCTAAGCTGCCACCAGGGTGCGACATGGCGAAGTCATCGGCAGTGAACCCCCGTGCATTGAGCAAGGCAACAGCTAATGCGTCGCCCATAACCAATGTTGCTGTGGTCGATGATGTTGGTGCCAACCCCAGGGGGCAGGCTTCTTGTTCAACCGCAATACACACGTGCACATCGGCAATGTCAGCTAAGGTTGAATTTGGGTTGCCCGTCATACTAATCAGCTTAACGCCCCGGCGCTTGATAAGTGGCGCAATGGCCAGCAACTCTCCGGTTTCACCAGAGTTCGATATAGCGAGTACTACGTCTTGACTGGTAATCATTCCAAGGTCGCCATGGCTTGCTTCGCCAGGGTGTACGAAGAATGCGGGGGTACCCGTGGAGGCGAACGTGGCCGCAATCTTGCCACCAATATGACCTGATTTGCCCATGCCAATGACAATGACACGACCGGCACAGTTTAATAGGATGTCGCACGCCTGCTCAAAGCTACTATCAAGAAACCGCTTTAGGCCAGTAATAGCAGCGGCTTCAATATCCACGACGCGCTCACCGAGCGCCCTAAAAGACTGCTTGCTTGAATCTGTCATAGCGATGAATTACCCCAGCTAAAGTGCGTTAATTGCAATAATACCCGATCGAAATCCGAAATGCAGACGTAAAAAGCACAGAATCTCACGTTTTGTCACAAATTTTACCGCCTTTACCTATAGAAAAAAGCCTAAATCTGGTACACTAGCGGGCTTGAAAAGGGAGATAACAAGGCGATGCATACGGCTCATAGTTCTGCGAGCGTAAAGCCAGAAACCCATGCTGATGACGACGCTTTAGTCGTTATTGATGACATTGACTTTGCTCATGGGTTCGGCGCTCATCAGGTTTATCGTGGATTATCGATGCGTATTCCAAAAGGGAAAATCACTGCAGTGATGGGCCCGAGTGGTATCGGTAAAACGACACTATTACGATTGATTGGTGCACAGTTGCGACCGCAGCGGGGTAGCATCACCTTTGCAGGTGAAAACGTGCACGCTTTAGGGCGCTCAGACCTTTACGAATTGCGTAAACGCATGAGCATGCTGTTTCAAAGTGGCGCGTTGTTCACCGATATGACGGTGTACGACAATATCGCATTTCCAATTCGCGAACACAGCCAGCTCCCAGAAGAAATTATCAAAACCATCGTAAAGATGAAGCTTGAAGCTGTGG
Source organism: Pseudidiomarina gelatinasegens (assembly GCF_004025325.1). GTDB lineage: Bacteria > Pseudomonadota > Gammaproteobacteria > Enterobacterales > Alteromonadaceae > Pseudidiomarina > Pseudidiomarina gelatinasegens. Next base: position 76,831 of record NZ_RSFE01000004.1, on the reverse strand, counting down.
GTTTGCGCGGCGCCAGACATTTAATGCCGGCTGAGTTATCGGGCGGTATGGCACGTCGCGCGGCGCTTGCACGGGCGATGGCTTTAGACCCGGAACTCATTATGTATGACGAGCCATTCGCCGGCCAAGACCCAATTTCAATGGGCGTTATCGTCAAGCTAATCAAAGAGTTGAACGAATCGCTCGGGCTTACCAGTATCGTAGTTACCCATGATGTCGCTGAAGTGCTGACCATTGCCGACTACGTTTACATTATTGCCGACAAAAAAGTGATCGGGCATGGTACGCCAACTGAGTTGCAGGAATCAGATAATGCATTAGTGCATCAGTTTTTACATGGCGAAGCTGATGGCCCAGTGCCGTTTCATTACGCCGCACCGTCACTTGCAGAGGATTTATTGGGGGCCAAAGATGCTTGATCGGATAGCCGCACTTGGCCGCTCAGTTTTGGACTCAATTGCGGGCGCGGGTGCAGCCTTTTTTATGTTAATGCGTGCGTTGCTGGGCAAGCCGCAATTACGTAAGTCATGGCCTTTATTGATGCAGCAAATGTATTCAGTGGGCGTGTTGTCGCTAGTTATTATTGTGGTCAGCGGTTTGTTTATAGGAATGGTACTTGGCTTGCAGGGCTATACCATTCTGGTTGACTTTGGTGCCGAGCAGTCGCTTGGACCAATGGTGGCGTTGTCATTATTACGCGAACTTGGGCCGGTGGTTACCGCGCTGTTATTTGCAGGCCGCGCCGGTTCATCCCTAACGGCCGAAATAGGGTTAATGAAAGCAACTGAACAGCTTTCAAGCCTTGAAATGATGGGCGTTGACCCGTTACGCCGAGTTATTTCGCCACGTTTTTGGGCAGGTTTTTACAGCATGCCAATACTTGCCATTGTGTTCTCAGCTGTAGGTATCTACGGCGGTTACTTGGTCGGCGTGCGTTGGCTGGGTGTTGATGATGGCGCGTTCTGGTCAGTCATGCAGTCCAACGTTGAGTGGGGACAAGACATTCTGAACGGCATCATTAAAAGTTTAGTGTTCGCTTTTGTGGTGACATGGATTGCTTTACACAAAGGGTACAGTTGCACGCCAACTTCGGTAGGTATTAGTCGTGCAACCACGTCGACCGTCGTAACTGCATCACTCGCAGTACTCGGGCTCGATTTCGTTTTAACAGCATTGATGTTTGGATAAAAGCTATGGAATCAAGAAATACACAATTAGCAGTTGGTTTATTTGTCATTATCGGCGTTTTAGCGTTGTTGTTTTTGGGTTTACAGGCAGCCAATACCAGTGTTGTAACGAACGGGGATACCTATAAGCTGTATGCCAAATTTGACAATATCGGTGGCTTAAAAGCCCGTTCGCCAGTGAAAGTTGGTGGCGTGGTTGTTGGTCGTGTGAGCAACATTTCGTTAAGTGGTGATTACTACGAGCCGTTGGTCGAAATGACAATTAGCGCTGAATACAATGAATTTTCTGATACCACGTCGGTCTCAATACTGACTTCCGGATTGCTGGGTGAGCAATATATCGGCTTAAACCCAGGCTTTATCGACGATACCGTAGAGATGTTGAAAGACGGTGATCAAATTTATGACACCAAGTCAGCATTGGTTCTAGAAGACTTAATTGGGCAGTTCCTATTTAGTCAGGGTAACGATTAAGGAGAAAAGCATGAAAATGTGGTTAGTTGCTGCATTCGCAGCTGTTGTAGGGTTTGGCGGTATAGTGCCGGCTCAAGCTGAATTGATTCGTGATGAAAATCCTTATATTTTGCTAGAAAAATTAGCAAACGAAACGCTTGAGCGCATTGAACAAGACCGCGAGCTTATTGATCAAGACATCAACCACATTCGCTTGGTTATTCGCGAAGAAATGATGCCGTACGTTGATTACGTGTATGCAGCAAAACGCGTACTCGGGCGCAACTTATCTGAAACCACCGAAGAACAGCGGCAAGAATTCTACACCGTATTTCGTGACTATTTGATCACGACGTATGCCGGTGCGTTTACGCAGTATGACGAAGAAAAACATATTATCGAATTCGGTAACGCTGAACGTTTTGAAAAAGGCAGTCGCATGGTTGTGGTCAACACACGTCTGGTTGAACAGGGGCGGCCGCCAATTCGTTTGGACTTTAAAATGCGTTTCGATACTAACGATAACGTATGGAAAGCTTATGATTTGGTGGTTGAAGGTGTTAGCCTTTTAAACAGCAAACAAGCAGAGATTAGCTCGGTTATCCGCTCAAGCGGTATTGACGGAACCATTGCATTGCTGCGCGAAAAAGCACAAGAAACAGTGCAAACACGTGATCTTCCGGAAGGGGCAGAGTAATGAGCGATTGCGCATGGCAGCTGAATGAGAGTGGCCACGTGGCATTTAATGGTGTGCTAACGCGCGCCAGTGTCCCTGATATCTGGAAGCAGAGAAAGCAGTGGCTGCAAGGTGAGCAAGCGTTAACTTTTGATTTGCAACAGCTCGAAAAGATTGATTCAGCTGGGGTCGCAATGCTACTTGAAGTCAAACGTGAGCTACGTGCGCAGCAACGTGACTTGGTGATTAAAAACGCAAATCAGCAGTTAACTGCGATGATCCGAGTAAGTGGTGTGGATACGCTCTTAGAGCTGGCATAACTTACGAACAAATCTCATACAATTCATGCAATGAACACAAACAAAGAACCAATTTATTTATGATAACTGCAGAATCTATTCAGCAACATCTACTCGACAGCATCGATGTCAGCGAAGTTTTAGTTAAGCTTGATGGCGGTCATGCCAATATAACCGTGGTCGGTGAGCTTTTTAGTGAACTCTCCCGCGTCAAAAAGCAACAGGTTGTCTATGCCCCCCTGAAAGAATGGATTGCTAGTGGTGAACTCCATGCAGTTTCTATTCGAACCTACACGCCAACAGAATGGCAACGCGAGAAAAAGCTCGCAATGTTGAGCTAACAGGAACTGCACATGCAAAAATTAGTAATCCAAGGCGGTCAGGCATTGCACGGCGATGTGACAATATCGGGTGCGAAAAATGCCGCGCTGCCAATTCTAATGGCAGCAATACTGCCTTCAGCGGATGTGCAACTGGACAACGTGCCTGCGCTACAAGACGTAAGCACCAGTTTAAAATTACTGGGTGAACTCGGTGTCAGCAGTGAAAAGCTCGGGCCGAACAGTTTTTTGATTAAGCCGCAAGGTATAAACAATCATATTGCGAGTTACGACTTAGTGAAAACAATGCGCGCCTCAATTTTGATTTTGGGGCCGTTGCTCGCTAAATATGGTGAAGCGCAAGTATCTCTTCCTGGTGGGTGCGCTATTGGCGCACGACCTGTCAACCTTCACATTGAAGGGCTACGCCAGATGGGCGCAGAAATTACTGTCGAAAATGGTTACATCAATGCCAAGGTTAATGGGCGCCTAAAGGGTGCCAATATCCTCATGGATATGGTCAGCGTAACCGGCACGGAAAACCTGATGGCGGCGGCGACCTTGGCAGAAGGGGTCACCACCATTGAGAACGCTGCACGTGAACCAGAAATTGAAGATTTAGCTAACTTTTTGAACAGTATGGGCGCGGACATCCGTGACGCCGGCACCGATACCATTACTATTCATGGTAAAGAAGAGCTGCACGGTGGCGCGTATCGCGTTCAACCCGACCGTATCGAAACTGGTACCTTCTTAGTCGCAGCCTTGGCAACCGGAGGCGATGTTACCTGCCGCAATACCGACCCGACCATGCTGGATGCTGTTTTGAAAAAGCTAACTGAGGCTGGCGCTGTGATAACCAAAGGTGACGACTGGATTCGCCTTCAGGCGACACAACGACCGCGCCCGGTGAATATCATTACCGCACCACACCCAGCTTTCCCAACGGACATGCAGGCGCAGTTTTGTGCATTGAATGCAATTGCAGATGGTGCAGGTTGGGTGCGTGAAACTATTTTTGAAAATCGTTTTATGCATGTGCCTGAGTTACGTCGCATGGGCGCAAATATCGAACTTGAAGGCAACACTGCAATTTCAAAAGGTGTGCCCCGTTTAACCGGCGCACAGGTTATGTGCACTGACTTACGGGCCTCGGCCTCATTAGTTATCGCTGGTTTGGTTGCGCAAGGTGAAACTGTGGTTGAACGTATTTACCACATCGATCGTGGTTATGAAGCGATTGAGAAGAAGCTTTCTGCATTAGGTGCCAATATTAAACGCGTGAGCTAATAACTCACGCAACACCCTACATGGAACCGAGTTTGGTAATCGTCACTTCGGCAATTCGTTCCTGGTTATCTCGTAAGTAATGCACTTGAATTGTCGTGCCGGGTTTGGTCTGTGCCACTACGGCTAAACCTTCTGTAGCGGAAGACATTGGCTTATCATTAATCTCTGTAATGTAATCATCGGCCCGTAAACCAGCTTTTTCAGCTGGGCTATTGGGGTCAACGCCAGTCACATAGATACCCGGTTGCGTGTAAGGATTTGATGGTGGCGTTTCGCCAACCTGCACACCTAAATAACCACGGACAACCTCACCCTCACGAATTAACGTATCCATCACTGAGCGAGCTAATGGGTAGGGCACTGCAAAGTAGATGCCATCAATCCCTTGGCCGCGCGCGTCGCGGAACTGCGCGTTGTTAATACCAACCAAGTAGCCTTGGCTATTGATCAAAGCACCGCCTGATGCGCCCTCGTTAATAACAGCGTCCATTTGGATCAAATCAGCATGGGAATGAATGACACCCATGCGTCCGCCCGTTGCGCTGATAATGCCTTGGGTAATGGTTTGACCAAGGTTGTGCGGGTTCCCGATAGCCAGCACTACGTCACCCACTTGGGTCGTGAGTGATTCATTCTGTGGAATCGTTGGAAGGTTGTCGGCTTCAATGCGAACAACCGCTAAATCGGTAATGCGATCAGAACCAATCACTTGACCGCTGTAATTGCGGCCGTCTTGCAAAGCAACTTGAATCTCGTTGACATCAGCAACCACATGGTGCGCAGTTAAAATATGACCACGATTGTCCATGATCACACCAGAACCCAAACGCACCAGCGTACTTGGTCGCCGTGAATAATAAGACTCGCGGGTAGACCCAATACTGTAGATATTAACGACAGCGGGCGCCGCGCGTTGCACTGCCGTTGAGAAGCTCAAAGGCATTTCTGCGCGTTGCGAGTTATTACCACTGTTATTATTTAGGTGGGGCAATAGGTAAATTACAATTGCAGCGACAGCTAGGCCGAGAACAACAGAACGAACGATGTACCAAGCGATTGGGCGTAGCTGCATAGCGAGTTGTAACCTATTGATTTAAGAATATGCAAAAGCATAACACTGTTTAAAAAAGAAGGCAGCAACTGCTGCCTTCTTTCATATCCGCCTTAGTAGCAGCGGTTATGTTTTTATGCTGCATTAACCGCCGCGCAATACCAGATACAATTGCGAGTTACCGCGACGAATATTTAATGCCACTACATTACCTGCGCTGCTTAGCGCTTCACGCAAGGCCGACATGGTATTTACAGGGCTGCGGTTAACGCCAATAATCACGTCATCTTTGCGGATACCGTAGCGTTCAGCCATTGAGCCTTCTTCAATCGCGGTTACTTGCAGGCCACCTTGCTCGCTCGGCGCGAGAGTTAGGCCGTCAAGCGCAGGGTGAAGCGCAGCGGCTGTAACTGCTTGGTCGTCGGCGCTGAGAACCACTTCAAATTTCTGTTCTTCACCGTCACGCAGTACGGTGAGTTTCAGTTCTTTACCCGCGCCTAAGGTGCTTACACGCGCACCTAAGTCAGCAAAGGTTCGAATCTTTTCACCGTTCACGGCAACAATAACGTCGCCCGATTTCAGGCCAGCTTTGTCGGCAGCGCCCTCCGGAATAACTTCCGCAATAAACGCACCTTGATTTGCTTTTAAGTCTAAGGCTTTTGCGATTTCATGTGTCAAATCATTACCACGAACGCCCAAAACGCCACGACGTACTTCGCCGAACTCAATCAACTGTTGCACAAGGTTCTGCATCATGTCAGCAGGAATTGCAAAGCCGATACCTATGTTGCCACCATTGGGGCCTAAAATAGCCGTATTGATACCGATTAGCTGACCATCAAGCGTAACCAATGCGCCACCTGAGTTTCCGCTGTTTATCGCGGCATCGGTTTGAATGAAGTTTTCGATTTCTTCAATTCCCAATCCGCTGCGGCCTAACGCGCTCACAATACCCGAGGTAACCGTTTGCCCGAGTCCGAAGGGGTTGCCTATAGCTACCACAAAGTCGCCAACGCGAAGCTTGGTCGAATCACCTATTTTTAGTTCGGTGAGATTTTCGCCGTCTTCAATTTTTAACAGAGCGATATCTGAACGGTCATCGGTGCCAATCACTTCGGCGTCAAACTGACGACCGTCTTTTAACGTCACCAGAATTTCAGACGCGCCATCAATTACGTGGTTGTTGGTTACAACGTAGCCTTCATCCGCGTTTATGATGACGCCTGAGCCCAAACCTTGAAACGGGCGTTCCTGTACCTGTTCACGTGGGCCGCCTGGGCCAAAAAAGTATTGGAAAATATCCGGAATACGTTGGCGAACTTCGCGTTTTCCCTTCACTGAGATATTCACAACCGCAGGCGTGACTTCTTCCAGCATCGGCGCCAAAGTCGGGGTTTCATCTTTATCACCAAAGAAAGGAATGCCGGCCGAAACAGGCGCAATAATGAGTGCACTCGCAATGGCCAATACAGCTATAAACTTCACTTTCATCAGAGTTAACTCCTATACATGCACTGTGTGCAAACTGTGATTGGAAAAGATATGAATAGATGCAGTTAAAGACTGACGACTTATAAATAAGTTCAGGTGGGATGTGTTTCAAGATGTAAATTCGTTATTCGTGCGCAGCGCACGAACAACGAACAACGCTTTTGAATTACTTAAATAGTCCTGATTTTTTATCGCTGTAATCGCGCGGCATATCACTTGCGGCTTTATCGTCCGACTTGCGCTTTTCGCTATTTATTTTATTGGCCATACGTAGTTCGCGCATGGTGTCTTCAGCGAAAAACGGCAGACTTGGCTGTTCTTGCTCGCGCTGCAATAAGTCTGCGCTGTGATGTAGATACGCTTTTAGCTTATCTTGTGTTTCTTCCAACTGACCGACAAGCGCTTGCGCTGTGGCAAGGTGTTCAGCGACTTCTTGGCGGTAATCAGCCAGCTGTTGCTTGGTTTGCGTCACTTGGTCGTTCAGTTCTGCTTCATCCGAATGCTCCGCGAGCCAGTAGCGCGCCGCAAAAAAACCAACAATTGCTCCGGCAACGACTAATAAAATTCCAATAATCCAGCTCATAATTACTCCTTAAAAATGCAATTCGCATGATAAACTAACACCTACTAGCATAATCTAGAAAAGGGTCGAAGTGGTAGTGACAACGAACAAGCTTACGCCAATCTCAAAATATGAGCAGGACCTTAACAGTGGTAATTTCACGCCAGACGAGGCGCAACGCCGCGCTGTTGAAGCCTTGCAGCGCCTTTACGACGAACTGGTCTTATTTCATAACCAAGCGACGCAACCCAGTCTCTTAAAATCCATTAAAAGCCTGTTTGGTGCTACCGCCAAGGTACCCAAGGGCATTTATTTCTGGGGCGGTGTTGGCCGCGGTAAAACCTACTTAGTCGATACTTTTTACGAAACGTTACCATTTGAGCAGAAGCTACGTGTCCACTTTCATCGCTTTATGCACCGCGTGCATGCTGAGCTTAAAGAACTCAAAGGGCGTAGCGATCCGTTGCCATTGATTGCTGACAAGCTTGCGGCCGAGGCGCGGGTGGTATGTTTTGATGAATTTTTCGTACAAGACATTACCGACGCAATGATCTTGGGCACACTCATGCAGGAATTGTTTAAACGCAATGTGGTGCTTGTAGCTACCTCAAATATTGTGCCGGACGAGTTATATCGTAACGGCTTACAACGTCAGCGTTTCTTGCCAGCGATTGAACTGATTAAGCAACATTGTGAAATCATCAATGTTGATAGTGGTATTGACTACCGCTTGCGCACATTGACGCAGGCTGAAATTTATCACTCCCCAGCGGACGCGGCAGCCGATGCCAATATTGAGCGATACTTCACCGAATTAGCGCCGGACCACTGCAACCGTGATGAGCACGGTTACATTACGGTGAATAATCGTAAGATTCCGGTGCGGATGGAGTGTGATGACGTGGTGTTGTTTTCATTTGAGGCAATCTGCGGTGGCCCTCGCTCACAGAACGACTATATTGAATTAGCACAGTGCTATCACGCGGTGCTGATTAGTGATGTACCGCAAATGGGTTCGCATAATGATGACGCAGCGCGTCGTTTCATCGCCTTGGTTGATGAGTTTTATGAGCGACGCGTTAAACTGATCATGTCAGCGGCCACGAAACTTGATGCACTTTACACCGACGGCAGACTTAACTTTGAGTTCAAGCGCTGCATCAGCCGCTTACTTGAAATGCAAAGTCACGAATATTTAGGACTCGCACACAAACCATGACTTTAACTGACCTGACGTTAGCAATTGGCGGTCTAGGCCTACTGTTACTCGGTATGCAGTTGCTCACTGATGGTTTGAAAGCTGCCGCTGGCAGCCATTTACAAACTTTCCTCGAACGCTCCACTCAAACTCGTATGCGTGCCGCTTTGTCAGGTTTTACCGTGACTGCCCTGGTGCAATCATCCAGTGCAGTTGTTGTTGCTTTACTCGGCTTTACTAACGCCGGCATGCTTAAGTTGCGCGAAGCTGCGTGGGTGGTTTTTGGCAGCAACGTAGGTACCACCATGACCGCGTGGATAGTCGCGTTGATTGGTCTTAAGCTCAATATTGGCGTTTTTGCCTGGCCGCTTATTGGTTTTGGCATGCTCATTCAGCTGGTTCGTAAAAACTCAGTTGCTGGCAACGTAGGCACGGCGATTGCTGGGTTCGGTGTATTGTTTGTCGGGCTAGATACACTGCGCGATGCATTTGAACAAGTGGTAACGGTGTTACCGGTCGAGCAATTGCAAGTTACCGGGGTGGCAGGTGTGCTAGTGGCCGTAGCGGCAGGGGCGTTGCTTACCGCGCTGGTGCAATCGTCCTCAGCAGCACTCGCAATTGTTTTAACGGCTTCAGTCAGTGGCGTTTTTAGCCCACTTGCCGGTGCTGCTGTGGTGATTGGCGCCAATATTGGCACCACCATCACGGCGTTGCTGGCCAGTGTGGGCGCAACCGCACACGCGAAACGCTTGGCGGCGGTACATGTTCTCATGAACAGCGTGACTGGCGCAGTTGCACTGGTGTTATTGGTCCCTTTATGGTGGGTCGCAGAATTGCTTTCTGGTGGTGAGCAAGTCACCAATATCAGTTCAGGGCTTGCAGTATTTCATACATTGTTCAACGTGTTAGGCTTGGCGCTAATGTGGTTGCTGGATAACCGAATTTTCCGCCAAGTTGAGCGTTGGTATCGGCTACCGCCTTTGCGCTCGGGTGAGCCGCGCTTTCTGGATAAAACTGTACTTCAAATTCCCGCCATGGGTTTGGGTGCCGCGCAGCAAGAACTCAACCGGGTTTTGCGCCAATATATTATGCGCCTAAGAGCGTTACTACGTGATGACGCAGTAAACACTGATACCGAAGAAGACATCGCGACGGGCGAGCTACTTGGACATATAAAGGTTTACCTTAATTTGCTCAGCGAAAAGCAATTGCATGGTGACGAAGCACTAAAGCTGGCGGAGCTTCATAATAGCTATGCACGTTTAATTGATTTACGCGATATCGTCGAAAAACTTCGCGCTGCTAAGCCGGAGTATATCGACGCTAGCCTCAATCATGATATGCGCAATCAACTGCTTGAATTATTGAGTGGCGCAGACATGAAAGACCGTTCGGAAGCGAGTTGGTCGGCACTATTAAGTTCAATACGCGCAACGCGCAACCTACTGCGGCATACCTGGTTGACGAATATCGCCGCGAACGAGTTGTCGCCAACTGAGGGCGCCGCGTTGTTCCAGCTTGCAAGCTTGTGGGAACGCAGTGCCGAAATCATCGCAGCACTGAAAGCCTGAAAAGCGTTATTCGTTATTCGTCCGTTCGCGTTGCTCACTGTTCGTACGCTTCGCTCTTCGAATAGTGCGCAGCACGGACGAGCAGCGCAGCGCACGACAAGCGCAGCGATCGAATAACGATTAACGAATAACGAATAACGAATAACGATTAACGAACATCACCGTTGATCTTTCGATCACTTTTCCCTATAATCCGCGCAGCCCACGTTACAGGTACAACTAACCGTTAAGTGGCTCAACCACAGCGGTTGTTGTGGTTCGCGGGGAAGCCCGGAACTACTGTCGTGAACCTTAAAGAAAAGAGTAATTTCAATGAGTACATTTGTTGCAAAACCAGAAACTGTACAACGTGACTGGTATGTTATTGACGCTGAAGGCAAAACCTTAGGTCGTTTAGCGACTGAAGTTGCTACACGCTTGCGCGGTAAGCATAAGCCTGAATACACTCCTCACGTAGACACTGGTGATTACATCATCATCGTTAACGCTGAGAAAGTGACTGTTACTGGCCGTAAGGCACAGGGCAAGATCTACTATTCACACACTGGTTACCCAGGCGGTATCAAAGAAATCAGCTTCGAGAAGTTGATTGCTAAGAAACCAGAAATGGTAATTCAGAAAGCGGTGAAAGGTATGTTACCTCGTGGTCCACTAGGTCGTGCCATGTTCCGTAAACTGAAAGTGTACGCTGGTGCAGAGCACAACCATGTAGCTCAGCAACCAAAACAACTTGAAATTTAAGACGGAGCATGAAGACTATGGCACAGAATCAATACTACGGTACTGGTCGTCGCAAAAGCTCGACTGCACGCGTTTTCTTGCGTCCAGGCAGCGGCAACATCAGCATCAATAACCGCACTTTAGAAGAATACTTTAGCCGTGATACCGCTCGTATGGTTGTTCGTCAACCGCTTGAGTTGGTAGAAATGGTTGAAAAATTCGATTTGTACATCACCGTTAAAGGTGGTGGTACGAGTGGTCAAGCTGGCGCAGTGCGTCACGGGATTACCCGTGCACTGATGCAGTACGACGAAACTCTACGTAGCAACTTGCGTAGCGCGGGTTATGTAACGCGTGACGCACGTCAAGTTGAACGTAAGAAAGTCGGCTTGCATAAAGCGCGTAAGCGTCCACAGTTCTCGAAGCGTTAATTCGAAAGCTCGAGTACGTCAAAAACCCGGCCTTTGTGCCGGGTTTTTTGTCTTTATCCTTGTAAAAATCAGGGCATTTCTTTATCATCTGAGAGCATTTTTTTATTGTCGCTCACCCGCAAGTTGTTTGGGTGGGCCTAACGCAGCAGCTAATTACTGACTTCGCGGCAAAGTCCCGTGAAGCGTCCAAACTGGAGAGTAAGTGGATGAGCAATGCGCCTGTAGATAAAGGCCGCCGTCGTTTTCTGACTGTCGCGACATCTGTCGTTGGAGCAGCGGGCGCGGTTGGTGTTGCCGTTCCTTTCATTGCATCGTGGAACCCGAGTGAAAAAGCAAAAAACGCGGGTGCCCCAGTGGAAGTGAACATTGGAAAAGCTGAGCCGGGCCAATTGGTTCGGGTTGAATGGCGTGGCCAACCTGTTTGGGTTGTGCGTCGTACACCAGAAATGTTGGCGTCGCTCGAAGCCGTCAACGATCAGCTTCGTGACCCGAATTCTGACGAGCCACAGCAACCAGAGTATGCAAAGAACTTGCATCGCTCGCGCAAAGAAGAATTCTTTGTGGCGGTTGGTATCTGTACCCACCTAGGCTGTTCACCACAGTTTTTAGACCAAGGTATGGGTGAATATGTTGAAGGTGCAGAGACTGGCTTCTTCTGTCCATGTCATGGTTCAGTATTTGATATCGCCGGTCGCGTATTCCAAGGTGTTCCAGCGCCATATAACTTGGTTGTTCCACCGCATTACTACATCAGCGATACAACCATTTTAATCGGTGAAGACGGGGGACAAGCCTAATGAAAAAGCTCATTGCATGGTTTGACGAACGTATTCCGATGACCAAAACGTGGAATATCCACTTAGCGCAGTATCCTGCTCCGAAAAACTTTAACTTCTGGTACATCTTTGGTGTGCTGGCTACTTTGGTTTTAGTGAACCAGATTCTTACTGGTATCTGGTTAACGATGAACTATGTCCCATCAGCTGAAGGCGCCTTTGCCTCGGTTGAATTCATCATGCGAGACATTGAATACGGCTGGTTGTTGCGCTACATGCACTCCACCGGCGCGTCAGCGTTCTTTGTGGTGGTGTACCTCCACATGTTCCGCGGCATGATGTACGGCTCCTACCAGAAGCCACGCGAATTGCTGTGGGTATTCGGTATGCTGATCTTCTTGGTGCTAATGGCTGAAGCCTTTATGGGCTACTTGTTGCCATGGGGCCAAATGTCATACTGGGGTGCACAGGTAATCATTTCATTGTTTGGTGCAATTCCAATCATCGGTGATGACTTAACGCTGTGGATTCGTGGTGACTATGTCATTTCCGGCGCTACCTTGAACCGCTTCTTCGCATTGCATGTTATTGCCTTGCCATTGGTTTTGGTTATCTTAGTGTTCTTGCACATTATCGCATTGCACGAAGTTGGCTCGAACAACCCTGAAGGTGTTTCAATTAAGAAACCTAAGGGCTCGGTACCAGAGTCTGAGAAGCCGAAGTTCACGTTCCACGAGCGCTTCACGAAGAAGTACGACATTGTTGATGCATTCCCATTCTTCCCGTATTACATCGTGAAAGACTTAGTGGGCGTTGCTATCTTCTTGTTCTTCTTCTGTTACGTCATCTTCTTTGCTCCGGCAATGGGTGGTCTGTTCTTAGAGCCACCAAACTTTGAAGCGGCTAACCCGCTGAAAACGCCAGCGCATATAGCACCTGTTTGGTACTTCACGCCGTTCTATGCAATTTTGCGTGCAGTTCCAGATAAGTTGTTCGGTGTTATCTTGATGTTTGGCGCTATCGTCGCCTTGTTCGTATTGCCATGGCTTGACCGCGGCAAAGTACGCTCAATTCGCTACCGTAGCACCATTCACAAAGTGAACCTGACGGTATTTGCGATCAGCTTCATCGCGCTTGGCTACTTAGGTCTGAAGCCAGCGACTGAGGTTTACACTATGTTCGCGCGTATCTTCACCTTCTTGTACTTTGCGTTCTTTGTTGTCTTGTTCTTCTACAGTAAGAACGAGAATACGAAGCCAGTTCCAGAGAGGATTACTAAGTGATGAAACAGTTTATTAAAAATACTCTGCTGGTAGCAGCATCACTGTGGTCAGTTGCAACATTAGCAGCTGACCCGACGGTTCCACTGGATAAAGCGAACGTTGACTTGCATGACAAAGCGTCATTGCAACGTGGTGCACAGTTGTTCATGAACTACTGCTTGGGTTGTCACTCAATGCAGTATCAACGCTACAACCGCACGTTCAAAGACCTAGAGATTCCTGAAGAATTAGGGGTCGAGAACTTACAATTTACAGGCGAAAAAGTCGGTGACTTAGTAACCAACGCCATGACTGCCGAAGATGCAGGTAATTGGTTTGGTACAACAGCTCCAGACTTAACGCTGGTTTCACGCGTTCGTGGTGCTGACTGGATTTACACCTACTTGCGTTCATTTTATGTAGACGAAAGCCGTCCATTTGGCGTGAACAATGCAGTATTTCCAGCGGTTGGTATGCCGCATGCATTGCAGGAACTGCAAGGTGTGCCGCGTAAAACAACTGAACAGCGTATGATCGACGGCGAAATGCAGGACGTTTATGTAGGTATCAAAGCCGATGGCAGCGGTATGTTGACTGAAGCTGAATACGACCAAGCTGCGCTTGATTTGACCAATTTCTTGGTTTACACAGGTGAACCAATGATGTTGCAACAGAAGCGCATTGGCTGGTACGTGTTCGGTTTCCTATTAGTCTTTTTGATTTTCGCGATACTGCTGAAACGTGAATTCTTTAAGGACGTGAAATAAGCTTTATGGAGAACAACATGTCGGTTGCGGCAAACAAACGGTCAGTAATGACCTTATATTCGGGCGTAAATGACTTACGCAGCCATCAAACGCGTATCGTGCTTGCAGAGAAAGGCGTTGGTGTTGAGATAACATTTGTTGACCCGGATAACCGTCCGGAAGACTTAATGCAACTTAACCCATATGCGGACTCATTGCCGACACTGGTTGATCGCGAGTTAGTGCTTTATAACGCTCATATCATCATGGAGTACCTTGATGAACGTTTCCCGCACCCGCCATTAATGCCGGTGTACCCTGTTGCACGGGGTACCAGCCGCTTAATGATGTACCGTATTGATCGTGATTGGTATGCGCTTGCGGAAAAAATTAGAGCTGGTGGTAAAGGTGCTGAAGCAGCACGTCAGGAGCTACGCGAAGGTATTTTATCGCTGGCACCATTGTTTGCAGACTCACCTTTCTTCATGAGTGAAGAGTTTAGCTTGGTTGATTGCTATCTCGCTCCATTGTTATGGCGTTTGCCATTGTATGGTATCGAGTTAGAAGGTGCCGGCGCGAAAGAAGTAAAAGCCTACATGGTTCGTGTGTTTGAGCGCGAATCATTCCAGGAATCCCTCACCGAGAATGAGCGAGACTTAGGTCGGTGAGTGACCAAGAGATGACACCACGCCGTCCGTACTTAGTGCGGGCGGTGTATGAGTGGATAATCGATAATCAAGTAACACCACACCTAGTGGTTGATGCGGATTATCCTGGCTGTCAGGTGCCGTGGCAGTTTGTGCAAGACGGTCAGATTATTCTTAATATTTCCCCAACTGCGGTTACAAATTTTGTTGTCGACAACGAATCGGTGCAATTTAACGCCCGGTTTTCTGGCAACCCGCATCGGGTGATTGTACCTATGGGTGCAATATTAGCACTGTATGCTCGTGAGAACGGTGCTGGGTCAGTATTTGAACCAGAACCTTATTACGACACCCCAAGTGTAACCACGCTCGAGCAATCGTCGGAGCAGTTGTCTTCAGAAATTGATGAAGACAAGGAATCGGCGCAAAGCGAACCCAAATCAAAATCTAAAGCAACCAAGAAGAAGTCGTCAGGCTCGCATTTGCGCGTTGTAAAATAAAACGTGTTATTCGAATGCGTCGATAACGCGTGTAACCCCATTAATGTTGCGCGCGATATCAATAGCGAGCTGCGCAATATCACGGTCTACCAAGCCCATTAGTGCAACCTCACCATTTTCTGTAACGACCTTAATATCACTTACTTTAATCTTATCGTTAGCAACGAATTTAGCCTTTATTTTGCTCGTAATGTACGTGTCTTTGCTGATCTGCCCAAATGAGATAACTGGTGCAACCTGAAGTTCGTTGTGCACACGGTCGACGCCCTTGGTATTGCGAACAATATGGCTGGCAAGTTCGCGCAGTGAGCTGTTAGTTACCTGACCCAGCAGCAATACCGAACGATTAAATGAAACTACTTGCACGCGTGAGTCATCCATTCGATCGTCATTTTTTAACGCTGTAATCACGCGTACTTCAATGGTTTGATCATCAATTTGCGTGCCTACACTTCGGGTATCCGTCGCCGCAGAAATACCCACCGCTGTGGCGCCCACTAAGGCTGCCGCACAACCGCTTAACGTCACCGTAAGAAGGGCGCTAAGAAACGTGGTACGAATCAATTTCCGACGGTTGCTCATGAATCTGTCTCCTGTGGAAAAATACGATGTTCGATAATGGTACACAGCATATTTGAAATCTGTAGTAAGTGCTCACTAGCTCGCGCGCTGTTGCTGGTCGGTATCCTTATCTCGACATCCTCAGGGCCAAGTAGGCCAGCGATGTCCGTATCGCTATTGTGCGTTATTGCAATAATAAGCATCTCACGACTCAATGCGGCTTCCATGGCTGCGCTTACACGCGGTGCGCGTTCACAGGCATTGAATACCATTAACACATCATTTGCTTGCCCCACTGCTTGAATTTGCTGGGCGAACATACGGGTATGTTCTTTAGCACCATAATCGGCATGTAACGAGGTAACCGGAAAGGGCGGCCGCTCAAAACTTAAGCCAGTTAACATGATGTGGGCAAAATGGCGTGACGTAGCGTGTGCCAGGCTTTCGCCACAACAATAGATCTTGCGACCCTGCAGTAACGACCCAACCAATAAGTTAGCAGCGCTTTCGAGCGGCTCTTGCAGCATATCTGCTGCCGCAATTTGGGTTTGAATGCACTCAGTAAATAAGGTTTTTATTGGGTCTTGCATATAGCCTCTTCAAAATGCATCCTGCAACCATTGGGCTTGTTCAAAGTCCATCACAATGGCTACGATGTCAAAACGCATGAAAGTAACATGCTCATTTAAGTTTTGCTGAATTAAAAAGAGTTGCGCGCAACGTCGAATTCTTTGACATTGATCTGCGGTAATCTGTTCAACCACACTCGCAAATCTTTCGTTGCTTCGAGATTTTACCTCAATAAACACCCAAGCGTCGCCATCTCGCATAATTAAATCAATTTCGCCCATGTCACAGCGAAAATTGCTTTGTACATGATCTAAACCATTCCGCTCAAGCAGCGCGCGGGCAATTTCTTCGCCCTGATTTCCCATATCCTTGCGTGACATTCCATGTCCTTAACCTGTCGATGTTACTGAGTTTTTAGTTACTCGGCTACGACTTCGTGCCCTTTGAAGCGTGCCCAATTAAGTTTTCGCGTTACTTGCTCATCGGTAACCTGTAATTCGCCAGTTAACCCTTTGGCGGATATGCCAGGCATTGTTTGCAGTAGCGGTAAACGCTGACTTAACAATAGTGCATCGTGACCAAATGCTACAAGCCGCGCAGTGCTATAGCCCCAGCCAGTGCGCATCGCTAAAAGCTCTTCCAGAACCTCGCTTTCGCTATGACCAGGCAGCAACCAAGGAGCTTCAGTAAAACGCACATTGTCTAAGTCGTTTTCGCTAAGATCATTGCGTAGGGTGTGGCTACCGGAGTTGGCATACACGGGTAGCGCTTTCATAAACGGCGAAATATTTACGTCAATAAATGGTTTCAACAGGCGCGTTTGTTCAATTCCACCAACCAAATAAACTGAATCTATATCTGCTCGGCTGCGCGCTTGTGACTCAACAATAATCTTGCCAGCCGCAATCTTCACTTGGTAGATACGTGCTTCACTGGTGGTAACACCAAGCTGGTCTTGCACTGCTGATTTCATTTCTTCGGTATTCCGATAGCTACCCAACGCAATACTGGTGTCATCCGCAAACTGCGCTTGCCATGCTTGTTTGAAAAGCTCAGCTTGCTGTTGGCCCCGATTAGTAGCCGGTGCTAATACAACCGGGTGCCGATGCCCACGCTGTGCCATATATGCAGCGGCTTGTTTAATTTCAGTTTCGGTATCCAATGCGAAGAAATGTTGCAAGCCATGCACTGCTACAAAGCCGGTTTCCGGCTCATTGAGCGTTAGCCACGGTAAGTCCTCTGGCAGCGTACTGACATCAATGGCAGCAACATTGGGTTTCAATAATGGCCCTAAAAGCATGCTTGCTTGATGCTGCTGCAGTAGTTCAGGCAAGGCCGCGAAATCGAGCTGATTGGTATCAATAAACACAGCCTTAACCTGCGGCTGGCGCGTTAATGCTTTGATGATACCGTCGCGTACCGCATTGCCTTGTTCTTGGTATTGGCCAGTTAGCGGCAGTAATACTAAAACCTGATTACGGGGCTGAGCGGTAAGTGCAGTTAGATTGTCCACCACGAATTGACCGGGATGATCAGCAAAGTTCTGCTGCCACTGACTTAAAATGGCATCGAATTGATTCGGGGTGGCGCTGATTTCATGCAAGGCTGTCATTAGTTGCACCCATCCCGCCACCAATCGGCTGCGTTGAGAGCTTGGTGGCAAAACCACCGCGTTCGGGTCGGTAACCTGTTTCAATACTGCCCAAACTTCGGTCGGTTCAATATGTTCCGGTACCACATTAACCAGCTGTAACTGATACCGCGCAGCCTGTTGCCAATGCCGCTGTGCGCGCGCTGCTTGCAAGGCAAGTTCAAGTGTTTGCTCCGGATAATCTTGCGATAAGCGTGGTGTTAACAACGGTTGCAATAATTGCTCGGCATAGGTCCAACGGCCTTCATATGCAGCGAAGCGGGCTTCCAGTAAAGCTACAAGTTGCTGCTGCTCCGCACTCAAGGCTTGTGGCTCAAAGTGGCGTTGCACTTGGGCAATAACCACTGCACTTTGTTGCCACTGCTCGTCACGTTGAAAGGTTGCTGCTGCTTGCAATAAGGCATCCACTTGCGCAGCACCCTCTAGCAATCGTGCATTAGCCAACCAGCTAGACGCAGAGCGATCTTGCTCAGTTAATGGCACCGCAATAAAATCGGTATCGTCACCGCGTGTTTGCGGTTGTTCTGACCCTGAACGCGGGCCGGAAGAACATGCTGTTAGTGCAACAATAACCATGCACAGCAGCAACTTCTTTGGCACAATAGCAGCCGTCATTTCTGATCCACCAATAGTTTCATCAATGGGTCATACTATAAACCGTACGGCACACCTAAACAACGGAGCTGTGTGGTTCTTACAAGGGGTTAACATGAGCGCAACGAAAGCGGGCAGCTTATTCATCGTACCGACACCCATTGGTAATTTGGGCGATATCACCGAACGCGCGTTAAATGTCTTGCGCGATTGTGATGCGATTGCCGCTGAAGATACCCGCCATAGCGGACAACTGCTGCAGCATTTGGGCATTCGCAAAGAAATGTTTGCGCTGCACGAGCACAATGAACGTCAACGGGCCAGCCAGGTAATTGAACGCCTGCAACAAGGCGATAATATTGCTTTGATAAGTGATGCTGGAACCCCGCTAATCAGTGATCCTGGCTACGTTTTGGTACAGCAATGCCGCGCAGCAGGCGTGACCGTAACAGCGTTACCGGGGGCATGCGCCTTCGTAACTGCACTCTCGGGAGCAGGACTACCCACTGACAGATTTACCTTTGAGGGGTTTCTTCCCGCCAAACCACAACAGCGTCGCAAGCGCCTGCAGGAACTTGTTAGTGAAACCCGCACCTTAGTTTTTTACGAATCACCGCATCGAATTGCTGACACCTTAGCCGACATGGTTAGCGAAATTGGCGCCGACCGGCCGTTAGTTATGGCGCGTGAACTCACCAAGCAATTCGAAACGTATTTGAGTGGCAGCATTGCCGAAGTGCAACAACGTGTTATCGAAGACAGCAATCAACAACGCGGCGAAATTGTGCTGATTTTAGGTGGTGCTGAAGAGCAGGCGGCAGAGGATGTAAACCCTGCAGCCATGAAGACATTAAATTTGTTGCGCAAAGAGTTACCACTAAAAAAAGCCGCTGCGCTGGCCGCTGAAATTCACGGTGCGCGTAAAAACACCTTGTATCAGCTAGCACTCGAGCAAGATAACACGTAGAATGCGCGCTCGGGAGTCAGCCAGGCAATCGCTGCTTGTGTGCTTGCACATAAGGGGAGGAAAGTCCGGGCTCCATAGGGCAGGGTGCCAGATAACGTCTGGGCGGCGTAAGCCGACGACCAGTGCAACAGAGAGCAAACCGCCGATGGCCTGCGTAAGCAGGATCAGGTAAGGGTGAAAGGGTGCGGTAAGAGCGCACCGCGCGGCTGGTAACAGTTCGTGGCACGGTAAACTCCACCCGGAGCAAGGTCAAATAGGGGTTCATTGGCGCGGCCCGCGTTGAACCCGGGTAGACTGCTTGAACGCTAGAGTGATTTAGCGGCTAGACGAATGATTGTCCTCGACAGAACCCGGCTTATCGGCTGGCTCCCGACACTTCACCCTGGATACCATTGTTATCCATCACGTTGCGATTAAATTGCTGCGTGAATCGAATAAATTCATTGAGTGGCATTGCTCGGCCGTAGAAGAATCCTTGCTGGAAGTGACAGTGTTGTTGCTGCAGAAATTCAACTTGCTGCTCATGTTCAACACCTTCCGCAACCACTTTCATATTCAAGGTGTGGGCGATACGAATCAGCACTTCAACCAAAGCTTTTTGTTGACCCTGATGCGGTACGTTATGCAAGAAGCTGCGGTCAATTTTAATCACATCAATTGGGTATGAGCGCAGGTAGTTCAAGCTCGAATAGCCGGTACCGAAGTCATCTATGGCAAGTGTAATGCCCGCATCACGCAGCTTGCGCAAATTCGCAAATTGGCGTTCTTTATTGCGCATCAGCATCGACTCGGTAATTTCAAACATCAGGCGATTCGGCGGCACATCGGCAGCGGCGATTACGTTTAACCAGTGGGTTGCGGCTTGGCGATCGTTAAACTCTCGCGGTGAACGGTTAAGCGCGATGGACAAATCAAGCCCAGCTGCGTTCATTTTCTTCCAATCGCGCACAACTTGGCGCAGCACAAAATCACCCAACCCTATGATTGCGCCAGTTTTTTCCGCAATCGGAATAAACTCGGCTGGCGAAATAGCGCCGCGCTCAGGATGTGTCCAGCGCAGCAGTGCTTCACAACGCGTCAGTAAACCGGTTTCCGTTTCAATAACAGGTTGGTAATGCACTTCAAACTGTTCGGCTTCAATGCCTTTGATAATCTGATGGTGCAGATTGATATCCCGTTCGGTACTTTGACGCAATTGCTCATCAAAGAAATGCACACTCATAGCACCTTGAGTTTTAGCGGCATACATTGCTAATTCTGCGTGCTTCAGTAGCTGCTGAACTTCTTGACCGTCATGCGGGAACATTGCGATGCCGGTACTGGCGGTCATATTAATATGGTTGTGTTCAATATCCAGCGTATGCAACAGATCATTCATAATGGCTTTCGCGCGAATTTCCGCTTCACTTGGATCATTCAGGTCACGCAACACAATCGCAAATTCATCACCGCCAATACGAGCGAGTAAGTCATCTTCACGAATACTGGTACGAATCCGCTCAGCTACGCGCTGTAGCAGTGCATCGCCAACTTCATGGCCGAGCACGTCATTGATTTCGCGCAAATGGTCAAGATCAAGAACCAACAACGCAAACTTTTGTTGATTGCGTAATGCAGAGCGAATATCAGCGCCAAGTTGCTCAGAGAAGAAATTACGATTTGGTAAATCGGTCAGCCCGTCATAGCGTGCTTGATAAGCAATGGTGGAAATTGCACCGCGCAGACGATGCTGGGTAAATATCAGCATTAAGAAGGCAGATAAAATAACCGCCGTTAAGCCAATACCAATAGCCCAGTGCAACCAGAAGTCGGCGTTGGTGGCAACCCAGCGGCCGTCTCGCGGATAAGCTGCAAGTTCCCAACGCCCACGCGGGAAGGTAATCTCCGTAACCAAAGCATCTTGCTGAAACACATCATTTTCGCCAGCAAATGGTACAGCGGTTGTCTCAGACTCGGTCACCGCATGGCGAATTGCAAACGAGTAGTTTGGATGCTGATAGAAGCGCACGCCATCTAATAGATGCACGTGGTCGATAACTAAAGAAGCGATGCCCCACAGCGTACGATCGTTTCGAAACACTGGCATGCGCGCAATTAACGCTTCGCGCCCCTGCGTAAGACGCAAGGGGCCCGTAAGCACCACGTCTTTAACGGAAATAGCACGTAATATGCCGGCATATTGCTCGGTATCAAGGCGGTAGTTGAACCCAATCATCGACTGGTTGCCTTCAACGGGGTAAACAAATTTAACTTCAAGTTCAGGAGCAAGCGCAACATGCATGATGTCAAGATTGGACGAAAGGAATTCATCCATGATGTGCTGTAAGCGCACTCGGTCGGGGTTGTCTTGCCAAAGAATTTCTGGGCGCAAAGCTCTAAGCGCAAGCATATTAGCTTGTAGACGTTGCTCAATCTGGCCGCGCATTGCGCTTAAATGTTCCCCGGCACGCCGCTTTTCAACCTCGAGTTGCTGCTGGCGTTCACCGTCAACCACAAGGTAAACCGCATACAGCAAAGCCGACGCGATGAAGAGCACGACAACAAGGTAGCGCAATAAGCGCCAGCGTTCGGACTGCTTACCGAACTTATCTGGAAAACTCACAACATCTATCTGCTTCATTTATATGAGAAAGCTTATTGTTAGAATTATATGCTAGATGACATACCTACCGCATCATCCTTTACATGAACCTTTCCGTCAAGAGCGGTCGCACACCGCAAACTTAGGATTTTTGCTTGACAGGTGGAAAGATCGGCACCTAGACTGTCACATTGTGGGGATTTGTGGGTAAAAGTGGATCAATATTATGTTTCGTGGCGCAGCAGCACTCAGTCTAGATGACAAAGGCCGGCTCGCGATACCGTCAAAGTATCGCAAGAGCTTGCTTTTGGATTGTGACGGGCAAATGGTCTGCACCATCGATATCAAGCAACCCTGTTTATTGCTGTATCCGTTGCCACAGTGGCAGTTGATTGAACAGAAGCTCACCACCTTATCCAGCATGAACCCCGCGGAGCGTCGTCTCCAGCGTCTGTTACTGGGTCACGCCGAAGATTGCCAGATGGATAAAAATGGCCGTATTTTGATTGCACCAACCTTGCGTCAACATGCGGACCTGAGCAAAAAGATCATGATTATTGGTCAGCTCAATAAATTTGAACTCTGGTCTGAAGCGGCTTGGCAAGAACAGATCGCAGCCGATATGGCAGCGGAGCAACAAGACGACTTGGCACTCACTGATCGACTACAAGACTTCTCATTATAATGACAACAGAAGCGCAACAACACGTCTCGGTGTTGTTACAAGAGTCCATCGCGGGCCTTGCGATCAAACCAGACGGAATTTATTTAGATGCTACCTTCGGTAGAGGGGGGCACTCGCGCGCAATTCTGGCTCAATTAAACGCTCAAGGTAAACTTTATGCACTGGATCGTGACCCCACCGCGATAGCAGCAGCTGAATCCTTGCGCGATGATCCACGCTTTACCATTATCCACACCCCTTTCTCACGTTTAGCAGAAGTGCTGGAAGCCCAGCAACTGTCCGGGCAACTGGATGGCATTCTGTTCGACCTTGGCGTTTCCTCCCCACAATTGGATGACGCCGAACGCGGTTTTAGTTTCATGCGCGAAGGCCCACTCGACATGCGCATGGATACCAGCTGTGGTCCCACTGCCGCCGACTTTTTAAATCATGCCAGTGCCGATGAAATTGCATTTGTACTGCGCGAATATGGAGAAGAACGTTTCGCTTGGCGTATTGCGCAAGCCGTGCTTAAGCACCGCGAACAACAGCCGCTGACCACCACCCGTGAATTGGCTGAGCTGATTTCCAACGCCGTGCCATTTAAAGACAAACACAAGCACCCAGCTACCCGCAGCTTTCAAGGTATTCGTATTCATATCAACGGCGAGCTGGATGAAATTGAAACGGCATTGACGGCAGCCGTGACAGGTTTAAAACCCGAGGGCCGCTTGGTAGTTATTAGTTTTCATAGCCTTGAAGACCGGTTGGTAAAACGCTTTATGCGGGGCCAGGCCAAAGGCCGCTCAATTCCCGCCGGGTTGCCTATTCGTGATGCCGACTTTGATCGGGGCCAAACATTGCGCTTGGTTGGCAAAGCAATCAAACCGTCGGCCGCCGAAACACAATTAAACCCACGCGCCCGCAGTTCGGTGCTACGCATTGCAGCGAGGTTAGATTATGAAAGCTAGCCGAGTACCTGCGTTAGTATCTGTTTTGTTTGACGATTTTCGCCAGCACCTTGTGCTGGTGTTGCTGTTTTTAATGGCTATAACAAGTGCGTTGGCAGTTATCTACGTTTCGCATGGGCATCGCTTGCTTACTATCGAGCGTGATGAGTTGCTGTCGGAGCGTGATGCGCTTGATATTGAATGGCGGCATTTACAGATTGAACAGAACACTCTGACCGAGCACAACCGGGTAGAACGCATTGCTGAGCAACGCCTGAATATGGTGCGTGCAGAAGCTGAACAGGAGGTGCTAGTGCCATGGCAATAACACCAAAGCCAAACCGTCGCGCAACTAAAAAAGCGCAACCACACTTAAGCAAGGCGCGTTTCTACTTCGCGATGCTGGTGGTTTTGGGCGTGTTCGGCAGCTTGGTGGCTCGTGCAGCATATATCCAAATTATAGAACCTGAGCGCCTGATCTATGAGGGCGATCGCCGTTCACTACGCGCCGACGCAACGACCGTACAACGCGGTAGTATTCTTGACCGCAATGGTCGCGAGCTGGCGGTAAGTGTTCCGGTACAAACGGTATGGGCAGATCCTAAACGCGTGCATGAGGGCAACGGGCTTGATAATCGTGAGCGCTGGTTAGCATTGGCGGAGGTGTTCCGCACCGACGTAAACGATCTGATGAGCAAAGTTTCCGATCCGACCCGTCGGTTTGTGTACCTGGAACGCAAAGTAACACCGGGCGTGGCCGACTTTGTGCGTCAATTAGGTATTCCAGGCGTGTATCTGAAAACTGAATCGCGGCGTTTTTATCCCGCTGGTGAAATTGCCGCACATGTGGTGGGCTTCACCGACATTGACGGCCTCGGCATTGATGGCCTTGAGGCTATTTATAACCAAGTACTTACCGGTATTCCCGGTGAGCGAGTTTATCGCAAGGACGCGGCAGGGCGGGTTGTTGAAGAAATACGAGTTACCGAAGCGCAACAACCACAACAATTAACGCTGAGTATTGATCAACGTTTGCAATCGCTGGCGTATACCG
Organism: Pseudidiomarina gelatinasegens; assembly: GCF_004025325.1. GTDB lineage: Bacteria > Pseudomonadota > Gammaproteobacteria > Enterobacterales > Alteromonadaceae > Pseudidiomarina > Pseudidiomarina gelatinasegens. The sequence continues at coordinate 52,059 of NZ_RSFE01000004.1, read as the reverse complement.
AAGTCAAAAAAGCCGTGCGCTATCACCAGGCGACTTCAGGTTCAGCCGTGATTCTTGACGTGCAAACCGGCGAGGTGCTCGCAATGGTCAACAGCCCGTCCTACAACCCAAATAATCGCTCCGACATGCAGCCGCACAAATTGCGCAATCGGGCTATTACAGACGCTTATGAACCGGGCTCTACGGTTAAGCCGCTGGCCATTCTTGCTGGCCTGGAGTCACGCGTGATTAAGGCCGGTGATGTGATTGACACTAGCCCAGGCTGGCTGCGTTTAGGTGGCCGCCGGGTCAGTGACCCACGCAATCGGGGTGAGCTGACCATTACACAAATTTTAGAGAACTCAAGTAACGTTGGCACTGCCAAAGTAGCATTAGCAGCAGGTATCGACACCATGCTCAACACCTATGCTGCAGTGGGCTTCGGCAACGATACAGGAGTCGCCATGTTGGGCGAGAGCTTTGGTATTTTACAAAACCGCCAGCGTTGGTCGGACTTTGAAATTGCAACTTTATCTTACGGTTATGGCATGTCGGCAACCACGCTTCAGTTAGCGCAGATGTACGCGATTATTGGTAACGACGGAATTCGTAACCCATTAACCATTCAACGCCGCGAAGGCAGGCCCGAAGGCGAGCAAGTGATTTCCAAGCAAAACGCTAACACCGTATTAGCCATGTTAGAAAGTGTGGTGGCTAATGGTTCAGGCAGTCGCGCGCAGGTTCGTGGCTACCGCGTGGCTGGCAAAACCGGTACGTCGCGTAAGGCGATTGCGGGTGGCTATGGCGATGAATACGTCACGTTATTCGCAGGCGTGGCGCCAGTTAGTAATCCGCGCATCGCCGTAGTGGTTACCATTAATGAACCCAGTGGCGACGAATATTATGGCAGCGAGGTGTCGGCGCCAGTATTCGCTGAAATTGTCAGCGACGCGCTGCGGGTTATGAATGTGCCACCCGATAATTTGGCCAACACAGAATTAAAAGCTGCCGGCTTCGGAGGTTCACGTGATTGATCTCATGACCTTGCTACCGGAATACCCGATGCAACTACCCGCTGTGAAAGTGGGTGGCCTGAAGCTCGACAGTCGCCAAGTTGCTGCGAACGATCTCTTTATTGCCGTACCTGGTTATCAGGTGGATGGACGTCATTTCATTGATGCCGCAATCGCAGCCGGAGCAGCAGTGGTGCTGGCCGACTCTGAAGCGGTGGGTATGGAGTTACGTGGCTCAACGTGGGTCATTGAAGTCCCACAGCTGAAAAATCAACTATCACACATTGCTGGACGTTTTTTCCACGAGCCGTCGCAAGCAATCGATGTGATTGGTGTTACGGGCACCAACGGTAAAACCTCAGTGACATACATTGCAGCCCAATTGCTTGAGGCGCTTGGGGTGCGTTGTGGTGTTATCGGTACCACCGGCAGTGGCTTCCCGGGGCGTTTATTGCCTGAAACTCACACCACGCCTGACGCGATCGCCGTACAGCATCGTCTGCAAGTGCTGCGCAGCGAAGGCGCGCAGGCTGTGGCGATGGAAGTTTCCTCACATGCATTAGTGCAACGCCGCGTTGAAGCCGTGCATTTTAAAGTAGGTGTCGCAACCAACATAAGTCGTGATCACCTTGATTACCATGGCACCATGGCCAACTACGCTGGCGCGAAACGCCGCTTATTTACCGAACTCGACACGCAGTTCAGTGTACTGAATGCCGATGATGCTGCAGTAGCGGCTTGGTTGCCCGACCGCACCGACAGCTGGCGCTTTAGTTTAACGCCGCAGTCAGCGGCGCACAGTTTATGGGCAAGTGAAGTTCGGTATGCGCATGACGGCACTGAATTTACGTTAAATGTGCGCCATAGCCATGACAATCTCGAACAGTTAACTGTGCACTCGCCGTTGCTAGGTGGCTTTAATGTTTACAATTTATTAGCTGCTATCGGTGCCGTAATAACGCTTGGGCATTCGCCGCAAACGGTAGTGGCCGCAAGTTCCAAATTGCATGCAGTACCTGGCCGCATGGAAGCGTTTGGTGGAACCGCCGGTAAACCTTTAGTGATTGTGGATTATGCACACACCCCTGATGCCCTGCAGCAGGTGCTGAGCGCATTACGCCGCCACTGCCACGGCCAACTGTGGTGTGTGTTCGGCTGTGGTGGCGACCGCGACCGTGGCAAGCGGCCTCAAATGGGCGCAGTCGCTGCAGATTTGGCTGATCAGGTGGTTGTTACTGACGACAATCCGCGCACGGAAGAGCCTGAGCAAATTGTCAAAGATATTCTTGCTGGCATGCCGAGCCGCCAGCGCGTGCAAGTCATCATGGGGCGTGACAACGCAGTGCGCCAGGTGATTGCACAGGCCAAAGCTGATGATGTTGTATTGCTGGCAGGTAAAGGGCACGAAGACTACCAGGTCATCGGCCAACAGCGCATTGATTATGATGAACGCAAACTGGTTGCAGAAATCACTGCAACCAGCCAGTCCGCGGAGGAATTATCATGATTCGCATAGATCTCGCGTGGATTGCCGCAGCTGTTGAAGGGCGCTTAATTGGCGCCAACCGTACCGTGAATCAAGTCAGCACTGACACGCGGCACATGCCCAAAGGATGCCTGTTTATTGCCTTAAAAGGCCCAAATTTTGATGCCCATGACTTTGCCAGCCAAGCAATCCGCGATGGTGCAGCAGCAGTCATGGTAGAACGCGAACTTAGCCCAGAAGACTGTCAAGGCGCGCCGCAGATTGTAGTGGCAGACACACGCCATGCGTTAGGCCTACTTGGTGCCGCAGTGAAAGCAAAAGTAGCACCAAAAACCATTGCAATTACCGGTAGCAGCGGTAAAACCACCGTTAAAGAAATGCTTGCGGCAATATTACGCAAGCAAGGCGAGGTACTGGCAACTGCGGGTAACTTTAATAATGATATTGGGGTGCCGCTTACCTTATTACGGATAGAGCCGCACCATCAGTTTGCGGTAATTGAACTCGGTGCCAATCATTTAGGTGAAATTGCTTATACCACGCGTTTAACCCAACCGGATGTGGCCATAATTAACAACGTGGCGCCAGCACATGTTGAAGGCTTTGGTGACATTCATGGAGTCTATCGCGCGAAATCTGAAATTTTCCGTGGGCTAGGTCCGCATGGTTTAGCGCTTACGCCATTTCATTCCGACTTTGTGCAAGGCTGGGCGCAGCAGCTCAGCAGCATTCATCACGAAACCTTTGGCCGCGAACAGGCCGATGCGCAGCAACCACAACCTACAGTGCGTGCGCGCAATATCTCAGTGGATGAGCAAGGGTGTGCCGAATTTGATGTTGAACTGGGCGGAGCCACGCCACAGCAAGCACATATTAAGCTTAGCTTGCCTGGTTTACACAATGTTGACAACGCACTAGTGGCTATTCGGGCTGCGGTTGCGGTAGGTTGTGCGCTCACTGATGCACAAACCGCATTGGCTGAATTAACACCAGTGGCAGGTCGGTTACACGTGATTCGCCTCAACGACCATATTCGCCTCATTGACGATAGCTATAACGCCAATGTGGGTTCGGTCAAGGCCGCACTGGACATGCTCGCTACCTATCCAGGTTACCGCATGATGGTGCTTGGTGACATGGGTGAACTTGGCAGTCAAGCTCGGGAATACCATGAAGAAGTAGGCGCTTACGCCATTAACGCGGGTATCGATAATTTGTACACCGCAGGAGTATTGAGCCAAAGTGCGAGCGAAGTTTTTAATGGGCGCGGCGGCCGTCATTTCTCGGCAATTGAAGGCTTGGTCGAAGCCATCATTGCTACGGTGAAGCAAGCCAAAGCCCCGATAACCATTTTAGTAAAAGGGTCGCGCAGCGCACGAATGGAGCGTGTCATTGAAGCGTTGCAACACCGTCAGGAAGAACTGCAACCTATGACTTCACCAGAAGGAAAGCACGCATGCTAGTTTGGTTAGCCGAATACTTAACCCAATTCGCGAGTGCTTTTAACGTCATCTCGTACCTAACTATGCGCGCTATTCTTAGCGTGCTCACAGCACTGCTAATCTCATTATGGATGGGCCCAACGCTCATCAAGTACTTGCAGCGTTTACAAGTCGGCCAAGCGGTGCGTGACGACGGTCCGCAGTCGCATTTAAGTAAAGCCGGCACCCCTACCATGGGTGGGGTATTGATTATCGCGTCCATCGTGCTGTCGACATTATTATGGGCTGACTTAACCAACCGCTACGTGCATGTGGTGTTAGCGGTAGTCATTGGCTTTGGCTTGGTGGGCTTTATTGACGACTACCGTAAAGTGGTGCAGAAGAACTCACGCGGTTTACCGGCGCGTTGGAAGTATTTTTGGCAGTCGCTCATCGCAACCTTAGCAGCCGTCTATTTGTACGCAAACGCAACCATCGGCGCAGAAACGCAACTGCTGGTTCCATTTTTCAAAGACGTGATGCCGCAACTGGGCATGATGTACATTTTGTTGGCATATTTTGTAGTGGTGGGCACCAGCAACGCCGTGAACTTAACGGACGGCCTCGACGGTTTAGCGATTGTCCCAACCATCATGGTTGCCGGTGCTCTGGGTGTATTCGCCTACGCCTCAGGTAACGCGAATTTTGCGCAGTATCTCAATATTCCATTTTTACCATTGTCTGGCGAACTGTTGATTGTGTGTACCGCAATTTTCGGGGCAGGCTTGGGGTTCTTATGGTTCAACACCTATCCGGCCATGGTCTTTATGGGCGATGTCGGCTCGCTGACTTTGGGCGCTGCGCTGGGCATCATTGCCGTGATGGTGCGTCAAGAATTGGTGCTGTTTATTATGGGCGGCGTTTTTGTGATGGAAACCCTCAGCGTAATATTGCAAGTAGGGTCTTATAAATTGCGCGGTAAACGGGTTTTTCGTATGGCGCCTATACATCACCATTATGAATTAAAAGGCTGGCCAGAGCCGCGCGTTATCGTACGGTTTTGGATATTGAGCCTGGTATTTGTACTTATTGGCTTAGCAACATTGAAACTGAGATAAATCATGAAATTAGCAGCATTAGACAGCTATGAGATGATCGGCGTAGTTGGCCTCGGCCAAACTGGGCTATCGTGCGTACGCTATTTGCTGCAGCGTGATATTAACCCAGTGGTATTTGACACCCGTGTTGAACCACCGGGTATGGCAGAACTCAAACAACTGGCGCCTAACCTTGAGATTCACACCGGTGCACTTGAGCTGGAACACATTCTTGGTATGGACTTGTTGGTCGTTAGCCCGGGTGTTGACTTGCGTACTCCAGCGTTGCAACTCGCGATTGATGCGGCAATACCGGTAGTCGGCGACATGGACTTGTTTGCGCGCCATGCCAATAAGCCGGTGTTAGGTATTACCGGGTCAAATGGTAAATCAACGGTAACGCGGTTGGTGACAGAGTTGCTCATCGCGGCCGGTAAAAAAGTGGCGATGGGGGGCAACATTGGGGTTCCGGTGCTTGAGCTGGTCGGTCAGCCTGTGGATGCCTTCGTTATTGAACTCTCAAGTTTTCAGCTCGAACTCATGCACGATTTGCACTTGCGTGGCGCAACCATCCTGAACATCAGCGATGACCACATGGACCGTTACAGTGACTTGCGCGACTACACAAATGCGAAGCATCGTATTTATAACCGCACCGATGTTGCAGTGTGGAATCGCGAACAGGAAATGACTGCACCGGTGCAGGTTCCGATGGACGCCCAGATTACGTTCGGGCTTGGCCCAAGTAACGACCATGGTCCAGCGATGTTTGGCTTAACGGAGCATGAAGGTGAGTTTGCGATTAGCTTTTGTGGCGAGTCGTTGTTGAAAGCCAGTGAATTGCAGTTAACCGGCATACACAACCTATTAAACGTACAGGCAGCGCTAGCCTTAGCCTACGCGCTCGATATTCAGCCCCAAGATGTACTTGGTGCGGTACGAGCATTCAAAGGCTTGCCGCACCGCTGTGAGCTTATTGGCGAATTCGATCAGGTGCGGTGGGTAAACGACTCCAAGGCCACGAATATCGGCGCGGCAGAGGCTGCAATTTTTGGCATGCGCCAATTGGTAAACGGCAAATTAATATTGATTGCTGGCGGTGATGGCAAAGGGGCTGACTTCAGCCACTTCCGAGCGGCTTTGCAGCACGTAGATGTAGTGATTGTATTGGGTAAAGACGGTGAGCGCATTGCTCATCAAGTTGAACACGCAGTGCGTGTCACCAACCTTGAAGAAGCCGTAAGCACGGCAGCTGAGTTGGCAACGCCACAAAGTATGGTTCTGCTCTCGCCAGCCTGTGCAAGTTTGGACATGTTTAAGAATTACGAGCATCGCGGTGATGAATTCCGCGCTGCAGTGGAGGCACATTATGGTCGCTAAAGCGCACAAAGCGCGCACTGCCAATGGCACCGAGCAGCAGCTGGAACTTGGTATCCAGCCAATGCTGGATGCTATGGGTGCGCCATTGTGGCAGCGCTGGCGCGATTGGTGGGCAGACAGTGATGCAACGCTGTTGTATGACCGGGTATTACTGTGGCTGACGCTGAGCTTAATTGCCATTGGCTTAATCATGGTGACTTCAGCGTCATTCCCAGCAGCAGAGCGACTTACCGGTAATCCGTTTCACTTCATGATTCGCCACGGCATGTATGTCGGGCTGGGTCTCGTGCTGCTCTTTACGGTGATACAAATTCCTGTGCAGTGGTGGTATCGCGGTAGCGGCTCACTGTTACTGATCGCCATGGGCATGTTGGCCATGGTGTTGGTTATTGGACATGAAGTAAACGGCGCCAAGCGGTGGATAAAACTCGGCCCACTCACCTTGCAGGTGGCTGAGGTCGCGAAATTGTTCTTTGTGGTTTATATGTCCAGCTACCTAACGCGGCGTGTGGACCAAGTGCAGGAAAACTTACGTGGTTTCATTAAGCCGCTAATCGTGTTGTTCTTTTTTGCAGGGTTGCTGTTATTGCAGCCAGACTTTGGCTCGCTCGTGGTCATGTCATGTATCGCGGTGGGCATGTTATTTCTTGCTGGCGCCCGGTTGTGGCAATTTTTCGCAGTACTGGTCGCCTTTGCGCTGGCCATTACCTTATTAATTGTTAAAGAACCGTACCGCATGCGCCGGGTAGTGTCGTTCATGGATCCATGGCAAGACCCGTTCGGTAGTGGCTATCAGTTAACGCAGTCACTCATGGCTTTCGGGCGCGGTGATTGGTTCGGGCAAGGCTTAGGAAACAGCATTCAGAAGCTGCAATACCTGCCTGAAGCACACACCGACTTTATTATGGCGGTTGTTGGTGAAGAGCTCGGTTTCTTCGGTATTGTCGTGGTATTGGTGTTGTCGTTCGCGTTAGTGATTCGCACCATGCAGTTGGGGCGAAAAGCCTTGCATGCCGGACATCAATACGGCGGTTTTATCGCATACGGAATTGGCATTTGGTTTGCGTTTCAGTCCATGGTGAACATTGGCGCTGCAGCAGGTTTGTTGCCTACCAAAGGGTTGACGCTGCCGTTGATTAGCTACGGTGGTACCAGTTTACTGATTAGCTGTATTGCAATAGGTATTTTGCTGCGCGTTGACTACGAAGTGCGCGTCAGCCAAATCAAAGTGGCACCGCGGCGCAGAGCGTCGACTAAAGCCGGAGGTCGCGCATGAATCGCATTATGATTGCAGCTGCCGGCACCGGCGGTCACGTGTTTCCTGCTTTAGCTGTAGCCGAGCAGTTACGCAGCTACGGGTGGGAAGTGGTTTGGTTGGGAACAACCGAGCAGCGACTTGAAAGTAAAGTTGTGCCAGCGGCGGGCTTTAAGCTGGAACAAATCACCATGCAAGGTATGCGCGGGCATGGGGTAATGCGTAAATTGGGCACGCCATGGCGTCTATTCAAAGCATTCTTGCAGTGCCGTAAATTGCTGAAACGGCATCGCTCGCAACTATTGCTGACCTTTGGCGGCTACGTGTGCGGGCCTGCAGGGCTTGCTGCACGGTCGCTGAGCGTACCTTTACTGGTACACGAACAAAATGCTGTAGCAGGTTTAACCAACAAGTTATTAGCGCGCTTTGCGCAGCACGTCATGCTTGGTTTCGGGGCTGCGAAGAAGCAGTTGCCCATGGCGGAGATTACTGGCAATCCGTTGCGTGCCAACTGGTCGGCAAAGGAAGTTGCCACGTCTACCGACGGCAAACTGAAGCTATTAATTGTGGGTGGCAGCCTTGGTGCGCAAGCATTAAACGAAGCCGTACCGGCCGCTATTGCGCAATTGGACGCCGCACTGCAGAAGAATTTAATAGTTCAGCACCAATGCGGGCAAGGCCGTGAGGCCGCAGTGAAGGCTGCTTATGGGCCCGTAACTGCCCAAGTACAGGTGGAAGAATTTATTACCGATATGCATCGGGCCTACAGCAGCGCCGACATTGTGATCTGTCGCGCCGGGGCACTTACCGTTGCAGAATTGGCTGTAGTAGGTACCCCAGCAATTTTCGTACCGCTGCCGCATGCGGTGGATGACCACCAAACGGCCAATGCACGCGAGTTGGTTGAGGCAGGTGCCGCGCGATTGTTACCTCAGTCAGAACTGGTACAGATAGAACCATTGGTTCAGGTATTAAATGAATTATTGCGCGACGAAGAAATGCGCAGGGCCATGCAGAAGCATGCCGCACAAGCAGCTTATCCGAACGCGACTGAAGCCGTTGTGAATCAGTGCGAGCGTTGGGCAAATCCAGAAAAATTAACCGTAGGCATCAAGTAATGAAGCAAGACAAAGCAACCCCATTTACAGTCGTTAATGTACCGGAGATGCGTCGTGTGCGCCGCATCCACTTTGTCGGTATTGGCGGCGCTGGGATGGGAGGCATTGCTGAGGTATTGCAGAATCAAGGCTATGAAATTGCTGGCTCAGATTTGGCCGAGAACGCGAATACTCGGCGTTTACGCGGGTTTGGTGCAGAAATCTTTATCGGCCATGCTGCCGAGCATGTAAAAGGAGCTGACGTTATTGTGGTGTCATCGGCGATTAAGGCCGACAACCCAGAGTTAGTGGCTGCCAAAGAATTGTTAATCCCGCAGGTACGTCGTGCTGAAATGCTGGCCGAGTTAATGCGGTTTCGCCATGGTGTCGCCATTGCAGGCACACACGGAAAAACTACTACTACCAGCTTAATCGCCAGCGTATTTGCCGAAGGCGACTTAGATCCCACCTTCGTTATTGGTGGCTTGCTCAATAGCGCTGGCACCAATGCACGCTTGGGTACTAGCAAGTACTTGATTGCCGAAGCTGACGAGTCAGATGCATCGTTCTTACACCTGCAGCCGATGGTTGCAGTTGTGACCAATATCGAAGCCGATCACATGGACACCTACGGGGGCGACTTCAATAAGCTGCTCGACACCTACATCGACTTCCTGCACAACCTGCCATTTTACGGTTTAGCAGTGATGTGTGTGGATGACCCGGTGGTACGTGAATTATTGCCGCGCGTGGGCAGACAGATAATTACTTATGGGTTCAGCGACGACGCGGATGTGCGTGGTGCAGATTATCACCAGAATGGTGGCATGAGCTCATTTACAGTGCATCGCGCTGGCCAACAGCCTTTGCCAGTAACAGTGAATTTGCCAGGTAGACACAATGCTTTGAATGCCCTCGCGGCTATCGCGGTGGCAACTGACGAAGGTGTCAGTGATGCGGCAATCATCGCCGCACTGGAGAAATTTGGTGGCATCGGACGTCGGTTTGAACACCTCGGCGCTTTTGCGAGCGAACACAATGGCCAGCAAGGCGATGTGCTGTTGGTCGATGACTATGGGCACCATCCATCGGAAGTGGCTGTAACCATCGCCGCTGCTCGAGCCGGTTGGCCCGAGCGGCGTATCGTGATGGCGTTTCAGCCGCACCGTTATTCACGGACACGGGATTTATTCGATGATTTCGTGAATGTACTCAGTGAGGTGGACGTGCTGCTGTTACTTGATGTTTACAGCGCAGGTGAAGCACCCGTTACTGGAGCAGACAGCCGTGCTTTGGCGCGAGCAATTCGCATGCGCGGGCAAATGGAGCCGATTTATGTTGGTGACCGCAGTGCACTGTACAAGGTTTTAGCCGATGTGCTGCAGCCCGGCGACATGTTACTGGCGCAAGGCGCTGGCACCATTGGTGCAATCGCACGTGATTTAGTGGCAACCGAATTGGCGCCTGCATCGTTGCGCGCCAAAGCCGATCAATTGCAGGGAGAGAAGTCGTAATGGCTACGAGCAAAGACTTTGGCAAAGTAGCTGTGCTGTTTGGCGGCGATTCTGCCGAGCGCGACGTGTCGTTGCGCTCAGGTCAGGCAGTATTAGCCGCCCTGCAGGCACAGGGCATCAACGCCTATGGGTTTGATCCTGCGGAGCAACCGCTAACAGGATTGGTTGACCAACACTTTGATCGCGCCTTTATTGTGTTACACGGGCGCGGCGGTGAAGACGGTACCATTCAAGGCGCACTGCAGTATCTAGGCGTTCCGTACACCGGCAGTGGCGTGTTAGGGTGCGCCCTAGCAATGGATAAGGTACGCACCAAGCGCGTGTGGCAGTCGACCGGTCTACCGGTTGCGCAAAGTGCCGTTATCGTTCGTGGCAAGCCAGTTGATTGGGCCTCAATGATTGAAGAGCTCGGTGGCAAAGTCATGGTGAAGCCCGCTCAAGAAGGCAGCAGTATCGGTATGAGTCCAGCGCGCAATGCAGCTGAACTGGAACAGGCCGTGGCGTTGGCACACAAATACGATCAGGAAGCTTTGGTCGAAAGTTGGTTAAGTGGCCCTGAATACACAGTATCCATTGTGGGTGACCAGGCATTGCCGGCAATTCGCGTGCAGTCTACCCATGAATTTTATGATTACGATGCCAAGTACCAGGCCGGTGACACACAATATCATTGTCCGGCTGGATTGTGCGAACTGGAAGAGCGCGCCTTAGAACAATTGGCGGTATCAGCGTTTCGTGCGGTTGGCGGCAAAGGTTGGGGTCGCATTGACGTGATGTGCGACCAAGAAGGCAACTTTAAGTTGTTGGAAGCGAACATGGTGCCCGGCATGACCACCAAAAGCTTGGTGCCGATGGCGGCTAAAGCAGTGGGTATGAGTTTCGAGCAGTTGGTATTGCGCATACTCGAACTTAGCGAGGTTTAAGGTGGCGGCAGTCCGCTGGCAGTTTTGGCTGGGGTTTAGTTTTTTTCTCAGCGTCGTCATCGGAGCGATAGCGGGCGTTGCATGGCTGTATTATTTGGCGATGGACGCCAACGAAGTGCCGTTGAAACGATTAGTGGTACAAGGTGAGTTGCAGTATTTGAAACGCGCCGACGTACGCGATGCATTAGCGGGAGAAGAGCTGGGAAGCTTTTTCTCAGCCGATGTAAATAGCATTCGAACACGACTGGAAGCCCAGCCCTGGATAGAGCAGGCCTCAGTACGAAAAGAATGGCCCGACATTTTGAAAGTGTTTTTGGTTGAACAAAAGCCAATCGGGCACTGGAACGAAGCAACACGACCCGATGCGCTGGTGAGTGCAAAAGGCGAAGTGTTTGAAGTGGATAAATCGGTCATTGATGTGTTGTTACCAAAACTCAATGGCCCTGAACATGCAGTACAAGAAACCGTTGAGCAGTATCAACAAGTACATGAACTGCTCAAAATTAACGGCCACCAAGTGGTGGCCCTGACGCTCTCCGAGCGTTTCGCAGTGGATGTGGAGTTGTTGTCTGGCATTCGTTTGCGGCTAGGTCGTGAAGGGTTACTGGAACGGGTACAACGCTTTATTGATTTGTTCCCAACCATAATTCGGCATAAAGCCAAGCCGATAGACTATGTGGACTTACGTTATGACACCGGCGTTGCGGTGGCCTGGAAAGACGAAAACGAAGAATAAAAAGAGAGAAACGCAACATGTCGAAAGCAGCAGAACGGAACATGGTAGTAGGTTTAGACATTGGCACCAGCAAAGTGGTGGCGCTGATAGGCGAAGTTATGCCTGACAGCGACATCAGCGTGATTGGTGTTGGTGCGGCAACTGCGCGCGGCATGGATAAAGGCGGCGTTAATGATCTGAATCTTGTGGTGCAGTCCATTCAACGGGCCGTTGAAGAAGCGGAATTGATGGCTGATTGCCGCATTGCATCGGTATACCTGAATATTTCCGGGCGCCACATTGGCTGCCAAAACGAATCCGGCATGGTGCCAATTAACGAAGCCGAAGTAACGCAAGACGATGTTGATAGCGTGATTCACGCGGCGAAATCGGTGCCAATAGCGCAAGAACGACGCATTTTGCACGTATTACCGCAGGAATTCATCATCGACTCGCAAGAAAGCATAAAGAGTCCAATCGGCATGTCAGGCGTACGCATGGAAGCCAAGGTACACATCATTACCTGCGCCAACGATATGGCTAAGAACATTGTAAAAGCGGTTGAGCGTTGCGGCTTAAGCGTAGATCGGCTGATTTTTTCGGCGCTTGCGTCAAGCTATGCGGTGCTAACCGATGACGAAAAAGACTTGGGTGTCGCCCTGGTGGATATGGGTGCTGGCACCATCGACATCAATATTTACACCGGTGGGGTACTGCGTCACACGGCGGTGATTCCGGCAGCTGGGAATCAAGTCACCAGCGACATTGCCAAGATATTCCGCACGCCGCTGAACCACGCCGAAGAAATCAAAACAAAATACGCGTGCGCATTGCGTGAGCTAGTGAGCAAAGACGACAACATCGAGGTGCCATCTGTGGGGGGACGCCCATCGCGTACCATGCAGCGCCATATTTTGGCAGAGGTGGTGGAGCCTCGGTATCAAGAATTATTTGAGTTGATACGTGATCAAATCAACCAAAGCGGACTCGAAGACCAGATTGCAGCCGGTATTGTATTAACCGGCGGGTGCGGGCGCATGGAAGGCGCTATTGAGTTCGCAGAAGAAATATTTCAAATGCCAGTGCGCTTAGGTGAGCCACTGGGCATGCACGGTCTGAGCGATTACGTGCAAGATCCAACCTATGCAACAGCGGTTGGCTTGCTACGTTATGGTCAGGAAGATGTTCAAAACCGCCAAAGTGAGGCAAGCACAACCAACGTGATTGGTTTAGGAAAACGCTTGCTGAGCTGGTTTAAAGGCGAATTTTAAAGAAAACAACGTTTTGGATATCTTCACTAGGGGTAGTACAATAAGCAGGTATAAGGAGAAACAACATGTCTGAAGTATTCGAAGTAGTCGACAACTTTGATTCGGACGCAGTGATTAAGGTCATTGGCGTCGGAGGCGGCGGCGGTAACGCTGTCAAACATATGATTAGCGAGTCCATTGAAGGTGTGCAATTTATTGTTGCCAACACCGATGCGCAGGCGTTGCGCAATCATGGCGCTCACGCAACCATTCAACTGGGCACCGACATCACCAAAGGGCTTGGTGCTGGCGCGAATCCAGAAGTTGGCCGTCAGGCCGCAGAAGAAGCGCGCGACGAAATTCGCAAGCATCTGCAAGGCGCTGATATGGTATTCATTGCTGCCGGTATGGGCGGTGGCACCGGAACGGGTGCTGCACCTGTTGTTGCCGAAGTGGCACGCGAACTGGGCATTTTGACCGTGGCAGTGGTAACCAAACCATTCCCATTCGAAGGCCAACGTCGCATGGCTGCAGCCAAAGAAGGTATTGAACAATTAGCGCGCAACGTTGACTCGCTAATTACCATTCCTAATGAAAAGCTTTTGAAAGTTTTAGGTAAAGGTACCAGCCTGCTTGATGCTTTTGCTAAGGCAAACGACGTATTATTAGGGGCTGTACAAGGTATTTCAGACTTAATTACCCGCGACGGCCTGATCAACGTCGACTTTGCAGACGTACGTGCGGTAATGCGTGAGATGGGTACTGCCATGATGGGTACCGGCGTCGCACGCGGCGAAGACCGCGCTCAAGAAGCGGCAGAGATGGCCATCAACAGCCCGCTGTTGGAAGACATCGACCTGTCTGGTGCACGTGGTGTGTTGTTGAACATCACCGCTGGCATGGACTTGAGCATGGAAGAATTTGAAATTGTCGGTAACGTTGTGAAAGGGTTTGTATCTGAGAATGCAACCGTCATCGTCGGTACTGTCATTGACATGGACATGTCTGAAGAGTTGCGTGTCACTGTGGTTGCAACGGGCATTGGTGGCGAGCGTAAGCCCGACATCGCATTAGTGAACCGTCGTGAGCCTGCACCAAGTTACGGCAGCCGAAGCAGTGGTAGCAACACCAGCAGTGGCGGCAGTTATGGCAATACTGCAACTGCACGCAACATTGAACCAGAAGCTGACGAAGAGTCCATGGAAGCCGAACCGGTAGCAAGCAAGCCGACGGCGAAACCTCAGGCAAATCAAGGCAAAGACATGGATTATCTCGACATCCCGGCATTTTTACGCCGTCAAGTCGATTAGGAACCTCGTTTTCTTGCGGTTTTTTAGATAATCCGTTAAACTATTGCGCCTTTTGCTGGTCAAAAGACTTGATGAGAAGAAGAGCAGACATGATTAAACAACGTACAATCAAGCAGCCGATTGCAACCACTGGTGTTGGTTTGCATAAAGGCAACAAGGTTCAGCTTACGCTGCGACCAGCACCTGCGAATACAGGTCTGGTGTTTCGCCGCGTAGATTTAAACCCTGCTGTAGATATTCCTGCTAACGCTGAGTTAGTGCGGGATACGCGTATGTGTACCTGTCTGATCAACGATGACAACGTTCGCGTATCAACCGTGGAGCACTTGCTTGCGGCGGTTGCGGCGATGGGCATCGATAACCTGATCATTGAAGTTGATAGCCATGAAATCCCGATCATGGATGGTAGCTCACACCCCTTTGTATACCTGCTGCAGAGCGCGGGAATTGAAGAGCAAGGCGCAGCGAAAAAGTTTATTAAGATTAAACAGCCGATTCGTGTTGAAGAAGATGACAAGTGGGCGGAACTACTACCCCATAATGGGTTCCGTATCGACTTTGCCATCGACTTCGACCATCCGGCCATTGCCGATACCGGGCAAGTGCTAAGCATTGACTTTAATAGCAGTAATTTTATTAAAGAAATCAGTCGTGCACGCACTTTCGGCTTCATGAAAGACATCGAAATGCTGCGCGCTAATAACCTTGCGTTAGGCGGCAGCTTCGACAACGCCGTGGTATTGGATGAATTCCGTATTCTGAATAACGACGGTTTGCGTTACGACGACGAGTTCGTCAAGCATAAAATTTTAGATGCGATTGGTGATTTATACATGGGCGGTTACGCAATTTTAGGTAACTTACGTGCATTCAAATCAGGCCATGCGCTGAACAATCAATTGTTGCGTGCGGTATTGCAGAATCAAGAAGCGTGGGAGTTCGTCACCTTCGAAGCTGAAGCAGAAAGCGCGCCAATCGCCTTCGCCACACCGTCGCTGGCGTAGAAAAGCAAGTACGATATTAGATATTAGATATTAGATATTAGATATTAGATATTAGATATTAGAGAAGACCGCTGAGGCTGGAAGCGGTCTTTTTGTTTCCGCCAATATCCAATAGCTAATATCGCTTTTGCTTTTAGTTTTTCTCGTATTTCTCCGCTAAAGCGAGCAGCTGCGAGCGCAGCGGCTCCTCACATAACTCCGCCTGCTGACGTAATTTCGCAACCGTTTCATCATCGTTATTGCCTGTTTTTTGAACAGCTTGCGTGGGTTTTGCCATGCTTTGCGCCAAAGGCGTACGCATTTGTGGACGCACCTGAACTTCAAGGCGCGAGATATGCCCCGTAGATTCAGATTGAAAATGCGTTATAATGCGGCTTTGCTGCAGCTTTATTCGATTGGCCAAGGCCGCTGATGAAGCTTCCAGCACAAGGGTGTGCGCACGAACCGACACCACTTTACAATGTGCCAATAAAGGCGACAGCTGCAGTGCATCAAAACATTGTTGCAATTGCTGTTGCCAGCGTTGGTATTGCTCTGTAAAGTCAGTAAAACGCTGTAAGCGCTGACCGCCGAACAGTTGTTGAATATCGCGTGGTCGTTTTCGTGCCATAACATATATAATTAGCAGCGAGAGATTGCATGAGTTTATCAGTCTTCTACCGAGGCACCAAAGTTAAATTCAGTTTTGCGCTAAGTCGTCGACGTATCCTGTCGCTGGCTGGCCTTGCTGCGTTTGGTGTACTTGCTGTGACGAAGCCGTGGGTGCATCAGGGGTTAGACCCAGATAGCGCGCGGGCAAAAATTACAGAAGAAAAACTGGCATTGGCTGCACAAGAGCAGGCGGTGCTCGAATTAAAAAACGAGACCGAGAAAAAACTGACTGCCATGACCATCTATTTGGGTGAGATGCAGTCACAGTTACGCCGTTTAGATGCCTTAGGGCAACGTTTAGCCTCGGTCGCTGATTTAGATAACGGTGAGTTCGCCTTTGACGAACCCCTGGTTGAAGTCATGGGTGGCCCCGAGGCCTCAATCATCGATGCGCCAAAAGTAGATGGCCGCGATGTCATCGACCAAATCGAAGGCATGCTCGGTGAGCTTTCCAGCAAACAAAAACAGCTTGCACTCCTTGAGTCTGTGATGATGAGTCACCATATCTCAGCAGAGAGCTACATTGCCGGGCGTCCAATTGAGTCTGGTTGGCTGTCGTCGCAATACGGAATTCGTAAAGACCCGTTTAATAGTCGCCCCGCAATGCACAAAGGCTTAGACTTCGCGAGCCTTGAAGAAGGTGCCGGTGTTTATGCGACGGGTGCTGGCGTTGTAACCTGGGCTGGTGAGCGCTCAGGTTATGGCAAGTTAATCGAAATTGACCATGGGGGCGGTTTAAAAACCCGCTACGGCCACAGCAAAGAGCTGTTAGTCAAAGAAGGTGACGTGGTAACACGGGGGCAGCAAATCGCTCTTATCGGTAGCACAGGGCGCTCAACAGGGCCGCATGTGCACTACGAAGTGTTACGTAATAACCGTCAAATCGACCCATACAAATATGTCTATCGCTCGGCTGACTAAAGCCGAGTGATTGCTACAACAGGAAATTAGATTCACATGTTAGGTAGTTTATTCCGCAAGGTATTTGGTAGCCGCAACGATCGCATTCTTAAAGGTTTACAAAAAAAGGTTCAGCAAATTAATGCGCTTGAACCTGAATTTGAAGCACTTAGCGACGAAGAACTCAAACAAAAAACCGTTGAATTTAAGCAGCGTGTCGAGCAAGGCCAAAAGTTAGACGACCTACTTGTCGAAGCCTTTGCCACCGTGCGCGAAGCATCGAAGCGGGTGTTTAAAATGCGCCACTTCGACGTGCAGTTGGTGGGCGGTATGATTTTGAACGACAACCGCATTGCCGAAATGCGTACCGGTGAAGGTAAAACCCTTACCGCCACCTTGTCAGCCTACCTGAATGCACTTTCTGGTAAAGGCGTTCATATTGTTACCGTAAACGACTATTTGGCGCGCCGCGATGCCGAAACCAACCGTCCTTTGTTTGAATTCCTAGGCCTTAGTGTTGCTTTCAATATTCCAGGTATGAACCCGCAGGCGAAGCGTGAAGCTTATGCAGCCGACATTACCTACGGCACCAACAACGAATTTGGCTTCGACTATCTGCGCGACAACATGGCGTTCAGCCCACAAGAGCGCGTGCAGCGTGAATTGAACTATGCAATTGTCGATGAGGTGGATTCCATCTTGATTGACGAAGCGCGTACCCCGTTGATCATCTCAGGTGCCGCCGAAGACAGCTCAGAAATGTACATGAAAATGAATGACATTGTACCGTTGCTAGAGCGTCAGGAAAAAGAAGACACCGAAGAAGAGCGCGGTGTGGGTGACTTCACCATTGATGAAAAGTCTAAGCAAGTACACATGACCGAACACGGTCAAGAGCACGTGGAAGAAATTCTAAAAGAACGTGGCATGTTGGCCGAAGACGACTCTTTGTTCTCTGCGGCAAATATTACCCTGCTGCACCACGTCAACGCAGCGTTACGTGCGCATCACTTGTTCCAAAAAGACGTCGACTACATTGTCAAAGACGACCAAATCATCATTGTTGATGAACACACCGGTCGTACCATGGAAGGGCGTCGTTGGTCAGAAGGCTTGCACCAAGCCATTGAAGCCAAAGAAGGCGTTAAAATTCA
Source organism: Pseudidiomarina gelatinasegens (assembly GCF_004025325.1). Classification (GTDB taxonomy): domain Bacteria; phylum Pseudomonadota; class Gammaproteobacteria; order Enterobacterales; family Alteromonadaceae; genus Pseudidiomarina; species Pseudidiomarina gelatinasegens. Next base: position 33,910 of record NZ_RSFE01000004.1, on the reverse strand, counting down.
AAACGAAAACCAAACCTTGGCATCAATTACCTTCCAGAACTTCTTCCGCTTGTACACCAAGCTGGCAGGTATGACAGGTACTGCCGATACGGAAGCGTTCGAGTTCCAGTCTATTTATGGCTTGGAAACAGTGGTGATTCCAACCAACCGGCCGATGATTCGTGATGACCGTGCAGACTTGATCTTTATTACTGCTGAAGAAAAATATGACGCCATTGTGGCCGATATTGAAGAATGCCGTGCTGCCAAACGCCCAGCGTTGGTGGGTACCATTTCAATTGAAACCTCAGAGCTGCTGTCGAAGTTACTGAAGAAGAAAAAGATTCCGCACAAAGTACTGAACGCAAAATTTCACGCCAGTGAAGCTGAAATTGTTGCGCAAGCGGGTATGCCAGGTGCAATCACTATCGCCACCAACATGGCTGGCCGCGGTACCGACATTGTATTGGGCGGCAACTTACAAACTGAAATTGCTGAGCTGAAAGACCCGAGCCCAGAAAAAATTGAAGAAGTGAAAGCCGAGTGGCAGAAACGTCACGACGCGGTCATAGAAGCTGGTGGCTTGCATATTATTGGTACCGAGCGTCATGAATCACGCCGTATCGATAACCAGTTACGTGGTCGTTCAGGCCGTCAGGGTGACCCAGGTTCGTCACGCTTCTACTTATCGCTTGAAGATGCCTTGATGCGCATGTTTGCATCGGAGCGCATGGCGACCATGATGAAGCGTCTTGGCATGAAGCCAGGTGAAGCTATTGAGCATCCGTGGGTCAGCCGCGCTATCGAAAACGCGCAACGCAAAGTTGAAGGCCGCAACTTCGATATCCGTAAACAATTGCTTGAATACGATGATGTTGCCAATGACCAGCGTAAAGTGGTGTACGAGCAACGCAACGAACTGCTCGACGAAGGCGATATTTCAGAAACCATCGAAGTGATTCGCGCCGATGTGATTGATCGCGTGATCAGCGAATACATTCCGCCGCAGTCATTGCTGGAAATGTGGGATCTCGACGGATTAGAAGAGCGCTTGCGTGCCGACTTCGCCCTACCGTTGCCAATTAAGCAATGGTTAGATGAAGACGACAAATTGCACGAAGAAGTATTGCGTGAGCGAATTCTTGATGAGCTGGTTAAAGCCTACCGCGACAAAGAACAGATGGTTGGCGAGCAAGTAATTCGTCAGTTCGAGAAAACCATCATGCTGCAAAGCCTTGATATGCATTGGAAAGAGCATCTTGCGGCGATGGATCATCTGCGTCAAGGTATCCACTTGCGTGGTTATGCGCAGAAGAACCCGAAACAAGAATATAAGCGTGAAGCTTTTGAACTCTTTGCCGAAATGCTTGAAGCATTGAAGCTAGAAGTGGTGACCATTCTAAGCAAAGTGCGCGTGCGTGCAGAAGAAGACGTAGAAGCGGTTGAAGCTAAACGTCGTGCTGCAGAAGCGTCACAGCAAAAGGAATATCAGCACGAAGGTGCGCCAACCAGTGGTACCAGCGAAGCTCCGGCACAAGCCAGTTCAGCCAAGCAAGTTGGCCGCAATGACCCATGCCCATGTGGTTCAGGTAAGAAATTTAAACAGTGCCATGGCAAAATCTAAACGCGTACATGTTGCCGTTGGTGTCATTCAAAACACCAACGGTGATGTGTTCATTAGCCGTCGTCACGCTCATTTGCATCAGGGCAATAAGTGGGAGTTTCCCGGCGGCAAAGTCGAAGCCGACGAAGATGTTTACAGTGCATTGTGCCGTGAGTTGCATGAAGAATGTAATATCACGGTGGATGCCGCCTCACCGTTAACTGCTATTCAATTCGATTACCCCGATAAACAGGTGCTTCTGGACGTGTGGATGGTGACTGCGTTTCGTGGTGCTGTGCAGCAAAAAGAAGGGCAGGAGTGGGCTTGGGTGCCTGTGCATCAGCTTGAGGCGTACCCATTTCCAGCAGCCAACGAAGCCATTATTGAGCGGTTGTTAACGTTATAGCGCGGCTAGAGCGTTAAGGGCAGAGCGCGAGTTCAAATTCCACGTTCTGATCGTACGAGGCTTTTCCGTTCACCGGTTCATAGCGCAAAAAGCGAATACTAAAGCGTTGTTTATGCCCAGAAATAACCGGGTAGGCGGGCAAGTCTGCCGCCACACGAATACGCAGCAAACTCAACGGTTCGGTGCTTTCTTGCAATAATCCATTGGGAGCACTCGCGGTTTGAAAGCGGGCTTGGCCACGCATCAGCTCCAATTCCAGCAGCAAACCATTTACCAGCACGTCAAGTTCAGACCACCAACGGTTCGTGTCTGCATCGCGCACTTCCTGCGGTTGGTGCAGCCAAAAATGCAGCTGTGGCACGTCAAAATTGCAGGTGCCACCGGGCATCGCGAACCGCTGACGAATTGCACTAAGTAAGCGGTCTTGCTTAAGGTTACTGCCCACGCGACTCATTGGCTGAATAGCCTGCAGCGCATCACCAACCCGCTGCATGGTTTCTTGCAGTTGTTGTTGATTCACATCCGGGTGTTCAGCCCAAATTTTCAACTGGGCTTTGCGCCGTTCTAAATCTTTTTGTACATCGGTGCGCACGTCGCTGCGCTCGCACAAATCGAGCACGGAAAATAATGCGCTAAAATATCGGGTGAAATTCTGCTGGCTAACAGGGGTGTTGGGTTGCAGAGCATGTACAATATGCTCCAGGCGCAAATAAGTGCGCACCCGCTCAAGTAGCGGGTACTCGTATTCAATAGTCGCCGTATTATTATTGTTATTCATGGTCTCTATCATAGCTGCTTACAGCGAACTTTCAATCACTTGGCGTATTGGTATCTGCTAAACGCAGGTAAATTTCGTGCAATTTCTCAACTTGGTTAACAAGAAGGCTTCGGTCGCCATCATTGTGGATAACATTGTCGGCAGCATCCAAGCGTTGTTGGCGTGTTGCTTGAGCCTCAATAATAGCCTGCACCTGCGCTTTGGAAACATCATCGCGCATAAGCGTTCGTTCAATTTGTGTGGCTTCACTGACATCAACAACCAGCACCCGATCACAAAGTGAAGTTAACCGATTTTCCACCAGCAATGGCGCCGAGAGAATCACGTAGGGCGACGTGGCAGCTTCGAGTTCGCGCAGCAACTGCTCGCGAATAAGCGGGTGAGTGAGGTCATTCAGCCATTGCTTGTCTTCGGGGTGATTAAAAATGCGTTCGCGTAGCCACGCCCGATTTAAGCTGCCGTTATCATGCAACGCTTCGGTGCCGAAGCGCTGTTCGACAGCCGCTAAAGCGGGGCTGCCAGTATCCATAATATGGCGGGCAATCACGTCGGCGTCGACAATGGTAATTCCGTGCGCTTTAAACAAGTCGGTGACGGTGGTTTTGCCGCTACCAATGCCGCCGGTAACACCCACCACAAACATTAGCCATGAACCCAATTAAGGTAGCCGCGAAGTAGTTGCTCACCCCACAACATGGCAATAACACCACCGCAAATTAGAAACGGACCAAAAGGTATGGGTTGGCCTTGCTTGTTACGGTTGATTTGCTGCCAAACAATACCGATAACTGCGCCGCTTGCCGCAGCTGCGATAATCGTCACCGGCAATAACTGGTAGCCGTGCCAAGCGCCAAAGGCCGCTAGCAGCTTAAAATCGCCGTAGCCCATACCTTCCTTCCCTGTTACCAGTTTAAACGCCCAGTAGACGCTCCAGAGAGCCAGATAGCCGGCTATGGCACCAATCACCGCATCTTGAAGCGGAATATGCCCGCTGTAAACCGCAAAGCCTAAGCCAGTCCAAAGCATCAGGTAGGTCATTTGATCCGGCAGCAGCATGTGGTCGGCATCAATAAAGAACATGCTAATTAGCAAACACGCCAAAAATAAGTACACAAAGGTGGTGAAGGTGAACCCAAGGTTCCACACAATCAGCGCAAAGACGATTCCCGTGAGCAGTTCAATCAGCGGGTAACGTGCAGAAATATGCGTGCCACAACTGCGGCATTTGGCGCGCAACAACAACCAACTGATAACCGGAATGTTGTCGTACCATTTGATGGGTGACTTACACTTAGGGCAATGCGAATTCGGTTTGGCAAGGTTAAAGGGTTCGTGTTGCTCCGACGGGGTTACACCGGTTACTTCGGCGCACTCACGTTGCCATTGGCGTTGCATCATGACCGGGAAACGGCCAATCACCACATTTAAAAAACTGCCAACCACTAAGCCTAAAAGTAACCCGAACACCGTAACCCACCAGGTATGCGCTGGATAATCAAAGATAATATCCACGTTAGCTGACCACCTTACCGAGTGAAAAGATAGGCAAGTACATGGCGACAATCAAACCACCTACCAGCACCCCGATAACAACCATGATCATTGGTTCGAGCAGAGCGGTCAGGTTATCGACTAAGTCGTCAACTTCACGTTCGTAAATATCGGCAACTTTCGCAAGCATGTCGTCCAATGAACCGGATTCTTCGCCGATAAAAACCATCTGTTCGGCTAGGGTCGGGAACAAATCCTGCGATTGCATGGCCGTATTCATTTGCATGCCCGAAGTTACTTCATCGCGGATGCGGAAAATCGCGTCGCGATAGACAGCATTGCCAGAAGCACCGGCGGCTGAATCAAGTGCGCTAATCAGCGGCACACCAGCGGCAAAAGTGGTCGACAACGTACGGGCAAAACGGGCTACCGCAGCCTTATTCAAAATCTCTTTGATAACCGGAATTTTTAAGGAGTATTTATCCACCTTGTCGCGCAATGCTTGGCTTTTACTATAGGCCCGTTTGAACAACCAAGCAGCGACGATAAATCCAGCGATAACGTATAAAAAGTAGGCTTGGACGATTTCCGATAAGGTCACCACAAATTGGGTCATGGCGGGCAGTTCAGCACCGAAGTCTTTAAACACCGCCTCAAACTGTGGTACCACGAATACCAGCAAAATAATTGTTACGGCAATTGCGACCACGATAACAGAGGCTGGATAAACCAAAGCTTTCTTGATTTTCGCCTTCAATTGTTCGGACTTTTCCCGGTACGTGGCGACACGATCAAAGATGGTTTCGAGTGAACCGGACTGCTCGCCGGAATCAACTAAATCACAATACAAACTATCAAATACGTCTGGGTGTTTGCGCAAAGCACCAGCTAACGGTGAGCCTGCAGCGACATCGTTGGCAATCGTGAGCATGAGGTTACGAACTTTGACTTTCTCAACACCTTTCGCCACCATTTCCAATGACTGCAATAGCGGCACACCAGCAGCAAGCATGGTGGCAATTTGGCGAGTAAATAAAGCAATATCAGCACCAACAATCTTTTTATCGCCCAGTAACGGCTTACCCTTTTTCTTCACGCTTTTCGGCATTACGCCTTGGGCGCGCAGCTTGGTACGCACCATGCGGTCGCTATCGGCGCGCAGTACGCCTTTAACTTTCTGTCCGCGCCTGTTGATACCAGTCCAGGCAAACTCGGTGATTTCTTTCATGGTCTGAGGTTTTTTTGCCATTACTGCACCTACTTATTCTGATTATTATTTTGTTTATTCTTCTGGTAAGTCGAATTAGAAGTTGGTCACGCGGTTCGCTTCAATCAAGCTAATGGTGCCCTTGGCAACCTTAAGTAATGCCGACTCGCGCAAAGAATTAATACCATCTTTGCGTGCTTGTTTGGCAATATCCAACGACGATGAACCGGTCATTATAAGGTCTGCGATGTTGGGTGTAATCGGCATTACCTCGTATACACCTGTACGACCTTTATAACCGTTCGTGCACTGATCGCAACCTACTGCTTTATAAACAGTGGCAGTTTTTATCTGTTCTTCACTAAAACCCTGGCGCAGCATCTCTTCTTTTGGCAGTTTTTCTTCTTCCTTGCAATGGCCGCAGAGGCGTCGCGCCAGTCGCTGCGCAATAATCAGTGTCACTGAGCCCGCAATATTATACGCCGGCACGCCCATGTTCATGAGACGAGTCAGTGTTTCAGCGGCTGAGTTTGTGTGCAACGTAGATAGCACCAAGTGACCCGTTTGCGCCGCTTTAATCGCAATTTCTGCTGTTTCTAAGTCACGTACCTCACCCACCATGACCACGTCAGGGTCTTGCCGCAAAAACGAGCGCAGCGCATCGGCAAAACCCAAACCGGCTTTGACGTTAATCTGAACCTGGTTAATCCCCATTAAGTTAATTTCTACAGGGTCTTCGGCGGTAGAAATATTGCGTTCGGGGGTATTAAGAATATTGAGGCCTGTATACAGTGATACGGTTTTACCTGAACCCGTTGGGCCGGTAACCAGAATCATGCCCTGCGGCTTTTCTAGTGCTTCTTCATAAAGCTTTTGCTGATCAGGTTCATAACCGAGTGATTCGATACCGATCATGGCAGCTGCGGCATCAAGTATCCGCAATACAATTTTCTCGCCGTACAAAGTCGGCAATGAGCTAACCCGGAAATCTATGGCTTTATGTTTGGAAAGTTTAAGTTTTATACGTCCATCTTGGGGCAGTCGGCGCTCGGCAATATCAAGCTGCGACATAACTTTTAACCGCGCTGCGATGCGGCCTGCTAGCTGCACAGGTGGTTTGGCAATTTCATGCAACACGCCATCGATACGAAAGCGCACCCGATATTCCTGCTCATAGGGTTCGAAGTGCAAATCCGAGGCACCGCGTTTAATGGCATCCAACAACATCTTGTTGATGTAAATAACAATGGGCGCGTCATTTTTTACGTCTGCTGATACCGCACCGGTGTCATCCTGGCGCTCATCCGTGGCATCGATATCGCGAAGTTCTTGTTCATCTTCGGCTGTAACACCCAGCGCCGAAGAGTCGTTTTCCAGCACCGTATCAATCAGTTTTTGCAGTTTGCTTTCTTCAACGAGCACCGCTTCCGTTTGCATACGTGTACGGAACTGGAATTCATCGAGCGTTTCAATCCGAGTTGGATCAGAAACAGCCACATAAAGTACATTGCCGCGCAGGTAGAGCGGAATCGCGTGGTTCTTACGAATTAAACGTTCGTTGATGAATTCTTGAGGTATGTAATCGGCGTTAAAAGCGTCGAGATCAAGCCAGGGCGCGTTGGACTCGAGGTAACAAAAGTTGGCAAGTTCGCTTGGCGAAATAAGCTTTTGCTCAATTAAGCAGGCACTAAAAGGAAGCTTATTTTCCCAAGCATACTCACTGCAACGGGTGAGCTTATCTTCAGGAATGAGTTTGTCACGCAGCAGCAAAGCCGCGAGGGAGTGGTGCAGCATGGTTTCTACCTAAGAATACGCATAATCAGAGGCCTCAAACACAATTCATGTTTGAGGCCTCATACAAGTTCAGTCAACGAATCAACAATAGACTACGTTAATTAAGCTGCAGGAGCCTGAGTAGCAGCTGAACAACCATCAACTCGAGAGCCTTTGCTAAAATCTGAGCATCCGATAGTCCATGTTAGAACACCACCACCCGTTGAAGCAGTAGGTTGGATGCTTACCTGGATTGGGTTTCCATCAACATCAACTGCTTTTAAAGTGGCCGTTATCAGACCACCTTGAACATCTGCAGATGTTACACCGTTGACATTGTCAGCGTCGGTGATTGCTGGTGGAATTGGCGTCGGCGTACCTGGTACTGTTGAAGATGTACCGTCAGCGTTTGTCACTGTAGTATCACCAGTCGTTGCATTACAGTTCGTTAACGCACCGTAAGTCTGATAGCACATAGCTACAGTAGTTTTGTAGTTAGCCAATGCAGCTAAACCAGTAGAAGCTTTAGCACGTTGGGTGTAGTCGCTGTACATTGGAATTGCTACAGCTGCCAAGATACCAATGATCGCAACAACGATCATCAATTCGATTAAGGTAAAACCTTTTTGTACTTGCGCTTTCATGAAATATCTCCCGAAAGTAATTTCGAACTTATTAGTTGTTGTTGTGTCTGTCTAAGTAGCATCCAGATGCACATCAGCACTTGGATGGTCACAAAAAACAACCACAACAAGTCATCTGCATCAGCCGAAAGAACAAGTGGTTTTTGCTTTATCGACATAACATCGGAAAGCTACTTCATCCACCAGACTTTAGCCTGCAGCCCCGCTATCCGCTAATTTGGTTGGCTATAAAGCCGCCCATACCAGTTGGACCGGAGGTTTTGCGTCACTACCTCTCAGTAGCTTTGCCTTTTAAAGCATGCCTGGCACCTAAGAACCACCATTCCTGTCTTTTCATTCGACAGTGGGGGCTTTTAGTTGCGCATTGCCTCTAAAACATAGCAGATCAATTTAATTCGTCAATAGTTAAAGTTTTTGAAATCTTAAAGAAAGGTCAACAGCCTGTATGTTTTTTGTTAAAGCTCCGGATGAAATGTAATCCACGCCAGTTAATGCTAACTCAGTCAAGCGCTTATCAGTAATGTTGCCGGACACTTCTAGGCGTGTAGAGCCAGCACGTTGCTCTACTGCCGTGTAAATATCATGTAAAGGGAAGTTATCGAGCATAATTATGTCTGCCCCAGCGCGCAGAGCATCATTATATTCGTCTAAATTCTCGACTTCTACTTCGACGGGCTTACCTGGATTTAGTTCGCGAGCTTTACCAATTGCTTGCGCTATACCGCCACATGCCATGATGTGGTTTTCCTTAATAAGGTAGGCATCGTACAGCCCAATACGGTGGTTAAAGCCGCCGCCACATACTACGGCGTACTTTAATGCTGTACGCAACCCAGGAACGGTTTTGCGGGTATCCAGCAACCGCGTTTCGCTACCTTCTAAATGCCGAACATAATGTGCAGTGGTGGTTGCGACGGCCGATAACGTCTGCAGAAAATTAAGTGCAGTGCGCTCGCCGGTTAGAATGATACGGGCGGGCCCCTCCAGTTCACAGAGTACCGAGTCGGCATCAACCACATCGCCATCGGCCACCAACCAGTTTACTGTAACGGTACTGCCCAGCTGCTTAAACACTTCGTTCACCCAATCAACGCCGCACACCACGGCATCGTCACGGGTAATAATAGTGGCACGTGCTTGTTCGGTGGCAGGTATCAGTTGCGCGGTAATGTCTAAATCAGCAGAGAGTCCGTTTAAGTCTTCTTGCAGGGCGCGCTGCACCATTTGTTCGCGGTCTGCTGCCAATAAAGTAGGGTCTACTCGAGTGTCCATGCATGTGCCTTTTGTGTACGGTGATCATTACTCAATGTGGCATATTGTAGGGCTGTGGGACGTTTCTCACAAGAAAGTTGCTAATTATTAATCCGTTGCCAATAGTTGCCTTGCTTCAGTGAGATACAATTCGAACAACTTATAATGCGTGCTATTAAGTATCTGCGTGACATTTACACGTGACTTATTCAGTTTATCCGCTAAATCTTGATGGGTTATCGGCATAAATCTCAGGTAATAGCTGAGTACCTGAGCTTGGGTGGACGTTAACTGCGAAAGCAACGTATCAGCAAACTTGGTTGTTAATCTTAACCGGTCATCTGTGCTGGGGCTTCCGGTTAGAACCATAAGCCGGTCTTTCTTTAAAGACGCCAGTGCTTGGTTCGATAAGTCTTCGGTTAACCCAACCCCAATTCGTACATCCCATTCATCGTGCTGTTGCTTTGATTTAAGAAATAACCGTAACAGCATGGCAATATCAAGCGCATGACTTGCTTGCGCCGTTTGAATAACAAAGTGTTTGCCGCGAAACACATCATAGGAAAATGGGACATAGTCATGAAGTAACCGCAGCCCTAGTTCAATGTGCGCACTTAAGTGCCGACTGCTTTGGGAGCTATTCTTTGGAAAATCGACGACTTCGCCGGTCAACACTGCGCTTCTGGACGTCATGGCGGATGCTCCCTCGATTGCTATTAGTAATTAAATATAATTACATAAATAAAAGTAATCAAATTTAATTACAGTAAAATCAATCTAATCGGTACGTTACTTTGCCTTGAATTTACATCTGATTTAGAAAAAGCCTATAAAATTACTGAAGATAAAACTATGGTGTTAGCTGTTGCTCAGCACCGCATTGGTTAGCTGTGGTTAGTTAACGAGACACAACGAGGCACAAGAAGTCACACACATGACAACACCGAACATCAACAACGGCTGGCTACCACAGGCTCAGCACCGCGAATCGCCCCACGCCGACGAACGCCCCGACGCGAACGACATCAGCGTGTTGGTGGTGCATGGCATTAGTCTGCCTGCTGGCGAATTCGGCGGGCCGTATATCGACGACTTGTTTATGGGAACATTGGATACCAGCGCGCATCCAGACTTCGCTGTGCTTGAGGGGCTGCGTGTTTCCGCGCATTGCTTAATTCGCCGCGACGGTGAGTTGATTCAATATGTGCCGTTTCATCGTCGTGCATGGCATGCTGGTCGCTCGCACTATTGCGGCCGCCGCCGCTGTAACGACTTCACAATTGGAATAGAGCTTGAGGGAACAGACCACCAGCCCTACACTAATGAACAGTACCAGCGCCTCGCTGAAGTGGCCCGACAACTCATCGAATACTACCCGGGCTTAACGCGGCGTCGTATAGTAGGGCACGAACACATTGCGCCAGTGCGCAAAACCGACCCAGGCCCAGCATTTGACTGGCAGCGGTTCCACCAATTGCTCAGTAAGAAGGTATAAGCATGTATTTGTTGGTAATATTGCTTGCATATTCGTTAGAACGAACGCTAGAAATTACCCGTAACTTGCATTGGCGTCGTATTATTTTACGCTGGCAACATTGGCAGGTGCGCGGCGCGCAACTGGAGGCTTGGCGTCAGCACGATTTAGGCCAAGTACTCTGGGCAATTATCCCCGCGCTGTTTATCGGCTTTGTGCTGGCGCTGCTAAACAATGTGTTGCTGACCTTCTTGGTGAGTGCCGCCGGTATACTGGCCGCCATTCAAGCACCGGCTGCGCGTGCAGCTTACAAGCGTTACTTGCAGGCCGAATCTGAAGAGGACGGCGCTGAACAAGCACGCCAGCTGAAATTATTGCAGCAGGCATCAGGGCGTAAAGAGGCTGCACCCGTTGAACACCTATTGCTATGGATTCATCTGCGGCACTATTTCGCAGTGATGATCTACTTCGTGCTGTTGGGCGTTACCGGTGCATTGGTCTACGCCACGCTGCGTGACATGCGCCACAATAAAAGCCCGCGCTGGCAAACCGTGCATCAAATTATCAACTGGTTACCAACCCGCCTGATGACTTTGGGCTTTCTTCTGGTTGGTAACTTCTCCAAAGCGCTGCCGGTGTGGTTAAGCTCCATTGGCAACAAACCACAAAACAACTTTATCGCGTTGACCAAGGTGGGCGAACTCGCCGATGACTTGACTGCTCCGACCACTACCGCGCTGGTTAAACGTAACTTCTTGTTATACGTCGTTTTTGTTGCGTTACTAACCATTGGTGGCTGGGTTTAGTCGGAATCTATTTGGTTTTTACGAAACCCTGATCTACAATGTTGGTCTATTGGTATTACCAAAAGCAAAAGCGTTATTCGTTATTCGTACGTTCGCTACGCTCTCTATTCGTCCGTGCTTCGCACTGTTCGAACAGCAAAGCGCACGAACAGTGAAACGGACGAACAGCGCAGCGCACGAACAACGGTAGTCATATGACATTCAAACGCATTCAGCAGACTAAACTCTCAGATGTGATCATGGAACGTATTGAAGCCATGATTGTTGACGGCACGCTCGAAGCTGGGGCGCGGTTGCCGTCTGAGCGCGATCTTGCCGCACAGTTTTCAGTGTCCCGTCCGAGTTTGCGTGAAGCCATTCAGAAACTTGAAGCACGTGGTTTAGTTGAGCGACGTCAAGGTGGCGGCACTTATGTTTGCGATAACATGCAAGAGCGTGTTGCAGAGCCGCTACTAAACTTGTTAGCGCAGCATCCAGAATCCCAATTTGATTTACTCGAGTTTCGTCATGCCTTAGAGGGCATCTCGTCGTATTACGCTGCTTTGCGTGGCACCAGTGCCGATATCGAGGCGATAAAAGCTGCCTTCAATGCGCTACAATTAGACCCAGGTGCGGAGCTCGCCGCACAAGCGCAGGCGCTGACCGAGTTTAATTTGCGTATTACCGAAGCCTCGCACAATGTGATCCTGTTGCACTTGGTGCGCAGTATGTTGCCACTGTTGCAGAAAAATATTCTTCAAAACCTGCAGGACCTCGCGCACAAGCCGGGCGTTATGCAGCAATTACACGAACATCGGCAGCAAGTTGTGGCTGCCATTACCGCTGGCGAACCGGAGCAGGCTCGAGAAACCTGCCATCAGTTGCTAGCCTATATTGAACATGCGTTGCTCACCTCGAATCGTGAACAGTCACGAATTCAGCGGTCGCTACGCCGAACTCAGCAAGGGTAAGGACAGAAGTATGACTGACCATTTAAAAGACGACATCGACCCGCAAGAAACGCGCGAGTGGCTTGAAGCCCTCGAGGTCGTGTTGGAAGAAGACGGCGCCGAGCGCGGCCATTTCTTACTCGAATCACTCATTGAAAAGGCTCGCCGTAGCGGTGCATATCTGCCGTACAACGCAACGACAGCTTACCTGAACACCATCCCTGCTAGCCAAGAGCCAACCATGCCGGGCGACCGCTCAATTGAAGCGCGGGTGCGTGCTGCAATTCGTTGGAACGCATTGGCGATGGTTCTGCGTGGTTCAAAAAAGGACCTCGAATTAGGTGGCCACATTTCAAGTTTTGCTTCGTCAGCCATGCTGTACGATGTTGGTTTTAACCATTTCTTCCGCGCCCCGACTGATCAAGACGGTGGCGACTACCTGTATGTTCAAGGGCACGTTTCGCCGGGCATCTATGCGCGCGCATACCTAGAAGGGCGCATCAGCGAAGAGCAATTGAATAACTTCCGTCAAGAAGTTGACGGTAAAGGCGTGCCATCGTATCCGCACCCACATTTAATGCCTGACTTTTGGCAATTCCCAACTGTATCTATGGGCCTTGGCCCCATTCAGGCAATTTATCAGGCACGCTACCTGAAGTACTTAACCGACCGTGGCATTAAAGATTGTTCAAACCAGCGCGTTTATTGCTTCTTGGGCGACGGCGAAGTGGACGAGCCAGAAAGCTTGGGTGCTATTGGCTTGGCAACGCGCGAAGGCTTAGACAACCTAACCTTTATTGTAAACTGTAACCTGCAGCGTTTAGATGGCCCGGTACGTGGTAACGGCAAAATCATTCAAGAGCTGGAAGGTACATTCCGTGGCGCAGGCTGGGAAGTTATCAAGGTAATTTGGGGTCGCTACTGGGATCCATTGTTGTACCGTGATACCGAAGGCAAGCTTGCTGAAATTATGCAAAATAGCGTTGACGGTGAATACCAGAACTACAAAGCGAAGGGCGGTGCTTATACCCGCGAGCATTTCTTCGGCAAAACCGAAGAAACCAAGGCGATGGTTTCAAACCTGACCGACGAAGACATTTGGCGCTTAAACCGCGGTGGCCACGACCCAATGAAAGTATACGCTGCATACCACAAAGCCGTGAACACCAAAGGCCGCCCACAGGTTATCCTTGCTAAAACCGTTAAAGGTTATGGCATGGGCACCGCCGGTGAAGGTAAAAACATTGCACACCAAGTGAAGAAGATGGACATGGAGGCAATTAAACACTTCCGTGACCGCTTTAATATTCCGATTAAAGACAGCGAACTTGAAGACATTCCATTGTACAAGTTCCCAGACGACAGCGAAGAAATGAAGTACATGCGCGAGCGCCGTGAAGCGCTTGGTGGCTTCATGCCGAAACGTTTACCGAAAACCGACGTTGAGCTAGAGATTCCGTCATTAAAAGCATTTGAAGCTGTAACCAAAGGCTCAGGTGATCGTGAAATCTCCAGCACCATGGCGTTTGTACGTGTTCTTACGGCGCTGTTGAAAGACAAAAAGATTGGCCAACGTATTGTGCCAATCATTCCAGACGAAGCCCGTACCTTTGGTATGGAAGGTTTGTTCCGTCAAGTGGGTATTTACTCCAGCCAAGGCCAGAAGTACGAGCCACAAGACGCCGATCAAGTTGCCTACTACCGCGAAGATACCAAGGGCCAAGTACTACAAGAAGGTATCAATGAGCTCGGCGCCATGGCGTCATGGGTTGCAGCAGCCACCAGCTACTCAACCAACAATGAGCCGATGATTCCGTTCTACATCTACTACTCCATGTTTGGTTTCCAACGTGTGGGTGACTTAGTGTGGGCTGCCGGTGATAGCCAGGCACGCGGCTTCTTAGTCGGCGGTACTGCAGGGCGAACCACGCTCAACGGTGAAGGGTTACAACACCAGGACGGCAGTAGCCACATCTTGTTCAATACCGTGCCGAACTGTATTACTTACGACCCAACCTATGGCTACGAAGTGGCAGTTATCGTGCAAGACGGTTTACGCCGCATGTATGGTGAACAAGAGAATGTGTTCTATTACCTGACTGTTATGAACGAAAACTACAAACAGCCAGAAATGCCAGAAGGCGTTGAAGAAGGCATTGTTAAAGGCATTTACGAGTTTGAAACCGTGAAAGCCTCGGGTAAAGCGAAAGGCGAAGTACAGCTGGTTGGCTCTGGCACAATTTTGGAGCAGGTACGTGCTGCTGCGAAATTGCTGGCCGACGACTTTAGCATTACCGCAAAAGTTTACAGCGCGACGTCGTTTAATGAGTTGGCCCGCGACGGTTATGACGTTGAACGCCATAACATGCTGCACCCAGGTAAGAAGCAGAAAACCGCTTATGTAACCAAAGTGTTTGAAAAAGCCAAAGGCCCAACCATTGCGGCAACGGATTACATGAAGCAATACGCGGATCAAATCCGTGCATGGATGCCAACACCTTATCGTGTATTGGGTACGGATGGCTTCGGTCGTTCAGACAGCCGTGAAAACTTACGCCGTCATTTTGAAGTGAATCCACAGTACATTGTTGTTGCTGCTCTAACTGAGTTGGCGAAGGCGGGCGATATTGATGCCAAAGTCGTTGAAAAAGCGATCAAGGAATACGGCATCGATACCAACAAAATCAACCCACTGTACGCGTAAGCAACGGGAGCGGAGGCAAGCATGGCAGATTTAAAAGAAGTAAAAGCCCCCGATGTGGGCGGTGATGAAGTTGAAGTCATAGAAATTCTGGTGAGCAAAGGCGATAGCCTTGAAGCCGAAGACTCACTGATCACAGTTGAAAGCGACAAAGCATCGATGGACATCCCAGCACCGTTTGCCGGTGTTGTGGCTGAACTGAAGGTAAAAGTCGGCGACAAAATCAAAGAAGGCGACCTGCTGGCAATGTTCGAAGCGGCAGCTGAGTCGGGGTCTGACACCGCGCAAGCGGAGTCTGACTCCCAATCTAACAGCGGCGAAGCCGCTGACAAAGATGCTGACAAAGCCGACAGCGATGCTGACAAAGCCGACAGCGATGCTGACAAGAAAGGTGAGGGGTCAGGCACGGCTGACGCCAAGCCAGACCCCGATCACGGTAGTGGAGAGAGCGGGACGGAGCCGGCATCGACAAAGGTGATAGAGGTGACTGTTCCGGACATTGGCGAAGACGGTGAAGTTGATGTCATCGAAGTGCTGGTCAAAGAAGGCGATGAAATTAACGCAGAAGACGGCCTCATCACGCTTGAAACCGACAAAGCAACCATGGACGTGCCAAGTCCAGAAGCGGGTGTGGTTAAGTCTGTAGAAGTAAAAGTTGGCGACAAAGTGAAACAAGGCTCGCTCGTCATAAAACTCGAAACATCAGCTCAGGGGTCTGATACCGCGGAAGCGGTGTCTGACCCCCAATCTCACAGCGGCAAAGCCGCTGACAGCGATGCTGAGAAAGCCGCTGACAGCGATGCTGAGAAAGCCGCTGACAGCGACTCTGAAAAAACCGATCGCAAACCGCCGGTGCCCGATCACCCGCTAGACAAGAAATCGAAAGCCGAAGGATTGGCCTATGCGTCACCTGCAGTACGCCGTTTGGCGAACGAGTTCGGTGTTGATTTGAACAAAGTTAAAGGTTCGGGCCGTAAAGAACGTATCCTTAAAGAAGACGTGCAAGAATTCGTGAAATACGAACTGTCACGCCCGAAAGCGAATGCATCAAGCGGTGTTGCACAAGGTGAAGGCGGTCTGCAAGTCATTGCGCCACCGAAAGTTGATTTCAGCAAGTTTGGTGAAATTGAAGAAGTGCCATTAACACGCATTCAGAAAATTTCCGGACCAAACTTGCATCGCAACTGGGTAACCATCCCGCACGTGACGCAGTTTGATGAAGCTGATATCACTGAGCTGGAAGCATTCCGCAAGCAAGAAAATGAATTGCAGGCGAAGAAGAAAGATGGTGTGAAGATCACGCCATTGGTTTTCATCATGAAAGCTGTTGCTAAAGCAATGCGCGAGTACCCTGTGTTTAACTCGTCATTGGCGCCGGATGGCGAACACTTGATCATGAAAAAATACGTGCACATCGGTATCGCGGTGGACACGCCAAATGGTCTGGTTGTGCCGGTTATCCGCGATGTCGATAAAAAAGGCATCTATGAACTTTCTGATGAGCTGCTAGAAATTAGTGCGAAAGCACGTGACGGCAAACTCAAGGCTCAGGACATGCAAGGCGGTTGTTTCTCAATCTCAAGCCTAGGCGGTATCGGCGGAACGGCGTTTACGCCAATTGTGAACGCGCCAGATGTTGCCATCTTAGGCGTGTCGAAAAGCGAAATGAAACCGAAGTGGAATGGCAAAGACTTTGATCCACGCCTGATGTTGCCACTCAGCTTGAGCTATGATCACCGCGTTATTGACGGTGCCGTTGCAGCCCGCTTCAGTGTTTACTTAAGTGCGGTGCTTTCGGATATTCGTAAATTGGTTCTATAAATTAAACAAATTGTGCAGGGGCTGTTATAATCAGCCCCACGTTTTTACCGGATTCAGATGAGGTTGTTATGAGCAAAGAAGTGAAGGCACAAGTAGTCGTTCTTGGTGGCGGCCCAGGTGGTTACTCAGCAGCATTCCGTGCTGCAGACTTAGGTTTGGAAACCGTAATGGTTGAGCGCTATAGCACCTTAGGTGGTGTTTGCTTGAACGTTGGCTGTATCCCTTCAAAAGCCTTGTTGCACATTGCCAAGCACATTGAAGATGCGAAGCACATGGGCGCAGAAGGTGTTGAATTCGGCAAGCCAAAAATCGACCTCGATAAAATCCGTACGCACAAAGAAAAAGTTATTGGCCAATTGACCGGTGGCTTAGGCCAAATGTCGAAAATGCGCAAAGTAAAAGTTGTGAATGGCGTGGGCGAATTTGCTAGCGACAAACAACTGAAAGTTAAAGACGCAGACGGTAACGAAACGGTCATCAACTTCGAGCACGCGATTATCGCAGCTGGCTCACAGTCAATTAAATTGCCATTTGTACCGCATGACGACGAGCGCATCTGGGACTCTACCGATGCACTGGAACTGCCATTCGTACCAGGCCGTATGCTGATTTTAGGCGGCGGTATCATTGGTTTGGAAATGGGCTGTGTGTACAGCGCATTGGGCGCGAAAGTTGACGTGGTTGAAATGACTGAGCAACTGATTCCGCCGGCAGACAAAGACATCATTAAGTCGTTCACCAAGTCAATTTCTAAGAAATTCGACAACATTATGCTGAACACTAAAGCGGCGAAAGTTGAAGCCAAGAAAGACGGCATTCACGTGACTTTTGAAGGCGACAAAGCGCCTGAGAAACCGGTGAAGTATGACGCCGTATTGGTTGCTGTTGGTCGTGCACCAAACGGTGACAAAGTAGGTGCTGAAAACGCGGGCGTGAAAGTAACTGACCGTGGCTTTATTGAAGTAGACAACCAACTGCGCACCAACGTGAAGAACATCTTCGCAATCGGTGACTTAGTGGGTCAGCCAATGCTTGCACACAAAGCTGTACACGAAGGCCACGTTGCAGCCGAAGTTATTGCGGGCAAGAAACACTTCTTTGATCCGAAAGTTATTCCTTCAATTGCTTATACCGACCCTGAAGTTGCATGGGCAGGCTTGACTGAGAAAGAAGCGAAAGAACAAGGTGTTGAGTACGAAGCAGCAGTATTCCCATGGTCAGCTTCTGGCCGCGCTATTGCACAAGGCGCAACAGATGGTTTCACCAAATTGTTGTTTGATAAGAACAACCGCATCATTGGTGGCGCAATTGTTGGCTCTAATGCTGGTGAGCTATTGGGCGAAATCTGCTTGGCCATTGAAATGGGCTGTGATGCAGAAGACATCGCATTAACCATTCATGCGCACCCAACCTTGCATGAATCAGTTGGCCTTGCCGCTGAAGTCTTCGAAGGCTCAATTACTGACCTTCCGAACAAAAAAGCGAAAAAGTAACGATAAAAAGTAACCCGTGAGTAATCTCACGGGTTACTTTTTTTGCTCAGACATAAATTGATCGGCGGCTTTAGCCAAAAAATCGGACCGATCTTTAAATTCCTTATGAAACCCGACGTAAGCGTCAACTCGAGCTAAAAGAGGCTCGGACAGCGTAATATTAATCCTTTTCTGAACCCTTTTTAGGCGTTCAACATCAACCTCTAATGCTATCCAGTCGTCATATTCTGGGAACTCATCGCGATAGCTTTGAAAATCTCCATTTAAGCTAGTCAGCAAATGTCCGTCGGTAAGCACCTCCTCTGCCATCGTTAGAATAGCCTGCTTGGCATGATATAAAACTTTGTGTTCAGTATCGGATGCCGCGATACAGCCATAGCCCAACGTTTCAAAAACAGGAACGATCAACCCCCATGCTTCGGTGTCGGATTTTGGGCGTTCAATACCAACCATAAACATCATAATTAGTAATCCTTACTGATTTAATTAATGCCAGCCATACGTTTGATACTGTTCAGAGTTCCTCTTGGCAGATCGCGTTTGGGATGAGGAACTGAGAACTTTCTCTTTGTAATGGGGGAATACCAGATCTGATGGTCCCCCTTGCCATGACGAATAAATTCGCACTTATGGGTTCTTAATAGCTTTATGAGGTCGGATGATTTCATACTGATCCTTAGTATCAATAATACACACGCGTGTGTATAAGTCAACGCTATCCTGCGTTGATTCAATTCATCGAAACAATTTGAGACAAAAAATCGAGATGTTGCGATGCTTAGCATAGCATTTATGTTGTGAACAAAAGCGGCTTGGCTTATGGTAGAAAGGTTAACCGAAAATCCACTGTGAATAACGACGGAGGCATTTATGGCCAACGAAGGATACCACGAACCGTTCGAGCTATTGTCGGAAGAAACCCGCGATATGCACCGAGCTATTGTGTCACTAATGGAAGAATTGGAAGCCGTCGATTGGTATAACCAACGTATCGATGTGTGCAAAGATGACGAGTTAAGAAAAATTCTTATTCACAATCGTGATGAAGAAAAAGAACACGCCGCCATGACCCTAGAATGGATCCGGCGTCGCGACAAAGTTTTTGACGAAGAACTTAAAGAATACCTATTCACCGAAGAAGTAATAGGTCATTAAACAAACGGGGAAATTATGAACAAAGTAAGTACCATTGCGCTAAGCGTAGCATTAGCGTTGGGTGTGGCTGCATGCTCACCACAGCAATCTGAACAACAACAAACCCAACAAGAACAGCCGCAGAAGCAATTAACGTCAGGCTTGAACCTTGAAGCATTCAATACCGATGTACGTCCACAAGACGACTTGTTCCACTATGTGAATGGTACATGGTATGACAATGCTGAAATGCCAGCAGATAAGTCACGTATCGGTTCATTCTTAGAGCTACGTGAAGAAAACCAGGAACGCTTGCGCAAAATTATTGAAGAAGCCTCGGCAAAAGCTGCCGAAGAAGGCGGCAATGCGCAAAAAATTGGTGACTTTTTTAATAGCTATATGGACGTCGAAAAGCTGAACAGCTTGGGCTACACGCCGATAGCTGCTGATCTACAAGCAACCGCGCAAGTAAGCAATCACGCCGAAGCGGCAGCACGCATGGCTGAATTAACCAAGCTTGGCGTAAGTTCTCCGTTCGGTTTTTACGTGTATCCAGATGCCAAAGATCCAGAAATCAATGCGATGTACATGTCGCAATCTGGTTTAGGTCTGCCTGATCGCGACTACTATCTGAAAGACGACGAAAAATTCGTAGAAATTCGCAAGCAATACCAAGCCTACATCGCCGATGTACTTGCGCTGGTTGATTATGAACAGGCTGAAGAAGCTGCTGCTGCGATACTCGAACTAGAAACCAAACTTGCCGAAGCGCAGTGGAGCCGAGTCGAGAGCCGCAACGCAGACAAAACCTACAACAAAAAGTCATTGGCAGAATTAGCGACAATGTTTGATGCATTTGACTTTGCAACGTGGGCTGAAACCACAGGCGCTAATGTAGCAAGCGACATTATTGTGCGTCAGCCAAGCTACTTTGAAAGTTTCGGTGAAATGTTTGACGAAGTCAGCGTGGATACGTGGAAACACTACATGACGTTGAAAACTGTTGATCGTTTCGCGTCAGCGCTAACCGAAGAAATCAATGACCGTCGCTTTGACTTTTATGGTCAAGTATTGCGTGGCACACCAGAACAAGAGCCACGTTGGAAGCGCGGTGTTGATGCAACCGATAACGCGTTAGGTGAAGTGTTGGGTCAACTTTACGTTGCGGAGTATTTTCCACCAGCGGCAAAAGCTCGCATGGAAGAGTTGGTTGATAACTTGATCGTTGCCTACGGTGATTCAATCAAAGATCTGGAGTGGATGACTGAGGAAACCAAGCAGAAAGCGCTGGAAAAACTGAGCAAATTTACGCCGTACATTGGTTACCCAAGCGAATGGCGTGATTATTCAGGCCTCGTTGTTTCTGCAGATGATTTGGTTGGTAACTACAAGCGCTCATACGCGTTTGATTATCAAGAAAACATCAGCAAAATTGGTCAGCCAGTTAAAGAAGAAGACTGGGGCATGACGCCGCAAACTGTAAACGCTTACTACAGCCCAGTACGTAACGAAATTGTATTCCCCGCAGGCATCTTGCAACCGCCATTTTTCGACATGAATGCGGAAGACGCTGTGAACTACGGTGGTATCGGTGCAGTAATTGGTCATGAATTAGGCCATGGTTTTGATGACCAAGGTTCTAAATATGACGGCGACGGCAACCTAAGCAGCTGGTGGACAGACTCAGATCGCGAAGCATTTGATGCGCGTGGTTCAATGCTTGCAGCTCAGTACGATAGCTACGAAGTTATTCCAGATACGTTCATCAACGGTAAATTAACCTTAGGTGAGAACATCGGTGATTTAGCTGGTTTAACGATTGCGTATCGCGCCTATCAAACGTCGTTAAACGGTGAAGAGTCACCAGTGATGGACGGTTACACTGGCGAGCAGCGCGTGTTCTTGGGTTGGGCACAAGTGTGGAAAACCAAAGCGCGTGACGAATATGTTCGTAACCAAGTATTAAGTGACCCGCATTCGCCAGCTGATTATCGCGTTAATGGCACAGTGGTTAACATCCCAGCGTTTTACGAAGCATTTGACGTAAAACCAGGTGATGATTTGTACTTGCCACCGGAAGAGCGTGTAACTATCTGGTAATTGCACCAGAGATAGGTTTATAATCAAAACCATGAACACATTGTTGAAGCTGATGATTATAGTTAGTTTGCTGCTGGCCCCGTTTTCGGGACCAGCGCAAGCTGCTGCGCCTTCGTCAGCCTCAATGATGTCTCATCATGCCATGATGGACACGGCAACCTCGGATAGCCAACAGCACGACTGCTGTGAGCAGCCGGCGGTTGAAGCAACCACCATGCACCAAAGTTGTGACAATAGCTGTAGCGATTGTCAGCACCATTGCAGCTCGTCAGCCGGAGCATTAATTGCTCGCTTTGCTGTCGACGCCTTATACCATCCGGTTACCCTGTGGCCATCTGTGAATGCGCTGCTGCTAACCCGTAGCGAAACATCGCTGCGCCCCCCTATGTCTGCCTAGTTAACACGTTTCGTTTTACGAGCCATGTAGGTTCGTGTGTTGTGATAACTAATTGGCAGAAATCTTATGAATTACATGCGTTCTATTGTTGTACTTATGCTTTGTGTGATCTTGGCTATTCCTACGCTTAGTGCGCAAGAATTTGAGCTAAACCATGATGAACACGAGGCAAGCACCGAATATGTGTGCCCCATGCACAGTCACATTGTCAGTGATGAGCCTGGCACCTGCCCAATTTGTGGTATGGACCTGGAGCCGCGTCAGCGTGTGCAAGAAAGCGATGTTAAAGTCAGCGCGCAAATGCAGCAGAACCTTGGCATACGCACCACCACGGCCGAAGTCACCACACTATGGCGTTACTACCCAACCATTGCCAGCGTGCAGTGGAATGACAACGCACGCCATCACCTGCATACGCGTGCCTCCGGTTGGATTGAGCGCTTGCACGTGCGCAGTGAAGGCCAGCAGGTAGAGCAGGGCGATCCAGTTTATGACATTTACAGCCGTGAACTCGTTGTTGCACAGCAAGACTTTTTGCAGGCGTTAAGCAGCGCATCGGCAAATCCGCGCTTATTGCGCGACGCTAAATTGCGCCTAGAGCTGCTCGGGTTTGCTGAGCCATTAATTGCCCAATTGGAAAAGTCCAAAGAGATTATCTACCGCGTGCCAGTGTTTGCTCCGCATAGCGGTGTGGTAACAGAGCTTAATGTGGCGGAAGGCATGTACATTGAGCCGGGCCTGGCAGTCATGACCTTAACCGGCGATGACAGCTATTGGCTCATTGCCGATGTACCGGAACGCTACAGCGATTGGCTCAGCGCTGGTGCACCGGTTGATGTGACCTTGCCGCAAGCTGGACTGAACAAGCATGAAACAACCATCGACTACATTTATCCGGCGCTTGATGCCCAAGCGCGCACCCAACGGGTACGAATCAAAATGCCAGACAGCAAAGTGGGTACTAACTTACTGGTTGGCATGCAAGCCGAAGTAGAACTTTACGGTGGCCCGAAACGTGATGCGCTAACTGTGCCGCTAAGCAGCTTAATGATTACCGGTACCACGAACCGAGTGATGGTAAAAACCGACGACAATAGCTTTGTCCAGCGCGACGTACATGTTGGTCTGGTGGTCGGCGACCAAGCTGAAATCTTGCATGGTTTAGAAGCCGGAGAGCAAGTTGTTGTGGCCGGCCAATTCCTGCTTGATTCAGAAGCGACGCTACTCAACAGCCGTATGCAGAATCCACAATCGCAGGAGGCCACTGATGCTCACGCAAATCATTAATGCCTCACTGCGTAACCGCATACTGGTTATTATTGCGGCCATATTAGCGGCTTGGTTTGGCTGGCGTGCCATGACCAGCACGCCACTTGACGCCATTCCTGACCTTTCCGATGTACAGGTGATTGTTAAAACCAGTTATCCCGGGCAGGCACCACAACTGGTGGAGGAGCAGGTCACCTGGCCGCTCGCCAACGTTATGCTGGCCGTACCGGGTGCCTCTGAAGTACGTGGCTATTCATTTTTTGGCGACTCCTACCTGTATATTCTGTTTGAAGACGGTACCGATATCTATTGGGCGCGCAGCCGTGTATTGGAATATTTAAGCCAAGCACAAGAGCGCTTACCGCAGGGGGTTACGCCCGAACTTGGGCCTGATGCGAGTGGTGTGGGTTGGGTTTTTCAGTATGTATTAACCGACAGCACCGGGCAGCATGACTTAGGGCAACTCACCAGCTTGCAGAATTGGTTCTTAAAGCAAGAGTTGCAAAGCGTAAGCGGCGTGTCAGAAATTGCGACCGTCGGTGGTATGGTGCAGGCCTATCAAGTGGTCATTGAGCCTGAACGTTTGCAAACCTACGGTTTAACCTTGGGCGCCATACGTGACGCAATTCAAGCGGCTAACGCCGAAGTAGGCGGCGGCATTATTGAAATGGCTGAAGCCGAATACATGGTGCGTGGTACAGGTTACCTGCAGTCACTTGAAGACTTACGTAAATTACCATTGAATGTGCGCAGTGCAACCGGCACCGCGATTACCTTAGACGACGTAGCTACCGTGCGACGCGGGCCAGTAAGTCGTCGCGGTATCGCGGAGTTTAATGGTGAAGGCGAAGTGGTCGGCGGCATTGTTGTCATGCGCCATGGCGAAAATGCCTTAGCTACAATTGAGCGGGTGCGCGACAAACTTAAAACGCTGCAGCAAGGGTTACCTGACGGTGTTGAAATAACGCCGGTGTATGACCGTTCGCAACTTATCCACCGCGCCGTTGATAACTTAACCACCAAGCTGGTTGAAGAAATGGCGTTTGTGGCATTAGTCACCATCCTCTTTTTGCTGCATATTCGTTCCGCGCTGGTGGCAATTATCACCCTGCCTTTGGCGGTGTTAATGAGTTTTATCGTGATGCGCTGGCTGGGAATTAATGCCAATATTATGAGCTTAGGTGGTATTGCTATTGCCATTGGTGCTTTGGTGGATGCGGCCATTGTGATGGTGGAAAATGCCCACAAACATTTGGAGCGCTACCGTGAACAGCATGGCGCGCCCCCGCAGGGGGCTGAGCATTGGCAAATCATTGCTAAAGCCACCAGTGAAGTGGGGCCAGCATTATTTCTATCGCTGCTGATTATTACACTTAGCTTTATTCCAGTTTTCGCATTAGAGCAACAAGAAGGGCGTTTGTTTGCCCCGTTGGCGTACACCAAAACCTTTGCCATGGCGGCGGCAGCATTGCTGTCGATTACCTTGGTGCCGGTATTGATGGGCTATTTTGTGCGCGGGAAAATCATTAGCGAACACCGTAACCCACTTACGCGTATGTTGGTTGCTGTGTACCGGCCGCTATTGAATGTGGTGCTTAACTGGCCAAAGTTTACCTTGGTGTTAGCTATTGTGGCCGCAGTGAGTGCTTACTACCCGCTGAGTAAGCTGGGCAGCGAGTTCATGCCTGCCATGCAAGAAGGCGATTTGCTGTACATGCCAACCACTATGCCGGGTGTGAGCCCTGCCGCGGTCGGCAAGTTATTGCAGCAAACTGACCGGTTAATCAAACAAGTGCCCGAGGTTGATACGGTATTTGGTAAATCCGGCCGTGCCGAAACAGCAACAGACCCAGCCCCATTGACCATGCTGGAAACCACCATTCAGTTAAAACCTGAAGACCAGTGGCGTGAAGGCATCACCATTAACGATATTATCGCGGAACTTGATGCAACAGTGCAGGTGCCTGGTATCACCAATGCGTGGGTACAGCCAATTAAAACCCGTATCGACATGCTCTCCACCGGGCTTAAAACGCCGTTAGGGTTGAAAATTGCAGGGCCTGATCTGAAAGAAATACAACGTATTGGCGCTGAACTGGAACAGGTACTGCAGAATGTGCCTGGCGTGAGTTCGGTTTTTGCCGAACGTCCGGCAAGTGGCCGCTATATCGAAATACGGCCGCAACTGGACAAAGCGGCGCGCTATGGCCTCACCCAAGCCGATATTCAAAACGCGATAAAATTTGGCATCGGCGGCGCGACCATTGCAGAAACCGTTGAAGGTACAGAACGCTACCCAATCACATTGCGCTATCCGCGTGCCGAGCGTGACCACGTTGAACGTTTGAAAACCATGCCATTGGTCAGCAAAGACGGCGCCTGGGTTACTCTTGAACAGGTTGCTGATATTCGTGTAACCATGGGGCCGGCAATGATTCGCAGTGAAAATGCACGGCCTACCGGCTGGATATTCGTAGATGTCGCGGCAGATGTACCCGTCAGTGATGTATTGGCCGCCGCCCAACCTATTGTGGATGCGTACCAACTTCCACCGCGCTACAGCGTTAGCTGGTCAGGGCAATACGAGTCCATGCAACGCGTAAAAGCCAAGTTGCAAGAGGTGGTGCCGGTAACCTTAGCGGTCATCCTTATTCTGCTGTATTTCACCTTCCGCTCGTTCAAACAGGCGGTGCTGATCATGGCGACATTGCCACTCGCATTGGCGGGTAGCTTATGGTTTATCTGGTTGCTCGGGTTTAACCTGTCCATCGCTGTGGTGGTGGGCATGATAGCGCTGGCGGGTGTTGCCGCCGAGTTTGGCGTGGTGATGTTGTTGTACTTGAACAATGCGTGGCACGACCGTACTGAGCGTACCCGCACCAGCTTGCATGACGCCATTATGGAAGGGGCGGTGCAGCGAGTGCGACCGAAAGCAATGACGGTAATAACCATTATCGCCGGCCTACTGCCGATTATGCTCACTGAGGGCACTGGTAGTGAAGTGATGCAGCGCATTGCCGCACCTATGATTGGTGGCATGGTGGCTGCGCCACTATTAAGTTTGTTTGTGTTACCGGCGGTTTATTGGCTGTATTGGCAACGCAAAGTTAAGGCAGCTTAAATGAGTAGCCCGATCTATAGCAGTAGCTGCCAGTCAGGGGCTAGCTGCGGCTGAATGCGTTCGGCCAGGTCGGGCTTCAGATGATTAATCCAAATGCGTTTGGGCTGCTCGGTTAAACCGCCGAGCAGCTTTTCGCAAAGGTGTGGCGTTAAGTGGCACGACTGCAATGCTATCGCTTCGAGTTCGTTGGGAAACGAGCATTCAAGAATAATAGCATCAAGCGGGCCCAATGCGTTGAGAGCGCTGACAACACTTTCGGCATAACCCGTGTCAGCAACAAAGGCCGTCAGTTGCCCAGCTTTGCGCACTGCATATCCTAACGTGGGCACGGTGTGGTAGGTGGCAAAGGTCTTAATCTCTATACCCTCAATGGTAACGGATTCGCCCGCTGCAATTTCTTGCAGACGCACAAGTGGCTTTTCTGCCGACGGCATCACCGTCATATCGGGCCAAATCACCCAGTTAAACACGTGTGCCTTAAGCGCAGCGAACGTGTCTTTTGAGCCATACAAGGTCACCGACTGAGACGGGTCAAGCGCGTTAAATAAGTTAGCCAGCAGCATGGGCAGGCAACAGATATGATCGCTATGGCTGTGGCTTAAAAATATATGCCGTACCTGCTGCATTTGTGCCAGGTTCAATTGACTGATACCGGTTCCGGCATCAATCAATATGGTTTCGCTGATTTGCAGGCAGGTGCTGCCGCTCAGCCCAGCTAAGCCGCCGCTGGCGCCTAATACATTTATGTTCATTTAACTCGCATCACTAACGCATACATAACCGGCACCACCACCAGTGTTAACAGGGTAGCGAAGCCCAAGCCAAACATAATAACCACCGCCATGCTGACAAAGAAGTCATCAAATAACAATGGGATCATTCCGACAATGGTGGTGGCTGCGGTCATGGTGACCGGCCGCACGCGACTAATTGAGGCATCAACAAGCGCACTAAGCGCCTCTTTGCCCGCATGCAACTCAACGCGCACTTGCTCCAGCAACACCACGCCGTTTTTAATCAGCATGCCTGACAAGCTTAAGAAACCAAGCAAGGCCATAAAACCAAACGGCTGATTGGTTACCCATAGCCCCAAGGTAACGCCAATAACGCTCAGCGGTACGGTGGTCCAGAGCACGCTGGCCTGACGAATGGAGCTAAACAACAATACGGTAATAATGAACATCACTAAAAAGGCGAGTGGCAAAGCTTGGAATACTGCGCCTGTGGCTTTTTCTGAGGCCTCGAATTCGCCACCCCAACTCAGCTCATAACCAACCGGCAATTCAATCGCTTCAATCGCTGGGCGAACGCGCGACAAGACCATAGCTGGGGTTTCGTCGCCAAAAATATCGTGGTCGGCCATAACGGTAATTGTGCGCTTGCGGTCGCGGCGCAGTATGAGGTTGTCCTCGGCCAACAAGGTCATGTCACGCACCACTTGACCAAGCGGAATATGCTGCTGCAAGGCTGAGCTGTATACTTGCAGCTCTTGCCAGTTGTTCAAATCAGTACGTTCACCGGCCGGGGCGCGCACCACAATCGGCAACAAGTCAGTGCCGTCACGATAAACGCCAACTGTTTGCCCGGTAAAGTTCCGCTTCAGTACATCGTCAACATCCGATTTGGTGATGCCCAAGCGCCGTGCTGCCGCTTCATTGAATTCAGGTTGCAGCACTTTGGTGCGCTGGCGCCAGTTATCACGCAAGTTATGCACACCGTCGTCTTGTGCCATAATTGACCGCGCTTGGTCGGCCAATTGGCGCAGCACAACCGGGTCAGAACCACTAAAGCGGGCTTCGATTTTCGCGGTTTGCGTGGGACCCATTTCCAGGGGCTTCATTTTGTACTCAACGTCAGGTTGCTCAACCTTCAGGTAAGCTTCAAAGTCCAATAAAATAGCCTGCAGCTGGTCGGTGCTTTCCGCCCGTAAAATAAGCTGCGCGTAACTTTCATAAGACTTTTCCACTTGGTAGGTCAGCGTAAATCGCGGCGCACCCTGACCAATGGTTGAGGCGACAAATTTTAAGCCATTGTTTTGGTTTTCCGCATCCACGCGCTGTGTGGCCAAGTAATGTTCCAGCTGTTTCACTTGCTGCGCTGTCGCACGTATGTCGGTGCCTTGTGGGTACCACAAATCGACAAACGCCATTGGTGTCGTGCTGGGTGGAAAGAACGACTGTTTTATTGTGGTAAACCCGTAGCCAGCAACAACCAACAGCAACAGCATCACCGCAACAGTTGTTTTACGCCAGCGTAAAAACCAGTGCAGCATGATGCGATAACCACGAAACACCCAGTGATTATAAACGTGGTCGTCGTCTTCCGGCTGCTCACGAGCTGTTCGGGCGCGCGCATCTTTGCGGAATAATATGTTTCCTAAAAACGGTGTCAGCGTAATGGCTGTGAACCAACTGAGTAACAACGAAATAAACAGCACCCAGAACAGCGAATTGGCATACTCGCCGCTGGCATCTCGTGACAGGCCTATTGGCGCAAAGGCAATAATGGCAACGGCGGTTGCGCCCAGTAACGGCCAAATATTCTGTTGCACCACGTCAATGGCGGCTTGAACCCGTGACAGGCCACGCCGAACACCAACCAGCATACCTTCGGCAATCACAATTGCGTTATCAACCAGCATGCCCAGCGCAATAATCAGGGCGCCTAAAGAAACCCGTTGCAGTTGAATGTCCATCAGGTACATGAAGATAAAGCTGCCAAGCACGGTGATGAGCAATACACTGCCAATGAGTACGCCCGAGCGTAAGCCCATGGTTAACAGTAACGCTATCACCACAATCACGATGGCTTCAGCGAGGTTAATCAGGAAATTATTGACCGAATTATCCACTTCCGAAGGCTGGTCATAAATTTTTTGAACCTCCATGCCAACTGGTTGTGCATAACGCAGCTCGTCCAGACGTTGCATGACGCGTTCACCCACATCGACCACGTTCACGTCTTCAGCAAATGACAGTGCTAACCACAAGGAATCTTCACCGTTGTAACGTACTAAATGCGTCGGAATGTCTTGGTATTCACGCGTTACCGTCGCCACATCGCGCAACAAGATACGTTCGTCGGCACCCGGGTTGCTGATCATTAAGTTGGATAGTTCATTAACGCTTTTAAACTCGCCGCTGGTTTGCAGACGAATGCGTTCGCTACCTACTTGCACGCGGCCAGCATCGCTGACGGTGTTTTGGGTTTGCAGCAAATTAACGATTTGTTGAGGCGGCACGCCAAAGTTAGCAAGTTTTTCACGTGAAACTTCAACGATCACCTGTTCGTTTTGTTTGCCGGAAACTTGTACTTTGCCAACCCCTTTAACCAACACCAATTCGCGGCGCAGGTAATCGGTATAGTCGGCAATATCCTGATAGCTATAGCCCTCGCCAGTAATCGCGAACGTCATGCCATATACATCAGCAAAGTCGTCTTTCACCATTGGCTCGCCGCTGCCTGGCGGCAAATGTTTGCGGGTGTCGTTGACCTTGCGGCGCAGCTCATCCCACACCTGCGGCATTTGATGCTTGCGCAGCGTGCTGTGCATCTCAATCATGATTTGACTTAAGCCAGGCTGTGACACCGACGTAATATGGTCAACGTAGCTCAATTCTTGAATGGCATTTTCCAGCCGGTAGGTTACTTCTTCTTCAACTTGCTGTGACGTGGCGCCGGGATACTGGGTAATCACCATGGCTTGCTTTAAGGTGAATTCAGGGTCCTCTAAGCGGCCAATATTTTGCAGCGCCACCACACCACCAA
The DNA here is from genome assembly GCF_004025325.1 of Pseudidiomarina gelatinasegens. Classification (GTDB taxonomy): domain Bacteria; phylum Pseudomonadota; class Gammaproteobacteria; order Enterobacterales; family Alteromonadaceae; genus Pseudidiomarina; species Pseudidiomarina gelatinasegens. Next base: position 3,765 of record NZ_RSFE01000004.1, on the reverse strand, counting down.
GCAGTAAAATCAGCAACACCAACCAACTGGTGGTGGTGCGCTTTATACTGTAGCGAGCGATATTTATCACAGGCCACGCTCCTTAACCCATGGACGCACCTGCTGTTCGCTTTGCAACGCATGCACGCCGGCAATCACGATTTGCTCGCCGGGCGTTAACCCGTCGATAACCTCAACGCCCTGGTTGGTCACCGCTCGAACGGTAATTTGGCGCTGTTGAACCCGCTCGGTTTCAGGATTAAAAACCCAAACAAAATGCCCTTGGTCAGGCGCATCTGAGGTGGGCGAAAACAACGCTGCTGTGGGCACTAATATGGCGGCTTCAGCCTGCTGTGACACAGCATTCGCATCAACTGACACCATTGCCGACATACCCGGAAGCACATTCAAATTTTCTGGCGCGGGTAGGGTAAACACCACCTTGTAGGTGTTGGTAGCAGGGTCGGCAGTGGAATCCCACTCTTTTAAACTGGCCTTGAACTGTCGTTCTGGCGCTGCTGCAAAGGTCACGTCAGGCTGGTAATTCGTTTGGCGTTGCACCCGCGCAAAAAGCCCCTCAGGTACGCGAATACTGACATCAATTGCGTTATTCATTTGCAAGGTCGCGATTTGACGCTGTGGCTGCACGGTTTCATAGCGCTCAACAAACACGTGGGCAATGGTTCCAGCAAAGGGTGCGCGTAACTCGGTATAGCGCACGTTGGCTCGGGCCGTTTCAACATTCGCCCGCGCAACTTCAAGGTTCGACTTCACTTCGTCAAATTGCTGTGGCGATATCACCCCTTGGTCAACCAGGTTTTCTGTGCGGCGAAATTGCGCCTGTGCCAACTCAAAGCGCGCCTGCGCTTGGTCCAGTACCAATTGATAATCGGTTGGGTCGAGCTTGGCAATCAATTGGCCTTGTGTAACCTCATGCCCGGCCTTAACCGGAAACTCTTGAATTTCACCACCTACGCGAAACGCCAGTTGTGCCACTTGCGCAGCTTCAACCACCGCCGGGAAACTGCGTACACGCTGACCATCAGCAAAACTGACGGTATGCAACTTCACCGGTTGTATGACTGCCGCGCGCTGTTTCTCCTGCGGTGCATCGCTGCAACCAGCTAAAGCCGCAAGGGCGGCGAGGATGAAAAAACGAATGTGCATAAAACCTCCAGTGAGATGAAAAACGAGAGCGATATTAGTTATTAGTTATTGGTTATTCGTTGGAACGAGAACACGGATAATGATTTTACGCTGTTGCATGTAAAATAATACTGAATTAATCTTGAATACATGTTCAGTTTTATTTAATTAGATTCGGTGCGCTTGCGATGAAGATTCAACAACTACAAATGCTCAATGCATTGAGTGAGACAGGAACGCTATTGGGGGCTGCCGAACACTTACACCGAACCCAAGCAGCGGTCAGTATGGCACTTAAGAAGCTTGAAGACGAGGTGGGGTTTCCGCTGTTTGATCGTGAAGGCTATCGGCTAAAATTAACCGCTTATGGTGAGCAATTTTTACGACAGGCGCGCGAGGTACTGCGGCAGCAACAACGTTTGCAATCCTTAACCCAACAGTTGCGCGATGGTGCAGAGCCGGTGCTACGTATTTCGTACGATCACACCTGCGCACCCGCCAGCTTATTTGAGGCCATGCGCGCCATGCAAACCCGTTACCCAACCACTGATCTTCTGCTAAACGGCGAAGCACAACTGCGCTCTTTGCGGGCCATTCGAGAAGGTGAAGCCGATTTAGCATTAACGCCTTGGTTACCCGTGTTTCGGCAGCATGGTGATTTTGAAACCAAGTTAGTCCGCCCATTTGAATTGTTGGTCACCATTTCGCCAGCACTTGTGGCCAAGTATGGCTTGCCCACCCAGCGGCGTGATTTACTCGACATACCCATGTTGATGCCGCAAAACCAAGACGTCGGCATTAATTTGGACCGAATGATTCGTATGCCCGGCCAACAACGGATACGTGTTAACGACTCCATCGCCCAGCGTGAATTACTCGTAGCCGGTATGGGCTGGGGTATTGTACCCGGTGACATTATTGGCGATGAGCTGGCGCGCGGTGATCTCATCCGCATCGACATACCGGACTTCATCAACCAGGTTCACCTGGAAGTGCATCTTGTTCGCTCAGCAGAGCGCATTGCAGGCCCCGCCGCCCAAATTATCTGGGACTATTTTTAAAAGCGAAAATATGCTCTGGAATGGTTACGCAAAAAGTGGATGTTTAAAATATGATTCAAAGAAGTATGCTTGCATTCAGCATTAGCTTATTAATATTAGTTACGTCATGTAATTCAAAACAAATAGAGGCTTCTGAGATGAAATTTTGTCCCGCAAAAATTGAGAAATAGGCTAGAGTGTAATCCCCCAATTTTAAGTGGCTCATTATTCGTGTAAATTCCCATAATAAGCGCTAATAAATTATTTTGAATGAGCAATCTTGAAAGGCCTATAAATATTAGCTTTCAACGGTCCGTTGCTAGTGGGTAGACGTTTCTAAGTTGAAGTTCAAGTATGTTTTTCACTTTGGTGAGCATAAGAAGAATTAAGAGATTGTTGGGGGGAAGCTAATAGTTTTTCGTGTTAAAGCGTGTTTTGGTTCGGAACACTTTGCGTTGAAGGTTTATTCTTTGCAGATAATAGTGACTTTTGATGAATTTCTTACTGTGATGTATAGAAATAAAAAGCCCCGAATAACTGGCATGTCCAGCTTTGAGGGCTTAATTTAAATCGTTAACTAACTTGAGATGGATTGCGGTTAATTCCACCACACCAGTGTAATGGGAACCTCGCCACCGGTGTATTCAAACTCAACACTCACCAAACCACCACTGTCGGCTATGGCAACAAGCCCATCACAGTCAACGTTTTCGGCACACAGAAATTCATACTGGTAAAATGCATACACGCCAGCTGTTTGCTCGTTCGCGGTGAATGGATTTCCTTCTAATGTCACTTCGTTGTAAACGTAACTTGTGCCAATTGCATCAGGTGTCGCTGAGATCACCTCGACGAGCTCTGTTGAAATCCCGCTTGAACTGTCGGATGCTGCAATTTCGAGTTGCCAAACACGCAACTCGTATGAGGTTCCAAACTCGTATTCAAAACCATAAATGTCAGAAGCTACGGTGTCAGTGCCGTTCTGCACTTGTGCAACTGCGTCAATGTTAATATCGGAATCTACGCCAAAATAGTGTGGTGTCGATTCAACATTAACAATATAGGTGGGGAGTCCGTCCACCTCTGTAGAGTCATCTGAACTTCCGCAACTGACCAAAAATGTTGCTGCGAAGATGATTGATAATATGTTGGCTGATTTTTTTAGTTTCATATTGTATTACTCTTTTGTGAGCGGTTGAATTCGTGAAAGCATTGACCTTTCCCCTGAAATAACACCATATTTTCAATGAGATTTCAGTTTCTATGCCACCTGTTTTGCATATTCAGCTGGCGGTAAATAATTCAGTGAACTGTGTGGTCTTTCTTCGTTGTAATGACGCTGCCACTGCTCAATGTCGTAACGTGCCTCATCAAGAGTTCTAAACCAATGCTGGTTTAAGCATTCATTCCTGAACTTTCCGTTCAGACTCTCTACGAAGGCATTCTGTGTGGGTTTCCCTGGCTGAATAAAGCTCAGGCGTACACCTTCAGTTTTGCTCCAGAAGAACATAGCCTTGCTCGTAAATTCTGTGCCGTTGTCGCAAACAATCGAGTCAGGCCTCTTACGAGCCTCGATAACTTGCGATAAAAAGCGTGCCAC
>NZ_RSFE01000003.1 GCF_004025325.1 Pseudidiomarina gelatinasegens | reverse complement strand
TTTTGCCTGGCGGCCATAGCGAAGTGGAACCACCTGATCCATTCCGAACTCAGTAGTGAAACGCTTCAGCGCCGATGGTAGTGTGGGGCTTCCCCATGTGAGAGTAGGACACCGCCAGGCTTTAAATCGAGAACCCCGAGCTAACGCTCGGGGTTTTTTTATGTCTGAAAAACAAAAGCGTTATTGGTTATTCGTTATTGGTTACTCGAAAAAAGAAAGACCACTTCCAGCAACGATTAACCAATAACGATTAACGAATAACTACCAACGCTCTCGCCTTTCCATATTCATCGCCGTATAATTGCGCAATGAACGACGTAATCGAATCAACTAACCTATCTTGCTTGCACAGCTTTCGCCTGCCCTCAGAAGCGGCGCGAATTATTGTGCTTGACGATCTATCTCAGCTTAGCGGCATACCGAGTAACGCATATATATTAGGTGCGGGTTCTAATACTCTGTTTCTTGAAGATATTGAATTTCCAATTTTACACGTGCGGTTGATGGGTATCGAAATCCATGAAAGTTTGGATTTTTGGCAGGTGCATGTTGCAGCGGGCGAGAACTGGCATGAACTTGTTTGCAAACTTCACGCGCAAGGAATTTTCGGCTTCGAAAATCTTGCTTTGATCCCAGGTACTGTTGGTGCTGCTCCGGTACAAAATATTGGAGCATATGGCCGTGAAGTGAGCGAGTTTATTGAGAGCGTCGAAGTATGGGATCGTCAGTCGCAATCCCGTTATATGCTAGCGAACGATGCGTGCCACTTTGCCTACCGCGATAGCATTTTTAAGCAAAATCCTGCGCGTTGGTTAATAACAAGTGTGCGGTTTAAGATTCCCAAGAACTGGCAAGCGGAAGTCAGTTATGGAGAACTAAAAAGTTTAAGCTTGCCGGTTACACCGGCAGACATATTTGAAAAAGTTATCGCGATTCGAACAGCCAAACTTCCTGATCCTAAGCGGATTCCAAATGCTGGAAGTTTCTTTAAAAACCCATTAGTTGAGCCTTCTCAACTCAAAGAATTAATTTCCCGTTATCCTGAGATGCCATATTTTACGAGCCCCTCAGGTAAGATTAAGTTAGCTGCGGGCTGGATGATTGATTATCTGCGATTGAAGGGGTATTCAATAGGCGGTGCGGCGGTGCATGATAAACAAGCACTGGTACTAATTAATATCGGTTCGGCGACTGGGGAAGATGTATTGAATCTCGCACGGTATATTCAGGAAAAAGTTAACCTTGAGTTCGGTGTTAACCTTGAAGCTGAAGTTCGTCTGATAGGTGGGCAAGGAATGATGTCACTATGAAACCACAGCGATGCGACAGAGTAGTTCAGGTAATAGAGCGACTAAGTGATGGTCATTTTCATTCAGGTGAAGCTCTTGGCGCTCTGTTGGGCGTTAGTCGTACAGCCGTAAGCCAGTATATTAAGGACATCCAAGCTCTTGGCGTGGATGTATTTCGTATCACAGGTAAAGGTTATCGGCTGGCAGCGCCGCTAGCGCTCATTAATATGGAGCAAATTCATGCTCATATTGAAGCTGAAGGGGAGCGCGTTGATAATATCTATCTTGAGCGTATTTTAGCTTCAACAAATGATTATATTAAGCAGCAAATTAGTCTCGGAATTGATCCGGGTCTTACGGTCTTTTCAGAAGCTCAAACACAAGGGCGTGGTCGCCGCGGTAAGCGCTGGGTATCACCCTTTGGCAGCAACTTATACATGAGTATGTACTGGCGGCTTGATCAAGGCATGAGCGCCGCTATGGGGCTTAGTATTGCCTTGGGCACGGTCATAGCCGAGCTGCTATCTGAGCTGGGCGTGTTTGATGTGGAAGTGAAATGGCCGAACGATGTCCTAGTTAACGGAAAGAAAGTTGCAGGTATATTAATTGAACTCGAGGGACAAGCGCTTGGTGTTGCTCATTCGATTATTGGCATTGGATTGAACTTAACAATGCCGCCTTGGATGGCCGATCAGATTGACCAACCCTGGACTGATCTTTCTACCCTATTAAACGGTAAGTTTAATCGCAATGAAGTAGCGGCAGCGCTGGTCATAAAATGCCGCAAAGCGTTGCAGGCTTATAATGAGTCCGGACTAAATCATTTTCTCCCCAGCTGGCAAAAATACGATCGGTTAGCCAAGCAGCCAGTTCGTATTTTGATGGGTGATAAAGAACTGCATGGTATTGCCGAAGGTATAGACGAAACCGGCGCGTTGCTTGTAAAACGTGAAGGAAATTTAGAACGATTCCACGCTGGAGAGGTAAGTTTACGATATGGCGCATAAATTACTAATAGATGCAGGTAATACCCGGGTAAAAGCTGCATTAATGGATGCAGAAGGGCATCTCGAGCCATGGTTGAATGTTGCGTACGATGAACTGCATGAACACACGATTTCATCAGACGTTGAAAGTGTGTGGCTTGCTGCTGTCAGCAGCCAAAATCGCAAAGATTCCGTTGCTGCCTGGCTTAGCCAAGCGCCTTCTCTTAAGGTGAATTCTGTGAATTCTGAAGCGGCGGCTTTCGGCGTTAAAAACTCTTATTCTGAGCCGAATAACTTAGGTGTTGATCGCTGGTTGGCGATGCTTGGTGCGTTTGATGAGCAGCCGAAAGCCACAGTGATTATTGATGCGGGCACAGCGATAACCGTTGATTGGATTGATGAACATGGACAACATCTGGGTGGCTGGATAGCGCCAGGCGTTAACCTGATGAAAACGTCTGTATTGAATCGCGCTCCAAACGTATTTACGGAAGCGGAAAGTGAAGAACATTGGGGAAAAGCGCAGCAACTTGGACAAAGTACCCCAGATTGCTTATTGAATGGTTGTGTGAACACCTTTGTTGGCCTAGTGCGGCAAGCTATTTCAGTTTCCGAAACCGAGCTCGATTGGTTTGATTACCGTATTTTATATAGCGGGGGATCAATCCCGTTATTACCAGCGGATATTAAACGCAGGGGCGAGGTTCGTACTGAACTAGTCTTACAAGGTTTGGCTTGTTACGCGCGTCAGGAAAAATGACGATATAACTGCGATATAAAGAAGGTTCATATAAAAAAGCACAGCCTTGGCTGTGCTTTTTTGTTTCGCTCGTACCGTTCACGACAAGCGGTCGCGGAAATCTTCGTAAGTGAACTTACGAATGAGTTCGAAGCGACCATCGCGTCTCAATATGCCGATGCCTGGGTGTTCAACGCCGTTAAAAAACGATGTCTTCACCATGGTATAATGCATCATATCTTCAAAGATTATCCGATCACCTCGTTGCAGAGGATGTTCGAAACTATAGAGCCCAATAACATCTCCCGCCAAACACGAATTACCACCGAGCTTGTACGTATGCGGCAGCACACCCGGCTCTCGTGCATTGGTAATGGTTGGTCTATATGGCATCTCCAAAACATCAGGCATATGCGCAGTGGCAGAAATATCGAGCAGTGCAATTTGCCCATCGTTCTCAATAATATCGACAACTTCAGCAATAAGCGGGCCTGTTTGCCAAGCAACTGCTGAGCCTGGCTCAAGAATAACTTGAAGATTATAAGTTTTTTTCAAGCGTTTTAATTGGCTGATGAGATGGTCAACGTCGTAACCTTGTCGAGTCATAAGATGACCGCCACCTAAATTCAGCCATTTCATCTGGTGCAAGATATCGCCAAATTTTTCTTCGACTGCTTCTAGCGTACGCTCAAGTGCGAGCGAGTCACACTCACATAGATTATGTACATGTAACCCCTCAATACCGGTGAGGTCTGCACCCTCTAAATCTCGCAAGCGAATCCCTAAACGCGAACCAGGTGCACTTGGGTCGTAGAGTTCAGTTTCCGCCTCTTGATGCTCTGGGTTAATTCGCAAACCAGCTGAAACACCAGCGGCGAGCACTTGTTCACGATAGGTGTGCCATTGCGACATACTGTTAAATGAAATGTGATGCACCAAGGGTAGCAAGGCATCAATGTCAGCTTGCTTGTATGCCGGCGCGTACGCATGAACTTCGCGACCGAACTCTTCGGCAGCGAGTCGAGCTTCCCACACAGAGCTTGCCGTGCAGCCTTTTAGGTATTCACGCACTAGCGGGAACGTGCTCCACATCGAGAAGCCTTTAAGCGCAAGAATAATATGCGCTTCGCTTTCTTGTTGCACACGCTGCATCAATTTTAGGTTTTGCTCTAACGCCGCCTCATCACAGACGTAACAAGGCGACGGGATGTCCGAATTTAAGAACGGATTGGTCATAGTTATTAGCGCTTAAATGGAGATTCAGTTTCTACCACCTTCCATGGAAGGCCGTATTGGTTTAGACGGTTCATGAACTCATCTGGATCGAACTGTTCCATGTTCCATACGCCCGGTTTCATCCAATGGCCTTGCAGCATCATTGAGGCGGCAATCATTGCAGGAACACCAGTTGTGTACGAAACAGCCTGAGCACCGACTTCTGCATTACAAACTGCATGGTCACAGTTGTTGTAAATGAAGATTGTCTTCTCTTTACCGTCTTTGATACCCGTTACATAAGTACCAATGCAGGTCATGCCAGTATAACCTTCCGCTAATGATCCAGGGTTAGGTAACACGGCCTTTAAGAATTCAAGCGGTACGATTTTCTGACCCTGGAATTCGACAGGTTGAATTGACGTCATGCCTACGTTTTCTAAAACGCGTAGGTGGGTCAAATATTGCTCGCCAAATGTCATCCAGAAGCGCGCACGCTTAATGGTCGGGAAATGCTTAACAAGCGATTCTAATTCTTCATGGAATAGCAAATACGATGCACGAACGCCAACGCCTGGGTAGTCCAAGTCTTCACGAACGCTGATTGGATCAGTTTCATGCCACTCGCCATTTTCCCAGTACTTACCACGTTGAGTAATTTCGCGGATATTAATTTCTGGATTAAAGTTGGTCGCAAAAGCTTGACCATGATCACCACCGTTACAGTCGACGATGTCTAAATAATGTACTTCATCGAAGTAGTGCTTGGCTGCATACGCAGTGAACACATTGGTCACGCCCGGGTCAAAACCAGCTCCCAATAGCGCCATAATACCTTTTTCTTTGAACTTATCCTGATAAGCCCACTGCCAAGAGTATTCGAACTTAGCTTCGTCTTTTGGCTCATAATTGGCGGTATCTAAATAATGTACGCCAGTCTCGAGACAAGCATCCATGATTGGTAAATCTTGATAAGGTAAAGCAACATTAATCACCAGGCTAGGCTGCACTTTACGAATTAAATCAGCCACTTCGCTGGCATTGTCAGCATCGACGGTATACACACCGACAACACGGTCTTTACCCACTTCTTCTTGAAGCTTTTCGCACTTGGATACAGTGCGGCTAGCAAGGTGAATTTCAGAGAAGTATTCTGGCAACATTGCACACTTCTTTACCACTACGCCGGCTACTCCGCCAGCACCAATAATTAATACTCGAGACATGAAATATAACCCTTTTGTTGCGGGTGAATACAAAGGCTAAAAGATAGCATAATTTTATTAAATCAGCATATTTAGATGACTATTTTAACAGTCTTTACCGAGTGAGTTCGAGGTATTCGCGGGCTATTTGGCGCAATTGATTTTGCATGGTTTGTTGGCTGCTGTACCCGTAGCGTTGCGTCAGGCGAGCAAGGTCATCGGTGGTATTAAGAATTTGCCCGGGTAGCGTGAGTCCGGTCGCTTTAATAGGCAGCTTCATGTCGCAAACTGTCCATGCGAACTGCGCTTCAGTAAAAGGGAGGTTGCCATGTGCAAACCCACCGAGTACCTGTCTGGCAACTTGATGTGTGGCTGTTGAGATATTCACGGGCGTATGCGCTTTCCAATCAAGCTCGGCATTGCAATAGTCATGCAAAACACGAACCAGTTCTTGGCTACGGCTGGATAGACCGCTAGCTACTATGGCATTGGGGTAACCACTAGCCATGTTTAGTTTGCGCCCCATACGAATTACCTGGAAAGACGTTTGCGTCCAGAATTCTAAGACGTCGGGGCTGGCACCGAAGCTTGAGCCAAGTGCATCGATGTTAGCACGTTCAGCGAGCTTGGTAAGATGGGCCAGTAATTGCAGCCCAACGCCTTGACGCCGCACATCGTCATGTACCGCTATTCGCGTAACGCGCCACCATTGCCAGTTCAGAACGTCTTGTTGCTGTAGATAAAAGGCGATAGCTTGCGGCAAAATATTGCCATTTAAACGGCGCTTTCCTTCTTTAATAGGCGTGTGCAATGCTTCAGGAAGAGGCCCTTCGTGGCCGTACCAAATAACACCTATAAGCAGTCGGTTACGGCGGGCTAGTACTAATCGCTGTTCATTATCGTCGAGCAATAGACGTAAATCATTCGGGCTACTCTGATAGTGCGCTTCCAGCAGCAATATAATCACTTCGGTTAAGTCAGCTTCACTCAATTCGCTAGCGTGAGTATCCTGAAACTCTAGCGGAGCTTTTGAAGCAAGCGCCTCAGTTGTCATTTGCGTGTGCTGCACTTGCATGAGCAGAGCCTGGTTGAGCCATGGCTCACAGGTGTCAAATTCAGACCAACGAATCGGTCGTTCAAGTGCATGAACCTTACAGACCCGCTGCTGTTGAATCCATTCTAAAAAGCGCACCGCAAAGCCTCTGCCGCAGCCTTCATAGCCATCGACGGTGGTTGCGATGGCCCATACTGTGAATCGTTGCGCGAGTTGCTGTAACACATGCATAGGGATGGCAGCAGCCTCATCAATAATCAAACGAACGCTTTGTGCAGGATAGTCGGATAGCAGCTTATCCCAAGCAACAAAACGCACTGATTGTGCGGCATGTTCCAGTAAAGTTGATACCGCTGAGGGACGAGGGCCAGTTACGACCAATTCACGGCCGCGATAATTACGTATCCATGCCTGACATGCCAACCCTAGTGTTGTACTTTTTCCGCGTCCGCGGTCAGCCATCAGAATATGGCAGGTTCCTGGTAAATCGATCATGCAGTCGACGATTTGTTTTTGATCAGCGTTTGGCAGCGTCGGCTCGTCGACCTCAGGTAGCTGTTCAGTACAAAGCTTTTCAGTAAGTAGCTTCAGATCTGCATTGGGGCGAATGAGCTCGATACGTTCGAAGCGCTCAGCACTTTGTATCAATCGTTTTTTGAAAGGGGAGTCAGTAGCAGGTAAGAAGACATAAAGTATGCCGCCACCGTTGACAGTTCCGGCCAGCGCAGCAAGCGCATCGGCATGAATGACCTGATTAAACTCTAATAAAACGGCGTTGTTATTGGTGCCAAGATAATCGCGGTATCGATGCACTGCGACTTCTGAGGTGTCGCTATCAGATAAGTGCAAAACAGCATCATGCTGCCTAAAAATGGCTTGTTTATGGAACGTAAGCCAGTCGGGCGGACCGTCAAATAAAAAGACTGCTCGAACCCGAGCAGTCTTTAAATGTTTGGCGATACGTTGAAGACTCATAATTTACAGGAACGAGTACCCAAAGAACTTAGTCAGTACTGTATTTAAGAAAATCACCGCTAAGATAACTGGAATAAAGGTGCCGATTGAGAAGCTTACGTATTTTTCCAGCCACGACGTCGCATACGCTTGGTTGCCTTCGCTTAACTCAGCAGTGAGTTGAGCGCGCTTCCAACGGAAACGAACGAATAAGCAGATCAATAAACCGTTCAACGGTAAAATTGTGTCATAAAAAACATCGTAAATAACATCAAACACCGATTTATCGGCACCGGCATAGCTGGTAAATGTGGTGAACCACGGTACCAAGCCAAATGAAGTAGCGGCAACCAGTGTCAGAATCGTTGTGGCAATACCCATCATCAACAATGCGCGTTTACGCGAAATATCACGCTTCTCCATTAATGATGATGTAGGTACCTCAATAATCGAAACGAGCGACGTTATCGCGGCCACGAAAGCCAACAAGAAGAACACTGTTGCTGCAACGCTGGCGGCTAAATAACCCACTGAATCCGACAGGGCTAAGAAGATGTTCGGAAAGAATGAGAAAATCATGCTTACCGATGAATCACTCAAAGTTTCTGGATTCGTTTCTGGATAGATAGCGAAAATAGCCGGTAAGGTCATTAAGCCTGCAATAAAGGCTACCGCTGTATCTGTTAGCGCAACCAACTTACCGGAGGTAACAATGTCATCACTGCGGCGGAAATATGAGCCGTAGGTTATAAGGATACCCATCCCCAATGAAAGCGAGAAGAAGGCTTGGGCAAGTGCGCCATTAATTACGGAGCCATCAATTTGGCTAAAATCAGGCACCAAGTAAAATTGAACACCGGCCCATGCGTTATCGAGAGTAAGCACAAACGCCACTAAAAGTATCAGCATCAGGAATAATGTCGGCATCAGAATTTTTGATGCACGCTCAATACCCTTACGAACACCACCAACCAAAATGAAGTTAATGATGATAGTTACAGCTGCTAAATACCAAATGAAGTCATAATCATTAACGAACTTCCCAAAATACCCCTCGGACGCGAGCGCATCGAGGTTACCCGTCAATGATTGAACCAAATAACCGAATATCCATACCGTAATCACCATGTAAAACACCGCAATCATAAACGGCGTGATGGTGGCGAGTAGGCCAGCAATTCGCCAGCGCTTTAAACCTTGGCCAAGCTCTGAATAGGCGCGGTAAGGACTATGCTGTGAGCGGCGTCCAAGACCCATTTCTGCCAACATGACCGGCAAGCAAATGAAAGCGACAAACAATGCATAAATAAGTAGAAAAGCACCCCCACCGTTTTTGGTGGCGGCTACAGGAAAGCCGACCAAGTTGCCGATACCTACGGCTGAACCTGCTGCGGCTAGTATAAATCCGATTTTTGAGCTGAAATGCTCACGCGCTGCGCTCATAGAGAGAACCCTTGTTCATCGTTATTATAATGGATTGCAAACTGGCCAATCCTAGCGCATGCAGGGTGCTCCGGCAAGCAGACCAGACCAATAGCAGGAAATTTGCGCCTGAACAGCTGAACTGGCCAGCTAGTACAACATGCTGTAGAGCTTGCGTCGGTAGCTTGCTGCCAATGGGTCACCTTTTGGTAAAGCATTTAACATATCCAATGCCTGCTGTTTGGCCTGACCAAAGTTCAGGTCTTGTCGCAACACAGCAAAAATATGTTCCAGTGCTTCTTCAGCGCGATGGGCAGCATAGAGTTTGGCTGCTAACTCCAGTCGCAGTTCGTGATTGTCAGGTGCGCTGGTAAGCTGCTCTGCAAGCTGCCGTAGTTCTGGTGAGTCGGCAGCTTGCTTGGCTACATTCAACTTACTCATCACGTGCTGAAAATATTGATCTTGGTCAACCATGCGAATTGACGAGAGTAACTGTTCGGCTTGTTCCAAGCGACCTAGTTCGCAAGCCGCGTCAGCAAGCACTATCTGAGCTTGACTGCTATCAGGATTAATATCGACGGCCTGCTTGGCCAAGGTATAACCTTGTTCGTACTCGCCAGTTTCTACACACTTTAATGCTTGTGTGACGAGTTCATCGTCTACCGTGGGTAAATATTTTTCGATACGAGCACGAATAGTAGACTCTCGCTCAACACCGGCGAAGCCGTCAACTGGTTGTCCGTCTTTAAAGAAGATAACCGTTGGTAGGCTACGAATATTAAATTGAGTCGCCAATTGCTGCTGTTCATCACAGTTAACTTTAGCCAGAACCACTTGAGTGGGAAATGCGGCTGCCAACTTTTCCAATGTCGGCATCAGTTGCTTGCAGGATTCACACCAGTCCGCCCAAAAGTCGATAATGACTAACTTATCTTGCGAGCCTTCAATAATAACGCGTTGAGCGTTTTCTAAATTTATATCAATTACCACAGCTTGAGTCACAGAAACCTCTTATCTAAGAAAACCAGCGCATTAATTTTTGCTTAAAGGACGTGTAAGGAGGATACCGAAAACTCGGATCGATTTTAAAGGGTCTTGTCATCACTGATTTTAAGTGGCTAAAGGTATCAAAGCCAAACTTACCGTGATAACGGCCCATACCGCTTGCACCAACGCCGCCAAAAGGCAATTTGGGGTTTAACATAAACATCAGTGTGTCGTTATTGCACTGGTTGCCCGCATGGGTGTGCTCAGTTAAGTGCGTCAGTTGACGCTGTGAACGGCTGAATCCATATAGGGCTAAGGGTTTGTCACGTTCACGAATAAACTCAATGGCTTCAGCGAGGTTCTTGATTTTAACAACGGGCAAAATAGGGCCGAAGATTTCCTCTTGCATAACGTTACTTGAAGGCGACACATTGGTTAATACGGTTGGCTGCAAGTACCGCTCTTGGGCATCGGAATCGCCACCAAAAGCCACTTGACCATCACTGAGGTAGGCACGTAAGCGTTCAAAGTGTGCCTTGTTTACAATACGACCATAGTCATCAGCCAGTTCCGGCTCGTTGCTAAAAAACTCTTCCGTCGCCCGTTTTAACTCAGTGATTAAGTCATCATGAACGGTTTCATCAACCAAAACATAATCAGGAGCAATGCAGGTTTGCCCAGCGTTAAGCCACTTTCCCCACGCTAAGCGGCGGGCGGTAACTTTAATATCCGCATCAGCGAGTACCACGGCAGGACTTTTCCCACCAAGTTCTAGTGTGACTGGCGTCAGAAACTCAGCTGCTGCTTTCATCACAATACGACCAACCCGTCCGCCGCCGGTGTACATAATGTGGTCAAATTTATGGGCTAGTAGTTCGGTCGCTACGTCCGCGCCACCAGTTACCACGTGCACGGCTTCTGGTGCCAGGTAATCGGGTAGCAAACGCTCGATAAGGTCTGCCGTGCGTGGGGCGAGTTCGGAGGGTTTCACAATAGCGCAATTTCCGGCTGCAAGAGCTGCAACCAGCGGGCTAAGCAATAACTGTAATGGATAATTCCATGCTCCGATAATTAGCACCACACCGAGCGGCTCCGGGTATAAATGGCTACGGCCCGGCCAAGCTAAAAGTGGTTGTGAAACGCGAGTGGGGCGCATCCATTTTTTTAAATGCTTCGCGGTGTGCCGAATGTCGCTGCGCAAATAACCCAACTCAGTGAGCCAGCCCTCGGCATTGGACTTGCCTAAATCTGCATTCAGCGCCTGCAACAGCTCGCGTTCGTGTGTTTCGAACATACTTTCTAACTGTTTCAGTTGTTGTAAGCGCCATGCAAGTGGTCGCGTTAATCCGCTATCATAGCTGGCGCGTAACCGCTGTAACTGCGTTGTTATTGAGGAGCTCATGCAAGACCGCCTAATGTGATGTTTTTAGTTTCTTGATATTCCGCTAAACCATAGCGCGAACCTTCGCGACCAATGCCTGACTCTTTGACCCCGCCAAATGCATTGTAAGCATGCGAGATAGAACCGGTATTGATACCTAACATACCGCATTCAAGTTGTTCGCTTACGCGTTGAATACGCGCGTAGTCTTGCGCACAAAAATAGCCAGCTAAACCAAACGGTGTATCATTCGCAAGCTGCACACCCTGCGCTTCATCGGTAAAGGTTTGCACGGCAATGACAGGACCAAAAATTTCTTCTTGAGCGATGCGCATGGTGTGTTTCACCTTTGTGACTAACGTGGGGGAATAAAAAAGCTCACCCAACTCACTTAATACCCGCCCGCCAGTTTTAATTTGTGCACCTGCTGCCGTTGCGTCTTCAATTAATTCTGTGACCTTGCTAATGGCGTCTGCATCTATCAACGGACCGTAGTCAACATCTTCAGCGTCACCGGGCGCCACTTTTATGCCATTTAATGCACTTTCTAACTTTTCAATAAAGGCATCGTGAATACTTTCTTGCACCAGCACACGATTCGCACTGATGCAGGTTTGGCCGGCATTGCGGAATTTACATGCAATAAGCTCTTTAACAGCGACATCTATATCAGCGTCGTCAAACACTATAAAGGGGGCATTGCCGCCCAATTCCAACGATACTTTTTTCATCGTGCCAGCGCATTGTTCCATAAGTTTTTTACCGACAGCGGTAGAGCCAGTAAAGGTAAACTTGCGTACCCGCGGGTGCTGTGTAAACACTTCACCCACTTCGCGCGAGTGGGTGGTGGGCACGAAATTAATAACCCCATCCGGAATACCAACCTCACTTGCCAATTGAGCCAGAGCCAAAGCTGATAATGGCGTTAGCTGTGGTGGCTTAACCACGATTGTGCAACCTGCGGCAAGCGCAGGCGCTACTTTGCGGGTAATCATTGCGTTAGGAAAGTTCCACGGCGTAATAGCCGCACAAACACCAACCGGTTGCTTGATAATCCAGCTGCGCTTATCTGCTGAGCTTACTGGCAATATGTCGCCATAATTGCGCTCAGCTTCGCCCGCGAACCAATCGACAAAACTCGCACCGTACTCCACTTCACCAATAGCCTCTGCAATTGGTTTACCTTGCTCGGCACTCATCAGTTCGCCAAGGGCTTGTTTATTGTCCATCATGCTTTGATACCAACGGCGAAGGAGATCAGCACGTTGTTTAGCGGTTTTCGCGCGCCATAACGGAAGTGCTTTATGAGCGGCCTCAACCGCGCGCTCAGCTAACGCCGCATCGCCATTCGCAACGTCAGCCAAGGTATCGCCGTTCGCCGGGTTGGTAACGGGAAAGCGGTCATCTGTAGGTATCCAATGTCCATCAATAAACGCGTTCGTTTGAATCAGTGATCGCATAGTGTGGGTTGGCATAAGCATTCCTAATTTATTTGATTGTATAACAGAGTATTAGGCTTATACGTCATAAGTTCAATGCTAGTTTAACTTGTGTTCCCCTAACATTTAGCGTATAGTTCGCGGCCTCAGGGTCATTACCGCTATTGATGGGAGCGGACTTACCCCTGAATTTGCTGGGGTAACAGCGCCTATTTCCTGCCAGAGTGTTCATCGTGTTCTGTAGCGTGGCGTATATCAACCCCCTTTATATACGCAATACAGAAACATGTGAGAAAAATATGTCTGAAGTAATGACTGGCCAATCGTTCGCCGATTTGGGCCTGCCCGCTGTTGTGCTTAAACAGCTAGAAAAAATGAATTTCACCCAACCAACGCCAATCCAATTGCAGGCCATTCCTGCACTTATGGAAGGCAAAAACGTGCTCGGCGAAGCGCAAACCGGTACCGGTAAAACCGCTGCTTTTGGTTTGCCTGGCTTGAGCATGCTTGATGCTAACGAGCGTAGCACCCAATTATTGGTTGTTGCGCCAACGCGTGAACTTGCGATGCAGGTTGCGGAAGCTATCAACGAATTTGCTAATCAAATACGTGGCCTCGAAGTCACCACAGTATATGGCGGCGCTGCATTTGGTCCACAAATCAAAGCATTACGCGGTGGCGCTCAAGTGGTTGTTGGTACCCCTGGTCGTTTGCTCGACTTGCTTAAAAAGGGTGTATTGAACTTAAGCGCGCTGCGTTTTGCTGTGCTTGATGAAGCCGATGAAATGTTGAATATGGGCTTTATTGACGATATTGAAACAATCATGAAAGCTGTTCCAAAAACTGCTCAACGTGCATTGTTTTCAGCAACCATGCCTCCGGTTATTCGTAAGCTCGCTAAAACTTTCTTGGTTAACGAAGCGGGTGAGCAACCATTGAATATTCAAATCGCGGCTCAAACCAAAGCACAGGCGACAATTCGCCAGCGCGCATGGTTGGTTCGCGGTTTAAGTAAGATGCAGGCATTAACCCGTTTGCTAGAAACCCTTGAGTATCAACGTGTACTGATTTTCGTACGTACACGTTCAGACACCATGGATGTTACTGAGCAGCTACAAGCCTCAGGTTTCAAGGCATCACCATTGAGTGGCGATTTGAACCAATCTCAACGCGAGCAAACAGTAGCGCAATTGCGCAGCGGTCGTATTGAGATTTTGGTTGCAACTGACGTTGTTGCACGTGGTCTTGACGTACCAGAAATTACCCACGTGGTGAACTATGATTTGCCGGGTGACAGTGAATCCTATGTGCATCGCATCGGTCGTACTGGCCGTGCTGGTCGCAGTGGTGAAGCAATCTTATTTTATCGTGGTAAAGAAAAACATTTACTACGTACCTATGAGCGTTTAACCAACGGCACCATCGAAAACTTCGAAGTACCGAATGCGAAAGAGCTCAGCGCGCATCGTCAGCAGAAATTGCAGCAGCAAATTGTTGATACTGTAGCGGGTGGTAATTTCACTGTATTGAGCGAGATCATCGCAAAAATGCAGGAAGAAACTGGTTTGAATTCAGACCAAATCGCAGCTGCATTGCTTGCGCAACAGAACCTTCAGCGTCCATTGATTGTTTCTGAAGATCCACCACCACGTAAATTCGAAGAGCGTTCACGTGACAAACGCGATGCGCGTGGCGATAGCCGTGACGGTCGTGAAAAACGCAGCCCGCGTGGTCGCGATGCCAATATTGAATTTGATACCTATCGCATTCAAGTAGGCCGTGAACACGGTGCGCGTCCACAAGATATCGTTGGTGCAATTGCAAACGAAGGTGATATCGATAGTCGCTTTATTGGTCAAATCCAGTTGTTTGACGCGCATAGCCTTGTCGAATTACCAAAAGGCATGCCGGTGGCTGTAGTTCGTGTATTGCAACGCGCTCGTGTGCGTCAGCAACAGATGGGCTTAGAGCTTGCTCCAACTGAGCAAATCACGCGTCGTCCGCGTCCTCCAGGTGGTGAACGCCCAGCATTTAAAGGCGCTCAACGTCGTAACGATCGCCCAGGCCGTAGCCAAGGCGAGCGTCGTAGCCGCCGTCCGCAGTAAGTATTAATGACTACCGGTCGGATGATTCACCCGAATCATCTGGCTGGTATCATATCCCCAACTCTCTGCTTGTTTTAGTACGCCTTCAATAACTTCTTCTGACACATCTGGTGAGCGAGAAAGTACCCAGAAATAATCATGGTTGTCACTCGTTACCACAGAAACCTGATAGTTTCCGCCGTCGTCTTCGTGCAGTTGGCTAATATAATAGCCGCCGTCAAATGGCCAAAAAAACGTAACACGGTACATTGCTAAGCCAATAGGTTCCGCATGTCCAATCGCTGTTTCCCATTGACCTTCGGCGACATTATAACCCCGGTTTGTGACTTCAATGGTGTTGTCTGCATTGAGGCGATATTCAGCAGTAACCTGTTCTAACCCTTCTTCAAAGCTGTGCGGTAGTCGTATTATTTCATACCATTTACCCAGGTAACGTTTGGCTTCAAAGTCCTTGATGATCGGTGCCACGGGTGTTGGTGCACTGCTGCAACCCATCAGTACCACACCAGCCAAAACTGCTGATAGAAAATGTTTCATATAAAGTCCCTATAGATTATTGATAGAGCCCAAGTAAAGTTTCGCTTGTTGCACTAATTCCTGCTGTTGTTCTGCAGTACGTTTTTGCCATTGATTCAAAATCAAAGCCATACGTGGATTGTTGCTAAGTTGGTGTTGATGTTGATGTATGAAATTCCAGTATAGGCTATTGAACGGGCATGCGTTATCTCCAGTACGTTGGTTCACATCGTAATGACAGTTGGCACAATAGTTCGACATTTTGTTAATGTACGAGCCGCTGGATACATAGGGTTTAGTCGCTAAAATACCGGCGTCGGCGAATTGACTCATGCCACGTGTGTTGGGTAGCTCGACCCACTCAATAGCATCGATGTATATTCCAAGATACCAATCATCCACCACATCTGGGGCGGCGCCAATCAATAACGCGAAGTTACCAGTTATCATAAGCCTTTGAATGTGATGGGCGTATGCATATTTAAGCGACTGTTTGATACTACTTGCAAGGCACTGCATGCGCGTGTCGCCCGTCCAGTAAAAGTCTGGTAGCGGCTGTTTGTTGTCAAAAAAGTTGAGCTTCTGGTAGCCAGGCATGTGATGCCAGTATATTGCGCGAATAAACTCTCGCCAGCCAATAATTTGCCTAACAAAGCCTTCAACTTGGGCAATGTTAATGGTGTCTGGGTGCTGTTGCCATTGGCGTATTGCACGCTCTACAACCTCGCGGGGGCTAATCATTTTTGTATTGAGCGCAAATGATAGTCTGGCGTGATAGAGCGACCAATGGTCTGTGTGCATGGCATCTTGATAGCGACCAAATTCTGGTAGTAGATTCTGTGCAAAGTGCTCTAAGAGTTGACGTGATTCGGCCCGAGTTATTGGCCAGATGAATTGGCGCGGATTGATCTCACCAATGGTCTTAACACCTGACTTCTTAATCATATCCACCAGAGCACTCACATCATGCGCAAAACATAACGTGTTGCTAACTTCATGCTTAGCTGGCAGCTTGTTGCGATTTTCTTTATCAAAATTCCATTTTCCCCCAATCGGCTTGCCGTTTTCCATCAGGTATCCCGTAAGCTTCCGTACTCGGCGATAAAAGCTTTCCATCAGAAAATTATGCTTAGCTGGAAACCATTCGCTTAGAACATTTCTTTCGCACAGAAAGTGCTCGGTATCATGCCAGGTTACGGTAAGCGATTGATGCTCGGCCCAAGCTTGTAAGTAGGCGTCAACGCGATATTCATCAGGCTGTTGGAGATCTATGTGTGTTAACTTCGGCGCGAGGGAAGTTAAATGGGTTAGGTTATTACATACGTTTTGCTGATTTACTGAGGCATCTAAAGTGAGATAAAGGACCTCATGACCCGCTTTTGTTAATGCGGCCGCAAATTTGCGCATTGCCGCAAAAAAGCCGACAACTTTTTGAATGTGGTGAGTGGCGTAGTCTGTTTCCTGGCGCACTTCCATAATGACAAACAGCCGTTGTGGATCAACTTCACGATACCAGCTGTGTGACGCGTTGAGCTGGTCGCCTAAAACCAATGCGATGCGCTCGAACGAACTTGAGGTAAGCACGCTTGGGTCGAGCAGGCAGCCATCAAGTTCTGAAGATAAACTAGTCATATGTTAAAACTGCGCTAAGTTATAAGGATATCATTAGATATTACGTGTTTTAGCATAGCGAGATCACTGAAAATTTGGCATTATACTCGCTATTAAACAAGGCAAACGTCAGGCAGGAAAATCATGCAGCCAGTTAACATCATTTGTATAAAGTGGGGTAAGAAATACGGGTCGGATTACGTCAATACATTGTATTCGATGGTTAGTCGCAATATTTCATTGCCGTTTCGATTCGTGTGCTTGACTGACGATGCTGAAGGCATTCGCGACGAAGTTGAGGTGAAGCCGATACCGGAAATTGGTTTTGAAGACTTTGATCAACGTAAACCATGGACGTTCGCGCATGGTTGGTTAAAGCTCACTTGTTTTGCCGACCCGCTGTATGACTTGCAAGGGCCAACCCTTTTTCTCGACCTTGATATAGTAATTGTTGGCAGTTTAGACGAGTTCTTTGAGCCTGAAGGCGACTTCTTGGTTATCAAAGAATGGGATAAATCTGATGCGACCGGCAATACGTCGGTATTTCGATTTAATATTGGCGCCCATGTGGATGCTCTCGAACATCTGAAGAATGATCCGGTAGGTTCACGTAAAGACGTTCGTAATGAACAAGAGTTCATTACGCAGTTTGTAGCACGCCAAGGCAAGTTGAAGTACTGGCCAGCTGAGTGGTGTCGTAGCTTTAAGCGCCACTGTTTGCGGCCATTCCCGCTTAGCTTTTTTCAACAACCGCGCATTCCTGCCGGCGCTAAAGTGATTATATTTCACGGGCGTCCACACCCTGATGACGCAGTGGCAGGGCGTAGTGGGAAGTGGTATAGAAAGGTTTTGCCAACCACTTGGATTAAAGAATACTGGCGTTAAGCGAAGATGACATTTGCTTATCGGCTGCTGATTCGCTGCATAACCCCATTGGTATTTATATATTTGTGGGTGCGTAGTAGAAAGGCTCCAGCATATCGGCAGCGTTGGCCTGAGCGGCTGGCGCTGCAAGATGTTCCGGTGCAGGCGCGCGATGGCATTATTATCCACTGCGTTTCAGTTGGTGAAACTGTCGCGGCTAAAGGCTTAATTGAACAGATCTTAAATGACTATCCTCACCTTGGGGTTACACTAACCTCGATGACTCCTACAGCGGCTGAACTGGCTGTTAAGCTATTTGGCGATCGCGTATTCCATGCTTACTTACCGATTGACACACCGGGCTCGATGCGTCGTTTTTTCGATAAGTTTGCGCCACGCTTGGTGGTGATCTTAGAAACTGAATTATGGCCTTGTATGTTACAGCAAGCGCAGCAACGCGCTGTTCCGGTGATGGTGGTTAATGCTCGGTTGTCGGAGCGCTCGGCTAAAAGCTATCGCAAGTACAGTTGGCTCGTTGGGCCAATCTGGCCTGCAGTGACGGCAATTGCGGCACAAACCCAAGCTACTCGAACGCGTTTTATCGAGTTGGGAATGTCGAGCGAACGGGTTGTGGTGAGAGGGAACTTAAAGCACGATTTTCAAGTTTCACATGAGATAAAAGCTGAAGCTGAACGCTTGCGGGAACAGCTAAATAGGCTAATTTTACTAGCGGCAAGCACACACGACGGCGAGGATGAACAAGTTCTAAGCGCGTTTCGAAAACTGCAAAAACATCACCCCTCCGCATTACTTATACTGGTGCCACGCCATCCAGAACGTTTCGAAGCTGGGGCTGAAGCTATTGCTAAAGCAGGTTTTACTTATGTTCGACGCAGCAGTGGCGAGGACATAGCTAGCCAAAGTCAGGTGTTTTTAGGGGACAGCATGGGCGAGCTATTGTTGTGGTACGCTCTCGCCGATGTTGCTTTTGTTGGCGGAAGCTTAATCGAGCGCGGCGGGCACAATCCGCTCGAGCCGGTTGCAACCCACACCCCAGTAATTTCTGGCTGTCACATATTTAACTTTCAGGACATTTACGATCGCTTGCAGCAAGCCAATGGCGTTATGATGGTTTCAAACGCCGATCAACTCGCCAATAGTTGGCATCAATTACTTGAGCAACCCGCACTTTGCAA
The DNA here is from genome assembly GCF_004025325.1 of Pseudidiomarina gelatinasegens. GTDB lineage: Bacteria > Pseudomonadota > Gammaproteobacteria > Enterobacterales > Alteromonadaceae > Pseudidiomarina > Pseudidiomarina gelatinasegens. Next base: position 359,448 of record NZ_RSFE01000003.1, on the reverse strand, counting down.
GCAGTTAGCCGACAACGCAGCGCAGGAATTTGCCAATGACCAAGGCGCTACCAACGCAGTGTTTTCGGACATTCGTGCGACACTATCTGTGTTTACAGGTGCAGCGACTTCTAGGACAGTGTTTATGATGCAAACGGTAAAACCAACTCGCGATACGACCTTGTGGTTCGATCCTGAGGTTCTAAGCGATTGTACAAACGACTATTTTGATCCGGAATATTGGCGTGCTCACAACCAAATTAAAGGCTCTGCTACCGGACGCAGCACTGCGTGGTTCATTGATGCTGCAGAGCACGGTTTATTGCTCCGTCATTATTATCGGGGCGGATTAGTGGGCAAAGTGAATACGGACCGTTTCAAACGCGAGCCTGTTGCCAGTAGCCGAGCAATGGCTGAGTTTTCATTGCTGCTTAAACTACGAGAAGCTGGACTGCCGGTGCCTCGCCCAGTAGCAGCTCGGTACGTTAAGGCCCCAATATGGGGGTATCGCGCAGACATTTTGGTCGAAGTTATACCGAATGCTCAGGACACTTTTAAACTGCTCCAACAACGGCAGTTAGAAAGCCATGAATGGGAAAGTCTTGGGCAGGTGATAAAGCAATTACACAACCATCAGGTTTATCATTCTGATTTAAATTGTCATAACTTGATGCTTGATAACGCAGGTAAGGCTTGGATAGTTGATTTTGATAAATGTGAAATAAGAGCAGAAGGCGATTGGCGCGAGAAAAATATACAGCGTTTGCTGCGTTCGTTCAGAAAAGAATTAACAAAAGCGACAGAGGCCAATCAAGTATTTCATTGGGATGAAACACGTGATTGGCCCAAACTTATTGCCGGCTATTCGCGAATTTGACCGTCACCGGTAACCACGAATTTTTCAGTTGTTAACGCTTGTAAACCCATCGGGCCATAAGCGTGCAACTTGCTGGTTGAAATACCTATTTCTGCACCTAAACCAAGTTGGCCACCATCACTGAATCGTGAAGAGGTGTTTGCCATGGTTACAGCCGAATCAATTTCACGGATGAAACGATCTGCAGCGGCTTGATTCTCAGTCACAATTACTTCCGTGTGACCACTGCCGAAGGTGTGGATGTGATCCAGTGCTGCATCAAAATCAGGAACTGTACGAACAGCGATTTCCAGCGCGAGATACTCTTCACCGTACGCGTCGTCGGCGATCACATCGGCATCTTCAAAATATTCAGCTGAAGCTGCGTCAGCGTGAATAATTACATTCTTTTCAGCTAATGCCGCAGCGGCTTTGGGTAGAAAGCTTGTCGCAATTTCTTGATGTACGACCAATCCTTCCAAAGCGTTGCAGACGCCAGTGCGTTGTGTTTTACCGTTCAGCAAAATGTTCAGAGCCTTCTCTTGGTCGGCATCTTTGTCGACGTACAAGTGGCATACGCCCTTGTAATGCTGAATGACAGGAATCTTGCTGTTATCGCTGACAAAGTGGATAAGGCCTTCACCGCCGCGTGGAATGACCAAATCAATGTATTTGTCTTGTTTTAGCAGTTCGGTCATAAGTTCACGATCTGGGCTTGGCACGACAGTGATAACATCTTCCGGCAATTCACTATCACGTAGCGCCTTATGTAATGCTTTGGCAATAGCTTTGCTGGTTTCAATCGCTTCACGACCACAACGCAGGATAACTGCGTTGCCTGATTTGAAACATAACGCACCGGCATCGGCTGTTACATTTGGGCGCGCTTCGTAAATCATACAAATTACACCAAGTGGAATTCTCATTTTGTCCACTTGAATACCATTTGGGCGTGTCACAAATGGCGTACGTTCGCCAACCGGGTCGGCCAGTTCGATAATTTCTTCAATCGCTGTCGCCATGCCTTCAATGCGTTCAGCATTTAGTTGCAGGCGGTCGAGCATTGCATCAGAGAGGCCTTTCTCACGGCCTGCAGCCATGTCTTTTTCGTTAACTTCTAATATGTCACTTTGCATGTCGCGGATGGCATCAGCCATGCGTTGTAGTACCTGATTCTTTTTTGCTTCAGATAAATTGGCGACTGCGCGTGCCGCAACGGCGGCGCGTTGTGAAATTTGTTCTGCTAACTGGTTACTCATTCGTCCTCCAGAATCATTAAATCGTTGCTCTCAATCACTTCCGAGATAGGGCTGTAGCCATAAGCTTCAGCGATGTCGCTGACTTCTTGCCCTTTTATATGCATCAACTCGTGTGAACTGTATTGGCAAATGCCTTTACCAATAGCCTCAGCGTTACTTGCACTGCGAATTACAACTGCATCGCCACGGTTAAAGTCGCCTTGAACATCTATAATGCCGCTAATTGTTAGCGACTCGCCGCGATTCAGTGCCTCGGCTGAAACATCATCGATGACTAACTCACCTTGAGAAATTAATGTGTGACGAAGCCAATGTTTCTTATTACTCATTGGATCTTGCTGACGCTTAAATAATGTGCCTGGGTTGTTGCCGCGTAGCAAATGCTCAAACGTGGCACCCTTGCGACCATTCACTATATAGGTGTCGATACCATGAGAGGTTGCTTTCTCGGCTGCCTCAATCTTGGTGCGCATGCCGCCGGTTGCTATTTTATTTGTTGTTCCACCAGCGAGTGCGAAAATTTCTTCAGTAATCTCATCGACGACCGGTATTTTTTTAGCGTCAGGTTTAACCCGAGGGTCGGCATCGAAAAGACCGTCAATATCGGAGCAGATAATTAGCGCGTCAGCATCAACTAGGGTTGCGACCATGGCTGCCAAATTATCGTTATCACCAACTTTCATTTCGTCGGTGGCAAGTGCGTCATTTTCATTTACGATAGGTAATACATTGTGTTCTAACAATGTGCGTAATGTGTTTCGAACACTTACGTAGCGAGCGCGGTCACGCAGGTCGCCGTGTGTTAACAACACTTGAGCACATGAGAAGTCAAAAAACCGCGACCAATTTGCCATCATGTCGGTTTGTCCGACAGCGGCCATTGCCTTTTTTATGGTAACTGGCAGCTTATCACCGTCATAGCTGATATGCTTCCGGCCTGCAGCAGCACTGCCTGATGAGACAAGAACTATCTCTTGACCACGTTCATGACACTCGATAATAAATCGAGCTATGGCTAATAAATATTTACTACTCGTTCCTGCGTCGTCTGGCGCGATTAATGCACTGCCTACTTTAAGTACAGCGCGTCGCCAGGAAGGCATCTCCATAACTACTCCCTCTTGAAAAAATTCATATGTAGTCTAACAGATTTGAGGGAGTTTCTCTAGCTTGAGGCGATAAACCACAACTATGCCCGCTATAAAGCTCATAAAACGAGAGAATGAGGCTAGAACAAGGCTTAAACTTTACGAGTTTTGAATAGCAAAAAGCCCCGATTTGCGGGGCTTTCTAGGGGATTTATTGGCTTGGTGGGGTATAGCCTTCAATGTCAACGTCTTTGCCTTCAAACAAGAAGGCTTGCATTTGCTCTTCTAAAAAGCTGCGTGCATTTGGGTCCATTAAATTTAACCGCTTTTCGTTGATGAGCATGGTTTGTTTCTTCTGCCACTCAGCCCATGCTTGCTTTGATATGCTCTGAAAAATCTTTTCGCCAAGTTCACCCGGGTAAAGCTGAAAATCCAGGCCTTCAGCTTCTTTTTTTAGGTATTCGCAATATACAGTACGGCTCATGACAACCTCATGTCGGTTTAAGTTGTCGTCATTTTACGTTGCATAAACACGCCATTGCAAACCTTCTCAGTATCCACGAGTTTAATTTTCTAAAACATGTGTATGGATATATTTGCGGATTGGCGCTGGCAGTCCATATTGCGCTAAAGCTTCAAGAGGGATACGTGTTGTAGCATGCGAAGGGGTGCAATTGATTACTGTAGCGTTTAAGCGGTAGTGAGAAAACACATGTTTAAAACTTCCATGCACTTGCGCGCGTGGCGGCAGCTCAGAAAGCTCAGGAAGGCACCATAGCCGCGGCCATATTCCGTTCGCAGAACGCTGCACTAAAATGACACCGTTGGCATTGACGTCCAGGGCAAAGTAGCCATCTTTTGTAGGTAAGGTACGCTTAGCTCGTTTTTGCGGTAGCAGGTTGACTCGATCGGTTGCTAGGGCATTACAGGATTGTTGTAGTGGACACAGTTCACACTTCGGGTTGCGCGGAGTACAAATGGTTGCGCCGAGGTCCAACAGCGCTTGCGCGTATTGTCGGCTGTTGCTGTGCGGTTTGTATTCTTCAGCTTTTGTCCATATCTGGCGGTTTATCGCACTGCTGTTAGGGTCGCCATTGATGCCAAAATAGCGACAAAAGAGGCGTTTTACATTGCCATCGACAATGGCTGCAGGCTTATCAAAAGCAAATGCGGTTATTGCACCCGCCGTATAGGGCCCAACCCCGGGAACTTCGCGCAAAGACTCCGGCGTGGCAGGTAACTGTCCGTTGAGTTCTGTCATGACGTAACCGGCTGCCTTGTGCAGGTTTCTTGCTCGCGAGTAATAACCTAGCCCTTGCCACTGAGCCAAAACTTGATCTTCGGAAGCTTGTGCCAGCGTGGCCAGATCGGGAAAAACCTTAATCCAGCGTTCAAAATACGGAATGACTGTGCTTACTTGCGTTTGTTGTAACATCAGCTCGCTTACTAACACATGGTAGGGCGAAGCCTCTCGCTGCCATGGCAAGGTATTGCGACCATGCTGGTGTTGCCAAGTAATAATGGTGTGTGCAAATTCCTTTGGCAGTAGCGGAGTGATCGCGTCTTGGGAAGTCTTATTAATCATGAAATTTACGTAAACGCCATGTTAAAAAAATAGAAAATAAATCGTAAAGTTGTGTCATTACAGGCATTTTTTTCCATTTTACCCTATAATAAACCCAACAATTTGAAATTGACCTATGAGAACATAAAAGGAGCATCTCATGAAACGGTTATCAATAGTATCTGCAGCAGTACTTTCGGCGATTGTTGCGGCGCCAGCAATGGCTTTCTCGGGTGATGAGGCAGGTAGCATCTATATTGGGCCAAGAATTGGCTTATTCGGAACAGACTCAGACCGTCGCGTCATTGAAAACAACCAAGTTCAATCGTTTGGTGGTGGCTTTGACAGTTTCTTTGGCGGCATTGAAGGTGGTTACCAGTTCACTCCTGAATGGGGTTACCGAGTTTACTACGATTATTTACGTGGTGACTTAGAAACCTCGAACGATAGTTCAAGTGGCGCTGCCTTTGGTATGGATATCATTTACAACTTTTCACCCAATGTATTTGGCTCGATTGGTATCAACTCAACAGAATTTAGTGATACCAGCAACCAATTTGTGCGTGTAGGTGCTGGTTATAAGCAGTATATAAACGATAATTGGGCGCTTACCTTAGAAGGTGCTGTGCAGCAGAATGATGGTGATTTGACTGAATTTATGTTCATGACCGGGCTGCGCTATTATTTTGGTGGTAGCCAAGAACCGACTTACACCAAGCCTGAGCCAGCACCTGCTCCAGAGCCACAACCTGCAGCCCCAGTAGCGAAAGACTCTGACGGCGATGGTGTGATGGACGATAAAGACAAGTGTCCAAACACTCAGGCCGGCTTCAAGGTTGATGCAGATGGTTGTGTTATGTATGAAAATGAAACGGTAACCCGTGAATTAACAGTTACCTTTGCATTGAACTCAGCCGAGATTTCTTCTGCACAAACGTCAGACATTCGTGATACTGCAGAATTCTTAAAAGAATATCCGCAACTTGACGTGGTTATTGAAGGGCACACCGATGATAGCGGTGCGGCAACCTATAACCAGCAATTGTCCGATCGTCGTGCTAATGCTGTCGGCGACAGCTTAATCAACGATTTCGGTATTGCAGCTGCTCGTGTAACCACCGTTGGTTACGGCGAAAGCCGTCCGAAGTACCCGAATGACTCAGCTGAAAACCGTGCGAAGAACCGTCGGATCGAAGCTGTTATGTCAGTTACTAAACAGGTTCCAGTTCAAGACTAACCTGCCAGTAGCTAGAATATAAAAGGCGTGCCAAACTTGCGTTTGGTGCGCCTTTTTGCATAATGAGCGCGGCAAAAATTTAAATTGTATAACTAACCTAAGTCGCGTAACCAAATAGAGGCCGCATGAGCTCCGATAATCTTGAAAAAGCCCAAGCTGAGGGTAAATACATACGCAAAGTGCGTAGCTTTGTTAAGCGCGAAGGGCGGTTAACCAAGGGCCAAGCTGCAGCGCTAGAACGAAGCTGGCCAACGATGGGGCTGACCCACAGTCAAGGTTTACTGAACTTGACCGAGGTATTTGGTCGTGAGGCACCCACCGTATTGGAAATCGGCTTCGGTATGGGGCGTTCGTTGGTTGCCATGGCTAAGGCCGCACCCGAGAAAAACTTTATCGGTATTGAGGTTCATCGGCCGGGTGTCGGTGCTTGTTTGCTAGAAGCCGAAGAGGCAGAGGTCAGCAACTTACGGGTTTACGAGCATGATGCCGTTGAGGTTCTGGCAGACTGTATTGCGGACGGAAGCTTGGCCACGGTGCAAGTGTTTTTCCCAGATCCATGGCATAAAAAACGTCATCATAAGCGCCGCTTGATACAGCCCGAGTTCGTTGACTTATTGCGAAAAAAACTGGCTATCGGTGGTGTGTTGCACTTAGCAACAGACTGGCAAAATTATGCCGAGCATATGCTTGAGGTGATGCAGGCTGCACCAAAATGGCGCAACCTCGCAGCGGACAATACCTACGTGCCTCGTCCAGAAGAACGCCCGCTAACCAAATTCGAACAACGAGGCGAGCGGCTTGGACATGGCGTATGGGACCTGAAGTTCGAGCGTATCGCCTAACTGGTGCTAGATAAGCATATCCAATACGGAGTTCAGGTAACGGCGACCTAGGCTTGTGGTTTCCCAGGCATCGCCGTTATCGAGAACTAAGTTCTTTTCAATTGCTTGTTGCAGCAGGCGGTCAGCCTCAGATTTGGGCAGGCCGGTTCGAGCTTCAAATTCCAATTTAGAAACAGGTTCATAAAGCCTAAAATAGTTCATAAAGAACTCAAAGGTTAACTCTTCCGTAGCCACATCCCACTGCCGATAGCGAAGTGGTTTAGTCAGATCTAAATAGCCTTGAGGATGCTTTATCTTCTCACATCGAATGATTTTATTTTCTGCGGGCAGGGTGATTTTACTGTGAGCCCCACAGCCTATTCCTAAATAGTCGCCAAAGGTCCAATAATTTCGGTTGTGCTGACTTTGATGCTGAGGTTTTGCGTAAGCACTCACTTCGTATTGCTGGTAGCCAGCTGCAGCTAATTTCGCGTGGCCGAGTTCTTGAATGTCCCACAAAATATCATCTTCGGGTAACTTCGGGGGCCGACTAGCGAAAGCCGTATTCGGCTCAATGGTTAATTGATACCAAGAAATATGGGGTGGGGCCAGAGCTATAATCCCGTCTAAATCAGCCATAGCTTGCTCAATTGTTTGCCCGGGTAATCCGTGCATTAAATCAAGGTTAAAGCTTTTCAATGGCAGTTTGGCTGCGTGTGCAGCAGCTTGCTGAGCTTGCTCGGGGCCATGTATACGCCCCAAAGCCTTCAGCTGCTCGTTTTGCAGGCTTTGTACGCCAATGGAAAGACGTGTCACACCAGCATCAACAAACCCAGAAAAGCGCTCGGTTTCAAAGGCGCCCGGATTGGCCTCAAGCGTGATTTCACAATTAGGACTAAGCGGGATAAGTTTGCCTATACCATCCAGCAGTTTGGCAATGCTTGCGGCTGAAAATAGGCTCGGAGTACCGCCGCCGATAAATATACTCGTTAATTTTCGGTTTTGAACCCAGCTCAAGTCGGCGCGAAGATCATCGAGCAAACGGCCGACATATTCCGTTTCAGGAATGTCGTGCTTGAGAGCATGCGAATTAAAATCGCAGTATGGGCATTTTTGAATACACCAAGGCACATGAACGTATAAGGAAAGTGGTGGAAGTTGTAATTGACTCATTGGCTAGCCTGTTGAAGCATTTCCACCAACTGCTTGAGCGCCTGTCCACGGTGACTTAACGCTTGTTTTTGTTCACGCGACAACTGCGCGGCACTGCAATGCTCGCTTGGAACCCAGAAAACTGGGTCGTAGCCGAAGCCCTGATTCCCCTGTGGCGCTTGCGCAATATAGCCGTCCCAGCGACCATGGCAGATAATAGGGGTTGGGTCATTCGGCTCACGCAGGTAGGCCAGAACACAATGAAAACTTGCCTGGCGCTGCGCATCGGGAATTCCGGCCATGGCAGTAAGCAGTTTTTCGACGTTATCCGCATCACTGCAGCCGGAGCCGGCATAGCGCGCTGAGTAAATTCCAGGTGCGCCGTTCAAAGCATTAACAGCAAGGCCAGAGTCATCAGCCAAAGCGGGTAAGCCGGTGTGTGCGGCAGCGTGACGAGCTTTTAGAATCGCATTCTCAACGAAGGTTAACCCCGTTTCTTCTGCTTCTTCAAACGACCACTCAGACTGTGGACGCACATGCCACCCCAGCGGGGTAAGTAACCCTTCTAACTCAGAAACTTTACCTTTGTTGCCGGTCGCTAAGACTAATTCGTGCATGAAGTTTTCACCCGTTTTTGATATTTGCCTGTTATTATACGGGGCATTGGCTATGTCACCAAGGAGAGATGTTTTTGACCAGCATTACTGGAATCATGCTTTTAATGGGCTCGCTGTTGCTTATCAGCATTTTAGCCGCTGTTGTGTCGAATCGACTTGGCGCACCGCTGCTACTAACCTTCTTGATCGTCGGTATGTTAGCGGGCGAAGAGGGCTTGCTTGGCATTGAGTTTAGTAATCCAGAATTGGCATTTTTCATTGGCTCATTAGCACTCGTTATTATTCTTTTTGATGGCGGTATGCGCACGCACAAAGAGCGCTTTCGCGTTGCACTATTGCCCGCAATTAGCTTAGCAACCGTTGGGGTCGCGCTTACCTGCGCAATAACTGCAGCAGGTGTTGTGTGGTTGTTCGATTTGCCGTGGCCAACGGCGTTATTAATTGGCGCAATTCTGAGTTCAACCGATGCGGCCGCGGTTTTCAGTATCTTCCAATCTCAAAATTTAAAAATAAAACAACGGGTAGCCTCAACATTAGAAATTGAGTCAGGCACCAACGACCCCATGGCCATTATTCTCACCATGACGCTAACCTCGATGATTGCGGCTACTGAGAGTTTTTCTTGGGGCTGGATGACGGTTGATATTCTCCAGCAACTTGCGCTGGGCTATCTTGCTGGTTGGGTTGGCGGCCGCTTTTTTGTCTGGATGGCACAAAAAATATCGGTGCAATTTTCGTTCTTTCCATTATTGGCCGCTGCGACGGCGGTCGTTATTTTCTCTATCACCAGTGGAATAGGTGGAAGTGGCTATCTCGCGGTGTATTTGATGGGGTATAAAATCGGTAATTCTCGCTTGCCGCAGTTACCCCACATTTTGCAGGTACAAGATGGTTTAGCGTGGCTAAGCCAGATTATGATGTTCCTGATACTCGGATTGCTGGTTACCCCATCGCACTTAGTTGAACACTGGGCATTGTCACTCTCGGTTGCCGTACTGATGATTTTCGTTGCGCGGCCGCTGGCGGTTATTACCAGTTTGATTCCTTTTTCCTTTCCGTGGCGTGAGCAAGTATTTATTAGCTGGGTAGGGTTGCGCGGTGCTGTGCCTATTATCTTAGCTCTGTACCCTTGGCTAACGGGTGTTCCGAACGAAGAATTGTATTTTGATATCGCGTTTATGGTGGTTATGGTGTCCCTTATTGTACAAGGATGGTCTTTAGCCCCGATGGCGCGTTGGTTAGGCCTGGAAGTGCCGGCACCAGCTGAACCTGACAGGCGTATGCCATTAGATAGGGTTGGCAGTAACGATCCTATGGAGCTTTGGGCTTATCAGGTTACAGAACGCTCGCCGGCCTGCGATCATTACTGGAATGAATTACGTTGGGACGTTGCAGTTGAATTTGTTGGTGTAATTCGCCGGGGCGAGTGGCTGTTACCGATGAGCAAGCCGCGCCTCTGTGAAGGTGACACGGTATTGGTTGTCGCCAAGCTGGAGCATGTTGACGCTATTAGCCGAGTCCTGGCAGCCGGCGGTAAGCAAACCGAACTGCAAACCAGTCAGTTCTTTGGTGACTTTAGTCTACGTGGTGATTTGCTAATACAAGAGGTGGCAGGTTTCTATCCCGTTGGAGAATTGGATTCGGGGATTATGAATATGTCCTTGCACGCTTATTTCACCCAGAAGTTTCACCGACGCGTGGTGGTCGGTGATCATCTTCAATTGGGCTCGGTGCGGCTCACAGTGCGCGAAGTGACCGATGAAGGGTACATCCGTCAAGTGGGTGTAAAGCTGCTCGAAGAAAAGAGCAGCCGTTAGTTGACCCAAAACTCCTTATGAAAACGCAATTCGTGCGTTTCATCGCCTTGCTTAATTGTAATGAAAAAACGCAAGGTTTCTAAATTGGAAAAGCGCGTCTGCGCTAAATAATAAACGGCGTCACCTTCAATTACCTCACGAAACTCGAGCCGCTGCTGTTGGCTTAGTGGATTCATTACATAGCCACTTAAGGTAACTTGCTGAGCTGGCTTGCCAGCGGTTGCTGCATCCAGCACTGAAATATTGACGGTGGCTAAAGTTTCGCTGCGCGACAACTGGTATTGCTGAGCCATTTCTGGCCGCAACAAGGTTGAGTTGAAGGCATTGTAGTGCACTTCCCACGGGCCGAGGCGCTTACTTTGCTCGGCTAACGCAGTGCCCGGCATAAGAAGCATGCTGATAATGGTTAAAGCCCCAACAAGTGCGTGTTTCATAGCCCCATACCTAAACTAAGTAGATTATTGAGTAAAATCCGAGCGAATTGAATCGCTACAATAAGAACTAGCACAGAAAGGTCAAGCCCACCAATCGGCGGAATAATTCGCCTTATTGGCGCTAAAAAGGGTTCGGTTAACTGGCCTAAAATAGCCATCATCGGATGATACCCGCGATTAAACCAGCTCATGATGGCCATAATAATGGTCAGCCAGAACAGCAGCGACAAAAACTGAAATAACACCACGGCCAAGCCCATCATCAGGGTATCTGTGACCATCGGCGTCATGCCAGCACTCATGCTGGATAGCACGAGTATTTTGCCGATGCCGACAAGGTAAGCGAGTAAGAGCGTTGCGATGTCCCAGTTGCCTACCATCGGCAATAGGCGCCGCATTGGTTGCACTAAAGGGTTGGTCATTTTAACCACAAACTGGCTCATTGGATTAAAAAAGTCAGCACGCGCTGCTTGCATCCACACACGCAACAAGACAACGATTAAAAACAGGTCGAATACAATTTCAACCAAAAACCGAAAAGCATCCATAGTGGCTCTCTAAATAGTTAATTAAAAACAGTCAGTTAAAACAGTTCCGCCATTTCTTGATTGCGTTTCACGGCAGCTTTCACTGCTCTCGCAGAGATATCGTCAATGTCTGCGCCTTGATAGACTTCAACACCTTTGGCCGTTGATCCGCCTTTACTGGTCACTTGTTTACGTAAGTCTTCCAGCTCCAATTCGCTTGCTATAGCCATTTCAGCTGCGCCCAACGCAGTTTGTTGTACCATAAGACGGGCTTTCTCTCGGTCAAAGCCTAGCGCGGTAGCAGCTTTTTGCAAGCTGGCCATAAATTCAAAGAAATATGCAGGACCACTGCCCGCTACGGCACCTAGAATATCAAGCTCATCTTCATTTGCGACCCATAAAGTTGCGCCAACGCCATCAAATGCTTCAGTAATATAGGCTTTGTCATCGTCATTAACCCTGTCATCAGCGACTAATCCAGACATTCCTTTACCGACAAGTGACGGTGTATTTGGCATAACGCGAATCATACGAATTGAATTGCCAAGATATTGACGGTACTTTTCAATGCGAATACCTGCAGCGATAGTCACAATGAGTTTTTCACTTAAGTTGGCAACCTGCTCGGTTAGGGCAGCGCAAACATCGGCCATTAACTGTGGTTTTACGGAAAGCACAATAACGTCAGCAGCGTTAGCTACTTCAGCATTATCTTGGCTGGTGTGTACATGCAACGTATCGCGCATCTTCTCTAATTTTGCTGGGCTTGGGTTGCTCACGTAAATGAGATCGCTGGGGTAGCCACTTTTGACCATGCCGCCAACAATGCTTTGCGTCATATTTCCCGCACCGATAAATGCTATTTTACGAGGCGATGTCGTCATGTAAGGTCTCCTGTTTGTTCATTTTTGGGCAGCCGAGCGCCGAATAACGACGTGCCAATACGAATCATGGTCGCGCCTTGCGCAACAGCGTACGGCCAGTCGGCACTCATCCCCATTGATAATGTATCTACTTGTTGATATTGGGCTTTTAACTCAGAAAACAACCGCTGCATGGCGGCAAAACTTTCAGAAGTGGCAGACGGATCAGTTTGAGCAGTAGGTATCGTCATCAGCCCACGTAAACGCAGCTGCGGTAATTCTGAGATAACAGCCGCGAGCTCAAGCATTTGTGCTGGCGCTACGCCCGCTTTTGACGTTTCATCGTCGATATTAATTTGAATTAATACGTTAAGCGGGGCAAGTTCATCGGAACGTTGCTGCGCCAGTCGGCGTGCTATTTTTTCTCGATCGATGCTGTGCACCCAATCAAAATGTTGTGCGATATCACGGGTCTTGTTCGATTGAATGGGACCAATAAAGTGCCACGTAATGGGGTAATCAGACAATTGCACAATTTTTGCAATAGCTTCTTGGACATAGTTTTCGCCGAAGTCTCGTTGTCCAGCATTGTAGGCTGCGACAATGTCTGCCGCGGGTTTTGTTTTGCTCACCGCGATTAATTGCACGCTATGAGCACTGCGCTTATGGGCGCTACACACCTGAGCAATTTCATTACGGACTTCTTTTATGCGTTCAGCTATGCTATTCATCAATGGCTAAAACTCACTTACAAGAGGCTGTTATATGGATATCACTGAGCTACTCAGTTTCTCTGTTAAACATAAATCGTCCGACTTACATTTATCCGCAGATTCGCCTCCTATGATACGGGTAGACGGTGACGTTCGTAAAATAAATATCCCAGCACTGAGTCACAAAGAGGTGCAGGAACTGGTCTATGACATTATGAATGACCGCCAGCGCAAGGAATATGAACAAAACCTTGAGTGCGATTTTTCATTTGAAGTTCCTGATTTAGCACGCTTTCGTGTTAACGCATTTGTGCAAAACCGAGGTGCTGGTGCGGTTTTTCGTACCATTCCTAGCGATGTTTTGACACTTGAACAGTTAGGTGCCCCTGAGATATTCAAAAATATTTCTGATAATCCCCGTGGGCTCGTTTTGGTAACCGGCCCGACAGGTTCTGGTAAATCGACCACCTTGGCGGCAATGATTGATTATGTGAATGAAAATAAGTATCACCACATTCTCACCATTGAAGACCCAATAGAATTCGTGCACAAAAACAAACGCAGCCTGATTAACCAACGTGAGGTTCATCGCGACACGCATAGTTTTAGTAATGCGTTACGTTCGGCGTTACGTGAAGACCCTGATGTTATTCTGGTAGGTGAGATGCGTGACTTAGAAACCATCCGCCTTGCAATGACGGCCGCGGAAACTGGCCATTTAGTATTTGGTACGTTGCACACAACCTCGGCACCGAAAACCATCGACCGTATTGTTGATGTGTTCCCTGGCGATGAAAAGCCGATGATTCGTTCTATGTTGTCTGAATCTCTACGTGCTGTTATTTCACAAACACTCTTGAAGAAGGTGGGTGGTGGCCGTGTCGCAGCGCATGAAATCATGATTGCAACGTCGGCAATCAAGAACCTGATTCGCGAAGATAAAATCGCGCAGATGTATTCTTCAATACAAACCGGCGCAGCGCACGGTATGCAAACACTTGATCAGTGCTTGCAGAACTTGTTGAATCAAGGGCTGGTGTCACGCGCTGATGCTAAGGCGAAATCGGCCAATAAGGATAGTTTCTAATTATGGTTTTAGACAAACTGTTGAAAATAATGGTCGAGCGTAACAGCTCTGACTTGTTTATCTCAGCGGGCTTACCACCAAGCGCCAAAATAAATGGTGAATTGCTACCGCTTAGTGAGCAAAAGCTTAGCGATAATGCAGCTTTAGGCATTGTAAAAGAAGCGCTTGGCGAAAAACATCTTAAAGAATTTATGGAAGATAAAGAATCTAACTTCGCTATCTTTCGTGAAGGCATCGGTCGCTTTCGGGTGAGTGCATTTTGGCAGCGCCAGCGTGCAGGTATGGTTGTTCGCCGTATTGTTACCGACATTCCGACCGTTGAAGAATTAAAATTACCGGAAGTACTGACCAAGTTAATCATGAATAAACGTGGTTTGATGTTGGTTGTTGGTGGAACGGGCACGGGTAAGTCAACAACGCTCGCGGCTTTAATCGGCTACCGTAACCACCACTCGAAAGGACACATTCTAACCATTGAAGACCCGGTAGAATTCGTTCATGACCACGGCAAGTCAATGGTCACGCAGCGCGAAGTGGGCGCTGATACTGAATCATTTGAGGCTGCGCTGAAGAGTTCACTGCGTCAGGCTCCAGATGTAATTTTGGTCGGTGAAATTCGCTCACAGGAAACCATGGAGTATGCACTTACTTTTGCTGAAACGGGTCACTTGTGTGTTGCAACCTTACACGCCAATAACGCGAACCAAGCCATCGAACGGATCATGCATATGGTGCCGAAGGAAAAAATTGGCAAATTAATGTTTGATTTGTCATTAAACCTTCGTGGAATTGTCGCACAACAGTTAGTTCCGACCATTGATGGTGGGCGCGTGGCAGCCATTGAGATTCTACTAAATAGCCCAATTGTTGCGGAAAAAATAGCAACCAATGACATGGGTGAAATAAAGGAAATTATGGCTAAATCGCGCGAGCTTGGTATGCAAACTTTTGACCAAGCCCTATTTGATTTGTACAAAGCTGGGCGTATCAGTTACGAAGAAACGTTACGTCATGCCGATGCGCCGAATGACCTGCGCTTGCGGATTAAACTTAGTGGCGACAGTAACGCCAGTGACGATGACAGCGCGTTACAGGGTGCAACAGTCGATCTTGACTGACTTCGCAGGAAATTTGGGTTAAACTGTGCGCCGTTTTTTAACCTGAATTTCGAGGGCTTTCATGCGTGTGCTAGGAATAGAAACATCCTGTGATGAAACGGGCATCGCTATTTACGATACCGAGCACGGATTGCTGGCACACCAGCTATACTCCCAAGTGAAGTTGCACGCTGATTACGGCGGTGTTGTCCCAGAATTGGCGTCACGTGATCACGTTCGTAAAACCTTGCCTTTAATTCAAGCAGCACTGACTCAGGCCAATCTGAAATCCTCCGATATAGACGGCGTTGCCTATACCGCTGGGCCAGGACTCGTTGGTGCTTTGCTGGTTGGTTCTTGCATTGGCCGCAGTTTAGCCTTGGGTTGGAATGTTCCAGCCATAGCGGTGCATCATATGGAAGGTCATTTATTGGCACCAATGCTGGAAGACCAACCACCGCAATTCCCGTTTGTGGCGTTGTTAGTGTCTGGTGGGCATACTCAACTGGTGCAAGTTGACGGAATCGGTCAATACACCTTGTTGGGTGAGTCGGTCGATGATGCTGCCGGTGAGGCATTTGATAAAACCGCGAAACTCATGGGGCTGGACTACCCAGGAGGGCCGCGCTTGGCAGCCATGGCGGAACATGGTGAGAATGGCGTTTATCGTTTTCCTCGACCAATGACCGACCGTCCCGGTTTGGACTTTTCCTTTAGTGGGCTTAAAACCTTTGCTGCCAATACTATAGCCAGTACGGATGGCTCCGAACAAGCGCTCGCCAATGTTGCACGGGCATTTCAGGATGCCGTAGTGGATACCTTAGTGATTAAATGCCGACGGGCATTAGAGCAAACTGGTTTAAAGCGTTTGGTAGTAGCGGGTGGAGTGAGTGCAAACCAACATTTACGCCAGCAATTGCATGACTTTACCCAAAGTATCGGTGGCAAGGTTTACTTTCCAAGAACTGAATTTTGTACCGACAATGGTGCCATGATTGCATATGCTGGTGCGCAGCGCTTGGTTGCTGGTGAACGCTCAGACATTCACATTAAAACCTATCCGCGTTGGCCACTTGAGCAGCTTACTGCGCCAGGTTAAATGGCTTTAGTCTTCGCGTCGCGTCGTACGCTTTTCTTGCCCAGTACGTAAGCGCACAATATTAGATTGATGGCGCCACATAATCAGTACCGAAATCATAATAACGGGCACGGTGTATTGGGGTTTGATCCAGTAGGCAAAGAAAGGTGCCAGACTCACCGTAACAATTGCTGCCAATGACGATACACGGCTAATTCGAAATACCAGTAGCCAGGTAGCAATCAGCAATAGAGCCATTTCCCATGCCACGGGGAACATAGCACCGAGCGCGGTCGCAACGGCCTTGCCCCCGCGGAAATGGAAATAAAGTGGAAATATATGGCCCAAGCAGGCTGCTACGGCAATTAGGCCAAGGTAAAATGGTTCAATGCCAAGGAAGTACGATATCCAAACCGGAACCATCCCTTTGAGTACATCGAACCAGAGTGTTAACAACGCTGGAATTTTGCCGCCTAAGCGGTAGACATTGGTGGCTCCAGGATTATTTGAGCCGGAGGTGCGGGGATCGGGCAGCCCGAATAAGCGGCAAATTAGCACAGCGCTGCTAATAGAGCCGAATAGATAGGCTGAAATAATCGCAAGTAAAATTAATGCACCCATAGGTCACTTAAACCGGCATACAAGCCGTTTGCTTCTGGTCCACTTTCCGTTACTATTCAAAACCCATAGCATAAGCGCTTTAGCGCCGAAATTCTATTAATACGGTACGACGCATGGATAAAGTTTTTATCGAAAGCTTGGTTGTTGACGCCTACATTGGTGTGTACGACTGGGAACATGAGCAAACTCAGCCATTGGTGCTTGATCTCGAAATGGATTGGGATAACCAGGCAGCAGCACGCTCCGAGAAATTAAGCGATGCGCTTGATTATGATGCATTGAGTAAGGCTGTGACCGCGCTCATCCAGTCACGGCCTCGTGCTTTAATCGAAACTGTAGCCGAAGAAGTTGCTGCGCTGGTGTTAACTGAATTCAAATGCCCACGCGTGCGAGTTAAAGTCGGTAAGCCGCAAGCGGTAGCGAACGCGCGCCAAACCGCGGTTGAGATTGTGAGGGCTGCTGTGTGAGCACGGTTTGGTTTGGCATTGGCAGTAACCGAGATCGTGAGCGTTTCGTCCGTGCTGGTATCAGTGCATTACATGATGCGTTTGCGACATCAGACCAACCAATGTACGTGTCACGAGTATTTGAAAGTGACGCCGTTGGCTTTTCCGGGAACCGTTTCTTTAATCTCGTTGCCAGTGTTACAACTGATTTAGGCGTTGAGTCGGTCAGTGCTATTTGTAAGGACATCGAGCGCCAACACGGGCATGTCGATGGCGCAACGCGATTTAGTCCGAGAACTTTAGATATCGATATTCTGCTTTATGACGACCTGATCAGTGAGAGTCCGGTGCAACTGCCACGCGCCGAAATATTGACCAACGCTTTTGTGTTATGGCCATTAGCAGAAATTAGTCCCAATAACCGGCATCCGCAAACAGGTAAAAGCTTTGCAGAACACTGGCAAAACTATCGTGGCGAACAAGTGCTGGAGCCGTTATCTTTCGAGTTTGATGCACTACCACACCTTAAACTTATTCAACCATCTACAAGGAAGTCATTATCGTGAGCACATTGGAAGCTATAATTCTCGCGTTAATTCAAGGTTTTACTGAGTTTCTGCCGATATCGAGTTCGGCCCATTTAATTTTACCGTCGCAGTTGTTTGGGTGGGAAGATCAAGGTTTAGCATTTGATGTCGCAGTTCACGTTGGCACCTTGTTGGCTGTCGTTTTATATTTTCGACAGGAAGTCGGCGAGCTACTGGTGAACTGGGTCGCTAGCTTACGCGGTCGGCACAATGCGCACAGCCGCTTGGCGTGGCTAATTATTTGGGGCACTATTCCGGCCGGTTTAGCAGGGCTACTCGGCAGTGATTTAGTCGAAAATTTTGGGCGCTCAGCGTTGGTCATCGCAACCAGTACCATTGTTTTTGGCTTATTGCTCTGGTTTGCGGATGCTCGGGCATCTCAGCAACAACAGCTAGAACAATTAACATTTAAACAAGTGATGATAATTGGCGCAATGCAAGCATTAGCCCTGATTCCTGGCACATCGCGTTCAGGAATAACAATGACTGCAGGCATGTTACTTGGGCTGACTAAAACGGATGCGGCGCGGTTCAGCTTTTTACTATCGATACCGATAATTATTATGGCCGGTGGCTATCAAGGGCTCAAATTAGTGCAGCAAGCTGAACCTGTGGCTTGGTTGCCGGTAATCATTGGCGTGCTCACATCCTTTGTTGCCGCTTATGTGTGTATTCACGTATTTCTGCAGGTTATCAGCCGTATGGGTATGCTGCCGTTTGTCATTTATCGGCTCGCGCTCGGTACATTTTTATTTATCTTATTTATCTAGTTTCATGGCTGCCATGCATTCAGCATGGCAGTGCGCTGCGCTTCTCTTACCGCCACCCCAATTTCAGGGCCATTTAATGGCTCACCGTTTTGGGCCGCTATGGCGATAACGTCTTTGGCTTTCACCGACTGTGCTTGTTCAAATGCCAAGCGTAGTTGTTGTGCTTCTTTCGCTGGCAGGCCAAGCGCTTTCCATAATGTCACTAAACGCGCAAGCTTTTCAGGGCGACGCCATCCATCAGCCTGGCAAATAGCCTGAAAGGCCCAGTCTGCATCAATAGCGTGATGGGGTTGATAGTTTATTTTTAATGCTGCCCCGGTTAAGTCTTGGTAGTCATTGGGCACCCGTAAGCGCTGTTGCAAGCTGGTTAGTTGCATATGGTTAAGCCGCTGGCATGTTAATGCCCAGGCAATCGTGGTGTCCGCCTCGCTCTTAATACGTTCAAGTTGGCTTGCCATATCACTTGTATTGAGTGTGTCTGTGAGTTCCGCAAACCACGGTGTCAGTGCGTTTGCTGCAATTAAAACTTGCCAATAGACATGTGGCGATGAACTGGTCAGTGCCTTTTCGGTTTCCCGCCACACACGTTCTGCGGCAAGCGTACTCAGTTCACCTTGAGCGCTCATAGCCTGCATTAATGCAAGCGTTTCGGGGGCAACGGTAAATCCATCTTCAGCAAAACGCGCGGCAAAACGCGCTACGCGTAATACCCGTAATGGATCTTCAGCAAAGGCGGGCGAGACATGGCGTAAACTTTTTTGCTTAATATCGTCTAAGCCATGGTAGGGGTCGATGAGCTGACCGGCATCATCTTGTGCAATCGCATTGATGGTGAGGTCGCGTCGCAAAAGGTCGTCTTCTAGCGTCACTGTCTTATCTGCACTCACGGCAAAGCCAGTATAGCCTTGTCCATCTTTACGTTCAGTGCGAGCGAGCGCGTATTCTTCGCCCGTTTTGGGATGCAGGAACACTGGGAAATCCTTACCTACTTGACGAAAACCGCGCGCCAGCATGTCTTCAGCGCTAGCACCGACCACCACGTAGTCACGCTCATGCACTGGTTTACCCAGCAATTGGTCACGAACAGCACCGCCAACTAAATATATTTTCACGCTCACTCCTTGTCATTTCATAAGATGATCGCGAATCACTGGCTCTGTTGCAAGCGAGTCGTTACACTGATGGCTAAAATAGCTACTATCTCAGTGAAGTTACTATGTATCTCAATTATTTTGGATTGCACACCGAGCCGTTTTCGATAGCGCCTGACCCGCAGTTTCTTTACCTTAGTGAACGGCATCAGGAAGCGCTGGCGCATTTGAGTTATGGGTTACAAGGCAGTGGCGGTTTTATCTTGCTAACCGGCGAGGTTGGTACGGGTAAGACAACGGTTTCTCGTGCGCTCTTAGAACAGCTACCCGAGCAAACTCAAACCGCATTCATCCTGAATCCGATGCTTAACTCTGATGAGTTACTGGCAACGTTGTGTGATGAATTCGGTATCCGTTACAACAAACGACAAGTTACATCCAAACAACTCACTGACAAGCTCAGCCATTTTCTATTGCAAGCGCATGCTAATAACGCACAGTGTGTTGTTCTTATTGATGAAGCTCAGCACTTGCAGCCACAAGTTCTTGAACAACTGCGATTATTAACCAACCTGGAAACCAACCAGCAAAAACTGCTGCGGGTGATTCTTATCGGCCAGCCTGAGCTGCAAGATCTGTTGCGTCGGCGCGAATTGCGACAGCTTGCACAGCGCATCACGGCCCGCTATCACTTGTTACCTCTGCAGTTAGCTGACTCAGAACGCTATATTAATTACCGATTGCAGGTTGCTGGCGCGCAACGTGGCCTATTTGACAGGGCAGCGATCAAGAAAGTGCATATTGCCAGTGAGGGGATACCACGGCGCTTGAATCTGCTTTGTGATAGAGCTCTGCTGGCGGCGTACAATGATCAGCAATCTGTTGTGTCGGTTAAGCACATTCAACTTGCAGTGCGTGAGCTTGATGGTGGCGTAACAAAGAGTCAGCATTCAAATGGTTTCCGATTTACTCGCATACTTGCCGCCAGCGCATTGGTGGCGGTGTTGAGTGCAACAACCGCTTGGTATGTTGGGCATCTTGAAAAGAAGAGCACACCAGCGAATGGTGCGGAGCAAGTAGGTTCTGGCGAATCACCAATTGCATCATTAGCTGCTGCCTGGCAATTACCAAAGCCTCCACAGGAGTCTGAATTCTGTGATTGGGTACGCACCTTTGAGTTGTTATGTGTGCGTGGTAGCGCACGGTTTGATCAAATATTAATCCCTCAATTACCGGTCTTACTTGATTTAGGTGGTGGCGAGTTGCAATTTGTTGACAGTGTGGACACGCAACCAAAATCAAACTGGACTGGGGAGTTTATTGCGTTATTGCCACAACCACCGGGTTACTCTGCGGCCGACGCGCAAACTGCAGAATCGGTTTATCAACGCTGGTTAGCACAGCAGCTTACGGCTTCAGGCAGCTCACCGGAGGCGACCTTCTCGGAGCAATTACAACAGCTGCAGCAACAGGCAGGGTTGCGAGTAACTGGGCACCTTGATGCATTAACCTTGTCGTGGTTGACCGCTCAAAGCACGCCGAGTGGACCAAGGTTGCAAGGCAGTGTTCAGCAGGAGAATAACTGATGTCGTCGGTACTTAAAGCACTCAGAAATCAACAGTCGCCGCTGTTAAAGGCTCATTCTCAAGTGGCGTTGGAATCGGCGGGTAAGCCTGCCTCGGCGATAGGGCTTATCGTTACCCTGTTAGTTAGCCTCGTTGTTGCTGCTGGCATTGGCTGGCTAGGCGTTCAATATTGGCTGTCAAACAACGCCGTAGAGGTTGCAGAGCCAATACCGCAGGCATCGTATCAACTGGGAACAATCGCAGCTGTAATCGAGCCGCAGTGGCCAGAATCAGAGCCAGCAACGGCAGAGCAAATTATTGCCATGGAGCCCAGTGACACTATAACTAGCTCGGCGCAGCGTCAGGCTGAAAATTCGGTTATTGATGACGATCAAACCATTGACTTAAATCAAGTTTCCCCCGAATTATTGAGCGCTTTTGAGAGTGCTCTTAATGAGAGTGGTGAAGGGCGAAGCGTTGTGCCTACCTTGGCTAACTTGAGTCAGGACTTCCAGCGTACCGTACCTTCGTTTAGCTATGACGGGCATCAATACTCATCCCGTGCGCAAGCGCGCTGGGTTGAGTTAGCTGGTGTCAGATTATTTGAGGGAGAGCGTTGGCAGGGGTTAACTGTACTAACAATAGCTCCGGCCCATGTTGTGCTGTCACGAAATAATCAAGCATTTCAACAACCCGCTTTGGAAGACTGGACAAAGCCCTAGTTAATCTGTTATTAAAACACCTGTTTAAATCCACTGTTTGATTTCGTAGTGAAGTCAGCGTTATTTAAGAGGTGTTGTCATGGCGGACTATCGCGTTCCTCGTGAAGATATGCAGTTTGTGCTGCAAGATGTTTTTAAAGTTGAGCAAGATTGGGCACAATTCGCGGAGTTGTCTGAGTTAGATATGGACACCGCTGTCGCGATTATTGATGAAGGTGCCAAATTAGCTGAAACTCTTATTGCACCGAATGCTCGTGCCGCTGACGAAGAGGGTGTGAAGTTCGAAAACGGCACCGTGACAACGCCAAAAGGTTACAAAGAGAACTTTAAACAGCTTGCTGAGGGCGGTTGGGTTGGCGTTACCGCCAATCCGGAATTCGGAGGCATGGGTCTTCCGAAAAGTATTTCTGCTCAATACGAAGAAATGTTATGTGCCGCCGATATTTCCTTCTCACTCTATTCGGGCTTAACAGCTGGCGCGATCATGACCATTGATCAGCACGCTGACGACAATTTGAAAGCAACCTACCTTGAAAAAATGATCAGTGGCCAGTGGACCGGCTCAATGTGTCTCACTGAACCGCATGCTGGAACGGACCTCGGTATTATCCGATCCAAGGCTGAGCCTAACGAAGACGGCAGTTTTGCAATTACTGGTACAAAAATATTCATTACCGGTGGTGAACACGATTTAGTCGACAATATTGTGCATTTGGTACTTGCAAAACTACCTGATGCACCGGCGGGTAGCAAAGGCATTAGCTTGTTCCTCGTACCGAAATTCTTAGTGCAACAAGACGGCTCGTTGGGCGAACGTAATGGCGTTCATTGCGGCTCTATTGAACATAAGATGGGTATTCATGCCTCAGCAACGTGCGTCTTGAACTTTGACGGTGCCAAGGGCTGGCTAGTTGGTGAGCCTCATCGTGGTTTGCCAGCAATGTTCACTATGATGAATTATGAGCGTTTAGGCGTTGGTATTCAGGGCCTTGGTGCCGCCGCGCGTTCATATCAGAATGCTTTGGACTATGCACAAGACCGACTGCAAGGTCGTGGCGCTAAAGCAACCAGTGAGATGGAAAAAGAAGCTGACCCACTGATTGTGCACGGTGATGTGCGTCGCATGCTGTTGACCATGAAAGCCTTTGTTGAAGGTGGGCGAGGGTTTTCTACCTACGTTGGCCAACAACTTGATATTGCAAAATATGCACAAGATCCGCAGCAAAAGGCACGCGCAGAAGCATTGGTTCAGCTGTTAACGCCGGTTGCCAAGGCATTTCTTACGGACACGGGTTTTGAAGTAACTGTAATTGGTCAGCAAGTATTCGGCGGTCATGGCTTTATTCGCGAGTGGGGACAAGAACAGCTTGTTCGTGACGCGCGTATTGCACAGATTTATGAAGGCACCAACGGCATTCAAGCACTTGATTTACTTGGACGTAAAATTGCAGGTTCGCGTGGTGAGTTACTGCAACCCCTGCTGCAAGACATTCAAGATTTGCTCGATCAGCCACTTGCTGGTTTAGAGGTTGAGTTTAAGCAGCTTGCTGAAGCAACAGAACTGTTGCGCACTATCACGGGTGAAGTGCTTAACCGCGTTGGTGATGATGAAAACATTATCAACAGTGTTGCCGTTGAATACCTCTATTTGGTGGGATATGTCGCATTTGCCTATATTTGGTTGCGCATGGCCGTTGTCGCCGACCCGTTGGTGGCTGAACGTCCTTATTTGGCAAGTAAGGTGAAAACAGCGAAGTTCTACATGGCCCGCATTTTACCGCGGATTCATGGTTTAGTTGGGGCTATTCGAGACGGCAGTGAAAGTTTGTATCGGCATGAAGTGGGCGAGTTTTAATCGCCCACTTTGCAATAGCTAAGACAGAACAATGCTGTTGGCGTTAGTCACCTAACGACAACAGCGTTGCGTTACCACCAACAGCAGTGATGTTATTGGTGCGCGTTTTTTCCGTCACAAAACGTGCTAAGTAGTGCGGACCACCAGCTTTCGGGCCAGTACCAGACATACCACGGCCTCCAAATGGCTGCACACCTACAACGGCACCAATCTGATTACGGTTAATGTAAACGTTACCGACGTCCATGCGGCGGGCTACGTCTGCAGCGAAGGTCTCGTTGCGGCTGTGAATGCCGAAGGTTAAACCGAAGCCGGTGCCGTTGATGCTGTTAATCACATCATCAAGCTCGTTGGTCTTCCAGCGAATCACGTGCAGGATAGGGCCAAAGTTCTCTTTGACTAACTGATTGATGCTATCGATTTCAATCGCTGTCGGGGCCACGAAAGTGCCGCCGTCGGTATATTCTGGCATTGGCGCGCGGGCGATAAGACGTCCAGCTTGAGATATATCATTGATGTGTTGTTCCAGGTTACTTTTCGCAACACCATCAATAACTGGGCCGACATCGGTTTCATGGAAAATTGGGTCACCAACTTTCAATTCGGCCATGGCACCTTTGAGCAGGTCAATAATGCGGTCGGCAATGTCATCTTGCACAAACAATACGCGCAGTGCAGAACAACGTTGGCCAGCACTCTTAAATGCACTGGCAACAATGTCAGTTACTGCTTGCTCAGGTAATGCGGTTGAGTCGATCAGCATGGTGTTCTGGCCACCGGTTTCAGCAATAAACGGCACGATGGCACCAGTACGAGCTGCTAAAGCGCGGTTTATCGCTTGTGCTGTGTAGGTTGAGCCGGTGAAGCAAACCCCGCCGATGTCTTCTTGCGACACCAAAAAGTTACCGACTTCTGCGCCGCTACCGGGCATAAAGTGCAATACGTCGCCAGGAATACCAGCTTCAAGTGCTAACTGAACTGCCCGGAATGCAATCAGACCGGTTTGTTCCGCAGGTTTGGCAATAACGCAGTTACCAGCAACCAATGCTGCCGCAACTTGACCGATAAATATTGCCAACGGGAAGTTCCAAGGGCTAATACAAATGAATGTACCGCGGCCTTGTAGCAATAGTTCGTTGGTTTCGCCGGTTGGGCCTGGCAGCGTGGTGTCTTCACCCATAAGCTCGCGCGCTTGCTGCGCGTAATAGCGACAGAAGTCCACAGCTTCGCGGACTTCGTCAATGCCATCTTGCAAGCTTTTACCTGCTTCTACGCTACACAAGGCGATCAGTTCGTTACGGTTGGCTTCCATCAAGTCAGCGAGTTTCTCAAGGGACTTAGCACGAACCTCCACGTCAGTGTCACGCCAGCGGCGGTAAGCGGCATTAGCACTTGTTAAGGCTTGTTCCGCTAACGCTTTGTCGCCCCAGCAGATGGTACCAACTTGGTGATCAGTTTTTTGCGGGCTGTGAATCGCCACGCGGTGATGTGCATCAACCACATCGCCATTTACAATTGGACCACCTTGCCATTGTTTGTCACTGTATTGGTGAACCGCGTTAATAAAGTCATCAGCTTGTGAGTGAATGTTCATATTCAATCCTAACGAGTTTTTCCGATCACTGAATATCTGCGTCGGTAATGGAATTTTGTTATTTGCAAAATGTTCATGTTTTAACATGATGCGTAGCGGGTGCTCAGTAAGCTCTGCCACAGGCGTTTGTGGGTCGACCAATTTATGCACGAACGAAGTATTAGCGCCGTTTTCTAACAGTCTGCGTACCAAGTAGGGTAGGAGATCTTTATGGGCGCCAACAGGTGCATAAATTCGGACCGTGATATTGGAGTCTTGTTCCAGTAACGTGTCGTATAAGTCATCACCCATACCATGCAAGCGCTGAAACTCAATACGGCGCTGGTAGGCTTTGTTAAGGTCGTTAATGGCAACCACAGTCTGTGCGTTGTGCGTCGCAAACTGAGGATAAATTGCGCCATCAGTGGCTTCACTGAGCAAGTAATGCGCACATGCCAAATAAGATACGTCGGTGTTGGCCTTGCGCGTAAATACGGGATAGCCCCGCAGGCCGTTGACCTGGCAAAGTTTGATTTCAGTATCCCAATATGCACCTTTTACCAGGCGTACTGGAATTTCATCACCGCATTCGCGTGCTAATGCAGTAACCCAGCATAGGGTAGGTAATGCACGCTTAGAATAAGCTTGTACCACCAGACCAAAACGCGGCCAGCCTTTACAAACACCGCTGCGGTAGACCTTCTCGAACAATTCGAGCGACAACTCCAATCGATCAGCCTCTTCGGCATCAATCGTAACGCCGACATCTGCTTCTTTTGCTAGCTTAACCAGCTCGGTAAGGCTCGCTGCAAGTTCGGTCAGTACCCGCTCATGATTAGCTGCTTCATAGCGTGGGTGCAGCGCTGACAGTTTTATCGAAATAGTCGGGCGCGGCGCATTGGGGTTATTGAAATTTTCTTTACCAACCACCTTAATCGAGTTCACGTAGTCAGCATGATAGCGACGCGCGTCTGCGGTGGTTAATGCTGCTTCGCCCAACATGTCATAGGAATGCGTGTAGCCTTTATCGCGGTTATTTCTGCTGTTCTTCAAGGCTTCTTGAATGGTGCGGCCCAACACAAATTGAGTCCCCATAATTCGCATTGCCGCATAAGTGGCTTTACGAACGATAGGTGAACTAAGGCGGCGAACCATGCGGCGAAATACGCCACGAGGCGTTTCCATGGGCTGCCCGGTTGGATTGATGATGTTATTGGTTAACGCCAAGCCCCAGGTGCCGCTGTTCACCAACCACGACGCACTTTGCCCCATGTGCTGGTGCCAGTCACCACCCGATAACCGGTCTTGTATTAACGCGTCAGCTGTTGTCGCATCAGGAATACGCAGAAGAGCCTCTGCAAGGCACATGAGAATGATGCCTTCTTTGGTATCTAAACTGTATTCTTGAAGAAAGGCATCGACACCGCCACCGTCGGCACGGTCGCGTACTTTATTCACTAAATCGGCAGCCGCCTGAGTAACCGTATCAAGATTGTTCTCATCCTGAGGTAAAAGGGGCAACAGCTCACGCAAGTAAGCATCTTCATCGACAATATAATTGTCGGTGATCGCTTGTTGGAGTCGACCAAGGTCGGCGCCGGTATACTGAGCCGCAAGTACTTCACTTGCTTTGAACATAGCATCTCCTGTTAGACTCAGCCCAAGGCTGGCGGTGACATATTTTGGGCGCCAGTATATGACTTTTTTGGCGCAGGTAAAGCTAGTCTGATCAGATTTTTTTTAATCGACAGAATCGCGCCCACGGTGCAATTTTTAGGCAGTGCTGTCAAGCCCATTTCAGTTGACCCGTAAAGATACTGCGAGTACCGTATGAACGAAGCAAAATCAACGCGTAAGAGAGTACTTGTGAGCCAGGAAACAGAAATAAAATTACTGGTAGAACCAGCACAACGAGAAGCAGTCTTGGCATTATGCCAACAATTGGCAAAAGACGCCGAGCGTTCTACCTTGGAGTTAACTAACACCTATTTTGATACCCCTGATCTGCAATTGCGACAGCATGACATGGGGTTGCGTATTCGGCGCCGTGGTGATGAGCGTGAGCAAACAATTAAATTAGCCGGTAATGTTTTGGGCGGATTACACTCAAGGCCTGAATACAACGCGATAATTACTCAAGATTCGCCTGATTTAACATTGTTTGAAGAAGACATCTGGCCAGATGAATTTCCGTTGTTTGACATTCAACGTGAACTCACTCAATTGTTTCGTACAGACTTCACACGTCATCGTTGGCATATACCAAGCGGCGAGGGTGTTATCGAATTGGTATTTGATGAAGGCCAGATTGTCGCTGATGAGCAGTCACGGCCATTGTGCGAAATAGAGCTTGAAGTGCAGGGCGGCAACACGTCAGACGCCTATAAATTAGCACGTCGTTTTATTACTCGAGTAAATGCCCGGGTAGGTAGTTTAAGCAAAGCTGCGCGCGGCTATTTGCTGGCGCAAAAATCAGTACTTGAGCCATTTACGCATGCGCATTTCGTGCATCAACAACCAACCGACGATGTCGGTACTGGTTTGTATCGGGCACTCTCTTACGCATTGCAATATTGGCAGCATAATGACGCTTGCCTTACTGAGCAGCCTAGTGTGCGGGCTGTTGCCGGAATTACTGACGGTATTCGTCTTTGCAAAGTTGTTCTGCAGCAATTGGCGTTATTTGAGTTGGATGTGACCGATCATATTGCTCGATTGGAACAAATGCTTGGGCATTTGGGCTGGTTAAGCCGGTATGACGGCTTAAATGAGTTGACCGCAGATGATGGTGCGTATCATCGCGCTTTAAAACAGAATCAAAAGTTATTTGATTTCATCGTGGAGCAGCAAGAGCATGCGGTGCAGCTTGAGTTAGTGATTAATTTGAGCAAGCGTGATGACTACCAGCTGACACTGTTTGAGCTCGGTGAATTGTGTGCGGAACAACCGCGACATGAGCAGCTGATGCAGATACCACTCAAGCAATGGGCATCACAGCGCCTTCGTGATGATTGGCAGCAGGTGGTTGAAGCATTTACTAAGAATGACGAGTTACGCGCTGATCAATATTTGAAATTACTCCCGCAGCTGCAGAGCTCTTTGCAACTTGGTTATTGTGTAGGGTATTTATTTGATGCGGATGATCGGGAAAGCTTCCGAGCTCCATGGCAAGACATGATGCGTGGTATTCGGGAAATCATGGCGCTAAAACTATTACGTGAAGCAATCAAAGATACTGATGATATCAATACCGAGAAGCTACTAAGTTGGCAAGAGATACAACTCGAGACATTGCTATACGCGCTTGAGCGTTCGCGGCGCTCCGCATTAAAACAAGAACCGTATTGGATGCTTTAATCATGGAAGCTGCGGCGCGCGTTACAGCAATAAGTGAGTTTATTGCACGGACCGTCGATCAGCAGCCAGATGCAATTAACTGGCAGGGTGATCAGGTTCAGCTACTTAAGCTGTCCGACTACCGTGAAACCCTTATTCAAGGGCTTCGTGAGTGTCACGATGAAGCAGAAGCGCACCGTTTGGTAAGGCGTTTAAGACAGCAATGGTATGCCAGCTTAGCTGCCGCTGATTTACTGGAACAAATTGAATTAAAAGATATGTTGGCGCACATCAGTGCGACAGCTGATGCGTTTATAGAACAGTCATTGGCTTGGCTATATCCGCGATTTTGTGAGCGCTTCGGTACGCCGCGTGACTCGGAACATAACGCACTGCCCTTGCTGGTCATTGGCATGGGCAAGTTGGGCGGTGGTGAACTTAATTTTTCATCCGACATAGACCTTATTTTTTGCTACCCAGAACAAGGTGAAACGGACCACGCCCGCAAGCCAATTGAAAATAGTGTGTTTTTCACGCGGTTGGCACAGGCGTTAGTTACAATGCTGGACCAAACAACCAGTGAGGGGCGCGTGTTTCGGGTTGATCTTCGTTTGCGCCCATTTGGTCAATCTGGGCCTGTCGTTGCGAGTTTGTCAGCACTTGAATATTACTACCAAGAGCAAGGGCGTGATTGGGAGCGCTATGCCATGGTTAAAGCGCGTATTATTGGTGCCGGTGACGATTACCAACAGCAATTATCAGCCTTATTAAGGCCCTTTGTTTACCGCCGTTACATCGATTTTTCTGCTATCGACGCGCTGCGTAAAATGAAAAGCTTGATTACTCAGGAAGCGCGCCGAAAGGGCGTTGAACGAAATATTAAGCTCGGCGCTGGCGGTATTCGGGAAATCGAGTTCATCGCGCAAGCATTTCAGCTGATTCGTGGTGGCCAACAGCGCCAACTGCAGACCCAGTCCATTTACGGTGCGTACGCAGCAATAGCAGAGCTCGGCATTCTCACGCAACAAACCGTTGATGAATTACTTGATTGTTATGCGAAGTTGCGCCGTATGGAACATGTCTTGCAGCAGCTCAATGATGAACAAACTCAAACTTTACCGGACGATGAACAGCGCCAACAGCGCATCAGCCTTGCGTATCAGCAACCCTGGTCAGATATCGAGAACATGATTCGAACTACCATGAACCTTGTGCATGGCCACTTCAAGCAAGTTATTGGAGACCCCGACGCCGAAGACGAAGAAGCAGGAGAGCTGCAATTATTGTGGCAGGACATGATTGATGACGATACCGCCGTTGACGTGTTGATCGATGTGGGGTTGGGTAAAGCCACAGCGCAGCTTGTGTGGCAACAAGTAAACCAGCTGCGCAAAGATGTCCGCAAACGTGGCTCTGGACCGCGTGGGCGCAAAGCAATGGCGAGGTTGGTGCCACTATTGCTCGAGCGCATTGTTCAATTTGCTGATTCTGATTCAGTACTTGAACGGGTATTGCACGTTCTACGCAAAATTATGACCCGCACGGCCTATGTCGAACTCTTGGTTGAGAACAGCGGCGCCCGTGAACAATTAATTAAACTGTGCCGAGCAAGTTCATGGTTAACCCAGCAAATTGCACTGTATCCATTGTTGTTGGATGAGTTGATTGATCCGCAGCACCTTTATCAATTACCCCAACTCACCGAATACCCCCAATTACTCGATGAGTTTATGTTGCGCTTACCTGAGCAGGAAATTGATCTCGAAGCGCAGATGGATGCTCTGCGCCAAGCGCGACAAGTACTTCAGCTAAAGGTAGCTGCTGCTGATATTAGCGGCGCGTTGCCGCTAATGAAAGTCAGCGACCATTTAAGTTACCTGGCGGAGGCCATCATCGCCAAAGTAGTGCGTCTTGCATGGTTCCAATTGGTTGAGAAGCATGGTGCTCCGCCGCAGCGCGATGCCGACGATATGGGGTTTGCTGTATTCGCATACGGTAAGCTCGGTGGACTGGAGCTTGGTTATGGTTCGGATCTTGATTTAGTGTTTATTGCCGATTCAGATTATGAAGGCGAAACGAGTGGCCGCAAACCGATTGAGGTACAGCAGTTTTATCTGCGCTTAGCCCAACGCATTTTGCATTTATTCACCACACGCACAGTTGTTGGTACTTTGTATGAGGTTGATATGCGTTTGCGCCCTTCGGGTAAAGCCGGTTTGTTGGTTACGCGATTCGATACGTTTGCCAGTTATTTAGCGGAAGACGCATGGACCTGGGAACTGCAAGCTTTGGTGCGGGCACGCCCCGTTTTTGGATCACCAGAACTATGCCAAAAGTTGGTGGATCTTCGTCGTCAACGGCTGGGGGCTCGCCGCGATAGCGATGTGTTGAAACAGCAGGTGATTGAGATGCGTGAAAAAATGCGCGATCACCTCGAGGCTCGAGTTGAAGCGCAAGAGTTTGATGTCAAGCAGGGCGCTGGTGGTATAACGGATTTGGAGTTTCTGGTTCAATATTTAGTGCTTAGATTTGCGCCAGAATATCCGGACTTAACAGTTTATACGGATAACATTCGAATTATTGAACAGGCTGGTCACTTAGGTTTGCTCACCGATTTACAAACCGAACAGCTCATATCAGCATATATCGCTGAGCGACAGGTTATTCATCAGCTGGCACTTGATGACAGGGGGAATGTGACCCGGCAAAATCTAGCCAAGCACCGCCACGCAGTTATCTCAGCGTGGCAGGCGTGGCTTGGTGATTAGCCGTCGTAAAGACTGGGGTCGTCGGCGTTCGGACGTGTTTTGAAACGACGATGTATCCACATGTATTGTTCCGGACGTTGCTGAATAGCAAATTCAATCATACGATTGACACGGGTTACATCGGCTACGTTGTCGCCAGTTGGAAAGTTTTCAAACTCAGGATAATAGGTCATGTCATAGCCGGTTCCATCGTCGCGACGGAAACATGTGACAGGCAACACTGCGCAATTGGCGTTAGCGGCAAATAGCAACGTGCCCGTTGTGGTGCTCGCTTGTTTAACCTCAAATAATGGTGCAAATACAGTGCGCTTACGGCCGTAATCCTGATCAGGCAGGTATCCGGCAATTTCGCCTTGATTGAGCGCTTGTAGCATACTTTTGACATCGGTTCGTGGAATCATGTACTTGTTTGACCGCCCACGGCCTAATGTTTGTAAGTACTCCATAACGGCATTGTTATGCGGGCGATACAGACCTACCGCTGGCTTCACGAAACCATGCAGCCGTGCATGAACTTCTAAACTTAGAAAGTGGAAGAGTAGCAGCAGTACGCCTTTACCATCTTTTTGGGCTGCCTGAAGATGTTCAACACCGTGCACATGCAACTTACGGCGAATACGCCAATCAGGCCACCACCATGCCATACCGGTTTCAAAAAAAGCGATGCCTGTATTCTGCATGTTTTTGCGTACAAGTTGCTCAATGTCAGCAGCTGACATGTGCGGGAAACACAATTCAAGATTTCTGCGTGCTATTTTTGCGCGGCGTGGGAGAAAACGATAGAGCAACCGCCCTAAACCTCTGCCCATCCCGAGTTGCCAGCGATAGGGCAACCACGAGATGGTGTAGAGTAAGCCGACGCTAAGCCACGTTAACCAATATTTAGGTAAAAGAAAACGTGGCTCAAAGCTGGGTTTCTCAATTATTTTCATTAAGTAAGCTTGCGTTGATGGCAACTAAATCTTGTTCACTAATCTGGCCTGAAGCTTGTTTCAGGGTTAACGACTGGCGAATGTAACCATAACGTGCGCTTGATAGGTTGCGACGTGCATTGTACAAGTTGCGCGTGCTGTTCAGTACGTCAACAATAGTACGTGTACCCACTTCAAAGCCTGTTTGTGTTGCTTTTAACGCACTTTCTGCAGAAACCACTGCTTGTTCAAAAGCGCGAATTGTCGCCATTGAGGCAACAACATCGTAGTAAGCGCTACGAACTTGACGCTCAACATTACGACGCACACCTTCAAGTTCTTGGCTTGAAGCAACAAAGTTCTCACGCGCCTGATCCACTTCTGATGAAGTGCGGAAGCCGCTGAATAATGGCACGTTCAGTGACAACCCAATCGAGTTCGAATCCATGCGTGGCATATCAGTTTCCATGCCACCAGCAGTTGTCGTGGTGTCATTGGTCGAATAGTCGGCAGACAATGAAACGGTTGGCAGGTGGCCGTTGCGGGCTAGGTCGATTTGCTGTTCGCTGATTTCGACAGCGACACGCTGAACTAACAGCTGCAAGTTTTTATCTTCTGCAATTTTTACCCACTGCTGCGCATCTTGTGGCATTGGAGATTCTGGCGAGAAAGAGTCAGTATTCAACTCAGCTAAATCTTGATGATAACGCCCGGTAATTTCACGCAGTGATTCTTGCGCAATTTCTACCGCATTTTTTGCCTGGATTTCGGAAGCGACTGAGGTGTCATATTGAGCTTGCGCTTCATGCACGTCAGTGATGGCCGTTAAACCAACTGAAAAACGTTGTTTGGTTTGTTCTAGCTGGCGCTCAATTGCTTTTTTCTCGGCAGTTGCAAATTCGAGGTCATCTAAACGTTCCAATACGGTAAAGTATGAGTTCACTACACGAATCATTAACTCTTGGCGTACGCTTAAATAATTCACTTCGGCTTGATACGCTTGTTTCTCACTCAGCGCTGCACGGTCCCAAACATTCATGTCAAAAACTGTTTGCGATAAATTCACACCGGCATTCCAGCCGCGACTTTCTGAGTCGACAGTAACAAATTGTTGTGAGGTTGGGTCAAACTGCGGACGTTTAGATTCAGAACGTGAGTAACCCGCAGCAAAACTCACTTGCGGCCAAAAGGCTGACTTACTGATATCGATGCCTTTTTGCGCAGCGCGACGTTGCGCATCAACTTGTTGTAAGGTTGGATCGTTTTGCAGGGCGAGTTGGAAAACTTGTGCAAGGTCGTCGGCATAGGCAACACTTGATGTTGCGCTGATGGTTAAGCCAACTAAAACTGATAATACGTGCTTTTTCATGGGCTAGGGTGTCCTAATTATCTGAAAGCATTGTCTTGTCAAAAACTTGGCCAAAAACTGGCTGCTATTTTACATACACACGTGAATGTTTACTAGTTTACTTTTAATCACGCTTAATTGCATTGCGCCAGTTGCAACAGAATGGGTTCAAGTGTAACTAATTATGTGCCAAAGCGGGCTTTTTTTACAATTGTTATGAATCAAATTAGCGCTAAGTCGAGTACATAAGACGTTAAACAACAGCAAAAGGTTGAATGTGCAAAAATATAATCAAAGTGATGTGAAAATTATAAAGAAGCAACCGCTTCGTGAAGGGTTTCTTAACGTGTTCAAGTTAACCTTGCAGCACCGGCTGTTTGACGGTGATTGGTCTGCTGTATTTGAGCGCGAAGTAATGGACCGCGGGCACGCTGTAGTGGTATTGCCTTACGACCCGAAACGCGATGCCTTGGTGGTACTCGAGCAATTTCGCGTAGGTGCACTTGATACAGACCAATCGCCTTGGTTGCTTGAATTTGTGGCCGGGATGTTTGACAGCGATGATGAGTCGCCAGAACAGGTTGCTCATAGGGAGTTAGCAGAAGAATCGGGGTTAACTACCGAAAGTTTGCATTATGCGCTGACCTACCTTTCAACACCGGGCGGATGTACCGAACAAATTTCAATTTATATTGCGTTAGTCGATAGTAGCAAAGCATTACGACACGCTGGTTTGGAGACCGAAAACGAAGACATCAGAGTTCACGTACTGCCATTTTCTGACGTTGTGCAGTTGTTAGAGCAAGGAAAAATTAACAATGCTGCGAGTGTGATTGGGCTACAATGGTTGCAACTACACAAACGTCAGTTTGAGGATGTATGACTACAGACGTTAAGCTCCGACGCTACAAGTTTGATTTGGCCGCTTTGCAACGCTTAGCGGCAATGAATTATGCTGCTTTGAGGCCACTTGTTGAAAGTGTCCGACAGTCGGGTTCCCTGGTAATCAAAGTGGGGCATCAGCTGCGCTTTGCATTAACTGTGTTAGAGGCGGCGCCTTATACCACGGAAGTTCGCATTGAACAGCAAGCTTTAGTGCAACAACTGCCAGGATTAAAAGAAACGCAATTGGATGTTCGGTTATACCATGATGCGCAATTGGCGGAGGTTATCCGCAGTCAGGGCGTGGCGCGACTCCAGGCCAGCTACGATGTGCCTAACCCGAAAATGCATCATGCCGACGAAAAACACCAAGTGAACTATTTTTTACAGGAGTGGATACAGCTGATTCGAGAGCGTGGCCACCTGCAGGAGATTTAACCGTTGCTGCTTTACTTATATGGATTTGAGAGTTCACCACAAAGTTTAAAAATCATTCAAACACAACAGTATTTAGCTGCACGAGGCGTGGATGAGCGAATACTTGTTGCGCCGCAACAGCCGGTGAAGATGGCGGCAATACGTGACTATCTTGATCAGGTGATTGCTCACCAGCCATTAACTGCGGTCATGGGAAGCTCCTTAGGTGGTTTTTGGACGCATTACGTTGTGAGCCAAATTTGGCGCGTTCAGCAACAGAAAGTTCGGGGTGTGCTTATCAACCCAGCGGTAAGGCCATACAACTGGATGCCTGAAGAGGCCATCGAACGGCAGCATCCTTATACACAAGAAATCTATCACCTTGATATGAGTGACCGTGAGGTATTGATGGATGCCGAGCGTCAATTTGATGAACAGGCTGATTTATTGGTTTTATTGCAAGCAGGTGATGAACGTCTCGATTATCGTCAAGCCCGTGATTACTATCAGAATCAACGCATGATCGTGGAGCAAAGTGGGGATCATAGTTTTGTTGATTTTCCTCGCTACCTACCCGCGGCGCTTGAGTTTCTAAACGTCCTGTAACAGTATATGGGCATTCCTATAATAACGATTCCGTGCAACACGAGATAAATAAGCGCATGTCAGATTACAAAGCCGATGCGATAGAGGTCCTCAACGGCCTCGAACCGGTCCGTCGCAGGCCGGGAATGTACACCGATACCACGCGCCCCAACCATCTTGGTCAAGAAGTTATCGATAACAGTGTCGATGAAGCTCTTGCTGGGCATGCACGTGAGATGATTGTGATCTTGTACCCCGATCAGTCCTTAGAAGTTCAGGATGACGGCCGTGGTATGCCAGTTGATATTCACCCCGAGGAAGGTGTTCCCGGGGTAGAGTTGATCATGACCAAACTGCATGCCGGGGGGAAATTTTCAAACAAAAGCTATAAATTCTCTGGTGGTTTGCACGGGGTAGGTATTTCAGTGGTTAACGCGTTATCAACGCGTGTTGATGTGACGGTGAAGCGCGATGGCCAAGTTTATGAGATGGCTTTCGAAAACGGCGACAAAGTTACCGATTTAACGGTGACCGGTACCGTTGGTAAACGCAATACAGGAACCAGCCTACATTTTTGGCCAGACCCGAAGTATTTTGATTCATCGAAATTTTCAGTACTTAAACTTACGCATCTTTTACGCGCCAAAGCGGTACTGTGCCCAGGTTTGAAAATTACCTTCCGTAATTTAGTTGACGACGAAGAACAAACTTGGCTGTACGAAGATGGTCTGCGTGACTATTTGGTTGAGTCTGTTCAAGAGTTACCTACATTACCCGAAGAGCCGTTCATTGGCGCTTTCGCTGGCAATGAAGAGGCAGTTGACTGGGCGGTGACTTGGTTGCCTGAGGGTGGCGAAAGCGTCACTGAGAGTTATGTGAACCTTATTCCAACGCCACAAGGTGGCACGCACGCCAATGGTTTACGCCAGGGATTGTTAGACGCGATGCGTGACTTTTGTGAGTTTCGTAATTTATTACCGCGCGGCGTACGCTTAACCCCAGAAGATATCTGGGATCGCTGTGCATATATCTTGTCGGTGAAGATGCAAGACCCACAATTTGCGGGGCAAACCAAAGAACGTTTATCGTCACGACAATGTGCTGCGTTCGTTTCTGGTGTGGTGAAAGACGCGTTTAGCTTATGGTTGAATGAACATACCGAGCAAGCTGAACTGCTCGCTGATTTATGTATCAACAACGCGCAGCGCCGGATGCGCGCGAGCAAAAAAGTGGTGCGTAAAAAAGTTACCCAAGGGCCAGCGTTACCGGGAAAATTAACCGATTGTGCAACGCAGGACCCGGCTCGTGGCGAATTA
Organism: Pseudidiomarina gelatinasegens; assembly: GCF_004025325.1. GTDB lineage: Bacteria > Pseudomonadota > Gammaproteobacteria > Enterobacterales > Alteromonadaceae > Pseudidiomarina > Pseudidiomarina gelatinasegens. The sequence goes on along the minus strand of NZ_RSFE01000003.1, from coordinate 322,466 downwards.
TTTTTGGTTGAGGGTGACTCTGCTGGCGGATCAGCCAAACAAGCACGCGACCGCGATTTTCAGGCGGTAATGCCGCTGCGCGGAAAGATACTGAACACTTGGGAAGTTGAATCCGATCAAATTTTAGGCTCGCAGGAAATTCACGATATCTCCGTCGCGTTAGGCGTAGACCCAGACTCTGACGATTTAGAACAGCTGCGCTATGGCAAAATATGCATTCTTGCTGACGCCGACTCCGATGGCTTGCATATCGCCACCTTATTGTGTGCATTATTCGTTAAGCATTTCAGACCGCTTGTGGATCATGGCCATATCTATGTGGCGATGCCGCCATTGTACCGCGTTGACGTGGGCAAAGAGGTTTTTTACGCGCTAGATGAAGGTGAAAAACAGGGCATTTTGGACCGTATCGAAGCTGAGAAGAAAAAGGGCAAAGTTAACGTACAGCGCTTCAAAGGTTTGGGTGAAATGAACCCACTGCAGTTACGTGAAACCACAATGGACCCGAATACGCGTCGTTTGGTGCAACTGACCGTTGATGAACCCGAAGCGACTGAAGAGTTAATGGATATGTTATTGGCTAAAAAGCGTTCGGGCGACCGTCGAGAATGGCTAGAAAGTAAAGGTAACTTAGTCGACTTGGCTGAGCTATAAGGAGAAGCACACGCATGTCTATGGATGCTTTAGAACAAATACCACTGCGCCGATTTACCGAAGACGCTTATTTAAATTACTCCATGTACGTGATCATGGACCGTGCGCTTCCACATATTGGTGACGGCCTCAAGCCGGTGCAACGCCGCATAATCTATGCGATGTCAGAGCTTGGACTTTCCGCTTTAGCGAAATACAAAAAGTCAGCGCGTACCGTGGGTGATGTGTTAGGTAAATTCCACCCGCACGGCGACAGCGCCTGTTATGAAGCCATGGTATTGATGGCCCAGCCGTTTTCATACCGCTATCCGTTGGTTGACGGACAGGGGAACTGGGGTTCACCGGATGACCCGAAATCATTTGCTGCGATGCGATATACCGAAGCGCGGTTGTCTCGCTTTAGCGAAGTATTGCTGAGCGAACTCGGCCAGGGAACCGTTGACTGGACACCTAACTTCGACGGCACGATGAAAGAGCCGCGAATGTTGCCGGCGCGCTTACCTCATATTTTGTTGAATGGTGTAACCGGTATTGCGGTTGGTATGGCGACAGATATTCCACCCCACAACGCGCGCGAAGTTGCGCAAGCCTGTGCAATGTTGTTGGAAAAGCCGACGGCTGATCTTGCTGATGTTATGGAACACATGCACGGGCCGGATTATCCAACTGACGCTGAAGTGATTACGCCACACCACGAAATCGTAAAAATCTATGAATCCGGCCGCGGTACGATTCGCATGCGGGCGAAGTATCACATGGAAGATGGTGAAGTGGTGATAACCGCGCTGCCTCATCAAGCTTCAGGCGCCAAAGTACTTGAGCAAATTGCCGGACAGATGCAAGCGAAAAAGTTACCGATGGTAACCGATTTACGTGATGAGTCAGACCATGAGAATCCGACCCGCTTAGTTATTATTCCGCGTTCTAATCGCGTGGATATTGAACAGATGATGCAACATTTGTTTGCGACCACCGATTTAGAAAAAAGTTACCGCGTTAATCTGAATATGCTTGGCCTTGATGGCCGGCCGCAAGTTAAATCGATTTTAACGGTACTTAAAGAATGGCTGCAGTTCCGCCAGCATACGGTAACGCGCAGGCTTCAACATCGGCTAGATAAGATATTAGCGCGCCTGCATATCTTAGAAGGTTTGTTGATTGCCTATCTTAATATTGATGAAGTAATCGCAATTATTCGTCATGAAGATGAACCTAAACAAGAGTTGATGAGCCGCTTTGGGCTTACCGATACGCAAGCTGAAGCCATTCTTGAATTGAAATTACGCCATTTAGCGAAACTTGAAGAGTTCAAGCTAAAGGGTGAGCAAGATGAGCTTGAAAAGGAACGTCAGCAACTTGAATTGTTGCTGGGCTCTGATCGCCGTATGAAGACGCTGATTCGCAAAGAGATTTTAGCGGATGCAGAAAAGTATGGCGACGATCGCCGTTCGCCATTGGTTGAGCGTCAAGAAGCCAAGGCGTTAAGTGAGCGCGACCTTACTCCAGCCGAGCAAGTTACTGTTGTGTTGTCGAAAAAAGGCTGGGTACGCGCGGCCAAGGGCCATGATGTTGACGGAACCAACTTAGCGTATAAATCGGGCGATAGCTTTTTGGCGCACGCGCAAGGCAAGAGCAACCAACAGGTTGTCTTCATTGACAGTTCTGGGCGAAGTTTCTCTTGTGAAGCGCATTTATTACCATCAGCCAGAACCCAAGGTGAGCCATTAACGGGGCGTTTTAGCATGGTTGCGGGTGAAACCGTCGATCAAGTGTTGATGGCTAAAGACGAGCAACGTTACCTATTAGCATCCGATGCTGGCTACGGCTTTATTTGTAAATTTGGTGATTTAGTCAGTCGCAATAAAAACGGTAAGGCCGTATTGAATTTACCAACAGGCGCAAAAATATTGCCGCCTAGCACGGTGAATGATGTTGAATCTGATCTGCTTGCAGTGGTTTCTAACGAAGGCAGAATGTTGCTGTTCCCAGTTAAAGATTTACCTGAATTATCTAAAGGTAAAGGGAATAAGATGATAAGTATTCCGACATTACGTGCCCAATCACGTGAGGAATATGTTGTTGCCGCAGCTGTAGTTCCAGCTGATATGCCGATTACTTTATTGGCAGGCAAACGTAAATTGACGTTAAAACCGTCTGATCTCGAGCATTACCGCGGTGAACGTGGGCGTCGCGGCAATAAATTACCGCGTGGATTGCAGCGCGTTGACGCAATTACTGCCGAAAATCAAGACTGATCGGACGTTTTTCAGCGCCTAACAGGTTATACTAGCGGGCACTAGTGATTAAGGAGAATTCATGCTCGCTGTTTTACGTATGGCCCTATTAGGCGCTTTCATCGTTGTTGGTAGCACACTGTTACTTTTATTCTGTATTTTTCGGCCATTTCACCGTAACAATACAGCCTTTGCGGCGCATTGTTACGGCAGCATGCACCGCCTGCTTGGGGTGAAGCTGGAAATACGGGTTCCGGATGAAGTTAAACAGGGTGGGCCGTTCGTCTACATAGCGAACCATCAGAACAGCTATGACATTTTTACGTTGAGCCGCGCTATGCCGCAAAGCACCGTAAGCGTTGGCAAAAAAAGTCTAAAATGGATACCTTTCTTTGGTCAAATGTACTGGCTAGCTGGTAATATTTTGATTGATCGTAAGAACAAGGGTCGAGCGCACGGTACCATTGAGCAGGCTGCATCGGCAATTCGAAAACGAAAACTTTCTATCTTGTTATTTCCAGAAGGTACGCGCAGTTACGGCCGTGGTTTGTTGCCATTCAAAACTGGTGCGTTTCGCACGGCAATGCAAGCTGGTGTTGATATTGTGCCTATCTGCGTATCTAATTTACACGGCCGCATTAAGTTAAACCGTTGGAATAATGGCACCGTAATTATTGAAATGTTAAAGCCGGTTAAGATTTCGGATTATAGTTCTGATTCTATTCGAGCTTTAACTGCGCATTGTCATCAGTTGATGCAGTCAAAAATTGGTGAACTTGATCACGAACTTGCACAAGGATAACTCAGGCATGGCGAATGACTTAAGTGAATTAATCGCGCAAAGCAACGAAACCGTGGCAGCCTTAATCGATGATGGTGCAGACACGTCTGAAATGTTTACCATTGAACATCACTTGGTTAGTTCCGACTTCACTAAGCTAGAGAAAGCGGCTGTTGAGTTGGTGAAAGTTGGCTACCATGTCGACGACGCAGATGAGTTTGAACTCGATGATGGGTCGCGGCAGTTCGCGTTTGTTGCGGTTAGTGAAGTAAAGCTTGACCCTCAAATTTTAGAATTACAAACCAAAGAAGTCGCAAAAATAGCAGATCTTGCCGGCGTTGATTACGACGGTTGGGGCACGTATTTCGGTGACGACGAAGAAGAGTAGTCACCGAGCCCCCTAATAACAATAATAGGGGCACAAAACTCATGATTGCAGATTTAGGGCTTGTGGTGGGGCTGGTTTTACTCATAGTACTAGCCTTGCGTGGTGTAAATATTTTATTGGCCGTTCTGGTCTCTGTTCTTGTTATTGGTGTTGCCAATAACATTCCCATTCAAGATATTTTCTTAAAGCATTTTCCTTTTGGCCCCTCTGGCGCATTCAGTTTCGCCGGGAATTTTCTTCTATTGTTTTTATGCGGTGGTCTATTTGGGCGCATTATGGCAACGAGCCATGCAGCTCAAGGTGTTGCCGTGGGAATTATCGAACGGCTTGGGCAAAAACGTGCTTTGCTGATTGCGATGTTAGTATGCGCGCTGCTTACTTATGGCGGTGTAGTGGTATTTGTCGTGATGTTTACCATGTATCCAATAGGCGTGACCTTGATGCGCACAGCCAACATACCGAGACGCTTATATGCAGCTGCAATAGCGCTGGGCGCAGGAACATTTACGATGACGGCACTTCCTGGCACACCGTCAATTCATAACGTTATTGCTGCACGTAGTCTGTCGACCGATTTATTTGCTGGTGGCTGGTACGGTGTATTCGCAGGCGCGGTGATGGCGGTGTTAGGTATGTGGTATTTGCAGTGGCAATGGCAACGCGCCCGACAACGTGGTGAAAACTATGTTGCGAATGAAAAAGACCACCAAATGGCAGCATTAGCGCCTCGCCCTGATCAAAGCATGCCAAGTTTATGGATGTCATTACTGCCAATTTTCGTAGTGCTGGGTACTATCGTACTGCCGCGAGTATTGGAAATGTCAGGTGTACAGTCAGTGTGGCAAGACTTTGCAAACCAACAACCGGTACTTTGGGCAAGCTTTGCGCTGATAGTTGGCAGTTTGCTTTGCTTTATTCTATTTCGGCCGGTCAGAAAGCAATTTGTGACGGCAGCAGGAAAGGGCGTTGATGATGCGTTGCTGCCACTTATAAACACTGCTGCGGTTATTGGTTTCGGTGGTGTTGTGATTCAAACAGAAGGTTTCCATGCTTTTGCCGCATGGTTACTCGCGCTAGAGATACCTACGTTAATGTCAGTGTTTGTTTCTGCTAATTTAATTTCTGGCGTAACGGCATCAGCTTCAGGTGGGTTGCAGATATTTATGTCGAGCTTAGCGCCGGCTTATTTAGAGTCTGGCATTGCACCTGAACTTTTACACCGTATCGCTAATTTAGCAGCTGGTGGATTAGATTCGCTGCCGCACTCTGGTGCCGTTATCGCGTTATTGACGTTGATGGGGTTGACCCATAAAGAAGCCTACCGAGATATCTTTGTGGTTACGGTGTTGATTCCTATGATTGCTGCTCTGTTGGCGGTTATTACCGCACTCATCCTCGTTTAGAGTATGCGTGCGGTAAGTACCTAAGAGCAGGCTCGCCGCGATTAAAGCGCGGCGATTTTGCTGCGTTGCTGCTGCAATTGTTGCAGAGTTTCTATGGCTTCAGCCTGTTTAGCGCGCTCTTTATCAATGACTTCAGCCGGAGCTTTGCTAACAAAATTCTCATTGCTTAGCTTACGGCTAAATAAATCGACTTCCTTCTGCGCTTTTTCAATAGCTTTATCTAACCGCGCCAACTCGGCAGCAGTATCGATCAAACCTGCAATAGGAATGTGAATCTCCATACGTCCAACGAGCGCTGTTGCGCTGGCAGGCGCTTCTTCGCTGGCCGTTAAGAAGGTCACTGATTCAAGTTTTGCTAATGCGCTTAAGAAGCTGGCATTGCTCTCAAGACGTTGCTGTGCCGTTGCATCCGCATTTTTGAAAAGCACCGGCAGTGGTTTGCTAGGCGATAAATTCATTTCGCCACGAATATTACGTACCGCGACAATAACTTGTTTTAACCATTCCATGTCATCGCGGGCGGTTGCAAAGCGTTCCGCCTGCACTTGCGGATAGGCTTGCAACATGATGGTTTCGCCGGTTACGCCAGCAAGTGGTGCAACCCGTTGCCAAATCTCTTCAGTGATAAATGGCAATAATGGGTGCAGTAGCCGCAATAGCTGTTCAAGCACGGTAATAAGTGTATGACGGGTGCCACGTAGTTGAGCCTCAGAGCCATTGAACAGAATTGGCTTAGTCAGTTCCAAGTACCAGTCACAGAACTGGTTCCATGTGAACTCATAGGCGATACCGGCGGCCTGATCAAAACGGTAGTTGTCTAAGGCGCTACGGAATTGCTTCACGGTGTCGTTAAACTGCTCAATGATCCACTGGTCAGCCAATGATAATTCCATTTCACCGCCAGCTTGGCCACAGTCTTGCTCTTCCGTGTTCATCAACACATAACGGCTCGCATTCCATAATTTATTACAGAAATTACGATAGCCTTCGAGTCGCTTCATGTCCCAGTTAATATCGCGCCCCGTTGAAGCCAATGCTGCCAGCGTAAAGCGCAGTGCATCAGTACCATGCGCAGATATGCCTTCAGGGAATTGTTTTTGCGTACGTTTTTTGATTTTTGCCTCTAACTGAGGTTGCATCATATTTGCCGTACGTTTGGTCACTAAGGTGTCAAGGTCGATACCGTCAATCATGTCTAACGGGTCGAGCACATTACCTTTTGATTTCGACATTTTTTGGCCTTCTTCATCGCGAATAAGGCCGGTTACGTAAACGGTTTTAAACGGAACTTGAGGTTTACCATTTTCATCTTTTAAGAAGTGCATGGTCATCATAATCATGCGTGCAACCCAGAAGAAAATAATATCGAATCCAGTTACTAAAACGTCGGTTGGGTGAAAAGTTTTTAAGTCGTCGGTTTGCTTAGGCCAACCAAGAGTTGAGAAAGTCCAAAGCGCAGACGAGAACCAGGTATCGAGCACGTCTTCATCTTGACTTAGCTTGATGTCGCCGAGGTTATGTTTGGTACGCACTTCTTGTTCATCGCGCCCTACATACACGTTTCCATCAGCGTCGTACCATGCTGGAATGCGATGCCCCCACCACAGCTGACGTGAGATACACCAGTCCTGAATGTCACGCATCCAAGAGAAGTACATGTTCTCATATTGTTTTGGTACAAATTGAATCTCGCCATCTTCAACAGCTTTCGTGGCAACTTCAGCCATGGGGGCAACGCGCACGTACCACTGGTCGGTCAAATGGGGTTCAATAGGCACACCACCGCGATCGCCGTAAGGCACTTTATTGGTGTGTTGTTCGGTTTTGTCCAGTAACCCTAAGGCATCGAAATCCGCGACAATTTTTTTACGCGCGTCAAACCGGTCCAGCCCTTGATACGCTTCTGGGAGTGTGCCATCAAACGCGTCGATATTATCAAGGCTTTCACCAGTAGGCGTGTAAAGACCAGCTACCGCACGAACGTGGGCATGATCATCAAGCACGGCAATCATGGGCAAGTTATTGCGCTTGCCAATTTCATAGTCGTTGAAATCATGGGCCGGGGTAATCTTCACACAGCCAGTACCGAATTCTTTATCGACATAGCTGTCAGCGATGATTGGTACTTTGCGACCAACAAGTGGCAATTCAACGAACTTGCCAACCAGGCTTTGATAACGCTCGTCATCCGGGTGCACAGCAATGCAAACGTCACCCAGCATGGTTTCAGGTCGCGTGGTTGCTACGACTAAATAGTTTTTACCATCCGCGGTGCTGGCACCGTCAGCAAGCGGGTAGCGCAAGTGCCAAATGTGGCCCTGTTGCTCTTTGTTCTCAACTTCAAGATCTGAAATTGCTGTTTGCAGTTTCGGGTCCCAGTTCACCAATCGCTTGCCACGATAAATTAGGTTTTCTTCATGCAAACGCACGAACACTTCCTGCACTGCCTCTGACAAACCATCGTCCATGGTGAAGCGTTCACGATCCCAGTCTACGGAATCGCCTAAACGACGCATTTGCGAAGTAATGGTTCCACCTGATTGTGCTTTCCAATCCCAAATCTTATCAATAAATGCATCACGACCAAGTGCTTGGCGCGTTTGGCCTTGTGCCGCAAGTTGTCTCTCAACGACCATCTGCGTGGCAATGCCAGCATGATCGCTACCAACCTGCCAAAGCGTGTTATACCCGTCCATGCGTTTATAGCGCGTGAGCGTATCCATGATGGTGTGCTGGAACGCATGGCCCATGTGCAAGCTGCCAGTGACATTTGGTGGCGGGATCATAATGCAATAGGCATCGCCTTGGCCTGACGGCTTAAAGTAGCCACGCTCTTCCCAAGTTTTATAAAGAGCTTGCTCGATCGCTTGCGGGGAATACGTTTTATCCATAGAAACCTTCACTTCGTTCTATTTGGTTGATGAATTCATCTGTTCAGATGCTTTGATAGTTTGCAGTTCTACATGCTGACCACGATAGGTTTTGTAGCGTTCACGCGCTTGTTGCCGCGCACTTTCGTCGCTTGGTACGCGTTCAATAATCATTCGAGCACCTTGCCAATCGGGTATTTCGGACATTAAGTTCACTACTGCAGCAGTGCGGCGCTTCGGCACATTGGCCTGGGGCCAGCAGAGCTCTACAGGCGCTCCTTGAGCTGGGCCTTCACCAACTAAGTTGTGTGGCACAAACGCATCTCCAGGAGCCTGCCAGAGCGCTTCATCCAGTTGCTCGGCGGCAGCTTGGTCAGCACACCAGACTCGCACACTGCGGTATTCGCGCCAAGCACTCGCGATACGTTCGCAAAAAAACTGCAGCTGTTGCTGGTCGTCTAAGCCATCGAGTACGTAGAAAATACCTTGTGCCATGAGCTGCCCGAATTAGTCCTGATCACCAGATGCGGTGCGATTTATAATAAACTGCGTTAATAGCGGTACGGGGCGTCCTGTAGCGCCTTTTTTAGCGCCACTACGCCACGCAGTTCCAGCTATATCTAGGTGTGCCCAATGATATTTTTTGGTGAATCGCGACAAGAAGCAGGCTGCAGTAATTGTACCTGCATCGCGTCCACCCAAGTTCGCCATATCAGCAAAGGGGCTATCCAGCGCGTCTTGATACTCGTCCCATAATGGCAGGCGCCAAGCTCTGTCACCACTTTGTTCAGATGCTGATAGCAATTCATGAGCAAGTGGGTTATGAGTGCTCATCAGGCCGCTTGCATGATGACCCAGAGCTATAATACAAGCACCTGTCAAGGTTGCGATATCAACGACCGCTTCGGGCTCAAAGCGCTCAACATAGCTTAACGTGTCGCATAAAACTAAACGACCTTCGGCGTCTGTGTTCAGCACCTCAACGGTTTGACCACTCATAGTGGTTAACACGTCACCCGGACGATAGGCGCGACCATCAGGCATATTTTCACAGCCTGCGATGGCGCCGATAACGTTAATAGGAAGCTGCAGCTCAGCAATGGATTGCATTGCACCCAAAACCGCTGCTGCACCGCCCATATCATATTTCATTTCATCCATATTGGCGGCTGGCTTGATTGAGATGCCACCAGCGTCGAAGGTTAACCCTTTGCCAACGATCACAATAGGAGCCTGTTCGCTGCTGGCTCCTTGATAATGCAGTAAGCTTAATACCGACTCATTTTCAGACCCGCGGCCTACAGCCAAATAGGCATTCATACCTAATTCAGCCATTTCCTGTTCGGTAACCGCAGTGAAAGACAGCTTCTCGTAATTACTTGCGAGCTCTTCTGAGCGTTCAGCTAAATAGCGCGGGGTGCAAATATTCGGTGGCATATTCGCGACGTCACGACACAGTGACATTCCTTTCGCTATCGCCAAACCATGCGCGATAGCTTTTTCGCTAAGCGGTAACTCGCGGCGCGTTGGCACGTTAAACACTAATTTTCTTAACGGGCGTCGTGGTTCTTCTTTGCGGGTCTTTAACTGGTTAAAGGTGTAGAGGCCACTTTGAGCTGCTTCAACGGCTTGACGCACCTTCCAATAGGTGTCACGACCCTTAACGTGCAGTTCACTCAGAAAGCAAACCGCTTCCATTGAACCGGTTTCGTTTAAAGTATGGATGGTTTTTTCAATAATTTGTTTATACTGACGTTCATCGAGTTCGCGTTCTTTGCCGCAACCAACGAGAAGAACACGCTCGCTAAAAATATTAGGAACGTTGTGTAGCAGCAGCATTTGCCCGGATTTACCTTCAAGGTCACCGCGGCGCAGTAGGTTACTTAGGTATCCGCCGCTAACTTTATCAAGTTGTTCTGCTACACCGGATAGGCGACGTGGTTCGTATACACCGACCACGACACAGGCAGATCTTTGTTTCTCAGGACTGCCGCTTTTTACGCTGAACTCCATATGTGCTCCCGTTTGCTGCGGTTGACAGTAGATAGCTGTCATAGAATAATTCTTGTGAAAACGACAAGTTTACTTAAAATTCGCAGCATTTCCAGTAAAAAGCAATGTTAAGAGTGGGTCTCAGTGCGTATATTTCGCTATTTAATACGTGAAACATTTAAGTCTCAGATCGCCGTATTAACGGTGCTCATGACCATTTTCGTGAGCCAGAAGTTCGTTCGGGTTCTAGCGGACGCTTCTGCGGGCGAAATACCTAGTAACATTGTAATTCAGTTACTTGGGTTAAATCTTCCTGCATTAGCTGCACTTATTCTCCCTTTGAGTCTATTCCTCGGTATTTTGCTGGCTCATGGTCGTATATATGCGGATAACGAAATGACGGTATTGCATGCCTGCGGTGTCAGTGAGTGGTATGTAACCCGCGTTACGTTGGTATTGTCTTTGGTTCTTGCCGTGGGCACTGCTGCGCTAACTTTGTATTTGGTGCCATGGTCGCTTGAACAAGAACGCGTGGTTGAGGAAAAAGCACGCAGCGAAACTGGGTTGAGTGTGATCATGCCTGGACGTTTCCAGCAAGCGAGTAACCAAAAAGCTGTTATTTATGTGCAAGGCTTGAACGATAACGGCGATCTTGATGAAGTATTTGTGGCCCAGTCGCTACGTGACGAAGATAACAAAGTTATTGGCGGCAGCGTAGTCATGGCCGACCGAGGTAGCGTTATCGCTGCTGAAACTGGGGCGCAAACCTTAGTACTTTCCAATGGCATGCGTTATGCCCAAAGCTTTGTTGAAGGTGAATTTCAAATCATGCAATTTGATGACTATCAATTGCAGATTAAAGAACAAGAAGGCTCTGAGTACATTCGTAAACTTGAAGCCTACAGCACGCTCGAGTTGATGAACGAGACCAACCCTGAAGCGCAGGCTGAGTTGCAATGGCGTATCGCAATCCCGCTGGCGATGCCATTACTTACCCTTATTGCCGTACCGTTAAGCCGGGTGAATCCGCGGCAAGGTAAATTTGGGCGAATGGCGCCTGCTTTGCTCATTTATTTAGGATATTTCTTAATTCTAATGGCCGCGCGCTCAGCCGTTGCTGACGGGGCGATTAACCCCACCATAGGCCTATGGTGGATACACGTTTTACTATTGGTATGTGGCATTCTATTAATTGGAAAGGGGCGCCCGTGGGGGTTGAGAATAATGGCTAAACTGAAGAGGTCAAACTGATGTTTTCCATTCTTGATCGCTACATCGCGCGCTCTGTATTGGTCACCTCGCTATTGAGCTTGGCGGTTTTAAGTGGGCTCTCGAGTCTGATCCGTTTTGTCGAACAACTAAAGTCGGTCGGCAAGGGGACATATTCGGTTGCGGATGCGGGACTTTTCGTACTGTACAGCTTACCTCGCGACATTGAGGTTTTCTTTCCGATGGCGGCATTACTCGGCGGCTTGATTGGCATGGGCATGCTAGCTAGTAATTCAGAGCTGGTGGTGATGTTGGCCGCTGGCCGTTCGCGTTTAAATATCGTTGCGTCGGTTATGAAAGCGGCGGTTATCATGATGCTAGCTGTTATGGCTATGGGCGAATGGGTTGCGCCGGAATTAGAATCGCATGGGCGTGAACTTCGTGCCCGCGCTATTTCGGGAGGCAGCTTAATATCTGCCCAACAAGGTATTTGGGCCCGCGATGGGCTGAGCTTTGTGAATATTGGTGAAGTTGAAAATACCGGTCGTTTACGTGACGTAACGATTTACAACTTTGATGATCAAAATGAACTTGAGTCGATAACGCAGGGTGAATCAGCATCGTTTACGGCAGGCAAATGGCGCCTGTCGAAGGTTACTCAGACCGAGTACACCATCGATCGTATTATCCAGAACACGCAAGATTCATTTATGTGGGAATCATCATTAACCCCTGACAAGTTGGGGGTTGTGACAGTTAAACCTGAATCTTTGTCAATTCGCGGGTTGGTTGATTATTTGGAATACTTGAAGACAAATAAGCAAGCTGCAGAACGTTATGAACTGGCTTTATGGCGCAAATTGCTCGCCCCAGTGACTGTGGCGGTGATGCTGTTGGTTGCGCTGTCATTTATTTTCGGGCCGTTACGCTCAACGACTATGGGCGCTCGTATATTGCTTGGTGTGATTACCGGCTTCGGCTTCCATGTCAGTAATGAAATATTTGGCCCGATGGCACAAGTTTATCAATTGCCGCCAGTGTTTGGCGCGCTGTTGCCTAGCTTGCTGTTTGCTGGCTGGGCACTCTGGATGATGGGGCGCCGGGGCAGTTAACGGCGCCGTGTTAAATACGTAGATGGTTGTTACAGCTCTTTCCAATAATACAGTTGGTTAGCTTCTTTTGATAAGGTCACCAACTCGGTATTTGCTGCATAATCATGCCATGCACGCCGGTTTTTAAAATCGACGAGCACCCACAAGTTACCCAGCCCAAAGGCACACGTAAGCACACGTATCACGGCTTGTTTTTTGGTAAGTCGTGAACCGTCGCGCTGCTGAACTTTTAAACGCCATGCTCGCATGCCGACGGTTTGCCCGCTGCGCCACCAAAACCAGCAGAAGAATGCCGCCAAAATACTCAATAGATAAATACCAAACAACGGCGTTTGGTTGAGCCAATCAGCTGCACTGAAATCTTCCGAAAGTTGTATCACATCCATGTGGTTCAGCACCGCGGGTAGGATAAGAGCAAGGCCTGTGGCCAACATTAAAATGGCAACAGCAACCAATAAATCGTAAACCATGGCAGCTAAGCGGCGAAGAAAGCTGGCGCTGGGGAAGCTTGCGTGAATCTGCGCGGTTGAGCGTGGTGGCGTATCGTCGAGTGCAGTTGGTTCAGTCATGATTATCTCAAATTAAAATTAACTGGCGGTATCTTAACTAAAAATGTGTGTGGAGCATAAATTTTTGCAGTTGGTTGGTTAGGAAATAGTCGAATGGTGAATTGTTCACGAAAATATCTTGATCGACTTCAACTGTTCAGTATAATGCGCACCATACTTCAGCTAGCCAAGCTAGCGCAAAGTCCCCAGTGCCTGGGTGGCGAAATTGGTAGACGCAGCGGATTCAAAATCCGCCGTTGGAAACAACGTGTCGGTTCGAGTCCGACCCTAGGCACCACTTCTTTGAATATCCCCCGTGTTTGATTTAACCAATATTGTTTTTGTCTGTTATGCTTAGGGTATTCTTGTCAATGCAACATGGCGTTGACCCATTATCGAGGAATTATGACCCAAAAAGACAACAACTCAGCTGCAGACGCACCTGAATACGAAGTCGAGATCCCGTCGCGCGAGCAATTGCTTGACGCTGTTGAAGCACGCTTAAAGCCGATCAGCTTCGAAGAACTAGTTGAAAAATTTAATCTTACTGATGAGCGTCAGCACATCGGTATGAAACGTCGATTGCGCGCAATGGAGCGTGATGGCCAACTTATCTATACCAAAGCCAACGCCTATGGGCTACCAGAACGGATGAGCTTAATTAAAGGCCGCATTATCGGTCACCGTGATGGCTTTGGTTTTTGCCGCCCTGATGAAGGTGGCAGTGACCTGTTTATCCCGCATCACCAAATGTATAACGTACTGCATGGCGATAAAGTACTGGTTCAGCAACAGGGCACCGACAGTAAAGGCCGTATTGAAGGCCGTGTAGTGCGTGTGATTGAGCCACGCCAAGGTGATATTGTCGGGCGCTATTTTGTTGAGCATAACATTGCAACAGTGGTGCCAGATGATAGCCGAATATGCCAGGATATTCTCATTCCAGAAGAGCAGTCTGCCGGCGCGCGCCATGGACAAATTGTGGTTGTCGAAGTAACCAAACGACCGTCGCGACGCAGCAGCCCTATCGGTACAGTGACCAAGGTGCTCGGTGAGCATATGGCTCCTGGTATGGAAATCGAAATTGCTATTCGTGAGCATGATATTCCGAACCAATGGTCGCCAGCTGTAGAGAAAGAACTTGCGCGTTTTGGGGAAACCGTGCCACCGGAAGCCTACGAAGGGCGCACCGATCTTCGCGAGTTACCGCTAATCACCATCGATGGTGACGATTCTCGAGACTTTGATGATGCAGTTTGCGCCCAGCCGCAAGGTGATGGTTGGCGCCTATGGGTCGCCATTGCTGACGTAAGTTATTATGTGCGCCCCAATACAGCGCTGGATAAAGATGCGCTGGAACGCGGTAATTCCGTCTATTTTCCAAACTTCGTGGTACCGATGTTGCCAGAGAAGCTGTCGAATGGTCTGTGTTCGTTGAATCCGGATGTCGATAGGTTGTGTATGGTTGCTGAGATGGATATCAGTGCTAAGGGCAAGCTTACGCACTCGAAGTTTTACCCTGCTGTCATGAAGTCTCATGCGAGGCTGACGTATACCAAGGTTGCCGCTATTTTGGAGGGCGACCCGAAGTTACGCAAAGATTACGATCATGTCATGGGGAATATTGAGCATCTGCACGGCTTGTTCAAAATACTCAAAAAGGCGCGTCAACAACGTGCTGCAATAGAGTTTGAAACGCTGGAAACGCGTTTTATATTTAATGCTCAGCGAAAAATTGAATCCATTGAACCGGTACGCCGCAACGTGGCCCATACCATCATTGAAGAATGTATGATTATGGCGAACGTTTCGACCGCACGTTTAATTGAAGCACACGAACAGGCTGGTGCTCTATTTCGTATCCACGAGCCACCGGCAGCCGAGCGCCTTAGCGCATTCCGAAGCTTCTTAGGTGAACTTGGTATTACCATGACCGGTGGCGATGATCCAAGCCCGCACGACTATTCAGAAGTTCTGAAGCAAGTGGCGGAGCGGCCTGACGCTGAATTGATTCAAACCATGTTGCTGCGTTCCATGCAACAAGCGGTATACAGCCCGGACAATGCTGGGCATTTTGGTTTAGCGCTTGATGAATACGCGCATTTCACCTCACCAATTCGGCGTTATCCAGATTTGGTTTTGCATCGTGCGATTAAAGCATTGTTGAAAAAGCAACAGGGGCCTTCACCGGCACTTGAAGGTGCATGGATGTATCCAGACGAGCAACTCGATGAGTTGGGTGCGCATTGCTCGATGACTGAGCGGCGTGCCGATGATGCGACGCGGCAAGTGGATGAATGGCTCAAATGCGAATATATGCGCGACCATGTCGGCTCTGAGTTCACCGGCGTTATTGCGGCAGTAACCAATTTTGGTTTATTTGTTCGCATTGACAACATGCAAATTGATGGTCTGGTTCACATCAGCAATCTGGATAACGATTACTATCAGTTTGACGGCGCGCGTCAGTTACTTATCGGCGAGAATAGTCGACGTGTTTATCGCTTGGGCGATAAAGTACGTATCCGTGTGAAGTCGGTTAACCTTGATGAGCGGAAAATTGACTTAGAGTTGCTTTCGGCAGAAAGCCCAACAGGAAAAGACCGGATGCCGGCGAGCAAACGAGATAAAGAGAAACCGGTAAAAGAACCGAGCAAGAAGCACAAGAAAAATGTGACGAAAGCTCGGATCAAATCCAAGCGAAAAGCCAAAGAGGCTGCGCGAAAAGGCCGAAAACCAAAAGCAAAAAACAATTCATAAATTATGTATCGTGAGCCGTTAAAAAATGAGTAAAAAAGTTACAATTTTTGGAATGCACTCAGTGCGTTCATTGTTAGAACAGCATCCTGAACGCTTGGTTGAAGTTTTCGCCACCCGCGAGCGGCAAGATAAATCACTACAAGAATTAGTGAGTTTAACCCAACGCCTAGGTATTCGGGTGCAATTTGTGCCCAAGGCAACGTTGGATAAAAAGGCCGAAGGTGGCAATCACCAAGGGATAGCAATTACTGCATTGGAAGCGCCACAGCTGAATGAAAACGACCTTGATGGGTTAATTGATAAGTTTGGCAACAAAGCTTTATTTTTGGTGTTAGATGGCGTTACCGACCCGCATAACCTTGGTGCATGTATGCGCACAGCCGATGCAGCTGGCGTTACCGCAGTAATAGTACCTAAAGACAAATCTGCATCGATTAATCCAACCGTACGTAAAGTTGCAAGCGGAGCGGTTGAGGCAATCCCATTTGTGCAAGTGACCAACCTGGCTCGTACTCTGCGTCAGTTGCAAGACAAGCAGGTATGGGTTGTGGGTACAGCTGGCGAAGCGAGTAAAACCTTGTACGAAGTTGATTACACCGGGCCCGTAGCAATTGTTATGGGTGCAGAAGGTGATGGCATGCGTCGCCTCACCCGAGAAACTTGTGATGAGCTCATCAAGATTCCATTGCTCGGTACTGTGAGTAGCTTGAACGTTTCGGTTGCGACTGGTGTGTGTTTGTACGAAGTGGTGAGACAACGCCATGGCGTTTAAACGCAGTTGGTTGCCGCTGTTTATAGCGGCGTTGGTGGTGGTCATGTTGGCTTTGGCTTGGCTGCCTATGGGTGATTTAACACCAGAGCAACGCTCGAATAAACCTTTTCTGTATGTCAGTTATGAAATTCAAGGCGATGTGAATGTGCAGCACCTTGAAGATGTTGCCTTTGATGTGCAACAGCGGATTGAGCAGCGCCATGAATGGCGCCTGGTCGATCAGCCTGAACCTCGCGCTTGGGAGTTAACCGTGACGGTTAATTCAGCGCAGTTATTAGTGTTAGCCGGGAACTTAGAGGCACCATCTTCCAGCGAGCTGAGCCAATCGGTGCAGCGGTTCAAAGTGCAAGGGCCAACTGATAGTTATGCAGCGTTGCCAGAGCAATTTGTGAAAATACTCATTCAACTTGTTGAAAATGGCCACAACGCGCAATCAGACTTGTGATTGTGCGCAATATCGGCTACACTCCCGCGGCTTAAATCAGTCTGAAGTATTAAATTTCAATTAAAAAGCGTTCCTTGCTGCTGAGGGTGCGACTGAGCCAGTTAGTAGCTATGAACCATAAGGAGCAGAAATGCGTCATTATGAAATCGTATTCATGGTCCATCCAGACCAGAGCGAGCAAGTCCCTGGTATGATCGAGCGTTACAGCGAGACCATCAAACAGGGTAACGGTACCATTCATCGTCTAGAAGACTGGGGCCGTCGTCAGTTGGCATACCCAATCAACAAGTTGCACAAAGCACACTATGTGTTGATGAACATCGAAGCGACATCAGAAGTTGTTGATGAGCTGGAAACAGCTTTCCGCTACAACGACGCAGTATTACGCAACATGATCATGCGCAAAAAAGAAGCTGAAACTGAAGCTTCTCATATGAGCAAGAAAGAAGAACCGCGTAAATCTGATAGCCGTAACGAAGAGCAAGACGACAACGAAGCGGCGTAAGCCAAACCGTTGAGTCTACCATTGTGGAGCCTGTGCAAAATAACTATCAACTGAGCGGCGAAATTATTAAACCGCCACAGTTAACGCACAGCCCGGCTGGCATTAGCCATTTGAGATTTGTACTGGAACATCAGTCGGAACAAATCGAAGCCGGACTCCCTCGCCGCAGTTATGTTCGCATTACCGTGGTTATGAGTGGCGATTTAGCGCCACAATGGGCAAAAGAATTAAACGTTGGAAATGCAGTACAGGTCACCGGTTTTTTGAATCGCATTGAGGATAGAAACGGGATTGGCAAATTGGTACTACATGCCCAGCAACTTGTGAAGATTTGAGGAGACCATCATGGCTCGTTTTTTCCGTCGCCGTAAATTCTGCCGCTTTAAGGCTGAAGGCGTTAAAGAAATTGATTATAAAGATATCGCTACTCTGAAAAACTATATTACTGAGAGTGGCAAAATCGTTCCTAGCCGCATCACTGGAACTTCTGCGAAGTACCAGCGTCAGTTGGCGCGTGCAATCAAACGTGCACGTTACTTATCGTTGCTGCCTTATACTGATTCACATCAGTAAGCCGCATCGCGAACGATCTCAGAGACTCAGAGGTAGCGTACAATGGAAATCATTCTATTAGACAAAATTGCCAACTTAGGTAGCTTGGGTGACCAAGTTTCAGTTAAGTCTGGTTATGCACGTAACTTTTTGTTCCCACAAGGTAAAGCAGTTCCTGCTACCGAAGCGAACATTAAAGTATTTGAAGGCCGTCGTGCTGAACTTGAAGCAAAACTTGCTGAAGAGTTAGCCGCTGCGCAAGCACGTGCAGAGAAAATCAATGCACTTGAGCCTGTTGTAATCAGCTCTAAAGCTGGTGACGAAGGTAAATTGTTTGGTTCAATCGGTACTCGCGACATCGCTGATGCAGTAACTGCAGCTGGCGCTGAAGTGGTTAAAGCCGAAGTATTGATGCCAAACGGCACCTTGCGTGAAGTTGGCGAATACGACATCGAGTTGCACTTGCACTCAGACGTATTTGCTACTGTTAAATTGCAAGTTGTTGCTGCTGACTAAACAATCAGTCAAAGCAAAAAAATAGAAAAGCTGTCCATTTGGGCAGCTTTTTTTTTGTTTTTTTTTGAAGCGATATAAACCTTTGGGTAAAGGTGGGCGACTAACCTTATGACTGAAGGTATTAATGAATGCATCTGACCGACTAAAAGGAACTACTGTGACAGCTCAGGTGGTAACACATACACATTTCGATGATCCCGATAAGGCGCTGGTAAAGCGCGCTGCTGAGGGCGATTTGATTGCATTTAGACAGCTCTATGATCGGCATCATCGGCGGGTGTATGGACTGGTGATGCGCTTGGCTGGGAATTTGGATACCGCAAACGATTTAACTCAGGAAGTTTTTATTCAGGTTTGGAAGTATTTGGCTAATTTTCGTGGTGACAGCAAATTTAGTACTTGGCTGCACACCGTCGCAACTCGGGTTGCGATATCCGAGCTGAGACAGCAATCTCGCAGATCGAATCATTTACAGTTTGTCGGTGACGATCAGCATGAGATTGAGCAAGGGCTAACGCATGAAGACAGCGCAGATTTAGCGGAGTTAGATCGGCTAATCCAAAGGCTGCCACCGCAAACGCGCTGGGCCTTTGTTTTGCACTGTATTGAAGGGATGCGGCATGAAGATGTGGCAAGTGAGTTAGGCATTGCAGTTGGTACCAGTAAAGCACAAGTGCATAGGGCACGTACGTTGTTGGAGGAGTGGTTGAGCCATGACAGTATCTAAGAGTTCATCATCTAAGCTCGATGAGCTAATTTCTGACGTTGCAGACAAGCATGCAGAGATTACCCCCAATAAAGATTTGTGGCGCGGTATTGAGGCGAGTATTAGCCGTTCACAAGTTAAGGTGCCGATAGGGCGCAACCGTTGGTTGGGTTGGCTATCTGCAACCGCAGCAACCGTGCTGGTTATGACTGGCGTAATGTTGAGTGCTATGCACCAGAACAATACCCCCATCCCCAACCATCAGGGTATCGACTTGTTAACCATGCTAACGGAACAACACCAGCAGCAACGCCAAGTGTTGTTAACAAGCTTTAATAATGCCGGATATCAGCAGTCTGTAAACGAACTAGAGAACGAATTGCAGCAATTGCGTGACGCTGCAACCAAAATTACGGCGCAGTTACGGTTAGAGCCGGACAACGCAGAATTATGGCAATTTTTGCAATGGATTCATCAACAGGAGTTGGATCTATTGCGCACGATGTATCAACAACCGCGCACCATGCAACGGGCGTAATAGGAGTTAGAAATGAAACGATTAATGTTCTGGGTTATGAGTGGCGTTGTACTGACGCTATCAGCAAATGTTCACGCCGAACGAAAAACTGTCGACGAGGAAATGACGATTCCGAGTAACGCGCGCGTGGTTGTCGAAACGATGCGTGGCGATGTCATGATTAAGGGCACGAATCAGAACGTTGCTCATGTAAAAGGCAAGCTGGATGAACATGCCGAGCGTTTTATATTCGAACTTAATGGCGATACTTTAACGATTAAAGTGGAAATGCCTAAGCGTGGACGTTACAACGATAATGATGGCAATGAACTCACTATTTCGCTGCCTTCATCTGCTCGTGTTGAGGCGAAAGGGGTGTCCGTCGATTTTTCGGCATCACAATTTACTGCGCAAAGCATGTTGAAAACCGTCAGTGGCGACATTAAAGCGAATGCATTAACCGGTGGTGTGAAGCTTGAGTCGGTTAGTGGTGATATTAGTGCACGAAACTTAGCCGGTGAAATTGCGTTAAGCAGCGTCAGTGGTGACGTTAGCGATAGCGATAGTGATAGCCGACGGGCGACTTATGCCAGTGTAAGCGGTGACGTTAGAGTTAGCACGAATGCTGCTGTGGTGCGCGCAGAGTCAGTATCTGGTGATGTGGAATTAGCATTGCAAACGGTTGAATCCTTGCAGGTGAATAGTGTTAGTGGCGACGTAACCATGAAGCTAACAGCCGGCCCGGAAGCACGAATTAATGTCGAGAGTGTGAGTGGGGATGTTGATGCGAAGTTTAATGGTAGCATCAATGCCGATATTACCATTGAGACAAGTGCCGGCGGTTCAATTCACAATAAGCTCAGTAATGCAAAACCACAGAAGTCGCCATTTGGAATTGGTGAACAGCTGGAGCTTGAGCTGGGTGAGCGGAGTGGTTCAATGCGGTTTGGCACCGTGAGTGGCAATGTCACGCTATCTAACTGATATGATTAATAAATACCTGTAATCAGTAAGCGAGTCAGCAAAAAATAAAAGCTGATTCGCTTCCTTCGTTCTGCATCATTTTGTATAGTCTCGCATGACAATCTAATTAAGGTTACTGAGATATCCATGGCAGAGAAGCGCAACGATAAGCAAACACGGAAAGATGCGAAGCTTGATGCGATAAAAACACCCCCGCACTCAATTGAAGCTGAACAGTCAGTGCTCGGCGGGCTCATGCTTGATAACCAAGCTTGGGACACCATCGCTGGCGAGTTAATTTCCGATGATTTCTATCACCGTGGCCATCGGTTAATTTACCGCGCCATGCATCATCTGTCCGAACGTAACCAACCGATTGACTTAGTCACTGTATCTGAAGTTCTCGAAACATCGGCTGAATTGCAAGATGTTGGCGGTTTTGCATACCTTGGCGAAATTGCCAAGAACACACCCAGTGCAGCCAATATTCGCGCCTATGCGCAGATTGTTCGTGAGCGCGCTGTATTACGAGAAATGATTGCCGTCGCCAATGAAATTGCGGAGTCAGGTTTTGATACCCAAAACCGTACCTCCAGCGAACTCCTGGATTTGGCAGAAAGTAAGGTGTTTCAAATCGCTGAAAAGCGTACCAATGAAAACGAAGGGCCTCAGCCCATTTCGCCGATACTGCAAAAAACTATCGACCGCATCGACTTCTTAAGCCGCAATAAAAATCACAACGGTATAACGGGCGCATCAACAGGGTTCTATGATCTCGATCAGATGACCGCTGGTTTGCAGCCTTCAGATTTAATTATTGTTGCAGCGCGCCCATCAATGGGTAAAACCACCTTCGCAATGAACTTGTGTGAAAACATAGCCATGCGTGCCGATAAACCGGTGCTGGTTTTTAGTTTAGAGATGCCATCTGAACAAATCATGATGCGTATGCTGGCGTCACTCAGCCATGTTGATCAGACGCGAATTCGAACCGGCCGCTTGGAAGAAGACGAGTGGTCTCGTATTGCGTCAACCATTAATATTTTAAAAGATAAAAGCAATATCTTTATCGACGATTCCTCAGGCCTTACCCCAACAGAAGTTCGTTCACGTGCCCGACGGGTATACCGTGAAAGTGGTGGCCTCTCGATGATTATGGTCGATTACTTGCAGTTGATGACGGTACCGGGAATATCCGAGAACCGTACCTTAGAAATTGCCGAAATTTCTCGCTCATTGAAATCCTTGGCGAAGGAACTCGAAGTACCGGTGGTGGCACTATCACAGTTGAACCGAAGCTTGGAGCAACGTACGAATAAGCGACCAGTGAACTCAGATTTGCGGGAATCAGGATCAATCGAGCAGGATGCCGACGTCATTATGTTTATCTATCGCGACGAAGTTTATCACCCGGAAAGCGAAGAGCGTGGCGTTGCTGAGGTTATTATTGGAAAGCAGCGTAACGGCCCAATTGGTAGTGTAAAACTCAAATTCCAGGGGCATTACTCGCGATTTGATAATCTTGCCAAGATGGATATGCCTGACGGGCCTGGTTATTAAGGCCCGTTCTTTTTCTACATACAGGCTTTACAAAGGCCATGTGCTTCGATGGATTGTGAAGCCACTTTAAAGCCTTGACCTTCCGCTTGCTTACGCAACGCGTCATAGACGCCGTCCGATTGAATTTCTTGCACCGAGCCGCATTGCTCACAAATCAGCATTTGTACGGGATGTTGGTGGTCAAAATGGGTGCATAGTACGTAACTATTGGACGATGTGATTTTGTGGACGAAACCCTGCTCTTGCAAAAAGTCCAAAGCACGATAAATTGTCGGTGGCTTCGCGTTCGGAACAGCAGCTTTCAGCTTGTCCAACAAATCATAAGCACCGATAGCTCCGGCTTGACCGGCTAATATTTCAAACACTTCGCGACGCGCTGGCGTTAAGCGTGCACCGCGTTGTTCGCAAAGTTTTTCAGCCTTATTAATCAGGCGTTGGGTTTCTTGTGTGTTCATACAGCGCAGTTTACCATCGGAATCATAAGGCGCAAAGCTCCATCTATTGGCTTATTAAAGGAAACAACAATGAAAATTATAAAAAAACTGGGATTGTTGGTTTGTCTGTATGTGTTCAGTATTGTGGCAATTGCCGCAGACGGCGCTTCAATTGACGCGTTACAGCAACAATTTAAACGGGGCGAATTAACCAGTGTTGCACTGGTTGAGCGTTATTTAACCCAGATTGAGAAACACAATACTGACGGTGCCAATCTACGCGCGGTTATCTCACTACAACAACGCGAAAAATTACTGGACGTTGCTGCAAAGCTTGACGCCGAACGCCAAGCAGGTAAATACCGTGGGCCAATGCACGGGATACCCGTATTGCTGAAAGACAACATTGATACAGCTGATGGGCTAGCGAATACTGCAGGTTCCTATCTACTGCGCGATCATATGCCGCCTGATGATGCTTTTATTGTGCAGCAGTTGCGCGATGCTGGCGCGATTATTCTTGGTAAAGCCAACCTAAGCGAATGGGCAAATTTTCGTTCAACCAATTCTTCTTCGGGCTGGAGTAGCTTGGGTGGTTTAGTAAAGAACCCTTATGACACGACACGCACAGCCTGTGGTTCAAGTTCAGGATCTGCTGTTGCAGTAAGCGCTAACTTTGTAACCGTGGCAGTAGGTACCGAAACCGATGGTAGCTTGGTTTGCCCATCAGCGATTAGCGGTGTGGTTACGATTAAGCCAACGGTGGGTTTGCTGAGTCGTGACGGCATTATTCCTATTTCACACAGCCAAGATACCGCTGGACCAATTGCTCGCAGTGTTGCAGATGCGGTGCACCTGTTGATGGCGATGCGCGGCGTCGATGAGAGCGATTCAGCGAGCTTTGCCTCAGACATTGATTATAAGCAAAGCTTACGTCGTGACGGCCTTGCAGGTAAGCGCATTGGTGTAATGCGCGATTTAGCGGGATACAACACTCAGCTGGACCAAGTGTTCAATGCACAACTGGACGTATTGAAGGCCGCAGGTGCAATTATCGTTGACGACTTGGAGTTCCCGAATGGACGCAATTGGGGGGGCGATGAGTACTCGGTATTGCTGTATGAATTTGGCGAAGGGCTGCGCACTTACTTTGCCCAAAGTCCACACCCTGAGTTCAGCACTCTTGAAGATTTGATTGCTGCGAACAAGGCGGCATCGAGTGTCACCATGAAGTGGTTCGGTCAGGAACTGTTTGAAATGGCGCTGGCGCGCCAAAGCGATCGTGAAGGCTATGAAAAAGCGCTTACGGATGCGCGTCGTAAAGCGCGGGAGGAGGGCATCGATGCCGTGCTGTCAGCGAACGACCTTGATGTACTGATTGCCCCTACAGTTTCCCCAGCATGGAAAATCGACTTTATTAACGGCGATCATTTCACGGGTTCTGCGAGCAGTGCTGCTGCGGTTGCTGGCTACCCACACATCACAGTGCCGATGGGCTTTGTGCACCACATGCCAGTAGGATTGAGCTTTTTTGGCACCGCAAATAGCGAAGCAACCTTGATTGAAGCCGCATACGGTTATGAAGTAAGAACGCAAGCGCGTCGTGCACCGGTGTTGGCTAGCCCTTACTAAGCAAGAGTGGTAGAATCGCGCGCCGTTTTATATTTGAACTGATGAACTAACGTTAAATTGAGAACCGATGACTATAAACTACGCTGACAAATTGATATCGATTGCGCCCATGCTCGATTGGACGGACCGTCACTGTCGGTATTTTCATCGGTTATTAACTCATAAATCAGTGCTTTACACTGAAATGGTCACTACCGGCGCGATTATTCACGGCAAGATGGACTTCTTGCAATTCAACGCTGCGGAGCAACCCGTGGTGTTGCAGCTTGGTGGCAGTGATCCTGCAGCAATGGCCGATTGCACCGTGCGGGCCGCAGATCGTGGCTACCGAGAAGTGAACATTAATGTTGGCTGCCCTTCGGATCGTGTTCAGAATGGCAGCTTTGGTGCTTGCCTAATGGCGCAACCTGAAACGGTCGCTGCTTGTGTGAAAGCTATGAAGGCCGCGTCGCCTAACACTGTGGTGTCAGTGAAAACGCGATTAGGAATAGACGAACACGATAGCGACGAATATCTGCAAGCATTCCTTGAGCCGGTGATTGATGCCGGCTGCGAGCATTTTACCTTGCACGCGCGCAATGCTTGGTTGAAAGGGTTAAGCCCGAAACAAAACCGAGATATTCCGCCGCTGCGTTATGATCGCGTGTATCGTATGAAGCAACGGTACCCGGAGCTACACATTTCAATTAATGGTGGTATTAAGACAGTCGACGAAATTAAGCATCATTTGGAGTACGTAGATGGTGTCATGATCGGGCGAGAAGCTTATCAAAACCCATTGCTACTAACCCAATTTGACGGTTTGTTCGGTGAACAACATGAATTGAACATCGAACATGTTTTAGAAGAAATGATTAGCTACACCGATGCCCATGTATTAACTGGGGGGCGTCCTTGGCACGTACTGCGCCATATGATTGGGCTTTTTCAAGGCGGGCCTGGTGCCAAAAAGTGGCGTCAAGTATTAAGCCAGCAAGGGCCAACAGCAGTGGATGCGCGTAGCGTCATAGAGGCTGCATATGGTGAAGTTATTCAAGCACGTTTACATTTTGCCGAAAAAGTAGCCGATTTCGCTAACGAGGCTGATGTTAGTTAACATTCCTTGTGTTCCCCACCATACCAAAGAGCCGTACACATGTACGGCTTTTTCATTTCTAACGCACTGAAAATATGTGGTTAATCCTAGATCCATAATAAAATTTAGAAGTTGGCACAACCTTTGCATTATTCCTGTCGACTAAATAAATAGTCACTTTATTTACAGGAGATAACCCATGAAAACCACTATCGCAACAGTCATTTTATTATCTAGCGTATTTGCAGGTTCTGCCTTTGCTAACGAATCACAACCGCGCGACGTGCTTGAGTCTTCTTTGCAACGTAGCATTCAGCAGGAAGTTGAAGTAACTCGCAGCCAAGTTAAAGCAGAAAATCAATTAGAGCTGGTGCAATACTTTGCTGAATTCAAATTTGCATTAAATCCAAGCCGTGTTGCCTCAACCGTGGCAGAAGCCGCAGCTGATTACCTAGCTGGCAACGAGGAATAACCGATGTGGATGCAATCTAGCTTGTTGGTTGTGATGATGGCCGCCCCTGTATTGGGTACAGTGGTTGCAGGTGCGGTCGTTATCGTTTCCACTGCGGTGAGCGTCGACAAATCCAAGTGAATGCGTAGTAAACATGTGGTAGGCTGAACTTCACTTTTAACTATTATAAAGAGGAAGTTGCAGCGTGAATAAGCCGCTTGTTTTGGGGTTGGTCGGCGCCCTAAGCCTGACAACTGCAGCCGCAGCTCAGCAGTACACCGCGAGTGAGCGTGCGCATGAAATTGCACAAAAAAACCTGATCATTGATACCCATATCGATGTGCCATATCGTCTGAATAAAGACTGGGAAGACGTAACGCGCGCGACAGCGCGTGGTGATTTTGATTACCCACGTGCAAAACAGGGCGGATTGAACGTCCCATTCATGTCGATTTATATTCCTGCTCAATTAGAACAAACCAAAGGTGCTAGCTATCAATTGGCGCATCAGCTTATAGATAGTATGGAAGCACTTGCCTGGCGCGCGCCGCACAAATTTGCGATGGCTTATAGCGTTGACCAAGCAATGCAACAACAAGAACGCGGTGTAATTTCTATCGCACTTGGCATGGAAAATGGTTCACCGATTGAAGGCGACATGAATAATTTATACGAATTCTACAATCGTGGTATTCGTTATATTACATTGGCGCATAGCCAGTCGAACCATATCTCAGATTCATCTTATGATATTCGACGTCAATGGAATGGCTTGAGCCCATTCGGTAAAGAGCTGGTCAAAGAAATGAATAAAGTTGGTGTGATGGTTGATATTTCACACGTATCGGACGAAGCGTTTTGGCAGGCCGTGGAAATATCAGAAGTGCCGGTTATTGCATCGCACTCATCGCTGCGCACCTACACTCCTGGATTTGAACGCAACATGAGTGACGAGATGATCAAGGGCCTCGCCAAAAATGGCGGTGTTATTATGATCAACTTCGGTTCATCGTTTGTGACGCAACAGGCGAATCGTTACGGTGACATTGTACGCAAGCAAATTGCGGCTATTAATGAACAGTTTGGTGAAGGTTCTGATGAGGCTGAAAAGCGTATTGCAGAAGTTCGCGCGAAAAACCCGTTCCCATATGCCACACTTGAAGAAGTTCTTGACCACATTGACCACGTGAAAAACTTAGTGGGTATCGATTATATCGGTATTGGTTCTGACTACGACGGCGTAGGCGACTCATTACCGGTTGGCTTAAAAGATGTAACAACCTACCCAAATCTGGTGCAAGGCCTGCTGGACCGTGGTTACAGCGAAGCTGACATCGAGAAAATCTTATATAAAAACTTTGTTCGTGTATGGCGCGAAGCCGAAGACTACGCAGCGAAACACTAAGAACTAAAAAATAAGAGCGTTATTGGTTATTGGTTATTCGTTATTCGTTATTCGTATGTTCGCTTCGCTCACTGTTCGTGCGTGCTTCGCACTATTCGAAACACAAACTACCGAAGAGCGAAGCGGACGAACAGCGAAGCGCACGAAACACGAATAACGAATCACGAACATCGATGTTGCTTTTTCCCTTTAAAAGCGTATAATTCGCGGCCACAGTGTTGATCCCCATTAAGGATTTCAACACTGGTAGTTGGTTGCCACAGCAGTCCCGATAGGGGATTGAATGGATTTTTCGTTGAAAATGCCACGCCCGGTATGCTGCCAGGGTGTCGGTTTTTTTCTGTGCTCTTTTTTAAATGCTCTTTATTAATTGAGGCTTTGATTTTTATGGCTAATCAAAGAATTCGGATTCGCTTGAAAGCGTTCGATCATCGTCTGATTGACCAGTCGACTGCAGAAATCGTTGAGACTGCAAAACGCACTGGTGCTCAGGTACGTGGCCCAATCCCACTGCCAACGCGCAAAGAACGTTTCACTGTGTTGATTTCACCACACGTGAACAAAGATGCGCGTGACCAGTACGAAATCCGTACCCACAAGCGTTTGATCGACATCATGGACCCAACTGACAAGACTGTAGACGCGCTAATGCGTTTGGATCTTGCGGCGGGCGTTGATGTTCAGATCAGCCTGGGTTAAGCGGACAGTAATAGGATTACACACGAGAGGTTTTAACAATGGCTATTGGTCTAGTCGGTCGTAAAGTAGGAATGACTCGCGTCTTCCAAGAAGACGGCGCTTCTGTACCTGTTACTGTGATCGAAGTGACAGCAAACCGTGTGACTCAGGTGAAAACTGAGGAAACTGACGGTTACCGCGCGCTTCAAGTGACTGCAGGTACAAAAAAAGCAAACCGCGTTACTAAACCACTTGCTGGTCACTTCGCGAAAGCGGGTGTCGAAGCAGGTCGCGGTCTCTGGGAATTCCGCCTAGAGAACGGTGAAGGTGATGATTATGCAGTGGGTTCAGAAATCACTGTAGAAATTTTTGCGGACACCAAAAAAGTAGACGTTACCGGTACCTCTAAAGGTAAAGGTTTCCAAGGTGCTGTTAAGCGCTGGAATTTCCGTACTCAAGACGCTACCCATGGTAACTCGTTGTCGCATCGTGCGCCGGGTTCTATCGGTCAGAACCAGTCTCCGGGTCGGGTATTCAAGGGCAAAAAGATGGCAGGTCAGATGGGTAACAAGCAAATTACCGTACAAACGCTTGACGTAGTACGCGTAGACGCAGAGCGTGGCTTGTTGCTGATTCGTGGTGCTGTCCCTGGTGCTATTGGCGGCGATGTAATCGTTAAGCCAGCAGTCAAGGCAAAGGCGTAACGTCTGAGGAGAATGGTGATGGAATTAACATTAAAAGACGCAAAAGGCGCTCTTGAAGTTTCCGAAGCTACCTTTGGACGTGAGTTCAACGAAGCTCTGATTCATCAGGTAGTCGTTGCTTATGCTGCAGGCGCTCGTCAGGGCACCAAGGCACAAAAGACGCGTTCTGAAGTATCTGGCGGTGGCAAAAAGCCATGGCGTCAGAAGGGTACTGGCCGTGCTCGCGCAGGTACTATCCGCAGCCCAATTTGGCGCTCTGGTGGTACGACGTTTGCAGCGAAACCACGCAGCCACGACCAAAAAGTAAATAAGAAAATGTACCGCGGTGCAATGAAAAGCATCTTGTCTGAACTTGTTCGTCAAGATCGTTTAATCGTGGTAGAGAAATTTGGTGTTGATTCACCAAAAACTAAAGCATTAGCAGCTCAGCTGAAGTCAATGGATTTGAACGACGTTCTTATCGTGACTAAAGAAGTGGAAGAGAATTTGTTCTTAGCCGCACGCAACTTGCATAAAGTTGATGTTCGCGATGTTCAAGGTCTTGACCCAGTAAGCCTGATTGCTTTTGAAAAAGTTTTGATGACTGCTGACGCAGTGAAGCAAATCGAGGAGGTATTATCATGATGCGCGAAGAACGTTTGCTGACTGTAATTCTTGCTCCTCACGTTTCTGAAAAGTCTACTACGACTGCAGAAACAGCTAACACTGTCGTGTTCAAAGTAGCGAAAGACGCAACTAAACCTCAAATCAAAGCAGCGGTAGAAAAGTTGTTTGAAGTTGAAGTTGAAGGCGTTCGCACTGTGAACGTAAAAGGCAAAACCAAACGTACCGGCGCTCGCTTCGGTAAGCGCAGCGACTGGAAAAAAGCGTATGTCACACTGAAAGAAGGTGCGGACATCGACTTCGTCGGCGGCGCTGAGTAACAGGAGGAATTCACATGGCATTAGTTAAGTGTAAGCCTACGTCTCCAGGTCGTCGCCACGTCGTTAAAGTGGTTAACGAAGACCTGTACAAAGGTAAGCCTTACGCCCCATTGTTGGATAAAAACAACAAAAAAGGTGGTCGTAATAACAATGGTCGCATTACAGTTCGTCATATTGGCGGTGGTCACAAGCATCACTACCGTATGGTCGACTTTAAACGCGATAAAGACGGTATCCCAGCGAAAGTTGAGCGTTTGGAATATGATCCAAACCGTTCAGCGAACATCGCTTTGATTCTGTATGCAGATGGCGAACGTCGCTACATTCTTGCTCCAAAAGGCATGAAGGCTGGTGATAAAGTAGCTTCTGGTTCAGATGCACCGATCAAAAGCGGTAACACACTGCCACTGCGTAACATTCCAGTGGGTTCAGTAATACACGCTATCGAAATGAAGCCTGGTAAAGGTGCTCAGCTGGCTCGTTCAGCTGGTGCGTCAGTACAGCTTCTAGCTCGTGACGGCGCGTACGTTACTGTACGTCTGCGTTCTGGCGAAATGCGCCGAATTCAGTCGGACTGCCGTGCAACCATCGGCGAAGTAGGCAACGCAGAACACATGCTGCGTCAATTGGGTAAAGCTGGTGCAACGCGCTGGCGTGGTGTTCGTCCTACCGTTCGCGGTGTGGCAATGAACCCAGTTGATCACCCACACGGTGGTGGTGAAGGTCGTACTTCAGGTGGTCGTCATCCGGTTACCCCATGGGGTACTCCGACTAAGGGTTATAAGACCCGTAAGAACAAGCGTACAGATAAGTTCATCGTACGTCGTCGCAACAAATAAGAGTTGAGGATCTAACATGCCACGTTCTCTTAAAAAAGGTCCATTTATAGACCTTCACCTACTTAACAAGGTGGAGAAAGCGTTGGAAGCCGGGGACAAAAAGCCAATTAAAACTTGGTCCCGTCGTTCAATGATTATCCCTGATATGATCGGCCTAACAATCGCTGTTCATAACGGTCGCCAGCACGTACCAGTTTTCGTTTCTGACGAAATGATTGGTCACAAGCTTGGCGAATTCGCACCAACACGCACTTATCGTGGCCACGCCGCTGATAAGAAAGCGAAGAAACGCTAAGGGAGACATGAGATGGAAGCTATTGCTATTCACAAGTTTGCCAAGCTTTCTGCGCAAAAAGGGCGTTTGGTAGCGGATCAGATTCGCGGTTTACCAGTAGCGAAAGCGCTGGACGTTTTGAACTACAGCCCTAAAGATGCAGCATTGCTGCTGAAAAAGGTGTTGGAGTCAGCGATTGCGAATGCTGAACACAACGAAGGTGCCGACATCGACGAGTTAAAAGTTGCTAAAATCATGGTAGACGAAGGTCCAACCATGAAACGCATCAAGCCTCGTGCGAAAGGTCGTGCTGATCGTATCTTAAAGCGTACCAGCCACATTACTGTGGTTGTATCAGATAGCTAGGAGATAAAATTATGGGTCAGAAAGTACATCCTAATGGTATTCGCCTAGGTATCACCAAACCATGGAATTCAACCTGGTTCGCGAATACGAAAGATTTTGCTGATAACCTGCACAGTGATCATTTGGTTCGTAAGATGTTGAACGAAAAATTGGCCAGCGCGTCAGTTTCTCGTATCGTCATCGAGCGTCCTGCCAAGAGCATCCGCGTGACTATCCACACAGCCCGTCCAGGCGTTGTGATTGGTAAGAAAGGCGAAGACGTTGAGAAATTGCGTCAAGCAGTTTCAAAACTGACTGGTGTTCCTGCGCAAATCAACATCTCAGAAGTGCGCAAGCCTGAGCTTGACTCACAACTGGTTGCTGAAAATATCGCTGGCCAGCTAGTGCGCCGTGTAATGTTCCGTCGTGCTATGAAGCGCGCGGTTCAGAACGCAATGCGTCTTGGCGCCAAAGGTATCAAAGTAGAAGTTAGCGGCCGTTTAGGCGGCGCGGAAATCGCACGTACCGAATGGTACCGCGAAGGTCGAGTTCCATTGCACACATTGCGTGCAGACATCGATTATTCAACCGCTGAAGCTAACACCACTTACGGTATCATTGGTATCAAAGTATGGATCTTCAAAGGCGAAGTTCTTGGCGGTATGCCTGTTGCTGAGGAAAAACCAGCAGCTCCAGCAAAACGCCCTAAAGGCCGTAAGTAAGGAGATACGATATGTTACAACCAAAGCGTACTAAATTCCGTAAGGTACACAAGGGCCGTAACCGCGGCCTGGCGCAAGCAGGTAACAAAGTCAGCTTCGGTACTTTCGGTTTAAAATCGGTTGAGCGTGGTCGTATGACAGCTCGCCAAATCGAAGCGGCTCGTCGTGCCATGACGCGTCACGTGAAACGTCAAGGTAAGATCTGGATCCGCGTGTTCCCTGATAAGCCAATTACTCAAAAGCCTCTTGAAGTGCGTATGGGTAAAGGTAAAGGTAGCGTGGAATACTGGGTAGCTCAAATTCAGCCAGGTCGTGTCCTGTATGAAATGGACGGTGTTTCGGAAGAGTTGGCGCGTGAAGCGTTTGACCTTGCGGCACGTAAGCTGCCATTCAAAACCACCTTTGTAACTCGGACGGTGATGTAATGAAAGCTAGCGAACTGAAAGAAAAAACCGTTGAGCAGCTGCAAGAAGAATTGCTGGGTTTGCGTCGTGAGCAGTTCAATCTGCGCATGCAAGCAGCAACTGGTCAGCTGAATCAAACCCACATGTTGAAGCAAGTGCGTCGTGATATTGCACGTGTGAAGACTATTCTGACTGAGAAGGCAGGTGCGTAATGGCTGAAGAAAAACGTGTTCGTACTCTGCAAGGTCGTGTAACCAGCGATAAGATGGACAAGTCCATTACTGTTGCGGTAACTCGCCGTGTTAAACACCCGGTATATGGTAAGTACATTACCCGTACCACGAAATTGCACGCACACGACGAAAACAATGAGTGTAAAACTGGCGATACCGTGATTGTTCGCGAAACGCGTCCAGTATCCAAGACTAAGACTTGGGCACTTGTTGAAATTGTAGAGCGCGCATTAGTAATCTAATCGATTACCAATAAACGTGTAATATAAACGGCTTCCTTCGGGAGGCCGTTTTTTTTTGCTGGCAGGAAAAAACTTTAAAGTATGGTTATACTGGGTAGAAGTTTTTCAATTCAGCCAAGGAGATACGATGACCGACATCCGAGAGCCGGCCCGTTTAAATCCCCCAGTATTCTTCAGTGCAGCAGGTCTTATTGTTGCAATTCTATTGTTCGCTGCAATTGCTCCAGAAACAGCAGATTCTTGGTTTCAGACTATTCAGTCAGCCATAATTGAGAACGGCAGTTGGTTTTACGTACTTGCGGTCGCAATAATTCTCCTTAGTGTCTTGTATCTCGGTTTTTCCCGTATGGGTACAATTAAGCTTGGTCCTGACCATTCTGAGCCTGATTATTCAAATTTATCTTGGTTTTCTATGCTGTTTTCCGCGGGCATGGGAATTGGGTTGATGTTCTTCGGTGTTGCTGAGCCAGTTATGCATTTTTTGGCGCCTCCAGTTGGAGACCCAGGCTCGGTTGAGGCAGCTCGGGAAGCGATGAAAATAACCTTCTTTCACTGGGGACTTCATGCGTGGGCAATTTATGCAATTGTGGCGCTAATTCTCGCTTTTTTTGCCTACCGTCATGGGTTGCCATTAACCCTGCGTTCAGCACTTTATCCCATGATCGGCGACCGAATTTACGGGCCTATCGGTCATGTTGTGGATGTTTTTGCGGTTATAGGAACAGTATTTGGAGTGGCCACGTCGCTTGGCTATGGTGTTACCCAAATCAATGCCGGTATTAATTACCTATTCGATGTACCTGTATCAGACACGGTTCAGGTCTTACTCATTGTTGGCGTCACTTTGCTGGCAGTTATCTCGGTAACAACCGGGCTGGATAAAGGTATCCGCCGCTTGTCAGAGCTGAACATGATACTCGCAATTGTACTGCTTGTTATCGTATTAGTATTGGGGCCAACTGTGTTCTTACTGCAGGCCTTCGTGCAGAACACAGGCTCCTACGTTTCCGAGCTAGTCAATAATACGTTTAACTTGTTTGCCTACGAGAAAACCGACTGGATCGGGGGTTGGACTGTCTTCTATTGGGGCTGGTGGTTAAGTTGGGCACCATTTGTTGGCTTGTTTATTGCACGCGTTTCACGCGGCCGCACCATTCGAGAGTTTGTGCTCGGCGTGCTACTTGTGCCTACTGGCTTCACACTTATGTGGATGACCTTTTTCGGTAATTCAGCCATCGATATGATCCTCAATAAAGGGGTAACGTCACTTGGCGAAATGGTTCAGAACGATGTGTCCATCGCGTTATTTGCGTTCCTGGAGCAATTTCCGTGGAGCGGCGCGCTTAGTGTGATCGCAACGCTTATGGTCATCGTTTTCTTTGTTACCTCGTCGGATTCGGGTTCCATGGTTGTTGATATGCTTTGTTCTAATGGTCGCGATGACACGCCCGCGTGGCAACGAATCTTCTGGGCAAGCGGTGAAGGTATCGTTGCGATTGTTCTGCTGCTCGCAGGCGGATTAGGTGCGCTGCAGACCATGACAATAGCGAGCGCGCTGCCATTTACTGTGATTCTACTTATTGCAACTTATGGTTTGATACGTGCCTTACGCGTTGATGTTCATAAAAAAGATACCTTACAAAATAACTATCTGACAGCGTCGGCATCGAGCAATAAGAATTGGCGCGAGCGATTACACAATATCATCGACTTTCCGAGTCAATCGGTTGGCCAGCGCTTTTTATTGCAGGTTGTAGAGCCTGCATTTGCAGAAGTTGCTAAGGAAATGGAGGCTAGCGGTTTAACCGTTCAACTGCAATGCGAAGATAAGAATATTAAAATATTCCGCGTTATCCATGGTGATGAAATCGACTTTATTTACCATGTTCAGTTGTCTTCTCATATTCAGCCAGCGTTTGTGTACGCGGATGCTGATGCGGACCCAACAGACGCGCCGGAAGAACAAAAATACTATCGGGCAGAGGTTCATTTACGCGAAGGTGGTCAAGACTATGACATTCTCGGTTGGTCACGCGACGCTGTGATTGGCGACATTATCGATCACTATCATAAGCACATGCACTTTTTGCATGTATTACGCTAAGGAGTTGACTATGAAGCGCACAATCATAGCTGTTTCGGTTGCGGCCGCATTAACATTACCTACTGCGCTAGCGCAAACCAATGAGCGCAGTAGTGCCGAAGAGTTGCAGCAACTGCTCAACCAAATCGAACAACTTAAACAACGTGTTCTTGACCTTGAGCAACGCGTTGCGCAAGAAGATAGTTCATCGGAACCAGTCGATGAAGACCAGCAAGAAGAGTTTGCGCCGCGCCGTGAAGTGAAGAGCTCGGCATTGGCTGCACGCGTTGAACGTTTAGAAGAAGACCTGGAGAATGCAGAAAATGACCCAATTCGAATTGGCGGTGCGGTTCGTACGCAATATGTTTGGGAAGACTATAACGATCCGATAAAAGATCGTGGCGGTGATTTCGATTTCGATTTAATTCGTCTCGATTACAGTGGCGAAATTGGTGATGTTGTTTTATCAGCTCAATATCGTTGGTTCCAATATATGGACGTAGTGCAGCACGCCTGGGTTGGCTACAACTTCACCGAAAACTGGCAGGGCCAACTTGGTGTCACCAAGGTGCCATTTGGCAATACGCCTTATAATTCGAACAGTTATTTCTTTAGTTCTAACTTCTATGTTGGGCTTGAGGATGACCACGATATGGGCGCCAAAATGCGGTATCGCGATGCCGACTGGGATTTCGATATAGCTTTTTTCAAGTCGGATGAACTTGGTGGTGCGGATGGCTTAGCTACCAATAAATCTGATCGTTATGCGTACGATGCCGTCGGGCTGAGAGTTGCCGGTGAGGGCACGTATGATAATCCAGCAGCACTGGCGGCAGAAACGAATAGCTGGGCAGTGCGTGGCGTTCGAAAGTGGACCATGGATGAACTTAGTTCGGCCGAGTTCGGCGCGTCATTGCAATGGGGCGACATGAACGATGGCATTGATAATGTTGGTGAACGTTCAGCTTGGGCAGTGCATGGGCTTTATAACTATGATCGCTGGACCTTTATGGGACAAGTGTCCCAGTATGACTACGACATGGACGTATCAGATATAGGTATTGTCGTTGGTGCCTACAACTACTTTGATACGATACCGAGCAAGGCAACACTCTATACGGCGAATATTGCATACAGCATGCCAGTAAAATGGGGGCCTGTGACCAACTTAACGTTTTACAACGATTTTAGTTTGATGACGGATAAGCGTTTATACACTGAAGACACCCTCATGAATGTGCTTGGTTTTGCGGTCGCTGCAGGTGGGTTATATACCTATTTTGATTTGGTAACCGCCAGAAATCAGCCGTTTGTAGGTGGCTCTATGAGTGGTGATGCGAAAGACACCAACACGCGATTCAACATCAATATAGGCTATTATTTTTAAGTAAAAATGAGTACAGTGGCCTTATTCAAACAGTTGTTTAAGTTGAGGTCACTGTGCCAATGAAATACCCCCATTTATTTCAGCCACTTGATTTAGGTTTTACCCAACTCAAGAACCGTGTGCTCATGGGTTCCATGCATACCGGTTTAGAAGAGGAAAAAAACGGTTTCGATAAGCTGGCGGCTTTTTATGCAGAACGTGCAAAAGGCGGTGTCGGGCTTATCGTTACGGGTGGCATTAGTCCGAATTTCCGCGGACGGGTGAGCCCTTTCGGTAGTGAACTCAGCAGACCTTGGCATGTCGCGAAGCATCGCAAAGTGACGGAGGCCGTGCATGCAAACGGCGGCAAAATATGTATGCAAATTCTGCATACTGGTCGGTACGCATACCACCCGTTTTCTGTCGCACCAAGTAAAATCAAGGCACCAATTAACCCTTTTAAACCGAAGGCAATGAGCGAACGCCAAATCCTCACAACCATTCGACATTTCACGCGTGCCGCAAAGTTGGCTCAAAAAGCAGGCTACGATGGCGTTGAAGTGATGGGTTCTGAGGGCTATTTAATCAATCAGTTTATTTGCCCAAGAACCAACAAGCGCACCGATAGATGGGGCGGTTCGTTTGAGAATCGCAGCCGTTTGGCGCTGGAAATCATTAAGGCAATTCGCGCTGCTGTTGGTGAAAAATTTATTATTGTTTACCGTTTATCTATGCTCGATTTGGTGCCAGAAGGCAACACGTATGATGAAGTGATCGCACTAGGTAAAGCAGTTGAAAAGGCGGGTGTGACTATTATAAATAGCGGTATTGGTTGGCACGAAGCGCGTGTACCGACCATCGTCACTTCAGTGCCACGCGCTGCATTTAGTTGGATTACGGCGAAAGTACGTAAAGAATTGTCGATTCCGGTGGTTGCAGTCAACCGGATTAACACACCAGAGGTTGCTGAAAAAATACTTGCCGATGAAGAAGCCGATATGGTTTCGATGGCTCGGCCGTTGCTGGCGGATGCCAACTTCGTTAATAAAGCTGAGCGCGACCAAGCGGATAGAATCAATACCTGTATTGCTTGTAATCAGGCTTGTCTTGACCATGTGTTTGAAAATAAACGTGCCAGCTGTTTGGTTAATCCACAGGCATGCTATGAAAGCGAGTTAGTATTTACTCCGGTGCCGCAACCGAAAAAGATTGCCGTGGTTGGTGCTGGGCCAGCAGGGCTAGAGTTTGCATGCCGTGCCGCAGAGCGCGGCCATGAAGTGCATTTATTTGATGCCGCCGCAGCTATTGGTGGCCAGTTTAACTATGCCAAGCAAATTCCAGGCAAAGAAGAGTTTCATGAAACCATTCGTTACTTCAAAAATCGCCTTGTGGACTGCGGTGTGACAGTTCACCTCAATACCCGACAGAGCGCAGCGAGCTTGGTTGCCGGTGGGTTTGACGAGGTGGTTCTGGCAACGGGTGTGGTACCGCGGCAACTTGACATTCCAGGAATAGATTCTGACAACGTGTTGGGCTATTTAGATGTGTTGCGTGACCATAAGCCGGTTGGTAAAAAAGTCGCACTTATCGGTGCCGGAGGTATTGGCTTTGATGTGGCTGAATACATAACCACAGAACAGTCGCCTACATTAAATGTTCAGGAATGGTCCGAGATTTGGGGTGTTGATGAAAGTTACGAAGCGCGTGGTGGTTTGAAGCCACAAGCCGAGGAACATAGCCCGCGTGAAGTTTGGTTGTTACAGCGAAAAACTTCAAAGGTAGGCGCCGGACTCGGTAAAACCTCAGGGTGGGTACACCGCGCCACATTGAAGAAAAAAGGCGTCGAAATGATAGCCGGCGTGAGCTACAAACGCGTTACCGATAACGGACTTTGGATAGAAATTGACGGTAAAGAACAGTTGTTAGAAGTGGATACAATTGTGGTTTGCGCAGGGCAGGTGCCACAACGTGAGTTGTTCCAGGCTCTTGAGCAGCAGGGCGTATCCGTCCACTTGATAGGTGGTGCTGATGTAGCAGCCGAGCTTGATGCCAAACGCGCGATTCGTCAGGGCGCAGAACTTGCAGCAGCTATTTGATATGACACAGCAATACGATTTACATTGCCACAGTTACTATTCCGACGGCGCACTAAGCCCAGCGGACTTGGTGAGCCGCGCGCACGAATTCGGTGTCAGCCATTTGGCGTTAACTGATCATGACTCAATTGCCGGATTAGCTGAAGCGCGCCAGGCGATCACTGCGCAAAACAGCCCGTTAAAGCTAATTTCTGGCACGGAAATAACTTGTCGCTGGGAGCAGTTCGAGGTGCACTTGGTGGCGCTCAACTTTGATGAACAGGCGCCGAGTATTGTTGAATTATTAAGTGTGCAACAGCAGCGTCGTCGTGAGCGTTATCAAGCGATGGTTGCGAAGCTTCACAACGCGGGCATTGACGTGCAGCCGCCGCTGGCGCAAGCGATGACTATGCCAACTCGAAAACATTTAGCCGATGCGTTAGTAGAAGGTGGCTGGGTGAGTTCGTTCGAGACGGCATTCCGGCGTTATCTCGGCAAAGGGCAGCAGGCTTACATTGCGACTGAGTGGGTTTCGTTAGCTGACGCTGCTGCAAGTGTAAAAGCTGCGGGAGGTGTAAGTGTTATTGCGCACCCGCATGCATATCAGTTGAGCAACAAGTGGCTGCGACGATTACTGCATGAGGCAAAAGCAGCGGGCGTTGATGGTGTTGAAGTTGCCATTGGTACACAAGCACCTGGCCAACGGGAAGCACTGGCGACCTTTGCTGAAGAAATCGGCTTGCTGGCCTCTGTAGGTTCCGATTTTCACTACCCAGCCCGCTGGCGTGAATTGGGTAAAAACCTTTGTCTACCTGAGCGCTGTGTGCCAATATGGACGAAATGGTCATAATAAGACTAGGTATAACGGGACATTACATAGCTTTATGAGCCAATATTTCAGTATACATTCAGAAAATCCGCAAAAGCGTTTAATTCAACAAGCAGCCGAGATTATTTTAAAGGGCGGCGTTGTCGTGTATCCGACAGATTCTGGTTATGCCATTGGCTGTCGTATTGGTGACAAAAATGCCATGGAGCTCATTTGTCGTATTCGAAATATCGATAAAGATCATAACTTTACACTGATGTGTCGCGATCTCTCTGAATTATCTATCTATGCGCGAGTCGACAATCCAGCCTTTCGATTATTAAAAAACAACACGCCTGGTGCATATACATTTATTCTAAAAGGTACCAAAGAGGTACCGCGTCGCTTGTTGAATCCTAAGCGCAAAACAATTGGTATTCGTGTGTCTGATGACCCGATTGTAATGGCCTTGCTCGAAGCTTTGGGAGAGCCATTAATGTCAACCAGCTTGATTCTGGATGACAATGAATTCGCAGAATCAGACCCTAACGAAATTCGCGAAAGATTAGAGCGCCAAGTCGATTTAATCATTGATGGCGAGCACCGTGCTGAAGAACAAACCACCGTCATCGACCTCGCGGATGATGTTGTAAAAGTAGCGCGCCAAGGGGCTGGGG
Organism: Pseudidiomarina gelatinasegens; assembly: GCF_004025325.1. Classification (GTDB taxonomy): domain Bacteria; phylum Pseudomonadota; class Gammaproteobacteria; order Enterobacterales; family Alteromonadaceae; genus Pseudidiomarina; species Pseudidiomarina gelatinasegens. The sequence goes on along the minus strand of NZ_RSFE01000003.1, from coordinate 282,609 downwards.
ACGTTTCACCTTTTGTGGATCAGTAACCTACATGAGCTCGGCTGACGCAAGCACCCCGCAACAACAATCACTGCCACTGGGCTTTGTTCGTGGTGAACCGGTTATTGATAAGCCGGAAGATCTTTATATTCCGCCTGACGCACTTGAACTTATCTTAGAGAGCTTTTCGGGGCCGATGGATCTGCTGCTGTATCTGATTCGTCGACAAAAACTCGATATTGTTGATTTGCCGATTCTACCGATTACTCGCCAGTACATGGAATACGTTGAGATGATGAAAGATCTCAAACTTGAGCTGGCGGCCGATTATCTGGTTATGGCGGCAATGTTAGCCGAAATAAAAAGTCGCATGTTATTACCACGCCCTCCTGCTGAAGATGAGGAAGAGCACGATCCGCGCGCAGAGTTGGTGCGACGGTTGCAAGAATATGAATCAATCAGACAGGGTGCCCAACATTTTGACGCGATGCCGCAAACAGGACGGGATAATTTCGTGGCACAAGCCATGACCGACGCGCAAGAGCTCATTGAACAACACTTACCTGAAGTGGCTTTAGCTGAGTTAGCATTGGCATTTAGCCAAGCTTTAGCACACGCTAAATTACAAAACCACCATCAAGTGCAACGGGAGAAATTATCCACACGTGAGCGCATGAGCCGCATCTTGGATTTATTGCAAAGCAACCAGCGGTTGCGATTCGCAGATATTTTTGAACCAAGTGAGGGTAAAGCGGGTGTTGTTGTTAGCTTTTTGGCTATTTTAGAACTGGTGAAAGAAGCGTTGATTGAGGTGGTTCAAGTTGACGCTTTTAGTGAGATTCATGTCACGAACCGTGAGCAAATTTATGCAGACTCCACAACTTAAGCAAGCTATTGAAGCACTCCTCTTTGTTGCTGAGCAGCCATTAACTGAAACGCAGTTATTTGAGCATTTTAGCGAAGAAAGCATTAGCCGCAAGCAACTCAAAGAAGTTCTGAGCGAGTTGCAAAGTGATTACCAAGAACGTGGTGTTCAATTAACCTTAGTTGCCTCAGGTTATCGATTTCAGACGCGCGCGGAATTGGGTGGTATAATAAGCCGTTTGTGGCAAGAAAAACCGCCACGTTATTCGCAGGCGTTACTTGAAACCCTGGCATTAATTGCCTATCGCCAGCCGATAACTCGGGGTGATATTGAAGAGATTCGTGGTGTAAGCGTAAGCTCGAACATTATGAAGACACTGCAAGAACGTGGTTGGATAAAAGTGGTTGGGCACCGTGAAGTACCAGGGCGCCCGCAGCTTTACGCGACAACAAATGAGTTTTTAGACTATTTTAGTTTACAAGATTTATCTGAATTACCGGCTATTCCTGAGGCGCCTGAAAAGGTTTCACCGAAAGGGGCTGCCGTTCAAACAACCGCTGAGACAGCGACAAATACAGAGTAATACCCATGAGTGAAAAGTTACAAAAAGTACTAGCCCGTTCAGGTCATGGCTCTCGCCGCGAACTTGAGACAATGATTGCGGCTGGTCGCGTGAGCGTGAATGGTCAAGTTGCCAGTTTAGGTGAGCGAATTGACAGTAATGCGGTGGTTCGAATTGACGGCCGCGAAGCCAGTATTAAACAGCCCGAAGATGTGGTGTGCAGAGTACTGATGTACCACAAACCGGAAGGTGAACTTTGCACTCGCAAAGACCCTGAAGGGCGGCCCACCGTTTATGATCGCTTGCCACGCATGCAAGGTTCACGATGGGTTGCTGTTGGTCGACTTGATGTGAACACATCAGGTTTGCTGTTGTTCACCACCGATGGTGAACTTGCCAACCGCTTAATGCACCCCGGGCATGAAATTGAGCGTGAATATTCGGTCCGCATATTTGGTGAAGTGACTGACGAAATGATGCGCAAACTCAAGCAGGGTGTGCAGCTCGAAGATGGTCCAGCATCATTTAAAGAAATTAAACGTGGCGGTGGCGAAGGCATGAACCAATGGTTTCGTGTCATGTTAACCGAGGGACGCAATCGAGAAGTTCGTCGTTTGTGGGAATCCCAAGGGGTTCAAGTTAGTCGTTTGATTCGCGTTCGTTACGGAAATATCAAGCTTGAGCAAGGTTTGCCGCAAAGTGGTTGGGGTGAACTGCCGATTAAAGAAATCAATTATCTACGCGAGCTTGTTGGCTTGCCGGCGGAAACGCGAACGTTCGTTGATCCGCGCCAAGGTGAATCACGGCAAAAGCGTTATTCACGTGCGCGTCGCGTGAACGCACAAAAACTGCAGCAACGTGGTCAAAGTGCGCCAACAGCAGATCAAGCACAGCCTGTAACAGGTAAACCTGATCCACGTAAGAAAAATGACCAATCGCGACCAAAGTCGCGTAAACCAGGTGATCGCGAGCGGCCTGATTCACGGTCCACGGACCAACGTAAACCGGATGGGCGTAAACCCAATGAACGTAAGCCGGCGACACGTAAACCGAAAGAACGCAAAGCAACTGGGCGCAAACGCACGCGCACATGAGCTTAATCGCTGACTGGCGCTTAGCCGGGCCGCTGCTTAGTTTATGGCCGTTTAGAGATGATGTTTGGCGTGAGCAGGGGAAACCTGCTCAACGCCAGCTAATTGCCTTTTGGGAGATGCTCTCACCGCACTATCCGATGCTTATCGGCGTTCATCCAGAGCAGTTCACGTCGGCGCGCAAGAAACTTCCTCACGCAGTAAAAACCCTCACGTTACCCTATAACGATGCATGGCCTCGTGATATCGGGCCGCTCTGGTGCCAAACAGAAAATGGGCAAGTTACAGCGCATAGTTTTGCTTTTTCAGCATGGCATGGGCTCTATCCTAATTGTGAGGATGACCAAGCTTTTGCGGCGAAATTAGCAGGGCGATTGCAAGTGCCATGTGCAACCCATAATTTTGTATTTGAAGGTGGTGCTATCGCTACGGACGGCCAGGGCACCGCAGTTGTTCACGGCGTGAGTGTCGCGCGAAATAATAGCTACCTGTCTCGCGTACAGCAGGGGCAACAGATAAGTCAGCCGCTAGGTATTGACCAAATTTATTGGCTTGATTTCGCGAACCCCGCAGATGAAACCGGCGGGCATACCGACAATCAGGTTCAATTTCTTAATGAAGATACGCTTGTCGTGAGTATGCCCAGTGCGCCAGGGGAGCTATTCGACGCATATCAGCGACAGCTTGAGCAAATCCGCGAGTGGCGCAACACACAAGGGCGCACATATAACGTGGTGGTGTTGCCGCAGCCAGCACCAATTGTTCCAGATATTAATGAATTTACTTCTGTGCGGCGGGTACACGGTGTTTTTGAGCGTGGAAAGGCACCGATGCTGGCAAGCTACGTTAATTTTGTGCGTGTTGGAGACTGCGTTGTGGTGCCTCAATTCCGTTTGGATAGCGATTACGAGGCAGTTCGAACTCTGCAAGTTGCGGCGCCCAAACTGCAAATAATTGCCGCACCCGCCGACGAATTTATGAAGGCCGGCGGTGCACTGCACTGTATGACTCTGCCGCTACCAGCTGCGGCCAACAACTTACTCTAGTTGATAGGTCACCTGCACCTGAGCTCGTATTTTATTGGTACCTGGCAAACTCACATCCGCAGCTTGTTGCATACGCATGGTCGCTTCATAACGCACAGGTGTTTGACTACTTTCCTGAATTTGTAGCACATCAACCACTGCGCTGTTGGCAGCACGTGCCATTTTGTCCGCTTTCGCCCGTGCATTGACAACGGCTTGTTCGAGCACTTGTTGGTATAGGGCTTCGGTTTCGCTCACCAAAAATTCAGAGTTAAGAATATGCGTAGCACCAACCTCTAGCGCTTGATTGATTATCGTATCGTAGTTCGACACTTGGCGAAGCAGCACGCTTACCTGACGGGTGGCGGTATAGCCGCGTTGAAGTCGTTCACCATCTTTATAATCGTAACGAGGCGATGCATTAATTTGATAGGACCTGATATCCCGATCATCAATTTGCTGTTCGCGCAAAAATGTTATGATTGCGGCCGTGGTGGTATCAATTTCTTGCTTGAGTAAGGTTAGATCTTGCCCCTCGCGATTGATACTTAAATTAATATTTACCTGGTCGGGTTCAACCTCAATGTCGGCATGACTCGAAACTGTCAGCGTGCGAGGTTCTTGAGTTATTGGTTGGCAAGCAGCTAGAGTTAAGCAACCGATTAGCAGAATTGACATTTTACGAGCAGTCATAACACCTCCATGGGGTGAATGTAAGTAGGTGCAAATGGAACATGAAAACAATATACAGCAAGCGGAGGAGGTTTTGATACGCCTCCTTGCGCGTCGCGAACACAGTGCTCGCGAATTGCACCAAAAACTAAAGCAACGAGGCTTTGACCACAGTACCATAGACTTGGTTCTTAAAAAGGCACAAGAACATGGTTGGCAGTCGGATGAACGCTTCGCCCATGTGTGGGTTCGAACGTGTATAGCACGCGGTGACGGGCTAAGGAAAATATCCGCTCAAGCGCCCCAAAAAGGTATTCCCGCGGATCTAATTGAGCTGGTTTTGAAGCACGAACAACCGGACTGGAATGAGGCTTGTTATCAACGGTTGATTAGAAAGTTCGGCGAAATGCCAGCAGTTGATAAGAAGCAACGCGATAAAATTATGCGCCATTTATTACAACGCGGGTTTAGTTTCGAAGTAATAAATCACGCCCTTGAACGCCAAGCTAAAGCCTTTGCAGACTAGTCGTCGTGAATCTTTCATGGTAGCATTTTGCCCTATCTTTAGTCATAAACTAACCCCAAACGTCGTAGGAAGTAGTCCATGCAAATGACCAGTGCGGAAATTCGTGAAGCGTTTCTCGCGTTCTTCGCTGAAAAGGGCCATCAACGGGTTCCATCAGCATCTTTAATCCCTGGCAATGATCCAACCTTGCTGTTTACCAATGCAGGTATGGTGCCGTTTAAAGATGTGTTTTTAGGTGATGAGCAACGTGATTACAGCCGTGCGACGTCATCGCAGCGCTGCTTGAGAGCCGGCGGAAAGCATAACGACCTTGAAAATGTAGGTTACACAGCTCGCCACCACACGTTTTTTGAAATGTTGGGTAATTTTAGTTTTGGCGATTACTTTAAGCGCGAAGCGATTCAATATGCGTGGGAATATCTGACGGATGTGTTGCAGTTACCGAAAGAAAAATTGTGGGTAACTGTGTTCACTGAAGATGACGAAGCATACGACATTTGGGCTAAAGAAATAGGCGTGCCGACCGATCGTATTTCACGTATTGGGGCAAAAGATAACTTTTGGGCAATGGGTGACACCGGGCCATGTGGGCCATGCTCTGAAATTTTCTATGATCACGGCGAAGAAATCTGGGGCGGCCCACCGGGAACGCCAGAAGAAGACGGTGATCGCTACATTGAAATCTGGAATTTAGTATTCATGCAATACAACCGTCAGGCAGATGGTACTTTGCTGCCATTACCAAAGCCTTCGGTTGATACCGGCATGGGGTTAGAGCGGATTGCTGCCGTATTGCAACATGTACACAGCAACTATGAAATTGACTTATTTCAAGCACTGATCAAATCAGCAGCAAGCATTATCGGTACCGATGATTTAGATAATAAGTCGCTACGCGTAATTGCTGATCATATTCGTTCATGCAGCTTCTTAATTGCTGACGGCGTACAACCTTCGAATGAGGGGCGCGGTTATGTATTGCGCCGCATTATCCGCCGTGCTGTGCGACATGGCAGCATGTTAGGTGCACGAGGCACTTTCTTTTATAAGCTTGTGGCGAGTTTGGTTGAGCAAATGGGCGACGCTTACCCTGAGCTGAAAGATAAACAGAAAGTTATTGAACAAGCGTTGCAACGCGAAGAAGAGCAGTTTGGTAAAACGCTTGAGCGCGGCCTGAATATTTTGAATGAAGCGCTCACTGAGCTTGACGGCACAGTGCTTCCAGGTGAATTGGTGTTTAAGCTGTATGACACCTTCGGATTTCCGATGGACCTTACCGCTGACATGGCACGCGAGAAAGGTTTAACCATTGACGAGGCTGGGTTTAATGAAGCAATGGAAGCGCAACGTCAACGTGCTCAACAAGCATCGAATTTTGGTGTTGATTACAACGAGCGTTTAAAGTCGAATCAGAAATCAGAATTTTTGGGATACACCGATGTTACGGGCGAAAGTGAAATTGTAGAGCTATTTGCCAATGGTGAAGCTGTTTCAGAATTACCGGCCGAAAGTAAAGGTATCGTGGTACTAACACGCACGCCATTCTATGCTGAAAGCGGCGGACAAATTGGTGATACCGGCAAGCTGATTGTGAATGGTGGCGAATTTCTAGTTGAAGACACCCAATATATCGGTAAGGCCATTGCCCACCATGGGCAAGCAGCTGCGACACTTAAAGTTGGTGACAAGGTGGCTGCTCATGTTGATTCTCACCGTCGTGAAGCCGTTAAGCGAAACCATTCAGCAACACACTTATTGCATGCTGCACTACGTAATCTTTTGGGGGAGCATGTTACTCAGAAGGGCTCACTGGTAACAGCCGAACGCTTGCGTTTTGACTTTTCACATTTCGAATCCGTAACAGCCGAGCAGCTTGATGCGATAGAGCGCCAAGTGAATGAAGAAATTTATAACAATCTTCAAGTAAGTGCGGCGGTAATGCCAATTGAGGAAGCGAAAAAAGCTGGCGCAATGGCGTTATTTGGAGAGAAATATGACGATGACGTTCGCGTGTTGCGTATGGGGGACTTCTCCATGGAGCTTTGTGGTGGTACGCATGTACGACAAACTGGCGATATTGGCGCGTTTCGCATAATTTCTGAAGCGGGTATTGCTTCAGGCGTGCGCCGAATTGAAGCCGTAACGGGCGCTGGTGCGGTTCAGTTTACCCTGCAACAACAGCAACAACTACGTCACGCAGCGAGCCTGCTTAAAACTGATGCAATGCACGTGGCTGAGCGGGTGCAACAACAAATTGATCGTAGTCGTCAGCTTGAACGTACTATAGATGAATTAAGTCAGAAAATTGCTGCACAAGCGGGTTCCGACTTAATTGGTAATGCGTTAGATATCCATGGTGTAAAAGTGGTAATCGCTGAGGTTGCTGGTGTTGAAGCCAAAGCTTTGCGAAGCATGGTTGATGATTTAAAAAATCAACTGCAGTCTGGCGTTGTTGTGTTAGGACTCGCCGCAGAAGATAAAGTCAGCTTGATTGTCGGTGTAACGAACGATCTTACCGGTCGCGTTAAGGCAGGTGAGGTTGTTAATGTAGCAGCGGCGGAAGTTGGCGGTAAAGGTGGTGGCCGACCTGATCTAGCGCAAGCCGGCGGCGCAGACCCAACCAAGTTGGACAATGCACTCAGTGCAGCTAAAACGAAGTTGGAAGCATTATTGCGATAGATAGCGCGATGATACGGATAGTTTGGATGATGTGCGGGTGTACTGACAGCAGTTCCTTGTTAGAATGTCCGTGCTTATTCGGGTTTCGGTGAATAAGTGCGCAATAAAGTAGTGATTGTTATAACAATTGTGATATATTCATTGAGGCGAAAAATAACAGGCTGATGGTGCGGGAATGATCTATACTGAACCGCATGGGACACAGAAGTAGGGAAGGAGTAGGCTAATGTTGATCTTAACCCGCAGAGTGGGTGAGACCTTGATGATAGGCGATGAGGTCACAGTCACTGTATTGGGTGTAAAAGGGAATCAGGTGCGTATCGGGGTAAATGCACCAAAAGATGTCTCTGTTCACCGTGAAGAAATTTACATGCGTATTCAAGCTGAGCACCAAGACAGCGAGAAACCAGAAGACAAAGAATGATTTTGCAAAAAAGCTGACCCGACGAGGTCGGCTTTTTTGATCTAAGCGTGCGTTAAGTGAAGTTACCGATTCCGCTTATTTATCTCAAAATGGACGGTTGTGCCGGAATTTTGTCCGAGATGTTTAAAATTCCCACAAACAAACACCAATTTCCAAAAAATCGTTTGACATATTTTTCAAGGTCGCTAGAATTCATCGCCACAAGTAAGCGGTGAGGTGGCCGAGAGGCTGAAGGCGCTCCCCTGCTAAGGGAGTATAGGGTTTGTAGCTCTATCGAGGGTTCGAATCCCTCCCTCACCGCCATTTGTCAACAACGCACTCGTAGCTCAATTGGATAGAGTACTCGGCTACGAACCGAGCGGTTGGAGGTTCAAGTCCTCCCGAGTGCGCCATTTGTTGACAATAACACCTGATATACGCACTCGTAGCTCAATTGGATAGAGTACTCGGCTACGAACCGAGCGGTTGGAGGTTCAAGTCCTCCCGAGTGCGCCATTTCTTGAAAATACCCCTGCAGTTCTATCGTTTTTATTTATACCCTCTATTTTTCAGCTAAACCCTCCAGCTAAATTAGTTGTGTTATCCTTATGTTCATTTAGGATTAAAAATAAACAACTACGAAGCAGGCGGTTTATGACAGATCTATTCTCAGAAGCCTTCACAATTATGGTAACCGGGATGGTTACCGTGTTCGTGTTTCTCTCTCTGTTGCTTGGTGCAATGGCATTGTTGCGGCTTATCGCCGATGCCCCTGAGCCAGCGGTTGGTGGCAGTTCATCGGCGCAGGAACCCACTCCTGCCCAACTCGCCGCTATAACCGCTGCAATTCATCAGTATCGCCGCAAATAAACCATTCAGAATTAAGTAAGGAGCGCTTGAATGACAAAGAAGCCACTGCAACTCACTGAACTCGTATTACGCGACGCCCATCAATCGTTATTAGCAACACGTATGCGGTTAGACGACATGCTACCGATTGCTGAGCAGCTTGATAACATGGGCTACTGGTCAATGGAGTCATGGGGCGGTGCGACCTTCGACGCCTGCATTCGTTATTTAGGGGAAGACCCTTGGGAGCGCATTCGAGAACTTAAAAAAGCGATGCCCAAAACGCCACAACAAATGCTCTTGCGGGGACAAAACTTATTAGGTTATCGTCATTATGGTGACGACGTGGTACGCCGGTTTGTGGAACGTGCAAAAGAGAATGGCGTGGATGTTTTTCGTATTTTCGATGCAATGAATGATGTCCGTAACCTTAAAACCGCAATTAAAGCCGCGAAAGACGTCGACGGCCATGCACAAGGCACGATGTCGTACACGGTGAGCCCAGTTCACACCTTAGACAAGTGGTTGGACATGGCGAAGGAACTCGAGGCGTTAGGCTGCGATTCACTGTGTATAAAAGACATGGCTGGCCTATTACGCCCCGAGCCGGCTTTTGAATTGATTAGCGCGTTAAAGAAAACCGTAGATATACCGATTGCCATGCAATGTCATGCAACCACAGGTTTAAGCACTGCCACGTATCAAAAAGCAATAGATGCCGGTATCGACATGCTCGATACCGCAATTTCGTCAATGAGCATGACTTATGGGCACTCAGCAACCGAAACCATTGTGGCAATGACTGAGGGAACGGAACGTGACACCGGGCTCGAGCTGGAAAAGTTAGAGAAAATTGCGAGTTATTTTCGTGAAGTTCGTAAAAAATATGCACAATTTGAAGGTTCACTGAAAGGTATTGATGCACGTATTCTGATTGCACAGGTGCCAGGCGGAATGTTGACCAATATGGAAGGGCAACTTAAGGAACAAGGTGCACTGGATAAGTTTGAAGAAGTTCTGAAAGAGATTCCGCGCGTGCGTGAAGATCTTGGCTTTATTCCGTTAGTTACCCCAACCTCGCAAATTGTAGGCACGCAAGCGGTGTTGAATGTGCTGAGTGGCGAGCGTTACAAATCTATTTCAAAAGAAACGCGTGGTGTATTGCGTGGTGAATACGGTGCTACCGCAGCACCGGTGAATAAAGAATTGCAGAAGCGCGTATTAGATGGTGACGAACCAATTACGGTACGCCCGGCTGACTTAATCGACAATGAACTGGATAGTCTGACTAAAGAGCTCAAACAAAAAGCGAAAGATGAAGGTATCAAATTAGCAAATAGCGAAGTCGATGACGTACTAACCTATGCATTGTTTCCGCAAATTGGTTTGAAATTTTTGAAAAATCGAGGAAACCCAGACGCCTTTGAGCCGGTTCCTACGGGTCAAGAAAATGAAACGAAAACATCATCAACCAATTCTTCTGGCACAAACGAGACGAATGGCTCGGGTGTATATGATGTGAAAGTAGATGGTAAATTATTTACTGTTGAAGTAGCTCCTTCCGGACAAATTGTTTCAGCAACAACTAACGCGTCAGCACCAAAGTCTTCGTCAGCTGGCGCAGTGCACGAAGTAAAGGCGCCGCTAGCGGGCAACGTTTTCAAGGTTCAGGTTAAGCAAGGTCAAGCGGTGAAAGCCGGGGATGTGCTAATTATTCTTGAGGCCATGAAGATGGAAACTGATATTAAAGCCGAACACGATGGAGTTGTCGCAGCGTTACAGACCAAAGAAGGTGATAGCGTGAATGTGGGTGACGTTTTGTTGAACTTGGAGTAGTTGCACATGGACCGTTTGATACTGCTTTGGGAGAGCACCGCCATTGCTGCCTTCACTTGGGGTGAGGCGGTAATGATGCTGGTTGGCGCGCTACTGCTCTATTTGGCTATTCACAAAAAATTCGAACCGTTATTGCTATTGCCGATTGGTTTCGGAGCGATTCTTGCGAACATTCCCCAAGCCGGCTTCACTGATCCCGGCGGGCTGCTCTATTACGTTTATTATGTTGGTATTGAAACGGGTGTTTTTCCGCTGCTGATATTTATGGGCGTTGGCGCCATGACGGATTTTGGGCCATTGCTTGCGAACCCTCGAACATTGTTACTGGGTGCGGCAGCACAATTCGGGATTTTTGCGACCTTGCTGGGCGCAATTGCCTTAAACTCCATACCAGGGTTTGAATTCAGCATGGCTGATGCTTCGGCAATCGCAATTATCGGCGGTGCCGATGGTCCGACAGCAATATTCCTTGCGTCAAAATTAAGCCCCGACTTACTCGGAGCCATTGCTGTTGCAGCCTATTCTTATATGGCGTTGGTGCCAATAATTCAGCCGCCAATCATGAAGCTGTTAACTACCAAAGCTGAACGCGGAATTCAAATGGAGCAATTGCGTCCAGTGGGGCGCAAGGAAAAAATTCTATTCCCGCTGGCGGTACTGTTTCTGACGCTACTGTTTTTACCGACAGCAACGCCGTTGGTTGGTATGTTTTGTCTTGGTAACTTGATGCGTGAAGCGGGTGTCGTTGACCGACTAAGTAAGACCGCACAGAACGAATTAATCAATATTGTAACGATATTTCTTGGTTTGGCGGTTGGCTCGAAGCTTTCTTCGGGCGAGTTTTTATCGTTACAAACATTGGGTATTCTTGGTTTAGGTGCTGTTGCGTTCGGTATTGGCACGGCATCGGGCGTATTAATGGCAAAAGTCATGGCCAAATTTAGCAAGCAACCCATCAATCCGCTGATTGGTGCTGCAGGCGTTTCTGCTGTGCCGATGGCTGCTCGTGTGGTGAATAAAGTTGGGCTGGAAGCTAATCCGCAAAACTTCCTATTAATGCATGCTATGGGGCCGAATGTGGCCGGTGTGTTGGGGAGTGCAGTTGCAGCTGGTATCCTATTAGCCTTAGTTGGCTAATTTTGCGCACGCAGCGAGTGGCTAATCGGGCTTAACGTCCGGTTAGCCAAAGCAGCACGGTGTAAGCAACAGCAATAAATACACTAAATACAGCAATGTAGATGAACCCCTTCAATCCTTGGCGCATACTCCAGCCGTTTAGCCGAAGATATACAAACCAGACAACGCTTAATATCAGCGGAATTAAAAATAGAAATCTCGTCATTATTGCTTCCCTGTGGTGTGTTGGCGTTGTTGCCAGAGAACAAGATCGGCGACAGCTTGCCGAGCCTGCTCCAGCATTGGGTCAAGTCGCGTAATATGGTCTGCGACTTCATCCACTGCGCCGCTAGCCATGCTTCTTTCGAGTTGTGCAGCGATATTTGATAACTTGATTAATCCCAAATTTGCCGCTGCACCCTTCAATGAGTGGAAGAAACGCTTTGCTTGGTCGTGCTGACCTTTTGAAAGAAACTCTACGATTTGCTGCGGTGCTTGGTGATAATCACTATACAAGCGTTCTATTAAGCTTTGATATAGCGCCACGTTGTGCCCAAGACGGTCCAGCGCATTATCGAAATCAATGTCACTATGATTGGGATAATTTCGAACCACGGCTGGTTTGTCGTGCACGGATACCGTGGAAGTTTGCTCACGTTGATAATCGCCACGAACACACCACTTCTCGAGCGCTTGAATGAGCACCTGTTCATCAATAGGTTTACTAATATGGTCTTGCATACCTGCACTGTGCGAACGCTCGATATCGTCACTACTGCTGTTTGCTGTCATCGCAATTATGGGTAATTGCTGGTAGGAATAATGCCCGCGTATCTTTTCGGCTGCAGTAAGTCCATCCATGACTGGCATCTGAATATCCATTAACACTAAGGCATAATTTTTTGCCAACACCATGGCGAGCGCTTCTTCGCCATTTCGAGCCACATCAACTTGCATGCCTGCATGTTGTAGCATTTCTCGTGCAATGATTTGATTGATGTCATTATCTTCAACCAATAACACTGGTGCACTGCAAATCTCTTTTAAGCGGTTATTACTTGGCATTGCTTGTCTATCAGTACTGATGGACAGCGCTGAGCATAGCACGCGTACCAACGCCGAGCTGGTATATGGCTTAACAATATAGTCAGCCACCCCAATCGACTGAGCCTGCTCAATCATGTCTTTAGCGTGATAATTGGTTGCGAGTATTAATTTCGGCGAACTTGTGTCATGTTTCGAAAGTACTTCCTGACAGAACTCCAATCCGCTGATGCCAGGTAGTTGCCAGTCTACAATGGCGGCATCAAAAGGTTGCTGATCAAGCTGTTTCAGGCCTTCCTCGGCAGTGCGGCAGGTTTGTATATCGACATTGTAGCTGCGTAACAATTCAGTCAGCATTTCGCGCGTAGTTAAGTTATCTTCAATGGCCAAAACTCGTTTGTTTTGTAAGCGTTTGATCAGTGCGTCGCGGTTCGACAAGTCCTGATTCTGTTGAATCGGTAACCGCAGTTCGAGAAAGAAAGTTGAGCCCTGTCCAACACTGCTGGTTACGCCTAAGCCATGCTTATTCATAATTTTCACAATGCGTTGACTGATGGCGAGACCTAAGCCGGTGCCGCCGAATTTCCGGGTGGTGGAGGTGTCAGCCTGAGTGAAAGCATCAAATAAACGAGCCCGTTGCGCTTCGTCCATACCGATACCCGTATCCGTTACTGAAAGACGCAGAAACACATCACCGTCATCGACATCCAATAATGTAACCGAAACAACAATTTCACCATCTTCAGTAAATTTGATGGCGTTGCTGACCAGGTTTACCAACACCTGATTAAGCCGCAGAGGATCACCAATTAATCGTGTTGGAATGTTGGTTGGTAAGTTAATAATAAATTCTAGGTTTTTATCGTATGCACGATAGGCAAACATGTCAGCAAGGTTGGCCAAAACCTCTTCAAGGTCAAACGGAATCGCCTCTATACTGAGCTTGCCAGCTTCTATCTTGGCAAAATCGAGCATGTCGTTGACAATTCCCAGTAAGATTCGCGATGAGCTCTCAATAGATTTTAAGTAGCTGCGTTGTTGTTCGTCGAGGTTGGTTTTTAGGGTGAGTTGCGTCATCCCTAAAATAGCATTGATTGGCGTACGAATTTCGTGACTTACATTGGCGAGAAATTCACTTTTTGTTTGATTTGCGGCAGCTGCAGCTTTAATTTCTTTTTCGCGAGCGGCCATAGTCATGGACTTAGCCGTGGCGATATCGTCTGGGTTCAACCGACGATATATTTTATAGAATAGTTCTGCCAAGCCTTTTCGCAGTTGCATGGATTGCCTCAAGACCAATATAAGATAGTCATTTAATTGTCTATCATGCCATGCAAGTAGTGTTTAGCCAATGCTAAACACTGATCGACTAACATGGACTAAAAGGTTATAAACCAGTAATATTTCGCGATAACTAATGGCTCGACGATATAAGGCAGGATCCCATTTTGCAGTCACAATTTGCCGATGTGTTGGCAGTACTCGCCAATTCCGAGCACGTTCATATTCTACGTGACATTCACCGCGGGGTTGAACGCGAAACCTTGCGTATTACAGAAGCGGGAAAGCTTGCACCCACTTCGCATCCAGAAAAGTTAGGCTCGGCGCTTAAGCATCCGTTAATTACGACCGACTATGCCGAAACTTTAATGGAATTCATCACGCCCGTAGCCAGTGATATCAAAGTCACCGTGCAACAGCTGATGGACATCCATAAAGTAACCTATCGCGAGTTAGGTGACGAGTTACTATGGCCATTAAGTATGCCGTGCTTTGTCGGCGCGGCAGAAGATATTGTGATTGCGCAGTATGGCAAATCCCATACCGGTAGAATGAAAACTTTGTATCGGCAAGGGCTTACCTATCGCTATGGCGGCAGTATGCAAATCATTGCTGGGGTGCATTACAACTTTTCATTGCCAGATACTTTCTGGCAATTGCTAGCTGAACGCGAACAAGTTGAACTCGACCAAGACTTTATTTCGGAGCGGTATTTTCACTTAATTCGAAACTATAAACGGGTGAGCTGGCTTATTCCGTACCTATTTGGTGCTTCGCCCGCCATTTGTAAGTCGTTTCTTAAGCATACCGAAGGCAATATGACCTTTGCCGAACTGGGTAAAGGCACCGTGTACCGGCCTTATGGAACTTCGTTGCGAATGAGTGATTTAGGCTACACGAATAAAGAGCAGGCGGACCTTAAGATAACGTATAACACGCTGGACGAGTACGTGACCGGCCTACGTAGAGCGATCACAACCCCATCTACACGGTTTAGCAAAATTGGTGTTAAAGTTGATGGTGAGTATCGCCAACTGAACACCAATATTCTACAAATTGAAAATGAATTCTATTCAACTATCCGACCGAAGCGGGTAGCCCGTTCAGGTGAAACGCCTACGCAGTCACTTGAACGCAGCGGAGTTGAATATATTGAAGTCAGGGCGTTAGATGTGAATCCATTTAGCCCTGTAGGTATTACTGCTGAGCAGATGCAGCTGCTTGATGTGCTGTTGGTTTATTGCGCACTTAAACCAAGCGCTAAGCTCAGTTGGGATGAGCAGGTGATAACTGACACCAATTTTAATCGAGTTGTCATGGATGGGCGTAACCCACGTTTAACGTTACAAGACAATGGCTATGAAAGGCCCATATCGGATTGGTTAGAAGAAATATTTGCTGATTTGCAGCAAATTGCCAAAGTGATGGACACTGCACATGGTCAGCAAGATTATGTCACCGCGATTAACGAACAATATCGGTGTGTACTTAATCCAGAACTGACGTTATCAGGGCGCGTCATGGCGTACTTGATTGAGCACAATATAGACAACAGCGAGTTTGGTATGCAGCTTGCTCGGGACTATAAAAAGCAACTCGATCAGCCTTTAAAGTATTTTACCGAGGCTGAATTTGACCGTTTGCGTGAAGCTTCATTGGTTGCGCAACACGAGCTTGAGGTGGCAGACGAACACACAAGCTTTGATGATTTTTTAGAGGAGTATTTCCGACGAGCGGCTTGCCAATCGCCGGATTGTTAAAAAATGAAGTTCAAGTTTACGATTATTGCGGCAACTCTTAGTTTAGTCGGCTGCGCATCAGCACCACCGAAAGAGCCGGAAAACCTCTGTGGTATTTTCATGGAAAAACGTGATTGGTACGATGCCGCTGCAGCCATGCGCGATAAGTGGGGCGTACCAATTCAAGTTCCCATGGCCATGATGTATCAAGAGAGTTCATTTAAGCACGATGCCGTGCCACCACGGGACTATTTATTGTGGATTATCCCATGGGGGCGGGTGAGTAGTGCCTATGGTTATTCGCAAGCCAAGACGCCAACATGGGATGACTACGTTCGTGAAACAGGGAACTCATGGTCATCACGTGACGACTTTGATGACGCGCTTGATTTTATGGGATGGTTTATCTCAAAAAGTCACAAAATAAACGGTGTTTCTAAATGGGACGCTTATGCGCAATATCTCAATTATCATGAAGGATGGGGCGGCTATCAGCGTCAAACCTATCGCAGCAAACGGTGGTTAATGAATACAGCAGAGCGGGTTAAACAACGTGCCAGTCGTTATGGTGCCCAGTTGCGCACCTGTGAAGATGATTTAGAGCGTGGCTGGTTGTGGCGTTTATTCTTTGGTTAGCCTAACCGCTGTTAAGATGAGCCTGCGAAGCGCTACCTATCGGGTAGCACTCGCACCAGTTTGACTAAGTTGTCACTGCTTTCAATAACTTCAATTGCATAGCCATTAATTCGTAAACATAACGGCCGCTGCGGAATATCGCCTAGTTGTTCGATGATTAAACCGCTGACCGTTTTGGGGCCATCGGTTGGTAAGTCCCAGTTCATTTCTTTATTTAAGTCACGAATATTCGCAACACCTTCGACATGTACCGAACCATCAATTTGAACTTGGGTTGATTCGCTTGGTGCTGGCGCAATACTGGTGGTGAAATCACCCACAATCTCTTCTAAAATGTCTTCTAAAGTGACTAACCCTTGAATATCGCCGTATTCATCCACGACTAAACCAATACGTTCTTTATTGCGCTGAAACTTCAATAATTGCACGTTTAGCGGTGTGCCTTCCGGGATGTAATAAATATCCCGAGCGGCGCGGACAATTTCAGATTTATCCAAATCATTATTGTTTTTTGTCATGATTTGCATGATGTCACGTGCGTGTAAAAAGCCAACCGCGTCGTCAATTTCATTCCGGTAGAGCAATATTCTGGTGTATTGGGCCTGGCTGAGTTGTTTAACAATTGATTTCACGTCGTCCTGCACATCAATACCAGATATATCAGCGCGCGGAATCATCACGTCTTCAACTGTAACCTTCTCAAGATCCAAGATACTAATCAGCATGTCTTGGTGACTTGAAGGAATCATTGAGTTTGCTTCATTGACCACCGTTCTCAGCTCTTCTGAGCTCAGTGCATCCTGGCCAGAGGAGCCTTTCGGATTAATACCAAGTAAACGCATGAAGCTATTCGTTATAAAGTTAACTGTTGCGACGAGAGGGTAGAGCACAGTCAGCATTGGCTTTAAAACAAATGAGCTAGGAAACGCAATGCGTTCTGGGTGCAATGCCGCAATTGTTTTAGGTGTTACTTCAGCAAAGATTAGCACAACCAAGGTTAAACCAAATGTTGCGATAACGATGCCGGCATCGCCGAACCAGCGTAAGCAAATGATTGTCGCGATTGCCGAAGCAGCGATATTAACTAAATTATTACCGATGAGAATAAGACCAATTAAACGATCAGGACGGTCGAGAAGATAGAGTACGCGGTTGGCTCCAGCATTACCTTGCTGCGCGAGGTGACGTAAGCGGTAACGATTGACCGACATCATGCCGGTTTCCGAGCCAGAGAAATACGCGGAAAGAAACAATAATACCCCAAGTATGATCAGTAGGGTCGAGGTGGATATCTCGTCCAAAAAAAAGTCCTATAATTTAAAACTGAACGCCTAATTTAGCCAGCTGGCGCTACAAGTCAAGTTCTTCGCATGCAAATGCGTGACGAACTACAGAGAAAGTAGAATATCTTTCACAAAACGACTGCCAAAATACGCTAATGACAGAATAATGCTAGCGATAACGCTCGTTATTACCAGAGCTCGTCCGCGCGCTCGTTTTACGCCGTGCATGTATAGCACAATTACGTAAAGCGTGAATGCAATAAGACTCAAAATTGTTTTGTGTGATTGCCCCTGTGCAAACATGTCATTAAGGAAAACGAATCCACTAATAATTGCGATCAATAGCAACGCAGTTCCGGTACTTAATAAACGGAAAAAGTAACGCTCCACAGTCATCAAGGGTGGTAAATAACCGGTGAACGCGTGCGTGCGGTGGTGCTTTAATAAATAGTTTAAATACAAGAGCTGGATTGCGTACAAAGTTGCTAAGCTCAACACTGCGTAGGCAATCAACGACAAGATAATATGGACGACTAAACCATGGGCTTCACTCAGTTGCGCGCCCCAGTTGGCCGGGCTGAGCACCATCAGCAAGACGCTCACTGCCGCGAACACATAAATGATTGGGCTTAACAGCAAACCACCGGCGCGGCGGCTTCGCATTAATGTGAATGCGGCTAACAGGAGCGCGACCGTACTTAAGCTGGTGGTGATGTTTAAATGATCAAAATGGTCTGCGTTGAGGTAATCCCATAACACTATCGCATGGGTCACAATTGCTGCCAGTGGTACGATTAGCAGTAGCCAAGATGCAGAGGTTGTTCGTGCGAGACTACGCCAAAGTAATACGGCGCTCAGTACGTACAACACGAGATTGATGGGTAGCAATAGGGTCATGGCAATTATCAGTCTGCTGCGCAATGGGTGAACAATGTAGCAAGTATATGCATAGTCACGCCTAAACCCAATAGGATCAGGAAACTTTGCTTGATTTAAGATATAATCGCCGCCATATCGACAAAATGGCAATAAGAAAGTGGGCAGATTCGCATGTTTGAGAATTTAAGCGAACGATTGTCGCAATCGTTGAAAAGTATTACCGGTCGCGGACGTTTAACCGAAGACAACATCAAAGATACCTTAAGAGAAGTGCGCATGGCGCTGCTCGAGGCCGATGTTGCCTTGCCGGTAGTGCGTGAATTTGTAAGCCGGGTAAAAGAGCAAGCCCTTGGTGAAGAAGTCAACAAGAGCCTGACCCCAGGTCAAGTGTTCTTAAAGATTGTGCAAAAAGAGCTTGAGCACGCAATGGGCGAGGGCAATGTGCCGCTCAACCTTGCCGCACAACCGCCCGCAGTGATACTGATGGCAGGTTTGCAAGGTGCTGGTAAAACGACCAGCGTCGGTAAATTAGCCCGCTACCTGCGTGAAAAACAGAAAAAGAAAGTGTTGGTGGTCAGTGCCGACGTGTACCGTCCGGCTGCTATTAAGCAATTGGAGACGTTAGCGAACGAAGTTGAAGTTGAATTTTTCCCATCAAACACAGACCAAAAACCTGTTGCTATTGCACAAGCCGCAATAGCTCACGCCCGGAAAAAATTCCTTGATGTAGTCTTAGTCGATACCGCCGGTCGCACAGCAATTGATGAAGCTATGATGGCCGAGATTCAAGCGCTGCACGAAGCAATCAACCCAGTAGAAACATTGTTTGTGGTTGATGCGATGACCGGGCAAGACGCCGCCAACACTGCAAAAGCTTTCAGCGAAGCGTTGCCGCTTACAGGCGTTATCTTAACCAAGACAGATGGTGATGCGCGCGGTGGTGCAGCGTTGTCGATACGTCATATTACTGGCCAACCAATTAAGTTTCTTGGTATTGGCGAAAAGAATACAGCGCTAGAGCCGTTCCACCCTGATCGTGTTGCTTCGCGGATTTTAGGTATGGGCGATGTGATGTCGCTTATCGATGAACTCGAATCTAAAGTTGATAAAGCGAAAGCCGAAAAAGTAGCAAAAAAGGTCATGAAAGACGGGAAGTTCTCACTTGAGGACTTTCGTGATCAGCTGGCTCAAATGCGTGATATGGGCGGCATGATGGGCTTAATGGATAAACTGCCCGGCATGGGACAAATGTCTGCACAAATGAAGGGCCAACTCGATGACAAGCTTACGGTTCGCATGGAAGCTATCATCAACTCAATGACTCGCAAAGAACGCGAACATCCCGATTTAATCAAAGGTTCGCGAAAACGTCGTATTGCTGCAGGCTCAGGTACTCAGGTACAAGACGTGAATAAAATGCTGAAGCAATTTATGCAGATGCAAAAAATGATGAAGAAAATGAAAGGCGGCGGTATGGCTAAGATGATGCGCGGCCTTGGCGGAATGGGTGGTAAAATGCCACCAGGAATGTTCCCGAAACGCTAGTAAAAACTTGCATTCGGACTAATTTTCGGGTAAATTCCACGACCTCTTCGACCCCGGTCGGAGACTTTTTTATTTACTTAACATTTGAAACTGTATCGAGGAACGTAATGGTAACCATTCGTTTACAACGTGGTGGCGCTAAAAAACGCCCATTCTACCAGATGGTAGTTACTGACAGTCGCAATGCCCGCGACGGTCGTTTTATTGAAAATGTAGGCTTCTTCAACCCAGTCGCTCGCGGCCAGGAAGAAAAGATCCGTATCGACTTAGCTCGTGTTGATCATTGGGTATCAAACGGTGCAGCATTGTCTGATCGTGTATCGAAGCTGGTAAAAGACGCGCGTAGCGCGGCTTAATAGAATTATATTTCTGAAGTTAGGTGGCTATGAATAATCCTGCTGAAACCGTCGTTGTGGGTCAACTTGGCGCAGTATATGGCGTAAAAGGCTGGATAAAAGTTCAAAGCTTCACTGATGATCAGGAAGCCATTTTTGATTACACCCCTTGGCAACTTGTTTTACAAGGCAAGGAGCAACCAGTTCAAGTCGAAGAATGGCGTCGACACAATAAAGGACTGATTGCGAAGTTAGCAGGCGTACAAGATCGCGAACAAGCACACTTATTAACAGGTGCGGAAATTGTGATTAGTGCGGCGCTACTACCTGAATTGCCAAAGGATGAGTTTTACTGGCGCGATTTGATTGGTATGACTGTCGTTAATACTGACGGTTATAACATGGGAGTCGTTGATCAGTTAATGGCCACTGCATCGAACGATGTGATGGTGGTGAAAGCGAACAGCAACGATGCATTTGGTCGCTCTGAGCGATTGATTCCGTTTATTCAGAGTCAATACATTCAGAAAGTCGACATGGAAAACAAAAGCATTGTTGTGGATTGGCCGTCGGACTTTTAATGGCTGATAAATTGCAGGTTGGGGTGATAAGCCTTTTTCCTGAAATGTTTCAGGCTATAACCGACAATGGTGTGACCGGCCGGGCCGTGCGAGATGGATTGCTGGATATTCAGCTGATAAATCCGCGCGATTTTACCCACGACCGTCATCGCACTGTTGACGACCGCCCTTATGGCGGAGGTCCAGGGATGTTGATGATGGTGCAACCGCTCACTGATGCGATTGCAGCAGCTAAACAACAACTCGGTGCTGATACCAAGGTGATTTATATGTCACCTCAAGGTCGCAAGCTTGATCATGCGGGCGCTCAAGAGTTGGCTCAGTATGACAAGCTCATTTTAATCGCCGGTCGCTATGAAGGCATCGATGAGCGTGTAATTGCGCGACATGTTGATGAAGAATGGTCGATTGGGGATTACGTGTTAAGTGGCGGCGAGTTGCCGGCCATGGTGATGATAGACACGGTGGCAAGATTGATTCCAGGTGTGCTTGGACATCAAGACTCGGCTAGCGAAGACTCATTTGCTGATGGTTTGCTAGATTGTCCGCACTATACACGACCAGAAATCTTAGATGGTGAGTCGGTTCCTGCTGTATTACTCAGTGGTAACCATGAAAAAATACGCAAGTGGCGCTTGCAACAGTCCCTCGGGAGAACTTGGTTGCGCCGCCCTGAATTATTGAAACACCTAGCTCTGACTGACGAGCAGAAGCAGTTACTGGATGATTTTATTCAGCAACATCAAGATGCTTCTGATACAGGTTCGGGTAGTTAATCTAGGCAAGTGAGGCTAACATGGCAAAAGTAAGTCAAAATTTGATCAAAGCGATCGAAGATGAACAATTAAAAACTGACCTTCCAGCGTACGCGCCGGGTGATACAGTGGTCATCAATGTTAAGGTTGTTGAAGGTAACCGTGAGCGTGTTCAGGCATTTGAAGGCGTGGTTATCGCAAAACGTAATCGTGGTCTACACAGTGCGTTAACTGTTCGTAAAATCTCGAACGGTGAAGGCGTTGAACGTACTTTCCAAGTACATAGCCCAATTATTGATAGTATTGTTGTGAAGCGTAAAGGTGCGGTTCGTCGTGCTAAGCTTTACTACCTTCGTGAGCGTTCAGGTAAATCTGCACGTATCCGCGAAAAGCTATCTTAATAAGCATCAAGCTTATTACGAAAAAACCCGCCGCTGGCGGGTTTTTTTATGGTACAAATGCGCTATATGAATCGAATATCTCGCTGTTGGAGCTGCTGCTATGTCTGATCCCGAAAAAGAACTCGAAATGCTGCGTCATCGCATCGATGAAACTGACAGCGAGTTGGTTCGTTTGTTATTGCAACGACGTGAACTCGCCGCCCAAGTTGGGGTAGTAAAACGGGATTTAGGGCAGCCACTTTATGTTCCAGAACGTGAAGCTATGATGCTGGAGCAGCGGCGTCAGCAAGCGGCAGGCATGGGGCTTTCGCCTGCACTTATTGAAGACGTTTTACGCCGCGTTATTCGGGAGTCTTATCAGCAGCAACAAGCCGCTGACGTTCACCTGCAAGATAAAAATGTCGTCGTTGTTGGTGGTGCTGGTGCCTTGGGTCGTTTGTTTGTGCGGTTATTTGAATCAGCCGGTGCAACGGTAAATGTCATCGACACCGGCGATTGGGCGTTAGCCGAAGCCTACTGTTCACAAGCAGATCTTGTTCTAGTATCGGTACCGGTGGCGGTAACAGTGGATGTCATCAGCCAATTACCCACGTTACCACCGAGTTGTGTCTTGGCGGATGTTACCAGTATTAAGCAGCAGCCACTGGAAGCAATGCTGGCCAAGCATAGTGGGCCTGTAGTTGGTCTGCACCCCATGTTTGGCCCTCAGCAAGCTACCTTAGCCAAACAGCTCATGGTGGCCTGCCATGGCCGTGATGAAGACAGTTATCAATGGCTGCTGCAAAGCATTCAACGCTGGGGGGCTCAGGTTAAACAAATCGATGCGCAAGAACACGATAAAGCCATGTCGTTCGTACAAGTTCTGCGCCATCTGTCTACGTTTGTTTATGGTGCCCATCTAGCGCAAGAGCGTGTTGATGTTCAACAGTTACTGGACCTTAGCTCGCCAATATATCGGTTGGAGTTAATGATGGTAGGGCGTCTGTTTGCACAAGATGCAAACTTGTATGCAGATATTATTTTATCAGACCCACACAACTTTCAAATGCTACGCCGCTACGTTCAACTTTTTGATACTTTACTTGAAGAGCTTGAGCAACGCGGGAAATCTGACTTCGTGCAGCGTTTTGCAGATGTGCGCGAGTACTTCGGTGAATTTGCACAACGCTTCTTAAGTGAGAGCCAACGGTTATTAGACACCGCTGGCGATGCGCAACAAATCAGCTAATTCTTGCGGTTTAACGGGTTTGTGCAGCTGGGTGTTTATTCCTGCAGCACTACAACGCTCAGCAAAATCATCATGTTGATGGCCAGTTACCATTGCGGTATTCGGGGTTTCGCTGCCTAATTTTTCTACGATTTTGCAATATACATCGATACCGTCAATATCGGGTAATTCATGATCAAGCAGAATGAGTGTTGGCCTGTGTTCGATTGCAGCGGTTATCGCTTCGTGGCCCGTTTGTGCGGTGATTATCTCAACAGGGTACTGTCTAACCATAGCTTTGAGTACTTCGAGTGAAATAAAATCGTCATCGACTATTAATACTTTGTTCGGAGTAGAGCTCATTTTAATATCCTATACTGGGCTTACATAGGCACCCATTTGAACAGAAGGAAGCAACAGAATGCAACGGGTAAAAATTTGGGATAGTTTTGTTCGTCTAAGTCACTGGCTGATGGTTATTCTAGTTGTGTTGATGTGGTTCACCGCCGAAGAAGGCTACATGGATAGACATTTACAACTGGCTGGTGTGCTTGGTGCTTTGGTTGTAACGCGTATCGTGTGGGGTTTTTTCGGTAGTGAATCAGCGCGGTTTTCCCGTTTCATAAAGGGCCCAAAAGCTGTTTCACACCATCTGCAAGAATTGAAGGCGGGCGACTATAAGCCATCAAATACGCACAACGCAGCTGGGGGGTGGGCGGTAGTTATTATACTAAGCTTGCTTGCGGTGCAATTTGGTACGGGGTTATTTTCAAGTGACGATATTTTCTATTCAGGCCCGTTAGCCGGTGTTGTGGGGGCTGACGCCAGCGAGGTATTCAGTGAGATTCACGAAATTAGTTTTAACGTACTGGTGATATTTATCGCGCTGCATGTCATTGCTATCGCACTGTATCGGCTGCGCGGTGTTAATTTAACGGCGGCGATGTTTCATGGCAAACGTGCTGGTGTGAAAGCGCCCAAACTTGTTCCGGGTATTATTGCGATAGCCGCGGCAGCCATTCTAGCTGCCGCGTTTTATACGTGGATTAATTAGTCTTTGTATTGGTCGTGGCAGCCTTTGCAGTTCTTAGCTGCGGTTAAAAAGGCGCCACGAATAGCACTTTCATCACCGCTGGCGGCTGCTTGTTGTAACGCTCGCGCATCCTTCTGAAGCTGGTCGGCACGTTCTACAAAGTCGTCCCAGCTATCCCAAATAGCTGGTAAGGCATCGGTATTATTGCCTGGCATTGCGCCTTCTTGACTGAAACCAATCCAAGGAATGCTGGCAAGTGCAGCAAAGTCATTGGCACGTTGACTAAAAATGACGTTATCAAAAGCAATATCACCTTTAACCATGTCATCCATAAGCGCAAAGTTATTTTGCATAATCGATAAGGCTTTTTGACGGTACTCGACAGCTTTGTCTGCATCATTGAATGCGTGCTGAGCTGTTGCATTTGCTGAGACAGCTAATATAACAACTGCGACTAAGTTGATTGCTAACTTCATGTTGTTCCCCTTATTGTGTTGTTTAACGACTGCAATACGCCTTTCATCCCTAAATGGATTGCGCAGTGTCATCGTTCCCCAGTAATGTGACCATGATAACCGTAAAAATCATAAAAGGGGAACCAGATGAACGGGACGAAGCATCTCAGTAAGCTGGCACTAGCCGTTTGCGCTGCACTACCATTGGTAGCAGCAGCCTCGCAAACGACGCCAGTGCGCGGATTACATGATAATTCATCAACATTTATAGCATTGCAAAATGCCACCATCGTGACAGAGCCAGGTAAAAAGCTGGAAAATGCAACGTTGGTTATTAATAACGGTAAAGTAATCTCTGTATCAAGCAATAATCGTGCCCCAGAAGGCGCGCGTGTTATTGATGCAAGTGGTCACACAATTTATCCGGGTTTTATTGATGCATATAGCAACTACGGGGTGCCGGCTGTAGAAAAGCCTGAGCGTGCGCCGTATCGCAGCACCACGCCGCAATATAATAATAAACGCGAAGGTGGTAACGCAGCTAACGACGCTATTCATTCACAAGTAAACTGGGTGGATAAGTTTGCAACTGATCAGAAGTCGGCTAAAGATTACATTGAACAGGGCTTTACAGCCGTACAAAGCGCTCGTTTAGACGGTATCTTCCAAGGGCAGGCTGTAACTGTGTCGCTGGCAGACACAATCGCAAATAATGCGGTTTATAATCCAACTGCGCGCCACTTTGGTTCATTTGATAAAGGCTCGTCTCTGCAACAATATCCGTCGTCACTGATGGGCTCAATTGCACTGATTCGCCAAACTTTATCCGATGCGAATTGGTACGAGCAAGCCTACGGCAAAGATACGTATAACGGCCCAGTAGAATACAATGCTGCACTGGCCGAACTTGGTGACATTGAGCAAACGGGTTTAGTGTTCAAAGTAACTGATGATCGTTCTTTGTTGCGGGCAAGCGACGTGCTGTCTAATTTCAATGTGCCAGTTACCTTTTTAGGTTCGGGCTATGAATATGCGCGTTTAGATGCAATTAAAAACACCAAGTCGTCAATTATCCTCCCGTTAGATTTTCCAGCAGCTCCAGAAGTAAATGGCGTGGATGATCATCTTGACGTTAGTCTTGCTGATTTACGTCACTGGGAGCGAGCGCCAGGAAATGCTGCAGCACTCGCGCAAGCTGACATCGATTTTTCATTCACCTTACATCAGTTGAAAAAGGCTGATGACTTTTGGCCCAACCTGCGTCGTGCAGTGCAACACGGGTTGAACGAAGATAAAGCACTTGCTGCCTTAACAACGGTGCCAGCAAGCATTGCAGGTGTTGCCGATAAAGCCGGCAAGTTAGTACCTGGTTATATGGCAGACTTCGTTATCGCCAAAGGCGATTTGTTTACCAATGGCACCATCAAATCAGTATGGCTACAGGGTAAGCAAGTTGAGCTAGAGCCAATGCATCAAGCTGATTTTGGTGGCACGCTTCAGGTTACGGTCGCCAATCAACAAGCTGAACTTGTGCTGAAAGACGGTAAAAAAGTATCGGGTGAATTTAACGGTACGAAAATCCGTGATGCGAACCGCAGCGAAGCAACGTTAGACTTTGTGGTTGACGCTGGTTTTGCTGGCCTGGATGGGGCTTGGCGGATGCGTATTGAGCAAGCGTCAGCAGACGGTTACACCGGGGTTGCAATTGCACCAGACGGTCGCGAGCTGCCACTGACAGCTCAGCGTACCGAAGCTGCGAGTGAGACCTCCGAGGACGCAAAAGCTAAAGAAGAGTATGTAAGCCGGTTAACTTTCCCGAACGTGGCCTATGGCCTTGATGGCTTGCCTGAGCGCGAAAATGTGCATATTAAAAATGCAACAGTTTGGACCGCAGACGAAGCTGGCGTGCTTGAAAATGCTGACGTGCTGATTCGCAACGGCGAGTTCTATAAAGTGGGTCAAGACTTGCGCACGCCATCAGGTTATACAGTAATTGATGGAACCGGTAAGCACGTAACACCAGGTATCATTGATGAGCATTCTCACATCGCTATTGAAGGCGGCGTGAACGAAGGTTCGGAAGCGATTACCTCTGAGGTACGTATTGGTGATGTGGTGAACCCAGATGACATTCACGTATACCGTTCACTCGCTGGTGGTACAACCATGGCACAGTTGTTACATGGCTCGGCTAACCCTGTTGGTGGCCAGGCGCAAGTAATTAAACTGCGTTGGGGTGGTGATGCGAACACCATGAAATTTGATGCGGCACCGCCAAGCATTAAATTTGCCTTGGGTGAAAACGTAAAACAAAGTAATTGGGGCACAACGTTTACGGTACGCTACCCGCAAACCCGTATGGGTGTTGAAGCCGTAATGCGCGATGGTTTTACCGCAGCACGTGAATACAAACAGCGGATGGACGCTTACAACAAGCTCAGTCGTAGTGAGAAAGCTAAAACAGCTGCGCCACGCCCTGACTATCGATTAACGACGTTGTTGGAAATTATTGAGCGTCAGCGTTTTGTGCATGCACATTCGTATGTGCAATCTGAAATCCTCATGTTAATTCGTTTAGCTGAAGAGTTTAATTTCACACTAACCACCTTTACGCACATTTTAGAAGGCTACAAAGTTGCTTCTGAAATGGCAAAACATGGTGCTGGTGCATCAACGTTTGCTGATTGGTGGGCATTTAAATTCGAGGTTTACGATGCGATTCCACAGAACGCCTGCTTAATGGCTGAAAAAGGTGTACTGACCAGTATTAACTCGGACAGTAATGACTTACAACGTCGCTTAAATACCGAAGCTGCGAAGTCTGTTACCTACTGTGGTATGTCAGAGCACGAAGCGTTGAAGATGATCACTTTGAATCCAGCTAAGCAACTGAAAGTTGATGAGTACGTTGGTAGCATCAAAGAGGGCAAACATGCTGACTTCGTAATCTGGAATGGACACCCTCTGAGTGCCTATTCGTCGGTTGAGCAAACCTGGATCAATGCGCGTAAATACTTTGATCGTGAGCGCGACATGCAGCTACGTGGGCAATTGGAAACTGAGAAGCAACAGTTAATTCAGAAGCTCCTGAGCAGCCCAGAGAGCGCTCGTAATGGTAACGGTGAAGGTTATAAGAAGCCGCAACCAACCTGGCATTGTGAAGACAACCATGACGTTTGGAGCGATCAATTTACTGTTCATGCTCACGCACATGAAGGAGAGCAGCTATGAAAAAGTTACTAACAGCCGTTGTTGCTGCCAGCCTAAGTGCAGCAGTCGTTGCGAACGACATGGTACCAGGCAAGGCACAAGAACAGCCGATACTGCTGCAGGGCGGTACCTTGCACACAGTAACAAACGGTGTGATGCAAGATACCGATTTGTTATTTGAAAACGGTAAAATCACTGCCATTGGCGCCAACTTGTTGGTACCCGAGAACGCTCGTGTTATCGACGTAAGTGGCAAACAGGTGTATCCGGGCTTAGTCGCTCTTGATACAACGCTTGGCTTGATTGAGCTTGGTGCTGTGCGTGCAACAAACGACACCAGCGAAGTGGGACAAATCACGCCAGAGGTAAGTGGGCATACGGCCTATAACCCAGACTCTGAAGTTATCCCAACCATTCGGTATAATGGGATTACCCATGCCGAAGTTGTGCCGCAAAATAATTTAATTGCGGGCCGTTCAAGTTTGCTGCAAACCGACGGTTGGACCTACGAGGATGCTGCCGAAGCGCTTAATGTTGGTGTGCATGTCAACTGGCCACGCGTTGGTTTGAACACTTCATGGTGGGAACGACGCTCACCAGAAGAGCAACGTAAAGAAAACGCTGAGAATCTAAGCAAACTTAAAGCAGCTTTTACAGATGCCAAGGCTTATTTCGATGCGAAACAAGCGAACAAGCTAAATGGTACTGATGTACGTTGGGAAGCCATGACCGGTTTATTTGATGGTTCAAGTAAGCTATTTGTTCATGCGAACGATAAACGTCAAATGGATGCTGCCATGGAGTTTGCAAGCGAGTGGGGCTTCGACCTTGTGCTTGTCGGCGCGCGTGATGCGTGGCGTATTGCAGATAAACTTGCAGCTAATGACGTTACTGTTGTTTATGGCGAACCCTATGGTTTACCAACCCGCCATGATGAAGCGTATGATCAAGCGTATTCAACACCAGCTGCACTAGCTGCTGCAGGCGTTGATTTCTCAATCGCTTATTCAACGGGCTGGTGGGACATCCGAAACCTAGCTTTTGCAGCGGGTAATGCTGTGGCTTTTGGTCTTGATAAAGATCAAGCATTGGCGGCTATTACGATTAAGCCTGCTGAAGTTATGGGTGTAGCGGATAAAATTGGCTCGCTTGATGTTGGTAAAAATGCGTCGCTATTTGTTTCGCAAGGCGATGTAATGGACCAATTAGGGCAAGACGTGCAGATGATGTTCATTGATGGCGCTGAAGTTGACCTTAACAATCGTCATAACCAGCTGTATCAGAAGTATCGTCAAAAACCTGAATAAAGTACCGATATAATCAGTCTTTATTGAAAGCCAGACAAATAGTCTGGCTTTTTTTTGTGTTTTCGCAAAAGTCGCAAAAGTAACTATTGTGTTAATGCTCAGCAATTGGCAGTATTTGAGGGTAACGAATCAACGAGGGAATTTACTATGCCACTACACCGCCAGTTTGCCAACGACGGCAAAGAGCTCATCATCGCTATAAAAGGGAAATTTGATTTTGGGCTAGTACAGGAGTTTCGACAGGCATACGGTAACGTAGGCGATCAACAACCAACGGTTTTTATTGATCTGCGTGAAACTGAGTACTTAGATAGTTCTGCACTCGGTATGTTGTTAAATATGCGCAAATCATTGGGTAAGTCGGTTAAAGGAATTCACATTATCAACTGTCGGCCTGAAGTAAGAAGTATTTTAGACATTTCCCGTTTTGATAAGCTATTTGTGATTGAATAAATAATATGGATACGTTCGTTGAACTGTCATCGTCAACAGCATCTCTATGCGTTGTTGGCGACGGTTCGGTATTTGCGCAAACAGTAGCAAACAAACTTGACCAGCATGGTGAATTTGAGGTGTCTTGGTACACACCGGAAACCTTTTTAGGGTTAGCCGAGCTGCCGCAACACCCCGTTCTGCTGCTTATCGATGGTGAAGCTGAACTTAGCTCGACAGTCGGGGCGTTGTTGCGTCGCAGCTACCCCGTAGCATTGCTGGTTAGTAACACAGCGAGTTTACTTGCTAAGTATGCTGGTCAGATGACGGATGTATTATTGTGGCCAGCTCCTGCGGAACTATTAAACGCACGTATTAATATTCTCCAGCGCCTGCAAGATACGCATGCGCAGCTTGATGCCATGAGACATTCTCTAGCGTGGCATAAAGCCCGGGTAGAACGTGAACATCAATTGGTCGAGCATATTTTCCAGAATGCTTTGAGTCGCAATTATCTCGACTTCAAACACGTACATACCTATTTAACCCCAGTATCAAAGTTCAATGGTGACCTCTGCCTCATATCACCGGGGCCGCTGGGTAATATTTATATGCTTATGGCAGACTTTACTGGGCATGGCTTAGCGCCAGCAACTGGCGCTTTGCCGCTTTCTCAGGCATTTTTTGCCATGGCCGACCGTGGTGTTTCAGTTGCAGAAATGGTTACTGAATTTAACTTTCGGATGAATCGTTTGTTGCCAAACGACATGTTTTGCGCCGCATTCTTGCTAGAACTTTCAGCGAATGGTGAACGCGTTACTTATTGGAATGGCGGCATGCCACCGGCATTGTTGTTTGATCAACAAGGAATTATTTTAAAGCGCCTGCCACCGGCGCACATGGCGCTGGGAGTTATTGATGACGATGAATTTGATAGCCGTGTGGGAACATTTCGCGCGCCACCGAACAGTTCAATTGCGCTATTCACAGACGGTGTTACCGAATTATTGGGCCATCAACAGAAATTTTTAGGCTCGGATGCATTAGAAGTACTGCTGAGTAAGTATCCCCGCACCGCCGATTTTTCAAGATTGGTTGAAGAGCTCGAGCACTTTAGGGGCGAAACGCCGCTGCATGATGACCTCTCGTTGGCGATTCTAACGTGCTTACCTACCGGACTTGGTGAAGCTACGCCGGAGCCGGATCAATTCGGACTCCCCTTCAGTTTTGACGTGCTGTTGAAGCCTGAGCACTTGAGCACAATTGACCCCGTGGGCCATATTCTTTCAGCACTAAGTCAGTTGCCATATTTACGGCGTCATCGAACTACGATTTATTTATTTTTAGCAGAAGCATTTAACAATGCCCTGGAGCATGGTTTATTGGGCTTAGACTCAACGCTAAAGCACGATCCCGATGGGTTTGCTGAATATTATCAGTTACGCCAAGAACGTCTGCTCGAGCTCACTGAAGGCGAAATTCGAATACACGTTACCTTTGATACCAAGCTCAAGCAGTTATCGGTTCAAGTATCGGATAGCGGAACCGGTGTCGCGCTCTTGGACGACAACCACGATTTAACCCAAAGCTATGGTCGCGGACTCGAATTACTGCGCCAAATGACAACTGATTTACACTGGGATCAAACTACGCGAACGGTTTCATTTAAGTATTCGTTTTAACCACCAGCGAATTTAGCCTTGAAACCACGTTGTTCTAGCCATTGCTTTGCTTTTTCGCGTTGGTCACCTTGCAATTCAATGGTTCCGTCTTTTACCGCCCCCCCGACACCACAAGTTTTTCTGAGTGCAGAAGCATATTCAGCGAGTAAGTCAGGGTTATCAGGCAAGTCAAAAATTACTGTAACTCCTTTCCCCTTGCGCCCTTTGGTTTGCCGCTGGATACGAACAGGTTGCGACGTATCGACCGAGTTGTCTGGTTGTTCGCTGGTCTCGTCGTCATGCTTTTCGGGTACGTTAAATCCCAGATTTTTCAATTGATCTTGTAGGCTGCTCACAATTACCTCAAATTCAACTTGGAATAAATAGGGTAGGTGTTATATATTTTTGGCATAAGTAATCAATGTTGGATAATTCAATGAAGTTGCAACAGCTGCGTTATATTGTCGAAGTATTAAATCATAATCTCAATGTTTCGGCGACCGCTGATAGTTTATATACGTCCCAACCGGGAATTAGTAAACAGGTGCGCATGCTGGAAGACGAACTGGGTGTGCAAATCTTCGAGCGTAGCGGCAAACACCTTACCAAGGTCACATTGGCGGGTCAGGAAGTTATTGGCATTGCGCGCCAAATCCTCTCGCAAGTTGAAGCAATCCGTTCAGTTGCGGGTGAGTATACGCAGCCTGATCAAGGTAAATTAAATATTGCGACAACACACACGCAAGCACGTTACGCATTACCAACCATGATCAAAGATTTTATGCAGCGCTACCCAAGTGTTACATTGCATATGCACCAAGGCTCACCGGAACAAATCAGTGAAGCAGCAGCAAAAGGTAAAGCTGACTTCGCAATTGCAACGGAAGCGCTGCACTTGTATCAAGATTTGATTATGTTGCCTTGCTATCACTGGAATCGCTCTATTATTTCTCCACCAGATCATCCATTGGGGAAACTTGATAACGTCAGTATTACTGATTTAGGGCAATACCCGATAGTTACCTATGTACACGGGTTTACGGGCCGTTCAGAGTTGGACCGTGCTTTCAATGAAGCGGGTATTAAACCTAATGTGGTATTCACAGCAACCGATGCTGATGTGATAAAAACCTATGTACGTATGGGATTGGGTGTTGGGGTTGTGGCGAGTATGGCGATTGACGCGAACTATGATGCTGACTTGAAAACTATCCCTGCCGAGCATCTGTTTGCGCCAAGCACCACTAAAATAGGTTTTCGCAAAGGCACCTTTTTAAGAAGTTATATGTATGATTTTCTTGAAGGGTTTGCACCGCACCTGACACGATCTCGTGTTGATGACGCGATAGCGAAGAAGTCACAAGAAGAAATAGATCAATTATTTAAGGGCATTGAACTGCCCACCCTATAAAAGGTGGGCAGTTGGAACAACCTCTAGCATTCGATAATGTTCACCGCGAGACCGCCACGAGCGGTTTCTTTGTACTTGGTTTTCATATCGTTACCGGTATCCCACATGGTTTTGATAACCTTATCGAGCGATACCTTATGATCACCGCTACCGCGTAATGCTAAGCGCGCGGCGTTAATGGCTTTAATCGAACCCATGGCGTTGCGTTCAATACATGGAACTTGAACGAGGCCGCCAACAGGGTCGCAGGTTAAGCCTAAATTATGCTCCATACCTATCTCAGCGGCGTTCTCAACTGAACTTACATTGCCGCCCATTAGTTCGGCTAGCGCACCGGCAGCCATTGAGCAAGCAACGCCCACTTCACCTTGGCAACCAACCTCAGCGCCTGAAATAGAAGCATTTTTCTTGTACAAAATGGCAATCGCCGCAGAAGTAAGTAAAAAGCGAACAATGGTTTCTTCATCAAGTGGCGCGATAAACTTATCGGCATACTTCATGACTGCAGGAATGATACCAGCAGCACCGTTGGTTGGTGCGGTAACCACGCGGCCACCCGCGGCATTCTCTTCGTTTACGGCGAGTGCAAATAAATCAACCCAGTCCATTGCTTGCATTGGGTCAGAAGTCCGCTCATTTTTAAGCCGTTGATAGAGCCCCGGTGCGCGGCGGCGAACTTTTAGACCGCCGGGTAAAATGCCTTCGGTACGAATACCGCAATCAATGCAGTCATCCATGGTTTTCCAGATGTGCATAAGGCCTTTGCGAATATCCGCTTCACTTCGGAAAACTTTCTCATTTGCCAACATGAGCGAGCTGACCCGCATGCCGTGTTCGTTGCAATGCTTGAGTAACTCATCACAACTATCAAACGGGTAGGGGATTGGCTTACTTGACTGCTCAATAACTTCTTCGAGCGTTTCTTCAAAGTCAGCATCGCGAACAATGAATCCACCACCAATTGAATAATAGAGGTCTTTATAAATAACCTCATCGCCTTGGTAGAGTCTTAATTCCATGGCATTTGCATGGCGTGGCATGGTTTTACGCCGATGGAAAACAATGGCCCCTTCGCGCGGGAAATTTACTTCGTGCTGACCTAGCAGGTTCAGCTTTTGGCTTTCATAAGTGCTTTTTAAGAAGTCATCGACAGTTGTCGTGTCAACGGTTTCAGGTAATTCGCCAGCCAAGCCTAAAATGACGGCTTTGCCAGTACCATGCCCTTTACCGGTTTGACCAAGCGAGCCAAATAATTCAATAGCAATACCGTCTGCTTTGCTTAAACCCACAGCTTTATCTGCCGCTTGCAGGAATTCATAAGCGGCGCGCATTGGGCCCACGGTATGCGAACTTGAAGGACCAATTCCAACTTTATATATATCAAAAACACTGATCATAAAATTTTTTCGTTTCCATTAGTCATTTAAAGGGCGATAGAGTAATTGCCTTTCAGGATACACGTGATCAGCCAGTTCACGCAAAATTCCTGCTGTGGCACCCCAAATATTTCGCTGCTGATATGGGATAAAGTATACCTGATCGTAAACAAAGCGCCGCAGTCGGTAAACATAATGTTTGTGTTGGTGCAGAACTTCGCGTAACGGCACGGTGAATATTTCAGCCACTTCACGCTGTTCGCGCACAAAAGGAGCACGCGGGTTGATCAGAACCACATAAGGGCGAATTAAAAAATTACTTATAACTGGGTAATCTTGCAGTTGTCCGACTAATTGAATGTCGTTCGGATTCAAGCCGATTTCTTCTTGGGCCTCGCGCACCGCAGTGTCATACAAATCGCGGTCATGGGGCTCTTGCCGACCACCGGGAAAGCTAATTTGGCCGGCATGATGCCGCAACTGAGCGCTACGCTGCGTAAGTACTACATGCAACTCCTTGTCGCGTTCTAGCAGTGCAATGAGCACCGCAGCAGGACGCAAACGTTTCATAAGCGGGCGCTTAACCAATGGCGCTGGATGCAACTGAAACCGATGTAAAAATTCATCACGCGTCATGCTTAGGCCCACCGAATTCGGGATCTGCCAAAACAGGTAATATACGTGCCACTTTATCGCGCGTTTCTTGCAGCTCTGCGGCGCATTCAGAATCAGCCACTAAACCGCCACCAGCCCAACAATGAATAGTGCCATGGTGGCTATCATCTTGGCTGGCAACAAGCGTTCGAATTGCAATATTAGTGTCGGCATTACCATGCTTGGAAAAATAACCAAAACTGCCGCAATAATAGCTACGACGATGCGGCTCCAGCTCGTCGATAATTTCCATCGCCCTAATTTTTGGCGCGCCAGTAATTGACCCACCTGGGAAGCACTCAGCAAGCAGTGCTATGCCTTGCTGTGCCGAGTTGAGTTGACCCACTACGGTACTGACTAAGTGATGTACTGCTGGGTATGATTCAATTGCAAATAGTTTAGGTACGTGAACCGAACCCGGCTGGCAAAGTCGACTTAGGTCATTGCGTAATAAGTCAACGATCATGACATTTTCAGCACGGTCCTTGCTCGAGTTGTGCAATGCACTGGCTAGGGCGGCATCCTCTTGCGCATCGTCTGCGCGAGGACGTGTGCCTTTAATCGGCTTGGTTTCTACCTTGCCCGATGCATCAATCGCCAAAAAACGTTCAGGTGATAAAGACAGGAGGGCACCTTGCTTGAGCTTGAAATAGGCTGAAAACGGTGCGTTATTATTTTCTCTTAAACGCTGATAGGCTTGCCAGGTACTCCCTTCAAACAGTGCGCTAAACCGTTGTGCCAAGTTTACTTGGTAGCAATCCCCCGCCAATAAATAGCTTTGAACGCGACTGAACTTATCGGCGTAATCAACCGCGGTCATATTACTTTGCCACGGGGTTAATAATTTAAAGTTTGGTAATTTGGTGCGTTGCGCAACGGGTTGTTGCCAAAAGTCCTGCAGGGCCGCCAGCTCCTGCTCAGGCGCGAGCAACCAAGTTTCACCGGTGTGCCGATTCTGCATTAATGCTTGGGTGTATACACCGACGGCAATTTCCGGCAGTTGAATATCGTCTGCTGCAATATCGGGCAACTTTTCCAGCGCCCGCCCGGCATCGTAGCTCCATGCTCCCGCAATGCCCCCCTGGAATGGCAAATGTTCAGGGCCTTTATAATCAGGCACTGACGCCATCGCTTGTTCGAGCTGTTGGGGCCAGTTTTCAGCACGAGTTACCGTAAACAGAGGTTGGCGGAAAACAAAATCCCACTGGGCCGCTGCGCTATTGCAACTATCAAGCAGCAACGCCCACGGTTCATTAGCACAACGCTCAAAAAGCTCAGCTAAGGGTGCTGAAATAGGTAACTTAACCGCAACTAAAGGCACAATAAATCTCCCCTGTGTATCTGCGTCTCAGCATATCATAAAGTACCTTTTTAAGGCGTGCAGGAAACTGGTCAGCACGACCACAAAACGCTATCATAGCGTCAACTTAACGTTACCCTCTGGAAATCGAACCCAGTCAAAACTCGAGGTATTCATGGCTATTATTCGTCAGGCTGATTTTATTGAAAGCATTGAAGATGCGCTGCAGTATATTTCTTATTACCACCCCTTAGATTTCGTGCAAGCGCTCGAAAAAGCTTACCATCGTGAGCAGAGTGAAGCCGCAAAAAATGCGATTGCGCAAGTACTGACGAATTCACGCATGTCAGCGCAAGGACACCGCCCAATCTGTCAGGATACGGGGATTGTGACGTGCTTTGTGAAAGTTGGCATGGGCGTGCAATGGGATAAAACCGACCTTACCGTGCAGCAAATGGTTGATGAAGGCACCCGTCGTGCTTATATGAATGCCGACAACCCATTGCGTGCATCCATTGTTGCTGACCCAGCCGGCAAACGCAAAAATACGGGCGATAACACGCCTGCCGTGGTTCATATCGATATGGTGCCGGGCGCGAACATTGAAGTCATGATTGCTGCAAAAGGTGGTGGCTCGGAGAATAAATCGAAGATGGCCATGCTCAATCCAAGTGACAATATTGCTGACTGGGTTGTTGAAACAATGCCAAAACTGGGTGCTGGTTGGTGTCCGCCTGGCATGATTGGATTAGGCATCGGTGGTACCGCCGAAAAATCAGCTGTTCTTGCGAAAGAAGCCTTGATGGATCCTGTCGATATACAAGAGCTACTCGACCGCGGTGCACAGAACGCTGAAGAAGAATTGCGTTTGGAAATTTATCACCGCGTGAATAAGCTGGGCATTGGTGCACAAGGGCTTGGTGGCGTGACCACGGTTATGGATGTGAAAATAAAAACCGCGCCAACGCATGCAGCCTCAAAGCCTGTTACTTTAATTCCAAACTGTGCAGCAACACGTCACGCGCACTTTGTGCTTGATGGTTCTGGGCCAGCCGATCTTCAGCCACCTAAATTGGACGATTGGCCAGATATTACCTTTGAGCTGGGTGATGATGCGCGCCGAGTAAACTTGGACACCGTAACCCAAGCAGATATCGAGACCTGGAAAACCGGTGAAACTGTGTTGTTGTCAGGTAAGATGTTAACCGGACGCGATGCTGCGCATAAACGCATCAAAGATATGCTTGATAATGGTGAATCATTACCGGTGGATTTCACTAACAAATTTATCTATTACGTCGGGCCTGTTGATCCTGTTGGTGATGAGGTTGTGGGGCCTGCTGGGCCGACAACCGCGACACGGATGGATAAATTCACCGACTTGATGCTGGATAAAACTGGTATTCTAGGCATGATCGGTAAAGCTGAACGCGGTCCTGAAACAGTTGAGAGCATTAAGCAACATAAAGCGGTTTATTTGATGGCCGTTGGTGGTGCAGCATACTTGGTTGCAAAAGCCATTAAAAAGGCACGCGTTGTTGCATTTGAAGATCTCGGCATGGAAGCGATTTATGAATTTGAAGTTGAAGATATGCCAGTCACCGTGGCAGTTGATAGCACTGGCGAAAACGCTCACGAAACCGGCCCAGCAATTTGGCGGGTAAAATTGGAAGCAGCAGATGCTTAATCTCGAATTGTGGCAGTTAGCGGCGGGTGCGGTAGCATCCGCTATAGTTGGGTTCGGCGTGGCGTGGCTATTAGTCACGCCACGTGTGAAAGCGAAACACCAAGAAGCTGAGCAACAACAAGCCTTTTTGGAGAGCCAACTGCAACAATTGCGTGAGCAAGCTGAGCTGGTGCGCGGTGATTATGAACAGCGTTTACAGCGAGCCGAGACGCAGCTACAGCAGACGCAACAGCAGCGTAGCGACTTGCAGGCAGAGCTCGCTGGCGCGCGCGCAGAACTGAGTGCAAAATTACAAAGCGCGGAAGAGAAACAAAAGCTTCTTGAAGCGAGCGAAGAGCGGTTAAAAAATGAGTTTGAGCGTTTGGCTCAGCAGATTTTTGAGCAAAAATCGGAGCGCTTGCAAGCCAATAGCAAGCAAACTTTAGAAACCACGTTAGCGCCCTTCAAACAGCAACTTGAAGCCTTTAAAAGCCAGGTAACGCAGCAGCATACCGAAGAGCTAAAGCAACGTTCGGAACTGACGACTCAGGTGAATACATTACGTGAGTTGAACAAACAAATGGCCGCGGAAGCTGAAGCGCTCACGCGGGCATTAAAAGGTGATACTAAAGCTCAAGGCAATTGGGGCGAAGTGGTTCTCGATAGAATCTTGAGTCAATCCGGTTTGCGTGAAGGAAACGAATATGAAACCCAATCGCACCACCGTGATGAAGACGGTAAAAGCTTTAAACCCGACGTTGTTGTCCACTTACCCAATGACAAAGATGTGGTAATTGATTCCAAAGTATCACTGGTGGCCTATGAGCGTTACTTTAATAGCGACGATGATGCTGCTCGAGAGGCAGCATTAGCTGAACACGTGAGTTCGTTACGTAATCACATAAAAGGGCTCGGAAAGAAGAACTATCAACAGCTAGAGAGCGTTCGTACCCTTGACTATGTATTAATGTTTATTCCCATTGAACCGGCATTTTTGTTGGCTGTTGATCGCGAGCCTGAATTAATTCGTTTGGCGCTAGACAACAACATTATGCTGGTGAGCCCAACCAATTTGCTGGTGGCGCTGCGTACAGTTAATAATATTTGGCAATATGAATACCAAAATCAAAACGCGCAGATTATTGCAACTGAGGCGACCAAACTTTATGACAAGTTTGTCGGTTTCATTGAAGATATGCAAAAAGTTGGTAACGCGATCGATAGCGTAAGAAAACACTATGACGGTGCGATGAATAAGTTATCGACAGGCCGAGGCAATTTAGTCGGGCGGGTTGAGAATTTCAGAAAGCTGGGTGTGCAATCGTCCAAACAAATTGATAGCAAATTACTCAATAATAACGAAACAGATAACGACGAAGAATAAGACGAAGAATAAGACAAAGAACAATAGGTGGCGCTGTATATCGCGCCACCTGTTTTCTACAGGCCTTATTAACGCACCACCGAGCCCCACAAGTCGTATTCATCAGCGTGTTCAATTGCAACTTCAACTGTATCGCCTGGCTGAACGTTTAATTCGCCATTTAAGTACACCAAACCGTCGATTTCCGGTGCATCTGCGTAGCTGCGACCAATTGCACCTTCTTCATCAACTTCGTCGATAAGCACGGTTAGTGTGCGGCCAATTTTTGCTTGCAGGCGAGCAGCACTAATCTCTTGTTGAACTTCCATAAAGCGCGCGTAGCGTGCTTGTTTAACCGCTTCTGGCACTGGGTCAGGCAGTTCATTCGCTTTTGCACCTTCAACGTCTGAATAGGTGAAGCAGCCAACCCGATCCAGTTGTGCTTCGCGTAAGAACTGCAACAACTCTTCAAATTCTTCTTCAGTTTCACCGGGGAAACCTACAATAAAGGTGCTGCGAATAGTTAAATCCGGGCAAACTTCGCGCCACTTTTGAATGCGTTCAAGCGTACGTTCGGCAGAGCCAGGACGTTTCATCATGCGCAGAATACGCTTGTTGGCATGCTGCAGTGGAATATCAAGATACGGCAACAATTTGCCGGCGGCCATCAATGGAATCACATCATCAACGCTTGGATACGGATACACGTAGTGCAGACGAACCCAAATACCCAGTTCGCCGAGCGCTTCACAAAGTGCCTGCATGCTTGTTTTAACCGGCTTGCCATCCCAGAATCCAGTTTTATGCTTCACATCCACACCATAGGCGCTGGTATCTTGAGATATTACTAGCAGTTCTTTAACGCCCGCATTTGCGAGGCGCTGTGCTTCACTCAACACATCACCGATAGGGCGGCTAACGAGGTCGCCGCGCATGGATGGAATAATACAGAAGGTACAACGGTGGTTGCAGCCTTCCGAGATTTTTAGGTACGCAAAGTGACGCGGAGTCAGTTTGACACCTGTGTCGGGAACCAGATTTTCGAACGGAATGTGTTGTGGCTGCGGCACATATTTATGAACGTGTCCCATAACTTCTTCGTAAGCATGCGGGCCAGTAATCGCCAGCACATTAGGATGAACTTCACGAATCTCGTCGTCTTTTGCACCAAGGCAGCCTGTGACGATAACTTTGCCATTTTCATTTAACGCTTCGCCAATCGCATCTAAAGACTCTTGCACCGCGGAGTCGATGAATCCACAGGTATTTACAATGACCATGTCGGCATTATCGTAGCTGTTAACGATATCGTAGCCCTCAGTACGCAGCTGGGTGAGGATTCGCTCAGAGTCGACCAAGTTTTTAGGGCAACCTAAACTAACAAAGCCAATACGTGCCGCTTCATTCGGGGCTTTAGAGGGTTGGAAATTTTCGACAGTCATTCGTGCGCTCGCAGTTTGCGTTAAAACGCGAATTATACCACGGCTGATTTAACGTTGCCTATTCTGGTTGCAACCAGGTTTGTTGGGCTTGCTGAAATTTAGGGTTGTTTTGCACTGCCGGGATTATTTGGTTAATGCGCTCAATGGTGTCTGCTCCCCAACTGTTGCGTGTACAAGCAACAGCACCAATGATCTCTTCACCGGCCAATTGTGCGATGGGTATAAAGGCGAGGGCACGACCTTCAGTTTCTTCATAAAAGCGCTTTAGCATCGGGTAATCAATAGTGAAATCAAGACGACTGCCCAAAATCATCGACATCATGCTGGTGTTGGCAGTTTCCCCCGAAAGGTCTGTATGTTTTGACGTACCAATTAAGTGTTCATCAAGAATAGGCTGCAATTTACCGTATAAACGGCCCACAGGTTGACCAAACCGATACGATTGATCGGAAAGCATTGCTTTTAAATCAACCGGATTACCATATTTTGACGTGAGCTCGCCAACGAGCTCAGGGCGGGTAATAATGCCATGTGATGGATACGCATAAGTCGGATCAGAATACTCAATGAGGCTCTGTTCTTCTTGCCGGTGAATCATGCATGGATAACAAAGGTTTTTTTCTTGCTCCCACAGCATGCCAATGCGCATTTGTGGCAAGTACTCAATTTTATGCTCTGATTCGGGCATCGCATCAATCAACGCATTCACAAATGCATCGCAAACACCCT
The DNA here is from genome assembly GCF_004025325.1 of Pseudidiomarina gelatinasegens. GTDB lineage: Bacteria > Pseudomonadota > Gammaproteobacteria > Enterobacterales > Alteromonadaceae > Pseudidiomarina > Pseudidiomarina gelatinasegens. The sequence continues at coordinate 241,281 of NZ_RSFE01000003.1, read as the reverse complement.
GCTGTGCGAAGGGGCCGGTAACAATGTGAAAAGGTGGGGAAATGTTTGCGGCCCACGTTATTTCATGATCACCCGTCCGCTCTGATGCACTTCCGAACAGAGGAAGTAACAGGGCCAAACTAAGTAATCCTTTTTTTATCATAATGTTTAGTAAATGTTTCGTTGCATAATGTAAAAATAATAATCAGGTTAACGAATGATTACTAGCCCCATTCGTCGCGAATCTTATGTGATCGACCCACATTGCTGTTGCGCCGCAAACAGCAACAGGAATCATGACCAAATTTACCAATGGAATACTGGCAAGTACCGCAACAATACAACCAAAGGAAAGGCTTTTTCCAGAGCGCTGCCATAATTCAGCACGCATGGTTCGAAAAGGTACTTTGTGGTTATCAAAAGGATAATCTGCGTATTGAATAGTCATCATCCAACCGCCAAATAAGAACCACAATAGTTGCCCCAGCACCGGTACGAATATCAACAACAAACCGAAGCCTAAAATACGTGGTATGAAATACAGGATTTTTTGAAATTCGCGCCCAATGATACGCGGGATGTCGCGTATCATGCCCGAGACGCCGCCGTCCGCCGGACCGCTACCCGTTAATTGAAATTCTACTTTTTCGGCTAGCAAGCTGTTGAATGGCGAGGCGATAATGTTCGCTACACTGGTAAAAGTAAGTGCAAATATGAGTACGATACCAATAACAATTAATGGCCACAGCAACAGTTCCAACCAAGCTAAATAATCGGGCAACCAGGCCATTAACTGGCCAACCCACTGTGTGGTGTAGTGAAACGTTGCGTAGATAGCAAAGCTAAATAATAGGATGTTGATACTCAAAGGAATGAGTACATAACGGCGAACACCTTTTTGAAAAGCGAGCTCGAAACCGCGGGCGATATAACTACCGCCGAATTCACTGTAAACGGGCATATCTTTCCACCTAAATTCTAATGTTTACGTACATCTTTACGGTACTGAAGTATAGCGTGGTAAAGTGTTAAAATTTGCTTGAAAATGTAAGGCTTAGTTAACCATTCTAGAACGTGTAAAGCTATTACAAAATTTCCAATTATCTGCTAATGTCGAACGGACAGTAAAACACTGGATGTTTCTTCAACTGGTAGCGAACTCACAACGATTATAAATGCGCCTAAAACACATTAAATTGGTCGGTTTCAAATCGTTTGTCGACCCAACCAAAGTGCCATTCCCACACCAAATGACGTGTGTTGTTGGGCCGAACGGTTGTGGTAAGTCGAACGTCATAGATGCGGTACGCTGGGTTCTTGGTGAGAGCTCGGCGAAAAACCTCCGTGGCGATGCCATGACCGATGTCATTTTTAATGGTTCAAACTCGCGCAAGCCAGTTTCACAAGCCAGCGTTGAATTGGTTTTTGATAATTCTTCCGGCCGTATTCAGGGTGAATACGCAAATTATGCTGAAATATCAGTAAAACGACTCGTTACACGTGATGGCCGCTCCGACTACTTCCTTAATAATAGCAAATGCAGACGTCGGGATATCACCGATTTATTCCTAGGCACCGGGCTTGGGCCGCGTAGTTATGCCATTATTGAACAAGGCATGATTTCGCGACTTATTGAGTCTAAACCGCAAGAGCTGCGCGTTTTTCTTGAAGAAGCCGCTGGCATCTCAAAATATAAAGAGCGTCGCCGCGAAACCGAAAACCGCATGCAACATACCCGCGACAATCTTGATCGATTGAATGATGTGCGTGACGAATTAGGTACGCAGCTAGATAAGTTGCAGCGCCAGGCTTCAGCCGCCCGCCGTTATAAGGAACTTAAAGCTCAGGAACGCAAGTTCAAAGCCGAACTTCAAGCCTTGCGTTGGCTTGCACAAGAGCAACAGGCCGAAAGCATTCGAACCACCATTCGCGAATATGAAACAGAGCTTGAACGTTGGCTGGCTGAGCAGCGTGGCAGCGAGCGCGGTACCATTGAGTTGCGTGAATTGGCTGAAGAAACCAAGCAAAAGCTTGACCAAGTACAGCAACATTATTACCAGTTGGGCAACGACATTACGCGTACCGAGCATGAGCTGCAGTCTCACCGTCAGCAGCAACAGCAACGTGAGCAACGCCTGGGTCAACTGCAGGCGGAGCTGGCCCAACATGAACAAACATTGGCAGCTGATGACGAACAACGCCAAGAACTCGAAGCTCAGCGTCAACAGCTGCTGCCAGAACAAGAAATCGCAGAACATGCTTTAGAAGAAGCAACCGCACGGTTTGAAGCGGATGAAGCAGCTTGGTTGCAGTGGCAGGATGACTATCAGCGCCATTTAGATGCACAGCAACGTCAGCGTGAACAGTTTCAGCAGGTGCAATTGAAACAGCAGCGCATTGAGCATCAACAGCAACGCGTTCAGGACGACTTGCAGCGCACCGCCATTGAACTCGAAGAGATTAAGCAGCAACAAAATGAGCTGGTCAATACCGATTTGCGACAACAAGTTGAGCAATTGAAGTCGCAGCGTGAACGATTGCAGCACGAGATAACGGTAATAGAACAGGGGCTAGCCGAATCCCAATCGAAATTAAGTAACATGCAACAGCAGCGCGAAACCTTGCAAATGGAACAACAACGTCTAATTGGGCGGCAAAGTTCACTGGAGCACTTACTCCAAGCTGCCCAAGCCAAAGACTGGCCTCAGGCTGTAAAGACCTGGCTTGATCAGCAAGGTATCGAAACATTGGGGCAAGTTCGTGATCTACTGACGGTTGAGCCAAACTGGCAATATGCCGCCGAGCAGGTAGCCAGCAATTGGATGGACGCATGGGTTCTTGCGAGCCGCCCGAATGACTGGCCGCAACAACTTGGTGCGCAGTTGGTTGTTCTTGCCAATAAGGCTCCACCGGAGCGTAGTCTAGCGCGTTTTGTTGAAGGGTCTTTGCAACAATGGCCGGTGTTGCAGCAGCTTGAATGCATTGATGACGCGCTGCATGCTGCACACCCAACTGACGCAAATATGGCGCAGATTTCTGCAGCCGGACAGTTATGGACTGCAAAAGGTTATCAAGCCGCGAGTATTGATCCCGGCGATAGTCAATTGGCGCAGCAACATGAATTAACACAAACGCAGGAAACGCTTCGGCAGTTAGAGGTAAAACTGGCCGAATTAGTGGTTGAGCAAGACCAGTTAAAGCAAGCGATTTCAGAGCAGCAACTGAACCGTGACACAGTGCGTGAACAATTGAGCGATATTCAAGCACAGCACGCCAGCCTCACCGACAAACTTACATGGCACCAGCAGCAACGTGAAAAATTAACGGAAAAGCAGAATGCTATTGCGTTGCAGAGAACCGAATGGCAAGCGCAATTAGAGCAGTTACAGCTAGAAAGCGAAACATTGCATGCTCAAGCCGAAGCCATTGAATTGCGGCAAACCGATGATGATGAAAATGAATGGCAACAACGCCGCACGGGCCTGCGAACGTCACGGCAACACGCACGCGAATCAATGAACTCAGCACAGAATCAAGTGCAACAGTTTACGATGCAGCTTCAGCAAATAGAATCCCAGTTGACGCACCATCAAACGCTGGTAAGTCGTGTGCAACAGCAACGCCAGCAAGCGCTAGAGCAGTTAGCTCTGCTGGATGCACCTGATAGTGATGCACAGGAAGAACTCGAGGTGCTTGCTTTGCAGCTGGAGGAGCTTATTCAAAGTCGCGAGCAAGTAGATGAAGAGCGCCGAGAATGGGCCAATAAATTAAGCGAGCAAGAAGCACAGATTCGTGAGATAAGTTCAGGATCTCAAGGCGTTCAGGGGCAAATTGAAAAAGTAAGAGCAAAGCTTCAAAGTAGTCAGATGGAGCTAGCAGCACTGCAGGAACGCACGCGCAACGTGTTAGCGGTATTGCAAGAAATGCAGCAACCGCTGAAGCCAGTGCTGGAACAACTCTCTGAAGATGCAAATGAAAAAGCTTGGCAAGCCGAGCTAGAACGTTTACAAAATGCAATACAACGCCTTGGCGCAATAAATCTTGCCGCAATTGATGAAGCAGAAACGTTAGCGGAGCGGAAGCAGTATTTGGATCAGCAAAATGAAGACCTCTCGGCCTCATTAGAAACGCTTGAAAGCGCGATACGTAAGATTGACAAAGAAACACGGCAGCGTTTTAGAGCAACCTACGATGCGGTAAATACCGGGTTGCAGGAGCTGTTTCCTAAGGTGTTTGGCGGCGGCAGCGCGTATTTAGATCTTACCGATGATGATTTGCTGGAAACGGGGGTAACCATTATGGCTCGCCCGCCAGGTAAGAAAAACAGCACAATTCATCTGCTTTCGGGTGGTGAAAAAGCTTTAACGGCTTTATCATTAGTGTTTGCAATCTTTCGTTTGAATCCGGCACCATTTTGTTTACTTGATGAAGTGGATGCGCCATTGGATGATGCTAACGTTGGGCGTTTTTGCCGCTTGGTTGAAGAAATGTCGACCACGGTGCAATTTATTTACATTAGTCATAACAAAGTGGCTATGGAAATGGCATCGCACTTGGCAGGGGTGACCATGCAGGAGGCTGGGGTGTCGAGACTGGTCGCGGTTGATATCGATGAAGCTGTGGCGCTCACAGAAGCGTCCTAAAAATAATAACGAATTAGCAAGTGAGTAGCATGTTATGAGTACGATGCAGATTGTTTTTAGTATCATCGGGTTAGTGCTAATCGCCGCGATTGTGGGTCACGGTGTTTGGACCATTCGCCGCAATGAAAGGCTCCAGCGCGAACGTGTCGAGGCTATCGAGAAAAAGCGTCGGCAAGCGAGTTCGAATGGTTTCGATGATGATGGCGTAGGCACTGTGCGAGTGGTTAAACGAACCTCGCCGCAGCAGGCCGCGTCAGAGACTGCGCCAGCCGATTCAGACAAATCCGAGCAAAAGCAGCAACCCGAGCCACCAATTCGTGCAACTGCCGATGATTCTGATATTGAAATCCCTGAAATGAAAGTTGAGGCAGCAGAAGCTCCCGAGCGTAAGCCTGCGCCTCGGAAAACGGTTGCAGCTGCCGCACCAAAAACAGTAGAGGAGCCGTTGCAACCTGCGCAACAAAGTATGGATCTTCCGCTTGAACGCAGTGACGACGAGCCGATTCTTAATGAAGAACCCGAAGAAGTTATCGTATTGCATGTAACAGGTGACATACAAGGTGCGGTGTTGTTGCAGCAAATGACTGAGCTTGGCTTTAAATTTGGTGACTTTGATATTTTTCATCGCCATGTTGATACAGCGGGGAATGGCTCCGTGCTGTTTAGTCTTGCCAACATGTTTAATCCGGGCAGCTTTAACATCGATACTATCGAAACCTTCCAGACAGATGGTGTTGCACTATTTTTGGCATTACCGATTAAAAGCAACTCATTGCAAGCCTTTACTATGATGCACAATGCGGCCGTTAAGCTGGCCAATGCAATTGGGCGCGGACAGGTGCTCGATGAGCACCGAAACCCATTGACGCGTCAAGCCGTTCAGCATATTCACCAGCGCATCCGCGAATTTGAGCGTAAACGCCTAATAAAACATACCTAATCCTATGACCAAAGATTTATTTGACGATCAACCCGCATTGCAACCCAAAGCAGCGTTGCGGGTTGCAGAATTGCGCGAGTTATTAACCCGATACAATCGCGAATATTATGAACTCGATCAACCGTCCGTGCCTGATGCGGAGTATGATCGATTGTTTCGTGAGCTGGTGGATCTCGAACATGCGCATCCTGAGTTGAAAAGTGATGACTCGCCAACGCAAAAGGTTGGCGGTCAGGCACTTGATGCGTTTACTCAAGTTACCCATGAAACCCCCATGCTAAGCCTTGATAACGCTTTTGCTGAGACGGAATTTGATGCGTTTGTGCATCGTGTCACGGAGCGTCTCGATAGTGCATCTGACATTGCGTTCTGTTGTGAACCAAAGCTTGATGGTGCGGCAGTTAGTATTTTATATGAAGACGGTTCATTGGTGCGTGCAGCCACCCGTGGCGACGGGCAAACCGGTGAGGATATTACGGCAAACGTTCGTACTATTCGCAATGTACCGTTGCAACTTTCAGGCAACTTTCCGCGTCGGTTAGAAGTGCGCGGTGAAGTGTTTATGCCAACCCATGCTTTTGAGCAATACAATGAGCGTGCGTTAGCAGCAGGCGAGAAGGTTTTTGCAAACCCGCGCAATGCAGCGGCCGGTAGTTTACGACAACTCGATTCACATATTACGGCAAAACGGCCGTTGCATTTTTACGCTTATAGTATGGGTGTGGTGAGCGATGATTGTGATTTGGCAGCGACACATTTTGACCGCTTACAGCAGCTAACGACGTGGGGCTTACCAATTAGCAACGAAGTAAAAGTAGTAAGCAAGCCAACCGACTGTAAAGCCTATTATGAAGACATATTGAACCGTCGAAACAGCCTGCGTTACGAAATTGACGGCATAGTATTGAAAGTTAATTCTATTGCGCAGCAGGATGACCTTGGCTTCGTGTCGCGCGCACCAAGGTGGGCTATCGCTTGGAAGTTTCCCGCTCAAGAAGAATTAACCATTATTCGTGGCGTTGATTTTCAAGTTGGCAGAACTGGCGCAATCACGCCGGTAGCTCGACTTGAACCTGTTGCAGTTGGCGGCGTGGTCGTTTCAAACGCAACGCTGCATAACGCCGATGAAATTGAACGTTTGGACATTCGTATTGGCGATACAGTTATTGTTCGCCGAGCGGGAGATGTGATTCCACAGGTCGTACAGGTTGTTCATGAACGCCGGTTAGAGCAAAACCAGAAGATTGAATTCCCGCAAAGATGTCCAATTTGCGATTCTCACATAGAGCGTGTTGAAGGTGAGGCTGTAGCCCGCTGTACAGGGGGGCTCATCTGCGCCGCGCAGCGTCGCGAAGCAATCAAACATTTTGCTTCACGCAAAGCCATGGATATAGATGGGCTAGGTGACAAGCTTATTGAGCAATTGGTTGAGCGCGAATGGATTAAGTCGCCTGCTGACTTATACCGATTGCGTTCGCGCGAGCTGGCTCACTTGCCTCGAATGGGTGAGAAGTCAGCTGAAAAAATTATTGCTGCAATTGCAGTAAGTAAAAATACCACGTTACCGCGCTTCCTATTTGGCCTTGGTATTCGTGAGGTGGGTGAGGCAACTGCGGCGAATCTAGCTGCTCATTTTGGTGACTTGTCGGCAATTGCTAGCGCGACTATGGACGAACTTGTACAAGTCAGTGATGTTGGTGAGATTGTTGCCAGCCATATTTTCCAATTTTTCCGTGAGCCCCATAACCAACAAGTTATCGATCAACTGATTGAATTGGGAATTACATGGCCTGCGGTTGAGAAGTTGGCGGCCAGCGAGGCAACACTGGCCGGTAATACCTATGTATTGACCGGAACATTGAGCCAAATGACGCGTGATGATGCAAAGCAGGCTTTGCAGGCGCGCGGGGCCAAAGTATCAGGAAGTGTGTCGGCAAAAACGACTGCGGTGATTGCTGGCGACAATGCGGGTTCAAAACTCACGAAAGCAGAGCAACTGGGTGTACCAGTATTGAGCGAGGCCGAATTGCTCGACCTGCTCAATTAATAGATTGGCTTACGACTGCGTATTCAACCGGGTTACATCAACATAAAGCTTAAGTTGTTGGCCCGGTTGTAAATAGTTCTGACGGCTTATTTGGTTCCACTTTTCAATATCGGTAATGGTTACACTAAACCGCGATGCAATAAGTGCTAGGGAGTCGCCAGAGCGTACTTTGTAATTGAGGCTACGCACAACGCCCGAAGGCTTTTCTGATTGCGGCAGCCAAACCACAAGTGTCTTGCCAGGTCGCAATGGATCAGTCGGTGCCATGCCATTCCAGCTTGCTAGACTGCGCAGGTTGACGTTATATTCACGACTGATATCCCACAACGTATCACCACGAACCACATCATGCTCAACTTTATATGCGCCGCGCGATTGCGATTGTTTAGAGACCAAACGTTGTTCCGCCGATAAGTTGTAATCATCCAGATCTCGGGTTGCTACCGGAACCAAGAGGAAATCGCCGGCACGAATAATGTGCCCATTGATATTGTTGGCGCGCTGTATGGCTGTCGCCGTTGTGTGATACTGCTTGGCAATAACCAACAAACTTTCACCAGACTTCACCTTGTGGCGCGTCCATTGAACCAGCTCTTTGCTGTCTGCTGTTTCTAGCCAAGCTTGTAGCTTTTCGGCATGTTCTATCGGTAACAACAAACGGTGCGGACCAACAGGATCTGTCGCCCATCGGTTATATGCCGAATTAAAGTGATGCAGGGTATCCAGATCAAGCTCGGCCATTTCCGCAGCTTTGGCCAAATCGATCTGGCTGTGTGCATTAACAACCGCTAAATACGGTTTGTTTTCGATAGGTAGCCAATGTTTTGCGTAGTCTTCACGATTTTTTAAGATATCAGCTAAGGCAAGTAATTTCGGTACATAAGCGCGGGTTTCACGGGGTAGGTCGAGTGACCAGAAGTCGGTTGGTTTACCAGCTCGCTTGTTCTTTCGAATCGCGTTTGCAACCCGTCCCTCGCCTGAGTTGTATGCGGCTAACGCATGCAACCAGTCGCCATTAAAACGTTTTTGTAGTGCATCTAAATAATCGAGAGCAGCATGAGTTGCCGCGTAGACGTCACGACGGCCGTCATACCACCAATTGATTTCTAAGCCATAATGGCGTGCTGTTCCAGGAATAAACTGCCATACACCAGCAGCTCGGCCGTGCGAATATGCGAATGGGTCAAACGCACTTTCTACAATCGGCAACAATGCCAACTCAAGTGGCATACCACGCCGTTCAATTTCGTCAACAATCAGATACATGAAAGGTTGGGCACGGGTGGCAACACGTTCCATGTAGCGGGGGTTTTTCATGTACCAATTGCGCTGACTGACCAAACGAGGTAGCTCGGGTGCGTTAAAGGTTAGCTGGCGGCGAATGCGCTGCCACAGATCAGCTTCTTGCTGCGGCGTAAGCTCAATGACAGCAACTTCCTCTTCAATCTGCGTCTCGGCGTCTGTTGGTTCGCTCGCAACGTCCTCCGGTTCTGCGACTGGATTTTCGGGCACGGTGATAACCGCAACGTCGGCATCTGCTGGCGCGTCGTTCCAAGGTGTTAAAGAACAGCCGGTAATCAGACTGGTAGAGATTGCTAGTGCTAACCATTTTTTCATGTACTTCATTCCAAAACTCGAAAGTGCCTGCAGTTTACGGGATTAAAATTGGTCTTTCCACTGCCGTAACCTAGCAAATTGCTCGGTTGAGGCGGCCCGTAAAAATGGATTTATTTGTTTTTCTAACCCAATAGTACTTGGTAAGGTTTTCAGCCCATGAGCTCGTAGTTGCTTAACCTGTTCACTGTATTGGCTTATAGCGGCATTATCTGGTTCTGCTGTTAAGGCAAACTCGATATTTGCAGCTGTGTACTCATGAGCACAATAGACGTTGGTATTGTCAGGTAGTTCAGCTAAGCACTGTAAAGAATTGTGAAATTGCTCTGGGGTGCCTTCAAACATGCGGCCGCAACCGGCTGAGAATAATGTATCGCCAACAAATGCGTGACCCTGTGTGTAAAAACAAATGTGGTCAAGCGTATGTCCCGGGGTTTCAAATACGGTGAATTCGCGTTCACCGCCAATAGGGGTAAAACGTTCAAGATGCCCTAATCGGTGAGTAACGCCTTGAATATCGTTACCGCGCGGACCATACACTGATACAGGATAATCTTTCAGTAAAGGAAGTAAGCCGTTAGTATGGTCCCAATGATGATGGGTAATAAAAAACGCTGAAATTTTTACATCATGTTGACGTAGCCATTCACGCACGGGTTGGTCGTCACCTGGGTCAACAATGATGGCATCGCTACCATTGTACATTTGGATAGCCCAAATATAGTTATCATCAAATGCAGGAATTGCTGAAATATGCATGGGATCACCAGTTTGCTTTTAAGTACGATTCATTACACCTTTATAGGTGCTGATTATAATGGGAGCAAGCAATGATGTTAACGCCTGCGCGTCGAGAAAGCGCGAATGATGGCCCTGCAAGCTGGCAACAGCTGCCTCATGGCGTCTGGATGCAACAGCAATTGAGTCATGTTTTCGGGCCCTACAGTGCAAAAATATTTGGTTATTACTTAGCTCGCGTTGGGCACTTAGCGAAAGAATTAGAGCTACCTGAATTGCGAGTCCGCCATCAATTCTCTGCAGCCCAACATGGTGAGAGTAACATTCTTGCTGAACTTGAGTACTGGCCATTTGCAGAGAATGCTCTTGATGCTGTAGTGATGATTGGGCAGCTCGAGTTTGAACGCGACCCGCATCAAGTGCTAAGGGAAATGAGCCGTAGCCTTATCGCTGATGGTTATCTACTTATTGCTGGTTTCAACCCTTTTAGCCCGTCGGTATTAACGGGATGCTGGCCCGGAAACACAAAGCAACCGCCATGGAGTGGTCGCTATTTTAGTAAAGCCCGTATTACCGACTGGTTGTCGCTGCTTAATTTTGAGATTATTGACGCAGGGTATGTTGCACCCACACTCTTGATAGCAAGAACTGCCCGCGCTGATTTTGGGTTAGCGGGCATTACACGGTTTATCCCACAACTTAATAGCATGTATTACATTGTTGCGAGAAAACGGGAGTTTCCACTAACCGTAATGCGTGTTAAGAAGCGAATGAAACCGCAGATGAATGGTCTACCTATTGCTAATCGCGTAAAGTAACTCATGTATTGAACAAAAAATAGGAGTTGTTGATGTTAAGTTCACAAGAATTGTGCGCGCAAGCGCGGAGTAACGTTAGCGAAGTTGATGTGCATGAATTGCAGCAAAAAATTGCCGAAGGTGCACGTGTAATTGATGTGCGCGAGCCAGGTGAATTCGCAGCAGGGCACATTCGTCAGGCCGTCAACATGCCGCGTGGCGTGTTAGAAATGCAGATTAATCAACACCCAGCCGTAGCTGGCTATGATGATGCGCTGCAGCGTATTGCTGCAGAACCACTTTATTTGATTTGTCGTTCTGGGGGACGCTCAGCGTTAGCTGCAGAATCATTGGCACGCATGGGGTTTGATAAGGCGAAAGTTATTTCTGTTGTTGGCGGAATGCAGGCTTGGGAAGAAGCCAAATACCCGCAAGTTGCCGGCGAATAATTAAGCATCTGGATTAAAGCCTGTATCCTCAAGTAAGTCTTTTCCACTTGCAGCGATACGGGCTAATTCATCACAACGCTCATTTTGCGGGTGTCCCGCATGACCCTTTACCCAGTCCCAACGTATTGTATGCCGTTGTGTGGCAGCATCGAGTGCTTGCCAGAGGTCTGCGTTTTTCACCGGTTTTCGATTCGAGGTGCGCCAGCCATTTTTTTTCCAATTATGTATCCAGCTTTGTATGCCTTGGCGTAAGTACTGACTATCTGTAGTAACCACCACATCACAGGCACGCGTCAGCGTCTCTAAGCCCTTAATCGCTGCAAGCATTTCCATACGGTTATTGGTTGTTAACTGGTAGCCTTGCGCTAACTCTTTATGATGCTTCCCATACTCAATAACGACACCATAGCCGCCAGGCCCAGGGTTACCAAGGCAAGAGCCGTCGGTATAGATGTGTACTTGCTTCATATTTGATACTCGTTATTGGTTAATCGTTGTTCGTTATTCGTTATTCGTTATTGGTATTAGTGTGTCTGTTTTTCAGAACAACAACAAGCTCCGCAATCGAATAGCCTTTAAAAGGAAGTTTCTGCTAGACTGGCCGTCCTTAAACGAATAACGAACAACGAACAACGAATAACGAACAACGAACAACGAGTAACTAAGATGCGGCAAATAATATTAGATACCGAAACGACAGGCCTCGACCCAGCTCAAGGTCACCGAATCATTGAAATCGGTGCGCTTGAGGTTATTGGGCGCAAGCCAACAGGCCGTACCTTCCATGCTTACATCAATCCACAGCGGGTTGTTGAACAAGAAGCAATCGAAGTGCATGGAATCACAAATGAATTTTTGGAAGATAAGCCGGTTTTTTCGCAAATAGCTGCTGAATTTCTTGATTTCATCAACGGCGCCGAACTCGTCATTCATAACGCCGCGTTCGATGTTGGCTTCATGGATCATGAGTTTGCATTGTTGCGTGACGGCACCGGTAAAACCACAGATTACTGTACTGTGTTAGATACCCTGATGCTGGCGCGAGAAATGCGACCAGGCCAGAAGAATAACTTGGATGCGCTGTGTCGCGCCTACGGAATCGATAACTCGAACCGAACCTTTCACGGCGCACTATTAGATGCTGAGTTGCTCGCCGATGTTTACCTGATGATGACCGGTGGGCAAACGAAACTCGAGCTGGCGGCAAATTTGAAAGGCAGTCAGGGTGAGCAGTCCACAGGATGGACCCGAGTTGAGCAAAAAGCTGCGCTTAAAATTGTTCGGGCAACACAGGACGAAGAGCAAGCACATCGCGATCGGATAAAGATAATCGATAACGCGCTTTGGTCGTAGAGTATCGAGTTTTGAGCCGTTTTGCTTGTTTTTCATGCAAACGATTCAAAAGTTGAAAAAAAAGGTTGACGATAGTAGCACGCGCTCGTAATATTCGCTCCGCATTCAGGGGGACCCATCCGGGAAACTCAGAAGCAGGAAAGCGGAGCGGTAGTTCAGTTGGTTAGAATACCGGCCTGTCACGCCGGGGGTCGCGGGTTCGAGTCCCGTCCGCTCCGCCACTTTCCTGAAATGTAGTTGTTATACCGCTGCGGAGCGGTAGTTCAGTTGGTTAGAATACCGGCCTGTCACGCCGGGGGTCGCGGGTTCGAGTCCCGTCCGCTCCGCCATCTCTCAAGTTTTAAACTCTCCATATCAAATCCTTGAACGTCTGTATTTTCAAATTAATGACCTGAAAAAACATATCCTTGCGCAAGAATTAGCCGAACTGCAGCAAACTTGGGGCAAATTGTTACAATTGTGCCATGAACGGCTCTTGAGCCGAACTTCCTTGAAGAGTACATTAGTAAGGTTAAATTCACACAAGGGAGAATAACTATGCGCAAGAGCCTTATCGCTGTTGCTATTGGCGCGGCACTCACGGTCGCAGCCTGTTCTGATAAAGACGCAACTCAGCAAGTCAATGAAACTGCTCAAACCGAGCAAGCTCAAAACTCAGCATTTAACCAAAGCAATCCTTTCTACGCAGAAAGCACACTGCCGTACAATGCACCAGATTTCACTCAAATCAAATTTGAGCATTACATGCCAGCGTTTGAAGCAGGTATGGACGAGCATGCGAAAGAAATTGAAGCAATCGCAAGCAACCCAGAAGCTCCAACATTTGAAAATACCATTGTAGCCATGGAGCGTTCCGGTGCATTGCTAAGCCGCGTGGCATCAGTTTTCTATAACGTAGCAGGTTCAAATGGTAATGACGATACGCGCGCTTTACAGGGCGAGTTAGCACCAAAAATGGCAGCGCATAGCGATAATATCTCGTTGAACCCTGAGCTATTTGCTCGTGTGAAAGCGGTATATGACAATCGCGAGGGTCTTGACGGTGAAGCACTCCGTTTGGTTGAAGATACGTACAAAGGCTTTGTTCGTGCCGGTGCGCAATTAAACGAAGAAGCGAAAGGCAAAATTCGTGAAATTAACTCCGAAGTTTCGTCTTTGACGACAGAGTTCCAGCGTAACTTGATGGCATTGGCAAAAGAAAACATGATTGTTGTCGATGACAAAGCGCAACTAGCTGGTTTGAGCGATTCTGAAATTCAGCAGCTTGCAGATGCCGCGACCTCAGCCGGTCATGATGGTAAGTACGCAATCTCCATCACCAATACCACCCGTCAACCGATTCTTTCGTCACTGGAAAATCGTGAACTTCGCCAACGCGTTTGGGAAGCTTCAGCATACCGTGGCACTGGCAACACCGAAACTGACAACCGTCCTTTGGTTAAGCGGTTAGCGCAGTTGCGTGCAGAAAAAGCACAGTTGCTTGGCTATGACAGCTGGGGTGACTACGTGCTTGAGAACAGCATGGCTGGCAGCCCTGAAGCAGCACAAGAAATGTTGCGCGACTTGGTTCCAGCAGTGGTCAGCAACGTTGAAGCGGAAAAAGCAGAAATCCAAGCCATGATTGACCGCGAAGGCGGTGATTTTGACGTACAACCGTGGGATTGGGCGTATTACGCTGAGAAAGTTCGTGCCGAGAAATACGCGCTAGATTCTGAAGAAGTTAAAAAATACTTCGAATTTAACCGTGTTGTTGAAGATGGTGTGTTCTTCGCTATGAACGAACTGTTCGGTATCACCTTTGAACAGCGCGACGACATTCCAACATACGGCGACAACATTCGCGTTTATGAAGTAAAAGACATCGATGGCGAAACGCTCGGCTTGTTTTACGGTGACTGGTTCACACGTGATGGAAAACGTGGCGGTGCTTGGATGAGCTCGTTTGTTAGTCAGTCTAATTTATTAGACAAAAAACCAGTTATTCTGAACAACCAAAACATCAAATTAGCAGCTGAAGGTCCAACCTTCCTGAGCTTTGATGAAGTAAGCACCATGTTCCATGAAATGGGCCACGGTTTGCACGGCATGTTCTCAGACGTTATGTACCCGTCGCTTGCTGGTACATCTGTATCGCGTGACTACGTTGAGTTCCCGTCAACCTTCCAGGAAGATTGGATGTTGAATGAAAAGGTTCTCAATAACTTTGCCAAGCATTATGAAACTGGCGAACAAATGCCAAAAGAATTGCTGGACAAAGTGTTAGCGGCGAAAAACTTTAACATGGGTTATGACACGTTAGAGTACATTGCTTCTGCGTTACTCGATTTTGAATATCACACCTTATCGCCAGAAGCTGCAGCCAGCATTGAAGATGTCGCGGCATTTGAAGCTGCTGCGCTCGAGCGCAACGGTGTGGCTATTGACGCAGTTCCACCACGTTACAAATCAACCTTCTTTGCGCACGTATTTGCTGGCGGTTATTCAGCTGGTTATTACGCGTACATGTGGTCAGAAATTCTTGCTGCAGATGCGTTTAAATACATGCAAGAGCAGGGCGGTTTAACTTTAGAAAATGGTCAGAAATTCCGTGACACTATTTTGTCTAAAGGGAACAGCAAAGACCCAATGCAACAGTACATTGACTTCCGTGGCCAAGAGCCAACTGGTGAAGCCTTACTAGAGCGTCGCGGTTTAACGACACCTAAAATCGATTAATACGTGATTACAGTGTTAAAGGGGGACAGAGCTAGCTCTGTCCCCCTTTTTTTGATATACAGGTTGGTAAAATTTGTGCGAAAGAGAGTACAGGGATGCCAGAGATTTTGTTTGCTTCACAGCCTATTTACGATTGCGACGGCCATATCTATGCGCATGAGCTGCTTTATCGTCATGAAACGGGGATTACGGCGTTTGAAGTCGGTGATAGTGTCGCAACCAGTGAAGTACTTTATAACCTGTGCACAGGCCTCTTAGAGTACGTTGAGCACATCAAATTACCGGTGTGTGTGAATGTCTCAACTGAATTTCTGCTATCTGGGCTATTTCTACCTTTAGCGCCAGAACACGTAATTGTCGAATTGGTTGAACGGATTGAGCCAAACGATGAAATTGTTGCAGCAATTAAGCGATGGGTTGCGAAAGGGTTTCGATTTGCACTGGATGATTTTGAATTTCAAGACGGTTGGAAGCCCTTGCTCGATCTCGCCACTATCATCAAAGTTGATATTGAAAGAACCCCATTTGATGTGGCTAAGCAGCGCTATCAAGAACTCCAACATCTTGATGTACTTTGGCTTGCCGAACGCATTGAAGATGAAACAACACTGCAACAATATCAGGAATTAGGCTTTGACCTGTTTCAAGGCTACTTTCTTGCCCGACCAACAGCTGTTGAAGGTCGGCGCGTACCATCAGCGGCTGCAACGCAACTAACGCTGGTCATCAACCAGTTATTTGCAGAAGACCCTGAGCTGTATGAGATAGTTGCTGCGCTGCAAACCGACCCCGTGTTGGTGGTTAACCTATTGCGAATCGCTAACAGCCCCTATTACGGACTGACTCGCAAAATTGAGTCGTTAAAAGAAGTGGTTATGTTATTAGGCCTTGAGCCGCTGCGCAAATGGGTGTTGTTAATTGTAGCGGTAAAAGGGCAGGCACCGGAAAAAACGAAGTTAATACTGACCCGCGCTTACATGTGTAGCGAATTAGCACGTAAAAAAGACCCGTTCAATCGCTTACCAGGGCCTGCCTTCTTAGTTGGCCTGTTGTCAGGCTCAGAGGTTCTTTTAGGTATTGAAAAACAAACATTTCTTGCTGACTTAAATGTTTCGGAATCGGTTCGATCTGCAGTATTGAATGACGAAGGCGAGCTGGGGAAATACCTGCAAGCAGTGCAGCAATTTGAATATGATTTAGCGATGAAAAAACCGCTGGAAGGGCATGGCGATTTGTTTGATATTTATCAGCAGTGTCACTTCTTAGTTGATGAATTGCTTAACAACATTGTGATCGAATAACCACCAAGCGCTAGTGATTCAGGCCATATCCTGCTATAATTCGGGCCACTTTTTTCTGTCCTGAACTAATGAATAGGAATCACTATGTCGACTGATAGTTCAAAGATTATTTACACTGAAACTGATGAAGCTCCGCGTTTAGCGACGTATTCGTTGCTGCCAATTATTCGTGCTTTTACCGATGCGGCAGGCGTGTCAGTGGAAACCCGTGACATCAGTTTAGCGGGTCGTATTATTGCGAGTTTCCCGGAGTATTTAACGCAAGAACAGCGCATCAATGATGCCCTTGCCGAACTGGGCGAATTGGCTAAAACACCTGAAGCTAATATCATTAAGTTGCCGAACATCAGTGCATCCATTCCACAGCTGATGGCTGCGATCAAAGAGTTGCAGGAACAAGGTTATAAACTTCCAAATTATCCGATGGAAGCAAAAACCGACGAGGAGCGTGATGTTAAATCTCGTTATGACAAAATCAAAGGTTCTGCAGTAAACCCTGTGTTGCGCGAAGGTAACTCTGATCGTCGCGCGCCAACTTCGGTTAAAAACTTCGCAAAGAAACACCCACACCGCATGGGTGCGTGGAGTAAAGACTCGCGAACGCACGTTGCACATATGAGCGACGGCGACTTCTACAGCAGCGAACAATCGACAACGTTTGCACAAGCCGATGACTTAAAAGTTGTGTTGAACACACCTGCAGGCCAAACCGTACTCAAAGATTCCGTCAAAGTATTAGCCGGCGAAGTTGTTGATGCTGCACGCATGAGTGCTTCGCAACTTCAGGCATTCTTTGCCCAAGAAACTGCAGCGGCTAAAGAGCAGGGTATTTTGTTATCACTGCACTTAAAAGCAACCATGATGAAGGTTTCTGACCCAATCATGTTTGGTCATGCCGTAAAAGTTTACTTCGCTGAGGTTTTCGCAAAACACGCAGATGTATTTAATAAACTCGGCGTTGACGCAACCAATGGTTTCGGTGATGTGTTGGCGAAAATTGCCGACCTTCCAGCAGATCAGCGCGCTGAAATTGAAGCAGATATTCAAGCGGTTTATGACAAACAGCCGGAATTAGCGATGGTTAATTCAGACAAAGGCATTACCAACTTGCACGTGCCAAGCGACGTGATTATCGATGCATCAATGCCTGCAATGATTCGCGATGGCGGCACCATGTGGGATCGCCAGGGCAAAACCCAAGAAACTAAAGCCATGATTCCAGATCGTTGCTATGCAGGTGTTTATCAAGCCACTATCGACTTTTGTAAAGACAATGGTGCGTTCGATCCAGCAACTATGGGCACCGTACCAAACGTCGGTTTGATGGCGCAAAAAGCTGAAGAATACGGCTCGCACGATAAAACGTTTGAAATTCCGGCTGATGGCACAGTTGTTGTGTTAAACAAAGCTGGCGAAACTGTATTTTCACACGAGGTCGAAAAAGGTGATATCTGGCGTATGTGCCAGGTTAAAGATGCACCAATTCGCGACTGGGTGAAGCTGGCGGTTAATCGTTCACGTTTAAGTGGTATGCCTGCTGTGTTCTGGTTAGATGAGAACCGTGCACACGACGCTGAATTGATCAAAAAAGTGAATGCGTATCTGAAAGATCATGATACTGACGGTCTTGACCTTCGTATTATGGCCCCAACTGAAGCGACTACGCACACGCTAGCACGCGTCAAAGAAGGCAAAGACACTATTTCAGTTACCGGTAACGTATTGCGCGACTACTTGACTGATTTGTTCCCAATTCTAGAACTGGGTACGTCAGCGAAAATGCTGTCAATTGTTCCACTGATGAACGGTGGTGGCTTGTTCGAGACTGGAGCAGGTGGTTCTGCACCGAAGCACGTACAGCAATTTGTTGAAGAAAATTACTTACGTTGGGATTCACTTGGCGAATTCTTAGCATTAGCAGCGTCATTGGAGCACTTAGCTCAGCGTAACAACAATGACCGTGCACAGATTTTGGCTGATGCTCTGGATTCTGCAACGTCAAAATTCCTTGAAAACAATAAGTCGCCGGCGCGCAAGCTAGGCCAAATCGATAACCGTGGCAGCCACTTCTATCTGGGCATGTACTGGGCAGAAGCATTGGCGGCGCAAAGTAAAGATAAGGCGTTGGCTGAGCGTTTTGGTAAGTTGGCTAAATTGCTCAATGAAAACGAAGCTAAAATTGTTGAAGAGCTGAACAGTGTGCATGGTCACCCTGTTGAAATCGGCGGGTACTTCCAGCCAAATCCAGAGTTAGTTGATAAGGCCATGCGTCCGTCAGCAACTTTGAACAGCACATTGGCTAGCTTGTAAGTCTGTTTAAGTAGAATGTGAAAAACCGAGGCTGTTTGCCTCGGTTTTTTTATAGCTAAACGATGGGTAAGCGTAATCGTGAGGTGTTAGACTAATAAACGAAACTGCCGTACTTAATTTGGCACTTACCCTTTTGAGGAATAAATATGACTGACCAAGTAGAATATATTCAAAGCCCATTATGCCGCGAATACACGGATGACGGACATAAAGTTGAAATTGATATCTACCGTACTGAGGACAGTGGTTGGGTTCTTGAAATTGTTGACGAGGGTAATAACTCGACGGTGTGGGAAGATAAATTTGAAACCGATCAAGAAGCGCTAGATGAAGCACTTGACGCGCTAAAGCAAGAAGGCATACAAGCCTTTGTGGGCAGTTTCGAATAATTCAAAGAACGTGCTGAGCCCAATTTAATGGGGCTCAGCGAGCCAACTCAATAAATCCTCACCGACTTGTTCGCTGGCGTGCCCTAAAGCCTGTACAGCGCTGGCTGCAGAAGAATCATTTAACGCCACCTCAGCTTGAAAAGTTTTGCTTGCGGTTAAACGGCGGTTTTTTATATCAATAAGTTGTGCATCGAATCGCACCGTAGCGAACGCGCCTGCCGTTGATTCGATGATGTGAAACGCCTGCAGGCGACCAGCTACTTGCCATTGCGCATCTAAACCTTGTTGCCGTGAACTGATGTCGTCAAAGCGTGCGTCGCGCCATAAGGCATCAAGCAGCCAGTTTTGCCACACTAATGCAATAGGCGCGCTCCAACGAGCTTCGGAGTAAGCCACAATGCTACCGTTATTAGCCACGCGTAAAATACGCTCAAGTTGCAACATATCAGCTAGCTCAGGCTCTGCTACGCTTATTTGTCGCTTTGAAACGGCAGCAAAATAACTCACTTGTGCTGGCTTTAACGTATAAAAATCAATGGGCTTAGGTTCAGGTAAGATACTGCAACCCGGCGCAAGTAAGATAACTGCGGTAATGGCGAAACCAAGTCTTTTATTCATGGTTGATACTCCCGCACTTGCTCGCCTTCAAACTTGGCGGCGATGGCATTTAAATGCTGCAAGGTGCGTTGCAGCTCCATTAGAGTTGGACCCACTTCGGCAATGCCCGCCATTCCGGCATCGATATTCCCGCGATTCTGGCTGATTAATTGATTGAGTTCAGCACTCGCACTGGCCAGGTTATTTAAAGTCTGATCGGCCTTATCAAATAAGGGTTCGCTGCGTTTTGAAACCTCTTCTTCAAGTGAAACCAAAGAATCGTTTAATTGTTTGGTGCTGGCCTGCAGGTTGTCAAGAACGCTGGCGATACTGCTGGACTGCTGTGCCAGTTCGGTACTAAAGGTATCGACATTGGTAAGGATAGACTCGATAGATTGCATATTAGTGTCTGAAAACAATCGATTTGCGTTGCTGATCATTTGGCTTACGTTAACAAAGAGCTCCTCGGTGCTAAGCCGAAGTTGTGTCAATTGCGAAGGCTCTGCAATGATTTCTGGTATACCTTCACCGTTATTAATTGGTGGGCTTTGTGCGACACTTTGTTCTAAAGCAATGCCACTGGCGCCGGTAATATTTAACAGCGATAAACTCGCTACAGTCGCCTGAGTTACAGGCGTTGCTGCATTAATTTGAATACGGGCACGCACCACCCGCGCATCGTCTTTATCTAAGCTTAGGCGGGTAACTTCACCAACATTAATCCCGTTGAATTGCACTGGGCTGGCAATGGTTAACCCTGAAACAGGTTCCTTGAAAAGTACGTCGTATTGCTTGTACGCGCGCTCTGAGTCAGCCTTAGTGAGCCAGAGCACAAATGCAAGTGCCCCTAGCAGCAGGGTGAGTGTTAACACCCCAACAATAATATGGTGTGCTTTAGTTTCCATCGGTTAAACCTCCTTGCGAGCGGCGTGCGCCGCAGCGCGTCCACGTGGGCCATGGAAATAGGACTGAATCCATGAATCAGGGTTCGCTACCACCTTTGCAACGGTATCAACAGCCACGATACGTTTATCAGCAAGCACTGCAATACGGTCACAAATTGCATAAAGTGTGTCGAGATCATGCGTCACCAGAACAACCGTTAAGCCAAGCGCTTTTGATAGCGTTTTAATCAACCGATCAAATGCAGCGGCATTGAGCGGGTCAAGCCCGGCGGTCGGCTCATCTAAAAACACTATGTCAGGTTCGCGAATCAAAGCACGTGCTAATGCCGCGCGCTTTACCATGCCGCCGGATAATTCGGCGGGGTATTGTTCGCCAGCTTGCTGATTGAGCCCAACCAAGGCCAATTTAATTTGTGCCAGATGCAGTGCTTGTGCTCGGCTCAAACGCGTGTGCTCTATCAAAGGTAGGGCGACATTTTCTGCAACGGTCATTGAAGAAAACAAGGCGCCATGTTGAAACAATACCCCAATTGGTGATGCATTAAGTATAATTTCACCGGTATCGGGTTTATTTAGGCCAATAGCGGTTCGCAGCAATACTGACTTGCCCGCACCCGAGCCACCCACCAGACCAATTATTTCACCGCGGTAAACATCAAGGTTAAGGTTTTGATGCACCATCTGATTGCCAAATCGGTTACTGATTTGGCGCATGGATAAAATTGTTTCGGCTGGCTGAATCACCAATTCATCTCCATGAAAAATAATGCCGCGATGGCATCGAGCAGGATTACAGCAAACAGTGCCTGTACCACGCTTGAGGTTGTGTGCTGACCGATAGAGCGCGCACTATTGGCAACTTTAAACCCCTCTAAGCAGCCAATAGTTGCAATTACGACGGCAAAAAACGGTGCTTTGCTCATACCTACCCAAAAGTGACGTACCGGCACCTCATTAAGAATGGACAGGTATTGGTTCCACGAAATATCCAGACTGCCGACAGCAACAGCAGCACCACCGGCTAGGCCGGCCAAAATAGAAACAAAACCTAACAGTGGCAACATAACCAGAAGTGCCAATAGACGCGGTACAACAAGTAGCTCAATAGGGTCCAACTGTTCCACGCGCATGGCATCAAGCTCTTCATTTACTTTCATAGCGCCAATCTGAGCAGTAAAAGAGCTCGCCGTTCGGCCTGCCAGCAAGATAGCGGCAAGTAATACTCCCAGTTCACGCATAAAACCGAAGGCAACGAGGTCGACGGCGTAAACAGTGGCGCCGAACTCCGTCAGTACCGTTGCCCCTAAAAAAGCAACCACGGCGCCAACTAAAAAGGCCATTAAACTGACAATAGGAATGGCTGCTAAGCCAGCCTGTTGCATGTGGTAAAACCATGCCGTGACGCGCCATCGGGAGGGACGAACTAGAACTGCTACACACGTGAGTACCAGATCACCAATAAAGTTAAGGAGTAGCACCAGTTGATGAACTTGGTTGCTAACGTTTTGACCAAGCTGGGCGATCAAACCGACCGCGGAGAAGGATGGTTTTGCGGTATAAAGCTCGGTTGTTTGGGTGGCTTGCACCGCGCTGGCAAAAATATCCCGCTGGTCAGTTGTGAGTCCTTGCGCATGCGGCAGCAGTTTATCAAGCTGTGGACTGCCAAGGTAATCGGCTAATAAGCTGGCTGTATTGAAGTCAACTTTGCCTAAGTTGGAACAATCTAGCCTTGTGGTTTCAGGAGCGGGTGGTAGTTGTTGAATTGCGCGGTTAAGCGCGATGTAGTGCTCAAGTGTCCACTCACCACCTACTTGCAGTAGCTTTTCGGTATTATCGTAGTGAATAAACCCTGCGCGTGACATAAAACCCCAACGTAGTGGCTAGCTTAGAAAAATACTATAACAACTATTGAACATTTAGTCAGTTTTCACGCAAATTTTACAGCCAATTCAAAAGGTCACAATCACTACATGACATAGCGTGATGCATGCGGCACAATAACCAGATAATTATTTATGAGTGTATGAAATAACGCATGAGCGAAGTGAGCAAACAGCCCCAATTTATTCACCTACGTGTCCACAGTGACTTTTCGATGATGGATGGTCTCGCAAAGGTTAAGCCTATTTGTGAAGCCACAGCAGCGAAGGGCATGCCTGCGTTAGCGTTAACTGATCAAATGAATATGTGTGGCTTAGTTCGTTTTTATCGGACGACCCATGACCAGGGATTAAAGCCAATTGTAGGCTGCGATCTCTGGCTGCTGCCAGAAGGCTGGACAGCAGACTCACAAGATGAGCCTTTTCGGTTAACGGCTTTAGCAATGAACAATGAAGGCTATCAGCAACTGACGCAATTGATTAGCCGCGGCTATTTAGCGGGTCATCGTAGTGGCAAGCCTTGTATAAATAAAGAATGGCTTGTTGATCATCAGCGTGGTTTGTTGCTTCTGTCAGGTGGCCGCGAGGGCGACATTGGCCGTAAGTTGCTGCAAAATCGTGCGGACGAAGCGCGCGAACTGTTAGCTTTTTATCAACAACATTTTGCCGATCGTTTCTATCTTGAATTACTGCGAACGGGTCGCCCCGGTGAAGATGAATACTTGCATGCGGCGGTTGCGTTAGCAGCGGAAAGTGACGTGCCTGTTGTTGCGACCAATGAAGTAATGTTTTTGCGCGCTGAAGACTTTAATGCGCATGAGGTGCGTGTTGCGGTATCTGACGGCTACACACTGGACGACAAGCGTCGCCCGAAGAAATACAGCCCTGAGCAATACTTAAAAAGCGCAGACGAAATGCTTGAGTTGTTTAGCGACATTCCAGAAGCATTAGCAAATACTGTGGAAATTGCGAAGCGATGCAATGTCACGGTCACACTCGATAAACACGTATTGCCTGAATTCCCAACTGGCGGTATGACCACCGAAGACTTTCTGGTTAAAAAGTCTATTGAAGGTTTGGAACAACGCTTACAGGTTTTATTCCCTGACCCGGAACAACGCCAGCAGAATCGTGCTCCCTACGATGAACGCCTCAAGATTGAACTCGATGTTATTAACCAAATGGGTTTTCCTGGTTATTTCTTGATCGTAATGGAATTTATTCAGTGGTCAAAAGATAACAATATTCCAGTAGGCCCGGGGCGTGGTTCCGGTGCAGGTTCATTGGTTGCCTACGCGCTTAAAATTACCGATCTTGACCCATTAGAACTTGATTTGCTTTTCGAACGGTTCTTGAACCCTGAGCGGGTATCGATGCCCGACTTCGATATCGATTTCTGTATGGATCGCCGTGATGAAGTTATTGACCATGTTGCCGACCTCTATGGCCGTGAAGCGGTGTCCCAGATCATCACGTTCGGTACTATGGCGGCAAAAGCCTCAATTCGTGATGTTGGTCGCGTATTGGGCCACCCCTACGGTTTTGTTGATAAAATAACCAAGTTGGTCCCCGGAGATCCGGGTATGACACTTGAAAAAGCCTTTGAGATAGAGCCTCGCATCGTCGAAATGTACGAACAAGATGACGACGTGCGCGAAATCATCGACATGGCGCGTATTCTCGAAGGGGTTACGCGTAATGCCGGTAAACATGCGGGTGGTGTTGTTATCGCACCGGAACGCATCACTGATTTTTCCCCTCTTTATTGTGATGATGAGGGCAAGCAACCGGTTACGCAATTCGATAAGAATGATGTTGAAGCTGCTGGCTTAGTGAAATTTGACTTTTTGGGGCTACGCACACTGACGATTATTCAGTGGGCCTTAGACATGGTTAATGCTAATCGTCAGCGTGATGGTCAAGAGCCCATCGACATTAATCACATCCCTTTGGATGATCCACGCTGTTTTTCCCTACTTAAAAAGGGCGCAACCACTGCGGTATTCCAGCTTGAATCTGCTGGTATGAAGCAACTGATTAAAAAGCTGTTGCCTGATAGCTTTGAAGACATTATCGCATTGGTAGCACTGTTTCGTCCGGGGCCATTGCAATCGGGCATGGTTGATAACTTCATTGACCGTAAGCACGGACGTGAAGCGATTTCGTATCCTGATAAAGACTATCAGCACGAATTACTGAAGCCTATTCTGGAGCCAACCTACGGCGTAATTTTATACCAAGAACAGGTCATGCAGATTGCACAGGTACTCGCTGGTTATTCACTGGGCGGCGCTGACTTGTTGCGCCGAGCAATGGGTAAAAAGAAACCCGAGGAAATGGCTAAACAGCGTGCTGTTTTTGAAGAGGGTGCGCGTAAAAATGGCATTGACGGTGAGTTAGCGATCAAGATATTCGACTTGGTCGAAAAGTTTGCCGGTTACGGTTTTAACAAATCGCACTCCGCGGCTTACGCGTTAGTTTCGTATCAAACCCTGTGGATGAAAACCCATTATCCCGCTGAGTTTATGGCAGCGGTTATGTCCGCAGATATGGATAACACGGATAAAATCGTCACCTTAGTTGATGAATGCGAAAATATGGGTATCAAATTACTGCCTCCTGACGTGAATAGGGGCCAGTATAAGTTTACCGTTGATGCAGAACAGTCCATTGTGTATGGAATTGGTGCGATAAAAGGCGTTGGTGAAGGCCCGATAGAAGCAATATTGGCCGCACGTGAAGAAGGTCCGTTTACCGATTTATTTGATTTCTGTTGCCGTGTTGATCTGAAGAAGCTCAACCGGCGTGTCTTGGAAAAGCTGATAAAAGCTGGCGCGATGGACTCGTTGGGCCCACATCGGGCTACCATTATGGCTACGCTAGAAAAAGCCATGCGCCAGGCCGAGCAACATGCACGTGCTGAAGCGATAGGACAGAGTGACTTGTTCGGCGTACTGACGACGGCTTCCGATGATGTTCAAATTGAACATGAGTTTGTTCAGGTTGCCCCTTGGCCCGAAGGAATGTGGTTAGAAGGCGAACGTGAAACGCTTGGGCTATACTTAACGGGTCATCCGGTAAACCGTTATCGTGCTGAATTAAAAAACTATGTGCCGGCGGTGTTAGCCAATGTGCGACCAACGGGACGGGATCAGACAACAACGGTAGCAGGCCTGGTTGTTGACGTTCGCACCATGCTAAACCGACAAAATCAACGCTGGGCAATTGTGACCTTGCATGATAAAACAGCGCGGTTTGACGTGCGATTCTTTGCTAAAGATTATGAAAATTTTCAGCACATGCTCGAAAAAGACCAGATTTTAGTGGTAAAAGGAGAGGTCAGCTTTGATGATTACTCCTCTGCCAATACAATGACGGCACGTGAGGTGATGACCATTGTCGGAATGCGTGAGCAATACGCAAAAACGCTTCGCCTCACACTTCGACAAGAGCAATTAGAAGGGCATGGTTTAACGCAACTTACGCAGTTGTTAGAACCATTCAAGCAGGGCTCATGCCCGCTGCACATCCGTTATGTGCGTCCTGATTTAACGGCAGAATATGTGGCGGCCACAGAATGGTATGTGACCCCAACCGATGAATTGTTGTATGAGTTGCAACAGCGCTTTGGAAATAAAGCGGTTGAACTCGAATTTTAGTGGCAAATGGGAGCCATAATGAGTCTTAAATTTTTAGATTTTGAGCAGCCTATCGCAGAACTGCAGGCGCAAATCGAAGAATTAAAAGCAGTTGGCGCAAAAGGCAACTTTGATATTTCACTCGAAGAGGAAATTACAAAGCTGCAAGAAAAACGTGAACAACTCGTCGAAAAAATCTTCGGTGATTTGGGTGCATGGCAAGTTGCGCAATTGGCACGTCATCCGTTACGTCCGTACACGCTTGACTACATTAAGCACATCTTTGATGATTTTGATGAGCTAGCTGGGGACAGAACCTTTGCCAACGATGAAGCTATCGTAGCGGGTACAGCACGCCTTGATGGCACTCCAGTAATGGTTATCGGGCATCAGAAAGGTCGTGAAACCAAAGAAAAAATTCGCCGTAATTTTGGTATGCCGAAACCTGAGGGTTATCGCAAAGCGATGCGTCTAATGGAAATGGCAGAACGCTTTAAAATGCCAATTATTACCTTTATTGATACGCCAGGGGCATACCCGGGTATCGGTGCTGAAGAGCGCGGTCAGTCTGAAGCTATCGCCCGTAACTTAAAGGTTATGTCGCGCTTAAATACGCCAATCATTTGTACGGTAATTGGTGAAGGCGGTTCCGGTGGTGCGTTGGCGATTGGCGTTGGCGACCGCGTCAACATGCTGCAGTACTCAACCTACTCGGTGATTTCACCAGAAGGCTGTGCGTCAATTCTCTGGAAGAGTGCAGAAAAAGCACCGTTAGCAGCCGAAGCTATGGGTGTTACCGCGCAGCGTTCGAAAGAATTGGGTTTAATCGATTCAATCATTGCAGAGCCAATTGGCGGCGCGCACCGTGATCACGAAGAAATGGCGCGACGTTTGAAGAAGCAATTGATTGCAGATTTGGACGCACTGGTTAATTTAGATAGTGCAGCTCGCCTTGAACAACGTTACCAAAAGTTGATGTCATTTGGTTACTGTTAAGTGGAGTGATTCGCGTTGAACAATGCGACTACTCGCCAAATAAATAAAGGGGACAGTGCTGACACTGCTCCCCTTTATTCGTTATTTAAAGAACGATTATTAGCCTTAAGTCTAGCTGCTAACCAACAGATTATTGCCTGTTTAGGTGGTGGTGCGGACTCACAGACGGTATTGGATTTACTGGACCGATTTCGACAAGAATTTCCAAATTATCGCTACTTAGCGATTCATCTTGATCACTCATTCCATCCCAGCTCGGCAACTTGGGCTAAAGGGCTTCAAGCGGACTGTGAGCGCCGAAAATTCCCGATGATTTGCGAAGTGCTGCCGGTAGCAACTGGAGCTCGGGTAAGTAAAGAAGCGGCTGGTCGCGAGGCGCGCTACAGACGGCTAGAAGCAATTGGCGATGCCAACGCTATATTTTTGCTAGGTCAGCACCGCAATGATCAAATCGAAACCTTTCTGCTGCAACTAAAGCGCGGGGCGGGGCCGAAAGGACTCGCTGCGATGGCAGCAGTCAGCCGAAAAAATGGTCAGACTTGGGTGCGTCCGTTATTAGATATCAGTAAACAAGATATCTATGGCTACGCCCGTGCAAAGCAGTTGCACTGGATTGAAGACGATACCAATTATGACATCAGTATTGAGCGAAACTATTTGCGCCATGAGGTTATCCCTAAATTAGAGCAACGCTGGCCCCAGTTCGGTAATTCGGTTTTGCGAAGTGCGCAGTTATGCGCAGAAACACAACATTTGCTTGAGCAATTGCTGCATGATCGGGTCGCACCGCATATTGATTCTGAATGCCGACTAGCTACGCGTTGGCTGCAAGACGCTTCAGCCGACCTTCAACGCGGTGCCTTGCGGTATTGGTTACAGGTTTGTGGTGCACAAACCCCTTCTTATGCTCAGCTTGAGCAGTTACGCACGCAAATGCTACTCACCACAAACGACGCGCGCCCAGAAGTACGTTGGGGGCATTGCAAGGTAACCCGGCACACTGCCGATAATAAAGATCGTTTATTAACTTTAACTGAGCAATCTAGCTAGCTCGGTTTAACGCTTGCAAGGAAGACGATGGATCAGCGTAAAGCGATTCTCTATGCATTGGCCGCAGTGTTGTTGTGGTCAACAGTGGCGACAGCATTCAAGCTGGCGCTGCGTTACCTTAGCCCGTTGCAATTACTTAGTATTGCAGCCCTTACCAGCCTATTAACCTTTGCAATAATTCTGACCATACAGCAGCGTTGGCGTGAAGCCATTCAAGTAGGGCGCTCGCGTGCAGGGTTCTATATTGGGCAAGGGTTTATTAATCCTGCCGCATACTATTGGGTTCTATTTGCTGCTTACGATCAGTTGCCAGCACAGCAAGCCCAAGCTATCAACTATACTTGGGCGATTACCATGTCGCTGTTAGCCGTGCCATTTTTGAAACAATCGCTAACACGCAAAGAATTACTGGCCATGTTACTGGCATATGCCGGGGTGTTTTTAATCGCCACTGGCGGTGCTTGGGACTTTAGCCAAACGAACTGGACGGGTATTGGCCTTGCTCTATTCAGTACCTTGTTGTGGGCCAGCTACTGG
Source organism: Pseudidiomarina gelatinasegens (assembly GCF_004025325.1). Classification (GTDB taxonomy): domain Bacteria; phylum Pseudomonadota; class Gammaproteobacteria; order Enterobacterales; family Alteromonadaceae; genus Pseudidiomarina; species Pseudidiomarina gelatinasegens. The sequence continues at coordinate 212,403 of NZ_RSFE01000003.1, read as the reverse complement.
TTAATGAATACCAAGAATACAGATAAACCCATACCGGCGTTGTTTTGGTGTTTTTTTTGGGGCAGCATTTGGTTAGTTTTATTTAATGGTGTTAACGCATTGATTTTTGACACACCAGCCAATTGGTCTATACCTTGGGCTGGGGTTTGGGCGGGTGTCTATGTGGGACTGTTTGAGATGGGGCTCACCTTCTTTTTGTGGCTCACAGCCATGCGATTAGCCACAAAAACGGCGCAAATTTCTACCTTAATATTTTTGAGCCCGTTTATATCATTGATATTAATCTATTTTATACTTGGTGAAACCATTCAAGTAACCACACTGATAGGCTTATCATTGATTTGTGTTGGGCTTTATCGGCTAAGGGAATAAAAGTGAATAGTGGATTTACGGACATACTCTTACTGCTTGCGATGGCCGTTGTGTTGGTTTGGGCATTTCGCAAAATCAAACTACCGGCTATCTTGGCGTACCTTGTTGCTGGCATTGTTGCCGGGCCGGATGTATTGGCTTGGATATCTGATCCTGATGAGTATCATTTTGTCGCCGAGCTCGGTGTCGTGTTGTTGCTATTTTCACTTGGTCTTGAATTCTCTTTACCCAAAATGATTGCCATGCGTGGCCAAGTGTTTGGCCTTGGGGCCGGACAAGTTGTGTTGTGTACTGCGTTATTCGCCGTTTTAGCTGTTTTCTTTGTTAACGACTGGACCACAGCGTTCATTGTCGGCTGTACCTTGGCACTATCTTCAACAGCTGTCGTCATCAAGCAACTTGGCGAGTCGTCGCAATTAACCTCAAAGAAGGGGCAACTGACGGTTGCGGTGTTGTTGTTCCAGGATATTGCCGTAGTACCCATGTTGATTATTATTCCGTTACTCGCCTCAAATAGCGATATATCAATGTGGGAGAGCCTTGGCTATGCGCTGCTAAAGGGCACCGGCGTGGTCATTGTGCTGATGGCCATTGGCAAATGGGTGTTACCGCATGTTTTTCGAGAAATAGCTAAGTTGCGAACTGACGAGTTGTTTGTTTTGGCAACGCTGTTGGTAGCCCTCGTTGCAGGGGGGATGACTCATTTATTTGGTTTATCGATGGCTCTCGGTGCCTTTTTGGCGGGAATGATGTTGGGCGAGAGCAAGTATAAGCATCAGTTGGAAGCAGATATCCGGCCATTTCGCGATATCTTGATGGGGCTATTTTTTATTACCGTAGGCATGCAGTTAGACTTTAATGTGTTTGTCGCGAACTTGCATTGGATTATCGCAATTGTAATTGCCGTGGGCCTTATAAAGCTGTTTGTGGTACGCGCATTAGCTGGGATTATGGATGAGCGCAAAGAAGATGCGTGGGGTGCCGGTTTAATGTTGTTCCAGATGGGAGAATTTGGTTTTGTTCTCGCGTCGCTGGCGTTAAGTTTCCAATTGCTCGAAGCGAGCGTCGCATCGATGCTGGTTGGGGTAGGTGTGTTTGGTATGGCGCTTACGCCGCTGGTTATTCAGCGCTGCCGTAACGTCGTTGATTTCATCTTACGCAAGCAGGACGAAGACGATGGTGTGGGGTTGCCGCAGCCAAATGATGAGCGCTCACGCGTACTCATTTTGGGGTTCGGTCGTGTCGGCCAGACCGTTGCGCGCTTTCTAACCAATGAAGGAATTGATTACCTCGCTATTGATCATGACGCGAAACGTGTGCAAGAAGCTGTTGCGGGCGGTTCAAAAGTGTTCTTTGGCAATGCCGTAAGGCGCGATATTCTGCAGGCCGTGCATGCAGATGAAGCTGAATTAATCATTATTAGTTTTGCTGACGATGAGCGAGCACTCGATGTGCTAAAAGCAATTCGCCATATAAATGAGCATGCCGAAATTATTGTACGTAGTCGCGACGATATGCGTCTAAAAGCTATGATGGAAGCGGGAGCAACGCAGGTTGTGCCCGATACCTTAGAAGCTAGCCTGATGTTGGTGTCCCAAATTTTAAGTCGTTCTGGTATTCCAATACGAAAAATTCTTTCACGCCTCGATCAAGCACGCCGGTCACATTATGGTGAAATGCATGGGTTTTACCCAGGCGAAACCACGGATATGAATCCGGAAAAGCTTGATCGTTTACAATTTTTACATGCGGTCGCGCTGCCTCAAAATGCGTTTGCATGCGGTAAAAAGCTAATTGACCTCGCTCTGGATGACCTAAATTTGCAGATCAAATCAGTACGCCGTGGTGATCAAGAGTTTTCCGAAGTACATGGTGACTTTGCGTTACAACACGATGATGTGGTGCTGCTTGCCGGTGGGCCAAGAGCTATTGAGGCTGGCGAGAGTTACTTATTAAACGGATAGCGAAGTTTGTTTACAACTGCTAACACATTGTTACTAACGGATTACTGGAGACTTCGTCATACTAGAGACTGAAAAATTTAATTTTTGCGAAAGACTCATTCATGGAACCGAGACGTCATGGCATTTAAAAAACGCGCTTTATTACCACCTCTTATTCTTCTTGTCGCTATTCTCTTGTTGGTGGCGATGATTACCTTGCGCCCGCAACCTCCTGAGCGCTCCAATGAACGACCGCCAGTGCTTGTTGATGTGTTGGAAGTACAGCCAGAAACAGTGCGTTTTAAGGTGTCCGGTCAGGGTAACGTAAAACCGAAGCATATGACCAACCTGGTGACACAGGTAAGTGGTCAAATCACCGAGGTTGCTGACAATTTTGTGAACGGCGGCTTTTTCAAAAAAGGTGATGTGTTACTGCAGATTGATACCGCTGACTATCGTGTTGCGCTGCAGACAGCCAAAGCCTCTTTAGCACAAGCGAAGGCTGGACTCGCAGAAGAGAGTGCACGTGCTCAAGTTGCTAAAGAAGAGTGGGAATCGCTGCAAATGGGCGAGATTCCATCACTGGGTATTCGTGAACCTCAGGTAGCAAGTGCTGTTGCGGCAGTTCAGTCCGCAGAAGCTGCAGTCGCAAAGGCAGAACGTGACCTTGATCGAACTACTGTTCGTGCGCCATACGATGGTATTTTGCAGAGCAAGAATGTCGATATTGGTCAGTTTGTGTCAATGAATACCCAAGTTGGTTTGCTATATGGCTCAGAGGTGGCTGAGGTTCGCGTGCCACTGAGCGATCGTGACCTTGCATACATTGACTTACCTGAGTCAGGCCATGAAGGTGCCTATCCGCAGGTTATGTTGACCAGTGACGTTGCTGGAACTGCATATACATGGCGTGGAAGTTTAGTGCGTAGTGAAGGCATCTTAGATAGCAATAGCCGCGTTATTTATGGCGTTGTGGAAGTGGAAGACCCGTACAACCAAGAATCAACATTGCACGAAGTGCCATTGCGCTTTGGTCGTTTTGTTCAATTAGTTATTGATGGTCTCGAAGCAGAACAAGTTTTTCGCGTACCACGCTATGCATTATCGATTGACGACAAATTATGGGTCGTGGACGAAGAGCGTCGTATTCAGAAACGTGACGTTAATGTAATGCGTGCTGAAGCCAATTACGTAATCATCAACGAAGGCTTAAACGGTGGCGATATCGTCGTATTAACTCAGCTATCGAACGCGCTGCCAAGCATGAAGGTTCGTATTCCTGGTGACCCTATTATCGAACAGCAAGAAACACCAGATTCGGAAACCGCTGAAGTAACAGGAAGCAACTAATGAGCCAATACGATATCGATCCCAAAAAGGGCATCATCGCGTGGTGGGCAAATAATACTGTTGCTGCCAACCTGCTGATGGCGTTGATTATTATTACCGGTATTTTCATGACGGGACAGGTGCGCAAGCAAATGTTCCCAGAGATTGAATTGAATGTTATTAGCGTACAAGTGCCTTTCCCCGGCGCTGCGCCACAAGAAGTAGAGCAAGGCGTTATCGTGCGCATTGAAGACGCAATTGAAGACGTCAACGGTATCGAGCGAGTTACCTCTACAGCGCGTGAGGGCGGCGGTTCAGTTTCTATTGAAGTGGAAAGTGGCTATGACGTGCAAGTAGTCATGGATGAAGTGAAAATGCTCATCGATGCTATCCCTAGCTTTCCACAGCAGATTGAAAAGCCGAATATTTACCGCATACGTCCGCAGCGACAAGTTATCTGGATTAGTATTTTTGGTGAACTCGAAGAGGGGCCGCAAAAAGAGCTGGCTAAGTCGATTCGAGACGACCTGAAAAACATCGGTGGTATCACCAAAGTTGAAGTAGTTGGGGCGCGTGATTATGAAATTTCAGTCGAAATTTCTGAAGCGGATTTACAGCGTTACAATTTAACCTTCCAAGAAATCGTTGCCGCAGTTCGCGGCACCTCGCTTGACGTTGCGGGTGGCTCAATCCGTACTCCGAATGGCGATATTTTACTGCGCGCAAATAATCAGGCTTATGTGGGCGACGAATTTGAAAAAATAGTTCTGATCAACCGGCCTGATGGAACACGTTTAACGCTTGGTGATATTGCTAAAGTGCAAGATTCATTTATTGAGCGTCGCCGCTTTACTCGTTTTGATGGTGCATCAGCAACCTTTGTTCGGGTTGATTCGGTCGGTGATCAGAACGATTTAAAAATAGCCGAAGTGGTTCGCAGCTACGTTGAACGTAAACAAAAAGAGTTGCCACCACAGATTGAAATAGCGCACTGGGGGGATTCATCCTACTACTTGAATGACCGCCTCGATTTGATGATTGATAACATGCTGTTTGGTGGTGCGCTGGTATTCATTATGCTGGCCTTGTTCTTGCAGTTGCGACTGGCATTTTGGGTCATGGTTGGCATTCCGCTTTGCTTCTTAGGAACCATAGCGCTGATGCCATTACCCATGTTCGATATCTCAATTAATATGATTTCTTTGTTCGGCTTCATATTAGTGCTGGGGATAGTGGTCGATGATGCCATAGTCATCGGCGAGAGCGCGTATTCTGAAATTGAAAAGAATGGCAAGTCAGTTGATAACGTGGTTATTGGCGCTAAGAAAGTTGCAATGCCAGCCACTTTCGGGGTGTTGACGACCATGGTCGCCTTTATACCTATGCTGATGGTTGAAGGGGGGATGGGTGCAATTTGGGAATCGATCGCTTGGGTGGTCATTCTGTGCTTGGCCTTCTCTTTGATTGAATCGAAGTTTATTTTGCCGGCGCACATCGCCAAGATGAAATTCTCAAAAGACGGGTTGCAGAAGCAAAACGGATTTCAGCGTGTTCGAAATAAGATATCTGGTGGTTTGCTGTACTTTGCAAAAACCTACTATCAGCCGTTTTTGAAGAAGTGTTTGCATTACCGCTATACCACGCTTGCTGCTTTTGTTGGTTTGTTCATTCTTGCCATTGGCCTGATCGCTGGCGGTACAGTGCGTTGGGTGTTCTTCCCCAATATTCCAAGTGACTTTATTCAGGCGCGCGTTGAAATGCAGCCGGGCGCTTCAGAAGAATCGACCATTCGCACGTTACAGCGTATTGAAGAGTCGCTGATGAAAGTTGATGCGAAAGCCGAAGCTGATAATGGCGATAATATTGTTAAACACACCAATATTTGGATGAACGGTACCACCAGCGGAACAGTTTTTGCTGAATTAGAAAAAGGTGAAAACAGAAACTTGGACGGTTTCGCCATAATTAATAATTGGCGCGAAACAACGCCGGATATGGCTGGTGTTAAGGCATTGAATTTCCAAGGTAGCATTGGTGGCGGCGGCGGTTTTGACGTCGAATTCCAACTTACTGGCGATAATCTGGAAGAGCTGGCTGCTGCAGCAACACTACTGAAGCAAGACTTGGGGCAATTCGATGGCGTGTTCGATATTGAAGACACCTTTGGCGAAGGGAATGATGAAATCATTCTAGAGCTAAAGCCGCTAGCAACTGCAATGGGTATCACCTTACAAGAACTAGCGAATCAAGTTCGCTATGCGTTCTATGGTGCCGAGGCGCAGCGTCTTCAGCGTGATGATGAAGAAGTGAAGGTTATGGTCCGTTATCCATTATCGGAGCGTCAGTCAGTTGGTAACCTCGAAGATATGAAATTACGCACCGCTGATGGTTCGTTGATTCCATTCACCGAGCTAGCCGACATACGCTTTGCAAAAGGCTATAACACCATTACCCGTATCAATCGCGAACGTTCGGTGAACGTTCGGGCGCGTGTCGATAAGGACAAAGTTCAACCATTTGATATTGTACGCCAGGTTCGTGAGGACAAAATTCAGCCTATTTTAGATCGCTACCCTTCAGTTGGCTTCCAGCTTGAAGGTGCATCACAAGATGAAGCTGAAGCAACAAACTCACTTGCGATAGGATTCTTATTGGCGTTGTTTGCGATTTACGCATTGATGGCAATTCCGTTGAAATCTTACAGTCAGCCGCTCATCATCATGTCGGTTATACCGTTCGGTATGATAGGGGCGGTAGTTGGCCACTGGGTTTTAGGCATGCCAATATCGATTTTAAGTTTGTTCGGTATCATTGCGTTGGCAGGTGTTGTCGTTAACGACTCACTGGTTATGGTGGACTACGTGAACCGAGCTCGCTCGGAAGGTGAGAGGCTACGTAAAGCGGTTGCTGAAGCTGGGGTTGCGCGGTTTCGGGCAATTATACTTACCTCGTTAACCACGTTCTTTGGTTTGCTGCCCATAGTGTTAGAAAAGAGCCTACAAGCCAAAATCGTTATCCCAATGGCAATTTCGTTAGCATTCGGTATTTTGTTTGCAACAGTTATTACATTATTGCTGGTGCCATGCTTGTACCTGATACTTAACGATACGCGTCGGGGTATGAAAACCATGTTGAGTTGGTATGGTCTCGCGAAGCCACCTGAACCGAAATCAGAACAACACAATTCCGTCACATAATGTTAAACTATTGACCTTAAACTAATATGAGCTAGCAGCAATTGTGCTGCTAGCCTTGTATGCATAGGAAGGTCATGCATGAATTTGGCGCTCATCGACATTGTCGCATTAGTGTTTTTCGTGACTGTGTGGTTCACCTACACGCAGTTTGCTCGAATCCGAGCCCGTTCTACCTATAGTCTATCCCATATCTTGCGCCAACTTCGTATCGACTGGATGCGTACGTTAACGCGCAAAGAACATCAAATTGCGGATGCTGCTCTATTAGGCAATGTGGAGCGCACAGTAACGTTCTTTGCATCGTCTACCGTACTGGTGTTAGCCGGTGTGCTAACGCTTCTGGCGTCAGCCGATAAAGTTGTGGAAGTGCTTCGTTCTATTCCTTATACAGCTGATACATCGCCTGACAAAGTGCAGTTTAAGCTAGCAGTGTTGGCGTTGATGTTTGTTTTTGCTTTTTTCAAATTCACTTGGTCTATTCGTCAGTTTGGCTTTGTTTCAGTGCTTATGGGGGCTGCCCCCCAATACCGGTCAACTGACTTTGATGATGAGCAACGCGAAGTGTTCGCGCGGCAGACGGCCAAAGTAATCGATCAAGCAGGGCATGAGTACAATAATGGCTTGCGCGCTTACTATTTCGCTTTGGCCTTTTTCTGTTGGTTCATTCATCCGTATCTGTTTATTTGCTCCACCGCAATTGTAGTTCTCGTGCTGTATCGCCGTGAATACCGTTCAAAGGTTTTACGTGCATTGCTTGCCACGAAAGGGTGGGAGCCAGGTCCAATTAAAGAAAACGGAGATTCGCAGTGACACTTGATGTATTGAAGTGGACAATCGCCACATATTTTAACGAATTAGGTCAGCAACTTAATGATCTGCCACCCGTTTTAGGCCCCTACGAAGGTGAATCTCTCATAGGCGCTGAGCAGCCAGTTATTGGCGGGCATGCCGAATTTTGGGATGCTGGTGTTGTGGTGATTGAGCCGGACGAGCCACAAGGTAAGGACGTGATTATTTCCTGCGCTGTGCATGGTGACGAGACGGCGCCAATTGAAATGGTCCGTGATATGTTGCATGACATTTTTGCAGGCACATTGCAGGTTAAACAGCGCACGTTATTCCTCATTGCAAACCCCGCAGCCATTGTAAATGGCACCCGTTTTGTCGACATAAATATGAATCGACTGTTTAGCGGAGCGCACCACAAAGGCACCACGCCAGAGCATCAGCGCGCGGAAAAGCTTGAGCAGTACGTAACGCGTTTTTATAAGCAAAAGCAACGATTCCATTATGATCTTCATACGGCGATTCGCGACTCTGCTCATGAAAAATTTGCGGTTTACCCATTTACCCATGGTGCGCCATACAAAAAAGAGCAATTAACCTTTTTGGCGCAAAGCGGTATCGACACGATATTGTTGAATCAAGCTCCGACGACAACATTCAGTTATTACAGTGTCCGCGCGCACAATGCAGATGCGTTTACAGTTGAGTTAGGAAAGGTTCGTCCGTTTGGTGAAAATGATATGACGCGATTTGCCACTGCTGACGCTATGTTCCGTAAACTTATTAGTACAAATGAACTTGAACTACCGGCATTTAATGGGGCACGTCATCACGTGTACGATGTGTGCCGCACCATTGATCGGACTCAACAAAACTTTCGTTTAAACTTCCCGGATGATGTTGCGAACTTCACGGAGTTTGAGCAAGGTTACCTGCTAGCAACCGATGGTGACACCGAATATAGGGTTGAACAGGCGGGCGAGCGGATTATATTTCCAAATGCCGATGTGGCAATTGGACAACGTGCTTTGTTAACTGTTGTTCCGGTGCCAATCGATAAATTAGAACTGGTCTGATTTTGTGTTTTTATGATGCACGCTGTTTGCATGTCAGTTGACGTGAAGGTAAAGTGTGCGCAATTTTTCTTAGAACGAGAAAGTTATGGCGAAAGATAAACAACATCAGTTGGACATCGTGACCAAACCGGAATTTTTAGACGGTTCGGCGTTGAAAATTCCAATGTTCCAAATCCTCGCAGAGGATGGCACGATTCGTAAAGGCGCTGAAGCTCCAGCAATGGACAAAGAGTTAGCGTTAAAGATTTTCGACACGATGCAATTTATCCGCATTCTTGACGAGCGCATGATTGCAGCGCAGCGCCAAGGGCGTATTAGCTTCTATTTGTCTTCACTCGGTGAAGAAGCGGCGAGCATTGGCTCTGCTGCAGCACTTGATGATGGCGACATGATCATGGGCCAATATCGTGAACAAGGCGCGTTAGCATTCCGTGGTTTCACGGTTGAGCAGTTCATGAACCAGTTGTTCTCGAACGAACGCGACCTCGGCAAAGGCCGTCAGATGCCAGTGCATTATGGTTGTGCGGACTTAAACTTCATGACCATTGCATCACCTTTGGCAACGCAAATTCCACAAGCGACTGGCTACGCATATGGCCAGAAAATGGAAAAGTCAGGTAAATGCACCATTTGCTATTTCGGTGAAGGCGCCGCCTCAGAGGGCGACTTCCACGCTGCATTAAACATGGCAGCAGTTTATAAGGTTCCAGCAATATTCTTCTGCCGTAATAACGGCTATGCAATCTCTACGCCTTCGCAAGGCGAGCAATATGCTGGCGACGGCATTGCTCCGCGCGGCGTTGCCTATGGCATGAAAACGATTCGCGTTGATGGCAACGACTTGTTTGCGGTTTATCAAGCTACGTTGTTGGCACGTAAACTGGCTGTTGAAGAGAATGAGCCAGTGCTAATTGAAGGCATGAGCTACCGTATGGCAGGGCATTCTACGTCAGACGACCCAACCGGTTACCGTACTCGTGAAGAAGAAGATGAGTGGCGTGCAAAAGATCCTGTTGTCCGCTTCCAAAAGTGGTTGCAGAAACAAGAGTGGATTACGGAAGAGCAAGCGCAAGAAAATTATGACAGTAAAAAAGCAGCCGTATTGGCAGCTTTGAAGTCAGCGGAAACGGTTCCTGTGCCGCATATTGATGAAATTATCAATGACGTATACGACACGCCTCCGAAACACCTCAAGCAACAACTTGAGGCGCTTAAAGCGCATATTCGCAAATATCCGGATGCTTATCCGAAAACAGCGTCGCGTATTGACGGAGGTGAGAAGTAATGGCCAAGATGAACCTGTTACAAGCCATCAATAATGCACTTGATATTGCGATGGCAAAAAGTGAAAAAGTTTACAGCTTTGGTGAAGATACCGGTTCCTTTGGTGGTGTATTTCGAGCTACGTCAGGGTTGACCGAAAGGTATGGTCGCCATCGTAACTTCAATACGCCGCTAGTTGAGCAAGGCATTATTGGCTTTGCCAATGGGTTGGCTTCGCAAGGCAGCTATGCCATTGCTGAAATTCAGTTCGGCGATTATATCTTCCCTGCGTTTGACCAAATCGTAAACGAGTCAGCAAAGTTCCGTTACCGCTCAGGTAACGAATTTAACGTAGGTGGTTTGACGATTCGTACACCGTACGGCGGTGGTATTGCCGGTGGTCACTATCATTCGCAGTCACCAGAAGCTTACTTTGCGCATACGCCAGGCCTTAAAATTGTCATGCCTCGTAACCCATACATGGCAAAAGGGTTATTGCTCAGTGCAATTTTTGATAAAAACCCGGTGCTATTTATGGAGCCAAAACGCCTTTACCGTGCATCGGTTGGCGAAGTTCCAGAAGAAGAATACACGTTAGAACTTGGTAAAGCCGATATCGTTAAAGAAGGTAAAGATATTACCTTGCTGGCGTGGGGTGCTCAGGTTGAAATGGCTGAAAAAGCAGCTGAGCTCGCCGCGAAAGACGGTATTGATTGTGAAATTATCGATCTCGTCAGTATTTTACCGTGGGATGTTGAAACCGTTGCAGAATCTGTGCGCAAAACTGGGCGTTTAGTTGTTACCCAAGAAGCGCCAATTACCGCTGGTTTCGCCAGCGAAGTGGCTTCAACAATTCAAGAAGAGTGCTTCTTGTACCTTGAGTCACCTATTGCTCGGGTGTGCGGCTTAGATACTCCGTATCCATTAAGTCACGAAAAAGAATATTTTGTTGATCACCTGAAAGTTTACGAAGCGATTAAAGCTTCGATGACCTATTAAGAGGCCCATGACATGAGTAAAGATTTTATCTTACCAGACATCGGCGAAGGTATTGTCGAATGCGAAATCGTCGAGTGGTTGGTCAAAGAAGGCGACACCATTAAGGAAGACCAAGCCGTAGTTGATGTCATGACCGACAAAGCGTTGGTGCAGATTCCAGCGAAAGAAGATGGTGTTGTCGCTAAGTTGTACTATGCAAAAGGTGACATTGCCAAGGTGCATGAGCCATTATTTGCAATTGACTCTGGCAATGACGACGCGGGTACTGCCGCTACTGAAGGCGCGAAAGAAACTGCGAAAAAAGAGCAACCAGAAGCTGAAACTGAAGGCTCTGGCTCAACAGTTACTGACTTTATTCTGCCAGACATTGGCGAGGGTATTGTTGAATGTGAAATTGTTGAGTGGCAGGTAAAAGAAGGCGACACCATTGAAGAAGATCAGGCCGTTGTCGATGTGATGACCGATAAAGCTTTGGTGCAAATTCCAGCCAAAGAAACAGGTGTGGTTGAAAAGCTTTATTACAAGCAAGGTGACATTGCCAAAGTGCATGAGCCGTTGTTTGCAGTTCGAGTAGCGGGCGGAGCGAGCTCAGATACGTCGTCTGCTGACGCTGTAAGCGCCAAACAGGATTCATCTGAAACCTCGGTTAGCAAACCAGCAGCAGGCACGTCAGAAGCGCCTGAGCCTGCGCGTCAGGGTAAGGCCATTGCTAGCCCAGCCGTGCGTCGCCGTGCGCGCGAGTTGGACGTTGACTTGAGCAAGGTGGCAGGATCTGGAGCCAAAGGCCGCGTCATGAAAGAAGACGTTGAAGCTTTTGCCAGTGGCGATCAATCCAGCGAAACCGCAACGCGTAAAGCAGAATCAACCGCTGCGGCGAGCACCACGCCTGCAACGGGCAATACCCGTGTGGAACCGATTCGTGGCGTGAAAGCCGCCATGGCGAAGCAAATGATGAAGTCGGTGAGCACGATTCCGCACTTTACATATGCTGACGAATTCGACTTAACCAACGTTATTGCGCTGCAGAAGCAATTGAAAGAACGCTATGCCGATAAGGGAATTCGTATCACCATGATGCCGTTCTTTATCAAAGCGTTATCGTTGGCACTCAAAGAATTCCCTGTTATGAACGCGCAGGTTAATGATGATTGCACTGAAATTACGTACTTTGATGACCACAATATTGGTATGGCAGTTGATACCAAAATTGGATTGTTGGTACCTAATGTAAAACAGGTACAAAACAAGAGCATCATTGAGGTAGCCCAGGAAGTGACGCGGTTAACGCAAGCGGCTCGTGAAGGGCGTGTTGCCCAGGAAGATATGAAGGGTGGAACAATTTCCATCTCAAATATCGGTGTTATTGGCGGAACGGTTGCTACGCCGATTATCAACAAACCGGAAGCTGCGATAGTTGCGCTGGGCAAAGTACAAGAACTGCCGCGTTTTGATGCGCAAGGTAATGTTGTGGCGCGTAAAATGATGACTGCAAGCTGGTCAGGTGACCATCGCATCATTGATGGTGGCACCATTGCGCGCTTCAATAAACTGTGGCAAGAGTTCTTGGAAGACCCAACTAGCATGTTAGTGCATATGAGTTAATTTTAGGTTGGTTATTCATTGTAAAAAAAGGTCAGCGCTGCTGACCTTTTTTTTTGTGTTTTTATTGAATATGTTGACTAAAGACTTGCGTCTTATTGTCGATAATTGAATACTGGTTAAAATATCAAGACAGGTAACACATGGATTTTCCGGATTCAATCAAACAGCAAACTTGTATGGACTGCCTCAGTGGACAGTCACTTGGTTTTGAAATTCGCATGGCGTTCCAACCCATCGTTGATTGGGATAAAAGACGGGTTATCTCATATGAAGCTTTAGTTCGCGGACCAGAAGGTGAAGGCGCAGGTTGGGTATTTGAGCGTATCAACGAAGATAATCGTTATTACTTTGACCAAGCTTGCCGGGTTAAAGCGATTGAAACGGCAGCCCGCTTAGGCTGTGACACGTATTTAAATATCAATTTCTTACCCAATGCTGTTTATAATCCTGAAACCTGTATTAAAGCGACTATTGAAGCAGCTGATTTATATCATTTTGACATGACCAAGCTAGTTTTCGAGGTTACTGAAAGCGAACAAATACTGGATAAAGACCATTTGCAGGACATTTTTAGCAGCTACGCTAAACGTGGATTCAAAACTGCTATTGATGATTACGGTTCCGGTTTTGCCCGGCTCGACTGGTTAACTGACTTGAGGCCGGATATATTAAAGCTAGACATGGCGCTGGTCCGAGATATTGAGCAGCATCCAGCGAAGCAAGATGTTATTGTCGAAGTCATGCAGCAGTGTCACTTACAAGGCACTCAAGTGCTCGCCGAAGGCGTAGAAACAAAAGAAGAACTGAAGTGTTTACGGGGTCTTGGCTTGAATTTATTCCAAGGCTATTATTTTGCCAAGCCAGAGCTCGAGGCGTTAGCTGCAGTGCCTTTTGAGAAACTTCTAGCTGAATGTGACTAACCTATAATTATAAAAATATGGCAGTGACTAGCGCATTAACTTGGTTTAGATGGCCTACTTCAACGTATGCAGTTATTGCGTTCTATTGCCTGTTTTTTAATCCGGAGTCGTTTGCTCAAAACGTAAACGATATACTCGCTCGCCCCACCCCCGAAAAACCTTTGAACGAATATGCGTTGCGCTCATGGACAACGCGCGATGGCTTACCACACAACTCGGTAAATCGTATTACCCAGTCCGAAGAAGGGTATTTATGGCTGGCGACTTGGGAAGGTCCTGTTCGTTACAACGGCCGTGATTTTACGGTATTTGACGACATCGATGAAACCAAAATGCCTGAAGCTGGTGCTCTTGATATTACCATTAATCCGAATACCAACGATATCATTGTAGCAGGCCCTCGCGGGGGCTTAGTGACCTTTGACGGCGACACCTGGCAGCCCTATAAGGTGGGTTCGGCATACGTTTTTGAAACCGTTATTGATAGCAATAATCAAATGTGGGCAGCAACTGGAGCGGGTGTTTATCGTGTTAGTGCTGATGGAAATCACCGGCATTATACGGTCGCTGATGGTTTACCCGATGTTGCAGCGTTTCGTCTGTATCGTTCAGAGCAAACCGAGCATCGAGGGCCTACAATTTGGGTCGGCACGCGCGAAGGTTTGGCGTACTGGGATGCAGAAACTGACCGGTTTATTCAAGAGCGATCTATTCCAAGCTCGCAGGTACGTGCCATACGAATGATTTCGAATGGTGTGATGTTAGTTGCAAGCGACGACGGCTTGTTCTATCGACGCCCCTTGGAACAGGACTTCAATGTTTGGCCACAACCTATTCGTGGGCCGATTACCGAAATTAAAGAAGGATCTGACGGATGTTTATGGGTGGGGACCTTTGAGTACGGCTTAGGGCGCATTTGTAATACAACACAAGAATGGATAAGCCTTCAGGACGGTCTGCCTAATTCGCACGTATTGGATATCTTCCGTGATCGTGAAGACAATATTTGGGTATCGACACACGGTGGCTTTGCCCAGTTACGAAAAGCGCTATTTACCAGCTTTACACCAAATCACGGATTACATGGCGCGTATGTGCGGTCGGTCAATACAGATGCTGAAGGTAATATTTGGGTCGGCACAAATGATGGGCTTAGCCGACAAACAACAAATGGCTTTGAACCTGTAAGCGGTAACCCAGTGTTAGAGGCGCTTTCGGTATTGAGTATTGTTCCTGCAAGTACGAGCAGATCGGTTGTTTATGTCGGCTCTTATACAGAAGGGGTTTTGCAACTTACAGACGGTAATGTCACGGCCCAGTTAAGTCGTAAAAATGGCTTAATTAGTAACGAGATTCGTGTGGTTAAGCCTCTAACAAATAGCCCCTACATTTTAGTGGGAACCCCTGACGGGCTTTACGTTGCAGAAGAAACAGCAAATTCGTTGCGGGTTGTAAAACGCTATACCAAAGCCGATGGTATGGCATCAGATTTTGTGACGTCTATCACCGAAGACAGCGATGGCGGATTATGGGTAGGCTCAACCAATGCGTTAAGCTACTTTGCACCGTTAGAAGGCGCCGCCAGCTGGCAGCCTGAACCTATTGATCTTGCATTGTTCACCGATGCGCGCAATATTTTCGCGGGCACTTTTCATGCCAACCGAATATGGTTGGCAACCGCTCATGGCGTGATTACACGCTCGATGGAAGAGGACGACTGGCGTTGGCTGTCCCGCGACCAAGGCTTACCCTTCGATAAGCATTTTACGATCGACTTTGATGCCGACAACAATCTCTGGTTGGGTGGTTCTCGCGGTGTACTGCGCATATCCGACGGTGAGTTAAGTGCTTGGTTAAACCAAGAGCTAGAGCGGGTGAACTATAAGTTATTTACTGAAGCTGACGGTATGATTAGTCGGCAGTTAACCACAGGTGGGCCTGCGTCCACGATTGATAGCAACGGTCACATCTGGTTTGCATCCGCAATGGGAGCCATTAAGGTAAACCCTGAGCTGGTTGAAGAACACGCAGTTGAATCGCCTGTAGCAGTTATCGAATCGGTGACTTCAGATACCGGAACGCTAGCGTGGAATGACACGCTAGCCCCAGGGAATACCCGTATAGGCTTCCAATATGTGGGCTTGGGGTATCACATGCCCGAGCATATTGAATATCAGGTGCGGATGATAGGCTTTGATCAGCGCTGGATTGACCGCGGAGATACCCTGCAAACTGAATATACGGCGCTACCGCCAGGGCAATACACTTTTTCAGTGCGCACCCGTTATCCCGGCGGAGATTGGTCGGCCGCAACGGATTTTAAATTTACTAAAGCCGCCTATTTTTATCAGAAGCCTTGGTTCTGGTTTATCTCGGTTCTCGCAATGATTACGTTAACGAGCACTGTGGTGCATATTCGCATTCGCAGTTTAAAGAACACACGCGCACGTTTGCAGGCGATGGTACGAGAACAAACCAAAGAATTGGAAGCGTTGGCATTACAAGACTCATTAACAGGCCTGGCAAACCGGCGAGCTTTCGATCAGCAACTCGCACGCGAAGTGCAAAATAGTGCGCGACACAATACACCGTTAACCATAGCCTTGCTTGACCTGGACTTTTTCAAACAAATTAATGATCGTTTCTTGCATGCCGGTGGGGATATTATTTTGAAGCAAGTGGCTTTATTCATCGCAGACTCTGTGCGCGAAGTTGACCATGTGGCACGATGGGGCGGTGAAGAATTTGCAATCATCTTCCCGCAAACCGCGATGGAAGAAGCAAGTCAAGTGGTTGAACGTATTCGCTTAGGAATTGAGGCAATGCGCTTTGATAAGGTGGACTCCAATGCACGTGTTACGGTTAGCATTGGCATAACGGCCTTATTACCGAACATAAGTGCAGCACAACTACTTAAACAGGCCGATCGGGCTCTTTATGAAGCGAAAAGTAAGGGCCGTAACCGTATTGTTCGTGGCTACGGCGAGAGTTGAGTGCTGAGGCGAGTTAGCGGTTAGCAATAATCTTACGAACTAAACCGGGGAAAAATCGTTGCAAAAATGGTGCAAGTTTTGACATCCCGGAACCCACCACCACTTCAGCTTTACCTTTGGCAATAGCTTCAAGTGATTTACGGGCGCACTCTTCTGCAGAAATACCGCCTGCATTATCTGGGTCTTCGTGCCCTAAAGCCGAACCGTCACCAGTTAGCGAGTTGTGAGCAACTTGGGTGTTGATGAATCCCGGTAAAATGGAGGTGACAATCAACCCATATTGGGTCATCTCAGCGCGTAAGGCATCCATAAAGCCAATAACACCAAATTTCGCACCGTTATACCCGCTACGCAGTTTAGTACCAACCTTGCCAGCTACACTAGAGACCGTAACAATCTGCCCAGCTCGGCGTTCTACCATGCGTGGTAGCACCAATTTGGTTAGTGCAATGACACCGAAATAATCGATTTCCATTAATTGACGATAAACTGTCATGTCGGTGTCTAGAATAAGCGAGCGCTGCGATACACCTGCATTGTTGATCAAGATATCGATGACTTGATCGCCTAAGGCTTGTCCGGCGGTTTGTGCAGCCAGTTCAGGCTGACTTAAATCGAGCGCCAAAACCTGATGACGTTCTGGGTGAGCAAGTTCTTTGCGCACCTGCTCTAAAGCGTCGCTTCTGCGTGAAGTGAGAATTAAATGTGCACCAGCAGCAGCAAGCTGCTGGGCCATGGCTAAACCGATGCCCGAGGAGGCACCGGTTAACCATACGGTTTTACCTTGAAAGTAGGTCATTAAATTAACCTGCTGGATACATGTAGTTTGATTGGAAGCCCAACGGAATACCAATCATCCAGTAGATAATCAAAAATGCTGACCAAATAATTAACAAGCTAAAGGTAAATGGCAACATCATTGCGACCAACGAACCAATACCAGTGCCTTTTACATACCGCTGGCAATACAGCACCACCAGAGGGAAGTAAGGCAACAATGGCGTAATAATATTACTGATGGAATCACCGACACGGTAGGCCGCTTGAGTTAAATCAGGTGAATAACCGAGTTGCATAAGCATAGGTACGAAAATTGGTGAGATAAGCGCCCATTTTGCTGAGGCCGAACCAACGAATAGGTTAATAAAGGCAACGAGAATGATCATGCCAACCATGGTTACGCCGCCAGTTAATTGCAACGAGCTCAAGAACTGTGCGCCCTTAATCGACAGCAAGGTGCCGAGGTTTGAATCACCAAAAGCTTTAATAAACAGGGCACAGAAGAAAGCCATAACCATGTAGTACGACATATCTGACATCGACTTGGTCATTGCGCCAATCACGTCTTGTGAATTCTTGAAGCTGCCTGAAATGAAGCCGTGCACAATACCTGGAATAATAAACAACAGGAAAATTAACGGCACAATCATTTGCATCAGAGGTGCTGTAAACGATGCTAGTTCACCGGTGGGGTCAGCCAACGGAGTGTTTTCAGTCGTTGCAGCAAAATACAGCGCAACCAAGCCAACAACCATGGTCAATACGCCCGCATAGAATGCTTTGCGGTCACGTGGTGTCACGTCGTCAAGCACCGGCATATCTTCTTGGTCACCGTCAATGGTGGCATTTTTCTGCAAACGTGGCTCAATGACACGGTCAGTTAAGTACCAACCAACTAACACAACCACAATTGAAGAGGCCGCAGTGAAGAAATAGTTATTAAGCGGATTGAGTTGAATGGCCGGGTCAAGAATTTGTGCGGCGCTTTGCGTAAATCCTTGCAGTAACGGGTCGATTGCTGATGGTACAAAGTTGGCACTAAATCCACCCGATACACCAGCGAATGCAGCCGCGATACCCGCCAAAGGATGTCTGCCAGCGGCAAAGAATATAACGCCACCCAATGGAATAACCAGCACGTAGCCGGCATCGACAGCGGTGTGACTAACAATGGCAACCAAAATAAGTACCGGCGTTAGTAACAATTTAGGGGTGACATTCAACATGAGCTTAATGGCGACATTAATAAAGCCACTGCGCTCAGCCACACCAACACCAAGCATGGCAACTAGTACCACGCCAAGTGGTGCAAACCCCATAAAGGTGCCCACCATGTTGGCCAAGAAGTCGGCCATTTCATCGCCAGCAAGTAGGTTATTGATACCAACATTTTCGCCGGTTAACGGGTGTATAGCATCAAATTGAACGCCAGATAGTAAAAAGCTGAATATCCAGACGATAATTAGAAGACCAAAAAACATCACCGCTGGATCAGGAAGTTTATTACCCACTTTCTCGACTTTGTCGAGTATGCGATTAAGCAAAGTGGACGATTCTTGCGAACCACTCATGAGGAAACCTTTTGTTGTATTGTTATTATGATTAAGACGAAAGTATCATAAGGTAACAATACACAACAACTACAAGATGAAACAGATGATTTGTGGAACAGATGAAGCAGGGCGGGGGCCTATAGCCGGTCCGGTGGTTGCAGCAGCAGTGATTTTAGACCCAGCTCAACCTATTGAGGGCATAACGGATTCGAAAAAACTTTCAGAGAAAAAGCGTGAAGCGTTGAGTCTGGAAATTAAAGAAAAGGCGCTGTATTGGTCGATTGCGCAATGTGATGCGGACGAAATTGACCAGATAAATATTCTGCAGGCCTCATTGTTGGCGATGAAACGTGCGGTAGAAGCTTTGCCTGTTGCACCCAGTAAAGTTTTAGTGGATGGCAACAAGCTACCGAACTTAAGCGTGCCTGCCGAAGCGATTGTGGGCGGTGATGCGTTAGAAGCCTGTATTGGTGCTGCATCGATCTTGGCCAAGGTTGAGCGTGATCGGCAAATGTTTGAATGGCATGCCTTGTATCCCGCTTATGACTTCGCCAAACATAAAGCATACCCAACCAAAGCCCACTTAGAAGCTTTGCAAATTCATGGGCCTTGCAGTATTCACCGCAAAAGTTTCGGGCCAGTTGCGCGGTTATTAGCCGCTACAAGCACACCGAACGAATAAGATCGCGCAGTTGGTTTTGAGCCGGTGCAATTTCATCGATTTGAATAAACTCATCAGGTTGATGGGCTTGAGCAATATTGCCCGGGCCCATAATGATGGTTTGGCAACCTAAGGCCTGCACGAAAGGCGCTTCGGTGCAGTAATTGGCAGGCTCTGGAGGATTACCCGTTAACCCTTGGGCCAACTGTACAATTTCAGACTCAGGGTCACAGCGATAGCCAGGAATGGGCTCATGCATATGTTCTAAACAGATAGCGCCAGGGTATTTCGCTTTCACTTCAGTTAAGCGCTCGTCAATCACGCCATAGAGTTCGTCGATGTTCATTCCTGGCAACGGGCGCATGTCGAGATGCAGTTCGCAGCATGCGCAGATTCTGTTGGCGGCATCACCACCGTGAATTGCGCCGAAGTTAAGTGTTGGGTAGGGCACTTCGAATGAATCATCCTGATAACGCTTACGGAAATCGTTTTGTACACTGCGCAGTTGCGTAATGACATCATGCATAACCTCAATCGCATTAATACCTGCAGCTGGGTTTGAGCTGTGTCCAGACTTGCCGGTAACGCGAATTGACTCGGTTAGATGGCCCTTGTGCATGACCACGGGGGTCATTGATGTGGGCTCGCCAATGATTGCAAAATCAGGTTTAAGGTGACCAAAGGCATCAAGCTCGCGGGCGCCGGCCATGGTTGTTTCTTCATCCGCAGTGGCCAAAATATACAGAGGCTTTTTTAACGTGCGCAGGTCGATACTGCGTAGCGCTTCAATCACAAACGCGAAAAAGCCCTTCATGTCGGCGGTGCCTAGGCCATACAAGCGGCCGTTGTCTTCGCGTAGCTTAAATGGGTCGTGTGTCCAGCGGCCTTCATCCCATGGTACGGTGTCGGTGTGACCCGATAGCAATAAACCGCCCTCGGTTATACCGTCTGGCACATAGTGCGCAAGCAGATTGTATTTACCCGGCTGACGGTCGAGTTCATGCACGTCAATTTGAAACCCGAGACTTTCCAGCCATCCAGCAAGCTTTTCAATAACTGCTTTATTGCTGGTATCCCAGCTGGGGTCTAAGCACGAAACAGAAGGGGTCGCGACTAAATCGCGATACATTTGGATAAAACTAGGTAGCTGTGGCATCACAGGTCTCCAACACAACCGTCAATGAGCCACAGCATACCTGAATTAATTAGAAGTGATAACTACCACGGAAGCGAACACCATCGCCATATTCGCTGTCTTGATACCCAACCCCTACAGAAAGGTTGGAATCGATGTAGTAATTAACGCCAAATTGGTATTGATTGTCTGAGCCGGCATCGGTGTAATCAACCCAGCCGAGGCCACCATAAAATTCAAATTGATCAACGCGTTGACGCAAGTTTGCTTCAACGCCCCAGAAGTTACTATCAACAGGACCAAAATCAACGCGGCCAACACGCACGCCAACGTCTGCGGTTAAGCCGCTGTTTAGCCAAAAATAGCGGCCGAGCTTCGCGCTGAGAGAATCAGCACTGCTACCCGCATCATTGTCAAAATTGCGATAGTAGCCACTTACAAAATATGGGCTCTTAAATTCATACGAGCCCTCAACCACAATGCTATCGCCGCCATCATGATCAGCAACACCGACGCTGGCATAATTGTATGCAGAGTGACGGTGTTGTTGTGTTTGATTTTGCTGACTTTGAGCTGCTGCGGTGCCGGTTAAGACTAAGCTCGACGCAAACAGAGTCGCGCAAAGAACGCTTTGTTGCAATTTCATCGTGATTTACCTCACTTTTTGCTAGAATCTGCATTAGACGGTAGCAACTTAAAATTGTAAGCAAAAGGCGGTTTACGCAAGATTTACCCTTGTTTAGACAAGCTAAACTACTTAGCATATGCGCCTATTTTGTATGAATTCATTCCTTGGGAAACGACATCCATGAAATCCATTCCGCATATTGATATGAGCCTGTATGGCGAAGACTTTAATGCTTTTGCACAACATGTAGGCGAAGGCTATGAAACCAACGGGTTTGTTGCGCTAACAAAACACGGTATTGATCAGCAGCTTATCGATAATGCGTTGGACATTTGTCGTGAATTATTTGCGTTACCCGAATCAGTAAAAAAGCAATATCACATACCTGGCGGCGGTGGAGCGCGTGGCTATACGCCATTTGGTACAGAGATAGCTAAAGACGCCAAGCATGTTGATTTAAAAGAATTTTGGCATGTTGGTCGTGAAATCGAAGGTGAGCCGCCATTTTCTCAACTTACGCCGAATATTTGGCCGCACGAACTGCCTGCGTTCAAAGGTAAAATTCTAAAACTTTACGAAGCACTTGATGCGCTTGGGTTACAGGTGCTTGAGGCGTTAGCCGTTTACTTGAAGCAGCCACGTGACTTTTTTAACGATAAAGTCAACTTGGGTAATTCGATTCTACGCCCGTTGCATTACCCACCAATTATTGACGAAGGTACCCCGTCAGTACGCGCCGGTGCACATGAAGACATCAACGTTTTAACACTGCTGGTTGGCTCACGCGAACCAGGTTTAGAAGTGCTGGCAAAAGACGGCTCCTGGATTCCAGTAACGATCATTGAAGGCGCAATAATCTGTAATGTGGGCGATATGTTGCAGCGCATGACCAATGGTGTGTTGCCTTCAACCACGCACCGCGTTGTCAATCCGCCAGCGCCATATAGCCATAAATCACGTTATTCCATCCCGTTTTTCTTGCACTTCAATCCAGATGTGATGATTACGCCGTTGGAAAGCTGCATAACTGACGCGAACCCGCAAAAATTTGAACCCATTAGTTCCGATGATTACTTGATGGAGCGATTGCGCGAAATTGGTTTAGTGAAGTAACGAATAACTAGGTGAAGGAATGGTGATGAAACGTTTAGCGGTAACCCTTTTAAGCAGTATTATACTGGCGAGTTGCGCGCAACTTTCAGAACCTCAACCGTTTCAGCTAACGGTTGCCCACATTAATGATCACCATTCGCACTTATTACCGATGCAACGCACGGCCATTAACGTAAACGGCGAAACGTTTGCTGTTGAAACTGGTGGATTTGCCCGTGTCGCCACTCAAATTGAAGCGATTCGAACACGCCAGGAAAACGTATTGACGCTGCATGCCGGTGACGCGATTACTGGCACGTTGTTCTACACGTTGTTTGATGGCGCGGCAGACGCGGCACTGATGAATCTTGTGTGTTTCGATGCTCTGGCATTAGGGAATCATGAATTCGATAATGGCGACGCCGGCCTGAAGCGGTTTCTGGATGCGTTAAGCATGAGTGCCTGTGGCACCGTTGTATTAGGCGCGAACGTTGAGCCCGAAGTAGGGGCTTCGCCACTGACTCCCAAAACCCGTTGGGATAGCTTTAAGCCTTACGCAGTCTACAATGTTGGTGGTGAGCGTATTGGTTTGATCGGCTTGGACATTGCCGTTAAAACCAAAAACTCATCGCAGCCCGATAAAACCACGTTGTTTGCAGACGAATATGAAACGGCCAAATACTACATTGACGAATTGCGTGGGCTCGGTATTGAGAAGATTGGCTTACTCACACATATTCAATATCGAAATGACCTTGAACTTGCTGAAAAACTACCTGCAGTAGACTTTATTATTGGCGGTGATTCCCACACGCTGATGGGTGACTACAGTCGGTATGGATTACCGAGTGTCGGCCCGTACCCAATGCAAGTAACCAATGCTGAAGGTAATCTGGTGTGTGTGGCTCACGCATGGCAATACAGTCAAGTTGTCGGCGAGCTAACGGTTTCGTTTGATGGCAATAGCGTTGCTGATTGTGGTGGCCAGTCACACTTTCTGGTTGCTGAGAACGCGCCAGAGCAGGTCGGCTCGTTAGCGCAGTTTGCTGCAGTTGCGGAGCATCCTGCAATTTTGGAGCAACTGGAACACTATCAAGAAGAAATCGATGTGTTGACCCAGCAAGTCGTTGCACAAGTCGAGGAGCGCCTGTGCTTACGGCGCATGGGACCGTTGGCAAATCCTGAGTGTGGTGTAGGTCGGCAGTCTGATGCGCACCGCGCTGTAGCAGAAGCCTTTATGATGAGCGCACCTCAAGCTGATTTTGCATTACAAAACGGCGGCGGCGTGCGTCGTGAAATAATTGCTGGCGAGCTCACGGTAGCCGACGTATACAGTTTACTGCCGTTTGCGAACACCTTGGTTGAAATGCAGATCACCGGCCAGGAAGTGAAACAAGTGCTGGAACAAGCGCTTGCTTATGCTGTTTCTGCGGGGGGCTCCGATGGCGCTTATCCGCATGGCGCAGGCATTCGGTTCGCTGTGAATATGGCAGCTGCTAATGGTGAACGTGTGAGTCAACTTGAGGTAGAAACACCAACCGGTTGGCAACCTCTACAAATGTCACAGACGTATACCATGGTAACCAATAGCTTTTTGGCTGGCGGTAACGACGGATGGGCGTTGTTAGCGGACATTTCTGCTAACGGTCGCAGTACCGATACCTATGTAAACTATGCGCAATCGTTTGTGGATTGGGCCCGCAAAATAAAAACAATACGACGGCCAGATGCGCATAGCACAATCAGCTATACAGCGGCCGAGTAATGACAATATACAAGATTTCGGATACCGCACGATTTGATTTAACCGTGGTTGTGCTGGCGCTGTTAACGGCGTTCGGGCCGCTGTCGATTGATATGTACCTACCAGCTTTCGGGGATATTGCGGAAAGTTTTTCAACGGAGTCAAATCGGGTTGAGCTGTCGTTAACATCATTCTTCCTTGGCTTATTCATCGGTCAATTGCTGTACGGCACAGCTTCAGACCGCTTTGGCCGCAAACCACCGCTCTATTTCGGGCTGGTGCTTTATATTATTACCTCAATTGCCTGCGCTTTTGCGCCGAACCTTGAGAGCCTTATTGTTCTTCGGTTTTTGCAAGCTATCGGCTCGTGTGCGGGGTTGGTTATAGCCCGCGCTATGGTGCGTGATTTGTATACGCCGCAAGCATCGGCGCAGGTATTTAGCTTTTTGATTCTCGTGATGGGGATTGCGCCTATCTTAGCGCCGCTGGCCGGCGCTTACGTAACGGCAGCCTTTGGCTGGCAGGCAATATTCGTGATTGTTGCGGCTTTAGCCGTCGCTTGCCTTGCAATCGTGCATGTGCGTTTACCCGAAACACGGTTACCTAATACGGCAGTTCGCATTCGCTCCAGCCTACCAATTTATTGGAGCGTGTTGAAAGACCCAAGCTTTTTGCGTTATTCCCTAAGTGGCGGTATCGCCCAGTCGGGGTTGTTTGCCTACATTACCGCATCACCACTGGTATTTATTGAACACTTTGGCCTTTCACCAACCCATTACAGCTGGTTGTTTGGCGCTAATGCGGTTGGGATTATCGGTATGGCACAATTTAATGCATGGATCCTGCGGCGCCGCGACTCGCGTAAAATATTGAACAAGTCACTCCCAATTCTGGGCATTATCTCGCTGATGCTGATAACCGCTGGCTGGAATGATTTCGGGCTTGTCGGCGTGCTGGTGCCATTATTCTTATATGTAAGCACCTTGGGTATGGTTTTTCCAAATGCTATGGCAGGCGCGCTTGCTGAGCAGCAAGAACGCGCTGGCTCAGCATCTGCGGTGACAGGTAGTTTACAGTTCCTGATTGCCGGGATTATTTCGGCACTAGTCAGTGTGTTAGGGCACTATCACCCGCTTGCGATGTTATTCGTTATGGGATCATGCGGCCTAACGGCGGTAATTATTTACCGCCTACTTCGACGAGAAGAGCCGATGGCCGCTGATTTTTAATCGCTCTTACGGTGTGTAATAGGTTGGTGTGTTGATACCCACCGGCATATCAAATGCGAACACCCACAAGAAGAACAAGCTCGCCCAACCCAGTAAGAACATAATTGAGTACGGCAGCATCATGGCAATCATGGTGCCTATGCCTGTGTCTTTCTTATAGCGCACCGCCACCGCCAAAATTAGGCCGAAATAACTCATCATTGGGGTAATGATATTGGTTACCGAGTCACCAATACGATACGCCGCTTGAATTACTTCCGGGGCATAACCAATAAGCATCAGCATGGGCACAAAAATTGGTGCGGTAATAGCCCATTGCGCCGAGGCAGAGCCCAGCATGAGGTTTACAAAAGCACACATCAGAATAAATAAGATGAACACCGATGGTCCGGTGAGGCCAACTTCCTGTAAAAAGGTTGCGCCTTTTATCGCTAAAATACTGCCAAAGTTGGTCCAGCCGAAGAACGCAACGAATTGCGCCGCAAAGAACACCAACACAATGTACATGCCCATGGTGCTCATGCTTTCCGACATGGCATCAATAACATCACGGTCGCTACGCATGACTTTGGTGATGCGGCCGTACACATAGCCAGGAACAGCAAAGGTAATAAAAATAAACGCAACAAT
Organism: Pseudidiomarina gelatinasegens; assembly: GCF_004025325.1. Classification (GTDB taxonomy): domain Bacteria; phylum Pseudomonadota; class Gammaproteobacteria; order Enterobacterales; family Alteromonadaceae; genus Pseudidiomarina; species Pseudidiomarina gelatinasegens. The sequence goes on along the minus strand of NZ_RSFE01000003.1, from coordinate 186,471 downwards.
ACCTTTTAGGAATGGCGAGCCAGCAACTTCTCCGGTTTCAGGGTTACGTAAAATTCCCCATTCTGGAACGATGGTGAGAGCCAGTAAAATGCCCAGAATTAAAAAGCTCAATCCGGCGCCGATAAGACCTTTTTTCTCAACTGAACTGAGCGATTCAATTTTTTGTTCGCTGAGGTTGATGCTTGCTTCTTTGGGATCGTATTTACCAAGCTTTGGCTCAACGATTTTTTCAGTTACGAAGGTACCCATAATGGCAATCAGGAATGTTGAAATGAACATGAAATACCAGTTCGCTTCAGGCCCCACATAATATTCAGGGTCAATGATATTGGCAGCTTTGGTGGTGATACCAGCCAATAACGGGTCAACGGTTCCGATAAGTAAGTTGGCACTGTAGCCCGCGGATACGCCTGAGAATGCAGCGGCAAGGCCGGCCAGCGGGTGACGCCCTAAGGAATGGAAAATCATTGCCGAAAGTGGCACCAATACCACGTAGCCAAGTTCAGCAGCAGTGTTGGACACGACACCTGCGAACACAACCGCAACGGTTACTGCGCGTGGGTGTGCGTTCATAACCAAACCACGCATAGCGGCGGAAAGCATACCAGAACGCTCAGCAATACCCACACCTAACAAGGCAACCAACACGGTACCTAACGGCGTGAACCCGGTGAAGTTGGTGACTAAGCCAGTTACGATGCGCTGTAGACCTTCGGCATTTAATAAACTGACGACTTCAATCAATTCGCCACCTGGGCGAGGGTCTTGCGCGCTTAAGCCGAAGTATCCGGCTACACCGCTCAAAAATATAATACCCAACGCGAATAGAGCGAATAAGGTAATGGGGTGAGGCAGTAGGTTACCGAGCCATTCGACGGTATCGAGAAAACGCGTAAATGCGCCGCGCTTTTCAGCTGATGATGAGGCTTGCGTCATGCAATTCCAGCTCCTGTTTTTAGTATCGTTTTAGTCGGACAAGGGCAGGATTGTACACATAAAAAAGGCCAATCGCGAGGATTGGCCTTTGATTCAGGATAACTGGCTGTTATGCCGCGCTATCTTGCTTCTTGACGCTTGCTAGCGCCACCTCACGTGCATGCTTACCTGCAATCAGATCTTCGTGGGCGAAATCGTCCACGTTAATCACGCGCAAGCGGCCTTGTTCTGCGCGGCGAAGCAATTCAACTTCTTCGTCACTCAGTACACCAAGTTCTTTGCCTTTCGCGGCAACTTGGTCAAGGAACATGAACGGCATACGACGGTCATCAGCAGCTTTGCGGACGCGGTCGAACAGTGGCTCTGCTTCAATGATGTCACGCAGGGTTTGCTCTAAATAACCGAATTGACCTTCAGGCGCTAAGAATTGACCTTGGCCTAAACGTTCACGGCTAGCGTTCGGTTTAAGCAAGATTTTAGCAACTTTACTGTCTAAGCGATCAGAAGGGCGCTTCACAATGCGACCAAATGGATACATTACGACCTTCATGGTGGTGCCCACTGCGCCAAAGTTATCCAGCAATGCAAGCTGACTTTCTTGTAGCTTGTACAAGGTGTCTTGCAAGGCCCAATGCAGCAATGGCAGGTCGTCTTTCTGACGGCCTTCATCTTCAAAGCGTTTCAACGTAGCCGAAGCAATGAACAAGTAGCTCAACATGTCACCGAGGCGCGCAGAAATACGCTGCTTACGTTTCAGTGAGCCACCAAGTACGCCCATGGCAACGTCTGACAATAATGCCAAGTTGGCGCTAAAGCGGTTCATTTTTTTGTAGTATTGCGCTGTGCTGTCGCTATATGGCGAGCTGGTGAAGCGCCAAAAGCCTAAACCAAGCACCAGTGAGCGTACAAAGTTGCTCATACCGAAGCCAATATGGCCCCAAATGGCTTTATCAAAACGCTTTAAGCCTTCAGCATTGGTTTCTGCTGAAGCCAGCATTTCTTCAAGAACATAAGGGTGACAACGAATTGCGCCTTGACCATAAATCATCAGGTTACGCGTTAAAATATTCGCGCCTTCTACGGTGATTGCAACGGGAACACCTTGGTAACCACGGCCTAAATAGTTATTTGGACCTAAACAGATACCTTTACCGCCATGAATATCCATCGCGTCGTCCATACATTCGCGAAGTTTTTCAGTCATGTGGTATTTCGCAATAGCAGAAATTACCGATGGCTTTTCACCAAGGTCGATGCCTTTGGTGGAGAAGCTAGTTACCGCGTCCATTAAGTAAGCATTACCGCCTAAGCGTGCTAACGCTTCTTGCACACCTTCCATTTTACCAATAGGTAAGCGGAATTGACGGCGAATGTAAGAATAAGCACCTGTTGCTAACGCGATTGATTTAACACCGCCCGCACTGTTTGACGGCAAGGTGATAGCACGGCCAACCGATAAACATTCAACCAGCATACGCCAGCCTTTACCGGCCATTTTTGGACCACCAATAATGTAGTCAAGCGGTACAAATACATCTTTGCCGCGCACTGGGCCATTTTGGAATGGTACGTTTAGCGGGAAATGACGACGACCGGTTTCAACACCTTTGGTGTCGTGCGGAATCAGTGCCGCGGTAATACCTAATTCTTCTTTGTCGCCGAGTAACTTGTCTGGGTCAGACAATTTAAAGGCCAAACCAAGTACAGTCGCTACAGGCGCAAGCGTAATATAGCGCTTGTCAAAGTTTAAACGGATACCGACAATTTCCTTGCCTTCCCATTCACCTTTGCAAATCACACCGGTATCTGGAATTGAGCCTGCATCTGAACCAGCTTCTGGGCTAGTTAGCGCGAAACATGGAATTTCCAAACCGTTGGCCAGGCGCGGCAGGTAATGGTCTTTTTGTTCTTTGGTGCCGTAATGTTGCAGCAACTCACCTGGGCCTAATGAATTTGGCACACCAATGGTTGATGCCAAAATTGTGCTGACCCCAGCAACTTTCTGCAGCACACGTGATTGCGCATAAGCTGAGAATTCTAAGCCACCGTATTCTTTCTTAATGATCATGGCGAAGAACTTGTGATCTTTCAGGTACTGCCATACGTGCTCTGGCATGTCTGCAAGTTCATGGGTTGCTTCCCAATCATTCATCATTTTGCAGAGTTCTTCACACGGCCCTTCTAAGAATGCTTTTTCTTCAGCGCTTAGTTCTGCTTTTTGAATGCTGTGAAGTTTCTTCCACGCAGGTGCGCCACGGAATAATTCGCCTTCCCACCAGGTGGTACCGGCGTCAATTGCGTCTTTCTCAGTTTCTGAAATTTCTGGCATAACTTTACGGTATGCACCCAAAATTCCTTTTGTTAATACGCCGCGACGAAAAGCAGTAATATTTAGTGGCAGCAACACCACAGCCAACAATACCCAAAGTACAGGGCCGACAATGTCGAACCAGCTACCAATGGCGAATAGACCAACTAGGCCGATGCTCGTAATGAGCAGCGAGCTGCGATAATACAAAAAACCACCCAAAACGAGTAGGGTAGCGATAACCCATAAGGCAATGCTCATGTTACTTAACTCCGTTGTTCTAATAACAGGTCTGACCAGTAATAAGTACGTTGAGGGTAGTCGGTTTGATCACATTTTTCAAGGGAAAAAGCGGTGAGCGAGCGACTATTGTTTGTCAAAATGTTTAAACTTTACTTCATGTTGTATGTCTTAACGGAATAGAATCCATTCTGGATTATGAACAATGATAGGAATATCTATGAAAGTTATTCAGTTTATTGGTTTTGTGTGCGTATTGGCTGCAGGAACGAGTGCCGTGCAGGCAACTGAATTGAGCACTTATGAAACACGCTACGAAGTTCAACGTGGCGGCAGCAATTATGGTGAAGCGCTGCGTCGAGTGTCTTTAAACGACGGTACCTACAGTTTGTACACAGAAACTGAAATTTCGTTATTGTTTTTATCTGATCGTCGCCGGTTTTGGTCTGAATTCACAGTGGATAACGGCCAGGTTAAGTCAAACACATTTGACTATAAACGCTCTGGAACCGGGCGGAATAAAGGCTTTAGTGGCACTTTTGATCATGCCAATAAGGTGATCATAAACAATGAATCCAAGCAAACCTTGCCGCTTGACGCCAGTAAATACGCAATGGATGAAGCTGCCAGCATCGAACAGTTGCGTCTTGATTTGCAGCACTCGAAAAATGACTCATTTGTTTACTATGTGCTCGATGAAAAAGGGCAGGCTGAAGAACTAACTTTTCGTCGGGCTGGAACAGAACAGCTGCAATTGCCTTATGGTGCTGTTGAAGCGATTAAGGTTGAACGGGTGCGTGAAAACTCCAACCGCGAAACCGATTATTGGTTTGCGCCCGATTTAGACTATGTATTAGTGAAAATGGCTCAGCGTGAAGACGGTGACGAGGTTGCCACACTGCAGCTAAGCCATATTAATTAATCAGCCGCGTAACCGGACGGGCCCAACGGTTGATCATCCAATTCAGCGCCGTTTGCGGTTAAACGCAAGCGGCCTTTGCAGAACCAACTTACCACCAATGGATAAATAGCATGCTCTTGCGTGTGCACACGCGCCTGCAAGTCCGCTGCCGTGTCACCGTCAAATACCGGAATGGTGGCTTGCAGAATCACGGGGCCACCGTCAAGCTCTTCAGTCACAAAGTGGACACTGACACCGTGTTCAGTGTCGCCTGCATCTAAAGCGCGTTGGTGGGTGTTTATCCCTTTGTATTTAGGCAATAGCGAAGGATGAATGTTGAGCATTCGGCCATGGTAATGGCGGGTGAAATCAGGTGTAAGAATGCGCATAAAGCCTGCCAACACAATTAAATCTGGCGTGTAGCCGTCAATCAGCTGTTGCAGTTCTTGGTCATAGGCTTCACGCGACTCGAAGTCTTTGTGCGAGAGCACAGCGGTTGGTACGCCGGCAGCTTGGGCTTTATCAAGCCCAGCCACGCCGGCTTTGTTACTGATAACAGCAACCACTTCACCAGCAATTTTACCAGCTTGGCAGGCGTCAATAATTGCCTGCATGTTGGTGCCAGAACCGCTGATTAAAACGACAATACGCTTCATGAATGAATTTCAACCTGCGCTTCATCGCCGCTACGTGCTGCCACTTGGCCAATAACCCATGCGTCTTCACCGTGCTCACGCAATAGGGCAACCGCACGCTCAGCTTGTTCATTCGGCATGGCAATGATTAAGCCAACACCGCAATTGAAGGTGCGGTACATTTCTTTGGTGGTGACGTTACCGTTGTGTTGTAACCAGTTAAACACCAACGGCCACTCCCAGCTGCTGTCATCGACAATGGCTTTGGCTGATTCAGGCAGTACGCGTGGAATATTTTCCCAGAAGCCGCCACCGGTAATGTGGGAAATGGCATGCACTTCGCACGCTTCCAGCAACGCCAATACTGACTTCACGTAAATTTTGGTCGGTGCTAACAGGTGTTCAGCAAGTGGCTTACCATCAAGCATTTCTTCGCTTGGGTTAACGCCGCTTACTTCCAGAATTTTGCGAACTAACGAATAACCGTTTGAATGCGGGCCAGAAGAGCCAAGGGCAACCAAGGCATCACCCGGAGCAACTTTGGTGCCGTCAATGATTTGCTCTTTTTCAACAACACCGACACAAAAACCAGCAATGTCGTAATCGCCATGCTCATACATGCCTGGCATTTCAGCGGTTTCACCGCCAATCAAGGCACAGCCAGCTTGCACGCAGCCTTCGCCAATGCCAGTTACTACATCTGCAGCAACATCAATGTCGAGTTTGCCCGTGGCGTAGTAGTCAAGGAAAAACAGTGGTTCTGCACCTTGCACAATGAGGTCATTCACGCACATGGCAACTAAGTCGATGCCCACGGTATCGTGTTTTTTCAAGTCGATGGCCAAACGTAATTTGGTGCCCACGCCGTCAGTGCCAGAAACTAAAACCGGTTGTTTGTACTTAGTTGGCAATTCACACAATGCACCGAATCCACCAATGCTACCCATTACTTCGGGGCGCTTGGTGCGTTTGGTAACACCTTTGATACGTTCAACCAGGGCATTACCTGCGTCGATATCGACACCAGCGTCTTTGTAACTTAAAGATGATTTATCATTGCTCACGGGTGGGTCCTCAGCTCGGGCAAAAAATTTGCGCGCAAGTTTAACACTTTCGGTCGCTTTGCGCGATAGCGTATTGATCGCAGATAGTTGTTTTTTCATTCACATTTAAGATTATAATAAACGTTCATTTCTTTGCGCGTGAAAGCCACGCTATGGCAGTGCAATGCAACTTAGCTTGAACCAGATTGAACTCGTTGCCGCGAATCGTGATGATTTGGACGAGCTCGAACAGTTAGAAATTCGTAGCTTCGTAACCGACCGAATAAGCCGTCGTAGCTTCAAACGCTTTATTGATCAAAACATTGGCGATTTCAGAGTTGCCAAATTTGAAGGGCGCGTGGTTGGCTATTTTATTGTGCTTTATCGCCAAGCGACCGAGCTGGCGCGCCTCTATTCACTTGCCGTTGACCCGGAATTTCGTCGTTGCGGAATCGGTCGCTTGTTGCTTGATACAGCAGAAGCTGCAGCCGATGAAAAGCACTGCCTGTTTATGCGCCTGGAAGTAAAAATTGATAACTTTGCAGCGTTAAAAATGTATCACCATGCGGGTTATTACGACATGGAAATTCGGCCTGAATACTATGAGGACGACAGTGACGCACTGGTGCTGCAAAAGTTGTTGCCGCGCTTTGAATTTAATGAGCTTGATAACGAGAATCAGCGCTTGGTGCCGTACCGCACCCAAACTACAGAATTTACCTGTGGCCCAGCCAGTTTATTAATGGCCATGGCTTATTTTGATATTCCTTGCAATGACCCGCATCATGAAGAGCTTGAGATTTGGCGTGAAGCCACCACCATTTTTATGACCTCAGGGCATGGTGGTTGCGGCCCGCACGGTTTAGCGCGTGCCGCATTCAAACGTGGTTTAACGGTTCAGTTGCATGTGAGTGAAAAAGGCCCGTTGCTATTAGACTCGGTGCGCAGCGCTGATAAAAAGCAAATCATGGCGCGCATTCAGGAGTCCGACATAGCTGCGTTAGAAGCAGCCAAGGTGCCAATAATTGTTGGTGACTACCCGTTAGCCAAGCTACTGCGTGATCTTGGTGAAGGTAAATTGGTGGTCGCTTTGATAAGTACCTATGTTTTTGACGAAAGCAAAGCGCCGCATTGGGTGCTTATTTGCGCCGCCGACGAGCACTATGTGTACATTAATGACCCCGATCAGGACAGTTTACCGTGGCAATCAGCCGCCGAACGGCAATATTTACCAATTCCGTTAGCGACCTTCCGCCGTGCGTTTGGCTTCGGCAAGCGTAAACAAAAGGCTGCCGTTGTGTTAAGCCGTCCGAAACAGTAATTGATTGATTTGCTTTACTTTCTCTTAACTTTGTATGTATTCGTAAGTTACTGAAGCTTTGCTAGATTGTGACAACTGGTGTGTTTTTAACCACCAGTTCTTGCAGCCAAACGTTGTATCCCGCCGCTGCTGTGTATCACTGGCTTGCAACAAGCCAATGAATAAAAACTAAAAGAGATAATACAGCATGAATAAACTAAGTATCCTTACTCTGTCCGCGTTGGCAGTATCGATTTCTGCAGCCGTAGCGCAGCCTCCTGACCACTCGAAAGCCCAACCATTACAAGCAGTTCAACAAGCCGATTCAGTGCAATCACAGCGCTACATCATAAAATTTAAAGAAAATAGCAAAGCTGTGAATAAAGCCAATAGTCGCGGTCGCTCTGAGCTCGCTTTGGCTCATGCACGCAGCATGGTTGAGAAGGCTGGTGGTAAAGTTAAAGTGAGCATGCGTCATAACTTGGCAATTGCCGCCGAAATGAGCGAGAAAGACAAGAAGCGATTCGAAAAAAATCCGAACGTTGAATACATTGAAGTGGATCAGAAACGCCGGTTTATGGCGCAAACCGTACCCTATGGTATTGGCATGGTTCAAGCCGATCAAGTTGACGACAGTGTCGCATCAGCGGCCTCTGGTGGTAAGAAAATCTGTGTGATTGACTCGGGGTTAGACCTGCCGCACGAAGACATGGGTACACGTTTTGATACCATCAATGGTACCAACGACAGCGGTACTGGTAATTGGTACGACCAAGGTGGCCCGCACGGCACCCATGTGGCGGGTACCATTGCAGCATTAAACAATGGATTGGGTGTTCGCGGTGTGATTGGTAGCAATCCCAACATGCACATTGTGAAAGTGTTTAATTCAAGCGGGTGGGGCTACTCGTCGTCATTGGTCGCGGCCATTGAAACCTGTGCTGATAACGGCTCCGATGTGGTGAATATGAGCTTAGGCGGCGGTGGCTCAAGTCAAACAGAAGCCAACGCTATGGATAACTTGTTTAACCAAGGCGTGCTATTGATAGCTGCCGCCGGTAACGACGGTTCTGCGTACAGCTCTACCGACGCATTGTCTTACCCAGCTTCTTACAACGCGGTTATGTCAGTCGCGGCACTTGATAGCAGTAAGTCGTTGGCATCGTTTTCACAGAAAAACAGCCAAGTTGAAATTGCTGCACCGGGTGTTGATGTTTTATCGACATACCCGGAAGGCACCGGAAGTCAGGGCAACTATGGCACCATGAGCGGTACCTCAATGGCATCGCCTCATGTAGCGGGTGTGGCTGCATTAGTATGGTCCCACCATCCAAGTTGTAGTGCGCTGCAAATTCGTGATGCATTAAACGCCACCGCAGAAGATTTAGGTTCTGCCGGGCGTGACGTGCGCTTTGGCTACGGTTTGGTGCAAACCAAAGATGCTGTTGATTATATTACCGCAAACGGCTGTGCCGGTGGCGGTGGTCAAGAGCCACCAGCAGATAATGAGTTAAGTAACGGTGCAACGGTATCTAACCTGGCGGCATCAACCGGTGATGCGCTTTACTACACCTTAGATGTGCCTGCGGGCGCAACCGACTTAAGCTTCACTATGAACGGCGGCTCGGGCGATGCTGATTTGTATGTGCGCTTTGGCTCGCAGCCAACCACGTCAACCTATGACTGCCGACCTTATCTTGGTGGTAATACCGAAACTTGTACCATTTCGAACGTACAAGCAGGTACCTACCATGTGATGGTACGCGCTTATTCAAGCTTCTCAGGCGTGAACCTGACTGGGTCGTTCACCGAGCCAACTAGCGGTGGTGGTGAAGGCGGTTCTGCTTCAGCAACCGACCTGTCTGGTGCAACCGGTTCATGGACGCATTACTATGTTGATTTGCCAGCAGGCATGACAACTTTGAATGTAACCATGTCAGGCGGTACTGGTGATGCTGACTTGTATGTTCGTCAGGGCTCACAGCCAACTGAGTCAAGCTATGATTGCCGTCCGTATCGTTCAGGCAACAATGAAACCTGCGCGATTGATAATCCTGGCAGTGGCCGTTGGTATGTCAGTTTACAAGGTTATCAAGCCTACTCAGGCGTAGACCTACTGGTTGAATGGCAATAAGTTGCTAATTGATAGGTAGTTTAAAGCCCGTGGCGTTAAAACCACGGGCTTATAAATTGCTTTTCAGCACTTGAAATAGCTGACAACAGCACCATATAGGTGTAGACTGAAACAGTACTTGGGGCTGATTTGGATTCGACGGGATACACGAAACCCAAGGTGCATGCCGAGGTGAGGCTGGCCTCGTAAAAAGCCTCAACCTAATAGTTGCAAACGACGACAACTACGCTCTAGCGGCTTAATAACCCGCTGTGCCCGACCCCTAGCGCTTTGTTTGTGAGACTAGGATCAGTCGGTTCACCCTAAAGCAAACTCGCGTGGAGGCTTCGCCCGTAGCCAAAGCGTTAAAACCAATCGGGATCGTCACCTTAAGTAGCCTGTCTGTCGGCGACTTGGTGATTAATTAAAAGACTGACTAAGCATGTAGGACCGAGGATGTAGGTATTACGGACGCGGGTTCAACTCCCGCCAGCTCCACCAATACCAATAAAAAGCCGCTCATTTGAGCGGCGTTTTTATGCCCGTGACGTCGACTGTCTGTCATTTTAATGCAAATTTCATCGATCTCATGGCTAGAACTCTTGGGGGAGACGTCGGGCTTTGCCGCGTCGGCTGCAGCGCTTGGTTAGGCTTCATCCACGCCCGAATCTCTGGGCTCGTTCTCCACAGGTGAAGCCATCTCATCGGGCTTCTTCTTTGCAGAGCCATGCCCCTGGTGCTGATCCAATGGTTCCTCACAACAATGTACAATCTTACCAGTTTCTGGATCGGTAACGACTTCTTTGTAAGTGTTCTCGTCCTTGTTTAGATACCTTTCCTTCTTGTACCACTTACCGCTCTTCTGGTGCATATCATCACCGACGAAAAAGTCCTGCCGAAGCTTCTTCTTGCTTGGCTTAGTCGAGTCCTTGATCTTCCCCCGTAGAGAATCTTTCAGATCAAGCTGCGCGTCGTCTACAAAACAGAGACTGATCGTCTTTCTGACGGACCGACAGTTGGGGCAAGGCACGCTTTCGGATGTGCCGTGTGCATGTTCATCCAAGCGCTCGCCACAGTCGCTGCACTCCATAGATCTAGTTTTTTCCACAATCGCTCTCTGCCTAACCTTTGAATATTGAGCGTACTCACTTTATAATTCGTTCAATTGATAGGCGCTAACTCTTAAGTTACTGAGTTAACCAAGATTCCGATCTTGATACGCTCTGAATCAGCTAAAGCAATTTGAGTATGCTAAGTAACCCTCTAACGGGCATATTACGCCTTACCAGCTAAATACCTCTGTAAAACCCCATATGAACCGTCTTTACAGAAGTCGTAACTGCTTTGGTAAATTGAAACGAAGTCTTCTAGGGTAACTTCAAATTCAGTATCTATGTTTTCACGTACAAGCTTTCTTCGAGTTGACTCTGCAATGAGCTTTTGAAACTGTACGGAGTTTTCTATTTCAGTCATATCGACGACATAATCACAAAATGCAAAGCAAAAATCCTTGAAGTTGACACTGGATTTCTTATCTACAATTCGAAAAATTGCATTGCGGCAGTATTTAGTATCACTCACAAAATCGAACTTAGGCTCTGTCTTGCAAAAATCATAAGTAGCGCCTATGAAAATACGCGTTAGGGCAGCTATTTTTTCTTTATCGTTTAAAGCCGAATAGTAGGATGAATTTTGTTCAAGGAATTGCAGGTATGCTTTTAGTATCTCGAAGAGCCTTGATTTAATTTTGATATTTTTCTTGAACCTGCTGAACATTTCTTACGATACCTATATTGAAATGGAAAATAGAGCGATAATTTTTTATCGGTTAAAGTACCGTTAAAGCAGGTACAGGTTTTGAGTGAGATATGCGCCAAATCACATCAGCTTACCGTATCATTGTCTAAGATAGTCTTTTGACCCCTCGCACTATTGAATATTCATTATATTAAAACTCTTGTCAATAATTGCGCGTATCCCACTTTGGTGACACAATCTGTATCACTAAGAACATCAGGCGTCCTAAGGTTTACAAGGGATTGCGGGTGTTTTAAAAATGAAAGTGGTTAGGTGGAAAACCACGCCAGCTCCACCAATACCAATAAAAAGCCGCTCATTTGAGCGGCTTTTTTGTTTTCAGCTTTTTCTTGGCTGCAAGAATGTCATCCAAGGGCACTTCTTTCGCGCCGGGCATATTTTCATCGGTGGCGACTTGAAGCTCAAGTGCGTCATATTCCCATTGCTCCAGAACTTCTAGCTTCTCATCGTAGCTGAGATTGCTGTCGTTCAAAATGTCGTCAGGTTTTTCGTAGGCAGCCGATGGATCTCTTAATATAGCGTCTAAGTTCATAGCGCCTCCTCAACTCGATTGAGTTGCATTTGAATTTCATATTCCAAGTAGTATTAAGTCTAGCTCAGATTGGCCATTTTTCCATTGCGTGACACGTTGGTTGTGGCAGAAAGATTCTATTTTCTACGCTAAAACGCTATGATCACGCCATTGTTAACCGCTATCTCTAATTAAGAAGTGAAATCATGAGCCTACCTAATTGCCCAAAATGTGATTCAAGTTATGTGTACGAAGACCAAGCGCTGCTGATTTGTCCTGAATGCGGCCATGAGTGGAACCCGAATGAAGTTGTTGAAGATGATGCTGTTCAGGTGAAAGACGCCAATGGCACGCCGTTGGCAGAAGGCGACAAGGTGACCTTGATTAAAGATCTGAAAGTGAAAGGCTCGTCATTGGTGCTGAAAGTAGGCACCAAGGCGGTGATTAAGCGCTTTGTTGCTGGCGATCATGACATTGATTGTAAAGTGGATGGTGCAGGCGACATGATGTTGAAGTCACAGTTTGTGAAGCGCCAAGGCGGCCAAGACGATTAATTCATAGCGCGGCGATAAGCCGCGACTATTTAAACACGCCAAAATATGCATTTAACTGAGCAAACTGGTGGTCGTTACCACCAGTTTCTTGCTTGTTAAACGTCCACAATGATTCGCCTTTACTACCTTTCCACGTGATTAACTTGGGGTTGTCACCTACACGGCGAATGCTGCATTGATTAACCCGAGCCATAAAATACCACCACAAGTCATCGGCGTAGGGCGCGAGTTGGTGGGCGAGTTCACTATTAATGGCTTGCTCGCCAAGGCACCCCGGCGGAAACAACACACCCCCGCCACTGGTGAAAAATAGCAATGGCTCAGGCCCGCGCACTTCTGTTTTAGGTTCCCACTTACGGTAGGGCAGTACTTGCTTGGTGCGTTTATCTATCATAATGCGGTGCGCACGCCAGCAGAGAATTTCAGAGTTGTCGCCGTGATAATTGCGAGTCAGCTCGTGCAGCCAGTTTTTGCGGTAGTAGATGTCATCGTCGGCGGTAACATGAAAAGCATTCGGGAATTGTTGCAACGCGGGAATAAGCTTCTTATACGAACGTATGTCTTTAGCTACAGGGAGTATGGTTAAACCGTGTTGGGTTAACTCTGTAACGGAACTGGGTAGCTGAGCGATGTCTTCCTGATAGAGCCATAAGTTGAGCTGGTCAAACTGTGTATTCTGCAATAGCAACGACTTCAAGGTTAGATGCAACGTAGCGAAGCGTGCTGGAAACGACGTTAAATTTACCATTAAGGTTTGATTAATGCCGTTTGGTGCGCGTTGAAATTGCCCCTGTTGCTGCGCCCAACGCGCGGCAATTAATTTGTCGGCATTACGTTTGAGGTAGATACCAGCAAGTGATTTGTATTTACGAAGTAGATGATATTGAATTACTTTAACAATTGACATGGTTGCACGAGAACCTTAAGTTGAATTTCGTATTTTTAACAAACTTTTTCTTTTCAGGTACGGCGAGTTGCTCTAGGGTTAAATTTCGAAGCAAACTATCACTATTCCAATAATAATAATTAAAATAGGGCTGTCGTTATGAGCTTACCAACAATGATGAACTCGGGCTTGGAATTTTTCCTTCGCTTCGCTGCATCCGGCTATGTGCCGGCGCGGTGGTTCTACCCAACACCCAGCGACCCATTCATAAATCATAACCCCAAGCCGCTAAAAAGCTTTGAAGTTGTATCACACTGTTGGCAATACTCTCATCTACTCGCCTTTCAATTGCAATCATTGGTGGACTATCCGCCCGAAGATTTTGAAATAATTTACACGGGGTTCTACAGCGAATCTGACACTAAAACGGTTGAACTGATTGCACATTTTGAGCAACTCAACGTTAAGAACATTCGCTGGAACTTCCAACCATTACCCAAAACAAGTTTGTTGCGCCGTGCAATTGGGCGCAATCAAGCTGCTAAAAGCACGCGCGCCGACTGGATTTGGTTTACTGATTGCGACGTGATTTTCGGCCCGGAAACCTGCAGCTCGCTGCAGAAGCAACTTTCAAAAGAACGCTCCATTTTGGTTTTTCCTGAACACGTACGGCGAACAGCGTTGCTTTGTAAAAACGATGCGCTGCTTGACTCGTGTAAAAGTAAGGTGAAAAAGTTTGGGGTGGATTTGTCGGTGCTTGTTCCGCAAAAGTTTAAGCAACACACCTTCGAAAAAGCCACGGGCGCCGTTCAAATTGTACATGGCGATGCGGCCCGTAAATACGGTTACTGTGAGCAGATTAATTGCTATCAACAGCCACAAGAACGCTGGGTGAAAACCTATGAAGACCGAGCTTTCCGCTGGATATTGGGTACGCATGGCACACGTCCGATAAAGCAAGTTTCGATAATTCGCCATGAAGAGAAAGGGCGTTATAAAAAAGATACTCTGTCAGCGCGCTTGCGTACCGCAAATCGTCGACTAAAAGACAAGTTACTTTCGCGCTGATTTTTTATTAACGAGCCCCCAAATATTAACATAACAAAAGGATGTGTATTGTGTGTAAGCTACTAATCATTATCAGTTTTATATTTTCACCGTCGGCAATGGCTGGCGTTTCAGCATGGATACCTTTCGAACATGACAGCGGCCATATTCGTGTCAAAGTTCAAGTTGAAGGTGTTGAAGGCTGGGCCATTATGGATTCAGGTGCCAATATTAATGGGATTAATCAGGCATTTATAGAAAAGCATGGGCTTAATCCAAAGAAACACCGCGGTAAAATTAAAGTTCAAGGCGCACACGGTACGAAAGAGCGCATTGCTTACCGTGACGTTAAAACCGATATGTTCGGTCAAAGCCTGGCATTAGATTATGTTGAGCTCAATTTTGGCGGCGAAGATACGGCGATTATTATAGGTTCGCCTGTACTTGAGCAATTCGTGTTGCAGTTCGATTACCCAAATAGTCGTATGCGGTTTATTGATCATGACTCGATTGATATGGCTAAGGTTAAAAATCTACCCATGCGGCCTCGACGTGGCATTGGTGATCCGATTGTGAAGGTTGATTTAAATGGCGACACTGAGGCGTGGTTGATTCTCGATACCGGCAGTACCAGCGGCGTCTACTTAAGTCGTGAAGTGGCAGAGAATAACGGTTGGCTAACACAGTTCCCGTTAACACAGGGCATTTCACAAGGGGTGAATACAACAGGGAATGTAGAGTTTTTCCGCATTCCAACGTTAGGTTTTGGTCCATTTTTACTTGAGAATGTGGGCATTACGGTGCCTGAAGCAGGCGTTAACGCGAAGTTCGGCGAAGCCGAAGCTGAGTTAAATACCCGTGTTGGTAGCGTGCGTGTTGATGGCTTAATTGGTTATGATGTTCTGCAACACTTTATTTTAACCATTGACTATAAATTCGGTCGCGGACATATTCACGCAGAGTAAATAGATAAAGAGGAATGCTTATGCGCAGGCGCATCCTATCTTCGTTTGTTCTTCCCTTAACGTTGTTCGTTGGGGCAGCGCAAGGGCAAGAAGATGAAACAACGATCAATAGTTATGCGGCAGGTTATGTTGCAGGGTACACCTGCAGTGCCATATTTAATGCAAACAAGTCTGAGGACGCGATACGCGAGCACGAGCTCTCTGGTATTTATCCGTTGGTGGCCGATAAAGTTGCGGCAATGAAGGCAGATATTGATCGCGAAAACAAGCTGGTGCGTGTGGCGTACGATGATGGTCAGCGTGAGCGAATTTCAGTATGGCGAGCACGTTTAGGCTGTGTCGACCTTCCGGTCGGAGCAACGTTAGCGGATGCCGATAAGGTATCGCGTCCGTTTGCAGAAGCCGCGCTGGCGAAAGACAATGGCGAACCGTGGCAGATTCGCCAACCGGTGAATGAGGTTACTGGTAATTTAGATCTTGATGACGTGATAATAAAAGGATTTTCAAAGCATTATGGTTCAGGCGCACGTACCACAGCCATATTGATTGCAACTTCCGATAAAATCATAGCTGAGCATTACCTTGACGGCTTTTCGCCAGAAACTTCGCAGAGAACTTGGTCGGTTGCCAAGAGTATAGCGGCAAGCGTTGTTGGCGCAGCAGTATTGCATCGTGATGTGAAGGTCAACGCACCGGCAACCATCGCAAATTGGCAATCATCACTTGATCCGCGCCGCCATATTACGCTTGAACATTTGCTGCATATGGCTTCAGGTTTAGATAGTAATGCCGCTGGAAACCGCACCGATCGTGTATATATGGGTGGTGGACGTGTCGTCGATACGGCTGTAACGACGGCACTTGAAGTGCAACCGGGTTCGCGTTGGAAGTATGCGAATAACGATACGATGTTAGCGATGCGGGCGGTGCGAGAGAGTTTTGGCAATAGCGAAGACTTTCTAAAATTTCCCTATGAAGCGTTGCTTGACAAGATTGGTATGCAACACACCTTTCTTGAGACCGATTGGAATGATGATTTTATTATGTCATCACAGGTATGGACAACCGCGCGTGATCTAGCGCGATTGGGGGTGCTCCATCTACAGAACGGTATCTGGCAAGGTGAGCGCTTATTACCGGAAAACTGGTTAGCCTATATTAGTAAACCTGCGCCGGCGCAACCGAATGAAGGCGCGCCCGGTTATGGTGCGCAGTGGTGGCTGTATAATGAACGCTTCCCTGAACTCCCGAATGATACTATTGCCGCGCGTGGCAATCGTGGCCAATACCTCGTGATTATCCCGAGTAAAGACCTCGTTGTTGTGCGCCGTGGTTATGATATGGCTGGCCAGCAAGGGTTTAGTGAGCATGATTTTGTACGCGATGTTCTCGCGGCACTGGAAAAATAGCCCACTACTACTCGCATGAATGATAGTAGCGGGAACTTTTCAAGTTCTCGCTACTACAGATATTCCCTCAGTACGTTAAGCTTTCCTTAAGTAATTCAAACTATCTTAGCTGCATGAAAGCTAAACGCGGTAATGGCCGCTGAAGGAACGTATCATGCAGTATCAATTGGTAACCAAGAACCATACGCGGCGTGCGCAAGTGGAGCAATTTATTTGCGAGCGCTATTGGCTCAGCTTCAAAGCATGCTTAAGTCAGTTACCCGATACGCTTTTGGCCGTCAACGACCACGAACAATTGGTTGCTGCATGTGGCTTACAATTCGCTGAGCAACGCACGCTATTTTCCGAGTGCTATCTAAACAAACCCCTTACTTCACATGATATTGCTGGTTTGCCCATGCCAAAGCGGGACGAAATTGCTGAGGTTGGCTCTATGGCGGCGATTTCAGCGACTTATTTACCTACTTTATTTGCCGCAATCGTTCACGCGCTTGAAGTGCATCAGCGCAGCGCCGTGGTATTTACCGCAACCCGTTACCTCCAGCTAAAACTTGAACGCTCAGGTATAGCCTTGAGCTATTTGGCCGATGCAACACAGTCAGCTTTACCAAGTGAGTTGCAAAACCTATGGGGCGATTATTACCAACATCAACCGCGCGTATTAGCGGGTTGGACCCATCAGGGACAACCAGAAGCACAGGCAATGGCATGTTGATAACTTTCTATCAGCGCTTACGCCAGCATGCCACGGCGAATCCAGGCCAAGTAGCTTTGCGTGAGCATGAGCAAGAACTCAGTTACAGCCAACTTATCGCCGTGCTGGACGAACTCATTGAGCACTATCAACAACAAACTGAGCAGCGCTTTGCTTTAGAAGCCTCAAATAGTATTCGTTGGGTGGTTCATGACCTTGCATTACTGTTTGCGGGGCGTGTTGTTGTTCCGGTACCGCCATTTTTCACAGCACAGCAGCGCAGTGACTTATTGCAGGACAGCGGAGCGCAAGTACTTATCAATGAAACCGATAGTATCTTTTTAGCGTCATCTAACCGACCCGAATTACCGAATGGCACTGTGAAAATCACTTACACCTCGGGCAGTACCGGTTCGCCAAAAGGGGTTTGTTTATCCGCGGAAAATTTACTGATGACAGTAACGGCACTGGCTGATCGACTGAGTGCAGTTCAGGTCAAAAGGCACCTAGCGATTATGCCATTGGCAGTGTTGCTCGAGAACATCGCGGGGGTTTATCTAAGCCTCTGGTTGGGCCATGAAGTGCAGCTAGCCTCAAACCGCGTGCTTGGGCTAAGTGGCTCATCGTCGCTCGACCTGCAGGTTTTCTTTAACGCATTGAATACCTTTCAGCCTGAGAGTCTTATATTAACGCCGGGGTTAGCTGCTGCCGTTGTCGCAGGCACCCAAATAGGCGCAATTCCTGCAAGTCAGTTTAAGTTGCTGGCAGTAGGTGGGGCACGACTGCCAGATTCACTTGAGCATGCTGCACAATTACTTAATTTGCCGTTGGTGCAAGGCTACGGCTTGTCTGAGTTCGGTTCTGTGGTGACCTTTAATAATCCAGCAGCTCCGGCGGCTGGCACCGTCGGGCAGCCACTTGATCATGCTGAAGTTGCAATTGTAAATGGCGAGGTTGTCGTTAAGGGTAACTGCATGTTGGGTTACCTCAATCAACCAAGTTCTTGGTACCCACAAGAGATTTTAACGGGCGACTTTGGCGAATTTGACGCTGTCGGTAATTTAAAAGTTTTAGGCCGCAAGAAGAACACCATTGTGACCAGTTTTGGCCGTAATGTTGACCCTGAATGGCTTGAAGGCTTGCTCATGCTGCACCCCGAAGTGCTGCAGGCTGCAGTGTTTGGTGGTGAAGAGCGTTTGCTGACGGCATTAATTGTTTGCCGGAATTCGGATGCAAAAAATGCGGGGAAAATAGCTGAAGTAGTCGCTACGGTTAATCATCAACTTCCAGATTACGCACAGTTACAAGCTTGGCATCTAATTCACGATGAGTTCAGTGTGGCTAATCAGCAGCTTACAGGAACAGGGCGTTTGCGTCGTGACGCAATCGCGCACGCTCATCGCCATCTATTAAACCCTATCAATTCATGCGTTTGAGGCATAACTATGACTTTTTTCGATCACCTTTGCAGTGAAACTGAACACGAGCAGCGCTACTTATTAGGCGCACCCATTATACAGCGCGCGTTATCAGGTGATATTACCCTGGCCGAGTACCAAGCGTTTCTAACGCAAGCCTATCATCATGTAAAACATACAACTCCGTTGCTCATGCGCTCAGGTAGTCGTATTGCCAGCAGTCAAGAATGGCTGCGTAAAGCGGTAATTGAGTACATTAATGAAGAGTATGGCCATGAACGTTGGATATTAAATGACTTAAAGGCCACAGGAATTGACCCACAAACCATTGTTGAAAGTGAACCGCACACAACAACCGCCGCAATGGTTGCGTTGGTTTATCATCAAATTGACGATGTAAACGCCACGGCATTCTTCGGTATGGCGCATGTGCTTGAAGGAACCAGCGTAAAACTAGCAACCCAAGCTGCACGACAGATTCAAACCAAACTTAAATTGCCTGATTCGGCGTTTAGCTACCTGCTTTCACATGGTGATCTTGACCAAGACCATGTGCAGTTCTTTGAATCCCTTATGAATAAAGTGAGCGATGAACCGTCAAAGCGGGCAATTATCAGTACGGCGCGCCACGTTTACCGCCTCTATGGTGATATGTTCCGTGCTATACCGGAGTTAGCTTCATGAAACACTTTTCATGGGCCAAACAACATGTGGTACTAACAGGCGCAACGGGTGGGTTGGGGGCTGAACTTGCCCGTCAACTTAGCGCTCTGGGTGCGCGCGTTACCTTGGTCGGGCGCAATCAGGAAACATTGAGTGCGCTCGCAGAGCAATTGCAGCAACCCTATCTGGCGGCTGATTTACTTGCACCAGATTTTACCGAAAAGCTTGCGACCTATGTGCAAGCACAACATCAGCATCCAGTAACAGGCCTGATTAATAATGCTGCTATCACGCAGGTTGGGCTGTTTTCTCAAGCAACCAACGCGAGCATTGAACGTGTGGTGCAAACCAACTTGATTGTTCCTATGCAGAGTTGCCAAACAATCATGCCATTACTGCCTGCTGCTGACGGCTGGATTATGAATATTGGGTCTGTGTTTGGCGCTATTGGTTACCCAGGCCAAGCTCTGTACAGCGCCTCCAAATTTGGTTTGCGCGGCTTTACTCAAGCGTTACAGCGTGAACTTGGCGCGCAGGGAATTAAGGTGTTTTATTGCGCTCCGCGCGCAATACGTACATCCATGAATCAAGGTTTGATGAGTGCGATGAACAACTTATTGAAAACCAAAGAAGATTCACCGGCGTGGGTCGCGTGCCAAATTATCAACCAAATAGCAGCAGGCCGCCGCAATCAAACCCTGGGCTGGCCAGAAAAGCTGTTCGCACGAATGAATGGATTACTACCGAACATGGTAGACAGCAGTATGGAAAAGCCTCGCGCAATTTTGAAAAAATTATCTCAGGAGTACCCACAATGAAAGCACGCAATTTAGTTTTATCTATCGCGTTATCCTTATCCGCTATTGGTAGCACTCAGACTTTGGCAGCTGAATCTGAAGAGCTTTTGCACATTCAGACACGCTGGGCCGAGGTCAATTATACCTTGCAAGATGATGAGCAAGAGAAAGCTTTTGATATGCTTGTGGCCGAAGCCAATGCTTGGATAGAACGTGAGCCTGATAATGCAGACGCCTATGTTTGGCGCGGCATTATTCAAAGTACCTATGCTGGCGCCAAAGGCGGCTTAGGTGCTCTTGGACTGGCTAAAAAGGCCCGTAAGTCACTGGAGCATGCGTTAGAACTTGATCCTGACGCCTTGGATGGTTCAGCTTACGGTAGCTTAGGAACACTTTATTACAAAGTGCCAGGTTGGCCGTTGGGCTTTGGCGATGATAAGAAAGCCGGGGAATTACTGCTTAAAGCGTTAGCAATCAACCCTGACGGTATTGACCCGAACTACTTTTACGCCGACTATCTATATGAGCAGGGCGATTATCAAGGCGCTAAAATTGCGGCAGAGCATGCATTGCAAGCACCGCCACGGCCTGAACGTCCGCTGGCTGATGAAAAGCGTCGACAAGAAATTCAGGCTTTAATGGAAAAAATTGCCGCTAAGGTGAACTAGATGCAGGTGTTATTGGTTGAAGATGATTCATTGCTTGGCCAAGCGGTACAGCTTGGCTTAGCAGACCGCGAGTTCAGTGTGCATTGGGTGCGCACTGGCGCCGCGGCCATCAGCGAGCTGAATCATCATCAATATGACGCCATGGTACTTGATCTCGGGCTGCCGGATTTAGAGGGCTCACGGATATTAGCCGGAAGCCGGAAGCGGGGATTAGTGCTGCCGATTCTGATTTTAACTGCACGTGATCAGGCCCATGACAAAGTCACTCATTTAGATTTGGGTGCCGATGATTACATGACCAAGCCGTTTGATATGAACGAACTAGCCGCACGGCTCCGCGCTTTGGTGCGCCGCCAGCGTGGTTATGTGTCGTCAGATTTGGTAGTGGGCGCATTAAAGCTCAATACCAATACGCGTGAGGTTGAAGCCGAAGGCCAGACAATTAATTTATCGCGTCGTGAGTTTGAGTTGTTAAAAGCACTGATGTCAGCACCTGAGCGCGTGCATAGCCGCGACCGCTTAGAATCTGCGGTGTTCCAAGCAGAGACTGAAGTGGAGAGCAATGCGTTGGAAGTGCATGTGTCAAACCTGCGTAAAAAGCTTGGTCATAAAGAATGGATTGAAACGATTCGCGGCGTTGGATACCGCTTAACATGCAAATAATTAAGGCGTTTGGCGCAAAATTCAAATCAATACGACGACGTATATTGATTACCGTTTCCGTTGTTTACTTAGTCAGTTCAGGCTTGTCGGCCACGTGGATTTATTATGAAGTAAGCCATGAAGTTGATGAGCTATTTGATGCTGAAATGGTCCAGCAGGCGAAAACACTTGCGGCATTATTGCCGGTGAACCGCGCTGAGCTTACCCAGCCGACTCATCAAGTTCTGCAGTCTGTGAGCGAACATGAATATGAAGAGAAACTTGCATATCGAATTGAACGCATCAACCAAGACTGGAGCATGCGCACGCAAGGCGCGCCAGACCACAGGGCATTACCGTATCAGTCCGGTTTTAATGAATTTATAATAGCAGCAACGCTTTGGCACAGCTTCGGGATGCTAACGCCAGACGGCAATTATCAAATATTGCTGCTGCAAGAGGATAGTTTTCGGTCTGAGTTGCGAACAGATCTCGCGGTAGATACATTGGTTCCGGTGCTGTTACTGCTGCCATTGATGTTATGGTTAGGGTGGTGGACCATCAACCAAAGCTTCACCAGCTTTCGGCGTTTAGCCGCAGCACTTCGTCACCGTCGCACCGATGACTATAGCCCATTTGAACAAAGCAACGAAGATGAAGAGGTGGTGCTAGTTAAACAGGCGCTCAATCACTATTTAGCTCGCATTGAGCAAACCTTTGTTCGCGAAAAGCGTTTTTCCGCTGACGCCGCCCACGAATTGCGTACGCCGCTAGCCGCATTGAAAGCGAGTTTGCAGAACCTGCTGGTCAGTAAGGACCCAATAGAAAAGCAGCAAATAGAGCGCTTGCTAATAAGTACTGAGAGGTTGGTGAAATTAGTTGAGAGCTTATTGATGCTCTCAAAAGCTGAATTAACCCAAGTTGGTTCTGAACCCGTCAATATTGCCCGTGAAGTGCGGCAAGTTATCGCCGACAGTTATTTACTTGCCGAACAAAAGGGCATCACCTTTGGTGTTGATCTGCCTGATCGGATAATGCATCAAAGTCACCCAAGTTACTGGCGTGTTTTACTGGCCAACGTAATTGACAATGCCGTTAAATATTCACCACCGAACACAACGATTTCAATTACATATTCCGATCAGGAACTGGAGATTAAAAACCAAGTGGCGCCTGATCATTCATTAGAGTTGGAGCGCCTGACTGAGCGTTTCTATCGTGGTAAGCAAATGGATATAGACGGTTCAGGCCTTGGTTTAAGTATTGTGCAAAATCTTGCCCAGCAACTCGCTATAGAGGTTGAGTTTGCGCGCGAAGACACGTATTTTATCTGCCGCATAAAATGGGGAGAAAATGCGTGAAAGTAGGTGTGTTTGATAGTGGGGTTGGCGGTTTAACAGTTGCGCGTTCGTTGCAGCAAAGTGGTTGTTTTAGTGAGCTGCTCTATTATGGCGATACTGCGCGTGTGCCCTATGGCAACAAAGATAAGAATACTGTTACACGCTACGCGCTTGAAGCGGTTGAGTTCTTTAATGGTACCGATGTTGATTGTTTAGTTGTGGCCTGTAACACCGTGAGTGTCACTGCCCTGGCTGCAATGCAGCAACAGTCGAATAAACCCGTATACGGGGTACTCGAACCGGGTGTGCTCGCCTTGCAACAGCTTGAAGGCATTGATAACGATGCGCGCATATTGATTATCGCAACACGTTCAACGATTAACTCGGGCGCTTACCAGCAACGAATTCAAGCGTTGGGATTTCACTGTGTTGACGCAATTGCCACACCATTATTTGTACCCATTGTTGAAGAAGCGTTATTTGAAGGCCCGATATTGCGGGAAACCATGCATCATTATTTTTCAGAATTAGTAAAACCAGATGTCGTGCTGCTGGGCTGCACACATTTTCCGCTTATTGCACCGCAAATTGCTGATTATTTTGATGGGGCTAAAACGATTCATTCAGGCGAAGCCATGGTTGCCTGGCTAAAGCAGGAGCTTGGGCTAACCAATCATTTCTCCCAAACGCCAATTCAGCTGTTAGCTTCAGAAAATGTTGAAGCCTTGCAGCGCACTGCAAAACACTGGGGACTGGCTGGCACTTAGCCAAGCTGCCTCATTAAATCTTAATTTCTCTTAAAAACATCCCGACAATTTCATCTTCGGATATTGGACGAGAAATAACAAAACCTTGAATGGTTTCACAATTAAACTCTCGCAGGACATTAATCGTGGCAATATCTTCAACCCCTTCTGCTGTAACCGATATGCCCAACATATGAGCCAGCTCAATGGTTGAACGCACTATCATATAGTTACGGTCGTTTTCTGCAATATCAAACACATAGCTTCGGTCGAGCTTTATTTCAGCTACGGGGAACTTACTGAGGTAAGAAAGGGATGAGTTGCCTGTTCCGAAATCATCCACCGAGCAGCTAATTCCAAGTTCGTTCATTTTACTCAGCACATACAATGCACGTTCTGAATCATCAATTAAGCCAGTTTCTGTGATTTCAAATTGCAGGCACTTTGGATCGATATCGTTCACGATATTTTGCACAAACTGCACAAAACCGAGCTCGGTTAGATCGCGTGTTGATACATTAACGCTGATAACGATGCCTTTTTGACACAACTTATGACGCTTCATCATCGCAATTGTTTCGGTAATAACCCAGCGGGTAATTTGTGTGACAAGACCCGATTCTTCCATTAACGGAATAAACTTACTTGGCGGCACCACACCGAGTGTCGGATGTTGCCAACGTACCAGGGCTTCTGCACCAAGAATGGTGTTTGTTTCTAACCTTAGCTTAGGCTGATAATGCAGGAAAAAATCACGGGTACCATACTGGTGAAAGTCTTTTAACAACCGCAAATCGTCAGCGTTGGGCTCTAATCCTGGCGAGTACTCAACCCAGAGTTTATGGTCTTTTTGTGACACTGAAACGGCAGTTAAAGCCTGTCGTAATAGTTCTTGTGCATCGTTCGATTGGATTGTACCGAAGTCCTTATGTCGAATCAGACCAAAAGCAAGCAGGGGCTCGAAATCAATCGACTGGAATTCTAGCGGTTGCATGGCGAGATCGATGATTGCCTCGGTAGTTAGCTCCGCATCTGCGACAGCGGCGAATAAACCTACACCAAAGTGGGCTGCGTATTTGAACCCTTGTTTTTTGAGTCGCTCTGAGAACTCAATCAGTAGGTCAGTGGTAATGTCATAGCCAAACAAAGACGTAATGGAATCTATATTGGCAATGCGTATCACGATGACCGTAGGGTGGTCCTCAGGGTGCGCCTTAATTTGCTTATCTAACAACTCCGTAAAAGCAGGGCGATTATAAAGCCCTGTTATCACTTCATGTTTGGCCAAAAAGTGGAGGCGTTTTTGTAGTACTTTGCGGGCGTCAAGTTCTTGTTGAATTCGGTAGGTTTTCAGCGCAACTTGCTTTTTTAGAACATAGCTCCAGCCAAAACCTGCCGCAGCCATAGAAACAATGCCAAACACCAGCCAACCGAGCGCTTTAAGGTTACTTGTAAAGGTGCGCTCTTGCCATTCAAGTTGGGCTACCCACTTTTGGTAAACGTTCTGATAGGTGCCGTTGACTTGAATCATCGCAAGTTGTTTGTTGATAAGCGCTAATAATTCCTTGTTTCCTTTACGCACACCGAATGCATATGATTGCGGCCAAAACGGTGGGCTAGAAAGTGCGACTTGTAACTTGTTATTGGTGATTAAATGACGCGACGTTGTCGTTACTTCGATACAGGCGTCTGCGGTTCGGTTGTCGACTAACTGTAAACAATGCAATTCATCACTAGCGCTTATCAATTCAAAGTTATAGCCACTGTCGCTGAGTTGCTGCTGGGCAAAAGCCCCTGATGCCACGGCAACATTTTTACCTTCAAGCTGAGCGTAATTACCGTATTGGATGCCGTTGGAGTGAGAAAAAATGCCGTGCGCGACATAGTAGAAGGGTTCAGAAAAATCGAAATATTCACTGCGGGCTTCGGAAGGAATCAGAGCTACTGCATCAGCTTGTCCCGTTCGCACTGCCTGGAGTGCTTCGTTCCACGGCAATAGAGTTTGAGTAATTGGGTAGTCGCCTTCATTGGCAAGAGCTTGTTCAAGTTCAACAATAAAACCTTGCGGCTCATTGTTTGCATCAAGCCATTGCAGCGGCGGATAAAATTTCGACCCAACAAAAGTTAATTCTTCCGGTGCGGCAAAGGAGGCGAGAGGTAATACCCCACAGCACACAAGAAAACTGACGATTAAACGCTTACAGCACGTTGCCATTCCTCTGCTACTCAATAGTTGCTTAAGTTATTGGTTTAGAATGGCATAATCTTCAATAAAAGCAATTTTTTAACAAAAATTAATGGGTAACTGGCACGTAATAGGCATGGCTTTGGTAGAGCACCGAGGGCGCCATAGCAAATGCTTGAATGCGTTTAATTTGCTTATCAGCAAGAGATTGATGCGAGGGCAGTAACTCTTTGCTGTCTCTTTGGTAAGTAAATTGGTGCTGCTTGCCGTCGGTGGTTAAAACGGTGAGTTGATTGCCCTGTAGCCAACCATAGCTGTCACCAAATTGCATCATGGCACGATTCGCTGGGGGAGTTTCAGGGTTGCTTAGGTCTTGACCCAGGGTCGGCACATAAGCACTTACACCAGCTAATGAGAGCAGTGTTGGCGTTAAATCGATTTGGCTGGTTACGGTATCGATGACGCGTGGGCTTATGTCGCCACCAAGAATGAGACCAGGAATATGAAATTTTTGAATGGGAACTAAGTCATTTCCATAAACACGGGTGTCATGGTCAGCAACCACCAGAAATAACGTGTTTTGCCAATAGTCGCTTTGCATGGCCCTATCGAAAAACTGGCCCAATGCATGATCAGCATATTTAACCGCGTTGTTAACGGTTTGTTTGGGGTGTTCACTAAGTGCTATTTGATTGTCAGGGAACTCAAATGGCTCATGGTTTGACGAGGTGAACGCCAAGGTAAAAGAAGGTTGTGATGAACCCTGTTGCTCAATGAGTCGAGCATGCAGCATGGTTAGCAAGTCTTGATCGCTAACGCCCCAACTGCCCTCAAATACAGGATTGCTGAATTCATCTTGATCAATAATGTTGGAAAACCCATTGCCGGTGAAAAACGCAGCCATGTTGTCGAAATGCGACTCACCGCCGTAAATAAACTCGGTGGTGTAGCCTTGGCGTTTTAGCGCATCTGCAATTGTGAAAAAATAGCGCTGCGAATCTGAGAGCTTCACAGTACTGCGGGCGCGCGATGGCAGAAAGCCAGATACGACGGCTTCGATACCACGTACCGATCGAGTACCCGTAGCGTAGAGGTTTTCAAACCACCACCCTTGGTTTTTTAGCCGTTCGATATTTGGTGTAACAGGCAATCCGCCGAGCGACTCCACGAAGGTTGCACCTAAACTCTCTTCTAAGATAATGACAATGTTGAGCGGTTTTTCACGTTTATTCGAAGCGGCTTGAAAGTGCACGGTCGGATAATTTTTAAACGGGAAATCCGCTGATTTCAGGTGATCTTCGGCAGTAATTGTTGCGATAACTTCAGCGTCTGTTAACTGCCCATACACACGATTAGCTTTGTCTTCATGCTTTAAATTATACACCGCATAAGCCAGTGTATAGTTCGAGTTTAATATTAACGAGTTCACCATAGCGTCACTCGAAACCGCAAAGAATGCAGGATTGGCAGGTCGGTGTGCTAACGTTGAACGTATTCCCAAAACGGTAAAAACCAAAACAACAGGCAAAAGTAACCACGCCATACCGTGGTGTGTGGTTCGTTGAGCTAACCGCTTATGCATCGACTTTGAAAACGTGTAAACGGTATAAATGACCAAGCCACTGGCGGTAACGCCTAGAATTAGCCAACCACGAAAACCATTCCACAGCGTGGAAAATACTTCTTTAGGATACAGCAGGTATTCAAAAAACAGGCGGTTTGGCCGTGTATCGTATTGTGCCAAAAACGCAGGCGTAGAAATTTCCATAAAAAACAGCAACGCAAAGCAGGCACTAAACCACAGCACCGAAAACTTGAGCCACAATTGATGTGTTTTACGAAAGTTACAGAACGGGAACAGTAATAATGGAACAAGCGTGTAGTAGCCAATTTGAATCAAGTCGGCACGTATTCCTAACAGGAAAAATTCAATTGGATTGATCGCTTCAATAACGCGTTCGGTGTATAAAATAAAATAACCGAAGCGAAATAGACTTAGCATAAGCAAGCTGCTCACAACAAACAGCGCTACGGGGATGAAACTTGTTGTACCTTGTTTTATTGCTCGTACCATTAACTTAAACCTCAAAGTTCTACTCGGTACAAGCTATCAGTGAAACCTTAAGGAAGGCTTAAGAAAGAGCTGGTAAATTAAAGTGTTATTGTGCACTGAGGGTTCATATGAAAGCGAATAAAACAGGAATTGACAGAATAATTCATGCCACATTTAATTCAATGCGTGGAATAAGGTTGGCATGGAAATCTGAAGCTGCTTTTAGGCAAGAGGCGCTGTTGTGCGCGGTATTGGTGCCCATCGCATTGTTGATTGATGTAACACTAGTTGAACGTCTCGTACTGATACTAACTTTGTTTATTTTGGTTATTACCGAGCTGTTAAACTCAGCAATCGAGGCCGTTGTTGATCGTGTTGGGCCTGAGCTGCATGAATTAAGTGGGCGCGCGAAAGACATCGCTTCGGCGGCCGTGTTTTTTGCATTGGTATTAATGGGAGTGGTATGGGGCTCAATTCTGATTTATTAACGCTAAAAAGCGATAAAATCGTTTTACAAAAAGTGTCTTTGAACGATGTTAGCTTTCTATTAGAACTGCTCAATGACCCAGATTTTATTACCAATATTGGCGATCGGGGCGTTCGTACCAAAGAGCAGACGCAGGCCTATCTCGAGAAAGGTGTGCTCAATCAGCCTGACTATTTGGGCCTTTGGGCGATTCGCGCGGCGGATGATGGTTACCCGATGGGGGTCATTAGTGTATTGAAACGTGACTTTCTGGAACACATTGATTTGGGGTATGCGTTATTAAGAAATGCGAGGGGGCAGGGTGTTGCTAGATGCGCGGCATTCTTGATGCTCAGTTATTTAACCGGGAAAAAGGGCGTGGGGATCGTCGATGCAATTGTCAATCCCAACAATCAGGCATCCATCAACTTACTCCTTAAACTCAACTTTGTAGATATCGGCTATGTTTTGAATCCGGAACATGAGCGGTTAAAGCTCTACCGCTACCTAAATGACTAAATATATGGCACTCTTTGTCAAATAATTACAAAAACAATAAGAAAGAGGCAACCATGGTTCGGGGTTTGATTGTTTCCACGCGAATTGTTTCGCTTTTCGGCCGAATTGATATTACGGATACGAACGGTGCTCTGTGTTATTACGCCAAAGGTGAGTTTGCACTGCTGCGGCGCCGCTGGCGAATTTTCAACCAAGCTGATCAAGAAATTATGCAAATACGCCATAAGCGTTTGGCGATTCGTCCAACATTTTTGGTGAGTGGCCAACTTGGCGATATGGTTTTGCAGCGCAAGTTCTTCTCGCTTAAACGCGAGTATTGGGTGACCGGCGGACCTTATGATGGCGCCGAGTTTAAGGGAAATTTACTCGACTTAGCGTTTACGATTTATCATCGCGATAAATTACTTGCGAAAGCTTCTGAAAAGTTGATTTCCATTCGTGACAAGCACCAGGTAGAGATGCAAACGGATGACTTAAATGATGAACTATTTACCGTAGCGGCAATTGTAGCCATGCAACTTGAAAAGAAAGCGTCAGATTAATATATGAAAAATATCTGTCTCGCCGTTTTATTGTTTTGCCTTGGAGGCCCAGTTATGGCGGAGCCCACCGAAGTTATGACCTTATTCATTGTTCGCCACGCGGAGAAGGTGCCCGATAAACCCGACCCAGAATTGTCTGCACTGGGGCAGCAACGGGCACTTAACTTGGCGCATTTGTTGAAGCATGTTGATTTGGAGCATGTTTATGCAACCAAATACCAGCGTGCACAACAGACCGCAAAGCCCACTGCCGAGATGATAGATGTTGCCATCACAACTTATGCTGCTGGCGACAGTGAGGCCCTAATCAAGAGCGTACTTGAGCAACAGCAAAATGCATTGATTGTAGGGCATAGCAATACAGTGCCGGAACTCGTGCGATTAGCCGGAGGCAACGCTATTGAGCTTAGTGAGCAAGATTACGGCGATGTGTTCATGCTGACTGTGGTTAAGGATGATGTGATAACAACGCGATTATCACTGGAGCCCTAACAGCAATAAAAAGATTGATCGAAATCAATATTCAAAGCTACAGATTTACTAACATACTCCTATAAACCACATACGGAGTAAGGTTATGAACCTGTTACGCGAATTCTTCACTGACCCAGTTATCTTTTTTTCGTTCAGCGGATTAGCAATCGTGATTGGAATGTGTGTTTTCTACGCTGTTTTCTTTATAAAAAAGGCAACAGAAGAAGAATCCAATCAAAAATCCTAATCTTTACCTTCTATTTCGTAAAGTAGGCGTTGGAATTCGGCGTTGTGCTGCAAGAGCTCAACGCCTGCTCGGGTCAGCTCGTCTGCTTGTTCTTCACTTAACGATAAGCTAGTCGGTATTTGATTAAAGAACACGCGGCGCTGTTCTTGTTGGATGCCGTCAAAACTGATTTCTATAAAGAAAGGTTCTATCGGTTCCCAATACGTGGAAAGCTCTTCTGACCAGCGTTCCATGCTGCGGCGAATTAAACTGATGGTTGCCGAATTATAGCGATGTAATTGCGTATCGGTAACGGCGCTGATTATCGGTTCAATGTCGGCAATTTTGTTGGTGTGTTCAATGTTATAGCGCGGTTTGGTTGATGCATTTACGGAAATAATGACAAGACGTTTTGATGGTCTGCTGCCGATACGTTCCATAAAATTGGCAATACCTCCGCCGATTTCGACCAACTCATAAAACGCCATTAACCCGAGGTTATCTGTAATGCCGCCGTCAACGAGGTGAATAAACTTACGTTCGTCTCGGTTTTGATAGCTGCGAAGCGCGTTTAAGGTATCGATTAACTGCGGTGCTAATTGGGCTTCTTTAATTTTTTTCTCATCGAGCTTTTCTAGGTAGTTTTGAGCTGGGTTGTAGCAGCCTTTATGGTTCTGCAACACGACTGGATTGAGCATTACAGGTACAGCCGAAGATGCTGTAACAGCCCGAGCGATTGGATATGAGGCAATATTAGAGCAGAGTAAATCGAAATATTCTTGTACAAAAGAGAAACGCACTCCACCGCCCAGATCTGAGGCATTGATAAGTACTAATGGGCCGTTACGCTGATTCAGGTCAGCAAAAGTTGCGCCTTTAAATAGGCGTTCTTCGTAAATGCGGGTGGCGATGTCGGTTCGCCCCTTATTGGAAAACCAGAGCAGCGGGCTTGCAATACCATAAAGCCATTCCGAAACGTAATCACGGCGCAGAAAGTCATCTTCAAAGTTGGTAAATATTTTATCACCGTGCAAGCCATAATAAGCCGCGGTGAAACTCCCCCCCGAAACAGAGGTAATAAGGTCAACCTCGTCTAACAATCGTACTTCGCGGTCGCCTATATTGATTTTGGTATCGCGTAAACCTTCGAGAACACCGTAAGACAATGCTGCAGCACGGCTGCCGCCGCCGGAAAATGCCAGCACAATGGTAATGTCATCGGAACGCGAGTGCTCAGCGGCATAGTTGGCCAGTGAATAATTTTGCGGCGTAACGTTTTCAGTTTGCGAGTGATTGTCGATAACACCGTAAGTAGCGCAGCCAGACAAACCGCCGCCTAATAGTGCTATGAGTGCAACAAGTTTGAGTCGCATATGCTTTCCTAAACAATTTGAATACGTTCAGTTTAAAGTTGCTTGATGAATTATTCCAGCCAAGGCTCTTTGTATTGTAAATTTTAAGTTGCGAATAATCTCTGTTCGTATATGTTTAGTGGGGTGTCAGTGTTTTTGGAGTCGTTGTGTTCACTACGAAAGCGCGAAGAATTGCTTTTATTATCGCGGTGCTCAGTTCGCTACTGCTAGCTTTAATTGCGGTAGAGTATTTTCACGCGCTGAATAAAGATCGCGTTCGAGCTCAACAGCTTAGTGAATTACAATCAGAATTTACCGGGCTGCGTGCTGATCTTGAATCTGAACTTAATGCCGCAATCTACGGTGCTTGGGGCGTAGCCAGTTATTTAACTTCGCACCCAAACAGTGATGTTGCAGATTGGTTGGTTCCTGCCCAAACCGTCGTTGATGACAATCCCATCATACGTAATCTGGCGATTGCGCCAAATAATGTCATTTCATTTGTTTATCCGTTAACCGGGAATGAGGTTATCATCGGGTATAACTACGATGAAATTCCTGATCAGCGCGACGTTGTTCGGCGTGCGCAAGAAACCCACAAAGCAATTTTGGCTGGCCCTGTTGACTTACTGCAAGGGGGGCAGGGCGTTATTTATAGGATTCCAATTTTCAGTCATGGAAATGGCATGGAAGAATATTGGGGAGTGTTAGCCGTCGTAATCGATATCAATGTGTTGTTTCACGCAGTTGGTATCGATGCGCTCATGGAAAAATACGAGATAGCGTTGCAAGGGCGAGATGGTAAAGGCGCTGATGGCGACGTGTTTTGGGGTACTGATCAGGTCTTTGCCAACGCAGACTTTAAGGAGCGGGTGCGTTTCCCAAATGGATATTGGTTGATCGCCTTGGCGACCGATGCCAGCCAAAATGGTGGGTTTTGGGAACGCCAACGGGTGCGACTGATCGGATATCCTTATGTTATCGCTTTATATATCATGCTCTTTACATTGTTTGTGTGGTACCGCACATCTTACAGCGAGGCTATGCTTGATCCGCTTACGAATGTATCGAATCGCCGTATGGTTATGGAACGATTGCAAACCTTAGTTCATCTGTATGACCGGCACCCAACGCCGTTTGCCGTTGTTGTGGTTGATATCGATCGGTTTAAAAGAATTAATGATGATTTTGGTCATCAAGCTGGCGATTTGGTGTTAAAATCCTTAGCGCAACGCATGCTGACCCACACGCGCGCAACCGACACCGTAGCGCGTATTGGTGGTGATGAATTTTTGGTTGTGTTGATGGGTATCGACAACGAAAAAGTTGTTGCGGAGCAATGTGAAAAATTAGCTGAAGTGATTGCCGCGCCGATTCGTTATAAGTCAGAAGACATCAAGGTATCCGCGAGTTTAGGTTATGCACTGTTCCCAGCCAACGGAAAAACATTAGATGCACTGATTCACAGTGCTGATAGTAAGATGTATAAAAGTAAACGGAAATCATGAAGACACACCGCACCATAGCCGAATTGCTCGAAGTAATCCCAGATGCCGCGCTTATTATGAATCGTTCCAGCGAGTTGGTTCTGGTAAACAGTATGCTCGTTTCGATGTTTGGTTATCAGCAACGTCGTGAACTGATCGGTAACAAGCTGGATATTTTGCTACCTGCTGCTGTGCATATGATGCACGAGAAGCACGTTGCAGCTTTTTTTAGTCGTGCTGAAAATCGGCCGATGGGTAAAGGGTTTGAGTTTTTAGGTCGGCGCAAAGATGAAAGCATGATTCACGTTGAAAT
Organism: Pseudidiomarina gelatinasegens; assembly: GCF_004025325.1. Classification (GTDB taxonomy): domain Bacteria; phylum Pseudomonadota; class Gammaproteobacteria; order Enterobacterales; family Alteromonadaceae; genus Pseudidiomarina; species Pseudidiomarina gelatinasegens. The sequence goes on along the minus strand of NZ_RSFE01000003.1, from coordinate 153,220 downwards.
CATGCTGAGTCATGTTGAATTTGACGGTGAGCCATTCGCGATTGCCTTCGTGCGTGATTCAACGTCAAACAAATTGACCGAAGATAAAATTCGCCGTGAATTAGAACAAGAACGGGTGTTGGCACTTACGGATCATTTGACCGGGCTTGCCAACCGCCGTGCATTTGTTGAAGAACTAGAGCGCGATATTGAATTATTGCGTACCCAAGAGCGGCAGTTTGCGGTTTGTTTCATTGATTTAGACGACTTTAAAATAATTAATGACACTTATGGTCATGAAATCGGTGATGAGGTGTTGCAACAAGTTGCACACGTGGTTAAGGCCGGTTGTCGCGCGAGCGATTTGGTTGCACGTGTTGGCGGCGATGAGTTTGCTACGATCCACGCCGGCGCTACGCTTGAAGACGCTATGCATGTGCTGGAGCGTGTCCGCAAAATGTTAGTTCAGGAATTTGCTGAACATCATTGGCCTGTTACGCTTTCGATGGGCGTATGCCACTGTGGCGATGCTAACCTTAGTTACGATGTTGCCAGCATATTGCGGGTGGCAGACAAGGCTATGTATGAAGCGAAACAGCAGGGCAAAAATCAGATTAAGATTGCGCGCGTTTCTGCTGATTGAGATTACCAATAAAGGTAATTAAATGATCAATCTCCATTGGGCGGGCATACAGAAATCCCTGTAGTTCTTCACAACCTGCATTGATTAAATAATTGGCTTGCGCATGGGTTTCAACGCCCTCAGCGACTACTCGCAAATGTAGCGCCTTTGCCATGGCCAGAATGGTTCGTACTAGCTTGGCGTCCTGTTTATTTTGCACAATATCTTTAACAAAGCTTTGATCAATTTTGACTTCTTGAATTGGCAATAAGCGCAGCGTGTTGAGCGATGAGTAGCCCGTGCCAAAATCATCTAGCGACACCTGCACACCTCTCTTATTAAGCACACTCAGAACTTGTTTAACCCCTTCCAAATTCAACAAGGCTGCACTTTCAGTTAGTTCCAGTTCAATAACTGACCAATCACCAGGTAACTCGGATAAGTTGGCAATAAAGCGGTCGCAGCTTTCATTGCCATTAAAATCTGCGGCGGAAACGTTAAAGGAAACGCGTTGGATATCTCGATACAGTAAGCCTGCTTCGATCAGTTCATGTAAGGCGGTACGCATCACAAAGTCGGTAATGCCACAAATCAACCCATGTTGTTCAGCTAGCGGAATAAAGTCGCTTGGCGGAATCATACCGCGCTCAGGGTGATGCCAGCGAACGAGAACTTCGACGCCTGTCATACGATTTTCCTGAACACAAAACTGCGGTTGATAGACAACAGTGAGTTGGTTGTGGTCGAGTGCTAATTTCAAGTCGAGTAATAGCCGGGCTCGACTTGACATAACTTGACTTAGTTCGGCATTGAATAGCTTATGGCTACCGCGACTGTTCGTTTTAGCTTCATCTAATGCAAGTGTTGATGCGTCGATTAGCTTCTCCGCACTGCGGCCGTCGCGCGGATACAACGCAACGCCCGCGCTGGAGGTGAAACTAAGTTCTGGGATTTCAGGCACACGCAATTGATTAATACGGCGCTGTATTTTTTGCAACAACGGTAGGCCATCATCAGGCCAACGTGCGTCAGGTAGGGCAAGTGCGAATTCATCGCCGCCAAAGCGTGCAATTAACGCTTGTTGATGGCATGACTCCCTTAATACGCCAGCGACTGCAATCAAAAACTTATCACCGGCCTCGAGATTCACATGACTATTGATTTGTTTGAAGCCATCAATATTAAAAATAATGACAATTAAATTTTGATCGTTGTCGTCGGCATAGGTCAGTTCGCTTTGCAGCTCACGTTCAAACATATGGCGATTCAACAATAAAGTTAAGCCATCGCGTTCCGATAAGTTACGCTCTCGCTGCAGCGCTCTGTGCGCAAGTATGTAAAGCAAAACCGCAGTAACTGTAACATAAGCCCAGCCTTTGTAGGTTTGCAGTTCGGTAAGGTAGAGTGACTCAGCAGCTAGAGTTAAAACAAAGCGATCTGAAAAGCTAATCCAGAGATAGCCCAGAAAGAGGTAGAGAAACGCAATGGCAGCGGCAGTTCGACGTGGCGACATAAACTGCTCCTTGTCAGGTTAACTCGCATAGTACTTACAACGTACCGAAATGGGTAAATTTCACCTTAGCAAGGAGCAGATTTTTTGACCAGTTTTATTTTCGTTTTAGTTTAGTGAGTTAACAAGATATTTGGCATGGAAACGCAAGTGTTCGTCAATAAAGCTGGCAATGAAGTAATAGCTATGATCATACCCGTCAACGCGCTCAATGGTTCCTTGCACACCGGTTTGGCGAATCGCATCAGCGAGATCGTCCGGGCGCAACTGCTCGGCTAGAAAATTATCGGCTTCACCTTGCGATACCAGAAGCGGGGGCGACTGTTTCAGCTTAAGTAACAGCTCCGTGGCGTCATAGTCTAACCAAGCTTGCTTATCGTCGCCTAAATAGCCACTGAAAGCCTTTTCTCCCCATGGACACTGACTTGGGTGACAAATAGGAGAAAATGCTGACACACTGCGATATAGATCCGGGTTACGCATTGCCATGACCAAGGCGCCATGCCCACCCATTGAATGGCCACTGATACTGCGTTTGCCATTTAACGGCAATTCACTTTCGGCAAGCGTTCTCAGTTCCTCAACAATGTAGTCATACATCTGGTAATGCTTGGCCCATGGTTGTTGGGTTGCGTTGACATAAAATCCAGCACCGAGGCCAAAGTCATAGGCGCCATCGCTGTCATCAGGAACATCTTCACCGCGTGGGCTCGTGTCTGGAATAATTAGCGCAATACCTAACTCAGAGGCGACGCGTTGAGCACCCGCTTTGCTGCTGAAGTTCTCATCGGTACAGGTTAAGCCTGATAGCCAGTAGAGGGCCGGAACTTTGCTGGTTTCAGCCTGTGGCGGTAAAAACACACTGAACTGCATGGTGCAATTCAGTGTGTTTGAGCTGTGCTCATAACGAATTTGGCGACCGCCAAATGCTTTGGTTTCGTTAATCTTATTTATCATAATGAATAACCGAACGAATCGATTTACCTTCATGCATGAGCTCAAACGCCTTGTTAATATCGTCTAAGCCCATGGTGTGGGTAATAAAGGTGCTTAGTTTAAATTCACCGTTGAGGTAGCGCTGTACATAATCAGGTAGTTGGCTTCGGCCTTTAACACCACCAAAGGCACTACCACGCCATACTCGGCCTGTAACCAGTTGGAATGGGCGGGTTGAAATTTCTTCACCGGCACCGGCAACACCAATGATTACCGATTCACCCCAGCCTTTATGACAACACTCCAATGCTGAGCGCATGACTTTGACATTACCGATACATTCAAAAGAAAAATCGACACCGCCGTCGGTCATATCAACAATAACTTCTTGAATAGGCTTGTCATAATCATTTGGGTTGATGCATTCAGTAGCACCCAATTGCTTGGCGATATCGAACTTAGATTCATTAATATCGACCGCGATAATACGGCTAGCTTTGGCCATAACGGCGCCAATGATGACTGAAAGCCCGATACCACCTAGCCCAAATACTGCAACAGTGTCACCCGGCTGTACTTTGGCAGTATTCATGACTGCACCCATACCGGTGGTGACACCACAACCTAATAGACACACTTCTTCGAGAGGGGCTTCTTTGCTCACTTTGGCAAGAGCTATTTCTGGCACAACCGTATGTTCAGCAAAAGTTGAGGTGCCCATGTAATGGTAAATGGGTTTGCCGTTTTTAGAAAAGCGGGTTGTGCCATCTGGCATTAGGCCTTTGCCTTGCGTGCTGCGAATTGCTTGGCAGAGGTTTGTTTTACCTGATGTACAGAATTTACATTTACCACATTCTGGTGTGTAAAGAGGAATAACATGGTCGCCAACTTCCACTGAAGTAACACCTTCACCGACAGCTTCTACAATACCGCCGCCTTCGTGTCCAAGAATGGCGGGGAAGACGCCTTCAGGATCAGCGCCAGATAACGTATAGGCATCAGTGTGACACACACCCGTTGCAACAATGCGCACCAAAACTTCACCTTTTTGTGGTGGCATTAAATCAACTTCTTCAATTGATAGCGGCTCGCCCGGAGCCCATGCAACTGCCGCACGTGTTTTAATCATTTCCATAGTTACTTCCCTTATGGTTCAGTGTTGAGAGCTTAGTGTAACTGATACGCGAATAAATTGGAAAAAGCTCAAAAAAAAAAGCCGCTCCGAAGAGCGGCTAATACACTTACATGCAGAATAAACAATTACAGTGGGTCACCGTCGCTGTCCAGCATGGTCACTTCACCGAGGTTTAGTGAACGCACGTCGTCAGCTATTTGGGCTGCATCGCCAATGATGACCCAAGTTAAGCTTTCGGTATCAATGAATGATGTTGCGGTACTTTGCACATCTTCGACATCAATCGCACTAACGCGTTCACCATAAGTTTCCAGCCACTGCATATCTTTGCCTTTGCCTAAAGTATCCACAACCGCGCCTAACAACGCTGCTTTGGTTTCATAAGCGCCTGGCAATTTAGCGGTCTTGTTCATTTGAACTTTTTCAAGTTCAGCAGCAGTTGCTGGCTTATCATTTTGGTATTGGTTCAATTCCTTCAAGATTTCTTGAATGGATTCTTTGGTTTTATCAGTTTGAACTGGCGCCAAAGTGAAGAACATACCTGCTTGATCGTAACCAGACCAAATGGTGCGAGCACCGTATGACCAACCTTTGTCTTCACGCAGGTTCATGTTCATACGGCTGGTGAAACTGCCACCTAAAATGGTATTGGTTACATCCAGAACGTCTGCATTTTCAACACGATCTGACGGTGCCAAATGGCCCGCTAGAATTGTTGACTGAGGGGTTCCTGGCTGATCAATAATAAACACACGTGGGCTTTCTTGCTTGGCTAACGCAGTGAATTGCTTGGTTGGTTTTGGTGTGGCAGGTGCTTGCCAATCATTCAACGCTTCTTCAAGCAGAGGCTTAATTTCTGCCTCGGTTGTTGCACCAACAATAACTAAGCGTGCGTTATCTGGACGTAACCAAGTATCGCGGTAGCTGATTAAGTCTTCGCGCGAAAGCGAGGAAATTGACTGTTCGGTGCCTGAACCTGTCAATGGAACGCCATACGCGTGGTTTTCACCGAAGATTAATCCAGGCAAAATACGAATTGCTTGGCTGGTCGGTGAAGCTTTTTCTTTCTTGATACTTTCTATCCAGTTGCCACGCTTACGCTCAATTTCGTCGGTTGCAAAGGCAGCATTTTCGATAACGTCTGCAAAGATATCAAGGCTTGGTGCTAAGTTTGAAACTAAGCTGTCCATAGAAATCCGCGACGAATCAATGCTAGCGCTGGTTGAAAGATTGGTGCCTAAGGTTTCCAGTTGTTCAGCTATATCTTGCGACGTACGGCTACTGGTACCTTCGCGTAACATGCTCATCGCAAAGCTTGCAGTGCCGACTTTACCACCGAAATCTGACGCATAGCCACTGTCAAACATCAATGCCATTTGCACTGTTGGAACGTCATGACGTTCAGCCAAAGCAACTTCAAGGCCGTTAGACAGGGTGAACGTGTTAAGAGCTGGTAGCTCTAGTTTCGGTAAGTCGCCAACTTTAGGTAACTCAGAGCGATCAGCTTGCGCTTCGGCTGTGGTGAATTTCGGTTGTGGAACAACGTTCAAAACAAAAGCGCCGTCACTTAACCAGCGCTCTGCAACTGCTTGCAGATCACGCGGTGTCGCGTTGCGTAGTTGCTCAAAAGCGGTCTCATAAAAGCCCGGGTCGCCCTGATAGACTTCACCGGCAGCAAGTAAGTCTGATTTACCACCAAAGCCGCCAATACGCTCAATACCACGGATGTAATTTGCAACTTCAGAGAATTTAACGCGCGCTAATTCTTCTGCGGTAGGGCCTTCAGCAATAATCTTAGCAAGTTCTTCATCAATAACTGCTTCGATACGTTCCAGTTCAACACCTGGTTTCGCGTCGGCAATTACAAAGAACTGGCCTGCCAAAGTACGTTCGTACTGGAAGCCTGAAACCATACTGGCAATCTGTTCTTCGTGCACCAAACGCTGATACAAACGTGAGTTCTTGCCGCTGGCTAAAATATTGGTTAGCAATTGCAAGTACGTAGAATCAGCCGTGCCCATTTCGGCGGTGTTCCATAATTTATAAACACGCGAGGCAGGAACATTATCTTCCATGGTTGCGCGCTTCGTGCCAGTGCGCTTAGCTACCCAGCTTTCCAGCTTCTGCAAAGGTTTGCCTGGCGCAATGTGGCCGAAGTACTTTTCCATTTTTGCTTTGGCGGTTTCTACATCGATATCACCAGCTAAAACCACAACTGCGTTCGCTGCGCCATAATAATCATTGAACCACTGGTGCACGTCGTCTAACGACGCAGCATTCAAATCTTCCATTGAGCCAATAACCGACCACGAATACGGGTGACCTTCAGGGAAGGTTTGTTCAGCTAAATAGCCGAATACACGACCGTACGGTTGTGCTTCGCCTTGACGTTTTTCGTTTTGCACAACGCCGCGCTGTTCATCAAGTTTCTCTTGAGTAACAGCACCAAGCAAGTGACCCATACGGTCAGATTCCATCCACAGAGCCATGTCGAGCGCTGGCGTTGGAACGTTTTGGAAGTAATTTGTGCGATCGCTATTAGTGGTGCCGTTCATGTCTGTTGCACCAGCGCGCTCAAACGGGCCGAAATATTCGTCGTCGTAGTTCTCAGTACCGTTAAACATTAAATGTTCAAATAGGTGTGCGAAACCAGTTTGGCCTACGCTTTCATCTTTAGAACCTACGGCGTACCAAACGTTAACTGCAACGATTGGTGCTTTGCGATCTTCATGCACAACAACACGTAAACCATTGTCGAGTGTGAAGCTTTGATAATCAATGTTAACTGCAGGCAGCTGTTGCGCAGCTACTGTTGATTGACTTGTTTGTTCAGCGGTGCTTTGACAACCCGCAAGTAGCACAGAGGCAACGGCAACTGCCGTAAGAGTATGACGAAATAACATATTCATGTTCCCGTATTTTTTATTGCGTTATGAAATTGTAACGAAAGCCATCATAGCGAAGCTTATGAAATAGGAACATGTTTTGTTAGTGACAAAATGTAACAAGATTGGTCAAGGGTTTACAATACTTCCAATTAGCCGCCTAATCGACGATAATTGCCGCCTGTTGTCGGGCAACTGAAAGAAGTTAAGCGTGGGAAAAACAACCATAATAGCCATTGCTGGCGCATCAGCATCAGGTAAGAGTTTATTCGCATCAACCGTTTATCAGGAATTGGTCGCTGAGTTAGGCGGGCATGGTATCGCGATTCTTGCAGAAGATGCTTATTACCGCGATCAAAGTCATATGAGCTTTGAACAGCGCCAGTTAACAAACTATGATCACCCGGCGGCTTTTGAACATGAGTTGCTGGTACAACATTTAGGACAATTGCGCCGTGGCGAGCCTGTGGAAATGCCGCAATATAGCTATAAAACGCATACGCGATTGCAAGACACGATAAAAATTAACCCTGGTAAAGTGATTATGGTGGAAGGCATTTTGCTTCTTCATGATCCAAAATTACGGCAGTTATTCGATATTTCAGTATTTATGGATACACCGTTGGATGTTTGCTTATTGCGACGCATGACCCGGGATGTTGAAGAGCGGGGGCGTACCATTCAATCTGTTGCTGAGCAATATCAGGAAACTGTGCGTCCGGCATTTTTTGAGTTCATTCTTCCGTCGAAGCAATTTGCTGATCTTGTGGTAACACGAGGTGGCCAGAATGAAATTGCAATCGACTTGATCAAATCGAAAATTCGTCAATTATTGGCGGAATAACAAAAACAATAACGGCTTATAATTTATGAATAGTTTTCTTGGAATCGCCATCATTTTATTGGTTGCTTATGCCTTTTCATCCAATCGCAAGCAGATTCGATGGCGAACCGTAGGCGGCGCCTTTGCCTTTCAAGTTATTCTTGGGGCTTTTGTGTTGTATGTACCCTTCGGGCAAGACGTGTTGTTCGCCGTGGCATCTGGCGTAGCAAAGATTATTGCCTTTACCAATGCGGGTATCCAATTTATGTTCGGTGGCTTAGCCTCCGCTGAATTTGGCTTTGTGTTTGCCATTCAGGTACTCAGCGTTATTGTGTTTTTCTCATCGTTAATTTCCGTACTTTATTATCTCGGCATTATGAAATGGATTATTCGGATTCTTGGTGGCTCGCTGCAAAAGATTATCGGCAGCAGTCGTCCAGAGTCAATGTCCGCCGCTGCGAACGTGTTCGTTGGCCAAACTGAAGCACCAATGATGGTTCGCCCGTTTATTGCGAGTATGACGCGCTCTGAGCTGTTTGCGGTAATGGTTGGCGGTATGGCTTCGGTGTCAGGGTCAGTACTTGCCGGTTATGCGGGTGTTGGCGTTGAGTTGAAGTATCTTATAGCGGCAAGTTTTATGGCAGCTCCAGCGGGCTTGCTCATGGCTAAAATGATTATTCCTGAAATTGAAAAGCCGCGTGAAGATATTGAAAATATTATCGCCGGTTCAACTGGTGAAAGTAATGATGCTGTTGAAGTTGAAGACCGTGCCGTTAACGTTATTGATGCGGCAGCATCGGGCGCTTCAAGTGGTGTTCAGCTGGCCATAAACGTTGGCGCCATGTTGATTGCTTTTGTTGCTTTGATTGCTTTAATTAATGGTCTGTTTGGTTGGGTTGGGGGCTGGTTCGGCTATCCTGATTTATCCTTACAACAATTGTTCGGTTATATCTTCCAGCCGGTAGCCTATGTCTTAGGTGTAAGTTGGGATGAAGCACAACTGGCGGGTAGTTTTATCGGTCAAAAACTGGTTATTAACGAATTTGTGGCGTATCTCGACTTCGTTAACTACAAAGATCAATTGAGTATGCATAGCCAGGTAATTATAACCTTCGTGCTGTGTGGCTTTGCGAACTTCTCATCGATTGCTATTTTACTGGGTGGATTAGGCGGAATGGCGCCTAGCCGCCGTCATGATATTGCGCGTTTAGGGATGAAAGCATTACTTGCAGCAACCCTTGCGAATATGATGAGTGCGGCTATCGCGGGCTTCTTTTTCTCACTTGGTTAAACGTTCGTGTTTGCGTACCACACCTTCTTGCATGGTGGACGCAACTAACGTGCCGTCGCGGCTAAATATTTGGCCGCGAACCAAACCACGTGCACCGGTTGCCACCGGGCTATCAATCGCATAAAGCAACCAGTCATCCATGCGGAAGTCTTTATGGAACCACATAGAATGGTCGATGGTTGCCATTTGGATGTTAGGTTGCGCAAAACTGAAGCCATGTGGCTGCAAGGCTGTTGGTAGGAAATTGAAGTCAGATGCATAAGCCAACAAATATTTGTGCACGCGCGAGTCATTAGGCATGTCACCGTTGGCGCGTAACCAAACATAGCGCCGCGGGGCATCAATCTTTGGCTTAAATGGATTATTAGCCGTTACAAAGCGCATTTCTATGGGCTTTTCCGAAATAAATTTATTGCGAATTGATTCCGGAATCAGTTCAGCATGCTCGCGATAGATATCAATGTCAGAAACTAAACCTTCAGGCCCTGGCACGTCCGGCATGGCGTCTTGATGCTCAAAGCCAGGTTCTTCAATTTGAAATGACGCGGTCATATAAAAGATAGGCTTACCAAATTGAATGGCCTGCACACGGCGCGTAGAGAAGCTCTTGCCGTCGCGAATGTTTTCGACATCATAAATGATTGGTTTATGCGCATCGCCTGGTCGTAAAAAGTAGGTGTGCAGTGAATGCACTTTGCGATCTTCGGGTAAGGTTTCTTTTGCGGCGGATAATGCTTGGCCAATAACCTGCCCACCAAACACAGCACCAAAACCTAAGTCTTGGCTTTGGCCCCGATAAAGGCCTTGTTCAATGGTTTCTAGCTTTAATAAGTTGAGTAGATCGTCCAATACCTGGCTCATTGTTGTTCCTTCGAATCATTCATCACGTAACGACCGCATCTGGTCTGATCAGCGCTATTATAAGGCCTCATTTGGCGTGCACAAGAGTGGTTTTACGAGGCGATAACAATGTGTTTATCACGCTGCTGCTTGGCTTTGTACATCGCATTATCAGCATGCTGCAATAACAGCTCAATGTCGCAGCCGTGTTGCGTGGAGAGCGCAATGCCAATACTGGCGCCAATCTGAAACTTGTTGGAAGAGCTCGTTAGTTCGATAGGGGTATCGAAGGTAGCCAAAATCTTTTCTGCGATTTTATGAGCGTCCTCAGCTGTTTGCACACGCTCAAGTAACAGAACAAACTCATCACCGCCAATGCGAGCAACCGTATCATGACTGCGTACCGACTTGAGCAGGCGCTGTGCAGCCGCATGTAACACCTGATCGCCAATGGCATGGCCATATTGGTCGTTGATTTCTTTGAAATGGTTCAAATCAATGTACACAATGCCAATGTCGCTATGCAGTGTTAGCGCCTGAATGGCGCGTTGGTAAAAGTAATTGCGGTTCGGCAGTTGGGTTAGGGGATCGTACAATGCAAGACGTTCCAAACGGTCAAACAATTGCTGCCGTTCAATTTCAACGCGCCGTTGCGCCGTTATATCTCGGGCCACGGCAATACGAATATCGTCATTGGGTGAGTAACGCGCAGACCACAATATGGTTGCTACCTCGCCATTCTTACGAATATAGCGATTCTCGAAATCAACTTTGCCGGCACCGCTCATAATTTCGGCGGCAGTTGAACGGGTGCGCTCGTGGTCATCTGGGTGCATGAAAGCGAACATCGATTGACCAATCATTTCTTCAGGCTTGTAACCGAAAACACGTTCTGCACCTGCGCTGACATATATAAATTCACCCTCGGGATTAACCACACAAATGGCATCCAGCAGTAAGTCCATGTATTGCCCAAGCGCCTCAAAGGCTTCTAGTTTTCGGTGTGGCATGCTGATTTGTGGTTCCCATTGCGGTAGAGACTCTGTTATACCATGCTAGACGAAATTTACGAATAGCCAGCATTCAAGTGTTGGTTATTCTCAGCAATATTATGAGGTATCAACATGTTACTTGGTTGATCTTTGCTTTCACAATACCCATAGTGAATATAAATTCGCGCTATGGCTGAACCACTGTTTTGTGTCTAAGCTTAGGGCATGTATCGTTTGAAAAAGGAGTTAAGCTATGTCGAGCACCGACAGCTTGAAAACGTTAAGCACGTTAGAAGTAAACGGTAAAACATATCATTACCACAGCCTACCTAAAGCCGCAGAGCATTTGAAAGATATCGGTGACGTTAATAAATTGCCGACATCGATGAAAGTGTTACTCGAAAACCTGCTACGCAATGAAGACGGCAGTACCGTAACTTCCACAGATATTGAAGCCGTGGCGAAATGGCTTAAAAACAGAAAATCTGATCGTGAAATTCAATACCGTCCCGCACGTGTACTGATGCAGGATTTTACTGGGGTGCCTGCGGTGGTTGATTTAGCCGCGATGCGTGATGCCGTGGCAAAAGCAGGGCAGAATCCAAATCAAATCAATCCTCTGTCAGCTGTCGACTTGGTCATTGACCACTCGGTTATGGTGGATAAATACGCCACACCGGAAGCATTTAAGCAGAATGTGAAAATTGAAATGGAGCGCAATTTTGAGCGCTACCAATTTTTGCGTTGGGGCCAAAATGCCTTTGAAAACTTCCGCGTGGTGCCGCCTGGCACCGGTATTTGTCACCAAGTGAATCTAGAGTACTTGGCGAAAGTTGCCTGGACCAAGGAGCAAGAAGGTAAAACCTATGTGATGCCTGACACTTTAGTGGGTACCGATTCGCATACCACCATGATTAATGGTTTGGGTGTATTGGGTTGGGGCGTTGGCGGTATTGAAGCTGAAGCGGCCATGTTGGGGCAGCCAGTTTCGATGCTTATTCCCGAAGTGGTTGGCTTCCGTATGACTGGTAAACTGGCCGAAGGGCTAACCGCCACCGACCTCGTGCTAACGGTTACCCAGATGCTGCGTAAGCATGGTGTGGTTGGTAAATTCGTTGAATTCTATGGCCCAGGTTTGGATAACTTGCCATTAGCGGACCGAGCAACTATCGGTAACATGGCACCAGAGTACGGTGCTACCTGCGGTTTCTTCCCAGTCGACCAAGAAACACTTCGTTATCTGAAGCTGTCGGGTCGTGACCAAGACACAATCGATTTGGTCGAAGCCTATTCGAAGGCGCAAGGTATGTGGCGCGACTCTGATCAAGAACCCGTATTCACGGATTCGTTAGAACTTGATTTAAGTACCGTGGAGGCATCTTTGGCGGGGCCGAAACGCCCACAAGATCGCGTAGCGATGGCGCAGTTAGGTTCGGCCTTTGACTTGTTCTTAGAAACCAACGGTCAGTCCGCTGAAAAAGACAAAAGCATTGCTGTGAAAGGCAAGGACTTTGAGCTATCACATGGCGATGTGGTGATTGCTGCAATTACCTCGTGTACCAATACGTCGAACCCAAGCGTCATGATGGCTGCTGGTTTGATTGCTAAAAAGGCTCTCGAGAGGGGATTAAACCGAAAACCTTGGGTGAAATCGTCACTGGCACCAGGCTCCAAGGTTGTCACAGATTACTTAGCCAAAGCGGATTTAACCCAGTATTTAGATAAATTAGGATTTAACTTGGTTGGGTACGGTTGTACCACGTGTATTGGTAACTCAGGACCTTTGCCTGATGAAATCACTGATGCAATTCGTGAAGGCAATCTCACAGTGTCATCGGTGCTCTCTGGTAACCGCAACTTTGAAGGTCGAATTCATCAGGATGTCAAAGCCAACTGGCTTGCGTCGCCACCTTTAGTTGTTGCTTATGCGTTGGCAGGAACTACGCGGATTGACCTGACCAAAGATGCAATTGGGACCGATCAACAAGGTAATCCTGTGTTCTTGAAAGATATTTGGCCAAGCAATAAAGAAATTGCGGATGCTGTACGATTCGTCGACGGCGCAATGTTTAGCAAGGAGTACGGTGAAGTATTTAAAGGTGACGAAGAATGGCGTGCGATTCCAGTTGGTGAAGGCGAAACCTATAACTGGAGCGATGATTCAACCTACGTGAAGAATCCGCCATATTTCATCGGTATCGACAAGCCACTGCCTGCGTTGAGTGACTTAAAAGATGCGCGAGTGCTTGCGGTATTTGCGGACTCGATCACGACGGACCATATTTCGCCAGCAGGCTCAATTAAGCCAGACTCACCGGCAGGTAAATATCTGCAAGAAAATGGCGTGCCGATTGATGAATTCAACTCCTATGGTTCACGTCGGGGTAATCATGAAGTCATGATGCGCGGCACCTTCGCTAATATTCGTATCAAAAACCAAATGTTAGATGGTGTTGAAGGTGGTTTTACGCGGCACGTACCAAGCGGCAAAGAAATGTCTATTTATGACGCTGCCATGCAGTATCAGCAAGAAGGCATGCCACTGGTGGTGCTTGCGGGCAAGGAATATGGCACGGGGTCAAGCCGTGACTGGGCTGCTAAAGGCACCACTTTATTGGGTGTAAAAGCGGTTATTGCTGAAAGTTTTGAACGTATTCACCGGTCCAACTTGGTGGGCATGGGCGTGTTGCCATTGCAATTTGCCGAGGGTGAAGGGGTGCAAGCTCATGGCTTAACAGGTGATGAGCAGATTAGCATCACCGGACTTAACGATGATCTGAAACCTGGCCAGTTGCTGAAGGTACATGCCAAAAAGGCTGATGGTTCAACCGTAACGTTCGACGTGAAATGCCGTATTGATACGGGTAATGAACTTGAGTATTACCGCAGCGGCGGCATCTTGCACTATGTACTGCGGCAGATGTTAGCCGCCTAAATTGTTAGTGCTCTGCCGCCGTCAACTTTGATGGACTCGCCAGTGATGAACGGGTTGTCGCGTAAAAAACGCACCGTTGCAATCATTGGCTCCAGTCCACCTTCAATGTTGAGCGGCGTCTCAGCTAACACTTTTTGGCGGTGAGCGCTGTCGTGCTCCGGTAGAAAAAGAATAGGCCCTGGCTGAATTGCGTTAACGCGCACAGCTGGGGCTAATTTTTTGGCAAACGACAATGTAAGGCTTGCAAGACCAGCTTTTGCCGCACAGTAAGCAACATAATCAGTTGACGGGCTGTCGACATAAATATCTGTAATATTAATGACATTGCCATTCGCAGCAGCTAATTGTTTGTGGAGACGATTGATCAGCAAGTAGGGCGCTGCTGTGTGCACATTGAGTACTGCCGTTAAGTTGTCATCACTTGCGTCAATGCGCGCATTTTCAAAAAAACACGATGCGTTATTTACCAACAAATCGAGTTGTGAAACGTGCTGTTGCACCGAATCAATAAGCTGATGTACTTGCGCTAAGTCGGCTAGATTAGCCTGCACGGATGCAGCACCGCGGCTTTCTAATTCAGCAACACCGTCTTTTGATGTGTTGTAGTGAGCAATAACTTGGTAACCTTCGTCCAGCATGGCGTGAGCCAATGCGAGCCCAAAGCGACGACCCGCGCCGGTAATAAGTACTGTTTTCGAAGAATTATTCATGCTGAAAATCCAATTGTTGCTGCAGGCTGTTTGCCATAGGTTTGAGGGTTGAAATAACCGGCTTCAGATAGCTTGGCACTAACTGCCAGATATCTTTATGCATAAGATTCCCCAAAATATCTATATCCATTGGGCGGTCTTTTTGGCTGCTTAATGGATCTGTTCTATCGCGGCCCAGATCGATTTCGATGGCGTTAAAGTGCAGTTTTAAGGCATCAGAATCGAGGTCAGTCTCAAGCAAAAACAATGCGTTTAAGAAATCCAAATCACTTTCCATAGCCACTGGGCGCGTATATATCGCACGCGAGTAATGCGCGCGGCCATATCGTGCTATTTGTTCACGCGCTTTGGCAAAGTTTGTTTCGGGTGCGAGGTTTGCACCCATCGTACACAAATAAATTTGAGGCATAACATTCCCTAAACTGCAGTGATTGTGAGCATACCTTAAGTTGAAATGATTTTCCTCACTTGGTAGCCTAGGAACAAAGGGCTACAGGAAGGAATAGTGCCAAACCTAATCAGGTTCGCAGTATACATCGCTCTATTTTTATTGATCACGCTGAATGCGCGACCCGCGTCTGCCTATGTGTTATCGGCACAAGACGAACTGCCGGTGCTGTCGGCTCCCTCTCAAAGTCGCGAAGGTTATTTTGTATTAAAACTCTCTGAAGCACCAAGCCAAGCTCTATGGGTCGAGTATTCGACTAACCCTGAATTCACCAAGGTAGTTCGAACCTATCCGTGGTTCGGTGATTTTGATCGCATGACCTTGTCAGGATTTAGTAACGGTGAACATTTTTTCCGATTACGCAGCAACAACCAACCCCAAGCTAACCAAACTCAGTTAAGTAACGTTGTAAAAGTGCGCGTGGATCACTATCCGTTATGGCAAGCCATTGGGCTGTTTTTGGTCGGGTTAGTCGTATTCCTTTTTCTTGCTGGACTCATATGGACCAACCATCAACGGAGTCGCAATGATGACTGAAACGACAGACTTTGCCCTCAATAGTTCGCTCGGATTGGCCTTGGTGGTTATTTTTGGCCTCATTTGGATTGTGTTTGGGTGGTACTTGGGGCGCTCGAATAAAACCCATGAAGACTTTGCGCTAGCGGGGCGTAACGTTGGTTTTGCCCTCGCAGCAGCGACCGCGATGGCAACCTGGGTGACCAGTAATACCACCTTAGTTGCGCCGCAACTTACTTACCAATTTGGCATTTGGGGCATGGTTGGCTACTCCTTTGCCGCGCTTGGGTTAATCTTGTTTGCACCACTCGCAGCCCGGATAAAACGCTTGATGCCCAACGGTTACACCTCGGGTGATTTTATACGCTTACGCTTTGGCCAAGGGGCCTGGTGGGTGTTTATTGTTATCTCGGTGGTTTACGCGTTTGGCTGGTTAATCAGCTTAGGCATGGCTGGCGGTATACTCCTGCAAGCGTTAAGTGGGCTTGATTACCATATTGGCATGACGGCCATTCTTATCATCTGTGTCGGATATACCTTGTTTGGCGGGTTACGCGCCGTTATCGCCACCGACTTTATTCAGGCCTTGATTATCATTGTTGGTGTGGTGGCTATTGCGTGGTTCTTAATTGATACGGTTAGTTTAGAAAGCATTCATGGCGAATTGACGAATAATCATCCGAAACTTTTGGATTTGTTATTTCCAGCTGCGGTGATGTTTCTGTTCAACAATATTTTCTTTGGTTTGGGTGAAATTTTTCATTCAAACGTCTGGTGGTCACGGGCACTGGCGTTTAAAGGGAAAGTGGCGTTCAAAGCATTTTTATTGGGTGGCTTTTTATGGTTGCCGATACCTATTGTAACTGGGTTCATCGCCTTAGCAGCCCCCCAACTTGGAATTTTCCCGCCCAGCGCCGATATGGTGGGGCCCATGGTGGCCGCTGAAGTGCTCGGTAAGGTTGGTGCTATTGTTGTCTTTATTGTGGTTTTTTCCGCGTTAGCGTCTAGCCTTGATTCATTGCTGGCTGCGACATCTGACTTGGTAACTCGTGACATTTACCATAAAAAATTACGGCCAGCTGCGAAAGATCGCGATTTATTCCGTTTTAATCGGTACTGCATTGCCGGAATTGGTGTTGTTACTTGGTTGTTCTGTTTGCCACAGATTGCAACGTTGGGCGCGCTTTTAAATTTCGCCGGCGCTTTTGTTGCCAGCACTATCTTTCCAATTGTGCTGGGGTTATACCAACCTAAGTTATGTGGTCGTTATGCGGCGCTGGCAATGGCGAGTGGCACAGTGCTAGGCCTTGTTGGTTACTTTGCGATTGGGTTCTACGTTGCTGCACTAACGTCTTGCATCATTTCTGCAATCGTCTGCGCTGTTGGACTATGGCGCAGTAAGCAGCATTTTGACTGGCAGTTATTACAGGAGTCATCGTAATGCTTGGTTTAACCGGCTTTAGTGCCTTGGTGATGATTTGCTTAATTTTAGCAGCGATAGCGCCAGTAATTTTGCTTACGCTATGGCTTAAAGATTTATTTTCTAAACAACTTTGGTAACACACTTATGAATGTTAACGATGTCTCATTTGAACGTGAGCGGCCCGATGTGTATGGCGATGCCCATCCGAAAGCCTTGCTACGCGTTATACAGGAAGACGGCGACTTTTTGGTTAAGTTGGCGAACCAACATATTGTTTCGGGTGATCAATTTGATCAAGACACAATGAAACAATTGTTTCGGTTAGCGGCAAAAATCGAAAGCAATCCAAAGCGGTTTAGTTCTCCGTTACAAAATAAGATTCTAATTAGTGCTTTTTATGAACCAAGCACCCGCACACGACTTTCGTTTGAAAGTGCGTGGCATCGGTTGGGGGGTGACATCATGTCGATTACTGATCGCTCAACCACAGGTATAGCCAAAGGTGAGTGCTTGGCTGACGTGGCAGAAATGTTTAACAACTACGGTGACTGCGTCGTGTTGCGCGATAACAACGAAAGTTCACTATTTGAAATGATGGACGCTCTACGCATTCCAATTATTAATGCTGGCAACGGTGCCGATGAGCACCCGACGCAGGCGTTGTCAGATATGTACGCGATTTTCAAATGGCGACCAGAATTGGTCGACCCAGCCAATAACAGCAAAATTCGTATTGGTGTTATTGGGGTACCGAATAAAATGCGTACCGTACGCAGTTTTTTGAAGTGCTTGTCGGTATTTCCCCATGCGGTTGATGAGCTGGTGATTATTCATGATGAAGCGAGCACAGCCGACTTATTTGGTGCAGGCCAGCGCGAAGAATTGGAAGCGCGGGGTATTAAAATCACAACCAGTACCGAACTTGAATCGATACTCCCAACGCTTGATGTTGTTTACATCAATGCAATTTCTTGGGAAGGCGATACGTTCAATACCTACGGCAGTGCATTTCACCTGACTGCGAAGTCACCGTTAAAAGAAAATGCAATTATTTTACACCCGCTCGCGCGGGGCGAAGAACTCGCAACTGACCTCGACCATACTGCGCACAACTGGTATTTCAGCCAAGCGCGCGGTGCGGTATTTTTACGCATGGCCCTACTGACATGCATGGTAGAACGTGCAGAGCGTGTCATTGACGTCGTATAGAACAAGGACCCAGAAGTATGTGTGGAATTGCAGGAATTTTTAATCGTAACGCTGGCCAACAGCCGAACCCGCAAACCTTAGTTAATATGGCAGCGATTATGCATCATCGCGGGCCGGATGGATTTGGCTACCATGTAATGCCAAACTCCGGTGTAGGATTTAGTCATGCACGTTTGTCGATTATTGACTTAGATGAAGATCGGGCGCGTCAGCCCTTTGTAAACGACAGCGGCAACTTACTGTTAGCACACAATGGTGAGTTTTATGACTTTAAGCGAATCCGTGCAGATTTGACCGCGCGTGGCGCGCGCTTTCGTACCAAAAGCGACTCAGAAATCGTTTTGCATTTGTATGAACGTGAAGGCTTGAACGAAACATTAAAACACTTGCGCGGTGAGTTCGCTTTTGGCTTATACGATACGCAAGAAGATGCCATGTATTTGGTGCGTGACCGCTTCGGCATCAAACCTCTCTATTACACCGAAACACCGGAGGGTGTGGTGTTCGGTTCTGAACTGAAAGTATTGTTTGCGCACCCAGCAGTGCAGCGTAAGTTTTCATCGGAAGGTTTATATCATCAACTTATTCAAGTGATGGTGCCGGGCTCAACCGCATTTGAAGGGATTAAACAAGTTGCGCCAGGGCATGTTGTGAAAGTTGTGCGTAATTCAGACCAGCTTGAGTTGAGCGAGCAAAAATACTGGGACGTTAACTTTCCACTCGCACATGAATACCCAGGTGATGACGTCGACGAACAGCAATACATTGATGGTGTGCGTAAACACCTTCTAGAGGCCGTTCAGCACCGTTTAACCGCAGATGTTCCCGTAGGATGCTATTTGTCCGGAGGAATTGATTCTTGTGCCATTTTGGGACTATCGGCAGCGGCTACGCAAACCTCAGTAAAAGCGTTTACCATTGGCTTTGATTCCAATGACTATGATGAAACGCCCATTGCGCAGGAAATGGCTGAAGCGACGGGCGCTGATCATCACATCATGCGGTTGAAAGCCGATGATTTATATGACCACTTTGTTAAAACGATATGGCATACGGAACGCACCATCTACAACACACTTGGCGTAGCCAAGTACCTGATGAGTCAGCAGGTACATGATGTGGGCTATAAAGTGGTTTTAACGGGCGAAGGTTCAGATGAATTGTTTGCTGGCTACCCGGCATTTCGTAAGGACATGTTTTTACATGGTCTCGATCATCTGCCCGACAGCGAACGCAAAGCCTGGCAGGAGTTGCTGGAGAAAAATAACAAGCTGTTTAAGGGCGCCATGTTAGCTCGCGAAGAGTTTGTGAGTCCGGCGTTTAACGCAAAGATGGGCTTTACTCCAAGCTGCGTGCAACCTTGGTTGTCATGTGCTGATACGGCCTTACCGCTAATAAGCGAAGAACGCCGTGCGGAGCTCGATGACTATGACGCGGGTAAGGCGATTGCGAACACCTTGGATGAGGCGATGTTGAAAGGGCGTCACCCACTGGACAGAGCGCAATATGTCTGGATAAAGACCATGCTTGAGGGGCAAATTTTGACCTGGGGTGGCGATCGTGTCGATATGGCGAACTCTATGGAAGCCCGGCCACCATTTTTAGATCATCACCTAGCCGAGTATGCCTTTACTGTGCCACCGCACCTGCGTATTAAGGGCAACAAAGAAAAATACGTGCTGCGTGAAGCCATGAAAGGTTTGCTGCCGGAAACCTTGTACAAACGTGAAAAGTTCGCGTTTATGGCCCCTCCGGCGCATACCGATCCGAAAAAGTGGCAGGCAGTGTTAAAACTGGCTGAACAGTTTCTGTCAGAAGATGCCGTTAAAGAAGCGGGTTTGCTGGACTATGCAGAAGTGCAGCGTACTTTTGAAAAACATGAGTCGGACGCGGTGCCGATTGACGAGAAAGTGCAGCTCGATGCAGTAATTAACCATATGCTTGGTGTGCAAATATTGCACCATCACTTTGTTAAAACCGATGTGCCTGCATTGGCCCAACAACGGGCCAATGAGCTTGGCTGGTGCGCTTAACGCACCAGCTTTAATAGGGCTTTGGCGATATCGGTGTTATCGATGTAACCTTTAAACGCGTCAGCGCCCGGGCCAGATGCCATTACCGGAACATCCACAGCGGTGTGTCCGGTGGTGGTCCACCCGGTACGTGTGTGTTCGCTAATAATAGGAACCAACACGTTTCGAATTGGGGCGAGGCGGCTTCGGCCTTTCAGGTCAGGGCTAATAGTGATGGCAGCGATTTGTTGCCATTGTTGTTCGGTTAGCTCAAGATTTAAGCGAGGCGCTAAATACTCGCGCCACTCAGATTTTGGTAAATCGAGCAGGGCCGTCGCCATCACTTCAAGCGACTGGTTGATGCCCATAACCTTGTCTGAATACCACGCATACTCACCGCCTTGTCCAAGCGTTAGGCCGCCTGTGGAATGATCCGCTGTGATCACGAGCAACGTGTTTGGATGTTGCTTCATATAATCACGTACCACTTCGACAGCAGCGGCAAAGTCAGCCATTTCATGCACTGCACAGGCAATATCATTCGCATGCCCACACCAGTCAATCATACTGCCTTCAACCATCAATGCGAACGGCTTGCCGTTTTGTGCTGATTTGTGGGTTAGAGCGCGTAACGCGTGTTGGGTCATTTGGGCTAAGCGCTCTGGTTCGTCATCAATTGCAAAGGGCAATGCAGTTGGAGCGAACAAGCCCAACACAGGTGTTGTTTCAACCGTATCGAGTTGGTCCATTTCCGTGACCACAGTCATGCCTTGTTGCTCTAATTTCGGCAGCCAATTCATGTCGTCACGATTAAAGTAGTCGTAGCCACCGCCAAGTAATACATCGAAACTCCATCCGCCTTCAGTGACTTGCTGAGCATAGGAATCCGCAATGGCGTTGTAGAGACTGCGCGAAGGGTGATGGGTAAAGAAACTGGCAGGCGTCGCGTGGTTTACCTGTACCGTTGCGACAGCGCCTGTCGACCAGCCTTTACTGCGAGCAAGCTCCATTAGCGTTTGTTGTGGTAGCTTTTGCGCATCAACGCCAATTGCACCATTGTAGCTCTTATGGCCAGTAGCTAGAGCTGTTGCACTCGCGGCGGAATCCGTAACCCAGGTGCTATCTTCAGGATAGGTGGTTGCGGCGCCAACCAAGAGGTCGTCAAATGGCGTCGAAGCTAAATGTTCAGAACCTATCTCGCTCATGGCATAACGATAAGCGGAAATATATTCAAACCCCATGCCGTCACCAATCATAAAGATAATATTTGGTGCTGAATTGGGTTGAGCAGAAGCTTCTGGTTTATTAGTCGCTGAGTTAGCGGCACAGCCTGATAATACCAGTGTAGCCATCGTCATGGCTGTAGTTACGCGTAACAACATAAATATTATCCACTTAATGATGATTATCGATATTTTAATCTTCAAAGATGACAGCGGTATGACGCTTCATCCGCTGCCGACACTGTCAGTATTTAGATCTAAAACTGTATGTCCGCATATACCGGATCATGATCTGACGCACGGTAAGGCGACGGGGCATACCAGTTTGGATTTTTATTCGCGTTATTGTATTGCAATAGAGTTGGCTCATCAGCATTTATTGACCAAATAGCCTGATTGACCACCCGTGCTGTGAGGCCTGAAGAAACCAATAAATGGTCAAGGCTGCCGGCCTGAGCGTCATAGACATAGCTGTAGCCTTGCGGGTTAAAGTAGTCTATTCGATTGTAATAACCGCGTTTTAATAATGTCTGAATCGGATCTTCTTGTGCATAAGCATTGAAATCACCCATGAGCACGCGCAAAGAGTGACGCCGCAGTTCAGGATGATTATCAATGAAGTCAGCCAGCAGTTGCGATGACTCTGTGCGGGCTTGATTCCAACAGGCCTGGCCAT
This sequence comes from Pseudidiomarina gelatinasegens, assembly GCF_004025325.1. Lineage (GTDB taxonomy): Bacteria > Pseudomonadota > Gammaproteobacteria > Enterobacterales > Alteromonadaceae > Pseudidiomarina > Pseudidiomarina gelatinasegens. Next base: position 131,055 of record NZ_RSFE01000003.1, on the reverse strand, counting down.
CGTTCTGATTAGCGTTGGCATCTTTCCGATCACTTGGACAGCTGCCTTTAGACTTAAAATGATTGACTGAAATCACTAGGTTTTCGACGGTGTTGTAGGGTACAAAACGTTGAATAAGAGGAAGTCGACTGCGCTGCCCAAAAGGTGCTTGGTTAATTGTTAACGGTTCCCCTTCAGGACGTACCTTGTCGCTACGGTAAATTAAGCCATTGGTAATGGCATCAGTGCCGAAGCGGTCTTGATCGGCCTGAATAAAGCGCCATGGGTGCCCTGTGGCTGTTGCTAAGGCATCAGTTAGCTCGTGAATTGCACTGTGACTGTTGTAGCCATCGTTTTCAATTTCCATTAAGCCAATCACATCGGCATTTAACTGGCTCAGTGCTGCGATAATCTTTTGATGCTGGCGAGCAAATTCTTCCGCAGTTTTTGCCCCTCGTTCAGTTGGAAATGATTTTTCACGACCCTCGCCGTTAAAATAGTTAAGCACGTTGAATGCTGCCACTCTTATAGTATTCGTCGCTGGGCTTTGCGGTGGCTGCGGGCGACTGTTGGTTTTAATCACTTCAATGGTTGAAGTGGGTTGCAGCCGATAATCGCCACGAAACTCGCTTAATATACCAGATACTGGGCCGATGGTATCGCCACTGCGTAAGCTATTGTCGGCACTAAGTGCGGGTGCCGGAATTTTGATTTCGTCAGGATTTGGTGCTTGGTTGTCATCGATAACAAGGCGAGCAAGTTTATTCGCCAGTGCACGCTTACGAGCAGGCTCACCCGGTTCAACATGCTGCGTTGGTGTGTATAAACGATGCGGTGCAACATCGAACTGACCATGACGAAGTAATTGATAATGTCCATTTACAGTTAATGACTGCGTTAACGAGAGCAGCATGCCTTCAAGCGCTTCGAATTGCTCAAAGTTTGCAACCGGCAATTCAAATTGCGTCGGTTCTACGGTCAGGTTGCTGTCACAAACCGCGAAGGCTGTGATCGTGTCAATTTGCGTGAGGCCATTACTCTCACCAATGGTACCAGTAACATACGCCAGCTCACCAACATTCATCGATAGTGTGGTATTCGCAGCTGAAACGAATAGCCCTTCGGATGTCATCGCGTTGTTGTCGACGTCATTGGGTACGCTTTGTATAAAGTAACCACCCAGCGCGTCGGAACTCTGCCATGCTGCGGTTACCACGCCTCGGATAGTGACTTGCTGACCGACCAGGCTTGATTCTGCACTGGTGCCTTGTATTTGATTAATACGGGTAACGTCGCTTAAGCACAGCGGTGGCTGCGCTACTTGAGCGCAACTGGCAAGTACCAGTATCGAGAGGCTACTTAGGCTTGCGCGTACGATATTTTTTTTGTTCATAGGTTCCTACTTCAAGTACGTTTGCGGCATCGAGTCGTTCCGCATCCATCATGGCAGCTATTCGTTGCATTCCAGCCACTAACTGTGATTGTTCCCAATCAGCGAGTGCCTGAAATTTATGAATAAAATCTTCTTGTAGCGGGCGAGGCGCTTCGGCAAGACGCGCTCGGCCCGTTGGCGTTAGTGATAAAACAACGCGGCGTCTATCCTGCGTGCTGCGCTCGCGGTGAATCAGTTCGCGATGCTCTAACCGATCAATAACATTACTTACCGTAGCCGGGCTCAAGGTAATATTTTGGGCAACTGAACTGGCTGTAATACCGTCCGGTGCTGCAGCAATTTCCCTCAGAATCAATAATTGCGGGGCCGTTAGCCCCGTTAATTTGTTTAACTGTTTTGAGTACAAATCTGTTGCACGTATAACCTTTCTCAGCGCAAGCAGCAGTTCTTCGTACTTTTCCATAGCAATTCCTATGCTCTTACTTAGCGCAGCTCAGCGTCGCGCCGATAAGTCAGTGCGGCGAATCTGGACCACTAAACCGAGTTGTGGGTGATCAAAGTAATGGGTTTCATGACTGATCACGCGACGTAACTGGTTCAGTCGATAGCTGCGCAAAAACTGTGAAGTTATTCGTTCCACTTGCAATGCTTGTTCGAGCTGCGCTGGCAGTTCGCGTTGATTGAAACGCACCTTTTGAGGTGATCGCAATTCAAGATCACTGTCGATATGCAAATAGTTGCCCACCAAGTAGATATGCAAAGTACCATCCAGTTCCCACACCGGTGTTGGGCGCTCGGAATGCTCTCGTTCCGGCAGCAGTGGCGGTGGATTTGGAGTGCGGTGATCACGATAACTCAAATTGAGCGCGTTCTGATTAACTTGATCTAACAGTATTTCGAGCTCTTCAAATAACTGTGGTTCACTGTCGCTAGTATCATCAATGGCGTCGAGGTGAGCAAAAGGTGGCTGTTCGTATCCGCTTGGTAAGAAGCTTTGGCCAAAGTTACGGCCACCGAACAAGCGAACTTTATTATTAGCACTGCGGTTAAAAACGGGAATTCGATAGGTTACATGCAGCAACGGCGTGCCAACATTTCGACGTTCCAGCTGTTCTCGGAAATCATTAAAGGTGTGCGCAGTTTCCGCCAGCAGATAAGGTCCGGTCGACTGTGTCATGTCGCCACCAAAACCGTTAATTACAGTTGCCGGCGCATGTTTGAAACCACTCAAAATTCGCTCTGGTTGATACCAAGGTTCAGCGAACGGATCGAGTTCATTGGCTTGGGCACAAAACACAGGGCGTACTTGAAGTCTCTGCTCCGAATCAGGGCACTTAGGAATATCATGAAGCAGGCCATAAAAATTTGGTGCATAAAACTCTGAAAGTGGATCATTGGCTACTTCCACCTGGCGAGGGGGGTGCCAAGGGAATTCTTCGATATCAGCAGTTTCGGTGTGCTTAAACACCAACACCTCAACCTCAAACCAACGCCAATCTTCAGGGTTTTCCTGAGCGAAACCAGCGGTAGAAATAGCTAAACCAAATGCGATTAGGCTCGTACGCAACCAAGCAGTCATAATTATCCTCGTGCAAACTCGTCTAATAACGACTCTACCAGTTTCAGACGACCTTGAGTATCATCTATTTTACGAAGAATACGTAAACGATTAGGGCCGTCAAGACGGTATTCATCCGGTTGAGATTGAATTAAACCAATCAAAATTTGCGGAGACACACGCGTGTCATCGGCAAACTCGATGTTAATACTCTGCGGGCCACCGTCTATTTTACGAATTCCCAGTGCGCCGGCCCGATTGCGTAGTTCAGTTACCCGCACCAGGTTTTTAACTGCATCGGGTAAAAGACCAAAGCGGTCAATCAGTTCAACCTGAATTTCATGCAAACTTTGCACATCGTCACTACTCGCAATGCGTTTATAGAGGCTTAAGCGAGTATTCACATCGGCGATGTAGGTTTCAGGTAATAACGCTGGCACACGAAGATCAATTTCTGTTTGGGCTTTAAGTAACTGATCAAGAGCGGGCTGTTTGCCTTCGCGTAATGCTTTCACTGCTTGTTCGAGCATTTCCATATAGAGCGTGAAGCCGATGGTTTCAATTTGTCCACTTTGGTCATCACCAAGCAATTCACCCGCACCACGAATTTCCAGGTCGTGTGTCGCCAGCATGAAACCAGCGCCCAGGTCTTCAAGTTGGGAAATCGCTTCAAGACGTTTCATCGCGTCTTTGGTCATGCGCTTCGGATTTGGCGTTAACAAGTATGCGTATGCTTGATGGTGCGAACGTCCAACGCGACCGCGTAACTGATGCATTTGGGCCAGTCCGAGATGATCCGCGCGATCCATAATGATGGTATTGGCGGTTGGCACATCAATGCCGGTTTCCACAATGGTTGTGCAAACCAGCACGTTATAACGTTGATGATAAAAATCCGACATAATGCGTTCGAGGTCACGTTCACGCATTTGCCCGTGCGCCACAGTCACCCGCGCTTCTGGAACTAACGCTGCTATGGTCGCAGCAGTTTTCTCAATGGTTTCGACATTATTGTGCAAAAAGTAAACTTGACCGCCACGCAGAATCTCACGCAGCACCGCCTCACGAATTGTTGGCTCATCATATTCACGCACAAAGGTTTTAACCGCTAAGCGCTTGGCCGGTGGGGTAGCGATAATGGATAAATCGCGCACGCCGTGCATGGCCATATTTAATGTGCGCGGAATTGGGGTTGCGGTAAGCGTTAAAATATCAACGTCAGCACGTAAGCGTTTTACGGCTTCTTTTTGGCGCACCCCAAAGCGGTGTTCTTCGTCAACAATTAGCAGCCCGAGATCTTTGAACTTTACGTCGGCGCTCAGCAGTTTATGCGTGCCAATCACCAAATCAATTTTGCCTTGCGCGAGATCTTCTAAAATCTTTTGCGTTTGCTTGCCAGTTTTAAAACGTGACAGAACTTCAACGCGAATCGGCCAATCCGCGAAACGGTCTTTAAAGTTTTCAAAATGTTGTTGCGCCAATAAGGTTGTGGGTACTAACACAGCCACTTGTTTCGCGTCGCTAACCGCAACGAAAGCGGCGCGCATGGCAACCTCTGTTTTACCAAAACCGACGTCACCACAGACCAAACGGTCCATCGCACGGTCAGACTGCATGTCGGCAAGTACACCTGTAATTGCCGCCTGCTGATCATCAGTTTCTTCAAACGGGAAGCTGTTGGCAAAGCGCTGGTATTCTTCAGTATCAAGATTATAGGCGTAACCTGGTTTCGCTTCGCGCCGGGCATACACATCGAGTAGCTCGGCCGCAACATCACGAATTTTTTCAGCAGCTTTGCGTTTCGCTTTTTCCCATTGGTCGTTACCGAGTTTGTGTAGTGGCGCTGAGGCTTCCTCACCACCGCTGTAGCGGCTCAATACGTGCAGCGCTGCTACCGGCACATAAAGTTTACTGCCACTGGCATATTCGATAGTCACAAACTCGGTAGTGACGCCACCTGTGTCCAGGGTTTGCAAACCTTGATACCGGCCCACGCCATGATCGATATGAACAACCGGTTGGCCAATGCGCAGCTCAGCTAAGTTGCGCACCATATTTTCAGCACTGACAGTCGCTTTTTGATCGCGGCGACGGCGCTGAGCAATGCGTTGACCTAATAATTCGGTTTCGGTAATAACCAGTAATTTTTGTTCGGGCAAGGCAAACGAATTAATAATAGGGCTTACACAAATGCCGCTCGTATCCGTGCTTGTTATAAAGTCATCAAACTGGTCAAACTCGGTCAAGTGCAATTGCAACGGCGCCAATAATTCCCGCAAGGTTTCGCGGCGCCCAGCTGATTCCACCAAAAACAGCACGCGCTGTTTCTCGGCGAACGCCTGTTGTAAGCGCTTTTGTAAGCTCTCGAGTGGGTTCTTTAATTGATGATTAACCGCAATCTCGCCCAAACTATCGGTTTTGAAAAGCTGCGGGCCTGGCTGCGGTTTTCCGTCGGGTACCATGGCCCGAATACGCGGCATGGCCTTAAATGCACCGTGTACCTGATCAGCGGATAAAAATAGTTGTGCTGGCGGAACTAAGGGGCGCAGCGGGTCATAGCGACGTTGCTCGTAGCGTTGATTGATATCGTGCCAGAGTTGATCAAGGCTGCCTTGTAGATCGCCAAACGAAACCAGTAGTGTGTTATCCGGTAAGTAATCAAATAGGCTTGCAGTTTGTTCGAAGAATAGCGGCAAGTAATATTCGACGCCGCCTGGGAACTGTTGGTTCGAGACCTGATAGTAAACTGAATCACGGGAGTTCGACGCGTCAAACATCTCGCGGTAACGCGCGCGAAACGCATCAATCGCTGCTGGCGACGTCGGAAATTCGTGAGCAGGTAATAAGTTGATTGCGTCAATTTCTGCCGAGGACAACTGTGTGTCTGGGTCAAATATGCGAATTGAATCAACTTCATCGTCAAAAAAATCAATGCGATAGGGCTGCGAACTGCCCATTGGAAATAAATCTAGCAAGGAACCGCGTACGCAGAACTCACCATGCTCCATTACCTGGGCAACGTGCCGATAACCGGCGCGCTCAAGGCGCTGCCGCAGGCCATGGATGTCCAGTTTCTGGCCCTTATTAACCTGAACAGCTTGCCCCGCAACATAGTTAGTGGGAGCAATACGATGCATTAACGTATTTAACGAAACAATCAGTGCGCCACGTTGCATATCCGGTAGGCGTGCAAGCACACTCAAACGCTCTGAAATAATATCCTGATGCGGTGAAAAGCTGTCGTAGGGCAAGGTTTCCCAGTCAGGAAACACCATCACTTGCTGGCGCCAGGTTGGCGTGAAATATTGCACTTCATGTTCAAGACGATGGGCTTGCGGAGCGTCCGGTGTAACGACCAGTACCGGCCCGTCATGTTGTTCAATGAGCTGTCCAAGCGCAAGCGCAACACTGCTTCCAGCAAGGTTTTGCCAGGTGATATCTCGAGTTGCATTCGCGGGTTTTGGTGGCGTTAGAATAGACGCTTTGGTCATGAGTTTTTTAATTCTCTACTGCGTTTCATTGTATGCATTGAAGTATACCGCAACTTGACGCTTGGATCAGTCGTCAGTTTTCTTTATGCTTGCTGCGCGAGCTATTTAGCAATGAGTTATTTAGGACACACATGTTTAAGCCAGCTGCTTTATTTTTGGGAATACGATACAGCCGAGCCCGTCACGGGAATCGGTTTACTCGATTTATTAATCGATTTGCCCTTGCTGGAATTCTTATCGGTGTAGCTGCATTAATTATTGTTAGTTCGGTTATGAATGGCTTTGAAGCCCAGCTCAAGCAACGTATTTTAGGCGTTGTCCCCCAATTAACAATTACCTCAAATAGTACTGCTGGCATTTCGGATTGGCAGCAATTGGCTGCCAGCATCCCAAAGTTACCCGGCCAGCGCGCTTTGGTGCCTCAGGTGGGCAGTGCGGGTGTGGTGCAAAGCAGTGGCCAGTTACGACCGGTATACATTCAAGGTTTGTTTCCTGATGCTGCCGATGCGCGTGAACAATTTCAACCGCTCAATGATAATATTCTGTATGGCAGCTTGAACGCGCTTCAAGAGGGTAGTTACAGCGTGGTGTTGGGACAAACACTGGCGCAGCAGCTTGACGTTTGGCCGGGCGATTCAATACGGGTTATTGCGGCGGCTGGCGGTATTTACACTCCCTTAGGTCTGATGCCAGCGCAACGTCAGTTTACAGTGGCTGGTATTGTTGCGATGCAGTCAGAAGCCGATAAACAATTGCTTATCATGCATGGCGCTGATGCCGCACGACTTTTGAGATTACCGCAAGGGCATGTTTCTGCGTTACGCTTCTACTTTAACGACCCATTTAACGCATTGACTGCTGAGCCGCAGCTAAAGGCCCATTTAGACAGTACATTAACGACGCATACCTGGCGTGAACAGTATGGTGAGTTGTTTGATGCGGTAAGCATGGAAAAACGAATGGTCGGCCTCATGTTAGGGCTTATTATAGCTGTGGCGGCGTTCAATATTGTGTCTGCGCTGATGATGGTGATTCAAGACAAACGCTCCGATATTGCTATTTTGCAAACCATGGGCATGCGCCGCGGTCATTTGTATTTGATGTTTATGATTCAAGGGTTAGCTAACGGAGTTGTAGGTGCGCTAGTGGGCTTGCTACTGGGTGTTACAGGGGCGAGTTACGTGAATGAAATTCTGTCAGCGTTGCAAGTAGACTTGAGCTTTACCGGGCAAGCGGGCCTACCGGTGCTGATGCAGTCAGAGCAAATTATTACAATTGTACTGGCAGCGATGTTGCTGACCTTGTTGGCGACCTTTTATCCTGCTTGGCGAGCAAGTCAAATATTGCCTGCCGAAGCCTTACGCTACGAATAATACAAGGATTGCACAGAATGTTGATGGAATGCCGCCAATTATCCCGTGTTTATCAAGACGGTGACCGCCAATTGCGGGTGCTACAACAAGTTGATCTTGCTATCGAATCAGGCGAAATGCTCGCCATCGTTGGTAGCTCGGGCTCGGGGAAAAGTACCTTACTGCATTGCATGGGGGGGCTTGATAAACCCACTTCCGGCGACGTGTTGTTCGCCGGCGAACCGATTCAGAACTGGTCCGCAAATACGCTTGCAGACTGGCGCAATCAAGAATTGGGTTTTATTTACCAGTTCCACCATTTGTTACCTGAATTTTCAGCCTTGGAAAATGTTGCCATGCCGCAGTTGATTGCGGGCGTTAGTGGTGCTGCTGCAGAAGCGCGGGCGCAGGAATTACTTCAGCGCGTCGGGTTAAGCGAGCGTATGAATCATCGCCCGGCAGAGTTATCCGGTGGTGAGCGTCAACGCGTAGCCATCGCGCGGGCACTCGTCAATGGGCCGCGGCTAGTGCTCGCCGATGAACCGACAGGTAATCTCGATGATACAACAGCCATTCAAATATTTGAGCTGTTACAAGAATTAAACCGTGAGCTAACCACAGCGTTTGTCATTGTTACGCATGATCAGTCTTTGGCAGCGCAATTGCCACGCACATTAACTTTGCATCATGGGCAGCTTGTGCCTCCGGAACAAAGCTAATGATGCAGCCATGGAATCTAACGTGGCAATTGGCAACACGCTTTCGAAAACGCAGAGAGCGCAGCGGCTTTGTGTCATTTATTTCAGCATCGTCAACGCTAGGAATTGCGCTCGGCTGTATGGTCTTTATTGCCGGATTAAGCGTGATGAATGGTTTTGAGAAGGTGTTGCAAGAGCGCTTTTTGAGTCTCATTCCGCACGTTGAATTTAGCGCCGTTGATAGTCAGCTTGACGATGCTCAGAAAATCATTGATATCAGCTTGGCGCATCCACAGGTGATTAGCGCAAAACGGGTTATTCGTACGCAAGGTATGGTTCAACAAGGTGCCCAATTCACCGGGGTGCAGGTGCAAGGCGTTGACACCAGTCAACCTCAATCAATTGAAAGTTATACGGACGAGTCAACGTGGCAAGCGTTACAAAGCACTCCGAAAGGCGTCATGCTGGGCGCCCAGCTCGCTAAAAAGCTTAAGGTTGAGGCTGGCGACTCAATTATTTTACTAGTAGCTCAAAATGGTAATTTCCGCGAGCCTAAACGAACTCGTTTACAGGTGCTTGGATTCTTTAATTTTGGCGGTCAGGTTGATCATCAATTTGCTTATGTAAAGCTCGATACCGCACGAGAAATGGTTGGTATCACGACCGGAACAACCGCTGTTGAACTGAGTTTGACGGATGTGCTGCAGGCGCAGCGTGTTGCGAACGAATTAGGCAGCCAGATACAAGAATACATTTATTTAGATAGTTGGATGCGAGCGCAAGGGCATTTATATCGCGATATTCAATTGGTACGGGTGGTCATGTATTTGGTGTTGGTTTTAGTGTTAGCTGTGGCTTGCTTTAATATTGTGTCGACCTTGGTTATGACAGTTCAAGAAAAACAGCGGCATATTGGTATCTTAGCTACCATGGGCTTACGCTCGAAGAAAATCATGCAAGTGTTTGTCTGGCAAGGGTTACAGAACGGTTTGTTTGGCGTAGCACTCGGCGTAATTGCCGGCCTATTACTCACTACAGCCTTGCCTGATTTAATGAGTTTGGTGCAATGGCTTAGTGGTGAAACGTTACTGGCGAGCGACGTGTATTTTATCAATCAAATTCCGGTGCAACTGCAGTGGCTTGATGTGCTTTTGGTTGCAGCGGTGGCGGTGTTGATGAGCGTTTTAGCAACGTTATATCCAGCCTGGCGTGCGGCAAAAACGGAAATAGTGCAAGCGGTTAGCGGCTAAATTAATGCTTTGATTTATGCTGTTTGGCTTTTTCAAGCATTCGCTGCGCACGCTCGCGCCAAGCGCTGACAACCGACTGGCGCCACAGCAGACTAATGGTGAAATAGCCAACTAAACTACTGACAATGGCCATAATCAGGCAGCCCAGTAAGAATGCTGGCCCGATGGTGGTGATGCTATGCCCAAGCCACTGCCAAGACAGCTCAAAAGCAAAAGCTTGTGAGGGTTGGCCGAGTAGCCAGGTGCCAATAAGATAGCAAAAGTAAAAAAGTACCGGCATGGTGATAGGGTTCGAGACCCACACCAAGGCCACTGAAAGCGGTAAGTTAACGCGAAAGGGAATTGCAGCCGCTGCCGCCAGTACCATTTGAAAGGGCACTGGAATAAAGGCACAAAACAAACCAACAGCGAAACCACCTGCTGCAGAACGCCGATTGAGATGCCACAAGTTTGCATCGTGCAGCAACTTACCGAAAACCTGAAGGCTACGGCTGTTTCTCACAGTTTCATGATTTGGCATGATGCGTTGAATAAACTTACGTGGCATGTTTTATCCGTTTAGTTCTGGCCGAATTTAATTCATCAAAACAGGTACAACGTCCATGGATAGGTGGTTGTGCGCAGCACTGTTAGGCTATGCCCTATCATTTAGTTTTAGCAAGCCATTGGCCATCGAGCAATGGCTGGTAGCTGCGACTTTAGTCGCGCTCATTGCTTGGCAATTTCAGTCAATACGACGTTATGCGACATTTATAGGCTGTGTATTGTGCGGCATTGGGTGGGGCAGTGGCAACGCTTATTTGCATCAATCAGCACAAATTTTGCCGGCTAATTTTGGCAAAACATTGTCCGTTGAGGTTGCAATAACGGGTATAACGCAAGTCCGTGATAAATTCTGGCGCGTGGAAGGGGACGTTGTTCAACTAAACGGTGCAGCATTACCGGCAAAGCTCTTTCGGAACCCCTCGATACGGCTCAACTGGTATGAACCTCCTGCTGACGCTGTTAGTCCGCCACAAGCTGGTACCGTCTGGCGTTTCCAAGCTCGTCTGAAACATCCACAAGGCATTCGCAATGACGGTAGCTTTCTTTATCATCGCTATTTAGTGAGTCGCGGTATTCACGCCTTGGGAAGTATACGTAGCGGTCATTATGTGCACGGTGAGCCGAGCTACAGGCAGCGGCTTTTTAATCAACTGAACACCTACCGCGAACAATTCCAGCAGTTTGGTATTTTACTTGCCCTAACCCTGGGGGATCGCCAAGCACTATCGCCCGAACAGTGGTTAACGTATCAACGTACTGGCTTGGCTCATCTAATAGCCATTTCCGGTTTACACTTAAGCTTGGTGGCTGGTGGCATATTACTTTTCAGTAGAAGGTTTAGCGCACGTTTGGGGCGCAGCAGAAGCCGACGAGAACGTCATAACAGTTGGGTAGCAGGTACAGTTTTGGCGCTGCTGGCTGCCTGTGCATATGCGTGGCTCGCTGGTTTTGCCACGGCAACGCTACGTGCATTTGCGATGTTTTCGGTGGTGATGCTGCACAAGTACTATGCACTACACACACCACCATCACGGGTATTGCTGCGCGCGGCAGCAGTTGTTGTTGTCGTTGAACCCATGGCGTTGCTGCAACCAGGGTTTTGGTTGAGTGTTGGTGCCGTCGCCACGATTTTATTGATGCATTGGCGCTGGCCTGTAATTCGTGGGCGATGGCACGCGATACGCGCATTGTGGCGATTAGAGGTGGTACTAACCTTGGCACTGTGGCCGCTAACAGCATTGTGGTTTGGTGGGTTACCCGTGCTTGCTCCGCTAACCAATATGGTGATGGTTCCGATAATTGCTATGTGGGTGCTGCCCTTGAGTTTATTGGCATTACTGGTGTTTTCACTGCAGCAAGATACTGTTGCTGTTTGGTTATTTCGGTTGGCGGAATGGCCGTTAAACCTAACCGAACCTACTCTAGAGGCCATTGCGCGGTCGCCCTGGCAATGGTTACCCGATCATCTAACTGGCTCAATGAGTTGGTTAGCAGTATTACTGATTGCATGGCTATTGCCGTGGCGTAACCGTTGGAAAGTTGTGGCAAGCACCGTATTCATTGCTGGATTGCTTATTACGCGGCAGTTACAAGCGTTAGACACTGCGGTCAATTTCTATGTTTTGGATGTTGATCAAGGTTCTGCCATTGTCGTTGCGCAAGGCAATCGCGCTTTATTGATCGACACCGGCGCTGACTGGGAGCTGGGCGGGAATATGGCGGAACGTGCCATTTTGCCGTTTTTAAGGCACCATCAACTGGTACCTGACCTGGCCTTTGTAAGCCATACGGATAACGATCATAAAGGTGGCGCTACAGCGATTCGCGCTATATTCCCGCACGTACGTTGGTACGGAAGCGGGCAAGGTACTCCGTGCGCAGCTGGGCAAAGCGGAATTTGGGGGAAAGTGCGTTGGTCCGCGTTGCATCCACGCGAAGTAACTGAGAACGTGAACAACGATGACTCATGTGTACTGTTATTGGAAGTAAACGGAACGCGGATTCTGATACCCGGTGACATCAGTAAGCGCGCCGAACGGCAGTTGTTGGCACATGCGGCTGACGTGCGTGCCGATATCTTAGTGCTGGCGCATCATGGCAGTAATAGCTCCAGCGAGGACTATTTTTTGCGCGCAGTGCAGCCATATATAGCCGTGGCAAGTCGCGGTCGAAATAATGCTTATGGAATGGTTGCTGAACCGGTAAGAAAACGGCTGCGGGATATGGGCGTAAAACTCGTTGATACCGCGGTAGGTGGTCAAGTTAATATTGCGCTGAGTAAGTCCGGGTGGCAGGTGATACAACCCTGGGCAGCAACACATCGTGCATGGTTTGATGCGGATAACTAGCCAGTAGCCCATGAAAACGGTTAGAATGCAGTTATTGTTGAACTTATGAAGACTTGCATGAGCTCTGAAACCATTTCTGAAAACATCTCTGAAACCCTAAAAAAGCGCACGTTTCGCCGCTTAATAGGTTACATAAAACCGTATCGTGCGGCCTTTATCTTTTCAGTGTTTGCCATGATTGGCTACGCGGCAGTTGATACATTCTTCTTCTCGCAAATAGAAACCCTGATTGATGATGGTTTAACGGAACAAGACCCGACCATTCTTATTTACGGTGCTATTTTTGTCCCTTTGGTATTTATCACGCGTGGAGCGTTCAACTTTATTTCGACTTATTTGCTAAATTGGGTGGGCTTTCGTGTCATCACTACATTAAGGCAACAGTTGTTTGACCACATGATGAAGTTGCCGGTGTCATTCCATGATCGGCATTCAACTGGTGATTTACTCTCAAAAATCACCTACACCACACAACAAGTAGCCGAAGCAAGTTCGCGCGCCATTCTGGTGTTGATTCGCGAAGGTGCATTCGTCATCGGCTTATTGGGTTTGATGTTTTACATCAGTTGGGAATTGTCCTTGGTGTTTTTGGTGGTCGGGCCGTTAATTGCGAAAGTGGTTTCGGTAGTCTCCAAGCGCTTTCGTCAGGTTTCGCGGCGCATTCAAACTGCCATGGGGAATGTGACGACCACGGCAGAGCAGATGCTCAACGGCCACAAAGTTGTGGTGATGTATGAAGGGCAGAAGCGTGAATCGAAACGTTTCCGCGACATTAATAATGTCACCCGCAATCAGAATATGAAGCTGATTAATGCGCAGACAGTAAGTACTTCGATTATTCAGTTGATTGCGTCGTTTAGCTTGTCCATGGTGCTCATTTTAGCCAGCTTCCCCGATATGCTGGAACAACTGTCAGCGGGTGCATTTACCACCTTACTGACCTCCATGATTATGCTGCTGCGCCCACTAAAACAGCTGACAACAGTTAACAGCGACTTTCAACGAGGTATTGCTGCGGCACAAAGTATTTTTGAAGTGCTTGATGAAGAGCCGGAGCCGAATGCTGGAACGTATTCTGTGGAGAAAGCACAGGGCAATATTCGCTTCGAAGATGTCACATTTACTTATGACGAAGCTGAATCGCCAGCGCTTGATCACGTTAATTTTGAAGTGAAGCCGGGTAAAATCCTAGCGTTAGTTGGCCGCTCAGGTAGCGGCAAATCCACAATTTCTAATCTCCTTACTCGGTTTTATGCACCACAGGGCGGCAAGATTTATCTCGATGGTGTTGATATTTATGACTACAAACTGAAATGTTTGCGCCGTCAGTTCGCTCTGGTTTCGCAGCATGTCACTTTGTTTAATGACAGTATTGCTAACAATATTGCTTATGGTGCGCACGGCGATGTTAGTGACGAGCGCATTCGCGAGGTTGCTGAGCAAGCATTTATTACCGAATTTACTGACAATTTGCCCTTGGGCTTAAACACCATGGTGGGTGAAAATGGCGTGATGCTGTCAGGCGGACAGCGGCAGCGGATAGCCATTGCCCGTGCCTTGTTGCGTGATGCACCTATTTTGATTCTTGATGAGGCAACTTCCGCACTCGACACAGAATCAGAGCGCCACATTCAAAAGGCATTGAGCCAATTGCAACAGAATCGCACGTCGATAGTGATTGCCCACCGTTTGTCCACGATAGAAAGTGCTGACGAAATATTGGTGATGGAAGAAGGCAAGATACTGGAGCGCGGTGATCATCAAACCTTACTTGAACAGCAAGGTGCCTACTACCAGCTCTATAGTTTGCAGTTTAGCGGAGCTGATCTCTAATGTTCTGGCAGCGAGCCTGGTATCGTTCTGGTCTCGATTTTCGGTTAATTATTTTATGGCCGTTAATGATTGTCTTCATTGCCTTGAGCTGGCTGCGCAGAGCATTATACCGCATTGGCGTTCTGCCAACATACCGAGCTCCGGTACCCGTGGTTATAATTGGCAATATTAGTGTTGGAGGCACGGGCAAAACTCCTGTTACCGAAGCCGTGGTTAAATGGGCCCAGCAACAGGGCTATTCACCGGCAATTATTTCGCGTGGCTATGGCGGTCAAGGGCCATTTCCGCAGCAGGTAACAACTACGTCACAAGCTGAAGTTGTGGGCGATGAACCTAAATTGCTGGCGCAACGCACCGGCGTACCCATAGTTGTTAGCCCGAATCGTGAACAAGCCATTACTACGCTGTTACAAAACGCCCCGCAGGTGAATCTAATAATAAGTGATGATGGCTTACAGCATTACCGCTTAGCCCGCGATATTGAAATTGTCGTTATTGATGGCGAACGCGGCTTAGGTAATGGCTGGAGACTGCCGTTAGGGCCGCTTCGTGAACCGAAACAGCGCCTTAGGCAAGCCGATATTGTGGTGCAAAACGGGGGCGCTGAGTCACTATATGGTTGGCGCTTTTCATTGCAGCCGGATAGCTGGCGCCGCGTAAACGATCATCAGGAAGTGTCGGTGCCGCAAGGCGCTTCTATTGCCGTGGCTGGAATCGGTAACCCACAACGTTTCTTTGATACGCTCAAGCAGGCCGGAGTGACTGTTACTGAAACCTATGCTTATGCCGATCACCATCCGTTTAGTGCCGCCGATTTCGCCAGTATAGCCCCAGCGACCAATATTCTTATGACGGAAAAAGATGCGGCTAAATGCCAGGTATTTGCCCAAGATAACTGGTTCTATTTGCCAGTTTCAGCTAATTTTGAAGATGGTTTTTGGCAACAACTGCAGACTTGTCTGCAGAAAGTGTCCTACAAGGAGTAATTATGGCAGTTGATGAACGAACGCTCGCGATTTTGGCCTGCCCATTGTGTAAGGGAAAGCTCGTTTGGGTACGCGAACAGAGTGAGTTAGTGTGCCGCGGTGATCGATTAGCGTTTCCTGTGCGCAATGACATACCTATGTTGTTGAGTCATGAAGCACGTGAAATAAGTCATGAAGAGTTGGAGAAAATACCCTCATGAGCTTTACCGTAGTTATACCAGCGCGCTATGCATCATCGCGCTTGCCCGGTAAACCGTTGGCGATGATTGGTAACAAAACCATGATTCAACGGGTGTACGAACGTGCAGCGGCAGCGGGCGCCGCCGAAGTTATTGTTGCAACTGATGACCAGCGTATTATTGATGCAGTTGAAGCCTTTGGTGGGCGAGCAATGATGACCTCAGCCCATCATAATTCGGGTACGGAACGCATCGCTGAGGTTATTGACTACCTTGCGATTGCAGATGATCAGGTGGTGGTAAACGTGCAAGGTGACGAGCCGTTTATTCCACCCGAGATTATCCGCCAAGTTGCAGACAACCTTGCGAACCAAAAGGTTGCACAGATGGCCACACTGGCAGTGCCAATTGAGTCACTTGACGAAGTGCAGAGTCCGCACGCGGTGAAGGTTGTCACGGATGTGAATGGCTATGCACTATACTTTAGCCGCGCGCCGATACCCTATGAACGTGATGGTCTTGCTCAGAACCGCTTAGGTGCGTTAGCGGACTATCGGCGCCATATTGGTATCTATGCTTATCGTGCTGGGTTTGTATGGCGTTATATCGAGTGGGAACCAAGCCCGCTCGAGCAAATCGAATCACTCGAGCAGTTACGCGTATTGTGGTACGGCGAACGCATTCATGTGGCTGAGGCCATTGCGTTGCCGCCGGCTGGCATTGATACGCCAGCCGACCTTGAGCGTGCTAACTTGGCAGTATCCGACTAACTTGTTGGCTGGCGCGTTGGCGCAAATTGTGCCAGCGCTGCCGCATGCCGAGTAGTCGGGCATATGCATAAGGTACTAAGAACAAACTGGTTAGTGTTGAGGACAGTAACCCGCCAATAATTGAAATAGCCATAGGTGCGTAGGGCGGGCCATCGCCACCAATTTGAGTGGTGCCGAAGGCTAAGGGTAATAGCCCAAGAACCGTGGTTGCTACGGTCATTAGTATTGGCCGCAAACGGCTTACACTGCCATCAATTATTGCGCGCTCTAAGCTAGCGCCTTGATCCAATAGCTGATTGATGCGATCAACGAGCACAATACCGTTGTTCACTACAATTCCCATCAAAATTAAGATACCAATCATGGCCATAACGGAAATCGACTGGCCCGTGAGCAACAGCGCCCAGAACACCCCAACAATCGAGAACAGCAAGGACGTGATGACGGCGGTTGGCAAGAGCAATGACTCAAACAACGCGGCCATTACAATATAAATAAGAGCCACCGCCAGCAGCGTATTGACGAGCATGACGCTTTCGTTTTCTTGTTGCCGCTGGAAACTACCATCCAGGCTCCACAAGTATCCCTGTGGCAGTTGAACTTGGTCCATAACCTTGGTGATTACTTCGCGTGCCTCGCTGGTTGTTAACTCGTTTAGGTTTGCGTCGATATTTAACGAGGTTCTGCGATCAGTACGACGGATTTGACTCAACCGCGGTTGCTTGGTTAACCGAGCCACATCTTTTAACGCAATCACGCGTCCATTGCTTTGTAAGATTGGCAGGTTCTCAAGGGCGGTGAGCGACGTTTCAAGCTCTTTATCAAACGCTACCCGCAGATCAATCTCACCATTCGGGTCGCCACGATACGAACGTAGGCGCTGGCCACGTAATGCTGTGGCAACCGTGCGAGCAACGTCTGCTGAACTTAAGCCGAGTTGATGCACGCGTTGACGGTCAATCTTAATTACTAATTCGAACTGACCCGTATCCATCTCGGTTTGAACATCGGTAAGGCCGTCAATAGCGGAAAGCTTAGGCAATAAGTCCACTGCTATACGCTGCAATACATCCGTTGACTGGCCACTCAAACTGACGCGCACGCCTTCACGACCTCCGCCGAACCCAAACTTCGGATCGCTGCGCAGTAAGGTCGGCATGTCTTTGCGGATTCGCTCCATGAGGTCCGCTATCTTCTCGTTCCGATCTTCTTTAAGAAGAAGCGTCGAAATTGCGTAATTTGGCGTGTAATAGCTGTAAACTGCGTCGATGTCGAAGTTATCTTTATTGTTGTATAAATAATTTTCGAGTTGTGTCACTTCATCTTCAACTTCACTGAGGCTGTACTGGGTGTGAAGGTTGTAGGAAATAAACAAACGATCATTAAAACCCTGTGGGCCTTCGTCGCCGCTAACACCGGCAAATGGAATGACAATACTTCCCAGTAACAACAACGCGATAACTCCCGTCCAATTGGGGTGACGCCAGCTCCATTCTAAAATCTTACGATAGCGTTTCGGTTGTTTTACTGGTTTTAATTTACCTTTTGTGAATTTGCTTAAGCGGGTAATTAGCAGTGGCACCAGCGTTTGTGAGAGCAACAGAGATGCCAACAACGACAAACAAATTGCAACGGCGGTATGCTCGAGGAAGATGGTTATGTCAGTTTTTTTACCAAAAATATTCGGTAAAAATACAATTGCCGTGGTGAGTGTGCCCGCTATAACAGCAAGTGACACATTGCCGACACCCTGAATGGTTGCGGTCTCACCATCAGCGCCTTGCTCGCGTTCGTGTTGAATGCTTTCAGTGATAACTACAGCGTTATCAACGAGCATGCCGACAGCCAACATGAGCCCCATGAGCGATAGTACGTTGAGCGAGTAGCCCAGAAAGTACATACCGCCCAATGCGATGCATATAGCAATAGGTACGCTGAGCACGACCACGAGTGTGGTGGTTAAATTACGCAAGAATCCGTACAGAACTAAGAACGATAGAAAAGCACCGAGTAACCCAGCACTAACTAAGTCACTCAGTGATGTGGTTACACCGTCAGCGGTATCGTCCATAATATAAAGATTGATGCCATTAAACTGCGGGTCGGTGCGAATTTGCTCCACCACTTTCATGACACGCGCTGACACGTCAACGAGATTGGCGCTTGATTCCTTAAATACCTCCATGCCAATAGCATATCGCTGATCTAAATGGCGACCGTCAATCTTCCGTGGCATTTCGCGACCAATAGTTGCGACATCACGCAATTTCAAACCGGGGCGAATTGGAAAGTTACCGATAGAATATTCGTCTTGAAATTCACCGACGGGATTCACCAGAATTCGCTCATGCTCATTTTCAATGAAGCCAGCGGTTAACGAAAAATTAGCTTGTTGCAGCAGTTTGGTAATGTCGGCTGCGGCAAGTTGGTGCGCTAGTAGTGCTGCTTGGTCAAGTCGAATAACGATTTGTTGTGGTTCAACACCGTATAGCGTTACCCGCGACACGCCTTCAACGCGCTCGATAGGCCTGCGCAGGCTGCGGTCGAGTAGGTCGTACGCGTTCGACAAATCACGTTGGCTACTTATGCGCAACTGAAAAACTGGCATATCTTCGGTATTGAACTGAAACACTACAATTCGGTCGACATCGTCGGGCAGTAAATGCTTTACCGCATCCACTTTTTCACGCGCTTCAATGCTCTTGGTTTTGATGTCTTGTCCCCATTCAAACTGCAATAAAACCTGAGCATTATCTGAGGTAGAGGTTGAGCGCATGCGGCTGACATTACTTAAGGTAGCCAGCGCTTCTTCAAGCGGCCTTGTAATAAGACGCTCTACTTCCGCTGGCGTTGAGTTGGGGTAGGCGACCTGAACAACAATTTCAGGAATTTCGATGCCTGGAAATTTTTCCAGTGGTAGCAAGCGCGAACTAATCGCGCCCAGTAGCAGCATCGACAAAAATACCATGCAGGTTGTAACGGGGCGGCGTAGCGCAAACCGCGCCAACACCGAACCTATCTGTGCAGCGTTCATGCGGCGTTCTCCGAATTGTTATGCGCTATCTGCTTGCGATCAACGAGTAGGTACAAGCATGGGATAAACAACAGGGTCAACAAGGTTGAGAACAATAGGCCAGCAATAACACTAATTGCCATCGGCGCTCTTATCTCCGCACCTTCACCAAGGCCGATAGCCAGCGGCAATAAGCCTAACACGGTGGTGAGCATGGTCATTAGAATAGGTCGTAAGCGCTGCTGTGCGGCGGTATAAATTGCTTCATAACGGTCGCTACCTTCGCTGCGCAGCTGGTTAATTCTATCGACCAACACAATGGCGTTGTTCACCACGATACCGGCCAGCATGATAAGCCCAATAAACACGATAATGCTGAGCTCGGTGCCAACAAGATAGAGGCCGAGAATAGACCCCGCACCTGCCAAAGGCACGGTGAATAATATGAACAATGGATGCAGTAATGACTCGAACTGGGAAGCCATAACTAAATAGACCAAAAATACCGCCAGTACTAAAGCAAACTGCAATGAGGTAAATGAGCGCTGCATGTCTTCGTTCTGACCAGCAACACGGCCGCTAATGGTGAGGGGCAACTGCGTGTCATCCAAAATCTGCTGGGCTTCTGTGACTGCCGCACCCAGGTCGCCATAGCTTAAATTCGCTTCCACAACAGCAGTACGTTGTTGATCAACGCGTGTGATTTCACTGGGCCCAACCACAGGTACCACGTCAGCAACCGCCCGCAATGATATCTCGCGGCCAGCACCCGGATTAATGATGAGCTGCTGTAAGTCGCGCAACGAATTTCTGTCAGTGGCCTGACTACGTACCAGAATGTCAATTTTACGATCATCAAGACTAAACTGACTGGCTACCCGGCCGCCAATTTTCGTGGCGATCAACTCGGAAACTTCGGCGCTGGTTAAACCGTATTGGCTCAATTTCGCGTGGTCAAAATAAATCGCTAATTCCGGTTGTCCGTCGGTCATATTCACACGGATGTCCGTAAAGCGCGGGTGTTGTTCAAACTCATTACCCAACTGCTGCGCGGCTTGCTGCAACAGGTTTAGGTCGTAACCGGTAAGTTCAATTGTTACAGGGCTAGCAAAGCTAAATAATTCGGGAGTGCCGAATTTCGCCATAACACCGGGCATATTTTGTACGGCTGAACGCAACTCAGACTGAAGTGCCTGTTGTTGTTCCGCTGTTGAGTTCGACGCCATAACAATATTGAGTCGGCCCCATTGGTTTCCGCTTTGCCCTGGTGCTGCATTGAGCAAGCTGCCAGTGCCGGCAATGGTGTAATAGCGATCAACACTAGCATTGAGTTCGTCATTGCTGGCAATCACATCCCCGAGTGCATTCAGTACCGAATCAGTTTCGAAAATGGTTGCGCCTGGCTGGAGTTCAACTTCCACATAAAATTCACCTTGAGCCATGTTTGGTAGCAGGGCGACCGGCAATTGTGGTAGCAGTGCATAACAGCCTGCAGCAACCAGCAAAATAACGCTGAGGGTGGCGGCGGCACGACGCAGAGCCATGCCTAATAATCGTTCGTAGCCGCTTGCTAATAGCGTGTAGAGTTTATCAAAGGCGCGTAACAATGGATTAGTGACTAAGTAAAATAGCTTAGCTAGCAGGCGCCACAGACCGATAAAGACAGTCGCTAACGCCAGCGGTATCCACCGAAATACTAAGTAAACGGGCACACGAGCCCAGAATCGCCATCCGCTTGCGTAGGGTTGCGTGGGTATCGGCGAAAGCGCTGCAGTGTTTTTAGTGCGGCTCGAAAGCATCGGAATTAACGTGAGCGCTACCACCAATGACGCCGCAAGAGCGAAAGTGACCGTAAGTGCTTGATCACGAAATAACTGTCCAGCAATGCCTTCAACAAAAACTAGCGGGAAGAATACTGCCATGGTGGTTAAGGTAGAAGCTGTAATCGCACCGGCCACCTCCGTTGTGCCGAGTTCTGCAGCAACATCGGCAGATTTATCCTGATTATGGCGCGCGATATTTTCAAGCACCACAATGGCGTTATCGACGAGCATACCAACGGCGAGCGCAATACCGCCCAGCGACATCATATTAAGCGATACTTGATAGCCATACAGCAGATTGAAGGTCGCGATAATTGAAATTGGAATTGCCAAACTAATGATGACAGTTGGCCATACCCGCTGTAAGAACAAGTAGATGATAACCATTGCTAGCAGCCCGCCCATAATTGCTGCATCGCGCACTTCAGCTATCGCAGCACTAATAAATACCGCTTGGTCGTATATGGGCTTGATAGAGTATTCATCAGGAATCAGCTTGGCTTGTTGTAATTGTTGCAGGTGCAACTGAATCGCTTTCGAAACATGAACTGTGTTGGCATCGCCTTCTTTGTAGAGAGATACCTCAACAGCTTCCATTCCGGCGATGCGACTAATCGAATCACGTTCCTTATAACTGTTCTCAATGACAGCAATGTCTTTTAAAACGATAGGGCGGTCATTGCGTGTGGTTAAATAGATATTGCGGATGTCGTCGAGGTTTTCGAATTGGTTTAATGTGCGTACTAAAAACTCGGCGCGGTCGGCTTCAATTCGGCCACCGGACAAATTAATATTTTCTTCCCGCAAACGCTCCATAATTAGCGTCATTGGAATTTTCAATGCAGCAGCTTGGCGCTCATTTACTAAAACTTGAATTTCGTCTTCAAGCCCGCCACCAAGGCGTACAGAAGCAACACCTTCAATGCTTTCTAGCTGACGTTTTAATTCTTCTTCGGCATAGGTACGTAACCGCTTTAAGGACTCAATGGATTGATTACCGTCAGTTAAGCCGAGCGCTAGACGATAGACCGGCTCTTCACTGGGGTTGAAGCGCAACAACACTGGCTTTTCCAGATCTAAAGGCAGCTCCACCCAATCGAGCTTTTCGCGAACGTCTAGGCTCGCCATATCCATATCCGTACCCCAGCTAAATTCCAGTAACACGTCGCTTTGTCCTGCACGAGAAATGGATTCGATGCGACGAATCCCTTTTACGGTGCCAAGGTTTTCTTCAATGGGCTTGCTTACCAATTGCTCGACTTCATTGGGCGCGCCGCCTGGATAATCGGTGCGCACAGTGAGTGTCGGGTAGGCTAAATCAGGCAACAAGGTAACGGGAATACGCCCCAACGAAACCATGCCGAAAAGTATGACTGCCAAGGTAAGCATGGCAATGGTGACAGGCCGCTTGACGGCTAAACGTACAATACTCATGACTGCTGTTCGCTACGAATAACTTCAACTAAGGCCGCGTCTTTTAAGTTCGCCTGGCCGCTAATCACAATGGCATCGCCAGCTTTTAGGCCACTAATAATTTCTAAGTTTGACTCATCTTCAAAGCCGATTTTTACGTCCACTTTATGGGCTACACCTTCGGCATCAACGGTAAATACGCTGTGCTGATTATCAAGGCTTTGCACGGCATACCTTGGCACGGTGAGGGTGTTGCTATGGGTGGCATAGTTCAAGTTTACGTGTGCAAACATGCCTGCTTTCAGTGTGTTGTTAGGGTTTGCAACGTTCAGTACAACCTTAAAGGTGCCGGATTGTGTATCGATGACCGGGCTTATTCGCGCAACAACAGCATTCACTGTGGTATTTGGTAACGCACTTAAGTGTAACTGCGCTGTTTGACCTACTTGCACGTGCTGCAATTCACGCTCGGGCAGATATACATTGCCTTGCAATTGATCAAGTGCAACCACATGGAATAATTTTTGTTGTTCGTACTGACGCACAAGGTTGCCAGGCTTTACATAGCGTTTCGCGATATAGCCGCTAATCGGAGCGCGAATATCCGTTTCAGCTAAGTTGAGCGCCGCCATGTCATATTTTGCTTGCAGCATATCGGCTTGAAAACGCAGTTTGTCATAGGCATCGGCGCTAATCATGTCGCGTTCGGCCATGTCCTTCACGCGTTTTAGCTCTTGCTGAATCGAGCTCAGTTCAGCACGGGCTTGCGCAACGTGAATACGGTATTCATCGTCACGTATACGGGCTAGCAATTGGCCTTGTTCTACGTAGTCACCTTCTTCAACCAAAATGGTTTCGACAATGCCGTTGGCCTTGCTGGTCACGTCGGCTTCGTCGCGCGCTTCCAAAGTTGCCGTGGTTTTAAAGCTGGAGGTGATGTCGCCAGATGTAACCAGTTGGGTTGCGACAGGTATACGCGCAACCTCAGGCTTTTCGGCTTGCTCACTAGCAGCTCCAGCATCGCTGCAACCTGCTGTAGTTAAGGCTAGCCAAACCACCAAAACGGTGGCGGTGAGTGGGCGTGTAATCGAAATTTGCGTGTTCATGAGTGTGATCCCGATAGTCATCAAACGTTAGTTATAAATTCATAGTACCCAGAGCTTATGCAGCTTTCGTGCCAAAACTAACCTGTGTATGAAAAGTAACGATAACCCCCTTTATTTAAAGACTTATATGAGAGGCTTGTGTTTTAGATGAGACTGGAAAGGGAAAAGTTGAGTGGTGAAAAAAATAAAAAAAAGCACTCCGAAGAGTGCTTTTTGCTAATTATTAGTGAAATTAACGCTTCAATGGTTTGAAGTCGCGTTTCGATTCACCGGTATAGAGTTGACGTGGACGACCAATTTTCTGGTTCGACTCGCCCATCATTTCGTGCCAATGTGAAATCCAGCCAACGGTACGCGATAACGCGAAAATGACCGTAAACATGTTGGTTGGAATACCAATTGCTTTCAAAATGATACCTGAGTAGAAATCGACGTTTGGATAGAGTTTCTTCTCAACAAAGTATGGGTCTTCAAGCGCAATACGCTCAAGTTCCATTGCTACATCAAGTAACGGGTCGCTGATTTTAAGCTCTTTCAATACTTCATGCGCACTGTCACGCATAACGGTTGCACGTGGATCAAAGTTCTTATACACGCGGTGACCGAAGCCCATAAGACGGAACGGATCGTTCTTATCTTTGGCTTTGTCGATGTATTTAGGAATATTCTCAACTGAACCGATTTCTTTTAGCATACGCAAACAGGCTTCGTTCGCTCCGCCGTGAGCCGGACCCCACAACGACGCAACACCAGCAGCGATACATGCATACGGATTCGCACCTGAAGAGCCAGCTAGACGCACTGTTGACGTGGAAGCATTTTGCTCGTGGTCAGCATGTAGCGTAAAGATGCGATCCATTGCTTTCGCAACAGTAGGGCTAATCTTATAGTTCTCAGCAGGTACTGAAAACATCATGTTCAGGAAGTTTTCTGAGTAACTTAGGTCGTTACGCGGATAAACAAACGGCTGACCGATACTAAATTTATAGGCCATAGCAGCGATAGTTGGCATTTTCGCAATAAGGCGATAGCCACTGCGCAACCGTTGTTTTTCATCATGAATGTCTAAATCATCGTGATAAAACGACGATAAAGCACCGGTGACAGCGCATAGCATTGCCATTGGGTGCGCGTCGCGACGGAAGCCGTTAAAGAAGTTGTGCAAACCTTGATGCACCATGGTGTGTTTGGTGATTGTTTGCTTGAATTTTGCGTATTCTTCTTCGGTCGGCGCTTCGCCATGCAGCAGCATATAACATACTTCGAGATAATCCGCTTGAGTCGCAAGCTGATCAATTGGATATCCGCGATGCAGAAGAACGCCGTTTTCACCATCAATGTAGGTAATCTTTGATTCGCAAGAACCCGTAGCTAAGAAACCTGGGTCAAAGGTGAAGAAACCATGCTTGCCTAAAGTACGCACGTCAATTACATCATAGCCGGCTGTACCAGATAATACTGGCAATTCAATGGATTGGCCGTCAATCTGCAGGGTGGCTTTACGATCAGCCATAAGGAAATCTCCTTGTTTAAGTCTGCTTCATCACTAAAAGGGCGATAGAATTTACTTGATCTTAACCGTTAATGTCAATTCAAACGGCTGTTTAAACCAATTAATTGTGCTGACACATATCAATCATTTTATCGATCGAGCTGATCAGTTTAACACATCAGCTTTACGAAATTTCGTTAAAGTTGGATGACATGAATCGGAATTAAAAATTGTCAGTCAGTGTTATACGCCGTTATAGGACCGCGTTGTATGCGACTAAGGTAGAATTGTTATTCAACGCTTAATTTTATTGGCTTGATCTATTGATAATTAATTTACGTTTTTAACCGAAAGAGGCCGCTAAGGAATTGTAATTCATGACTATGGCTTATATACTTTGGCGGCGATCTCACAGGGTCCTCTCGCCGTCAGGACTAGACGAGGATGTTTGAAGTTCCGAGCATGTTAACAATGCTTTTCGTTAAGGCACAACAATCGTGAAAAAACAAAGACCTGTAAATTTAGACTTAAATACTATCAGCTTCCCGGCTGCAGCCATTAGCTCAATTCTTCACCGTATTTCAGGCGTCATTATGTTGGTTGGCGTTGGTTTTTTGGTGTGGGCACTAGCTATCTCACTTAAATCTGCTGAAGGCTTCGACTTGGTGCACGGCTTACTAACTGGCTTTATCGCTAAGTTTATTGCGTGGGGCATCATGAGTGCACTTGGCTATCACTTACTCGCTGGAGTACGCCACATGTTTATGGACATGGGCTACTTTGAAGAGCTTGATTCAGGTCGAGTTAGCGCAAAAGTGGTGTTCGTGCTAGCAATCATTCTTTCGGTATTAGCAGGGGTATGGTTATGGTAAAAGCAGCTTCAACATTCGGCCGCAGCGGTAGCCACGACTTTATATTGCTACGCGCGTCCGCGATTATTTTGGCGTTATACAGCATTTTTATGGTGAGCTTTTTAGTTTCCGCCGACGTAATAACTTACGTAACATGGACTAATTTGTTTGCGCATTTGGGCATGAAGATTTTCACCATGTTGGCGTTAACAGCTATTTTGATTCACGGCTGGATCGGAATCTTCCAAGTGCTAACTGACTACGTCAAAAAAACTGGCTTACGAGCTTTTCTTCAATATGCAGTATGTGTCGCATTAATCGTTTACTGGTTAGCCGGTTTACTGGTTGTGTGGCCGGTGGAGGGTGTCTAAGTGAGCGTACAAACACTTGAATTTGACGCCGTTGTAATCGGCGCTGGTGGCGCTGGTATGCGCGCGGCCTTGCAAATCTCTCAATCAGGCATGACGTGTGCCTTGATGTCTAAAGTATTTCCTACCCGTTCTCATACAGTATCTGCGCAAGGTGGTATCACCGTTGCACTGGGCAACGCCCACGAAGATAACTGGGAATGGCACATGTTCGATACCGTAAAAGGGTCTGATTATATCGGTGACCAAGACGCTATCGAATATATGTGTAAAACCGGTCCTGAAGCTATTTTAGAACTGGAAAATATGGGTTTGCCATTTTCTCGTTTTGAAGACGGCCGCGTTTATCAACGTCCATTTGGCGGTCAGTCAAAAGCATTTGGTGGCGAGCAAGCAGCACGTACAGCTGCAGCTGCCGACCGTACCGGTCATGCCTTGTTGCATTTGCTGTATCAGCAAAACGTGAAGAACAAAACCACGGTGTTTTCTGAGTGGTATGCACTCGATTTGGTTAAAAACGAAGACGGCGCAATTGTTGGTGTAACAACACTGAACATTGAAACCGGCGAAATCTTTTACGTAAAAGCGAAAGCCGTTGTTCTTGCAACTGGCGGTGCTGGTCGTATCTTCGCATCAACCACAAACGCACACATTAATACCGGCGACGGTGTTGGTATGGCGTTGCGTGCTGGCGTGCCAGTACAAGATATGGAAATGTGGCAATTCCACCCAACCGGTATCGCCGGTGCGGGTACCTTGGTAACCGAAGGTTGCCGTGGTGAAGGTGGTTACCTCTTAAATAAAGACGGTGAACGCTTTATGGAGCGTTACGCGCCGAATGCGAAAGACTTAGCTTCTCGTGACGTGGTAGCACGTTCGATGATGACCGAGATTCGCGAAGGCCGTGGCTGTGAAGGCCCGTTAGGTCCACACTTGAAACTTAAATTGGATCACCTTGGTCGTGACGTGCTGGAAAGCCGTTTGCCGGGTGTTTGTGACTTGGCGAAAACCTTTGCTCACGTTGATCCAGCTGAAGAGCCAATCCCTGTTATTCCAACCTGTCACTACATGATGGGTGGTATTCCGACTGACGTAAACGGTCAGGCGTTACAGATTGATGCGAAAGGCAATGCAACGCCAATTCATGGCTTATTTGCGTGTGGCGAAATCGCGTGTGTGTCTGTACATGGTGCGAACCGTCTTGGCGGTAACTCACTGCTTGATTTGGTGGTGTTCGGTCGTGCTACCGGCCTGCATTTGGCGGATGCCATGGCAGCACTTGGCGATGCGAAAGAAGCGCGTCAAGACGACATCGATGCCGCTCTGGCTCGTGTTCGCCGTTGGGAAAATAATAAAGACGGTGAAGATCCAGTTCAAATCAAGAAAGATTTACAGAAGTGCATGCAACTGAACTTCTCGGTATTCCGTGAAGGTAAAGCAATGGCTGAAGGCTTGGAAGAGCTGAAGAAAATCCGTGAACGCTTGCAAAATGCGCGTTTGGATGACACCAGCAAAGAATTTAACACGCAGCGTATCGAGTGTTTAGAGCTAGATAACTTGATGGAAACTGCGTATTCAACTGCAGTAGCAGCGAACTTCCGTACTGAGAGCCGCGGCGCGCATAGCCGTGCTGACTTCCCAGACCGCGACGATGAAAACTGGTTGGTGCATTCTGTGTATCGTCCAGAAGACGACTCAGTGGTAAAACGCGAAGTGAATATGCAGCCAAAACTGCGTGACGCATTCCCGCCAAAAGCGCGGACTTACTAAGGTTAGGTGACAACGATGAAGAAGTTGAATATTTCAGTTTATCGTTACAACCCAGATGTTGATAACGCACCATATATGAAAGAGTACACCGTTGAGGTGGAAAAGAACCGTGACATGATGGTGTTGGACTTGTTGTTACTGTTGAAAGAACAAGACCCAACGCTGGCATTCCGTCGCTCATGCCGTGAAGGTGTGTGTGGTTCGGATGGTCTCAACATGAATGGCAAAAACGGCTTGGCGTGTATCACGCCTCTGTCAGCCCTTAAAGGTGGCGATAAGAAAATTGTGGTTCGCCCACTGCCAGGGTTACCGGTCATTCGTGATTTGATTGTCGACATGAGTCAGTTCTACACCCAGTACGAGAAAATTAAACCGTACCTGATCAACGACGACAAAACGCCACCAGCGCGTGAGCGTTTGCAGTCAACGGAAGAACGCGCGAAGTTGGACGGATTGTACGAATGTATTCTTTGTGCATGCTGTTCATCCTCATGCCCTTCGTTCTGGTGGAATCCAGACAAGTTCATTGGCCCGGCCGGTTTGTTGAATGCTTATCGATTCCTTATCGATAGCCGCGACACCGCCACAGAAGAGCGTCTTAATGAGCTTGACGATGCCTTTAGTGTTTTCCGCTGCCATGGCATCATGAACTGTGTCAACGTATGTCCGAAAGGGCTGAACCCGACGAAGGCTATTGGTAACATCAAATCCATGCTATTGAATCGCGCGATTTAATTAAATCGCGCAGATTTGCTATAGTAGTGGCCGAGCTGTATCGAAATAGCCATCCAGCTGGGATGGCTATTTTTTTATAAAACGAGTGTGAAGGAACAGCGATGCAAGATGGCGTAATGCAAGCCTGGCTAGAATCCTCCCACCTGGCTGGTGGTAACATGGCCTATGTTGAGGAATTGTTCGAGTTGTATCTCGACGATCCGACAGCGGTCAGTGATGAGTGGCGCAACTTCTTTGATCAACTTCCGCGCGAAGGCGCAGGGATGGACACGAAGCATAGCGCAGTTCGTGAACAGTTCCGTACGCTTGCAAAAAATAAGTTAAAGCAAGCGGGTACGGTAACTGCGGGAGCTCCCGATCAAAAACAAGTGAAAGTCTTGCAGCTGATTAATGCGTACCGCTTCCGTGGTCATCAGCACGCGAACCTTGATCCACTCGATTTATGGAAACAAGAGTCGGTACCGGACTTATCGCTCGAGCACCACGAACTCTCTAAAGACGATTTCGATAAAGAATTCAACGTTGGCTCTTTGGCTGTTGGCCAAGACAACATGAAATTGGGCGAAATCTATGAACTGCTGAACAGCATTTACTGTGGCCCAATTGGCGCTGAGTATATGCACATCGTTTCGACCGAAGAAAAGCGATGGATTCAGGAGCGTCTTGAAGGTGTGCGTGGCCGTCCAGAATTTAAATCTGACCAACAGAAAAAAATCCTAAAAGAACTTGTCGCCGCAGATGGCCTAGAAAAATACTTGGGCTCAAAATTCCCAGGCGCCAAACGATTCTCGTTAGAAGGTGGCGATAGCCTAATACCGATGCTTAAGGCGCTGATTAGTCGCGCTGGCGAGCAGGGTGGTAAAGAAGTCGTTATCGGTATGGCACACCGTGGCCGATTGAATGTTTTGGTCAACGTTCTGGGTAAAAAACCACAGGACTTGTTCGACGAGTTTGCCGGTAAACACATTAATAATAAAGGCTCGGGTGATGTGAAATATCATTCGGGTTTCTCGTCAGATTTCGCCACCCCAGGTGGCGACGTGCATTTGGCGTTAGCATTTAACCCGTCGCATTTAGAAATTGTGAACCCGGTAGTAATGGGTTCTGTTCGTGCTCGTATGGACCGTCTTGGTGACAAGACAGGTGCGAAGGTTTTACCAATTACCATTCATGGCGACTCAGCGATTACTGGCCAAGGTATTGTGCAAGAAACCTTTAACATGTCGCAGACGCGTGCCTATCAAGTTGGTGGTTCGATTCGGATTGTTATCAACAACCAAGTTGGTTTCACCACGTCCAAACGTGAAGATACGCGCTCAACTCAGTACTGTACTGATATTGCAAAAATGGTGCAGGCGCCGATTTTCCATGTGAACGCTGACGATCCGGAAGCTGTTGTGTTCGTCACCCAGTTAGCATTGGACTATCGCAATACGTTTAAGCGCGATGTAATGATTGATTTGGTTTGTTACCGTCGTCACGGCCACAACGAAGCTGACGAGCCAAGTGCCACGCAGCCGCTTATGTACAGCAAGGTGAAGAAACGCCCGGTAGCGCGCGCTATCTATGCTGAACGCTTGCAGCAAGCGAATGTTGTGGCTGAATCTGATATTGAAACTTTTGTCAGTGATTACCGTGATGCGCTTGATAAAGGCGAAATTGTGGTGGACGAATGGCGTGAAATGAAGAGCCACTCGTCTGACTGGTCGCCTTACGTTGGGCAAGACTGGAATGTTGACTACGATGCAAAAATCAGTCGACAAGAAGTCGAGAAGCTCGGTATAGCAATGAGTACCGTGCCGAAAGAATACAAATTGCACTCACGTGTACAAAAAGTATACGACGAGCGTATGAAAATGGCGAAAGGTGACAAAGCCGCAGATTGGGGCTTTGCTGAAAATCTGGCTTACGCAAGTTTGGTTGACGATGGCGTGCACATTCGCCTGACTGGCCAAGACAGCGGTCGCGGCACCTTCTTCCATCGTCATGCGGTGCTGCACAACCAAAAAGATGCTGCAACCTATATGCCGTTAAACAATATTCGTGAAGGCCAAGGCCAAATCGAATTGTATGACTCGGTATTATCAGAAGCTGCCGTGGTTGCTTTTGAATATGGTTACGCAACTGCAGAACCTAAATCAATGGTGATGTGGGAAGCGCAGTTCGGCGACTTCGTTAATGGTGCCCAAGTGGTTATCGATCAGTTCTTGAGTTCCGGTGAGCAAAAGTGGGGCAGATTGTGCGGTTTAACGCTATTGCTGCCACATGGCTACGAAGGGCAAGGGCCTGAGCACAGTTCTGCGCGTTTGGAGCGGTTCCTGCAGTTGTCCGCTGATCATAACTGGTCGGTTTGTGTGCCAACCACGCCAGCGCAAGTATTTCATATGATTCGTCGTCAACATTTACGACCGGTTCGTCGGCCGTTAATTGTTATGACACCGAAGTCACTGTTACGTCATCCATTAGCGGTTTCTGACCTTGATGAATTGACGACAGGCGTATTCCAGAATGCGATTGCAGAAGTCGATTCGTTAACGCCGAAGAAGGTAAAACGCGTGATAATCTGCTCAGGTAAGGTCTATTACGACTTGCTGCAAGAGCGGCGTAAACGTGAGCAAGAGGACGTTGCAATTATTCGTATTGAGCAGTTGTATCCGTTCCCTGCAGATGAAGTTGCTGAAATCATGAAAGATTATCAGCATGTGAAAGATTTTGTTTGGTGTCAGGAAGAACCGCAGAACCAAGGAGCTTGGTACAGCAGTCAGCACAACTTCCGTGCGGCAATTCCTAAAGGCGCAGAACTAACTTACGCAGGTCGTGAAGCTTCGGCCGCACCAGCAGTAGGTTATTTGTCTGAGCATAACAAACAGCAACAAAAATTAGTCGATGACGCGCTAACCATTAAATAGGTGATAATTGACCATGGCTATTGATATTAAAGTTCCACAACTCCCTGAATCTGTTGCTGATGCAACAGTTGCTACTTGGCATGTGAAGCCAGGTGACAAAGTATCGCGCGACCAGAATCTGGTTGATATCGAAACCGACAAAGTGGTGTTGGAAGTGGTTGCACCTGATGATGGCGTAATCGGCGAAATCATCGCGGAAGAAGGCGCCACTGTCGGTGCTGAAGAAGTTATCGGTAAACTTGAAAAAGGTGACGGTGCAGGCGCTGCGGAAGACAAAAAATCAGACAAAAAGTCAGACGATAAGTCAGATAAAAAGTCTGAGGCAAAAGCTGACGATAAAGAAGACAGCAAGAAAGCCGATAAGCCGGCTGCGAAGAAAGCCTCAGGTTCAGGCGAAAAGCTTGAAGTTAAGGTGCCGCAGTTACCAGAGTCGGTTGCTGATGCAACGATTGCTACTTGGCACGTAAAAGCCGGTGATGCAGTAACACGTGATCAAAACTTAGTTGATATCGAAACCGACAAAGTTGTGCTCGAAGTTGTTGCTCCTGCTGACGGTGTGCTGGTTGAAATCAAGCATGAAGAAGGCGCCAATGTTGGTGCTGATGACGTTATCGGTATTGTTGAAGCGGGTGCTTCTGCTGATTCAAGCGAGTCGGCAAAAGAGTCGTCAAGCGAAAGCAATGAAGAATCAAGTGATGAAGGCGACAGCGAAGTTGCAGGCCCAGCGGTACGCCGTATGCTGGCTGAAAACAGCTTGAAAGTGTCTGACGTAAAAGGCACTGGTAAAGGCGGTCGTGTCACCAAAGAAGATGTTGAGAAACATTTGAAGGACGGTGGTTCTAAGAAAGCTGAGCCTGCGAAGGCAGCAAGTGCACCAGCACCAGCCGCTGGCGACCGTGATCAAAAACGTGTACCAATGACGCGTTTACGTAAAACAATCGCTAAGCGTTTGCTTGAAGCTAAAAACGCAACAGCCATGTTGACCACGTTCAATGAAGTGAACATGAAGCCAATCATGGATTTGCGTTCGAAGTACAAAGACGAATTTGAAAAACGTCATGACACGCGTTTAGGCTTCATGGGCTTCTACGTGAAAGCCGTAACTGAAGCGCTGAAGCGGTTCCCAGAAGTCAATGCGTCAATTGACGGTGATGACATTGTTTATCACAACTATTTCGATATCAGCATTGCAGTTTCAACGCCACGTGGACTGGTAACACCAGTATTGCGTGACTCAGACAAGATGAGCATCGCTGAAATTGAAAATGGTATCCGCGACTTGGCTATTAAAGGCCGTGACGGCAAATTGACCATGGACGATATGCAAGGTGGCAACTTCACTATCACCAACGGTGGTGTATTTGGTTCATTGCTATCAACACCAATTTTGAATCCACCACAAAGCGCTATCTTGGGCATGCATAAAATCCAAGATCGCCCAATGGCCGTGGACGGAAAAGTTGAGATTCTACCAATGATGTATTTAGCGTTGTCTTATGACCACCGCATCGTTGATGGTAAAGAATCTGTTGGTTTCTTGGTTACCATCAAAGAGTTGTTAGAAGATCCGCAGCGTTTGTTGCTGGACCTTTAACATATTGCACAGCTGCTGTGTTGCAATTGGGTAACAATTGTACCGGCAGCTGTCTTTTTTGCGCGCAAAAATGTAAAATACGCGCGAATTTTCGGGTAAGCAGCACGAAGCTGCTTTTGTTGTTCAAACGAATCGGAAGATCATCATGAATTTGCATGAGTATCAGGCTAAACAACTCTTCAAAGAGTTCGGTTTGCCAGTATCTGAAGGCTTTGCAGTCGACACTGCAGACGAAGCCGTTGAAGCTGCCAAAAAAATCGGCGGTGATCGTTGGGTTGTTAAAGCCCAAGTACACGCAGGCGGTCGCGGTAAAGCGGGCGGTGTTAAACTTGTTTCTAGCCACGATGAAGTTCGCGATTTCGCGACCAATTGGTTAGGTAAAAACTTGGTTACCTATCAAACAGACGCAAACGGTCAGCCGGTTGCTAAAATTTTGGTAGAAAGCCTTACTGATATCGCTTCAGAACTGTACTTAGGCGCAGTTGTTGACCGTGCTACACGTAAAATCGTGTTCATGGCGTCAACCGAAGGTGGTGTTGAAATCGAGAAAGTTGCTGAAGAAACCCCTGAAAAGATTCTTAAAGCAATCATCGACCCAACAGTAGGCGCTCAGCCGTATCAAGGTCGTGAGCTTGGTTTTAAATTGGGTTTGAACCCAGACCAAGTTAAACAATTTACTAAAATCTTTTTGGGCTTAGCGAAAATGTTCGAACAGTATGATTTCGCACTGTTAGAAATCAACCCGCTAGTTATTACTGACGAAGGCAACTTGCATTGCTTAGACGGTAAAATCAATATCGATAGCAACGCGCTATATCGTCAGCCAAAAATCCGTGAAATGCACGATCCGTCACAAGAAGACGAGCGTGAAGCACAAGCTGCGAAGTGGGAACTCAACTACGTTGCGCTTGATGGCAATATCGGTTGTATGGTGAACGGTGCTGGTTTGGCGATGGGTACTATGGATATCGTTAAACTTGCAGGCGGCGAGCCAGCTAACTTCTTGGACGTTGGTGGCGGCGCGACCAAAGAGCGCGTTACTGAAGCGTTTAAAATCATCCTGTCTGACAGCGCGGTACAAGCCGTTCTCGTTAACATCTTCGGCGGCATCGTACGTTGCGACATGATCGCAGAAGGTATTATGGGTGCAGTAGAAGAAGTAGGCGTGAAGGTTCCAGTTGTTGTTCGCCTTGAAGGTAACAATGCTGAATTAGGTCGTCAGAAATTAGCAGAAAGTGGCCTGAACATTATCGCAGCAGAGAGCTTGTCTGACGCTGCTGATAAAGTGGTTGCTGCGGCAGGAGGTCAATAATGTCTATCTTGATCGATAAAAATACCAAAGTAATCTGTCAGGGTTTCACTGGCGGCCAGGGAACTTTTCACTCTGAGCAAGCGATTGCATACGGCACGCAAATGGTTGGCGGCGTAACTCCAGGTAAAGGCGGTCAAACGCACCTTGGTTTACCAGTATTCAACACGGTGCGTGAAGCTGTAGAAGCAACAGGCGCAACTGCGTCAGTTATCTACGTTCCAGCGCCTTTCTGCAAAGATTCAATCATTGAAGCTGCAGATTCAGGTATCGAGCTAATCGTTTGTATCACAGAAGGCATTCCTACTTTAGACATGCTGTACGTGAAAGAATATTTAACGCACAAAGGCGTGCGCATGATTGGTCCAAACTGCCCGGGTGTTATCACGCCTGACGAGTGCAAGATTGGTATCATGCCTGGCCATATCCACAAGAAAGGTAAAGTGGGTATCGTATCGCGTTCAGGTACGTTGACCTATGAAGCTGTGAAGCAGACTACTGACGAAGGTTTTGGTCAGTCAAGCTGTGTTGGTATCGGTGGCGATCCAATCCCAGGTTCTAACTTCATCGATATTCTCGAATTATTCGAGAAAGATCCTGAAACTGAAGCGATCGTGATGATTGGTGAGATTGGTGGTACTGCAGAAGAAGAAGCTGCAGAATACATCAAAGATCACGTAACTAAGCCTGTTGTTTCTTACATTGCAGGTGTTACAGCTCCTCCAGGTAAGCGCATGGGCCACGCTGGTGCCATCATCTCTGGTGGTAAAGGTACTGCAGACGAGAAGTTTGCTGCCCTTGAAGCTGCTGGTGTGAAAACTGTGCGTAGCTTGGCCGATATCGGTAAAGCATTGCGCGAAAAAACTGGCTGGTAAGCTCAGTTTTGATACGATGAAAGCCGCTCAAATTGAGCGGCTTTTTTGTATCTACAGTCCAATTATCGCAACCACGAAAGGCCAATGATGAAAACAGCTGCGCTATTTTTAATTGCTTTATTTGCGTTTGCAGGAAATTCGGTTATTGCACGCTATGCACTGTTAGAACCGGCTATTGATCCTGCTTCGTTTATCATCATTCGAATTCTAAGTGGTGCCGTTACCTTGTGGATACTGCTGACATTGCTGCAGCAGCGCACGGTAAAATCTAAGCGCAGAATTACTACGAAAGGCAGTTGGTGGGGCGCACTCATGTTAAGCGTCTACGCAATCGCATTTTCATACGCGTATGTTGAGTTGGAAACGGGATTCGGCGCTTTGGTGTTGTTTGCGGCTGTGCAGTTGACCATGCTGGGCGTGAATATAAGCCGTGGGGTTTTACTCACGAAGGCTGAATGGGTCGGTTGCATCATTGCGTTTGGTGGGCTGGCCTATCTGGTTGCCCCCACGATCAGCGTTCCCGATTCATTATTGGCGTCTATAACCATGATTATGGCGGGCAGTGCATGGGGATTTTATTCATTGCATGGCCGCGGTCGCGTTAACCCGTTAGCCGATACAACCTATAACTTTGTGCGTGCTGCCCCCATCGTGATTGTCGCGTTATTATTTGCCTTACCCGATGCTGCGGTTACCTCAGAGGGTATTTTGCTAGCCGTTTTGTCGGGGTCGGTGACCTCAGGGTTGGGGTATGCGGTGTGGTATTTGGTTTTGCCGCGCCTATCCGTTACCACAGCGGCGATAGGTCAACTTTCGGTGCCGCTTATCGCAGCCTATGGTGGTGTACTATTCGCAGGTGAACTGTTTACACGTCAGTTAGTTATCGCCGCATCGCTAATCATTGGCGGTATCTTGATCGTGTCTTGGAAAAATAAACCTCGATAAATATATTATTTGATATAGTGTTAAAATAAAAATATCTAATTTGCTCTATGATTATTATAAAATTGTAAATTATAAAACAGTTGTCTAGTATCAAGTCATAACAAAAGTGGTGTGAGTGTTAAATCAATAAGGTACTCCCCATGAAAAAAATAATACTACTTGCTGCGCTAATCCTTGCTGTATGGAATTATTACGAAGCCCAAAAACCGCTACCGGAAAATCGGACGGGTCTTTTGAGTGAACTTGTACAAACCATGCAAGGTCAGGTACTCCGCAAAAGTCCAGAATTTCATTGCGATGGTCGTCGTTATTGCCCTGAAATGACGTCTCGTGAGGAGGCTGAATATTTTATGCACTTTTGCCCCAACACCGAACTTGATGATAACCAGAATGGTATTCCTTGCGAGAACGACTCTCGCTTTTAGGCGTTAAGGACCTGGTAATTATGTTGGCACCGATCAGAAACCTTATTAAAGAGCATTGGCAGGGAGACTTCTCGCTAGGCTTTGCTTATTGGGTTATCGGTGTTGGTGTCACATTATTGCTTTCGTTGGCCATCTTTCTTGTCGATAAATTACTCACGATACTCTCAATTAATACCAGTTTTTATGGTGGAGTGTTAATCCTACTCTGCGGTCTTGTCCTGCTCGTTACGCTCTGGCAACTCGTTGGTATTTGGCGCTCAGCGCGTTATCACACGTCACGCGGTGGGCGCACAATGTGGGCTAATGCGGCACGCGTTATGGTGGTTATTGCTGCTGTAAGAGCCGTTTTCGACTTTAATCAGTTTGGGGTTGGGCAATTGCAAGAAGGTTTTGGATTATTGGCGCAAGGTGAGTCACTCGGTACGTTTGAATTGCGAATATTAAATCAGGGTACTGAATTAGAGTTAATAGGCAGTTTACCGTTTGGTACTGCGGATAGTGTGCAGGCATTACTTGAACGCTACCCAAATGTTCAGGTGATTCATTTAAATTCAAAAGGCGGACGCATTAGTGAAGGGGTGCGGTTGTATCAACTGATTCAGCAGTACAACCTGGACACGTATAGTCCCAGTGAATGCTCAAGTGCATGTACCATAGCCTTTATGGGGGGCGCGAAGCGATACCTAGGCAAGCGTGGCATTCTGGGCTTTCATAGCGCCTCATTGCAGTCGGTGGACGGCAACGACGTGGCACAGCTGAATGATGAGTTTAAGCGAATTTATCGGCGCCATGGGGTGTCAGAAAGTTTTATCAGGCAAGCCGTGAGAGTGGCTGGTGCTGATATTTGGTATCCGGGCCAGTTAGAGCTATTGGATGCGCGGGTGGTGGATGAATTGGTGCCTAGCGAGCGATTTGCGTCAACTAATGCGTTTGGTGATAGAAAGGTCAATTGGCAACCGGAGCATCTGCAGCAAGCGCCTGATACTGAGTTAGTGGGTTATTGGCAGGCGACGGTTGATATTCTTAATTACTTAAATTATCTAGAACCACGGCATTGTGTGAATTATATGTATCCGCAGTGGAGTGCAGAGGGTGCCGATGTGGAGAGTATGTTGCCGGCTAACCTGATTGATGCACATGAAAATGCCGTGATAAAGCTAATTGAGCGTACTCAGTTGCGATCAGACTATCGCAGCCGAACCGGTACGGCGCCTATACTGTTTGACTCGGTGCTAATACAGCTTGAGCAACGCAATCCAGAATATCTTTCGGTTCTAGATGATCCCGAACAGTACATTAACTCACCACGTTTATTATGCAGCGCGACCATTGCCCTTTACGAAGGGGCACTGCGGCAATCGACGGTTGATAGGCAAGCTGCGCTGCTACGCTACTTGCAGCAAGACTAAAAAAAGGCGCACCAAATAGGTGCGCCAAAGACCGTCGGGATGGTCATAGAAAGTATAACGG
Source organism: Pseudidiomarina gelatinasegens (assembly GCF_004025325.1). Taxonomy (GTDB): domain Bacteria; phylum Pseudomonadota; class Gammaproteobacteria; order Enterobacterales; family Alteromonadaceae; genus Pseudidiomarina; species Pseudidiomarina gelatinasegens. The sequence continues at coordinate 92,574 of NZ_RSFE01000003.1, read as the reverse complement.
TTTAAAGCTGAGCAATTGCTTCTTCAGCTTCTGACAATCCTTTTTGACGTGGTTCGTCGCCCATATTCAGGCCTTCAGCACGAACAACATGCACATCTGTGATACCAATAAATGCTAAGGCGTTGCGCAAGTAGCTTTCTTGGTGATCGAGCGCTGCGGCGCCACCTTGGCTATAAATGCCACCTCGGCCTGATGCAATGTAAGCGGTTTTTCCGGTTAATAATCCAACTGGGCCTTGCTCAGTATATTTGAAGGTAACACCTGCTTTGAGCACACGGTCCAGCCAAGCTTTGAGCTGAGTCGGTATGGTGAAGTTATACATAGGTGCGCCAATTACGAGCACATCCGCGGCTTGAATTTCCGCAATGAGCTCTGCGCTCAATGTATTCTCGTTATCCAACAGGGTGTCTGCATCAAGGTGTGGTACCGCATTGGTTACCAGATCACGATGAGTAACCTTGACGCCGCTACTTTGGCTTAAATGCGTGACAATATCACGACTGAGTTTACGACTAACCGACTGGTCAACGAAAATACCTGAATCAAGATGCAAGATATTCATAAAAACCTCTCAAAATGTGTGCGCTGTGTTATTTAATTTCATGAGCATATTGTACGAATGTTCCATTTATGTCGGTAGATGGTTATATTGGGAATCAATGTTCCATATATGGAACAGCTGCAGGAGTGGCTATGGCGATACCAGATTTAACTAATTACTTAATCTTTGCGCGGGTGGTTGCCGCTGGCAGCGTCAGTGCAGGTGCCCGGGAATTAAATATGCCGAAATCAACAGTAAGCCGGCGGTTGACTGAACTTGAAGAACAGCAAGGGGTGCGATTACTGCATCGGAGTACCCGCGGACTGAAGTTAACTGATATTGGGCAGGCCTTCTTGGTGCATTGCGAAACCATGGTCGCGGCGGCCGAAGCGGCACAACAAGTGACGCAAATGGTGCAGGAAACTCCCCGCGGTGATATTCATGTCAGTTCACCTTATGCGATTAGCCAGAGCATGTTGGTAAACCTGCTGCCCGAATTTATGTCACTGTACCCGGAGGTTAGAATCAATTTGATGGTTACCAATCGTCCGGTTAATTTAATTGACGAAGGCATTGATGTTGCGTTGCGGGTGCGGCCATTTATTGAGGACTCATCACTTATTGCTCGGCCGCTTGCTGATGCCCCAGGTACGCTGTACCGCAGTCCAAATCGCGGCGATGTAGCCAAGATCACTAAGCCGCTTCGACATCCACTTGATCTGGTTAACTTCCCCCATTTGAGCTTGCACTACACCAGTGGTCGATACAGGTATGACATGACTTCTCAGCACGGAGAAAAGTTAACAGTTAGTTTTCGTCCGCGGCTAATCACCGACGACATGATTGTTTTACGTGAAGCAGCAATTGATGGCTTAGGCATTGTTTCACTGCCCAGCTACTTAGGTAAACAAGCGGTTGAAGACGGCTTACTCGAGCGGGTTCTTCCTGACTGGTCGTTACCGATGGGAATCATGCACATGGTGTATCCATACCGCCGCGGATTGCTGCCAGCAGTGCGTGTATTTATTGATTTTCTTGCAGAGCGCTTGCCGGCTACGGCACAACGTTCGTTAAATACGATATAAAGGCTTTTATTTTCAAGTTAACTCACTACAATCATTCAAACAGTTGTTTAAATAATTTCGCAACCGCGATTCAAGTAGGGCACCGTTATGGATTTTACCCCAAGTGACAATACACTGAAATTTCGCAAGCGGCTTATTGCTTTCATGCGCGAGCATATTGAGCCGATTGAAACGAACTACCACAAGGAAAACCGTCGGCTCAATCCAGATGGAAATTGGCGCGATTGGCAAGTGGCACCCATTATTGAAGAGCTCAAGGTAAAAGCCAAAGAAGCAGGTTTGTGGAATTTGTTTTTGCCAGATGCAAAGCTTGGCGCTGGCTTATCCACACTCGATTATGCGCCGCTGGCTGAAGTTATGGGGCACAGCATTATTGCACCCGAAATATTCAATTGTAATGCACCTGATACGGGGAACATGGAAGTGCTGTACCACTTTGGTACATCGCAGCAAAAGCAAACTTGGCTGACGCCGCTATTAAACGGAGAGATCCGCTCTGTTTTCTGTATGACAGAACCTGATGTGGCGTCATCTGATGCGACCAACATGCAAGCAAGTATTGTGGCGGATGGCGATGATGTGGTGATTCAAGGTCGTAAATGGTGGTCGACCGGATTAGGGCATCCGAATGCAAAATTCGCGATAGTTATGGGGCTTACCGATGCCGATGCACCAAAGCATCAACGCCACTCGATGGTGCTGGTGCCACTGGACACGCCAGGCGTAACCATAGAACGTATGTTGCCTGCATTTGGTGAGTACGATGCGCCGTATGGTCATGGTGAGGTACTGTTTGAAAACGTTCGGGTACCGAAAACCAATGTGATTGGTGCTTTAGGGGATGGGTTTAAAATTGCTCAAGGGCGGCTTGGTCCAGGGCGCATTCATCATTGTATGCGGGCTTTGGGCGCCGCAGAGAAAGCGCTGCAACTCTATATGCGCAGGGGGCAGGACCGTATTGCGTTTGGCAAACCATTATTACAATTAAACGGCAACCTTGAGCGTGTAGCAGACATGCGTATTGCCATCGATCAGGCGCGCTTACTCACTTTTTATGCGGCGTGGAAAATTGATCAAGTAGGTGCGATGAAGGCTTTGGCCGAAATTTCGGCAATTAAGGTAGCCGCACCGAACGTATTGCAGAAAGTTGTTGATGAAGCCATTCAGCTCTATGGTGGTGCTGGCATGAGCCAAGATACACCGTTACCCGCGTTGTATGCGATGGCTCGCGCACTCCGCATTGCCGATGGCCCAGACGCAGTTCACCGCGCAACCATTGCTAAAGTTGAACTAGCCAAGTATCGGGAGGCTTAAGTGGCGAACGCGGGAGCAAGATTTGAAGATAAGGCGGGTGAAGTTCGTGCTGGTGAACAACTGCCCGAACAACAACTCAGCCAGTGGCTGCGTGAACAGCTACCCGAGTTAAAGGGTTCTATGCGGGTCACCCAATACAGTGGAGGTGCGTCCAATTGGACCTATCGGCTCGAATTCGACAACGCCGATCTTATTTTACGCCGACCACCGGCAGGCACGAAGGCCAAATCAGCCCACGACATGGGGCGGGAGTATCGGCTACAGAAGGCGTTAAAGCCAGTTTTTCCCTATGTCCCCAAAATGCACCTCTACACCGACGATGAATCCATCATTGGTGCTGAGTTTTACATCATGGATAGGGTGGCTGGTATTATTCCGCGTAAGAATATGCCGCGAGACCTAAAGCTCAATGAACCACAAACACGGCAGCTTTGTTTAAATGCGCTGAATGTGCTGATTGAATTGCATCAGGTAGATATTGAAGCCGCTGGCTTAACTGATTTGGCCAAAGGCGCGGGGTATACAGAGCGTCAGGTAACTGGCTGGAGTGAACGTTATATAAAAGCCAAGACCTGGAACGTACCGTCAGGAAAGAACATTATTCGCTGGCTTGCCAAAAATATGCCACAGCAAGAAACCATCTGCATGACACACAATGATTTTCGATTTGATAACCTCGTGTTGGATGTTGATGATCCGACACGAATCATTGGCGTTTTGGATTGGGAGTTGGCAACACTGGGCAATCCGTTAATGGACTTAGGCAATAGCCTAGCCTATTGGATACAAGCCGACGATGACCGTATAGCAAGGTCGACACGGCGCCAGCCCACACATTTGCCAGGCATGCTGACACGGCAACAAGTCATTGACTATTATTGCGAGAAAATGGGCGTTAACGTCGCAGATTTTCGCTTTTACGAAGTTTTTGGGCTGTTTCGCCTTAGCGTTATCGCACAACAAATCTATTACCGTTATTACCACAAGCAAACACGTAATCCAGCCTTTAAGAACTTTTGGTTTTTGGTGAATTACTTGCAGTGGAGAGCCCGTAAATTAATGAAACAAGGATAACCAAATGCGCAAAACTATTCTTATAACAGGCGCGAGTTCAGGTCTCGGTGAAGGGATGGCCCGTGAGTTTGCTAAACATGGCCGCAATTTAGCATTGTGCGCGCGTCGCACTGAGCGGCTCGATGGGCTCAAGCAAGAACTGGAACTACAGTACCCAGATATAAAAATTAGCGTAAAAGCGCTCGATGTGAATCAACATGACGATGTGTTCCGCGTGTTTAAGGAGTTTCAAGTTGAATTCGGAACGCTCGACCGAGTTATCGTTAACGCAGGTATGGGTAAGGGGGCTTCACTAGGTACCGGCTACTTTCATGCCAACGTGCAAACGGCGCAAACCAACTTTGTGGCAGCACTTGCTCAATGTGAAGCTGCTTTGGAGATTTTTCGTGCACAAAACAGTGGGCATTTGGTTACCATTAGCTCCATTAGTGCGCTACGCGGCATGCCGCGTGCAATGACAGTTTATGCAGCAACCAAAGCCGGTTTGTTAGCATTAACCGAGGGTATTCGGGCTGATCTTATTAAGTCGAAGTCACCGATTAAAGTTAGCGCGATTTTGCCGGGCTACATACGGTCAGAAATTAATGAAAAAGTTAAAAATACACCGTTTATGATCGATACTGAAACCGGGTGTCGAAAATTAGTCAAAGCTATCGAAAAAGAGCCGGTGCAAGCGTACGTGCCGAGTTGGCCGTGGGCTTTAATCGGATTTCTGATGAAACGCTTACCATTGACATGGGTGATGAAGCTCGGTTAAAGCGGGCAGTCATCTTCGCGTTGGGTGGTGACGCTAATGGTATTTGGCAGATTGTTGGCGTCACGATAAATCACCGAGTTTTTCGCGATATTTAAATCGCCGCGGCTATGGCCGTGGTGAATTACCAGTTCGCCTGAACGCTGCCACGACACACTTAAACAATCCCCCTGTTCAGCAGTAGCAATACGCAACCAATCATTGCTTGATGGCTCAAATAACCATATCTCGTAGCCTTTCCAAGCGGCTTTGTTCGCACCGCGTTGACACTGATACACGTGAATTTCTGCAGCATTGTCGGCAGTAGTAATTAGTTGTATGGACTGGCAATTCGCAACAGTTGGCGGATCAGGTTCAAATACCGTGAGCTTGTAAATCAAAACTGCCGTAAACAGCACAGCGAGCGTAATTCCGGCTGCTAAAAACCACAAACCAAGGCTGCGTGTAAAATTTCGTACTGCGCGAATAAGTCCCATTACGTCGCCTTTTTACTGGTGTAGTGACTGACTTGTCCGAAACGTTCGTGACCTGAGTCCCAATCACTTTGGGCTTGTTCAACCCGCTGTTGCGACGCGCTTACAAAATTCCACCACATTTTAACAGGCTGTTCAAAAGCTTCACCGCCAAGCACCAGAATTTCAGTATCGGCGCTTAGCTCAATGACAATATGGCGTCGACTGCTGCCCAGACTGATAAGTTGATGCGCCCGAACTGTTTTATCAAGTAGCTCAATTTGTCCTCGAACCACATAAATCCCGTATTCAAAATCACGATCAAGATGAACTTCAATGGCAGTGACGCGCGGTGTACTGAGCATCAAGGCAAGTGCTGGGCTAAAACTTAATGCTGGACTCGTCCAGCGCCTATCATTAGCAGCATAAGAGCCAATAATGAGGGTTGCAGTACAGTCACCGATACTAAACTTCGGCACCTGCTGATAATGGTCAAACCGCGGTTCCGTTTGCTCGTGTTCTGGAGGAAGCGCACACCACAGCTGCAACCCATGCAGTGGTTGATCGGGATTATGATCAGCAACTTCAGCATGACTAATTCCGCGCCCTGCCGTCATTAAGTTGAGTTGACCGCTGCGTAATGGCTGTTCGTAACCTAAACTATCTTGATGCAACAGTTGACCTGAGAACAGCCAAGTAATGGTTTGCAGGCCTATATGTGGATGCGGTGCAATATCGAACTTGCGATAATCTGCGGGTGCGACTGGGCCAAAATGGTCGAGAAAACACCAGGGGCCAATCATGCGGATGGCACGTTGAGGGAGTATGCGATGAATCAAGAGTTGCGGTGTGAGTTGGCGTTGCAGCGATGAATGCACACTTGCATCGTGTTGCAAGTGTTCTGACTCACAGGTTTCAATTGTAGTTTCCTGAGCTGATCGGGTCATAACAGCCTCATGATTCCGCTATTTAAAAAAGACGCATACATGCTTTTGAGCAGTATGGCATCGCCCCATACAATAGTCGAATATAATACAAGAGCACTTCCGTAGCGCGATAGATTTCAGTAAGGTGTATGCACACCTCAAGGAGATAAAAATGATTTATCCTTTGCTGTTAGCTGTAATTGGCTTCGCCGCCATGTTAAGCGGCGTTTGGGAGCAGAACCTTACCACCATTATGGTGGGAATAGTCATGCAATTAGTGGGCTGGGTATGGTTTTTCATAGCCTGGCGAAAAGAGAAAAAACAGGGGCAAACGCACAAAAATGAAAACAACTAGTGCAACACGAATCAGTGCTCTCGCAATAATTATAGCGGGGGTTTTATTAGCCGTTTTAGCACCAGCGGGCGAAACGGTGTCAAGTTATCGCCGGTTAGGCGTTGTTTTACTGGTTGTTGGCGCGGTGTGGTTGCTTCGGCAAAAACGTCCAGAGGCGCAACGCGAGGCTAACCAACAACCGTTTCAACAACCCGTATTAAAATGGTATCAATCCCCGATTTTTTGGGTACCTGTTATTGCGGCCATTATCGCCTTGCTATCGTGGTTAATGCTATAGCCCTTGGATTTAAGGAAACACTATGTCAGTAACGACGCGATTAGTTATTTTGGCCGGCCTAGTCGGCTTACTGTTCTATAATGCGACGGAGCAACAATTGTGGGCTGTTATTATCGATTGGCAGCTGGGCTGGTACAAACTTGGCGTACCGCTTGCGTGGGGGGTCATTTTAGGCGCTTTGGTGAATCTTTTAGGCGGCACCGTCTTAATCAAGTGGTTAGAGCCAATAACTTTCGTGGCAGCCTCACTGGTTACGCTCGGGTTAACCGGCAGTGCGGCTATTTATGGCGCACATCAAGTATCTGGGTTAGTGATTGTGCCGCTGTCGATAAGTAGTATTGGTGTTGGCATGTATTTGTTTGCCTACAGCTATGCACGGTTTACCGGAGCACGCTCCAGCGAAAAGGCAAAGGAAGCGGTTGATAAGAAACCATGATTAAACTGAATTGTGACATGGGTGAGAGCTTTGCGGCTTGGACTATGGGCGACGATAGTGCTGTGATGCCACATATTGATATGGCTAATATTGCCTGTGGATTTCATGCCGGTGGGCCGGCAATTATGGCTCAAACCATTAACTTAGCCCTTGAGCACGATGTGACGATCGGGGCGCACCCAGCCTATCCTGATTTAGCGGGCTTCGGCCGCCGCACCTTGCATTTCAGTGCACCGGAATTAAAGGCTATTTTGCATTACCAAATTGGTGCAATGCAGGCGCTCTGCGACCATGCCGGTGCTGAACTGAGCTATGTGAAGCCCCACGGCGCGTTGTATAACGACATGCAGCGTGACCAAGAATTGTTTGAGCTGGTATGCCGGGTTATGGCAGAGGTCAATCAAAACCGATTTGCGAAGTCGCAGCAACCGGCGTTGTATTTATTAACACTAGCCAAGGCAGATAACAGTGTTCAGCAACGAATTGCTGCAGAGCATCAGGTGAATTTATGTTTTGAAGCGTTCGCGGATAGACGTTACGAAGCTGACGGCAGTTTGCGTTCGCGCCATTATGCTGATGCAGTGCTTACCGAGCGTGATGAGATTCTTGCGCAAGCGATTGCGTTCGCGCGAGGGCAGTCAATTGCTGCTGCAGACGGCTCAGCATTAACATTGGCGCCGGATACACTTTGTGTGCATGGCGATAATCCGGAGTCTATTGCAACTGTGGTGGCAATCCGCCAAGCGTTGTTCGAGGCGTGAAGGTGCAAGCTCGAGTCGAAGTGGCCGCACTTGATGCGGCTATGGTGGTTTTTGAAGCTCGGGTTGATAAAGCCATCAATCAACGGGTGCACGCCTTCCGTGCGAGCGTTTTAGCCGGTAATCCTCCGTGGTTAGTTGATGTCGTTGCGGCTTATCACACATTAATGGTTGTCTACGATGTGCAAACTACCGAGTATGCAGTTGTTGAACGCTTTCTGAATCAACAATTGCATGGGGTAAATAATCAGGAGCTTGCGCACACAGGCACCTTGCATGAATTTAAAGTTTGCTACGATGCCGATTTGGGCATGGATTTAACGCGCGTAAGTGAATTAACTGGGCTTAGCACGTCGGCAATAATTGAACACCATAGTGCGCCTACCTACCATGTTTACACCATCGGATTTGCTCCTGGCTTTGCGTACCTCGGTGACGTTACGGAAAGCTTGCAGGTGCCGCGGCAAAGTACACCACGAGCTAAAGTTCCAGCCGGCAGTGTTGCCATTGCAAATCAGCAAACAGCAATTTACCCGCGTCCGTCTCCCGGCGGATGGAATCTCATTGGTCGGGTTGCCGGTTGGCAGTTTGAGACTGGACTAACCATGCGAGCTGGGGATCAAGTGAAATTTATACCAATTAGCCGCGCTGAGTACGACCAGCTTGAACAACAGGCGAGAGAGCGGGCGAATGACTGACATGAATAAGTGGCTAACGTCATCGAAACCTGGCCTGCAAATTGAACAGCCGGGCCTGCTAACCACGCTGCAAGATTGGGGAAGGTTTGGGCAACTGGCACAAGGAGTCACGCGAGGCGGGCCGATTGATGAGCGCGCATTTTTGTGGGGCAATAAACTGCTCGGTAATAAGGCAACCGCAGCGCAGCTAGAAATCACGCTAGGCGACTTGACGGTAACGGCATTGAACGCAGGCTTTTGGGTAGTGTGTGGCGCGCCAGTTGAGGTGACCAAAAACGACCAGCCGCAACCTACTTGGCAGGTTTTTCCTGTTGCAGAAGGCGATACAGTGACCATTGCGGCACCTCCGCGTGGGCTGCGAAGTTACTTGGCGGCAGCTGGTGGTATTCGAGCTAAGCAGGTGCTTGGCTCGGTCGCGACGGTAATGCGTGATGGGTTAGGGGGCTTACAAGGCGATGGACGGCCCTTAAAACATGGCGATACCTTAAATGTTGGTGAGTTTGCACAGCAGCAAGTGGTTGCTCATCGGCGCCCCAAACACGCGTTTATCCCGCGTATATCGGCCACCTCAACCCTTGAACTTGGTGTGATTCTGGTTGCTCAACATGGGCAATTTTCTGAAACCGAAAGAGCAAAATTTTTCGAACAAACTTTTGCGGTTACTGCCAAGCAAGACCGTATGGGTGTTCGGTTACATACAGACCAGCCACTCACTTGGTCGCATGGTGAAATTATTTCTGAACCGCTGCCTATTGGGGCTATTCAGGTTCCGCCTGATGGGCAGCCAATCATTATGCTCAATGATTGCCAGACGCTTGGTGGCTATCCGAAAATAGGTGTATTGAGGTGGTCCGCGCGAATGGCACTCGCGCAAGCAACTGCAGGCACTCAAATTCGCTTTGTACGCACCGAGTTAAGCGAAGCTCAAGAGGAAGTAAAGCAAGCCTTTCGGTTTTTTAACTTGAGCGTATAGGCCTTGCGCAGTCTGGCAGAAACTGCGATCATAGCGCCCACTTTATCGAATTAGAATTGGAGTACAGGTATCCATGGCCGCAGACATGGCAGCAAACGCGCCGCGCAGTAATTTTATCCGCCAAATTATCGACCAAGATCTTGCCAATGGTAAGCATCAAATGGTGCACACGCGCTTCCCACCAGAGCCAAATGGCTTTTTGCATATAGGCCATGCTAAGTCCATTGTGCTGAATTTCGGCATTGCGCAAGACTACCACGGCACGTGCAACCTGCGTTTCGACGATACCAATCCGCTGAAAGAAAAAGTGGATTATGTAAACTCAATTCAAGCCGATGTGAAATGGTTAGGCTACAGCTGGGAAGGTAAACCGCGTTATTCGTCGGATTACTTTGACCGGTTGCATGGTTATGCGGTTGAACTTATAGAAAAAGGTTTGGCGTACTGTGATTTTTCAAGCCAGGAAACCATGCGTGAACTGCGCGGCACCTTAAAAGAGCCGGGCAAGAATAGTCCATACCGTGACACAGCCATCGAAGAAAACCTTAAAATATTTGCTGATATGACAGCGGGCAAATACCAAGAGGGTGAAGTGTGCCTGCGCGCTAAAATTGATATGAGCTCGCCGTTCATGTGTATGCGTGATCCGGTAATTTACCGCGTGCGTTTTGCCCACCATCATCAAACCGGTGATAAGTGGTGTGTGTATCCAATGTATGACTTCACGCACTGTATCTCGGATGCGATTGAAGGCATCACGCATTCGTTGTGTACGCTTGAATTCCAAGACAATCGCCGTTTGTATGACTGGGTACTGGATAACATCAGCATTGATTGTCATCCACAGCAAATCGAATTCTCACGCTTAAACCTACAGTACACCGTAATGAGTAAGCGTAAGCTTCATTTACTGGTTGAAGAAGGCAAGGTGAGTGGTTGGGATGATCCGCGTATGCCAACTATTGCGGGCATGCGTCGTCGCGGCTATACGCCGGCATCGGTGCGCGAGTTTTGCCACCGCATTGGCGTAACCAAAATGGATAATCAGGTTGAAATGAGTATGCTTGAAGCCTGTATTCGTGACGAACTCAATCAAGATGCGCCGCGTGCTATGGCCGTTCTTGATCCTGTGCGTTTGGTCATCGAAAATTACCCGGAAGAACATGAGCAACAGCTCAATGCACCAAACCACCCAAATAATGAAGCCATGGGTACGCGCCAAGTGCCGTTTGCTCGTGAAATTTTGATTGAACGTGAAGATTTTCGTGAAGAAGCGAATAAAAAATATAAGCGTTTGGTACTCGGTAAAGAAGTGCGGTTGCGTAACGCATACGTAATTAAAGCGGAACGCGTTGATAAAGATGCGGAAGGCAACATTACCACCATTTACTGTACTTATGATCCGGAAACCTTGGGAACTGACCCCGCAGATGGCCGTAAAGTAAAAGGCGTGATTCATTGGGTTGCTGCAGCTCACGCTGTGCCATGTGAATTTCGTATGTACGATCGTTTATTCCAAGTGCCTAATCCCGGTGCGGAAGAAGACTTTTTCAGTACGTTGAATCCGGCTTCATTGCAAATTAAACATGGCTTTGTTGAGCCAAGTTTAGCAAAAGCGGCGCCAGAAAAGGCCTATCAGTTTGAGCGTATCGGCTACTTTTGTGCGGACAGTCAGGATAGCCACGAAGGCAACTTGGTGTTCAATCAAACTGTTGGCCTACGCGATACGTGGTCAGAGAGTGAAGCAGCCGCTTAAGGTGACTAGCGACGACGCGCAAGGTTGCTTTACCCATAGTGAGCATGCCAAAATCCCTAGTAGTTCCATGCTACTAGGGATTTTTTAATGCCAATAAAAGATTTGACTGAACGTTATAGTAACCTCACTGCCGCGCAATTGCGGGAGCGGCTCTATTGCTTAGAGACTGTGGTTTCGAAGTCAAAAATTGGCGTTTGGCAGTTGTGTGTAGCTACCGGTAAGCTTTCAGTAAATCAATACTTCGCTGAATTGCTCGGGCTTACATGGCATCCTGAATTAGCACTTACTTTTGACGATGTGCTCAAGATTATTCATCCTGACGATCGCCAGAGCGCTAAAAATCAGTTTAAACAATATCTCGCTGGGAAAAACCGCGATTTTGAAGTGGAATTTCGAGTTCAATTTGCTGACGGCAGTTGGCATTGGGTTCGCGATATTGGCGCCGTAGTAACTTTACAAGCCGATGGGCAAGCAGAGAAAATCGTTGGGTCTTGGTTTGATGTGAACGACATGGTTGAATCAAGCCAACGGCTGCGCAAGATAACTCGAACCATTCCCGGCGTTATCTATGAATTTGAGCTTTATCCAGACGGCAGCATGCGCTTTCCCTATTCAAGTGAAGGGATTAGCGACATCGCAGGGGTTTCGCCGGAACAAATTCGTGATGATGCGAGTGTGCTCTTTAGCCTGATCCATCCTGATGACATAAGCAAAGTTCAACACAGCATCTTAGAGTCAGCTCAGTCGCTCACGGAATGGTTTTGCGAGTACCGTTTGATCAAAGGTGATAGCGAACGCTGGTTAACGGGCTATGCCGTTCCTGAGCGCGATGATGCGTCCGGTGTGGTTCGTTGGTATGGGCAAATTGTTGATACGACTGCTGATAAAGAGCTCGAGCTGGAGTTACTTGAAAGTAAGATCACGTTAGAAAAAGCACAGGAACTTGGCAATATTGGTTACTGGCGAGCAGACTTAACTACGGGTGAGTTGGCGTGGTCGGACGAAATATTTCGTATTTTCGGGCTCGATAAGGAACACGTAAAGCCAACGATTGAAGTTTTTGATCGGGCTATTTATCCCGATGATTTCAAAGCAGTAAAAGCCAGCATGGAACGCGCCCGTGAATCCGGCATTCATGACGTGGAGCATCGCATTGTGCGCGCAGATGGCGAGATTCGATGGGTACACGAATTAGCAGGTTTTCGGGGCGATGACAGCCGCGATGTGATGATAGGTACTATTCGCGATGTGACCGAGCAAAAGCTTTACCAGCGTGAGCTGGAGCGCCTGAATGTGACCGACGAATTGACGAAAGTGAACAACCGTCGGTTTTTTATCGCTAGCCTGGAACGTGAGCTAAAATCGATTGTAGCCGCATCCCGAATCTGCGTTGCGATTGTCGATATCGATTACTTTAAAATCATTAACGATCAATACGGCCACGCCGAGGGCGATTTGGTTCTGAAAACTGTATCTGCGTTTATTAATGAACAGTTGCGTCCTGGCGATGTATTTGCACGTATCGGTGGGGAAGAGTTCGCATTGTTATTGCACCGGGTTGAAGGTGCGGATGCGAAACGCCGCTTAAATGCAATTCGCCAATTAATCAGTGAGCTGGCGTTTTGCCATAATGGTGAAAGCTATCAAGTAACCGCAACCATTGGCATGACGATGCTGAACCCGCAAGATACCCGCGATGATGTTTTACACCGTGCTGACGAAGCGTTGTATCGCGGTAAACGGGACGGGCGAAACTGTGTGGTGTGGTCAGAAGTCGACTAAAAACGCGACACTGTTGTCGCGCTTATTGACTAGTCAGCGTCAGCTTCCAGATTATTGGCACACGTTTCAGGGGTTTTGCATTCGCCGTAAAGGTACAAACTATGATTGGTAAGTTTGATGTTGTTGGCTTCTGCAACCTGCAACTGGCGCTGCTCGATGACGTCGTCTTCAAACTCAAATACGTGGCCACAGGTTAAGCAAACGAGATGATCATGGTGATCTTTCGCGCTTAATTCGAACACGGAACGACCGCCTTCAAAATGGTGCCGACTTACAATTCCCGCGTCATCAAATTGGTTGAGTACACGATAAACTGTCGCAAGACCAATTTCTTCGTTGTTCTCGAGTAAGATTTTATACACGTCTTCAGCGCTAATATGCTGATTGTTTGGGTTCTTCAGAATCTCGAGAACTTTAATCCGTGGCGACGTGACCTTGAGGCCTGCTTTTTTTAGTTGTAATTCGTCTTTGCTGCTCATGATATCTTCGCTGTGAGTGGTTTATTAACGCTTAGCCTAATTGGTCTAAGCCCATTTCATCACGAATTTGTGCACACCACTTCTGTACACGTTCTTTAGTTAACTCAGGTTGACGGTCTTCATCAATGCCCAAGCCTACAAAATGGTTGTCATCTACTAGAGCGCGTGATGCGTCAAACTCATAGCCATCTGTTGGCCAGTGACCAATGATGATACCGCCACGTGCTTCAACAATATCACGGATAGTGCCCATGGCATCTAAAAAGTATTCAGAGTAATCTTCTTGATCACCGCAACCGAAGATAGCAATCAATTTGTTATTGAAGTCTATTTCTTCGAGTTCAGGGAAGAAATCGTCCCAATCACATTGGGCTTCACCGTAATACCAAGTAGGGATGCCAAACATGAGCAAATCATACGACGCGATGTCTTCTTTGCTTGACTTTGCGATATCAAATACGTCGATTAGATGCTTGCCTAAATCTTTTTGGATCATCTGCGCGACAGCTTCAGTGTTTCCCGTGTCGCTACCGAAAAATATACCTACACTTGCCATAGAATCGTACTACCTGCTCTAGAGAATTAAAGACCTGCTTCCCAGAATGCTTGAATAATGCCTTTCGCAATAAAGCCAGCGCATCCTAAAAATAGAACTAACCAAACAAACCAACGACCAAACTTAGGAACATCGCCTTTCTTTAAAACATCTTGAATTGCTAACCCAATAAGTACAAATAATATTGCAATAGCAAAGTTGGTACCTAGGGTTTCAATCAATTCATAATGTTCTGACAGCATAACAGCAACACCCGATGTATGGTTGTTTATATGATTTCAAAAGAACGCAGAGTATAGCATGCTGCGTGCCTAGGTGCGAGAATGATTCTCAATGAAGGCGCGTGCCAGCCGGTTGAAAATGCGCGGTTTTTCGGCGTGAAGCCAATGGCCTGTTCCTTCAATAATTTTTACTTCTACGTTATTAAATCGCCCCTTTATTTCGTCGGTATGCGCTGTCGCTAAATAATCAGAATCGCCGCCCTTGATGAATAATATAGGGCCGTCGTAGCTCCCTTGCCGCACCGCTCCCGATATTTCCTCATAACAACTGTTTAAGGTGTCAAGGTTAATGCGCCAGGTGTAATGCCCGTCTTCTCGGCTAAGGTTCTTTAATAAAAATTGGCGCACACCACGGGTGTCAATGTGTTGCGCAAGTTGTTTATCGGCATCGGCGCGATTGCTAACGGTACTCAAATCGATAGCTTTTAAAGCATCGAGAATGTGTCGATGTTTTGGATCGTAAGCCACTGGCGAGATATCTGCCGCAATAACGCTGCGCGCGCGCTTCGGGTAGGTAAGTGCGAATTCCATCGCTATTTTTCCACCCATTGAATGTCCGACAATATGCGCTGACTCAATGTTCAGGGCGTCGAGCGTTGCGGCCAAATCCGCTGCCATATCGGCGTAATTCATATGGTCGCTATGAAATGAATCGCCATGATTGCGCGCGTCAACTAGGATGACTTGAAAATCAGCGCTTAAATCGCGACCTAGCCCTTTAAGATTATCCAAGTCACCGAATAATCCGTGCAATAAAACCACTGGCTCGCCACTGCCAAGAACTTCATAGTTAAGAATCTGTGCTGTGCTCATATTGATTTCCTGTACCCTAGCGTGTGCTTGGGTATAATAGCGTGCAGAACATGTGTCTTAAAGCACCAACCCTTGTTTAAATCAAAAGCTAAACTAAACGCTAACAAAAAGTGATCGGGTGATGACCAAACGCATTGAAATAGATGACGAATTATACCGCTATATTGCTAGCCACACACAACATATCGGTGAGAGTGCTTCGGCCATATTACGCCGCTTGCTTGGCTTGTCTGTTGCTGAAGTAGCAACGGGGCAACCGGTGATAGCAATTCCAGAAGCAACGGATGAAGAAACTAGTGCAGGTATAACCGGCCGCAGTATCTTTGATGTGATGACCCGTGCAGACCTTGCTGGGCAACGCAGTATTGTGGCGCGCTTTCTCTACATTTTGAGCATGCTGTACAAATGCCATGCCAATCAATTCGACAGCGTGCTGCAAATTAGCGGACGTGATCGTCAGTATTTTGCCAAAACGGAAGCCGAACTTGAGGCTTCGGGCACAAGCACCAATCCAAAACAAATTCCTGAAGCACCGTATTACGTTGTGACGAATAACAATACCACGCGGAAAAAATCCATGCTGACGCAAGTTGCGCAGGAATTGGGCTATTCGCAGGAACAAGCTGAAAAAATAAGGGACTTTCTATAATGGCTTTGCATCCACGCGCCGGACAGCCGGCTGTTGCCGCTGATTTAACTAACATTGCGCAGCTTGTAAGCGCCTATTTCGTGAATGAAGTTGACCCGCGCAACCGCGCTCAGAAAGTGAAGTTTGGAACGTCAGGTCACCGCGGTTGTGCTTTTGATAGTTCGTTCAATGAAGCTCATATTTTAGCAATTAGCCAAGCTTTGGTGGCCTATCGTGAAGAGCAGGGAATCACTGGGCCGTTGTTGTTGGGGCGTGATACTCATGCATTGTCAGAAGCGGCTTATATGACAGCGCTGGAAGTCTTTATTGGCAACGGCATTGAAGTGCATATTCAAACCGATGATGGTTATACCCCGACACCTGTGGTCAGTCATGCAATATTGCGCTATAACCGCAACCGTAGCGACGGCTTGTGTGATGGGGTGGTCATAACACCGTCTCATAACCCGCCGACTGACGGCGGCTTCAAATACAATCCACCGCATGGCGGGCCGGCCGATACGAACGCAACGCGAACCATCGAAAAATACGCCAATGCGTTGTTATCATCGCAGTTGATGGGTGTTAACGCGGTGACGTACGCAGAAGCACGAGCCAGTGACAAATTGAAGCAAGTCGATTGGCGTAAGGACTATATTGAGAGTCTTGATGACGTGATTGATATGTCGGCGATAGCTGCAGCTAACCTTCGTATTGGTGTCGATGCTATGGGTGGTGCAGGAGCCAGTTACTGGGCGCTAATTGCTGAACATTATAAATTAAATATTGACGTTCATAATGCTGATGTTGATGCCAGCTTTAGGTTCATGACCCTCGACAAAGACGGCAAGATTCGTATGGATTGCTCATCGCCATACGCCATGGCAAGTCTGGTGAAATTAAGAAATGACTATGACATCGCCTTAGGCAATGACCCTGATTACGACCGTCACGGTATTGTTACCCCCACACATGGCTTGATGAATCCAAACCATTACCTCGCAGTGGCTATTGATTACTTGTGCAGTCATCGTACTTGGTCAAAAGAATTAGCAATCGGTAAAACCTTAGTTTCAAGCGCAATGATTGATCGGGTGGTAAACAACTACCAGCGTCCACTGCGTGAAATGCCAGTTGGCTTTAAATGGTTTGCACCAGAACTGTTTGCCGGAACCACAGCCTTTGGTGGTGAAGAAAGTGCGGGCGCTAGTTTCCTCGATAAAGAAGGACAGCCTTGGTCAACGGATAAAGACGGCATTATTTTGGCATTGTTGGCCGCAGAAATTTGTGCCAAAACGGGTAAGAATCCAAGCCAATATTATGATGGTTTGTGTGAGGAATATGGCACAGCTTATTATCGTCGTATTGATGTCACGTCGTCGGCAGAAATGAACGCAGGATTTGCAGGTATTCGCGGTTATAAACTTAAACTGACTGAATTAGCAGGCGATGAAGTTACTGCAATCATGACCAAGGCGCCGGCCAACGACGCCATTATTGGCGGCGTGAAAGTGACGACAGCAAATGGTTGGTTTGCGGCTCGCCCTTCAGGCACCGAGCCAGTTTATAAAATTTATTGTGAAAGCTTTGTCAGCGAAGCTCACCTTGATGAACTTGCCGAACAAGCGCAGCAACTGGTTACCAGTTGGCTGCAGGCTTAGGCATTTGCGTTAGGCTGTTGCGATTCCGCTTCAGCCTCTTCTTCTTCGATCATGTGAGCTTGCTCATCCGCAAGGGTTGTTAGTAGCTCATCTGAAGTCTGCGTTGGCCCCAGCATGGCGTATGCACTGTGAGACTGATCGTCTGCTTTGGGACGCTTGGTAATGCGATACAGCGAGTACGCGCACACAAAGCTGGTCATGACCATAATCAGCAAGAAGAAGTAGTTTACTGCACCAAACTGCATGAGTGCGGCCACCGCAGGCGCGCCAATAATTGAACCGATACCACCAACTTTAATGATGGCACCTGTGGCTCCAACCATTTGATCTTTTTCTAAGTAGTCGTTGGTATGTGCCATGCCCAGTGAATAAAGGGGCAGAGCACAGGCACCGAATAAGGTGACACAAACATATATCAGCCAGGCGCCAGAGGCATCAAGCTGTGACAAGATAAAGGCCATAATTGCAGCAGTGCCGGCACAGCCTGCCATCATAATGCGCCGATCTATCCGGTCAGATAGCAGACCGATTGGCGCTTGCGCTAACATACCACCAAGAATAAAGGCGGCCATGAAGTAAGATACCTGGGCCACCGACAATCCAATATACGTGGCGTACATGGGGCCTATACCGTAAAACATAGCGTAACAAGCCTGCATGATGAATGCATTGACCATGCCTAACGGCACCAATTGCAGTAAGCTGCGAATTGGCACTTTGCGCGATTCATGGGTGGTTGGTTCAACGGTAACACTAATTAAAATAGGAATAAGTGCAAAGTTGATGAGTAGTGCAACCAAGGCGAAAGCAACAAACCCAGCCGGATCGGTAATACCCAGAATAAGTTGTCCAGCAACCAAACCGCCATAGATTAGAACCAGATAAACAGAGAGCAAGGTGCCTCGGTTTTTGTTGTCAGCCATGGTATTTAGCCAACTTTCAACAATCACGAAGATTGCGGAAATGGCAAAACCCGTTAAAAACCGCATAACGAACCAAACAATAGGGTCAACCCAAATGGCTTGAATTAAAATGGATGCTGCCGCGAGCGCTGCAAGGCCACCAAATGCTCGAATATAACCGACGCGGCGAATATCTTTCGGAGCGCGGCTGGTACCAAACAAAAAGCCAATGAAGTACGCTGACATGATAATACCGGTTGTCAGCGTGCCGAAATTCTCAATTGTCGCGCGTAAACTCAACAAGGTGCTGGTCATGCCGGTGCAGATACCAATAAGTGTAATACTGGTGAGCAGTGAGCTGATGGCGCGCAATTGTTGCTTCAGCATAATGAGCAATCCTTGAATTTATGCGGTATGTTTACGCGCAAGTTTATCACGTTGCCAGAAATACGGAAACGCCAAGAGGTTATCCACAGCTTGTTACTTGCTACGCTGCAAACGGCTGTTTATGATGAGCACAAGATGTTGCTATGAGGTGGCTATGCGAACGCCAAAAGTTGTAATTTTAGTCAGTGCTCTGCTGCTTGTATGTACGTTGAAACCCGTGCAGGCTGCAGTGGAACTTAAACAGTTGTATCAAGCCCGAGTGGCTGTGACCAGTCAAACTGTGGGCGAGCGTAGCGAAGGCTTACGTCAGGCTCTCACTGACACTTTATTGAAGGTTTCAGGCGACGATACTGTACTTGAGCACCCGTCAGTGGAGCTTGCATTGCAAAATGTGCGTAATTTTGTGGTTCAGTATGGTTATCAACAAGAAGGCGAAGCATTGCACTTGTGGGTGCAGTTTGATCAACCCCAAATTGATCGCGTGATTCAAGAAGCTGGCTCGGGTATTTGGAGTAGCTTACGCCCAGAATTATTGTTTTGGATTGTGGAAGAAAATGAAGATTTGCAGCGCAATATTCTCGGTGCAGGTGATGAACGTGCATTGATTGAAACGCTGCGACAAACAGCAGAAAACCGTGGTTTACCAATCAAGCTACCATTATTGGACTTAAACGATACCATGACCCTGTCGGTTGTTGACGTCTGGGCACGGTTTGATGATCGCATCGATTTCGCGAGTAGCCGATACGACGCCGATGGTGTGGTTGTGGCGCGTGCCTATCAGGCCGACCGAGCGGTTACCGATGACAGATGGATGCTTGATTGGACGCTTAAATTAGGCGATATCCGTTGGCGCGGTGTGGTTTCGGCAATGGAAAAAAGTGAGCTTGGCCACTTGATGGTTGCCGATATAACGCAGCAAGTCTCAAAGCGTTATCGTATTGGGACCAATGCCGCGATGGCGGGGCAATGGCGCATTAAAGTTCGTGAGCTAACTCAGTTTATGGATGTGCTTAAAGCTGAAGAATTATTACTTGCTTTGCCGTCGGTAGCGCGGGTGCAGTTACTCGAATACGGTGAACATCAAGCTGAGTTTGAGCTCTTCATTCAAACCGATGCTGCACAGATCATGCAGGCAATCGATATTAATAGAGCATTTGAGCCCATCAATACCGATCAGCGTACAGAGTTTGAAGCCCCTGTGTACCGATGGAGCAAATCTTGAGTGCGATAGCGCAACTGCCGTTGGCAGTGCAGTTACCTGATGACGAAACGTTTGCGACCTATGTGTGTGGCGACAACCTTGAGTTAGTTCAGGTGCTACAGCAGCAACAGCAGGGCTTAATTTACTTGTGGGGGGGCGCTGGCGTTGGCAAGAGCCATTTATTGCACGCATTGTGTGCGCAAACCACGCAACCGGCAATGTATCTGCCACTTGGTGAACTCAAAGATCAGATGCAGCCGCAGGTGTTGCAAGGTTTAGAACATTACCCACTGTTGTGTCTGGATGACGTGGATGCGATTGCAGACAACGAAAACTGGTGTTTGGAATTGTTTGCGTTATTGAATCGCGTCAAAGACTATGGCACCGGAGTTATTATAGTGACCGCGCATAGCGCTCCTCGCACATTGCAAGTTGCTATCGCTGATGTGCATTCGCGCTTACAGTGGGGGGTGGCATTGCAGGTCAAGCCATTAAGTGACGAAGATAAAGCACAGGCCCTGCAACGTCGCGCGAAAACTTTTGGCTTGAACTTAGGTGACGAAACGGCGCAATTTATGGTGCAACGCCTTGGTCGCGATATGCGTGGGCTGATGAACTGCTTGGCCCGATTAGATCGGGCCTCAATTGCAGCAAAACGTCGCCTGACGATTCCGTTTGTCAAAGACGTATTGGCTATTTAATCTTCTTTTTTAAGCTTCTTCAGGCCTAGGCCCAGTGCGCGACCTTGACGACGCGCGTACCAGGTGCAACCTACAAAGGCACCTGTGGTTAATACAAGTTCTGCAATCGCAAAGCCTCTATCTGCTGGCGCAACATAAAGAACTGTTAAGCTATGCAAGTAATACCACATCAGAATAAAGTTAGCCCACGCATAGGTGTAAGGTTTACCACGCAACATGCCGGGTAGTGCAAAAAGTAATGGCACAACCCACAGGCCAACGCGAAAGCCTAGACTGAATTCACTGTCAGTTTGACACCAAACTTGCCAGATAATCATCAGAACTAACAAACCAATGTAGCTTGCCAACGCTAAAAATCGAATGTTCTTGGTGGACTCTTCAGGGTTCATAAATTTCCTTGCTCGCGTTCAGTAATTAATGCGCGTGCAGCGTGTGTCACGCGTTTGCCAAGTGCCACTGCCGCTTGATATTCGTGTGTACTTAATTTAATACCTTGCCCATGTTCGACATGACTTGCGCCATAGGGTGAACCGCCTGTTGTGGTTTGCTGAATAGCAGGTTCAGTGTAGGGGATACCGCATAACATCATGCCGTGATGAAGCAGGGGGACCCCCATTGCCAGCAACGTGGACTCTTGGCCACTGTGCATACTACTACCCGATGTAAATACTGCAGCGGGTTTACCTTGCAATTGTCCTTTTAACCACGTGGCACTGGTTTGTTCCCAAAATTGTTGCAGGCTGCTGGCCATATGACCAAAGCGTACGGGACTCCCCATAATCAAACCGTCACACTGGGCGAGATCGTCCACTTCAATGCTTAGGTCGCGATTGCTTGCGGGTTCGCCACCACCGGATACCGTTCGCAATAGAGCATCGCCTTGTGCCTGTTGCACCCCAGTGGCTATAGCGTCTGCCAACTGTTGTGTGGCACCATTACGGCTGTAATAGAGGATTAATACTTTAGGCGTCATGCTTCGATAACCTCAAGTACGGCCTCGGGCGGACGGCCCAAACGCGCTTGATCACCCACCACTACAATTGGACGTTCAATTAACTTTGGATTGTCAACCATGGCCTGCAGTAGCTTGGTTTCATCAGTTTCATTAGCTAAGTCCAGCGCTTTATAAGCTTCTTCTTTGGAACGAATCAATTCTCGCGCAGAAACACAGCCTAACTGTTTTACCAAGGTTTGTAATTCTGTCAAACTAGGTGGAGATTTTAGATATTCAACAATAGTTGGTTGAATGTTGTGTTGTTCCAATAATTGTAATGTTTGGCGGCTTTTTGAGCAGCGTGGGTTGTGGTAAATAGTTACCGATGCCATGGCTTAGAATCCTCCAGAAAATAAAGCAATAGCTTAAGGGAAAGTCTATGCGTTGTCGATTTTTGCCAGTTGTTTTACTTGCCTCAGTGGCGTTTGTAAGTGGTTGTCAGCCTGCGCCAGACTTCCATACCGATACGGCTGGTGCTCATTCGTGGGAACAACTGCAAGGTAACTATGTGGTGGTGAACTATTTTGCGGAATGGTGTGCACCTTGTTTACGTGAGTTGCCTGAGCTGAATGAATTCCACGAGGAATACGGCGACAAGGTGAAATTGTTTGGGGTAAGTTTTGATGGGTTAGATAACGCAGCACTAGCCAAGCTTCGCGAAGATTACCAAATACAATTTCCACTGATTCAAAACGAACCGTTACCGGCACTGCCTTTCCCACAACCGAATATGCTGCCAGCAACCTATGTGATAACGCCGGAAGGTGAAGTGAAAGGGCCACTGTTGGGCGAGCAAACGATATCGAGCTTAGCTGCAGCAACCAAACTTGAACATGAGTAGCAGCGAATCAAAGTTAAGAATTGAGGCTTTGTAACAGTTGCTTTTGTGACATGAGCTGCTCAATGCGCGCTTGTAACCGACGCCGCTCGAGCTCCAGACCACTTTGCTTATGCGCTTTGTGTAGGTGATCAATGGCTTGATCAAAGGCGCCATGCAAGGCCGCCAATTCAGCTTGGGTTTCATGCATGGCACTGATATTGCCGTTTAGGCGGTAGGCCGTTCCGAGCAGATCAAGTGCCAGTACATGTTTCTCATTTTTCTGTAAGTAATCCCGCAATAGCGCAATCGCTAATTCGTACTTCTTGCTTTCGACTGCAGCGTTCGCAAAGTTGATGGTAATGGTCTGCTCGTTAGGTTGCCGTATATAGGCATTCTCAAGCAGCGCCAACGCTTCATCGTTACGCGACTGCGCCAATAGAACATCGGTTTGTACGTCGATATAAAATGTATTGAGGGGCTCAGCCTTTAATAATGGCGCCAGCACTGTTTCTGCCTCTTCAGCACGTCGATTATCGAGCAGTACAATAGCAAGCGCATACTGGGCTGCCTTCTTTATGAGCGGGCTTTCGGCATCATCAATTTGTCGGCGTAGCTCAACTTCACTGAGTGATTTTATGTACCGCGCTTCAATTCGGTATTTTGCTAATAAAAATGAAGTTGGGTCACGCACCACTGGGGTCGGCATTGACTCTGCGCGGGCACGCATATCGGCCAGTCGATTTTCACTATACGGGTGAGTAAGCAAAATTTCAGGCGGGCGCGACATATAACGATATTTTTCGGTCAAGCGTCCGAAAAAGTCAGGCGAACCCATCGGGTCAAAGCCGGAGCGGGCCAGAATGCTGAGACCGACACGGTCGGCTTCTTGCTCAAATTGACGGGTGTAGTTAATTTGCATTTGTTGCGAAACACCCATGGTGCCGGTTAACGCGGCCATACCCAGTTGTGGGTTAATCACCGCAAGAATAACGGCACCGAGCATTGCAGCCATGGTGGTGGGGGAGGCGTTCGACATGCGTTCCATGTTACGCACAATATGCCGTTGGGATACGTGTGCAACTTCATGCGCCAACACTGCAGCAAGTTCAGATTCGGTGCGAGCCTCAGAAATTAAACCGGTATGGACACCTACGTAGCCACCGAAGAACGCGAAGGCGTTGATTTCACTCTGATTAACCCAGAAGAAGCTAAAGGGGAAGCGTACACCGTCAGCTTCACGAACCATGCGCGAGCCGAGATCACGCAAGTACTCATCAAGCACAGGATCGTTCACAAGAGGCGCCATAGCGCGCAGCTGGCGCATGTACATGTCGCCATAAATGCGTTCACGTTCAATGGTCATGACCGAGGCGCCAGCTGTACCAATTTCTGGCAAGCGTTCCTGAGCATAACTGCTTGAACTAACTGCGATACTTACACCGAGTGCAACTGCGGCGAATTTTCCCAATAACTGCTTCATCGTTCGCGCCTAAATAACCTGATGCTAAGAGTATAAAATTGTGAAAAGGTTCCCGTTTTAATGGTGCAACACTGTAACTCTTCTACGTTCAAAGCTATGATGTGGTATCTATGGGTAGCATGCAATGTTTTTACCCAACTTCTTGGAGCTGCCGAGTATGTTTGATTATTTAAAACAATGGTACAACCGCAAATTTTCAGACCCTGACGCGGTAACATTGTTTTTATTAGTACTTCTGACGTTTGCGCTAATTATTTTGTTTAGCGATATTTTGGCACCTATTTTGGTGGCTGTGGTACTGGCGTACTTGCTGGAGTGGCCTGTACAACGTATGGTCCGGGCTGGCTTGCCACGCTTAAGCGCTGTAGGTATTGCTTTCATGAGCTTTGTTGCGCTCATTGTGGTGTTAATGCTGTTCCTGATGCCGGTTATCTGGCAGCAATCGGTCGCTCTGGTAGCGGAGTTACCGCAAATGTTTGCGCAGGTGAAGGTTCTGCTCAATCGGTTGCCCGAAATGTTTCCTGAATACATCAGTCAGGACAACATAAATCACTTTATTCAAACTACCACTGACCGGGCACTCGTGTTTGGCGAAAACATCTTAAGCCAATCGCTTAGCCGCATAATTGGCATCATGGCGTTGTTGATTTATTTGATTATTGTACCGCTGTTGGTGTTTTTCATGTTGAAGGACAAGAACCAGTTGTTGCAGCACTTAAATCGAATTCTACCAACCAATAGACGTTTGATTTCTCAAGTCAGCGATGAAATGAATATGCAAATAATGAACTACATTCGCGGCAAAGCTGTTGAAGTGTTCGTGGTTGGCGTATTTACCTATTTGTGTTTTGCATTCTTTGATTTGCGCTACGCAGTGCTGCTAGCTGTATTGGTCGGCTTTTCAGTACTTATTCCGTACATTGGCGCTGCGGTTGTGACGATACCAGTGTTTTTGGTGGCGTTATTCCAATTCGGTTGGACTGGCATGTTCGCTTGGGTGATGATCGTTTATTTAATCATCCAGGCATTGGATGGCAACCTATTGGTTCCGCTATTGTTTTCTGAAGTGGTTAACTTGAACCCAGTCTATATTATTGGGGCCGTACTGGTGTTTGGCGGTATATGGGGGTTCTGGGGGGTATTCTTTGCGATTCCGTTGGCCAGTTTGGTCAAGGCGGTTTTTACCGCCTTATCCTCTAAACAGGAATTACCTCCTGTACCACCGGAGCCGCAATAAATAGCAAGTTAAGTTTGAGCTAGATAATCAAGTACCACCTGATGGTGGTCTTTGGTTTTAAATTTGTCGAATACGTGGGCAATGTTGCCGTCTTGGTTGATTAAAAAGCTGATGCGGTGCAAGCCATCATATTCGCGGCCCATGAATTTTTTGAGGCCCCACACACCGAAAGCTTCAGCGACTTGATGATCAACATCGCCTAATAAGGTGAAATTGAGTTGGTCACGCTCTGTAAATTTAGCGAGGCGCTTAGGTTCGTCGGTGCTTATACCGACAACTTGAACACCATGGTCGCTTAATTGCTGTTGATGATCACGCAGCTGTTGCGCTTGTACAGTGCAACCGGGTGTCATCGCTTTAGGATAGAAATAAACGAGTACTCGGCCTTGTTGTAACAAAGTCGCCAATGCCACATCGTTATTATTGGCATCGGGTAGGGTAAATTGTGGTGCTTTATCGCCAGCTTTTAAGGTATTCATAATCGCTCCATACAACGCGTGTGAATAAATAACTACAAGGCAGCCATGATAAAAGAAGCGCTGGTTGGAAGCAAAGATACTGACAGCCTTGTCATTGCCGGACGGGAAAAGTACCATTGGAACAGAGATTAATTTTGGGGGCAGTATGTTAACAGGTAGTATTGTCGCGTTAGTGACACCCTTTACCCAACAAGGCAATGTCGACTTTAACGCGCTTGAGGCGTTGGTAAACTGGCATTGTGAAGCAGGTACCGATGCAATTGTGGCGATGGGTACCACCGGTGAGTCGGCGACAATGAGTCATGACGAGCATATTATGGTGGTGTCGGCAGTTGCAGAAATCGCTGCAGGTCGCATTGGTGTGATTGCTGGAAACGGCTCGAACGCGACTGCTGAAGCGGTGTTTTTGACCGAGCGTATGAGCACACTTCCGATACAAGGCTTTCTTAATGTAAACCCTTATTATAACAAGCCGTCGCAGCGTGGGCTGATGGCGCACTATAGAGCGTGCGCTGAGGCCTCTGACTTGCCGCAGTTGTTGTATAACGTGCCAGGACGAACGGCGTCGGATATTCTGCCCGAGCAAGTTGCAGAGCTAGCTGAAATACCAAATATCGTTGGGATTAAAGAAGCTACTGGCGAAGTATCGCGAATTATTCAGTTGAAAAAGCTATGCGGTGACGATTTTATTTTACTGAGTGGCGATGACCCGACGGGTTGCGAGTTCATGCTTCAAGGTGGTCACGGTGTGATTAGTGTCACGGCTAACGTTGCTCCGGAAAAAATGAAAGCTATGGTTGCTGCGGCCACCGCTGGGGACGCTTCGACTGCGAAAGCACTTGATGCTGAAATAGCCAGTATTCACGAAGCTATGTTCGTGCAAGCCAACCCGATTCCGGTGAAATGGGCACTCTCTCTGATGGGGAAATTAGAAGCTAATTATCGATTACCGATGCTTGAGCCGGAACTTCCGCAGCAACAACACATCGAACAAACATTAAAACAAGCAGGTTTAATCTAGAGCGGAGTCATAATGAAATTTAATTTAATTGTACTAGCCGGCGCCACAACAGTGCTGGTTAGTGCTTGTAGTTTTACGCCCAAAGAGCAAGCTGAAGGTAAATTCGACTACACGAAGTTACAAACAGATACTCAAATCCAACCTGCGCCAAATAAGCAATTACCTGCGTTAACGAACCGCTATGCGATTCCTGATGCTGCGAAAGAAGCTCCGATTGGTAAAAATGTACCTATTTTAGCGCCAACGCTGGTATGGCCGGTGGCAGAAGGCAGTCGGGTTGAAGAAAATGAAACCCAAGTTCGGGTGTTTTTCGATGAATTGGAAGGCATGTCAGACGTTGAACAATACGTTTGGCAAGGCGTTTTACAAGCACTTCGTACGCGCGGTGTAAGTCTTGATCAACAAGTTGAAAAGCAATTCGTGGTTACGGATTGGTTGACGGACTCGTTCACCTACGGCGAAGATGAAACGGAAATTGCTGTTAGCCGAAAAGTTAAGATTATGCTGGACACAGCCGAGCATGGCCGGACTACTGCGTTGATCAGTACGGTGAGTGATCGCGAAATTGTGAGTAACAACGACGTAACTATCAGTGCCGACTATTTAAATTTTCAGGACCGTGAAGCCGCCGCAAAAGTACTCAACACAGTGGTCAGCGAAATTGGCATTACGCAACAGAAAGGCGTTGCCGACATTGACGATGATGGTTCTGTAGTGATTGATATGGGCTTCGATGAAGATGGTTATGCCAGCATCATGATGGGTGCAAGCTTCAGTTACACATGGGCGCTGATGCAAGAAGTACTGCCAGAACTCGGTTTTGAAGTGAATGACTTTAATCAGCAAACTGGCCGATACTACACCACCTACAACTCAGAAGAATCAGGCTTCTTATTTTGGGGTAATAGCTCTGAAGGCAAGCTCACGCTACCTAATGGCGACTATGAAGTGAAAGTCACCGGTGATCGTAGCCGCACTTCAATCACGCTGTTCCGTGACAACAAAGCTATCGAAGCAGATCAGGTACTGGAAATTTTTGCACCGTTTGCTGCTGAAATTCGCACCCAAAGTGGCTTATAATACGCGCACTTTTAATCGCTAACTGTTCGGAGATAAAGCTGCTCATGGAAAAACGTACTGAATTATATCGGGGAAAAGCCAAAACCGTATTTACTACGGACAACCCCGAGCGGTTAATTCTTCAGTTCCGCAACGACACGTCGGCATTTGATGGCGAAAAAGTTGAGCAGCTGGAACGCAAAGGTATGGTGAATAATAAGTTTAACAACTTTATTATGGCCAAGTTGGAAGCAGCAGGCATCCCAACGCAACTAGATAAAGTGTTAAGCGAAACTGAAACCTTGGTTAAGAAGCTGGATATGATTCCGGTGGAATGTGTGATTCGTAACTTTGCTGCGGGCTCTTTGGTGCGTCGCCTTGGTGTTACCGAAGGGCAGGCACTTAACCCGCCAACGTTTGAGCAGTTTTTAAAGAATGATGCGCTGCATGATCCACTTATTAATGAATCATTAGCGATTAGTTTTGGCTGGGCGACCGCTGAACAGTTAGCACAAATGAAAGCGCTGACGTTTAAAGTAAACGATGTGTTGCTGAAGCTGTTCGATGATGCCGGTATGTTATTGGTCGATTTCAAACTTGAGTTTGGTGTCGATGGCGACGGTCAAATTGTACTTGGCGATGAATTTAGCCCAGACGGATGCCGTTTATGGGATAAAGAAACACGTAAGAAGCTTGATAAAGATCGTTTCCGTCAGGGCTTAGGCGGTGTGGTTGAAGCGTATGAAGAAGTGGCTGCACGTTTAGGTGTGCCACTTTAATCGTCTGACCATTTGTCTTTATCTTTTTCTTCTTGTTCTTGTTCTTGGTGCCGTTGCTGATGATCTTTCAGCGACGGCATTTTTATATGTGCGGTATGTTTGAGTAACATCAAATTGCCAATAATGATGCCTACACCGAGTAAAATCATTAACCAAACCATATGTCACCTGCGGTAATGTCAGCGCTACAAATTGCGTCGATGAATCGCGCCTTTATATCACCAAGCTGCTCTTGTAGATAGGCTTTACCGGCAATATCGTGTTGGCCGATGAGTTGAGATAGTACTTCGGTGTTTAAAGCTGCCAGAGCTTCACTGGCTAGCGTTTGATGGCTCAGATGCCAAGGCTCAGCGGCCACACCGCCTTGATAGCGTGCATACGGAAAGAAAAAGCCAAAGTCACGTGCATGCTTTATGAGCCATTGGTGCAGCGAGTAGCACGGGCCGTTAAGTTCATATTCAGCCGGAATCAGTTCGAGTTTTCGTTCGCCGCTGCTAAAAGGGGTGGGGTCGTACACATCGAAATCGGTTCCCCAATGATGGCGGCTTGCACCCGGTAGCGCTGACCAGGTTAAAATAGCTTCAATTTTTTCACCGGTTGAGAGTTGTGTCGTGTCTAATAATTCACCCCGGTCATTATACAAAGGAGCGTTACCGTTAAACTTGCGATTCCAAATGGCGCGTTGGCGTTCAAAATCGCGAAACGCAGAGGCAATTGCTAGATGTATCCCATCGGCCGCAGCCGCGTCGCGCATTGCGAGGTAGGCGTCAGCCACGGTCGGTTGCAGGCAAACGCCTTCGCGTTCGCCGGTTACCTGGCGAACATGGCTGTTAGCAATACCACACAGTTCTGCTGGTTTTAGCATAGTAAGTTTTCAAGTACCTTTTCGTACACCCGAGTTAGCGTTTCTAGGTCAGCTTCGCTGACGCATTCGTTAACTTTATGGATGGTTGCATTTATCGGACCGAGTTCAATCACTTGTGCGCCGGTGGGGGCAATAAAGCGGCCGTCCGAGGTGCCACCCGCAGTTGACAGTTCAGGCAACCGGCCCGTGTGTTCCCCAATGGCGTTCACAGTTGCTTCTACCAGTGCACCAGATTCGGTTAAAAACGGATCGCCGTTAAGCTTCCACTGTACCGAGTAATCTAACTGATGGTTGTCCAGAACGGTAACCACATGCTGCTTGAGCTGCTCCGCGGTTGATTCGGTGCTAAACCGAAAATTAAACTGCACATGCAATTCCCCTGGAATCACATTGCCGGCACCGGTACCCGCTTGAACGTTTGAAATTTGAAAGCTGGTTGGCGGAAACGAGCTATTGCCGTCATCCCAGCTTTGTTGTGCCAACTCTGCCAAGGCGGGTGCTGCGTTGTGGACAGGGTTTTCAGCCAAATGTGGATAAGCAACGTGACCTTGTATTCCAAATACGGTCAAATCGCCGGTAAGGCTTCCGCGTCGGCCTATTTTAACCACATCGCCAAGTTCCGCAGTGCTTGAAGGTTCGCCGACTAAGCACCAGGTTATTTTTTCTTGGCGCGCTTCCAGAGTTTCGACAACTTTTGGTGTGCCATTAATGAATGGGCCTTCTTCATCACTGGTAATTAAGAATGCAATACTGCCTTGATGATCTGGGTTATCCGCGACAAACCGTTCAGTGGCAACGACCATAGCTGCCAAGCTACCTTTCATATCGGCGGCGCCGCGTCCAAAAATATAACCATCTTTGCGTGTGGCTGAAAATGGCGGGTAGATCCAGGCATGCTCGGCGCCCGCAGGAACTACGTCGGTGTGCCCAGCAAAGCAAAAAACTGGGCCGCTGTCACCGCGTCGAGCCCACAGGTTGGTGGTGTCATCAAAGACCATGCTTTCCAGTTTAAAGCCTATCTTAGCAAGGCGCTCTCCAAGCAATTGCTGACACCCTTCATCGTTAGGCGTTACCGAAGGGCGTTTGATAAGCTCGCAAGCCAGTTCAATAGTTTCCACTAACGTTGCTCCAAAGCGTGTTGCCACGTTTTTTCATTGAACCCCGCAATAAATTGACCGTGTACATCCAATAAAGGTCGCTTCATCAATGTGGGGTATTCTTGCAACAGTGTCACGGCGTCATTAGCGTTTGAGATGTGTTGTTGTGTTTCGTTCAGTTGACGCCATGCTGTACTGCGCTTATTAATCACAGTATCTTGTCCTAACTGTTCAAGCCAGGCAAACAATGTTTCTGGTGGCACTGGGGTAGCGCGAACATCGTGGAAAGTGAAATCAAGTTGTTGTTGCTCAAGCCATTTGCGTGCTTTGCGCACCGTGTCACAATTTGGAATGCCATATACTGCGATAGTCATAAAGGTTGAATTCTCTCGGTATGTTCAGTTCATTTGAACATTGTGTCAAAGCTACTGTGAATTCTCCACAATTTATGTGGATAACTCTGTGGGTTAGCTGCCGTGAAGTCAGTAACTAGTTGAAAAATATGAATAAACATTCTTGGTTGAATAACGAACAACGAGTCGTAAATTTATGAATTTTTGGAAGCTTTTGAAAGACGGTCAACACTATGCGCACGTTTGGCCACGGCACGCGGTGGTTGCGGCAATGACAGAAACACGCGTTATTCCAGCCGTTGCATTTGCCGCGCGGTGGATGCCTGTTATGGCGGTGCTGAATTTAGCTGTGCAGTGGCAATGGCAGGGAACGGTGATGTTACCGCAAGCTCTGGTCACATCTTTATTTCTATTGTCGTTGCCATTTCAAGGTTGGTTTTGGTTGGGGCGGCGCGCTAATACCAAGCTCGATGCACGTCTTAAGCACTGGTATTGTGATCTTGCTTCTAAACTCAAGGTACAGCCGTATCCGCAGCCTACTTATATGCACTTGGGTAAGATATTACGAAAAGCATTGAAGGAATTGCCGCCAGACGAGCACTAATGTCGGGCGGCAGGGTTCTTAGCTAAAGCTGTTAAATTGAGAACGTGCTCCAAATTGGCGCATGATCAGAAGGTTTTTCAATGCCCCGCAGGTCATAATCAATGCCCGTGTCGGTACACAGTGTCGCGAGTTTTGGCGTGGCTAGAATTAAATCGATTCGTAGCCCACGATTGTCATCGAAACCTCGTGAACGGTAGTCGAACCAGCTAAATCTGTCCGTTACGTCTGGATAATGTTGGCGGTAAGTATCCACCAAGCCCCAATCGAGAAGGGTATTTAACCAAATACGCTCCTCGGGTAGGAAACTGCATTTGCCGGTACGTAGCCAGCGTTTTGCGTTGTCTTCACCAATACCAATATCACAGTCTTGGTGGGAGATATTCACATCGCCCATAACGATTACCGGTTGTTCGCTATCGAGCTCATTATTTAAATAGTCCATTAAATCAGCATAAAATTTTTCTTTCGCTGGAAACTTCAACGGATGGTCACGACTTTCGCCTTGTGGGAAATAGCCATTAAGAACGCGAACCCGTTCGCCGGTATCAGTGACAAAGTCACCCATAATCATACGGCGCTGTGCTTCTTCGCCATCATTTGGAAAGCCAAACGTTGGGTTTTCCAATGGCTTTTTACTCAACAATGCGACGCCATAGTGACCCTTTTGACCATGAAATATAACGTGATAGCCCAAGGCTTGCACATCAGCGAGCGGGAATTGCTCATCATGAACTTTGGTTTCCTGCAGGCCGATAACGTCAGGGTTATGTTTTTCGATAAGCGCTTCAAGCTGATGGAGGCGAGCGCGGATGCCATTAATATTAAAGGAAATGACTTTCATTTTGTCTCTCAATTGCAAGTTCATAATGTATAGTGCGCAAGCATATCAGATTGGTACAATCGAGGCGACAACAGCTGCCTCGGAGCTGCTTTTTCGATATACTCGATGTATGTAACACCTGATGCCGACAAGGATTATGATAACAATGACAACCGATTGGTTGAGGATAAAGGCAGGGCGTGAAGCTTGGCTTCATGTTCAGGAAAATGGCTTAAATGCAGACGATATAGGTTTGTTGCTGGGGGCTTCCGGTGGCCCCAAGTGGTTTGTCTTGCAAGGGCTTGATCGGTACTTGTTTGGCGATTTTTTTGCGCAACGCCAGCAACCTTTAGACATGTTAGGAACCTCTGCAGGAGCGTGGCGATTTGCCAGCCTTGGGCAAGCTGATCCAGTGGCGGCGAGTGACCTTTTTTGTCGTTTGTACCGCAAACAGACCTACAGCGAAAAGCCTGACGTACGGGAAATTACTGACGAAGCAATCAAGTTACTTCACGAATACATTCCCGATAATGTGGTGCCGAAGATATTAGAGCAGGATAAGTTTCGCCATCATTGGATAGTGACGCGGTGTCGTGGGCTATCGGCAGTGAACGGGAAACGCCAATTGGCGGGCTTATTGGGCTCGGCGGCGTTAAATGCAGTTAATCGGCGTTGGCTAGGGCATTTTTATGACCGTGTTATTTTTCATCATCCGAGTTCTGATGTAGGTTTTGCCAACAATTGGGTTGATATACCCACGTTAAAAGCCACGCTAACGGCTGATAACTTTAAATCTGCGTTGTTAGCCACAGGTTCTATTCCTATGGTGCTAGAAGGGGTTCGTGATATACCTGGTGCTCCGGCAGGCATGTATCGTGACGGCGGAATTACAGATTATCATTTTGATGTGGATTTATCACAAGTGAAAGGCTTGGTGCTGTATCCACATTTTTATCATCAGGTGGTGCCAGGTTGGTTTGATAAAAACCTTAAATGGCGCAGAACCAATGGTACAAAGTGGCCAAATGTGATCTTAATGTCGCCTTCACCCGAATTTATAGCGTCATTGCCCTATGGCAAGATTCCAGATCGGACCGACTTTGCCAAACTCAGTGTTGCCGAGCGCTTTAAATATTGGCAACAAGCTGTTGATCAAGGTCAACGTATGGCCGATCAACTACGCGAATGGGTCACAACTGGCGAAATTCGCAATAAGATAACGTTGTGGACGTGAACGCCCGGAAACAGGCGTCAATTAATGGAGTAAATATCGATGCGCTATCAAGGTAGCCCCAAATTTAGCCATGCTCAAACTGATCGAATTGGTGTTTTGATTACCAACCTAGGCACACCAGATGCCGCAGAAACACCGGCATTGCGCACATATCTACGTGAGTTTTTATCTGATCCACGTGTTGTTGAAGTGCCGCGATTACTTTGGTGGCTGATTTTAAATGGGGTTATTTTACGTATTCGCCCACGTCGTTCAGCGGCTGCTTATAAAACAGTTTGGACTGAACGCGGTTCGCCCTTGCTGTTTCACACCAAAGATCAGCAGCAAGCACTGCAGGCTAAATTGGCGGAACGTTATGGCGACGACGTGGTGGTGAAATATGCGATGCGTTACGGCAACCCTTCGATTGCGTCAGGCTTGCAAGAATTATTTGATGCTGGTGCGCGCAAGCTGGTGGTGTTGCCGCTGTACCCGCAGTATTCAGCCGCAACAACCGGTTCAACCTTTGATGCAATTAGTACCGACTTCAACAAACGCCGCTGGTTGCCAGACTTTCGATTCGTCAGTCACTACCATGATCACCCAGCGTACATCGCAGCGGTCGCACAAAGCATTAAACAGTTCTGGGAAACCCAAGGTAAGCCGGAGAAGCTTATTCTGTCATATCATGGCGTGCCGCTTCGTTACTTGCATGAAGGCGACCCGTATCACTGCGAGTGCCACAAAACGTCACGTTTGATTGCCGAACAGTTGGGCTTGCAAAAACATGAATACATCACTACCTTTCAGTCACGTTTCGGCCGTGAAGAATGGTTGCAACCGTATACGGATGCGACTCTGAAAGCCCTGCCTGGGCAGGGTGTAAAACGTATCCAGGTTGTTTGTCCAGGGTTTAGTTCCGATTGTTTAGAAACCATCGAGGAAATCGGTGAAGAAAACCGGGAATACTTTATGGAAGCGGGTGGTAAAGACTACGCGTATATTCCAGCGTTAAATGCTGAGCCCGGTCATATTGATGTGCTCGCTCAGATTGTTCAGGAGCAGTTACATGGTTGGACCCTTGAACATACTGAATCAGAGCGTGCTGAGCGAGCCAAAGCTTTAGGAGAGTGAGCATGAGCAACGCCGATGATAAAGATACGAAGTTAACGCCTGAAGAAGAACGTCAGCGGGTGTATCAGGTGTCCGCCAATCGCGGTCGGTCACGGCATAAGCTACGCTATGTTGAAAGCTCAGTTGCAGATACCGGGGATTGTCGGCTGTGTGTTGGCGCATTGAGTCCCGAAGACAAAGAACCGGAACAAAACGATAGCAACAAGGAAGATACCGATAACTCATGACCGAGGTGCCAGAAGGTCACTTTTCTGATGTCATCGCTCCACTGTTAGCGCAGCATCCGCAGCAAAGTGGTGTGCTGCCATTAATCAACGCTCGCGAAGCTTTTGCGGCCCGCGTGGTGATGGCGCGCCATGTGCAATTCAGTCTAGATATTCAATACTATATTTGGCGCAATGATCGTACCGGTACCTTGCTGTTTGAGGCGCTACATGAAGCGGCGGAGCGGGGCGTTCAAGTGCGGTTGCTACTGGATGACCACAATACTGCGGGCCTCGATGCTGCGCTCATAGGGCTGCAAAGCCACCCTAACATTGACGTTCGGCTGTATAACCCGCTACGACTTCGTTGGCCTCGGTTTATAAATTACCTTGCTGACTTCACGCGCATCAATAAACGCATGCACAATAAAGTATTCATTGCCGATAAGCAGATGTTGATTAGCGGTGGGCGAAATATTGGCGACGAGTATTTTGGCGCCCACGACGATACGATTTTTGCAGATCTTGACGCGTTGATGATTGGCCCGGTAGTTGACGATGCGAATACAGAATTTGAAAACTATTGGAATAGTGTGTCAGCAACGCCCTTGTCGGAATTATTTACGCTGTCAAAGCCGCAAAGTCTTGCAACGCTTGAATACAGAGCCACAGAGCTAGAATCCGATCCGCATGCCCAGCGTTACTTTGATGCCGTGCGTAAATTGCCTTTTGTACAAAACTTCCTAAATCAACAAATCAAATTTGTCTGGGCCGATGTGCAGCTGGTTACCGACAACCCCAATAAAACCTTGGGGCTTGCGCAAGAGAATCAGTTGCTTGGCTACCAGCTGCAGCAAGTTATCGGTGACCCTCAACGTTGCGTGCGGCTTGTTTCGCCTTATTTTGTACCAACTCAGGCTGGTGTTTCGCACTTGTGCGCAATGGCTCAGCGTGGTGTTGCAATCACGATTCTTACCAACGCGCTGGAAGCAACTGATGTGGCTGTTGTGCATGCAGGTTATGCGAAATGGCGGAAAACACTGCTAAAAGCAGGTATTGAGCTCTATGAAGTACAAAAGGTTTCGCCGTTGGCGCGTAAACAAGAACGAAAGTTGCGGCGACAGCGTTTAAAAGGTAAAGAACGATTTGGTGGGGCGGCGTCAAGCTTGCACGCCAAAACCTTCAGTGTGGATAAAGAACGCGTATTTTTCGGCTCATTTAATTTCGACCCGCGGTCGTTAAAGCTAAATACAGAGCTGGGCTTCGTTATTCATAACGAGGCGCTGGCTAAGCAAATTGATCATGCCTTTGAACACACCATCCCAAATTATGCGTATCGCGTGCAGCTTGATGAGAATGACAAGCTATACTGGGAAGAACGATTAGGGCCAAGAATTACCCGATATAACACGGAACCTGGCGTATCGTGGTGGCGACGCTTAAGTATGCGTACGTTAGCGTTACTCCCCATCGATTGGCTGCTTTAATGGACAAAGCACAAGGAGCTGTTCATGCATCTTACCTTTTTAGGCGGCAGTGAAACCGTAACAGGATCAAAATACTTGCTTGAAACTGACACCACGCGTGTTTTGATCGATTGTGGTTTATTCCAGGGCTACAAGTGGTTGCGGCGCCGAAACTGGCAGCCCTTGCCTATGGGCATACAGGATGTTGACGCTGTTGTTTTAACCCATGCTCACCTTGATCATTCAGGGTTTATTCCAGTGTTGTATCGCCATGGGTACCGTGGCCCTGTGTTTACCCATCATGCAACGGCCAGGCTGTGCGGGTTACTGTGGCCGGACAGCGGAAGAATTCAGGAAGAAGACGCGAAATTTTACTACCGGCATAAACTCAGCCGACATGAGAATCCGGAAGCTTTGTATGATGAAGCTACTGCTGTAGCGGCGTTAAAATTGATTCAACCTGTTGATTTCAATAAGCAATTCACCATCGGTGATATTACCTTCTATCTTAATCCGGTTGGCCATATTTTAGGAGCTGCCAGTGTTATTGCTGAACACAAAGGCAAACGTATTGGTTTTAGTGGTGACATTGGTCGGCCCCATGACATATTGATGAAGCCACCGGCGCCATTGCCGGCGGTTGACGTGCTCTTGCTGGAGTCTACCTATGGTGATCGTCGTCACGTTGAAGACGACCCGTGGGAACAATTAGCTGATGTGGTGAATGAAACCGCCGCAGGGGGGGGCGTATTGCTGATACCGAGTTTTGCGGTTGGGCGTGCTCAATTGTTGCAGCATATGCTGGTGACATTAATGGCAGAACGCAAAGTACCGCGAATGCCAATTTTCCTTGATAGCCCTATGGCGATAAAAGCCTCGGACATTTATGGTGACTATCATGAGTTTCATCGGCTTTCAGATGCCCAATGTCAGGCCGCTGAAAAGGCCGTTATCTATACCTCGCATGTTGAAGATTCAAAAGCAATTGCCAAGCAAACTGGGCCGCACATTATTATCGCTGGTAGCGGCATGGCCACAGGCGGGCGTATTTTACACCACTTTAAACACTGGCTGGGTGACCATCGGGCCACAGTATTATTTTCCGGGCATCAGGCTGGCGGTACGCGCGGTGCGAAAATGGAGCAGGGTGTGGAGCATATTAAAGTGCATGGTGAATGGTTACCTGTCAAAGCCCGCATCCGTCGATTAGACGGTCTTTCCGGGCATGCCGACTACAAAGAAATTGGCGATTGGTTAGCGAGTTCTAAGCTACCACCAGACCTTCAAGTGCATTTGGTGCATGGCGAACCTGATGCGCTAGAGGCGATGTCGGACTATTTAAAGCAAACCACCTCGTATGACGTAAATATTGCGGCCTACATGGGCGTGTTGCATTTAGATAACGTGTAAACGACGTTAAACAAACAGCATAACAATCACGGTGGTAACCACTGCCATGAGCAGGTTGAGCATCATGCCCTCACGCACCATGGTTTTGATGGTAATGCGCTCAGCTGCAAAGACGATTGAGTTAGGTGGTGTTGCTACCGGTAGACAGAAAGCACAGCTACAGGCAATAGCTGCTGGTATCATCAGCATTTCCGGTGGCAACTCAAGCGCTCCGGCAGCAGCGGCTAGAACAGGCATCAGCAAGGTTGCTGTTGCCGTGTTCGAGGTCACTTCAGTTAACAGGCTTACTGAGATAGCCAGGCAGAATACCAACAGCCACGTTGGCAAGCCGCCAAGCCCAACCAGCGCGTCGCCGATAATGTTGCTTAAACCGCTACTAACAAAGCCTTGTGCAAGTGCAATGCCGCCAGCAAACAGTAACAGAATGCCCCATGGAATATTTACCGCATCACGCCACTCAAGCAGTGGTGTTCCTTCACGATCATGCCACACAAACAACGCCAGCACGCCCATAAAAGCAACTGTGGCGTCGCCCATATCACCTAAACCTAAGCCACCAGACCAACCGCCAAATGGTGCGGTGCGGGTCATCCACAGCACAATCACCGTACCAAAAACCATCAATACACGTTTTTCAGCGCTGCGTATGGGGCCGCTTTCGGCTATTTCGAGCATTCCTTGGGTTTTAAGGCCACGGGTTAACCACCATGCCATTAATGGAATACCTACCACTACTAACGGCAGCCCCACTTGCATCCAGCGGGTAAAACCAAAGCTTACGCCGGTATAACTTTCATACACCGAAGCGAAGATTAAATTAGGCGGCGTGCCGATTAATGTGGCAATACCGCCAACCGAAGCCGAATAAGCGAGCCCGAGCAGGAGTGCGCGTTGGAATTTTTGATCAGAACTGGCGTCGGCCAAGGCTAGCGCGACGGGTAGTAAGGCTAAAACCGCAGCGGTATTTGAGATCCACATTGACAAAAAAGCAGTAGCAATCATAAAGGCGAAAACCATGCGCCTAGCGCTACTGTTACCAAGTTTTCGCACTAAACCCAACGCAATACGTTTGTGAACGCCGCTCATTTCAACGGCTTTCGCCAACATGAAGGCGGCCATAAACAGCAAGATTATCGGGTTGCCGAGGGCACCGGACACTTCGTTCACACTGGAAATACCGCCTAAAGGTAACAATACGAAGGGCAATAGTGAGGTAGCAGGTAGGGCGATGGTTTCAGAAATCCACCACCATGCAACCCAAACAGTTGTCGCTAATGTCCATGCAGCTGCAGCGGGCATTGCAAAAATAGAATGCGTGAGGAAATAAACAAAAACAGCGGCAGCTGGGCCTGCGATACGGTGAAACATGGGGTTAGTTGCTCCGATTAATTTAAAAATAGGCTACCAGAGTTGCCGCTAATTTGAAATTTTTCCTCTTAACGCATAGGGTTAAATAACAATTTATAAAGGAGCGAGCAAGCATGTCGAGCGAAAAAGCGAAATGGAACTCCGCCATATTGGCACCGGTTTTCTTCCCGGCCGTGGCGGTTATTGCGCTACTTGTTATTGGTACTTTAAGCAATCCTGAGCTAGCTGGGGAGCTATTCAGTCAGGTCTTAGCATGGATAACCAAAGACTTTGGTTGGTTTTATATGTTGGCCGTTGCAATTTTCCTCGTTTTTATTGTCGTTGTTGCGGTATCGAAATGGGGGCGAATAAAGCTGGGGCCTGATCATGCCGAACCTGAATACAGTTTCCCCGCTTGGTTTGCGATGTTATTTTCTGCGGGCTACGGTATCGCGCTGCTATTTTTTGGGGTTGCCGAGCCTGTACTGCATTATGCTAGCCCACCGGTTGGTGCTGCCGAAACGGTCGATTCAGCGAAACAAGCCATGCAGATTGCTTATTTCCATTGGGGCTTCCATATTTGGGCTATTTACGGCTTGGTTGGTTTAGTGCTGGCATATTTCTCATTCCGTCATGGCTTGCCCTTGTCGATGCGTTCAACCTTGTATCCGCTTATTGGTGAGAAAATACATGGGCCAGCTGGGCATGCGGTAGATACCTTTGCTATTTTGGGCACCATGTTTGGTATCGCCACAACGCTTGGGCTGTCAGTTATCCAGATTAACGCCGGCTTGCATTATTTGTGGCCAGAAATACCCATCAGCAGCACGGTTCAGATTATTGCCATTGCCGTGATTACGGTATTTGCCATCATGTCTGTAGTCGCGGGTTTGGATAAGGGTATCAAGCGATTGTCCTATGTAAACATGACGTTGGTGTTGTTGCTGCTGTTCTTCGTGTTCTTCGCGGGCCCAACGGTTCATATACTTGAAACCTTTCTTCAAAATACCGGCTCGTATCTGAATAACATTGTTGAGCGTACGTTTAACTTACAGGCGTATTCACGCAGTGACTGGATTGGTAACTGGACCCTATTCATCTTCGGTTGGACGATTGCTTGGGCACCGTTTGTTGGTCTGTTTATCGCCAAAATAAGCCGTGGACGCACCATTCGCCAGTTCGTATTTGGCGTCATGTTTGTACCCACTATGTTTACATTCTTTTGGTTTAGCGTGTTTGGTGATACAGCATTGAGCCTGATCATGAATGAAGGCTATACCGCGTTAATCAGTGAAGTTCAAAATGATGAAGCCATTGCTTTATTTAAGTTGTACGAGCGTCTGCCATGGACCAACCTCCTTTCCATTGCAACGGTTATCCTGATTGTGACCTTCTTTGTAACCTCGTCAGATTCAGGCTCATTGGTGATTGACTCGTTGGCCTCTGGCGGCGTTGCAGAAACACCCGTGTGGCAGCGTGTGTTTTGGGCTACGGCAGAGGGTGTGGTCGCTGGCGTTCTGTTACTGGCCGGTGGTTTAGGAGCCTTACAGACCGCTTCAATAGCGAGTGCATTGCCGTTCGCGGTGATAATTTTGATTGCCGCATTTGGTATGTGGCGCGCTTTGGTCATTGAAGGGCACCAATATGCCAGCTTAAAAACCGCGATGCGTACGCATCGGCGCGGTGTTCACGCAGGGCCTTCGTATTGGAAAAAACGTTTGGCGGGCGTGGTTGATTTTCCGCGTCAAAAAGAGGTTCGCGACTTCATTGAACACACCGTTATGGACTGTTTAAACGACGTGTCGAAAGAGCTGGGCGGGAATAAATGGGACGCGATAGCAGATTATGAGCCTGACCATGTTCGTGCTGTACTTACTATTCGTCGTCAAGATGAAGTTGAGTTCAGCTATGAAGTTCGCATGCGCGCCTATCAGCGCCCGCAGTTTGCGATAAATGATAAACGCGACAAATCAGATGCGGAATATTATCGTGCGGAAGTTTTCTTGCGCCAGGGCGGTCAAGCTTATGATCTGTACGGTTATGAACCGAATGACATTATCAACGATGTAATTAACCAGTTTGAAAACTACTTGCAGTTCATGCACATATCACCAGGGAGCTTACCGTGGGATCTTGAACAACATGACGAGGATTTAAAACCGTCGAGTTAAAGCAGCGCTTGAACTAAAGGCGAGATTTTAAGAACTGGATTAAATCGGTAAGTGGCATCGGACGGGCGAAGTAAAAGCCTTGTCCGAAGCCACAGCCGAAGTCTTTCAAAAGAGCAAGCTGCTCACGTGTTTCGACCCCTTCAGCGACAACTTTCAAGCCAACCTGGCGAGCCATATTAATAATACCTTGAGTTATTGCACGATCACTTGAAGAATCTGACAGCTCCTTGATAAAAGCGCGGTCTATTTTTAATTTACTTACCGGCAAGGTTTTTAAGTAACTCAGCCCAGAGAAACCCGTACCAAAGTCATCAATGGATACACTAATACCGATTTCACGCATCCGTTCCAGCACGGTGATGGCGTTCGAGGTATTCTCCATCAAGATACTTTCGGTTAACTCGAGTTCAATCATATCGGTGCTGGTGCGGCTTTCAGCTAAAATAGATTCAACTTGTTCAAAAAAGTTAGCACGGTGAAATTGCAACGCTGATAAGTTTACGGCGACACGTTCTATGCCTAAATCATGCAATTCGTGAATATCTTTACAAGCTTGTTTCAACGCCCAGCGACCCGCTGGAATGATTTGTCCGGTTGCCTCGGCTAAAGGAATAAACTCAACCGGTGAAATAGCTGTACCATCTTCCAATGTCCAACGCATAAGTGCTTCAACTGCAACGATTTTATCATTGGATAAATCAACGATGGGCTGGTAATACAATTTGAGGCTTTCGGCATCGATGGCTTGCTGCAGTTGGCTGCGCAATAATATGTCCGATTGCGACATAGATTTACGCTGCTCAGTGTAAAACTGATAATGGTTGCGACCTTGCTGCTTAGCTTGAGACATTGCAATATCAGCTTGCTGAATCAATGACAGGGCATTTTTGACTGTTCGTTTAGATAACGTCACACCAATACTGGCGGTTAAATAAATCTTATGTTCACCAACCGCATAGGGCTCATCAATAGACGCCATAACTTGTTGTATAAAGCCTTCCACCTGCTCTTGGCTGGTTAAATGGGTGACCGCTATGACAAACTCATCGCCGCTAAAGCGCGCCAAGAAGTTTGGTGCCTTGATGCAGGCCTGAAGCCTTGCAGCAACGTGCTGCAAAATCTCGTCGCCAACCTTTAACCCTAAACTGTCGTTAACCGGCTTAAACCCATCCAAATCAACAAATAGAACCGCCAGCAGGTTGTCGTCCTTTAATTGCCGTTGTTGAGCAAGCATAGTACTGAGTTCGCGCTCAAATGCTGCGCGATTATACAGACCTGTTAAACCGTCATGGCTTGCTTGATATGCTAATTGTTCGGCTTGCTGCTGCACTTGAGTAATGTCTTTGCCGATGCCAAAGGTACCGATAACTTCACCACCAATAACGATCGGTAAATTGGTGATATTAAACACTTTTAGTGTGT
Source organism: Pseudidiomarina gelatinasegens (assembly GCF_004025325.1). Taxonomy (GTDB): domain Bacteria; phylum Pseudomonadota; class Gammaproteobacteria; order Enterobacterales; family Alteromonadaceae; genus Pseudidiomarina; species Pseudidiomarina gelatinasegens. The sequence continues at coordinate 49,807 of NZ_RSFE01000003.1, read as the reverse complement.
GAGATGTATGCGTGGTGACAATCGCATCGTAACGTTGACTGCTTAATTCAGTGATAACTTGCTCAAAAATAGGTTGCACGCGGGCAAACTGGTCATCGCTTAAAAATGCATTGAAGTGCATGTTTAGAACGTCTTCTCGAGTTACCTCTAACTGCTCACAGAAAGCATCATTGACGTGCGTAAATCGACCTTCACAATCGAGCGAAAATACCGGATCTGGATGGTGGCTAAACAAACTTCTATAGCGTTGCTCGTTAATCGACAGCTCTTGACGCTGTTTGCGAATTTTACGCTGACTGAGCGCAATGCGCTGACTGTGATGGCGTAATGCTTTATTTTGCTCAAACATCAGCACGAAAGCCAAACTAAATAATAGCCCTAACGCAACAATCGCCGTACGCATGTTGGCGGCCCAGGATAGCTCCGAAAAATCATATAACGTTGCGGTTAATTCTAACCGTGGCCCATGGGATATTTGCAGTTCACTGCTCGCTAGAATTAATTCATTTTCATGTGGCGGCTTATTGATGTCGAAACTGCGTTCGGCATGCTGCGATAACCGGGTATAAACTTTGATTTGATCGTTGGTTAGCCGTGTTGCGGGATTTAGCATCGTGTCTAAGTCGAACACTGCGATTAGGTAGCGAACGTCATCTACCACGTCAGCAATCGGGAGAATCATCAATGCTACAGCGGATAGATCGCTGTGTACAAAATGCAATTCCGGAATAATAAAGTTGGTGTCGATATGATGTTGCTCAAGCCATTGCTGCACTTCGGGGTCAGCCAACACCTGTAAACTCGGCATTTTGCTGTCAGCACGGTGCTCCTGCCAAATCGTACCTTTATTGCCATCCAGAGCAGAGAGGCTGAGTAAATGCGGAATATCGCGTAGGTACGCTCGCACGTCTGCTCGGCGATCAAAATCGAAGTCATTTTCTGCGGCGACTTCCCAGCGTTCTGTCATCCGTTCCATTAATTGAACATTGACCATGGCCATAGTTGCACGCGCCGAAGCGAGCCGTGTTACTTCAACTTCCGCTTGAGCTTGAATGTTTTTAAGGCTTGAATAACCCATCAAGTACCAGACTGAACTGGTAAGAAAGACTGCGACAAAGCCAATGATCATCGCTTGTTTACTTGGCAGTACCGCTACCGGATTATCTTGCTGGGCAAGTAAGCTGTAGCCAACCCCCAGAATGAGAATGAGTACCGCGGCAACGCTGGTTATATCAGGGTGGGGACCCAACCACATGAAGCCGTTCGAGCTGGTATGCACAGCCAGCATGGCAAGCGCCGATAAGGTCACAAGTGCCGCTGTAACGCGTAACCAAATGCGTTGGATAGGGTGTTGTGGATTTAATGCGAGCATAATGCCAAGAACGATAAATAATACGATCATGGCGGGATAAATAGCTGCGTCAAGCTCGGCTAGCCAAGGCATGAAGAGTATTTTGTAAAGATTCGTAGCAACCAACAAACTGTGTAACGCTGCCGCAATAATAACGCCACTACCGATAAATTGTAGCACCCGTTTTTTAAACAAGAGCCCAGCAATAGCAAAGCTTATGGCAATACAGATAAGGGACGAATTGTTGGATAACATTTGGTCGAATAAACTTTGCGGTTCAACCACGGCATTCATCAACAAGCCTAGAACACCAATCGTTAGGGTAGCGACTAGTGCAGTAAAAAGCGTTGCTGACACAACGAGTGGATTAATTCGAACCTTCGACAATTGAGATAGTGCCCTATTAAACTTTTATGAACGTCTGTCGGGTCACTATAGGGGAGATGTATTTACAAGGTCAACATACTTAGTAACGCATGATCAATCTTGGTTCGCCAGGGCCCAAAAAGTCATCGATTTGATTCTGTGTAGAAAACCCCATTTTTTGATACAGCGCTATGGCTGCTAGGTTGGTTGGTGAAACGCTTAGCTTTAGGTGCTTAAACTTACTCGGCGATTGACTGATGTGGTTTATCAGATGCTTGACTAACACAGCGCCGATGCCTTGACCGCGGGCCATTGAGTCAATCAATAATGACATGATCCAAAGTTCACTATTGGTGCCAGGTGCGGCCAACAAATACCCCAATACCCGATTCGACTTGGTTGCAACAATAGTGAACTCGGGCCACTGCGCGATTGCTTGATAAAATAGCGCACTCGGGTAGCCCTCAAGCGCGTATGTATTGCGCTCAAGAGCTTCCAGCTGGGGCACGTCAGCCGCGCGTGCCTGCCGAATCGTCAAATCGGTTTGCATTAACGGCTAAACTGCACACTAAAGGTAACCGGAACGCTATAATCAATCCGCGCTAAACCTGCAATTTCACGTAGCTTGTCAATACCGCTAACTAAGCCGAATGCTTTGGTGTCGATAATAATTGGCTGTGTTGTGGTTGCCAGAAAGCGATTTTCGCTAAGGCGCGTTACCTGCATGTGCGCGCTTACCGTGTCAGAATCGCCAGCAATGTAAACCATCATATCGGCTGATAATGGCAAAGTTCCACCCACAGGCATGTCGAGTAACACGGTGTCTTCAAGTGTCGCTTTAGCACTTACAATAGGGTACTCATTGGAATTAAATAAGTGCTCAAGCATGCGTTCGTTACGAATAGGAATTTGTGTGTCTAGACTAACGACTGGAATTTCGATGGTGACGGTATTGTTTTGCCACTCACCTTGAAGTTCTGTAAAACGATGCACTTCAGCAACATGGTCATTTTTAACTGAAACAAAACTGAGTTCCGAGTTGTCACTGTCGAGCTGCCAAGTGTCAGCATGTGCGACACTCATGAAAAGACCAGCTGAAATAAAACTGCTCACCAAAATATTTCTTAGAGACATACTGTTACTCCTCTTGTTGGGCTATAAAAGATAGCATATACATCAAATTTACTCGAGCAGCTGGCACCATAATTCGTAATCTGATGTATGATGACTAACCACGCATTGAATAGGGAACAAATATAACTATGTATACGGATTCACTCACGAATTTGTTCAGCGAGTTTCAATTTTCGGAGCAATTGTTGCGGCCCGTTATCTCGACTCTGATCTTGATTGCCGCGATTGTTATCGCGCGTGCAATTCTTGCTAAATTTATTCGTAAAAGTGTCCGTTCAACTGACTTGCGTCGGCGTTGGTTTGTCCACACGCGTAATGCACTGTTGTTGCTGATGGTGGTTGGCCTCATGCTCATCTGGGCAGAAGAACTGCGCACATTAGCACTCGGAATTGTTGCCATTGCGGTGGCATTCGTCGTTGCCACGAAAGAACTCATCATGTGTTTAACCGGCAGCCTTGTTAAATCAAGCGGTAGCGCATTCAGTATTGGTGACCGAATACAAATTAAAGACTTCCGTGGCGATGTTATCGATCAAAATCTACTAACAACCACAATATTGGAAGTAGGGCCGGGCAAACATTCGCATCAGCGCACCGGACGGATGATCTCAATACCCAATTCGCTATTTGTTTCCGAGCCGGTGACCAACGAAAGTTATACGCATGACTTTGTGCTGCATGTATTTACCGTGCCGTTTAAGCGTGAAGACAACTGGCATGCAGCGCAACAAGCCCTCCTAGAAGCCGCCAATCGGCACTGTTCCGATTATGTTGAGCAAGCTCGGCGGTACATGCAACGTATGAGTGATCATCGCGGTATTGATGTGCCATCGGCTGATCCTCGCGTGACCATCTCGGTGCCGGCCGCCGGTGAAATTCACTTAATTGTGCGCTTCCCCACAAAATCAGGTACCCGCAGTTTCATGGAACAAACTATTCTTAATGATGTGTTTTTGAATAATGATTTCACCAGCACTGCGATAAAAGAATTGGAACAACAAAATCCAGATAACTGACCCAACCTGACGACGTAAATTTACCTGCGCTAGCGAATGTTATATTGCGTTTTGGCAAGAAGCGTCTTATTCTTGCTTAAAGTCAATAATCATAAGTAAATGTTAATAAAAGATTATCTATCTCCCGATAGATAAGTCAGGGAAAGGTGGTCAGGAAGGGACTCCTCTTTTTATTGAACTGCGGGTGTCACGGAGGTTCTATTGCATCGTTCAGTTGTTGTATTTGCGTGCGCTAACAGTATCTTGCTTGCCGGCTGTGGTGACATACACCCTGCCTGTGAAACGATCCAGGCCCGCTCGGCGCTGATGCAGGCCGTAGGAGCCGGTACAGTGGCAAATAAAGCGATTCACATCGAACATATCAGTACGTTGCGAACCAATTATGTAACTGGTGAGGTGCTCTGTGCTGCAACGGTGATTACCACGGACATATTCGCAAACAAGGAAAAATCAACGATTGGATTTAATGTGCAGTATGACGGCCAAAATCAGCTTCATGTGAGCGTGTACGGCACTAACTGAGACTCTTAAGAAAGTCGCTGGCGGGTGCAGGGCGTCCAAATAAGTAGCCCTGATAAAGGTCGCAGCCATGTGCAGCCAAATAGTCACGTTGCGCCTGAGTTTCGACACCTTCAGCGATAATCTTCAAATCAAGACTATGCGCCAATTGAATCATCGCGCGCACGATCGAAGCCATAGACGGTTGGGTGAGCATTTCACGAATGAAACTCAAGTCAATTTTTAACGTTTCGAATGGAAGTTCCGCCAAGTAAGCCATTGACGAGTAACCGGTACCGAAATCATCAATCGCGAAATGCACCCCAATTTTTTGCAGTTCATTCATTTTATCCGCAACTAAATCAACATCGTGCACCATGACACTCTCTGTGACTTCCAACTTCAGTAACTGTGGTTGAATACCGTGGTACTTGATTTGTGCGAGCAGCCCCTGAACAAAGTCGGGTTGTTGAAATTGGCGTCCGCTAACATTCACCGCCAGGGTAAGCTGCTGAGTTTCTGGTTGCTGTTGCCAGTTATTTAATATTTCGCAGGCTTGTTCAATGATTAAATGCCCCAACGGAATAATTAAGCCAGTTTCTTCGGCTAACGGAATAAATTCCGCTGGCGAAATGAATCCATGCTTGGGGTGTTGCCACCGCAGCAGGGCTTCAGCACCTACCACCTGATCGTCGTTATTCACTTGAGCTTGCACGTAAAGTTGCAGTTCTTGTTTCTCGATAGCCGGCCGAAGATCGTGTTCTAAGTTTATGCGTTGTGTGGCCTGCTCAGCAAATTTAGTGCGGAAAATTTCAATACCACTGTGATGGTGATCGTTTTTTGCGTGGGCCAAGGCTAGGCTAGCTTGGCCTAAAACTGTGTCGGCATCAGAGCCCGCACTAAATCGGGTGATTCCAACTGAAACTGTCGAAAGATGGGTAAAGTGACCTAACTGATAAGATTGTTCCAACTGCTTCTGGATATCTTTTATCAATCGCAAAACTGTATTTTCTGAGGCCGCCACATCAGTTTCATGCGGACACGGCAAAATGACGGCAAATTCATTGCCGCCAAGGCGCGAAGCGAAACTTGATGAGCTGGCTTCGGTGGTTAATATGTCACGCAGGCGTTTTGCGACTTGTTGTAGCATCAAATCGCCATAGCTAGCGCCATAAGTATTATTGAGTGCTTTAAACTTATCGAGATCAAAAATGGCCAACGCGAAATGGTAACCGGTAAGTTGCTGCAATCGGTCGAGCAACATTTGCCGGTTTGCTAAGCCGGTTAAATTGTCTTGGGTTGCCAGATTATGGATTATTTTGTTGGCGGCCTTTTGCGATTTAGCCTGCGTGTATATGCGCTTATCTACTTGGGTTCCAATCACAGCCGCGACTGCCGCCAGCATGGCCGCAAAACCAATGGTGTAGGCTAGCCATTCATCATGCTGATGGACACCGTTAGTGTTGAGGGTGGCATAAAAGCGAGCCGCAAACATCGCGGTATAATGCATAGCACTAATAGCAAGTGCGATAACAGCGGCAGGAAATAGTCTGCTGAACAGTCGCTCAAGCTCTGTGCGTTGTGCCCACTGCGCCATAGCACGATAGGTGAGCATGGCGATGGTGCCAAGCAATAACGCGACAACAATTGACTTCATAAACCAGCGCACATCGTATAACAGCACGCCATTAAATTGCATAGCGGCCATGCCAATATAATGCATGGCGCCAATGCCGAGGCCTAAAACTAAGCCTGCGAAAATTGTCTTGATTAAGCCAGCCTGATAGGGGGCATCCACTTTGACCTGAGTGGCCAAGGCATACCAATTTGCAAAAATAGCAGGCAGCACAGAAACTAGTGTAATGCCAACATGATGTTTCATAGCCACAGGAATCTGAAAGGCAATCATACCAATAAAGTGCATACTCCAGACTGTAATGCCAGCTATGCATGCACTTACAAATATCCAAATTCTTCGAAATTTCGGTTGGCGATAGGAGCTTGCTCGTGTGAGCGTCAGTAACGACGTATAAACGCCCAGTAAAGCAACGAAGTACGAAAGCAGCACTAATGGGAGATTATGTTCGCCTGTTACCAAGCTTTGATTTGCCTGGCCAAAATCGAGAAATGTTTTAAGCAACTCGGTCATACGTGCCTTAGAGATGTTTTTTTATATTACGTAGGATGATGTCAAGTGGTTCATTTATTGATTGTCGACAATAAATTCGATAAGGCGCTTGGAATTTGCTTTTATTCCTCGTAAAATGCGACTTATCATTTAAACATGTCGACAATTATGACAGAAACACTTCAGAGCCCGTTGTGGCGCTCGCCGGTAACATCGTCCGACCGCTTACTGCTTGAAATGCAACGCGCCATTGTTGAAGGCGAGATTGCAGCAGGCAGTAAAATCAGTGAGCCTGAACTTGCGCGAAAATTTGACGTAAGCCGAGCGCCATTGCGTGAAGCTATGGCGCGCCTAGAGCGCTGTCACTTAATTGAGCGTATTCCGAACGCTGGCGCTCGCGTTGTAACCCTGTCCGCTGACGGTTTAAAAGCATTATACCAGATCCGTGAGGAACTGGAGGGATTAGCTTGTCGGTTAGCGGCCGAAAACATGGATGAGCATGAAGTTAATCAGTTGCAAGAATTGTTGGACCAGCATTTAGCGTCACAACGCGTGCGTGAAGGTGAGAGTTATTATCAAGAAGCCGGTGATTTAGATTTCCATTATCGCATCATCTTGGGTAGCAAAAATCCTTATCTGATTAATATGTTGTGCGACGAGCTGTACTTTTTAGTGCGCATGTATCGGGTGCAACTGGGTATGAACGGGCCACGGGTATCGCGGGCATTTGATGAACACAAAGCAATTATTAATGCCATTGCGAGCCGCGATGGTGAATTGGCGGATCTGTTGATGCGCCGTCACATTGCTGCGTCGCGCGGCAATATTGAATTAAAACTGCAACAATTGGGGAAGTAACATGACACAGATTCATAGTGCTGGCGCAAAGTTTCGCCAGGCCATTGCCGACAACAAGCCTCTGCAAATAGTGGGTACAATTAATGCCTACACGGCGATGATGGCTGAGCGCGTGGGTCACCAAGCGCTATACTTATCAGGCGCTGGCGTTGCCAACGCATCGTATGGCCTGCCTGACTTAGGCATGACCTCTTTGAACGACGTTTGTGAAGACATTCGTCGCATCACCGCTGCTACCGATGTACCTTTGTTGGTTGATGCGGATACGGGGTGGGGTGGAGCTTTTAATATTGCGCGCACTGTTAAAGAAATGACCCGTGCTGGCGCTGCAGGTTTTCATATTGAAGATCAAGTCGCTCAAAAACGTTGCGGCCATCGCCCGAACAAAGAAATTGTTTCTCAAGTAGAAATGGTTGACCGTGTTAAAGCTGCAGTTGATGCTCGTATTGATGATAAGTTTTTTATCATGGCGCGTACCGATGCATTTCAACAGGAAGGTTTGGAAGCTGCAATTGCACGCGCTCAAGCTTGTGTTGAAGCCGGTGCTGATGCAATTTTCGCTGAAGCTGTGCATACCCTGGAAGACTATAAAGCATTTACCGATGCCTTGAATGTGCCGGTACTTGCCAACATTACTGAGTTTGGTGCCACGCCACTATTTAGCAAGGATGAGCTGGCGGACGTCGGCATTGAATTGGTGCTGTATCCGCTGAGCGCGTTCCGTGCCATGAATAAAGCAGCACTCAATGTTTATGAAAGCATTCTAACGCAAGGGCATCAAAAAGATGTGGTCGATAGTATGCAAACGCGTGCGGAGTTGTACGATTTTCTGAATTACCACGCATTTGAAGATAAGCTTGATCAATTGTTTAAAAAATAAGAGCGTTTTTCGTTATTCGTTCGCTACGCTGTTCGTGCGTGCTTCGCACTGTTCGAATAGCGCAGCGTACTAACAGCATCGCGGACGAAAGGCGAAGCGCACGAAACACGGGTTTTAATGACTAGGAGTTAATATGTCGGATAAGAAATTAACAGGCGCGGGTTTACGCGGGCAAGTAGCTGGCGAAACAGCATTATGTACAGTAGGTAAAAGCGGTTCGGGCTTAACCTATTCAGGGTATGACATCAAAGAGTTAGCCGACAAAGTAAGCTTTGAAGAAGTTGCATACCTATTAGCGCAAGGCGAATTGCCAACCAAAGATCAGTTAGCGCAATTTAAAGCACGTCTGAAGCAACAACGTGGTTTACCACAAGAATTAAAAGACGTTTTAGAGCGTATTCCGGCTGACGCACACCCAATGGATGTTATGCGTACTGGCTGTTCGTTCTTAGGTAACCTTGAGCCAGAAGAAGACTTTAGCCAAGCGGATGCGAAAATTGAGCGCATGCTTGCTGCATTCCCAAGTATCTTGTTGTACTGGTACCGCTTTAGTCATGACGGTAAGCGCATCGAAACGCAAACTGATGATGATTCAATTGGCGCTCACTTCTTGCATTTGTTGCATGATAAAGCACCGTCTAAGCTACACACTGACGTGATGAATACATCACTGATTTTGTACGCAGAGCACGAGTTCAATGCGTCGACCTTTACTGCACGTGTTTGTGCATCAACGTTGTCAGACATTTTCTCATGTGTAACCGGTGCAATTGGCTCGTTGCGTGGGCCATTGCATGGCGGCGCCAATGAAGCGGCCATGGAATTGATTGAGAATATGAAAGACGCCGACGATGCTGAGCAGACATTAATGGGCATGCTTGAGCGTAAAGAAAAAATCATGGGCTTTGGTCATGCTGTGTATCGTGAATTTGATCCACGCAATGACATTATCAAAGCATGGTCTGAAAAACTTGGTAAAGAATTTGGTGACAGCCGTTTGTATGACGTTTCTGTGCGCTGTGAAGAAGTTATGTGGCGCGAGAAGAAGTTATTCCCGAATGCGGATTTCTTCCATGCATCGGCGTATCACTACATGGGCATTCCGACGAAATTGTTTACCCCAATTTTCGTGATGTCACGTGTTAGCGGTTGGACAGCACACGTTAAAGAGCAACGTGCGAATAATCGTATTATTCGCCCAAGCGCGGATTATACAGGCCCAGAACCGCGTCCTGTACCTGCTTTAGAAGACCGTTAAGCAGATGAAAAAGGGGCACTTCGGTGCCTCTTTGTTAATGAACAGAAGGGGACAGTTATGAATTCTGAATTTCGTAAACAGCTCCCGGGCACCACACTTGAGTATTTTGATACGCGTGCCGCGGTAGAAGCCATTAAACCAGGTGCTTATGACGGCCTGCCATACACATCAAAAGTTCTAGCAGAGCAGCTTGTACGTCGCTGTAACCCTGAAGATTTAACTGCTAGCCTCACGCAAATTATTGAGCGCCGAAGTGACCTTGATTTTCCGTGGTATCCAGCTCGTGTGGTATGCCATGACATCTTAGGCCAAACCGCTTTAGTTGACTTAGCCGGTTTGCGTGACGCCATTGCGGACAAAGGCGGTGACCCTGCCAAAGTAAATCCAGTGGTGCCAACGCAGTTGATCGTTGATCACTCGCTAGCCGTTGAACATGCTGGTTTTGACAAAGATGCGTTCGAAAAAAACCGCGAAATAGAAGACCGTCGCAATGACGACCGGTTTCACTTTATTAATTGGACCAAAACAGCCTTTAAGAACGTGGATGTAATTCCTCCAGGTAACGGCATTATGCACCAAATTAATTTGGAAAAAATGTCGCCGGTGGTGCAGATACGTGACAACGTAGCATTCCCAGATACCTGTGTTGGTACTGATAGCCACACGCCAATGGTTGACGCCTTGGGCGTTATATCAGTGGGCGTAGGCGGTTTAGAAGCTGAAAGCGTCATGTTAGGGCGCGCTTCATACATGCGCTTACCGGACATCATTGGTGTTGAATTGACTGGCAAACTGAAGCCGGGCATTACAAGTACCGATTTAGTGCTCGCTATTACCCACTTCTTGCGTAAAGAGCGCGTTGTTGGTGCTTATCTAGAATTTTATGGTGCTGGCGCTGATGCGTTGTCAGTGGGCGATAGAGCAACCATCTCGAACATGACGCCGGAATATGGCGCAACAGCTGCCATGTTCTACATTGACCAGCAAACCATTGATTATTTGAAACTGACTGGTCGTGATGACAAGCAGGTTGAACTGGTTGAGAAGTATGCGAAGCACACAGGTTTGTGGGCTGACAGCATGACTGAGGCAAAATACGAACGCGTACTGACGTTTGATTTGTCGAAGGTTGAACGCAACCTCGCCGGCCCATCAAACCCGCATGCGTTATTACCAGCTTCGGAGCTTAGCTCACGTGGTATTGCCGCTGATTATGATAAACCTACCGATGGCACCATGCCGGACGGCGCGGTAATCATTGCTGCAATTACCAGCTGCACCAATACCAGTAACCCGCGCAACATGATTGCCGCAGGCCTGATTGCCCGCAACGCGAACAAGCTAGGTTTGACCCGCAAGCCATGGGTGAAAACCTCACTGGCGCCGGGTTCTAAAACGGTAAAAATGTATCTGGAAGATGCCAAGCTATTGCCTGAATTAGAAACCTTAGGTTTTGGTGTTGTTGGCTTTGCCTGTACTACCTGTAACGGCATGAGCGGCGCGTTAGACCCGAAAATTAAAGATGAAATTATTAAACGCGATTTATACGCCACAGCAGTACTTTCGGGTAACCGTAACTTCGATGGCCGTATTCATCCACACGCCAAACAAGCATTCTTAGCGTCACCACCGTTAGTTGTCGCTTATGCGATAGCAGGTTCGATTCGCTTTGATATTGAAAAAGATGTGCTTGGTTTAGACAAAAATGGCAACCCAGTGACGTTAAAAGATATCTGGCCAAGTGATGAAGAAATCGATGCGATTGTGAAAACAGCGGTGAAACCAGAGCAATACCGTACGGTTTACGACCCAATGTTTGATCTGAGCGTGGACTATGGCGAGAAGAACAACCCGCTGTATGAATGGCGCCCACAAAGCACCTACATTCGTCGACCTCCGTATTGGGAAGGTTCATTTGCATCGGCTAATAGCCTGAAGGGGTTACGCCCGTTAGCCGTGCTTGGTGATAACATCACGACTGACCACTTGTCGCCATCGAATGCCATTATGTTAGATAGCGCAGCCGGTGAGTATTTACACAAAATGGGTTTGCCGGAAGAAGACTTCAATTCTTATGCAACTCACCGTGGTGACCACTTAACCGCGCAACGCGCCACCTTTGCCAACCCGAAAATATTTAACGAAATGGTGCGTGACGAACATGGTGAAGTGATTCAAGGCTCGCTAGCGCGAGTTGAGCCAGAAGGCAAAACCATGCGCATGTGGGAAGCGATTGAAACCTATATGGAACGTAAGCAGCCACTGATCATTATTGCCGGAGCGGATTATGGTCAAGGTTCATCGCGCGACTGGGCAGCGAAAGGTGTTCGCCTTGCTGGTGTTGAGTGTATCGTCGCCGAAGGTTTCGAGCGCATTCACCGTACCAACTTAATTGGTATGGGCGTGTTACCGCTGGAATTTGAAGCGGGTACAACGCGTAAAACGCTAAACATTGATGGCAGCGAAACCTACGATGTTGAAGGTGATATCCAGCCGGGTGCGAAGATGACCTTGGTCATCAATCGTGCCGATGGTGAAACTGTCAAAGTGCCGGTGAAATGCCGTTTGGATACCGCTGAAGAAATGTCGATTTACACGGCCGGCGGCGTCTTGCAGCGTTTTGCACAAGACTTCTTAGCCGGTGAGGTTAGTTAGTATGGCGTTTCCTCCGCAATTGAAAATCGCCGCCACCTATATGCGTGGCGGCACTTCAAAAGGTGTCTTCTTTAAATTAGATGACCTGCCTCAAGCGGCTCAAACCGCAGGCCCTGCGCGTGACAAATTATTGCTACGCGTTATTGGTAGTCCCGATCCGTATGGCAAGCACACGGACGGCATGGGTGGGGCGACATCAAGTACCAGTAAAACGGTGATTTTGTCGCGCAGTGAACGTGCAGACCACGATGTCGACTATTTGTTTGGTCAGGTATCCATTGATAAGCCGTTTATTGATTGGAGCGGCAACTGCGGCAATTTAACTGCTGCGGTAGGCTCGTTCGCTATTAGTAACGGTTTGGTTGACGCTGCACGTATTCCTGAAAATGGTGTTGCTGTGGTGCGTATTTGGCAGGCGAACATTCAAAAAACCATTATTGCGCATGTCCCCATTACCAACGGTGAAGTGCAAGAAACAGGTGATTTTGAACTGGACGGCGTGACCTTTCCCGCCGCAGAAGTGCAAGTTGAATTTATGGACCCCGCGTCGGATGAAGACGGCCAGGGCGGCTCCATGTTTCCAACCGGCAATGTGGTTGACGAGTTTGAGGTGCCAGGCTTAGGCACGCTGCAGGCAACCTTTATTGATGCAGGTATCCCAACTATTTTTGTGAATGCAGCTGACATTGGATATACCGGTACCGAACTGCAAGGCGCAATTAATGAGAACGCGGATGCGCTGTTGATGTTTGAAAAATTGCGCGCACATGGCGCCGTTAAAATGGGTTTAATCGACGCCATCGACGAAGCCGCCGCACGTCAACACACGCCGAAAATTGCTTTTGTTGCACCGCCAGCTGACTATGTGTCTTCAAGCGGCAAACCCGTTAACGCATCAGACATCGACGTGTTGGTACGTGCGATGTCGATGGGTAAGTTACACCATGCAATGATGGGCACAGCAGCCGTGGCCATTGCAACCGCAGCAGCGGTTCCTGGAACCTTGGTGAATTTAGCTGCCGGTGGTGGTGATCGTAATGCTGTTGTGTTTGGCCACCCGTCAGGTACGTTACGCGTTGGCGCAGAAGCGAAAAAATTAAATGGTGAATGGACAGTGACGAAAGCCATTATGAGCCGCAGCGCGCGGGTGCTCATGGAAGGCTGGGTGCGTGTACCACAAAGCTAAACGTCTAGGACCATGATGCAAGAACGTGAATCAGTTCGGTTAAATAAGTTCATCAGTGAAAGCGGTATCTGCTCGCGGCGCGAAGCAGACCGCTTTATTGAACAAGGCGTGGTGACCTTAAATGGGCGCACCGCGGTGGTTGGCGATAAAGTTGGCGCCGGCGATAAAGTAACGGTGAATGGCCGTTTAATTGAAGCGCAGAACAAAGAAAAGTTTGTTTTCATTGCGCTGAACAAACCGGTTGGGGTGGTGTGCACAACCGACTCAGCCGAGCGTAACAACATTACTAACTTTGTTCGTCACCGCGAGCGTATTTTCCCAATTGGGCGGTTGGATAAAGATTCCGAAGGGTTGATTTTCCTTACCAGCAACGGCGACTTGGTGAATAAAATTCTTCGTGCTGGTAATCAGCATGAAAAAGAATATGTGGTTACTGTGCATCGGCCCATTACGCCTGACTTTATCTCAGGCATGGCGAGCGGCGTGCCCATTTTGGGCACGCGGACCAAACGCTGCAAAGTGGAGCAACTGTCCACCTTTGTGTTTCGGTTAACCTTAGTTGAAGGTATGAATCGCCAAATTCGACGCATGTGCGAATATTTTGATTATGAGGTTCGCAAGCTTGAGCGCACCCGTATTATGAACATACGGCTTGGCAATTTGCAGGTCGGGCAATGGCGAAATCTAACTGAACAAGAGTTGTCGCAGCTAATGAAGTCTATTGAAGGTTCCTCTGGTTTAGCGCCAGAAGGGCACCGCAGCCGTCGGCCAAAGCCCGGAACAGCTAAGCCTGGTGTAGCGAAAATAGGTGCGAAGCGTCGTCCGCCGGTGAAGGCTAAAAAAGGCTGGCCGTATGACTAAGCCAGTTTCAAAAAAGTGCCCCTGTGGTGGCGGTAAATATGCGAAATGCTGTGAGCCATTTCATGCTGGAACGAAGCATGCTCGAACCCCGGAAGAGCTTATGCGATCGCGTTATAGCGCCTATGCCCGAGGCCGCGAACAGTACCTGCGTGACACGTGGCATGCCAGCAGTCTGCCGAGTGATTTTAACTTATCCGATGATAATCCAACATGGTTGCAGCTGCAGATTCTAGCGACCGGTACCCATGGCAATCGTGGCTATGTGCATTTCAAAGCTTATTTTCAGATTGATGATGATATCGGTGTGATGGAAGAGCAGTCGCATTTCGTCCGTGAGAATGGGCGCTGGTACTACCTTGACGGCGAAGCAGTCGAATGAAGTCAGTTAATTTTTGATCAATGCGGAATCCCGACTAAAGTTAAAACAACTTAATTTTGAAGGGGTAACGCAATGACAGTCGTAAAAATTGGATCTATTGCTGTGCTAGTTTCCTTGCTTACGGGTTGCAGCAGTTGGATGGAAGAACACGAACGCGCAATGGACCGCGCCCGAGCGCACCAATGGAATGAGATGATGGACAAGCATCATAACGAACCGGGTGCGACTGGACCGAAATGGCAAATCCCCAACGCCAAAAGTCAGAGTTACCTCACCTATTTAGAACAACTTACGCAGCAAAATATCGATGGCTTGATGCAGGCGAGTGATGGCTTGAATTGTCAACTCGACGACGTGACTTCAAGTTTTGTTATGCATCAAATGACACCAGAAGCGATTGCTCGTGTGCGCCAGAGTACGGCGGATTTAGTGCAAACGGAGCAGCGCGGTCAGTCGATTACTGTGCTTTCCGGAGATTGTGCGCAAGGTAAGTTAAATGGACCAGTTAGCGCGGTGTATACGGATAATTCGTATTCGCGCACTGAGTTTTTCTCTGGCGAAACCCAAATAACAGGTCGTATTGATGGCCACTTCAAAGACGGTGTGCTGCACGGTGAAGCCCGCGTTATCACCATTGATAGGTCAAACTTTAATGGGTCATGGCGTGAGCTACGTTACTTTAATATTGGCGTTTATGACAATGGCAAGCCGGTTGGTGATCATGTGAATGTTGCTGGCAATGACGACGGACGATCCGTGACAGTAACTCAGCATTTAGAGCAAAACCGTGCATTAATAAATAGTTGGATGAATGGCCGACCGAATACGCGTTATCATACCTTGAATGGCCAAATTGATGGCTGGATGGAATTCGCCAGTGCCGTGTTGAAAGACTCCCCGTCATGCTACCGCGCGGGCAAGCAGCTGCCGGTTACTGCATATTGCCATCAAATAGCTCCAAGTTTGGTGCAACTTAAGCGCGTAGAAGCACCAGCTGACTATGCGCGGGTAGAATCGCACGGAGAAGTTGCCACAGCACCTGTTTCGAGAACGCCTGACGCTAACACAACCGCGGCCTCATCAGCATCCGCTGAGTCTTTCACTGGCGGAACATGGAACGTGCCAGCCGTCGGTTTTTATTCGTGGCTGAAGCCACCTTCAAACGCAACCTTGGCTAGTGCCAACGCGGCCTCTTATATGCCTAAGCTCACCACAATGCTTGCAGGGGATGTTGCTGCGCAATTGACCCCAGGCAGTCAACAAGAGTGTGTACTCGATGCCGATACTAAGAGCTACATTTTGTTTCAATTGACCGCTGATGAACATGCCGCGCAACGTACTGCACAGCGAAAACACAATTTTGATTACGACGATGGTGCCGCGGATATTATCGTTAGCCAGGGGCAATGCACGGACGGAACAATACAGGGCCGATTCGTGGCACATTATACGCATCCGCATCGGTTCAGTACGGGCGCCTACCAACAAATATCTGACATATATGGTCGTGTTGAAGGGCAGTTCATTGATGGGCGTTTGCACGGTGAGTTAAAACGTATTTGGCTGCAACAAGCCAAGTCAGGCTCCATGGCTGCCACCGATGTTGGCGCAAGTTTGGTGCAGTTTAACAGTGGCCAGCGGGTGCAAGATGAGCTGCAGTTGTTAGCGATACCGAATTCTCGTTCCACGCGGGTGATCAAAACCACCTATCGTTCAGATGGACGTGAGAAATTAGAAATCTGGCTTAACGGTAAGCGCCAAATTTCGTCGGTGATGCGCAATGGGCTCAACGACGGCTTTATTAAATACCATGACCCAGCACTGAACAACTTGGAGCAATGTTATCGCGATGGTGTTGTGCAGCAAAGTAATAGCTATTGCCAACAGGTTGGCTTCTAGCTGGTGGTGTGTTTGCTCGCTCGGCTAGGTGCCGCAAAAGGTTTGCGTTACAGCTTGCTCTTTGGCAGCCGGTTGCATTAGGTCGGCAAACTCGCTGCGTTCTAAATAGGGCTTACTGAGGGCTTTGTTCAATCGGTTAAACTCGATTAATGAGCCCTGCTCGGTTGCAGCATCAATAACGTGCTGCACCAAGTGATTGCGAGGAATGTACGCCGGATTGACGGTATTCAGTTTGGTTTTCAACGCTGTAATATCGCGCTCGCCAATCGCCGTCAGCCAATCTGCATGCCATACCTGCCAATCTGCGCTGTTGTTAAATAGTTTCTGTAAACGTTCCTGGTTGGCATCACCGAGATAACGAAACGCAAGGGTGAAATCAATGTGTTGTTGCTGCAACAGCGTTAAGTAGCGGGTAACTAACGGTTGTGCGGTTTCAACAGGTAACCCAATCTTAGCGCTCATATTTTGCCAGTAGTATTGCTCATAGATGTCCTGAAAACCTTCTATTTCTGCGGTACCGATAGCGACAGCCTGATCCGGGTCGTCTGCTAACAACGGCAACAAAGTTTCAGCGAATCGTGCAATATTCCAGAGCCCAATAGCGGGTTGATTCTGGTAGGCATAGCGCCCGCGTTTGTCGATGAAACTGAACTTGGTGGCCGGGTCATAAGCTTCCATAAATGCGCAGGGGCCGTAATCAATGGTTTCACCGCTTAGTGTCATATTGTCAGTGTTCATGACGCCGTGAATAAAGCCAATACTCATCCACTTCGCAATTAATTTCGCCTGGTTGTTCATGACCTGACGCAGCAGTGCCAGATAGGGCTGCTCGTCTGATACCGCATCAGGGTAATGGCGTTGCAGCACATAATCAGCAAACTTTTTTAGCAACTCAAAGTCTTTTAAAGCCAACACGTATTGTGCAGTACCAACACGCAGATGACTGGCAGCGACACGGGTCAAAATGGCGCCTGGTTCGGCTTGTTCACGCTGTACCAGTTCACCGGTCGCTACTGCAGCTAGTGCGCGTGTGGTTGGCACACCAAGCGCATGCATCGCTTCACTGACGATGTACTCGCGTAGCACAGGGCCAATTGGAGAGCGACCATCACCGCCGCGTGAGAATGGCGTGCGACCGGAGCCTTTTAGCTGAATGTCGAAGCGTTGTTGGTGTTTATCGACCACTTCAGTCAATAGCAGCGCGCGCCCATCACCTAGTTGAGGAACAAAATTTCCAAATTGATGGCCCGCATAGGCAAGCGCTGCCGGCTTTGCCCAGTCGGGCACTTGGTTACCAGAAAATATCTGCAAACCGTGTTCGGACAACCAAAGATTATCTGGCAGTTCGAGTTCCGCTGCCAAGGCTTCATTAAACGCTATCCATTGCGGTGCTTGCACTGGCGTTGGCTCACAAGGTGCAAATAGCTGATCGGAGATTTCTTGGTAACTGTGCTCTGGACGAAACGGCATAACAACAACCTTGGTGATTACGTACTTGCCGTTAGTTTATCATGCGTAAGAGGAGGGTGCAGTCCTTGGACTGCACCCTGCGTTTTAACATGGAGTTACCAATGATATGAGGCAGTTATGAAGCTGTGATCTTCTTCGCTGCTTACAATGCTGTAGCCAAGGCCAACACTGATATTCGATGTGACAAAGTAACGTCCGCTCAGGCTAATTTCCTGACTGTCTAGATTGCCGATATCATAATGGCGAATACTGGCATCCACTTCAAAGGCATCGACAAAACGATGGCGCACACCAACTTTTAAGTTCCAGCCTGAGTCATCTGCAGAAATATCAGGAAACGAAGTGTTTCTTACAACGATTTCGATCCAAGCAAGCCCTCCTGAAACATAAGCTGTGGTATTGCCTTCGTTATAAAATTTGTAACCGACGTTTCCGTATATTCTTGAAATATCGCTTTTTTCAACATAAATAACGTCGGTAGATTGTACAAAATTGTAATCTGAGGAGACTTTTGTGTAATCGGCGGTCAAGAACCAACTCTCGGCGAAAGTTTGGCTGAATGAAGCAGTAAATCCGTCAAGCGATTCATCCACATAATCAGCTTTTAAAGAACCGCCGCTGATAAAGTCAAAGCTTGGCGAAGATTCTGTTTGTGCAAAAACTGAGCTTGATGTGGCAGCTAGAGCGATTGCTAGCGCGCAATTTGTCCATATATTCACGGGATTTTCCTTGTGTTTTAGTCATCCCACTCAGTTTATGCCGCCCACGTATTCGCTACAACAGTTCCATTTGTAACTATTTGTAATAAAAGGGTTAAGAAGGGCGCAAGTCGCCGTGAAGGAACTTGCAAACAAATACGACTTTACCGTATTTATTGAATGACCATTTAATACAAACTTGTAGTGCTTCCATAACATCATCGTAATCACCAAACAGCTGCGTGCTGAGTGTATTGGTGATGATATGAACCTTATCGAATGTCGCCAGTTCATCAATAAAGCCGCGAATGGGCTCAATGTAATTTTCTGTTAGCGGGTACTTGCTGATATCTACGGTTAATTTCATCTGCGTATTCCTCCTGAAGACTTTCGCTAATTATATCACCTTGTAGGTAGTTCCCTTTATTCAAATTACCCATGATTTTCTTGTGGTTAAGTTTGTTGATCAGGATCAATTTTTTTAACCAGTGACCCTATAAAATGTGCGGAAATTACTAAGGAGAGCTGTATGAAAAAGTCATTATTGGTTTGTAGTTTACTTGCGGCAATTGGCGCAGCACCAGCATACGCGGACACATTTAGTGTGAATGTGGGTGCCATTGGTGTCATGCCAAACGATAGCAGTTCTAATCTACCTGTGGTTGAAACTGTTGCTGGCCTGGCAAATGGCAGCACCGGTGTTACCGTAGATAACAACACGCAACTAGGCCTTACTTTTGATTACAAAGTTACCGACAATTGGACGTTAGAGTTGGTTGCGGCAACGCCATTTAGCCATGAAATTCACGGTACAGGTGCTTTAGCGGGATTGAAAATTGGCGAAACCAAGCACTTGCCACCTACGTTATTAGCGCAATATCACTTTGATATCGGTTCAGATAACGTGAAGCCATTTGTTGGCTTTGGCTTAAATTACACCACGTTTTTTGAAGACAACGTATCGAATGAATTGGTTGATACGCTCGGCGCTTTAGGCGTTGCAACAGCTGGTGATCATGTTGACTTAGCTTTATCAGATAGCTTTGGTTATGCGTTGCAAGCCGGTGTGAACTGGAAGCTAACTGACAAATGGGGTGTTCATTTCATGGTGTCGAAGATGGATATCGATACTGACGCTGACGTGCGCCTGAATGGCACGACCATAGAATCGGTGGCTGTTGAAGTTGATCCCACCGTGGCCATGTTGGGCTTACGCTATACCTTCTAACTATGTATTGTACGAAAAGAGGAGGGGTGCAGTCCTAGGACTGCACCCCTTTTTTATTAAAGCTTCTGGGCGAGTCGTTCGCTTAACGCACGAATACGCTGGCCATCAAGCAAAACTAACAGCCCGGCGATAGGCCAGGCAATGTAAAATGCCGTGAACCAACGTCCCCAAAAACCTGAGTCAAAGCCCGTGTTTATCCACGTGATCAAACAGGTCATCAAAAGCGCCATGTAACAGCTCATTAATGCAGGGAAAATTAGCTTCTTCATAGTCATTTGCTACCGTAATTTAGTAATACCTTAAATACACTGGCGCAGATTCTATGAATAACCCTACTTAAAGTCAAAAGTTAATCGGTGATCGGCGCGAACAATAACGGCGTATACTAAAGCGAGCATTAAATCACTTCGAGGTAGCATTTGTGTCGACACAGCTGGTTTTATTTTTCGATGGCGGTTGTCCGCTTTGCGTGAAAGAAATGCGTCATTTAAAAGCAAAGGACAAGCAAAAAAAGCTGCGCTTTGAGAATATTTGGGCGTCTGACTTTGCCGAGCGTTATCCGCAGGTTGATATTGCTGAAGCGAATCGTATTTTGCATGGCCAAAAAGCAAATGGCGAAATGATTTATGGGTTAGACGTTACCCATGCCGCTTGGTCAGCCGTAGGGCGAGGTTGGATGACAGCTATGTTACGTTGGCCATTGATTCGATGGTTTGCCGATAAAGGCTATTTGTATTTCGCGCGTAACCGAAACGGCATCTCGAAACTTATTACCGGTAAAGAACGCTGCATGCAGTGTTCACTCGACGAATAGGTGAATTTCAGGCACAAAAAAAGGAGCGAATACGCTCCTTTTTATCAAACTAACAACGGCGATTAAATCGCTACGATGTTCTCAGCTTGTGGGCCTTTAGGACCTTGAGTGATCGAGAACGATACACGTTGGCCTTCGGCTAAGGTTTTGAAACCGGTGCTGGCGATTGCGCTAAAGTGAGCAAATACGTCTGCGCCACCTTGTTGCTCAATAAAACCAAAACCTTTCGCTTCGTTAAACCACTTTACAACGCCATTTACTGTATTAGACATAATATTATCCTGAAAATTTTAATTAATTAGCCGCCATAGCCAATGCCATGAACGGGATCATGCGGGGTAAAAAATGAAACTTAAAACTACAGGACGAAGATATACTGCTAATAATGCGACGTAGAGGAGATTTAACTTGCTGTTTCTTAACCAACGAGGGCCACTGTACGCCTATTCACAGCTAAGTCAAACTTTATTTTGGGCGAGTTACATATTAATAGATAAATTACTGTACAAAAATTGCACAATTCAAAATGTTGGACTAAACATAATGCTCCTAAAATTTTCGCGGAAGAGCGAAGGAGCACTGACATGAAATGTTCACATGGATTTGCAGTTTTGGCTTTGGTTGTTGGGTTTTTCTCAGGTTCGGCGATAGCGGGTAACGGTGTTGTTATTACTTGGCAGAACTCATCCGGTTATTGGTTTGCATGCGGCCCAGTGCAATGCAGTAGTTCGGGTTCGCGCAGCGAAGAAGAGGCGATGTCTTACGTTATCCACGAAGATAGACACGGTGTAAGCTTCCGCAATAAAAGCGGTCGTTGTTATCTTTACGATGCTTCAAATGTTGAGTCGTATGAAAATTCATCTGAAAAAGTTTATCGCTTAGCGAAGTGTTGATTCCTGGTATTAAAATTAATCCCCAAGGGCAGTTGGTGACTATGCCGCGTTAATTGCTTTTGGGGATTAGTTCATTAAACGATCGATTTCTGTTTTAGCGACCGTATAGCATTCGCAGCAAAGCTGTTCCAATTTGCGGCGGTTGGTAACCCATATATGGCCGCGATTATAATTAATAGCGCCGTGTTTATGAAGGCGCCTAGCAGCTTCCGTGACACTTTGACGACGTACGCCCAACGTATTAGCGATTAGCGCTTGAGTCATGGCTAGGTGGTTGTCTTTGACGAGGTCTAACGACAGCAACAGCCAGCGGCATAATTGTTGCTCAATATTATGATGCCTATTGCATACAGCAGTTTGCGACATTTGGGTTAACAGCGTTTGAATATATCGCAATACTAAGAGCATCAATTCACCATGACGATGAAATTCCTGCGCAATATGCTCCGTTGCCAAACGATAAGCAAAGCCAGAACCCTGTACCACGGCGCGGAGCGTGGTGGTACCGCCACTCATAAATAATGAGACCCCAACTAAACCATCATGTCCAACAACCGAAACCTCGGTAGAAGCACTGTCTTTCAAAACATGTACCAAAGAGACAATGCAACTGGTAGGGAAGTATACGTAGCGGATTAATTCACCGGACTCATGAAGCACTTTACCTAGCGGCATCTCAATAACTTCCAAATGCGGGAAAAGACGCTGTTGTACTTCTAAGGATAGGCTGTACAACAATTTGTTTTGGTTCGGTAAGTGAGTGCCCATCAGTGTAGTTGGATCTTTCACGGGCGTGATAATCGTCGCTGGCATGTAGGTAACCCGTCGGGAAGTTTAGCTGCGGTCATGACTTGTAATCCTAAGGTACTCAATTGTAACGGCTGAATCGATGAGATTACCCGCATTAAACACATCGCACTGTGCGATAACACACAGAGCGCACCCTAATTGAAAATATACGACACAGAGTGTCGCTAGCGTCAGGTATAGTATTGTTGTTTAAAAAATATTAAAAAATAATTAAAAAGAACATTAATGAAAGCAACCTCTGTTTACCAAATCATTCATCAGCTCATGCGCTTGCACACGCTACCTTGCGTTAGCTCAAGTGCAATGGACGATCGCCAAGGGCGAGTTGATGCATTACACGTCGCACTCGATGGACGCGGCTATAAAGGGCCGCGTCCGTCACGCCAATTGACGCGTATGACTGCTGATGTCATCAATGCTGCGCTCTATGCGACAGACCCCATGGAAACATGCTGCAAAGAGAATGATCGTATAACTGAGTATCAGGTAATCGCGTTGACAGTGCTTCAGAACATACAAAACGGAATGGTCATGGAGGCGGCTCTTGACCAAGCTTTGTGTGAAATTTTTGGAGACCACCTGGTAAACGGCGAGCAAATAGAACGCGTGATGCATGAACTCGTTGGAATGTCACAAGGGTGACAATGGATACAATCATTCCAACACGTCGTGGTTTTACAGCAAAGCTCCAGTGCCTTTAAGGCACTGGAGCTTTTAAAACTTAAAAATGATAACTAACACCAAAGTCAAAGCTACTCGCGTCGCTATCTAAACGGCTATAGCCGGCGAAAAAGCTTAAGTTTTGTTGTCCGTAATATCGGCCGCGAAGACTAAATTCTTGATCTGTTTCGTCGGCAATATCAATGTGGCGTACAGCAATATCGAATTCAACGTTCGATGCAAAACGTGAGCGCAAGCCTAACTGAGCGTTCACGCCAGAATCACTCTCGCTCATTTCACCAAGAAAAGTACCTGTTGAATCGGTGGCGTCGCCCGAAACCTTTCCACGTGTATAACCAACACTGCCGTATACGACGGTAGAACCGTTATTAAAAAACTTATAACCAAGATTACCGTGAGTTAACAAAGCTGATATTTCAGCGTTAACCGTACCTTGGTTGGTTACTAACGCGATCTCTTCTGAAACATCAGTGTGTTTTGCGCTGAAGAATACGTGCTCGTTAAACGATTTCTCAATGTGAATTCCGAATCCACTTAATGATGCGTCAGCAATGTCGTAATTCACATAACTTGCGCCGACATGGTCGAAACTAGGGGTTGTGTCTTCGTTGGCGAAGGCTAATGGAGAGATAACGAGTGATGAGATTGCTACGAGTTGAACAACTTTTTTATTGAATAACATGTAATGTCCTTATTAAAACTTCAATTAAGCTTTAAATAAGAACAACTTAGCTCTATTAAGTCAACCATAAATTCGACTGAGGGTAATGATTGCTACTGCGGGATATGAATTCTAGAAAAGTGGTGCGTCCGAGTAGACTCGAACTACCGACCCCTACCATGTCAAGGTAGTCTGGGGTGATTTTTATCTTTATACCTTAATGTACATTGCTTTACAACCATTGGTACATAAGGGCTGCAGCTATCCGTCATCTCAGCGTCGCTTAAAACCCATTAAGGTAAATTAGCATGGTCACCGCCAACTTGGTCACATGGTCTTGGCATGAAATCATGCTATTTTGAGCGGCAAAAAAGCATGATTTCATGCTATTTGGGATTTTGGTGTGTGCATAGATATGCATTTTAGTGAGTTTTTAGAGGGCGTTTGGTTCGTTGTGAAGTGCTATAATTAGCGCAAGCCTAAACGATGAGAAGGAGGATTTTGTCATGTTTAGTCGGTTGCTAAAACCGAGAACAACTTATAATTCGAACCTGTCAGAATTCGTGCGAAATGCAAAATCGCGCGAAAAGAAGCGTGTGTATGCTCGGGTAATTGATAAAGCAATTGAGGCGCAAAACGAAGTGATTGAACGCCAAAATGCAACGTCAAAGCATCGTTGATGAATTTAATACAAAACGGAGGCAACTGCCTCCGTTTTTGGTCTAGCTCTCTCCACTTACAAGTGATGTTGATCAGCGCTCCGCAAAGCCAAAAATGGTCCTGAGTCGCTTTGTTTCCTCGTCAAGTACTTCAGAAAATAAATCGAATATTACCCCACGTTTAATAATATACATTGGCGCGAAGAAAGCGGCGTTATTCAATTCCTTCATAAACAGCTCTACCGATTCATCAGTTACTGGTGTCACTGATGGAAAAACAGCAACAGGGGAGGATGCTTCGGCGAAATCTTCAAAGGAGATATCAAGGTTTCCTTCATCATCCAAATCGTATGTTGGCGGGTTTTCGCAATAATGCCGATATAGCTTAGGCAACAGGTATTGCCCAAACCATTCTGATGATTGCCACCAATCCAAGTCTAATGCCGATTCTGCAAAACTCATATAGTCTTTTATATCAAATATTGCGATAACCGGGAGCTGAGATAGCTGCTTGAAAGCCACATCAACGTCAGTATGTTTATGTAATACTTTCCAATGACTAAAGCCATAGCTTTTTGCAATCAAATCTAACGATTGTGTATGTGTAAGGTGTGGCTTGGCTTTCTTGAGCTCCTTGGCTTTTCGTTTTAGCTGCTCAATATCGCGCTCAGAAAAGTAAGGCACTGGCTGGTGTATTGGGGGATTACGTTCGTACATACTAATATCCTCAAATAGCGCTCAAGCACTGCCTGCGAATACTTTTGCTAAATGAAGTATCAGTTTATATTTGATTGAATGAATACGTCTTCCCTTGGGGTTTGCCGAAGCAGGCTGCTGGCGCAGACGAACGCCACTCGTAATAATTTAGAGCATCTTTATGGCCATGTCCACCATGTT
The DNA here is from genome assembly GCF_004025325.1 of Pseudidiomarina gelatinasegens. GTDB lineage: Bacteria > Pseudomonadota > Gammaproteobacteria > Enterobacterales > Alteromonadaceae > Pseudidiomarina > Pseudidiomarina gelatinasegens. The sequence continues at coordinate 24,527 of NZ_RSFE01000003.1, read as the reverse complement.
ATCCCTATGTATGGTTAAGCATGAACTACCTTAGCGGCCTTCAACCTCTAGGTCTTATTCTGAGAAGTTCAAATCTTTATTAGTAAAATGAAAGCCGCTCATTAAAAATGAGCGGCTTTGGGGTTTGTATCGGCCATGCCAATTTAGATTCACAATTAGTGCCGTTAGCTGTAGCACTTGCACTTAATCGTCCGACTTATCTTTATCCTTATGATGGTGCCATTTAAACGCGATCAAATAGCCGATAAAGAGCGCCAAAATCGGTGCGAGCAACACAAAAAAACCTTGAAGATTAGTCATCAATCACTCCCTTCAGGCCGCCTGTGCCGAACTTACGAGTTGTCCGGGCGCTGGAAACGACACGCCTTGTCGCAGAATATCGGCGGCGGGCGCTCCAAGGTTTTCATAATCCAAACTTAAACAATTATTCAAAGCGTCGATCTGTGCTGCAGTAAACACGTATGGCGTTACCGTTTTAGCAATGTGTGCGCGTCGTTGTACTGGCAGCGTAAAGGATACATTCGATGGATGCGGATTCAATTCACCAGATTTTACATGGGTGTAAATATCATCGGTGATTTCCCAAGCCCGCCATTGCTCACAAATAATATCGGGGTTAAGGCCGGCCAGTTCGTGAGAGTAGGTGGCATCAAATTCAAATCGATAATGTTTGGTGCCGTTTAATGATGTCTTGATGATATCGGGCTCCATGTAAAACTTGTACCAAATATCCAAACAAACATCACTATCTTGGCAAGCTTGAGGAATAAGCTGCATGCCAGGGCCAAGAGCTGCAAGCGCAGTTAGATACAACCGGTAGCCATAACCCTTTTTCTCGGCGGCAGTGGCTAGGGTTTCGATTTGCGCCTAATTATCGTCGCGCAGCTCGAACTGAAGAGCACCTAAAATTTGCTGGTGGTTGTCGATCAAAGCAATCAGTTGATGCTGCATATCAAACAGGCATTCGGTGTGTTCAGCATGCGCGAACGCCTTATCGAAAACGGTTTTTGAGTGGTGCATCGTTGTGGCTCCTTGTTGGTTGATTTAACTAATGCGTAACCACGCTAGCATGTTTCGAATTTGGCGCTACTGATTGGCAGAGCATGAAAATAGGGCGCTTCAGGGCTGTTAATCAAATGGGTTATGTGAGTCAAATGAGCTGAGTGAGTCGTTATGGATACTACTGTTAAAGAAATCGTCATCGCTCAAACTGCGGGTGAAATTGTCGTCATCGAACACTGAATGACTATTTGCTGGATTTAACGGCGAGAGCAGATTAGTTGGGTCGAGTAATTTGTCGTGCAGCATTGAGTGGTGACATGAGTGATGAAAAATGCGGTGACTTCTCAAACAAAATTGGCAACGGTGCGATGTTGGCTCATCATCACAATCGTGCAAATCCCGCAGCTCAGAGCTTAAGGGGCGTGTGTTCTTATCTTTAATCTGCTCACTAGCTTTTTTGATAGGTTCAGGAGTAAGCAAGTCTGGTGAGCGTTTTGCAGCAACGTCGCCCTTACCAAGTAGATAGCCAATAACCATGACGGCAAACGCAACCGAGATGATAATTCCCATGTGATTTCTCCATTTGAAACTCAGTGAATTTAGTCGCAAAATCTGATGCTATGGTTAACATGAGTAACATATTTTGAAATTGGCGCTACAATCTTGCAGAAGATAGGTTGAGGGATTTGAATGAACAATGCATCAACGGAAGAAAACACGAGTTCATTGAGCGAATGGATTATTGAACTTGCTCAAGGCCATTCTTGCGCAAGTATCGAGATTCCGGTACCCAAGGTGCAGCAAGAGTTGCGAAAGGGGATTAATGCTTGCGTGATTGACTCGCTACAACACTTCATTCCTATGCCGCTCATTATCGGTGCGCTTGGTTTGACTGAGCGTACAGTTAAGCTAAAAGTGGCAAATTAGATAAAATTGAACGCCTAGCAATCAGATACGTTGCTTCATCTTGTGCGAACGTGGTGTAAATTACTGTCATTTTTTGATGGCCATTGCGATTTATTGCTCATGTGGTTAGATAGTGAGGCGAGAGCGTTAGAGCAAACACAACCTCGGCTTTTAATGCAAACAGCCTATGGCCGCAATGTATTGCTTAAGTTAATCGATGAAATGCGTGTTTGTGGGATAGCCTGATGAGTTGTGAAGATTGACAGTTAACATGCCGTCAATCAAGGTGTTTAACCGTGCTTTTAAACTCTGACAAAGCGACTGGCTTAACGCAAGTGCATACTGCAAAGAATAACTATATGATTGGCTTACAGGACCACAGAGAGGGATCTATGACAACAACCCAAGCAATTATTATGACAATCACACCAGTGCTATTTGTAGCCATTGGTTTGGCAATGATTTATTGGCCTAAGAAAGATAAATAGGCTAGTAAATTTTCAATTTGAAAGGTTGCATATTAGGTGGGGTGATTTGAATAGGCGCCCATTTAGAGCGCCTATTCGATGACTAATAGTTTGACGGGCTATTAATCGAAACGTTCTTAATCCGTACTTGGTTATTCTTACTGGAAATCGACTCAAATGCAAGGAAACATCTGAAGGGATATTCATGTTAGCGATTTACACAGCAATACAAGAGAAACTCAGGGCTATTTAGAAATGTTGCGGATATTGCTGTTAGTCAGCTATGAGCGAAAACCAGTCATTGGTAGTTCGAGCAATTTTACTTCGTATTGATATACTAATGTCATGATTAAAGTTGATTTTGTGGTTAGACGATGAAAACAATAGGCAAGTTGGCTAAAGAACTTGGTTTAGGCGTAGAAACTATACGCTTTTATGAGCGAGAAGGCTTGATAAAACAACCTCAAAAACCTCAAAATGGTTATCGTGTGTATGACGACTCAATCACCAAACAATTACAATTCATTTGTAGGGCCAAAGCACTTGGCTTCACTCTAAAAGAAGTGGCTTCATTAATGTCAATGGGTGGCGATTGTGCCAGAGTTGAATCTTTAGGCTTGCAGAAGCTGAGAATAATTCAAAGTAAAATAAATGACCTTCAAGGCTTAGAAGTGGTCATAAAAGAAATGACTAATTCATGCCGCAACAATAACGACCAATCTCACTGCCCAATAATCGATTCGATAAAGTAGTATTGACTCCGTACTTACCTACGGAGTTTACACTCAAATCATTCAAATAATGTTAGGCGTTAAAAATGATTAATAAGATTTTAGATAAAGTTGGCTCAGGTGGCGTTTGGCTTGCAGCCCTAAGTTGTACGGGGTGTTTTCCAGCACTTGGTTCATTAGCATCAGCATTGGGGTTAGGCTTTCTCTCTCACTTTGAGGGGATTGCTGTAAATACCTTGTTACCTACATTTGCTACTCTGGCGTTGTTGGTAAATTTGTATAACTGGTATAAAAACCAAAATCATGCGAGAGGCACTCTTGGGGTTATTGGCCCTATAACGGTTTTGTTAACCCTCTATCCACTATGGCAATACGACTGGAGCACTTATTTGTTCTATGTAGGTATTTGTTTGATGATTGTAATGTCAGCGCTTGACATAGCTAAACCAGTGAAGGAGCAAACATGCAAGGTATAGAGCTAAAATCTACTATTACTTGCCCCGAATGTGGCTTCATTAAAACTGAAGAAATGTCAACCAACTCTTGCCAGTGGTATTATGAATGTGAATCTTGCAAAGTTCTTCTAAAGCCTTTGAAAGGCGATTGTTGCGTATATTGCTCTTACGGAACAGTAAAATGCCCACCAATTCAAGAAGGCCAAAGTTGTTGTAAGAGCTAAGTGACTGTCTCTTAAAGACACAGATAAATTTCAAGAACTAAATATTGAAATGTCAGCAATCATATCAAAGCGGTCTTGATCTAGTCACTGTATGAAGGGCTGCAATTGGCACACAGCGGACATAGCTTCGTCGAATTTTAACTATTAAGTTTTTATCCTACACAATATTACGTTTGCCACTTTTACCAACTAACCATACTCTTCAAACCTCGTGTCAACGCACAGGTTGTTAACTGCAGTTGACAAACCCCGGGGTAGTTACATACACACAACACCTCGATAATGACGAAGCCATTCAAGCATACTTGGATGCATGCGTGGAGGAATCTGATGGAGATCCGACATTATCAACTATCGCTAAGGTGGCATCTGCACTTGGTTTAACGTTAACCTTGCAGCCTAAATCAACGAGCACATACTAAGCTAACTTTATCCGTAATCTTTTTCCTACAGCCAATGAAGCACAACGTTTATTGAATGAGTTACCTAAGCATCTGCGGTTGATGGCTCAATTTTCACTGGCTACAGGTTTGCGTCAGTCGAATGTGAGTTATCTACGGTGGGATCAAGTGGACTTAGAACGTGGTTTTGCGTGGATTCATCCTGATCAATCAAAATCAGGAAAGGCGATAAACGTGCCACTCAATAACGATGCTTTATCGGTGTTGCAAGAAGTGCAGGGCGACGATGTTCACTATTGTTTTGTGTATCAAGGCAAACCAATTGAGCGCACATCAACCAAAGCATGGCATGCAGCGTTAAAACGAGCGGGTATTGAAAATTTTCGTTGGCACGATTTACGCCATACATGGGCAAGCTGGCATGTTCAACGCGGCACAAGCTTACAAGAGTTGCAGGAGCTTGGCGGTTGGTCATCGTATGAGATGGTACTGCGGTACGCTCACCTTGCGAGTCATCATTTGAAACGGGTGGCGGGCAATGTGGATGGTACAACTGGTACAAATCTGGTACAAAGCCAGAAAAAGAAAAGCCCCGCTATTTCTAGCGAGGCCTTATCAATAATGGTGCCGGAGGCGGAATCGATAAGATCTAATAACTTATTGTTTTATAGTGGATAAAAAATATTAAGATTCAAGCGTGTTACTTACCTTGTTACTAAAACTTCAGCTTTAGTTTTTTGATTGAAAGCTTTTTCACAAATGAATCTTTTAACTTTTTGGCTATGCCCAATACTCGCTTAACACGTTGAACATAGCTATAGTGGTCTGCAACTTGTGAACGTGTAGTGGCAAATAAATTCGTGCTTCTGATCAGAGATGAAAAGCTATACTTGTTGCTTTGGTTAAAGTGAATTAGCTATTTATCAACATTTTTCCATGGGCCGAACGCTATAAAGTAAAGAAGAATGATATTTGCGATAGGGATAACAATCAGAAGACCCAATGGACCAGGGTAGCCAACTCGTTGGCAGATACGCCATGCGGGAACAATAAAAATAGCTCCCACAATCAGCATCCATAGAAAGCCCATACCTGCGAACATTTCGTGATTCATCATTATTATTTGACATGCGCTAAAATGACGTTAGACTGAAGTTTATTAAATTGCAAAAAGCAGGGTGCTCGTGCTAATTCGAATTCTGTTATTAATGACAGTGCTATCGGTGTCGATGTCGTTTTCGCAAACGGCAGAAGCTCACGCATGTCATGATAACAGCCAAATGCAGCACAGCATGATGTACGAAGCCGACACAAACGATTGCGAGCATGAGACGCAAAAGCACAACTCGTGCTGTGCTGACATGACCATTCGGCATTGCTCCGGCGGCTCGGTTTTATTTGTCGGACAGTCTTCTTCGGTTAATGCCGCTGCAGTTAACCTCTCTGCCAAAGTCGATGCGACCATCGACACCTCAATTCGTGCTAAACACGCGTCTAATTTATTCCGTCCCCCAATAATTACCGCTTAATAAGTTACTAGAAATTTAACACACGCTCGGCGTGTTTCCTTAAAACTTATTAATCGGTGAATAATTATGTCTATCAAACGCAATATCGCTGTTTTGGCGATGCTGTTTTCCGTGTCTGTATCTGCAACCGATGTAGAAGAGCAGCAACTAACCGTTCTAAAAGATCCCAACTGCGGTTGCTGTGAAAAGTGGTTACAAGCTTTACCCGATAGCTTTAGTGTGTCCGTACAACATCCGAACAACCTGACCCAACGAAAACGTGACTCCGGTATTAGTGCCGAGGTCCAATCCTGTCATACCGCTATTTCTAGTAATGGCTATGTCTTTGAGGGGCACGTTCCTCCTACATTGGTTTCTCATTATTTAGCTGGGAAAAAGTCAGAAAATGGCATTGGATTAACTGTTCCTGGCATGCCGGTAGGGTCTGTTGGTATGGAAATGGGTACTCGGTTTCAACCGTATACGGTCTATGAAATCAAAAAGGACGGTTCAATTACACCTTATAAGCAGATAGCAAGTTTAGAGCAGCAGCAAGCACTCTCAAATGGAGGGCTTTAGATATGGGTTTTGGCGGCTTGAGTATGGTTCAGCTAGGAATTATACTAGTTATTGTCATTCTTCTTTTTGGTAGCAAAAAGCTACGAACCCTGGGCTCCGATCTTGGTAGTGCGATTAAAGGGTTTAAATCATCGGTTTCTGATGAGCCGTCTGGTAAGGAACAGGACGTTCAACGTTATCAAAATTTAACCTCAAAAGAGGAGCGTCATAATGAGCAATGAGTTTAACAAAGGGCGTCGAAAGTTTATTAAATCTGCATTCACTGTGGCGTCTGCTTTAGCAATCGCCAAAGTAGCCCCAACTTGGGCTGCTCCTCAGGGACGCAGTTTTAAAGATCAGATCCTGACAAACGATGAGATTGATCTGACCATTGCAAAGTCCCCACTGCTCGTGGGAAATAAAGTAGGAGCACCAATAACCATCAATGGCCAAATGCCGGGCCCTTTGATTCGTTTAAAAGAAGGGCAGCGAGCAAAGCTAAATGTGACTAACCGGTTGTCGGAAGACACGTCAATTCACTGGCACGGAATTATATTGCCGGAGAATATGGATGGCGTGCCTGGCGTATCTTTCGAAGGGATAAAGCCAGGACGAACGTTCAAATACCGCTACGATGTCGAGCAAAACGGAACTTATTGGTATCACAGCCATTCCGGTTTGCAGGAGCAATTGGGACACCTGGGGCCGTTAGTGATTGAACCGAAAGACGGAGACATTGGTGCTGATCGAGAACATACCATTATTCTCAGCGACTGGACATTCGAAGATCCGGATACCGTGTTTCGTAATTTGAAAGTAGCGGAAGGCTACTATAACTACCAAAAGCGTACGATATTTGAGACGTTCGAGGACGTGCGCCAGCATGGGTTAGAGAAAACCTGGAAGCAAAGAGAAATGTGGGGACAAATGCGGATGAGTCCTCGCGATATCGCTGATGTGACAGGGAGTACATACACCTACCTGATGAATGGTCGCGATTCAGCAATGAACTGGTCAGCATTATTTAAACCAGGTGAGAAAGTGCGACTTCGTATTATCAACGGCTCTGCGATGAGCTATTTCGATGTACGTATTCCTGGTCTAGAGATGACTGTAGTGGCGGCAGATGGTCAACCGGTGAAGCCTGTGTCTATTGATGAGTTTCGTATCGGAGTGGCTGAAACCTATGATGTCATTGTTCAGCCAAAGCATAACAAGGCTTATACGATTTTTGCGGAGAGCTTTGACCGTAGTGGCTATGTCAGAGGCACATTAACACCAGAAATTGGCCTTGAAGCAGAAGTTCCTGAGTTACGCGCGGTGCCTGAACGTGGTATGGCCGCGATGGGAATGGGGGCCATGGCGATGTCAGGAAATAAGGAAGAGAAAGGTATGATGAATATGAGCGGCACAGACGGTCATATGAATCATGAAATGATGCATAAAAAAGAGCTTCCTGTGGAAAACATTAAAATTGAGCACAGTGAAGGTGGTCACGGAGCTGCTGCCGCCATGATAGCTATGAATCCGACCAGTCGTCTCCATGAACCGGGCATAGGTTTGGATAATGTTGACCATAGAGTCTTAGTGTATAGCGATCTTATTGGCGCCCAAGAATGGCCAGATAAGCGGGAACCAGAGCGCCAGATTGAACTGCATTTGACCGGTAATATGGAACGGTATATGTGGTCGTTTGACGGGAAGAACTACACCGAAGTTGACGGCCCTGTGCAGTTCCGTCACGGCGAGCGCTTAAGGTTGGTGATGGTTAATGACACCATGATGGATCATCCAATCCACTTACACGGTATGTGGATGGAACTTGAAAATGGACAGTATCCTCGTCCTCGTAAGCACACCATTAGTTTAAAACCAAGCGAGAAAGTATCACTACTTATATCCGCTGATGCACCGGGAAGCTGGGCATTTCATTGTCATCTGCTTTATCACATGAAAGCGGGCATGTTTCGTGTGGTAAATGTGGCATAAGGAGGAAGGCTATGTACGCTAAATCATTGTTGTTCACTACAGCACTTTTACCCGTAGTGGCAATGGCGGGACATGCAGAGGAAGGCTGGCCTGAACCCGTCAAAGAATATTACACCGGGCAAGTACTGTTCGATCGGTTGGAATTAACGCGAACAGACGAGGAAGAGAACCTAGCCGTCTGGGACATGATTGCTTGGTATGGCGGTGACTATCACCGAGCTGTTTTCAAGAGTGAAGGGGAGAATGTTCAAGACGACGGTGAGCCCACTGACTTAGAACGTGCCGAACTGCTGTATGGGTATCTGGTGTCTCCGTATTGGTCGTTTCAGGCCGGTATTGGTACGCGAGGTACCTTATCGTCGGACGCGTCTATGGAAAATTATGCTGTCGTGAGTTTTATGGGGTTGGCGCCCTATTGGTTCGAAATGGATAACTCGCTGATGGTGAATGAAGAAGGCGACGTCCAATTTGTTAGCGAAACTGAGTACGAGTGGCAGCTCACACAAACATCGTACTTACAGCCTCGCATTGAGTTTACAGCCAACCTGACAGATTCAGACAAATATGAACGGCAAAGTGGCTTGAGCAACTTGCGTGTGGGGTTGCGTTATCGTCACGAAATCAGTCGTGAGTTTGCACCCTACATTGGTGTTTATTGGAACGGCGCGTTAGGCAACACGGCAGATGAAATGAAACGAATGGGTGAGGACACCACAGAAACAGGCGTGGTCCTTGGGGCCAGAGTTTGGTTTTAATTGATAATAAACAAAGAGGAAACAACATGAAAAACATACTTAAGTTAGCCTTCGGTACCACGTTATTTTTTAGTGCATGGGCCAGCGCTCACGTCGGCCTAACATCCAGTAGCCCGGAGGACGGTGCGACTTTGTCCGAGTCACCAACGGAAATTACGATGAATTTTTCCGGTGATGTTCGTCTGGCTAAAATTATGCTGCACTCAGATGACGGTAAAATGCATCCGCTGGACTTTTCGATGAGCATGACTCCCAAAGCAGCGTACGAAATTGCTGTTAAAAACAATTTGGCGTCAGGTGGTTATACGGTTTATTGGACGGCAATGGGTGGGGACAGTCATAAAATATCGGGTGATTTTAGCTTTGAGGTGAAATGATGACCCTTTGGAGTGTGGCCAGCGTTTTAACGTTGGCCTTTATATTCTGGCTTAACGCGGTGATGACCGCCTCGCCTTATATCGTTTATTTGTCCGGTTTAAAAAAGCAGTCTGAACGAAAGAATAGCCTTGTTGCGTTGCTTCTATTACTGGCAAGCCTTCTGTATTTTTTTCTGAAAGTCGGTAGTTTTGCTGCTGAAGGCTTTGCCGGCATGATTGACACGACCTACATGCAGTTTATATGGACCGGCCCTGTTGGGTTGTTCATGCAACTTCAGATAGCGGTTGCTATTGCTTGGATTGTTTACTCCGTTGTTAAGCTAAAACGTATAAAGTGGGTGCTATATGTTGTCGCCATTGGACTCATGGGATGGAGCTTTTTAAGTATTGGTCACGGCAGTGACGCCGTCTGGTGGGGAAAGCTAGCGCTTTTAACACACTTGTTAGTCGCTTGGGTTTGGTTCGGCAGTCTTAACTCATTGCGAAAGCTGGCAACGTCGGTACCGCTTGCTAAAGCGAAAGCCATTATGGAGCGTTTTGGTGTGCATATGTCTGCAGCGGTTCCAATACTCCTTATTGCGGGCTTGGTTATGTATCGTAGTGCAACAGGGCGATGGATGCCAGAGCTGCCGCTTACGTCGTATGACACGGTACTACTAGCGAAACTTGTGTTTGTGGCGCTGATTCTCCTTGTTGCCGCATTGCATAAATTAAAGTTCGTACCGCAATTAAATGATAACGCGGCCGCCAAGCGACTCAAAAACTCCATAACGGCGGAAATGGTATTGGCTGTCACTATTTTTACCCTGGCCTCTGCGCTAAGCAGCGCGTTTTCCCCTAGTTAATGTAAGGAATAATAAGAATGAAATTATTCATGAGTGTTTTTATGGTTTCGGTGCTGTTTATTTCAGCGCCTAGTAGTGCCGAGGAAGTATCTGAACCGACAGTTGTGCTTGATAGGTTTCGAACGGCTTTGACTGAAGGTGACACGGAAGTCGTTAAAGATGTGCTTTCCAATGATGTGTTTATCTTTGAAGGTGGTGGTGTTGAACGATCCTTGGCCGAGTACAGTGCTCATCACCTTAAGTCAGATATTAAGTTTAGCCAGGCGGTTCCTTCACAGTTGCTTGAAAGGACAGTACAAGAAGCCGATGGCCTTGCTGTGATCACTTCTCGGTATAGCGTTTCCGGGGAGTATAACGGGCGTGAGGTTGATTTAACGATGAATGAAACCGTAACCGTATCAAATACGACTGAGTCTGGCTGGAAAATTATCCGGATCCATTGGTCCAACTGAGTTCAATCACCGGAGCTGATTATGGCAGAACACGATCATGAACACGGACATCAGGATTATCAGAAAAGCAGTCTGAGTCTTTGGGGGGCGGTGTCGCTGGGGACTGGTGTGATGATTGGCGCTGGTATTTTTGCACTGACCGGACAAGTTGCTCAGCTGGCAAGAGAGTGGTTTGTCCTGGCGTTTGTGTGCGGCGGTATCATTGCCGGCTTTAGCGCTTACTCTTACGTTAAGTTGGCGAAAGCCTATCCGTCAGCGGGCGGTATTGCGATGTTCCTCAGTAAAGCTTATGGAAAAGGAAGTGTGACGGCGATATTCGCACTCTTGATGTACTTTTCTATGGTCATTAATGAAAGTTTAGTCGCTCGGACATTTGCGTCTTATACCAGCCAGTTAATTTCTTTTGAAGCGCAGTGGCTTATCCCTTTGTTGGCGGTGGGTTTGCTGGTCTTTGCGTTTTTTATCAATATTTTGAGTAATCAGTTTATTCAAACGTTCTCGTTTTTTATGGCCTTTGTTAAGACTTTAGGGTTGGTCATTTTAGCGGCTGGTGGTTTGTGGGCCTCAGGCATTCAGTTTGAATCGATATCGGCTATTCCAGAAGAAGCTACGGGTGGCGGTATTTTAGCGGGGATTGCTTTAAGCATACTTGCGTACAAAGGGTTTACAACAATAACCAATAGTGGCGGTGAAATTGTTGAGCCTAAGAGAAATGTCGGGCGTGCCATTATTATTTCGCTGATTATCTGCGCGTTAATATACGTTCTGGTCACTCTGGCGGTTGGCTCGAGCCTGTCCATAGATGAGATTGTGAAAGCGAAAGACTACGCGCTTGCTGAAGCAGCCAGACCCGTCTATGGCGAGACCGGACTATGGGTGACGGTCGCTTTTGCAATTGTAGCAACGGTATCAGGAGTGATTGCCAGCGCGTTTGCCGTTTCAAGAATGTTAGCCATGTTGACCAATATGAAGCTTGTTCCACACAGTCATTTTGGCATGCCAGGTTCCATTCAGAAGCATACGCTGGTTTACACCATTGTTATGGCTATGATCTTAGCGGCATTCTTCGATTTGAGTCGAATTGCGTCACTGGGCGCTATTTTTTATATCGTGATGGACATTGCGATCCACTGGGGCGTATTACGGCATCTAAGGCAAAAGGTGAATGCCAATATTTACATACTTGTCAGCGCAATCACGCTAGACGTCATCGTTTTAGTCGCTTTTATATGGGTGAAATGGACGAGCGATCCGCTGGTGATTTGGGCGTCTCTTATCGGTATGGCATTGATTGCCGCTGGTGAGATTTTGTTTTTACGTAAAAAGCGTTAAGAAAAAGAGCGCTATGCGCTCTTTTTCTAGTTCATTGTAAAAAACATCCAGACAGCCATAGCGACCATCATGAGGTTTTCAGTGAGCGAAATGAAGCCTAACGGCACATTACTGGAGCCACCGACACAGGCACATTTTAGCTCGCGTTTGTCGACATAAACGGCTTTAAACACCGATATAGAGCCTACGATGCCGATGAATAATGCGACGGGTATGGATATGACATGGGCGAATTCGGCTGCCATTAACAGACCCGCCAAGCCTTCGGCATAGGGATAAATACGGCCATAAGGCACCCATTTTTTGGCGAGAAGATCGTAATTGAGAAACATGGTAGAGAATTTCTCTACGTCCTGGAGTTTGAGCAAGGCCAGAACCACCATAGAGAAACTGATGAACCACTCGATGGTTTGTACGGTAAATACGCGACCAAAAGACAACCACGACGTGGCTACAGAGAGGAGTGCCGTCATAATAAATAATGCAATAACGGGCCGGTAACTGGTTGCGTCAGGGTCAGGAAGAGGCTTTCCAAGAAAGGCTCGAACCTCCTCGTACCCACCGATACGTTTATCACCAATAAACACTTGTGGAGTGGTATCGACGTCGTGCTTTTTCTTGAATTTGTCGGTTTCTTCTCGGCTTTCCAACAGGTTGTCGTCCACATCGTAACCGTTGGCTTTAAGTAAGTGCCTGGTTTTTAAACCAAAAGGGCATTGGTGGTCAGGTGTCGACATTCTGTAAAGCGTGGCTTTTTGAGTTGATTGACTCATAGTGACGTCTCCTTACTTAAAAATGGTACATCTATATACGCATTATAGTCGCTGGAGGATTAGCATCTCTAATTGTGAGATTAAAAATTCATAAAAATTGAAAATATATTTTAAATTTTGAAAAACTGGACAACTTTTTTTGATGGCTTTTTAACCGTTTATAAGAGCTGATTTTAAAAGAGTTAGGATATTTAAGGGGGGTAAAAGTTGAATATACAAGCTCTACAAGCGCTGCTATTAAAGAGCTTTGTATACAACTTTAGTTTTTTTGGGTATACGGATTTAATGGTTGATGGGGCACCTTCACCCCATCAATCTGATACCACCCTCAGATGGTTGATAGATCGACTCCGTAGTTGAGTTCCTCTGCGAAGTCCGGCAGTCCGTAACCGATGGTTTTCTTGTAGAAAGGAGAGACCTTCGCAGTCGGTGCCTTCTTCTTGTGCTTCGTGGTGTAGAGCATTCGTGCCCGCATCACCTCGAAGGAGTAACCGCGCCCTTCACGGTTCTTGTCCTTGGCCAGTCGGTTGATGGACTCCGTGTAAGCGTTGGTGACGGGCATGTCCGTCTCGAAGTAGGTCATGGTCTCTTCGCGCCAGTTTCCCACTGCCCTGACCAAATCGCTCCAGACTTCCTTTTGGCCCTTCGGGATGGTGGCTATCCACTCGTCCAGGGCGGCTTCTGCCTGGAGCCGTGTGGTGGCGTCCCAGATGCCGTAGAAGCGCTCCTTGTGCTCGTAGGCGGCCAGCAGTTGCGGGAACGCGCCTGTCCAGGTCTCCATGATGAGGCGCTCCCGGTCTGAGACTTCGTGAGCGCGTTTCAGCAGGATTTTCCGGTCTCCCTTGGCCGCAGTGTCATACGGAATCCGTCCACCATCTCCGGTAGCTGGGGCCTGAATGTTGTCTTGCAGGCCCGGCAGGTGTATCGGCGGCGGACCACCCAGAGAGTGACCCGCTTGCCGTGGATGGGCAGATCACGATAGGGAACGTCACGCTTGCCGAACCGTACGAACTCACCCTGCACGCCGCATTCCTCGCAGGCGATGGGATCGGGCACGTCCGCCTGGAAGTGCATTTCGTCGTCGGTTGATTTGCAGCCCAGTACTTGGTATTGCGGCAGGTGAAGGATGTTGTCGGGAAGTTCGGTCATGGTGTTGTATAGGCGTAGGTGTCAGTCAGATCCATCCGACTCGGCATTGGTGTTTGCTTTTTTACCCAACAAGCTGCTGGAAACGAAAAGTAAGGCACCGAGGACAATTGCAATATCAGCCAGGTTGAAGGCCGGCCAATGCCAGTCTCGCCAATAGAAATCAAAGGAATCCACAACATAGCCGCGAAAGACCCGGTCAATCAGGTTGCCCATGGCGCCACCGAGGATAAGACTGTAAGCGATGGCTTCTCCTTTATGACGATTTTCAAGGATCAGCTTGATCAGAAAAATCGAGACCACTACCGCGATTCCGATAAAAAAGTAGCGCTGCCAGCCTCCACCATTCGCAAAAAGACTGAATGCGGCACCGGTGTTCCATAGGTGCACCCAGTTAAAGAACGGGGTCACCGAAACATACTCGCCATAGGCCATTGATTGCTGCACCAGCCACTTTACAGCCTGATCAGACGCTGCCAGCAGGCCCGATATGGACAATAGGGCATACGGCGAGAGCTTTTTGCCAATAATGAGCATTATTTAACCCTTCAACGCCAAAATGCGTCTGGCACCGTTAAGTACAATGCCCCCCGCGATGGTGCCGATAATCAGATCCGGATAATTGGAACCGGTCCACGCGACCAGGGCGCCGGCGGTGATGACCCCCAGGTTGATCACCACGTCGTTGGCCGAGAATATCCAGCTTGCCTTCATGTGCGCCCCGCCTTCCCGATGTTTGGATATGAGCAGCAGACAACTGGTATTGGCAATCAATGCGACGAATGCGATAGCCATCATCACCAGCGATTCAGGCTCACTACCGAATACAAAGCGTCTCACCACCTCTACGAGCACGCCCACAGCCAAGATCAGTTGCAGTACACCAGCAAGATGCGCGGCACGTACCTGCATTTTCACGCTATGTCCAACCGCATAAAGGGCAAGCCCGTACACCGCCGCATCGGCAAAATTGTCCAGGGATTCTCCAATCAGGCCGGTGGACCGGGCGATCAGACCGGCAGTCATTTCCACCACGAACAGAAGTGCATTGATGCCGAGCAACCAGCGCAGGGTCCCGGATTCTTGCTTAGCAGAAGCTGCCGAAAACTCGGCGGCCTTGATGGTCTCCGGATTTGCAGCGACGGTTTCCTGAAGCGAGGCGCCTAGCCCCAAGGTCTTCAGTTTCGAGGTGACGGGCTCGACCTCGCCGTCATGCACGACCTTCAGCCGGCGGTTCGACAAGTCGAAGGACAGCGCCCGAATCTCCTCAAAGCCGTTCAGGGCTAGGCGAATCATTCGTTCTTCTGATGGACAGTCCATCTTCGGCACGGCATAAACACTGACCCATCTCCCTGGCGCCTCGGAGGAGGCCTGTATATCGGTATCCGCTGCGGACGTTGCATCACCGCCACAGGCGCCACCACAGGATTTGCTCATGATACGACTCCACTTGAACAATGTTGTGGTACCATTTTAAACTATAAAGCTACTATAAGGTCAATAGAGTAAAGAATCCGTTGGGGAGGAGGCTGATGCGCATTGGTCAGTTGGCGCAGTTGGTAGGGGTCGAAACACAGACGATCCGCTTCTATGAACAGCAGGGCTTGTTGCCGCCGCCTGATCGGCAGGACAACGGTTACCGTGTCTATACCGAGAAGCATGGTGAGGGGCTGGCCTTCATCCGTCGCTGCAGAATCCTGGGCCTGTCACTGGCTGAGATTCACGAACTACAGAGCTATCAGGACGACCCTCATCAGCCTTGTACCGCCGTCAACGCCTTGCTCGATGATCACATCTCTCATGTGCGGTCGCAGATAACCGCTCTGCAAGCGCTTGAGAAACAACTCGTTTCACTGAGAGCGAGTTGCAACGATGACCGGGAAGTTGAGGCGTGTGGGGTTCTTGCTGGAATTAGCGAAGGAAACATGCACCAGCAGTAGGTGAAGCATCAACCAGATAATCCGATGAGATGCCGGTCTGTCTCACTCTCATGCAAAGGTAAGATCAACCATTTAATCCGCTTACCCCAAATTATGAAGTAAAGTTACATAATGAGGGGGTTAGTGATATAGCTTTAACACTCGATTCAAAGCGTCAACTGACTCCATCCATTATGGAGCTTACCTTTGTGAGTTCAGAGCCCGTTAATTATGAAGCCGGGCAGTTTATGCAGTTTCGTATTCCACACTTAAACGAAATATTGTCACGACATTACTCGGTTGCTACGCGGCCTCACCCGACTCGATTTGTGTTTAACGTACGACAACTGCCCCCGCCAAGTGAAGGGGTGCCCCCAGGCATCGGTTCAAACTACTTGTGTAATTTAGAGCCTGGCGCTCATGTCGATGCTATTGGACCATTTGGTGACTTTCAGCTGACGAAACAAAATAATCACACGCAAGTCTTTATCGGAGGCGGCGCCGGTGTTGCACCGTTAAGAGCGTTAATACAAAGTGAGTTAGCAGCAGATTCTCCTCGTCGTTGCATATTCTTTTACGGCGCACGATATGAAAAAGAGCTCTGTTATAGGGATGAGTTCGAAAGAGATGAGCGGTTAAATTATATACCGGTACTTTCAGAGGTTGCTAAATCAGATGAGTGGGCCGGGCACACTGGCTTTGTGCACGAAACCGCAATGAAATGGTTGGCAGATGAAAACAAAAACACATTGGACGTTTACGTGTGTGGTCCTCCACCAATGCTGAAAGCAACGTTAAAGTCTCTTGCTGACTTTGGCGTTCCGCGAGAACAAGTAAGGTTCGATGACTTTGGTATTTAGAGCTTGAAAGCGCCTGAGTTAGCAATAAATCTGGGTGGTGATGTAGAAGTCGTATTACCATCTGGGTTGACTACCTCGTTATGGGTACTTCCTTTAATTGATTGATCTTTATCAGCCAAAAGAGATATACTGCAAGCATGTTTTTATAGTGAAGCTTCGCATGTATCGTTTAATCATTGCCCTACTGCTATTAGCAGTAACAACAATGTCATTTTCACAAACTATCAGTACGGAAAAGGCATGTATGCACGATTCTACTGAGCAAGTTTGCGATCTTGCGGGTTGCGAAGTGTCACATTCTCTTACCGATAACTGTTGCTCTGATTCAATGATGCGACATTGTTACAGCCCGTCGATTACTGTCGTTTATTCTGAGCAATCCACCGTTCCGCCTATTGAGAAGCTGGTTTTTAACGCTTCCTCATTCTTAGATACGAATATTAAAGAAAAGCACTCTCTCTCGCTATTTCGGCCCCCAATCTACTCTTAAAAAGTACTAAATTTCTCGCTCCTGGCGCGTTTATCGTCCAGGTAAAAGCACAGCTATAAGCTTTGGTTCGGTCATTGTCGTTACGACGTCGTTCGTCGTCCTCGTTACGGTTCGACTCATAACTTGAGTCTGTGTTTAATTTAAAAATTCACAGTTTTTGAGAGTAACAATATGAAACTTTTAAGAAGAATAGCTTATTTAAGTGTTCTGACTGTAGTGGTGCCAAATGTCGTTAATGCACAAGAGCCGCTTTTGAATTTGCAAGAAGCAGTGAGTATCGCTGTACAAGAAGATCCTTGGTTAACGGCAAGTAAGCAAACCCAAGAAGCATTCGCGAGTGAAGCAATAGCCTCTTCCAGTTTGCCTGACCCTCAAATATCGCTCACGGCTGCCAGTTTCCCGGTTGACAGTTTTAGTTCAAGACAGGAAGGAATGACCCAGTTAGTCGTCGGTGTTTCACAAACATTTCCCAGAGGAGACACATTATCGTTGTCTCGTAAGCAGAAAAACCAATTAGCTCAAAAACAACCGTTTTTGAGAGCGGATCGTATTGCAAAGGTCAAAACAACGGTCACGAAGTTGTGGTTAGATGTTTTTTTCTCTCAGCAAAGTATTCGCTTGATTGAATCGGATAGAGCGCTTTTTGAACAGTTAGTGTCGACGGCTAAGGCGAGTTATACCAGTACCGAGGGAAAAGCACGGCAGCAAGATGTTATTAGAGCCCAACTTGAGCTTACACGCCTGGATGATAGGTTGACGTCACTGCGACAAAAAGAGGAGCAACTTCAAAGCGAATTGTCGGAATGGATAGGTGTTATAGCGAAATCAAGGTTACCGGATGACCTTCCGAGTCTTACGCTGAAGAAGACATTGCTATCACCTTCGACAATACCGAAACAAGCCTTGTACGAATTGATAAAAGAACACCCGGTTTTGCAAGCGACCGATCAAGACATTTTGGCGTCGGAGACGTCTGTCGAGCTCTCTCAGCAAGGCTATAAACCGCAATGGTCAGCCAATCTGAAATATGGCCATAGAAACGACGATCCAAGCGGCAATGACCGTGCCGACTTGCTGTCAGTCGGGGTTACGTTCGATGTCCCTTTATTTACTGATAACAAACAGGATAAGCAGGTACGCTCAGCAAAGTTTAAAACGGAAGCAAAAAAAACTGAGAAGTTATTGGTTGCCAGGCAGTTAATAGCCAATTTACGCAGTACGTTTTTACAACTGAACCGTTTGAATGAACGTGCTGCCCTATATCACGAAGAGCTACTTCCACAAATGTCCGCCCAGTCTGAAGCCGCATTGACTGCCTACAACAATGATGATGGCGACTTTGCCGAGGCGGTACGGTCACAGATTGCGGAAATCGACGCAAAAATTGATGCATTAGCAATCGCCATCAACCGCCAAAAATTGATTGCCGAAGCAAACTACTTATTACTTTCAGGAGTGTAAAATGAAAACAGTCACCAAATCTCTTATAAGTTTAGCTGTAGGCTTTGCAGTTGGCGCTGGCGCTATTGGCTATGTAATGCAATCGACTGAAGTGTCTGATCGTTCATCGGGCAATGCAGAAAAAGAGCCGTTATATTGGGTGGCTCCGATGGATCCCAATTATCGTCGAGACAAACCAGGAAAGTCTCCAATGGGGATGGACCTTATTCCTTACTATGGCGATGATGCAGAAGAGAGTTCACCCGGTACGGTGAGAATTGATCCCGATGTTATTAACAACCTTGGGGTTACAACTGCAACCGTCACGTCCTCGAGACTCAACCTGGATATCGAAACAGTTGGCTATGTTCAGTTTGATGAGAACCGAGTGCTGACAGTAAGTCCCCGTGTTGAAGGCTGGATTGAAAAGCTTTTTGTAAAAGCGGTTGGTAACTCAGTTAAAGCCGGCGAGCCTTTATACAGTATTTACTCTCCTGAAATGGTTAATGCGCAAGAAGAGCTTGTATTGGCCTCGCAAAGAGGTAATCAGGTTCTACTAGATGCTGCTGAAGAACGCCTAAGAGCTCTGCAAGTCTCTGAACCTGAGATTAAGAAGTTAAAAGAGACTCATAAAATTCAGAAAACAATTACGGTAAAAGCAAAGCAGTCCGGGGTATTGGATAAACTGACTGTGCGTGAAGGTGCGTTTGTAAAGCCGAGTATGAACTTAATGACGATTGCCCAACTGGATAAAATATGGGTTATTGCAGAAGTCTTTGAGCGGCAACTGAACCAGGTTGAGGTAGGTAATAAAGTTCAAATGGATCTTGAGTATGCTCCGGGTAAAGACTGGGAAGGAAAGGTTGATTATGTCTATCCGTCACTTAACCCTAAAACTCGGACGGGACAAGTTCGAATTCACTTCGACAACCCAGATGGTTTTTTAAAACCGGGCATGTTTGCGAATCTTAACATTAAGGCTGGTTTAGGCGACAAAAACTTAATCATCCCTAAAGAAGCGCTTATCCGAATGGGTGGTTCGAACCGAGTTGTACTGGCACTGGGTGATGGGAAATTTAAATCAGTTAATGTTGACGTTGGGCGGTTAGGTAGCTCGCGAGTTGAGATTTTATCGGGTCTTATGGCAGGTGATGAAATTGTTACATCGGCTCAGTTCTTAATTGACTCTGAGTCCAGTAAGTCTTCCGACTTTAAACGTATGAACCACGACTCTAACACTGATAGCGAGAGCCACGACACTATGTTAAATGAAGCTGTATCAGTCGAAGCTGTCTGGGTCGAAGCAACAGTTAAAAGTGTTATGCCTCAACATTCGATGGTTACGCTGAATCACGGTGAGATTCCTGAGTGGGACTGGCCTGCAATGACGATGGACTTCGATGTTGCTTCGGATGTTGAACTTTCTCAGCTTAGCACGGGGTTATCCTTGCATGCGGAAATAACGCAAGTCGGGAAGCAACAGTACCAGCTCACATCGATTCATATTCCTGAGCAAAAACAAGTGACAGAGCAGGAGCATAACCATGATTAAGTCAGTCATTCGATGGTCAGTGAGTAACCGTTTTTTCGTTCTTCTGGCGACATTAATCCTCGTGGGTGTTGGTGCTTTTGCGGTTAAGAATACGCCCGTAGACGCACTGCCGGACTTGTCGGATGTCCAGGTGATCATTAAAACCAGCTATCCGGGTCAAGCGCCGCAGGTGGTAGAAGATCAAGTAACCTATCCATTAACAACCGCTATGCTGTCTGTCCCCGGCGCTAAAACCGTCCGTGGATATTCGTTTTTCGGCGACTCCTATGTGTATGTCATTTTTGACGAAGATACAGACGCTTACTGGGCGCGTTCGCGAGTACTGGAATATTTGTCTCAGGTTGCTCCGACACTGCCTTCTAATGCAAGACCGCAATTAGGCCCTGATGCAACAGGGGTTGGTTGGGTGTATTTGTATGCCTTGGTTGATCGTACGGGTAACCACAATTTGAGTGAGTTACGCAGTATGCAGGATTGGTTTTTAAAGTATGAACTGCAAACGGTCGAGGGGGTTTCGGAAGTTGCCGCCCTCGGCGGGATGGTAAAGCAGTACCAGGTGAAAGTGGATCCGGAGAAGCTGCGCGCATTCGATATTCCTCTTGCTCACATACAAAATGCTATCCAGCGAGGTAATCAGGAAGTGGGGGCGTCGGTGGTTGAAATGGCGGAAGCTGAGTATATGGTCCGGGCCTCAGGCTATATTGATGGTGTGTCAGACTTAGAGAGTATCCCGCTTGGCGTTGATGAAAATGGCACGCCATTATTGCTTAAAGACGTTGCTGATGTGGGTGTGGGCCCCCAAATGAGACGCGGTATCGCCGAACTCAACGGTGAGGGAGAAGCCGTGGGTGGTATTGTGGTAATGCGTTTCGGAGAAAATGCCCAAAAAACGATTGATGGCGTTAAACAAAAGTTGGAAGAATTAAAGTCTGGGCTACCAGAAGGTGTCGATATAGTCACTGTCTATGATCGTTCGGGGCTTATCTCGGATGCCGTGGAAAGTCTCTGGAAAAGTTTAATAGAAGAACTCGCTATTGTCGCGTTTATCTGTGTGATATTTCTCTTCCATGTCCGCTCCTCGCTGGTTGCCGTTATCAGCTTGCCTTTGGGTATTTTAACCGCGTTTATTGTCATGTATTGGCAAGGAATTAACGCGAATATTATGTCACTTGGAGGGATCGCAATCGCTATTGGCGCTATGCTCGATGGTGCCATCGTCATGATTGAAAATATGCATAAGCATATGGAAAAAACGCCACTGACAGCAGAGAACCGCTGGCGGGTGGTTGCCGCCTCTGCTTCAGAGGTGGGCCCTGCTCTTTTCTTTAGCTTGCTCATTATTACCGTCAGCTTTATGCCGGTATTTACCTTAGAAGCCCAGGAAGGGCGGATGTTTTCTCCGCTTGCTTTCACGAAAACTTACGCAATGGCAGCCAGTGCAGCCTTAGCGATTACCGTTATCCCCGTGTTGATGGGATATTTTATCAGAGGAAAGGTAACACCTGAGGGGAAAAACCCGCTTAATCGGTTATTGATCGCCGGGTATAAACCGCTTTTAAAAGGCATTTTGAAATACCCCAAGACAGCAGTTGTCGGAGCGCTTGTTATCCTGGCCGTTGGTGTCTGGCCGATTGACAAAATTGGTAGTGAATTTATTCCAGATTTGGATGAGGGCGATTTGATGTATATGCCCACTACCTATCCCGGATTATCAATTGGTAAAGCAAGGGAGCTGTTGCAGCAAACCGACAAGCTCATAAAAACGGTACCGGAAGTGAAGACGGTTTTTGGCAAAATTGGTCGAGCGGATACCGCCACTGATCCGGCACCCCTAACGATGATTGAAACCTTTATTCAACTGAAACCGAAAGATCAGTGGAGAGACGGTATGACCACTGAGAAGTTGAAAAAAGAACTGGATGCGCTTGTAAAGTTTCCGGGGCTGACCAATGCGTGGGTTTACCCCATTAAAACTCGCATTGATATGTTATCGACAGGTATAAAAACGCCGGTAGGTATAAAAGTTGCCGGAGCTGATCTTAATGAAATTCAGAAGATCGGTCAGCAGCTTGAAACGATACTTGATGATGTCGATGGTACGGCTTCTGTTTATTCAGAGCGAGTGGCTGGTGGACGCTATGTCAAAGTCGACATAAAAAGAGAGCAGGCTGCACGTTATGGCTTGAACATTGAGGATGTTCAGCAGGTTGTTGCCACGGCTATTGGCGGAATGAATGTTTCAGAGACCATTGAAGGGCTTGAACGTTACCCAATAAACTTGCGCTACCCTCAAGATTACCGTGATTCGCCGGAAGAATTAAAGAAGCTACCTTTAGTTACGCCAAACGGGCAGCGTATTAGTTTGGCGGATGTGGCTGATGTCTACGTTGAACTTGGACCGCCGGCAATTAAAAGCGAAAACGCAAGACTTAATGGCTGGACTTTTGTCGACATTGAGGGAGTTGATGTCGGCACTTATGTTGAAAAAGCAATGAAGGTTGTAGAACAAGAACTCGAGTTGCCAGCAGGGTATTCAGTTACCTGGTCCGGGCAGTACGAATATATGGAAAGGGCAAAGGAAAAACTGACTTACGTGATTCCGTTAACGCTCGCGATTATTATCGTTCTTTTATATATGAACTTTCGAAACGTTACAGAAATAGCCATTATATTGGGAACTTTGCCTCTCGCATTGGTGGGGTCAATCTGGCTAATGTATCTTTTAGATTATAATTTCTCAGTTGCTGTAGCGGTTGGCTTTATAGCACTAGCGGGGGTTACCGTAGAAATAGGGATATTAATGCTGACTTATCTTAATCAGTCCTATAACGAATACGAACAACGCCAACTAGAGCAAGGTAAAGCTTTGACTAAAGACGGTGTTTCTCGCGCTGTAATGGAAGGGGCTGGGCTTCGTGTTCGTCCTGTCATGATGACGGCCGTTTCTACAATTGCTGGTTTATTGCCTATAATGTTTAGTACAGGGACTGGGGCTGAGGTGGTTAGTAGAATAGCGGCGCCAATGGTTGGAGGAATGATCAGCGCTGTTATCTTAACCTTGCTCGTATTACCTGCTGTTTACTATTTGTGGCGAAAGAAAGACGTTAAGGTTTGATGATACCTTACTCTGTAAATATCACCTGCGCACCTTTGATCTCGATCAATGATGTGCAGGTGGTAGTATGCTAATTTATAGCATGTGGTAAGCCCCTAGTTCACTAGACACTCAGTAGCCTCGTTTTTAAATCGTTTTTCATACTCTACTGGTGAAAGCTGATCATTAAAACCATGTCGGCGTTTCACGTTATAAAACATTTCGATGTAGTCAAAAATATCGCGACGTGCATCATCTCGATTTGAATACACCTTTCGTTTAATACGCTCACGCTTTAGAAGTTGGAAAAAGCTTTCTGCAACCGCATTGTCATGACAGTTTCCGCGACGGCTCATGCTTCCTTCTAAATTATGGCTTTTAAGGAATGTACTCCAGTCGTGACTCGTGTACTGACTTCCTTGATCCGAGTGAACGGTAACGGTTTGTTGGGGATTTCTCCGCCAGACCGCCATGAGTAGCGCATCAAGCACCAATTCTTTGGTCATTCGCTGTTGCATCGACCAGCCAACCACGCGACGTGAGAATAGGTCGACCACTACCGCGAGATAAAGCCAGCCTTCGTGAGTTTTGATATACGTGACATCAGTCACCCAAGCTTGGTCTGGTTTATCCGTGCTGAACTGACGATTAAGTCTGTTCGGCGAGACGACATGAACACTACCGCCGCGATGACGTGGTTTATTGTAACCGACCTGAGCCTTAATTTTGCTAAGCTTCATCAGTCGGTGAACGCGATTGATGCCAATGTTTTCGCCGTACTCACGCATATCGCTGTATATTTTTCGATAGCCATATACACCACCTGATTCGAGCCAGAATTGCTTGATCAGGCCAGCCTGACGCGTATCACGCTTCTGGCGCTTTGAGCGAGGCTTTTTGAGCCACGCATAAAACCCACTAGGGTTCACTTCCAGAAGTCGGCACAGCTTTCGTACTGGCCAGCAGTCCTTGTGCTCTTTGATAAAGGCGTACCTTAGTCGGACTGCTTCGCGAAGTACGCCGCTGTAGATTCAAGTCATCAACGCAACACCCTTGTCAATCATGTGTGACGGTGTCGTAAAGTTCAATGTTTTTCTCGGTCTCTCGTTTAATTGGGTCGCTACTGTCAACAACGGGTGAAAACTGATCCACTTTTGTCCTAAAAACAACGGAGTAAAAGTGATCCACCCTTAGCTAATTTTATACTTCAGACGCCGACTACAAAGTGATCCACAAAAGTGCTTACTCAGC